>JBCBZG010000033.1:0-44583 GCA_039815465.1 Pseudomonadota bacterium
AAGGCGGAGGTGTCGGAGACGATCCTGGGCCAGGTTCTGACCGCCGCCCAGGGCCAAAACCCCGCGCGTCAGGCGCACATCAATGCGGGTCTGCCGCAGGAAAGCGCGGCCTGGGGTCTGAACCAGGTGTGTGGCTCGGGCCTGCGCGCCGTGGCGCTGGCCGCGCAGCACATCCAGCTGGGCGACGCCGACATCGTGGCCGCGGGCGGGCAGGAGAACATGACGCTCAGCCCCCACGCCGCGCATCTGCGCGCGGGCCACAAAATGGGCGACCTGAAATACATCGACACGATGATCCGCGACGGCCTGTGGGACGCGTTCAACGGCTACCACATGGGTCAGACGGCCGAAAACGTCGCCGACCAGTGGCAGATCACCCGCGACATGCAGGACGCGTTCGCGGTGGCGAGCCAAAATAAAGCAGAAGCCGCCCAAAAAGCAGGAAAATTCGACGATGAGGTGATCCCCTTCACCGTCAAGACGCGCAAGGGCGACATCGTGGTGGATAAGGACGAATACATCCGCCACGGCGCCACGATTGAGGGGATGCAAAAGCTGCGCCCGGCCTTCACCCGCGAGGGCTCGGTCACGGCGGCGAACGCGTCGGGCCTCAATGACGGCGCGGCGGCGGTGCTGTGCATGAGCGCCGACAACGCCGAGGCGCGCGGGATCGAGCCGCTGGCGCGCATCGCGAGCTACGCCACCGCGGGCCTCGACCCGTCGATCATGGGCGTGGGCCCGATCTACGCGTCGCGCAAAGCGCTGGAGAAAGCGGGCTGGTCCGTGGACGACCTGGACCTGGTGGAAGCGAACGAAGCCTTCGCCGCCCAGGCCTGTGCCGTGAACAAGGACATGGGCTGGGACCCGGCGATTGTGAACGTGAACGGCGGCGCGATCGCCATCGGCCACCCGATCGGTGCCTCGGGCTGCCGCGTGCTGAACACGCTGCTCTTTGAAATGCAGCGCCGCGACGCCAAGAAAGGCCTCGCCACCCTGTGCATCGGCGGCGGCATGGGCGTCGCGATGTGCGTGGAGCGCCCTTAAGCGACAGGAACTCTACAGGATTGGGCGGCTTTGTCGCGGCCCAATCCGGGCGCTCATCATATAGTTTAACGTTAAACCATTCCTGTGACGCATAGCTGGATTGACCTTGCGGCACTTACTCACGGGCATGAAACCAGATAGCCAAGGCCCATAAGTCAGCAAAGCTGACATAGGCGGTCGCGAAGTTGGAGGAGACATCCATGGGACGTGTAGCATTGGTCACCGGCGGCAGCCGCGGCATCGGCGAAGCCATTTCCAAAGCGCTCAAGGCACAGGGCTGCGCGGTCGCCGCGACCTATGCCGGAAACGATGAGAAAGCCGCGGCCTTTACCGAGGCCACCGGCATCAAGACCTACAAATGGAACGTGGCGGATTACGACGCATCCGCGGCGGGAATTGCTCAGGTCGAAGCCGACCTCGGCCCCATCGACATCGTTGTCGCCAACGCAGGCATCACCCGCGATGCGCCATTCCACAAGATGACCCCCGCTAAGTGGAAAGAGGTCATCGACACAAACCTCACCGGCGTCTTCAACACTGTACATCCCGTTTGGCCCGGCATGCGCGAGCGTAAGTTTGGCCGCGTGATCGTCATCTCGTCGATCAACGGGCAAAAGGGCCAGTTCGGCCAAGTGAACTACGCAGCGACCAAGGCCGGCGACCTCGGCATCGTGAAATCGCTCGCGCAAGAGGGCGCGCGCGCAGGCATCACCGCCAACGCGATCTGCCCCGGCTACATCGCCACGGAAATGGTGATGTCCATCGACGAGGGCATCCGCGACAAGATCATCGCAGGCATCCCCGCAGGCCGTCTGGGCGAACCCGAGGAAATCGCGCGCTGCGTGACATTCCTGGCGTCCGACGACGCGGGCTTCATCAACGGCTCCACGATCTCCGCCAATGGCGCGCAGTTCTTCGTGTAACGCCTGAAATTCTCACCCAAACCAAATTGGGAGCTCCCTGAATGAAAGACCTCGAGTCCGATATCGACCCGGTAGAAAGCCAGGAATGGCAAGACGCGATCGAAGATGTCATCGAACGGGACGGCGCCAACCGCGCGCATTACCTGCTCGACAAGGCGGTCCAAACGGCCCGTGCCCATGGCGCGAACCTACCGTTTTCGGCCACCACACCCTACCAAAACACGATCCCGGTGGATGATCAGGAAGCCTTCCCCGGCGATATGGAGATGGAATGGCGCATCCGCACCATCAACCGCTGGAACGCCATGGCGACGGTTGTCCGCCGCAACAAGGTGAGCAGCGAATATGGCGGCCACATCGCGTCATTCGCGTCCTCGGCGGTCATGTATGACGTCGGCCTCAACCACTTCTGGCGTTCGAAATCGGCGATCCACGGCGGCGATCTGGTGTTCTTCCAGGGCCACGTGATCCCCGGGATCTATGCGCGCTCTTTCATGGAAGGGCGGCTGAGCGAAGAGCAGCTGGAAAACTTCCGCTCTGAGGTCGACGGGCAGGGGCTGTCGTCCTACCCGCACCCGTGGCTCATGCCCGACTACTGGCAGTTCCCGACCGTTTCCATGGGTCTCGGGCCGCTTATGGCGATCTACCAAGCGCGGTTCATGAAATACATGCACAACCGCGGCCTCATCGACATGGCCGACCGTAAGGTCTGGTGCTTCCTCGGTGACGGCGAAATGGACGAACCCGAAAGCCGTGGGGCCATCGACCTCGCGGTCCGTGAAGGGCTCGACAACCTGATTTTTGTCATCAACTGCAACCTGCAGCGGCTCGATGGCCCGGTGCGCGGTAACGGCAAGATCGTGCAAGAGCTCGAAGGCGACTTCCGCGGCGCAGGCTGGAACGTGATCAAGCTGCTCTGGGGCAAGGGCTGGGACCAGCTCTTGGAAAAAGACACCTCCGGCAAGCTGCGCCAGCTGATGGATGAAACCGTCGACGGCGACTACCAGACGTTCAAATCCAAAGACGGCGCATTCATCCGCAAGCACTTCTTCGGGAAATATCCGGAAACGGCCGCGTTGGTGGAAGACTGGACCGACGATCAAATCTGGGCGCTCCGTCGTGGCGGGCATGACCCCGAAAAGGTCTACACCGCCTTCAAACGCGCGACCGAAACCGAAGGCCAGCCAACCTGCCTGCTCGTGAAAACCGTCAAAGGTCACGGCATGGGCTCCGCCGGTGAGGGGCAGAACACCACCCACCAGCAGAAAAAGATGAACGAGGATCAGCTGCGCGCCTTCCGCGACCGGTTCCAGATCCCCGTGAGCGACGAAGACGTGGCCAAGGCCCCGTTCGTCGCGCTCAACAACGCGCAAAAGGCGTATATCCTGGAGAAGCGTAAGGCGCTCGGCGGCGAGTTTCCAAAGCGGTTCTCGGGCACGGGCCCGCTGGAGATCCCACCGCTGGAGAAATTTGACGGCCAACTTAAAGGCACAGGTGATCGCGAGATTTCCACGACCATGGCCTTTGTCCGCGTGCTCACAACGCTCTTGCGCGACAAAAACATCGGCAAGCAAGTCGTGCCAATCGTGCCGGACGAAAGCCGCACCTTCGGGATGGAGGGGCTCTTCCGCTCCGTCGGGATCTACAACCCGCTGGGGCAAAACTACACGCCCGAAGATGCCGACCAGATGATGTTTTATAAGGAGACATCGACCGGTCAGGTGCTTCAGGAAGGGATCAACGAAGCAGGCGCCATGGCCGACTGGATCGCGGCGGCAACCGCGTATTCCAACCACGGCGTGCCGATGATCCCGTTCTTCATCTACTACTCCATGTTCGGCTTCCAGCGGATCGGCGATCTGGCCTGGGCCGCAGGCGACAGCCGCGCGCGGGGCTTTATGCTCGGCGGGACAGCGGGGCGCACGACGCTCAACGGGGAGGGGCTCCAGCACGAGGATGGGCACAGCCATATCCTGGCGGGCACGATCCCGAACTGCGTCAGCTACGACCCGACATTCAGCTATGAGGTCGCCGTGATCATCCATCACGGGCTCCAGCGGATGTATGTGGATCAGGAGGACGTGTATTTCTACCTGACGCTGATGAATGAAAACTACAGCCACCCCGACATGCCCATGGGCGTCGAGGAGGATATCATTCGCGGCCTCTACAGGTTCAAGAAGACGGCGAAGCCCGGCAAGAAGCACGTGAACCTCATGGGCTCTGGCACGATCCTCGTGCAGGCGATCAAGGCGGCGGAAATGCTCGAAGAGGACTTCGGCGTGACCTCCGACATCTGGTCGGCGACGTCGTTCAACGAGCTTGGCCGCGACTGCGCGGATGCCGCGCGTCACAACCGCCTGAACCCTCTCGATGAGCCGAAGGTGCCGTTTGTGGCGCAGCAGCTTGAGGGTGTGAAAGGCCCGGTGATCGCCGCGACCGACTACATGAAGCAATTCGCAGAACAGATCCGGCCCTGCGTGCCGGGGCGCTACACGGTGCTCGGCACGGACGGCTTTGGCCGCTCCGACAGCCGCGTGAACCTGCGCCGCTTCTTTGAGGTGGATGCAAACCACATCGCCGCGGCGGCCATGGTCGACCTCTACCGCGAGGGGGCCATCACCAAGGCTGTGCTGCAAAAGGCGCTCAAGAAATACGAAATCGACGGCGCAAAGCCGAACCCGCGGCTCGTGTGAGCCTGAGGGACGAAGGAGAAGACAATGGGAATTGAAGTCAAAGTCCCCGATATCGGCGATTTCACCAACGTACCGGTGGTGAGCGTCCTGGTGAGCGTGGGTGATGTGGTGTCCGAAGAGGACCCGCTGATCGAGATCGAATCCGACAAGGCCACGATGGAAGTGCCGAGCCCGATGGCGGGCAAAATCGTGGAGCTGAAAGTGGGCGAGGGAGACGAGGTCTCCGAAGGGTCGCTGATCATGGTGATGGAGGCTGACGGGGCTGCGTCCGCGCCGGCCATTGAGGCCGCCGCGCCCGCGTCGGCGCCTGCGGCGCCTCCAGCACCAGCGGCACCCGCTGCGCCTGCTCCGGCGGCAGTGACGGATGCCGGGTTTGGGAAGGCGCATGCGTCGCCCTCCGTGCGCGCCTTTGCCCGCCAGCTCGACATCGATCTGACAAAGGTGAACGGGTCGGGCCGCAAGGGTCGGATCCTGCGCGAGGATGTGACCGCGTTCCTGAAGACCACGGCGGCCCCCGCGCCTGCGGCGGCTTCTGGTGTGTCGGGTGGGATGGGCATCCCGCCGATCCCGGCGGTCGATTTCTCCAAATTCGGGCCCATCGAAGATGTGGAGATGAGCCGGATCAAGAAGATCTCTGGCCCCGCGCTGCACCGCTCATGGCTCAACATCCCCCATGTCACGCATAACGACGAGGCCGACATCACCGATCTGGATAAGTACCGGAAGGAGATGGACACGATGGCCAAGGAGAACGGCTATCGCGTGACGCTGCTGAGCTTTGTGGTGAAAGCTTCGGTCAGCGCGCTCAAAGAGCATTGGGAGTTCAACTCCTCCATCCATCCGGATGGCGATAAGCTGATCAAGAAGAATTACTACAATATCGGCTTTGCTGCCGACACGCCCAACGGGCTGGTGGTTCCGGTGATCAAGGATGCGGATCGCAAGGGGCTCGTCGAGATTTCCAAAGACCTGATGGAGCTTTCGGCCAAGGCACGCGCGGGCGAGCTGAAGGGCGGCGACATGCAGGGCGCGACCTTTACGATTTCGTCGCTTGGCGGCATCGGTGGCACGCATTTCACGCCCATCGTGAATGCGCCTGAGGTGGCGATCCTGGGTCTGACGCGCTCCAAGATGCAGCCGGTCTGGAACGGCGACGAGTTCGTGCCGCGCCTGATGCAGCCCTTGTCGCTCAGCTACGATCACCGGGCCGTTGACGGTGCCTTGGCCGCGCGGTTCTGCGTGACGCTCAAGACGCTGCTTGGCGATATGCGCAAGTTGATGTGGTAGGGAAAGGACTGATCTGATGGATATCAAAGTACCTGATATTGGTGACTTTTCCGACGTTCCAGTAGTGAGTGTGTTGGTGTCGGTGGGCGATGTCGTCGCCGCCGAGGACCCGCTGATCGAGCTGGAATCTGACAAGGCCACAATGGAAGTGCCGTCGCCTGCGGCGGGTAAAATCGTGTCCATCGCGGTGGGCGAGGGGGATAAAGTCTCCGAAGGCTCCGTCATCATGGTGATGGAGGCTGAGGGGGCTGCGTCCGCGCCGGCCATTGAGGCCGCCCCGGCCGCGTCGGCGCCTGCAGCGCCTCAGGCCGTGGCGGCGACCGGTGGGGCCACGGGCCCTGGCGATGAGCATGCCGAGGTGGTTGTGCTGGGCTCTGGCCCTGGCGGCTACACGGCAGCGTTCCGCGCGGCAGATCTGGGCAAGACCGTCATTCTTATTGAGAAGGATCCGATGCTTGGTGGTGTGTGTTTGAACGTGGGCTGCATCCCGTCCAAGGCGCTGCTGCACGTGGCCAAGGTCATCACCGAGGCCGAAGAGATGGGTGCCCACGGTGTCAGCTTTGGCAAGCCGAGCATCGACCTTGATGAATTGCGGTCCTTCAAGGACGGCGTTGTGAAGCAGCTCACGGGCGGGCTCGACGGCTTGTCGAAAGGGCGCAAGGTCAAGGTTGTGCGCGGCTACGGCAAGTTCACCGGGCCCAACATGATCCGCGTGGAGGGCGAGGGCGGCGCGACCAACGTGTCGTTCGATCAGTGCATTATTGCGGCGGGCTCGGAACCTGTGAACCTGCCCTTTATCCCCGAAGATGACCGTGTGATCGATTCCACCGGCGCGCTGGAGCTCAAGGACATCCCCGACCGGATGTTGATCCTGGGAGGCGGTATCATCGGGCTTGAGATGGCTTGCGTCTATGACGCATTGGGCTCTGCCATCACAGTGGTGGAGCTGATGGATCAGATCATTCCCGGCGCGGATAAGGACATCGTTAAACCGCTCCATACCCGGATCAAAGGTCGCTACCAGAACATCCTTCTGAAGACGAAGGTGACGGGTGTTGAGGCCACGGATGCAGGCATGGTCGTCGCGTTCGAGGATGACAAGGGCGAGGTCACGACTGACACCTTTGACAAGATCCTCGTCGCCGTGGGCCGCAAGCCCAACGGCAAGATGATCGATGCAGAGGCCGCAGGCGTGGCCGTGGACGACCGCGGGTTTATCGCTGTCGACAGCCAGCAACGCACCAGGCAGGCGCATATCTTTGCCATCGGCGACGTGGTGGGCCAGCCGATGCTGGCGCACAAGGCCGTCCACGAGGGCAAGGTTGCGGCAGAGGCCGCATCGGGCGAGAACCGGCATTTTGACGCGAAGCTGATCCCGTCTGTCGCCTATACGGACCCTGAAGTGGCCTGGTGCGGCGTGACCGAAACCCAGGCCAAGGCGCAGGGCATCGCCTACGAAAAGGGTGTGTTCCCTTGGGCGGCGTCGGGCAAGGCGCTGTCGAATGGCCGGTCCGAGGGGATCACCAAGCTGCTCTTTGACCCGTCGGACCAGCGCGTCATCGGGGCCTGCATCGTGGGCACCAGCGCGGGCGATCTGATCGCTGAGGTCGCACTTGCCATTGAAATGGGTGCAGACGCCATCGATCTGGGGCATACCATCCATGCGCACCCGACCCTGTCGGAAACGGTGAACTTCGCGGCGGAGATGTTTGAGGGCACGATCACGGACCTCATGCCGCCGAAGAAAAAGAAGACGCACTAGGCGCGTAATTCGTGCGGGCGGCCCCGGTCGCCCGCGCACCCAGCCAAGGGAAGAGACTAGGACCATGCGACCCCGCGACCTCAAAATCCCCGAGCAACGGCACCCGGAAAAGGCGCACAAGCCTGACAATCCGCAGCCGAAAAAGCCCAATTGGATCCGCGTAAAGGCCCCCACGGGGGAGGCTTACGCCGAGACTAAGCGCATCATGCGCGACAACAACCTCGTCACCGTGTGCGAGGAGGCAGGTTGCCCCAACGCGGGCGAATGCTGGTCGCAAGGCCACGCCACCATGATGATCATGGGCGACATCTGCACCCGCGGTTGCACGTTCTGCAACATCGCGACGGGCCGCCCGGATACGCTCGACGCGTTCGAGCCCGGCCGTGTGGCACATGCGGTCGAAAAACTGGGCCTGAACCACGTCGTCATCACCTCCGTCGACCGCGACGATCTCAAAGACGGCGGGGCGGAGCATTTTGCGCAGACCATCCGCGCGGTGCGCCACCGCTCCCCCGACACGACAATCGAAATTCTGACCCCGGACTTCCTGAAATGCGAGCCCGAGGTCCTGGAAATCATCGTAGAAGCGCGCCCTGACGTCTTTAACCACAACCTCGAAACGGTGCCCGGGCTCTATTCCGAGGTGCGGCCCGGGGCGCGGTATTTCCATTCGTTGCGCCTGCTGCAACGGGTCAAGGAGCTGGATCCGTCGATCTTTACCAAGTCGGGGATCATGGTCGGGCTCGGCGAAAAGCAGCAGGAAGTCATCCAGGTCATGGACGACATGCGCGCCGCTGACATCGATTTCCTGACCATCGGTCAGTACCTGCAACCCACGCCCAAGCACCACCGCGTCGACCGGTTTGTGACGCCAGAGGAATTTGCAAGCTACGAAAAGCGTGCGTTTTCAAAGGGCTTTCTCATGGTCTCCGCGACGCCGCTCACGCGGTCGAGCTACCACGCGGGCGATGACTTTGCCCGCCTGCGCGACGCGCGCAACAAGATCGTCGCGGCAGAGTAGTCGACGCGCCTAGGCGTTCTGGGCGCGAGACACGCGACAGCCTCCCTCTGAAACCACAAGTGCGGCTATGTCGCCGCGCGCCTAGCGCGTGCCGCGGCGCCTGCCGTGCTGTCCGACGCAAACCATGTCTGCGCATCTTTTTGCTGCGTCGCAGCATTTCGGGTTGATTTTGCTGCATTGCAGCATTAGGTAGGGATGGAGCGATGCCTCCCCCCGCTCTGATGATGAAAAGGATAGCCGTTATGGCCCAGACGATGACACCTGAAACGTTCTTCAAAGACGCATTCGCGGCGCTGCCGCTCGACACCGCAGCGTTCGAAGACGCGCTGAAATCCGGCGTTGCGTTCAACGAAAAGCTCACCGCCGTCGCGCTGAGCGCCGCCGATCAGTCCGCGGACCTGTCCAACGCTTGGACGCGCGAGACGCTCACATCGCTGGGTCTCATGGCCAAGGCGAAAGAGGCCCCCGCCGACTACGCCAAAGAACTGACCGATTTCGCCTCCACCCAGGCGTCGGTTGCCACCGAAAAGCTCACCGCATTGTCCGAAATCGCGAAATCCGCGCAAACGGAAACGATGGAGCTTTTTATGGATGCCGCGAAATCCTTTGGCGCGGATGCACAGGCTTTTGTTGAAACGGCCACGGAGGCCGCCCCAAAAGCCGCACGTAAGGTCAAAGCAAAAGCGTAATTGCGCCACGACCTAAAAATCTAAAAGCGCCGCAGGGGACGAATTTGTCGCACTGCGGCGCTTTGAATTGCGCGGGCAATATTCTTGACGCAGCGCCACCTCTCGTCTCTATACTTAGGGATAGGAGTCCGCATGTTCCGCCCAGACCCAGCCGTCCTCGTTCAAGAGCGTCCCGCCGCGCCGTCCAAATGCTCGGCCTGCGCCGTGCGCAACAGTTCGCTGTGCGGTGTGTTGTCGGACGATGAGCTTCTTGCGCTCAGCGCCATCTCGCGCCGCAAGGTGCTTAGCCCCGGCCAGTTTCACGTGTTCGAAGGCGACGAGGCGACAGAATTTGCCAATGTGATCTCGGGCGTGGCCAAGCTCGTGCGCGGCGCGCCCGATGGGCGCACGCAGATCGTCGGGCTGCTCTTTCCCTCCGATTTTCTTGGCGGGACCAGCAAGGACAGCGAGCCCTGTTCGATCGAGGCCGCCTCGGAGATTGAGCTGTGTCTGTTCCCCCGCGACAAGTTTCGCGCGCTGCTCGACACCCACCCCATGCTCGAACACCGGCTGCTCAAGCGGACGCTCAATGAGCTTCAGGTTGCGCGGGATTGGATGGTGCTGCTCGGCCGGAAAACCGCGATGGAGCGGGTGGCGACGTTCCTCCTCCATGTTTCGGAGCGGATGCAGAACCAGGGGTGCGGCAGCAGTCTGGTGTTTGACCTGCCGCTCTCGCGCACCGATATCGCCGACCATATCGGGCTCACCGTGGAAACGGTTAGCCGCCAGGTGTCGCGCCTGCGCAAGGACGGGATCATCGTGATGGAAGGCACCCGCCGCATCATCGATATCGACCGCGCCGCGCTGTCTGACCGCGCTGGGTTTTAACCCACGCCGAGCTCAGCGCCACAGCCTTGCACCATGCGCAAGGCTGCCAGTCACCCCCGTGAACTTGATCTAGCGCAAATTCCCTAAGCCGAAGTTTGGTAACCCGTCCCCAGTGGGACAGGCCAGCGCGCAACGCCTCCGCCTCCGCCCACCCGCCAAAACAAACGCGGCTCGGGACGGTCCTTGCCGCAAAAGAAACGGAGGGCGACACAAATGATGCATTCACTGGACCAAGACCCCGAGGACGCCCAGAACCCGCCCGCCGGGCCGCGCGCCCCGGCTGTGACGGCGCTTTCACATGTGGCAACGCTGGCGCCCTTTGCGTCGCTCACGCGGGAGGAGGCGCGCAAGCTCCTTGATCTCGCGACCGTGCGGCGCATGGACGAGCAGGGCGCATTCTTTCACGAGGGCGACCGCGCCGATCACGTCTACCTGGTGCTCGAAGGCTATGTGCGGATCCAGCACGTCACGCCGGGCGGGGATCAGGTCGTGGTCGTCCATGTCGGGCCGGGGCAAATCTTTGGCATCTCCAAGGTTGTCGAACATGACCGCTACAGCGCCTCTGCGCGAGCGGCCTCCGACACGGTGGCGCTGTCCTGGCCGGGGGAGCTGTGGGACCAGATCACGCGCGACTACCCGTCCTTTGTGCAGGAAACACGGCGCAATGTGGGGCTCAGGCTCCATGAACTGCAAGAAAAGGTGGTGGAAATGGCCACCCGCCCGGTGGAACAACGCATCGCGCTCGCAGTGCTGCGCCTCGTCGATCAGGCCGGGCACGCGACGCCCGAGGGGGTCGAGGTCGGCTTTCCCATCACACGCCAGGACATCTCGGACCTGACGGGGACGACCATGCACTCCGTCAGTCGCTATATGAGCGGCTGGCACAAGGACGGCATCGTGATCAGCAAGCGCCGCCGCGTGGTGGTGTGCAACCCCGACAATCTGCGCCGCGTGGCAGACGGGCAGGCGGCCTAGGGTCAGGACCCATTCATCCTACCCCCTCAGTTCGCCAGATTTGCCCGCGGACCGTCGTCCGGCAGGGTATTGCCAGCGGCAATATCCCGAGAGGGGAGGAGCAGGTTTGCAGGAATAGTGGTTCTATTTCAAAGACCTGCGACGATGGCCGCGGGCATATCCGGCGAACCCGTCATGCCAGAGGCATGCCGATTACATGAGGGCGCGCCTCCGGCGCGACGGCAAAAGCAACTGCATGATCTCAGCCACTCACATTCCTTGCCAGTAGCCCCACTACTGTCTGCGAAATGCAAGTGCCTGATCTCCCGCAGTTTCTTTTGCTGAGGGGGTAGGATTAATGTGTCCTGACCCTAAGCCCACCCCAACTGCGGCGATTTGCGCGCGCTTGGGCGAAATAAACCGCCCTCAGTTTGAGAAATCGCAAAGTCAGGCGTTTCTCCTCGCCTTACGGTCGCTTTAGGGAGTCAGAAAGCACCGAAAAAATGTGGGACATTAGCAATGGGCCGCCCCGCGCAATTCGCGGTTGGGCGCCCTGTCAATTCGTTTGCAATTCAAAGAACAGGCGCAGGGCGCGGAATTGTAGCCAAGCGCTGGCCGAATGGCGCGCAGGGTGCAAAACATGAGCCGCCCGGCCCCAACGCCCGCGCCCATGGCAGCCCCCCAGGGCCAGACCTGCGCCCTGTGCGGCGCGCCAAAGTCATCAGCCGCGCCCGCTGAATTCGCACAACTCACCGCCATCGCGCGCCCCAAAACGCTCGCGCCGGGCCAAACGCACACGCTCCAGGGCGACGCAGCGCGCGACTATGCCGCCGTCACCTCGGGCGTGGCCAAGCTCGTCAAAGGCGCCGAAGACGGTCGGTCTCAGATCGTCGGGCTGCTCTTTGCCCCCGACTTTCTGGGCGGAGCTATGGGCGCAGGCGACGGAACAGAGGCGCCTTACACGATCGAGGCGGTGTCGGACCTCACGCTCGACTTGTTCCCCCGCGCGCCCTTTGAGGCGCTCGTTGCCCGGACCCCAGCGCTCGAAACGCGGCTCATGGATCAGGCGCGCGATGAGCTCTTGCTTGCGCGGGATTGGATGGTGCTCCTCGGGCGCAAAACGGCTCGGGAGCGGGTGGCGAGCTTCTTGCTCCATGTAGACGCCAAGATGCGCCCGTCCGCCTGCGCCTGCGCGCCGGGCTTTGAGCTGCCGCTGGGCCGGGCCGACATCGCGGATTATGTGGGGCTTACGATTGAAACCGTCAGCCGCCAGATGTCGCGGCTCAAAAAGGACGGGGTGATCGTGATGGACGGGCCCAAACAGGTGGTGTGGGTCGATACCGCCCAGCTGCAAGTGATCGCAGGCTTCTAGCCCGCCCTCACACCGTCCCGCGACGGGAGGCCTGTCCGAATCGCACGACATTGCCCCGCCGTCCGGTCGCGAACTGTTCCGTGATCGCCTCCAAATCCGCGGGGCTCAGGCGGGTGGCGGCGAGCGGCAACAGTACGTTGCTTTCCCACGCGGCCTGGCGCCGCAGCGCGGTGAAAAAGCTGCGCAGGGCATAGCCCAGGGTTTCCGCCGTCATGCGGTCCTCATCGGGGCCGATATTGTCGGACAACAGCGCCGCGAGTTCCGGCAGGCGGGCGCTTTCGTCGCGGTATTCGGCGTGCAGCTGCGTCAGCACCGTTTGCAGATGCGCGTCGTCTCGCGTGCGCCGCAACAGGGCGGGCACGATGACCTGCGCGAATGTCTGAAGATGCTCGTCGAGGATCGCGTCGCACAGGCGAATGATCTCCCGCCAGACGGGCTTGGCCTTGCGCGGCAGATCGTCGGCAATCGCTTCGAGCAGGTCGCAGAAATCGGCGACGCGGTGGGTCTGGTCGGCCACCGCGCCCAGCACCAGCGCCGCGTCGCAGGGCGCGCGGGTGTTGTCCCCTAGCGACCCCATGGCGGACCCTGATGTCGAGCGCCGCCGGGGGCGGGCAAGGTCAAAGCGTGGCGCGGATGATCCATAGCGATCCTTTCGGGCGGCGGCCACGTCGGGAGGATGACGTGACCCAGTCCGCTCCCTGATCCTGGCACCGCCCTGCCGCTGCAACATTGATCCAGATCAAGGAACCGCGCGCCAGGCTCGGCCAAAGTGCAGGTGGCACAGGGGCACACCGCCCGCGCCAACCACCGCCCGCCCCACACGGCCCGGCGCAGGCATAAGGAGACCGCACCATGGTGGATACGACCGCTCACACCACATTGCCCGAGGTCCAGCGCATCACGCGCGACGACGTCACGGCGGCGCTCCGCTCTGGGCTGGCGGACATGCAAAAGGCGCCCGCGCTCAGCCTGGGCTTTGGCGCGGTCTTTGCGCTGATCGGGCTCCTGCTCACCGTGGTGCTCGCGCGGGGGGAGGCCGGGTTCTGGCTCCTGCCGCTCGCGGCGGGTTTCCCGCTGCTGGGGCCATTTCTGGCGGTGGGGCTCTACGAAATTTCGCGCCGCATCGAAGCGGGGGAGCCGCTGTCGCTGGCACCGATTCTGACGGCGGTCTTTCGTAGCAACAGCGGGCAGTTGCCGCTTTTTGCGGTGCTCGCGGTGTTCTTTTTCCTAGCCTGGCTCGTCATGGCGCGCGTGATCTTTGCGGTGTCGTTCGGGACGGCCACCATGACCAACGTCATGACCTCGGTGGAGGTGTTTTTCACCGTGCCTGGCCTCCTGATGCTCGCCGTGGGCAGCATCGTGGGCGCGGCGCTGGCGACGCTGCTCTTTTCGATCTCGGTCGTGGGCGTGCCCATGCTGTTGGATCGGGACATCGATTTCGTGACCGCCATGATCACCAGCGTGCGGGCCACGATCGAAAACCAGTCCGCGATGCTCTACTGGGGGCTCTGCGTCGCCGGGGCGACGGTGGTGGCGATGCTGCCGCTTTTTCTAGGCATGGTGCTCGTCTTTCCGGTTCTGGGCCACGCGTCCTGGCACCTTTACCGCCGCGCGGTGGCCCCCGCATGAGACCCGGCCCCAAGCGGCGCGCACGCCCGCGCCACCCGGGGCCAAAGAAATTCACCGCGCTGCGTCCACACTTGATCTGAGTCAAGGCCACCCCGTCCGGCCGCCCCTAGGATCACAGCACGCACGCGTCACCAAGTGGCACTCCAGATTGGACACAGGATATGTGGGATACCTTTAAGCTGAGCTCGCTGGGGCTCCTGATCTTTGCAGCAGCGCTGGCCGCCGATTGGGGCCATGACCTGGCCTACCGCGTTCACGCGCTCATAATATTACTGGTGGCCTTTGGGCTCTTTGTGTGGACGCTGCGCCGCGCGGGCGATCCGCGCCCGGTCATGCCCACCGACCGCTACATGGATGACGTCGTCCGCGCGGGCGTGATCGCCACGACCTTTTGGGGCGTCGTGGGCTTTCTGGTGGGGGTCTTCATCGCCTTCCAGCTGGCCTTTCCGGCGCTGAATTTCGACTGGGCGCAGCCCTACGGCAACTTTGGCCGCCTCCGCCCTCTCCACACCAGCGCGGTGATCTTTGCCTTTGGCGGCAACGCGTTGATCATGAGCTCGTTCTACATCGCGCAACGCACCTGCGGCACGCGGCTCTGGGGCGGCAACCTCGCCTGGTTCGTGTTCTGGGGCTACAACCTCTTCATCGTGCTCGCGGCGACCGGCTACTTGCTGGGCGGCACGCAGTCGAAGGAATACGCAGAGCCAGAGTGGTACATTGACCTCTGGCTGACCATCGTCTGGGTCGCCTTCCTGCTTGTCTACCTGGGCACGATCATCAACCGGAAGGAGCGGCACATCTACGTCGCCAACTGGTTCCTGCTCGCCTTCATCCTGACTGTGGCGATGCTGCATGTGGTCAACAACATCTCCATCCCCGTTTCCATCTTTGGCTCCAAATCCGTCCAAGTCTTTGCCGGGGTGCAGGACGCCATGGTGCAGTGGTGGTACGGCCACAACGCTGTGGGCTTCTTCCTGACGGCCGGGTTCCTCGGCATGATGTACTACTTCGTCCCGAAGCAGGCCGGGCGTCCGGTCTACTCCTACAAGCTGTCCATCATCCACTTCTGGGCGCTGATCTTCCTCTATATTTGGGCCGGTCCCCACCACCTGCACTACACGGCTCTCCCCGACTGGGCGTCCACGCTTGGGATGGTGTTTTCGATCATCCTGTGGATGCCCAGCTGGGGTGGTATGATCAACGGGCTGATGACGCTGGATGGCGCGTGGGACAAAATCCGCACCGACCCGATCATCCGCATGTTCGTGATCAGCCTCGCCTTCTACGGCATGTCGACCTTTGAGGGTCCGATGATGTCGATCCGCGCGGTCAACAGCCTGAGCCATTACACCGACTGGACCATTGGCCACGTGCACTCGGGCGCGCTCGGCTGGAACGGCATGATCACCTTCGCCGCGCTCTATTTCCTGACGCCGCGCCTCTGGGGCCGGGCCGGCATGCACTCCATGGCCGCCATCAACTGGCACTTCTGGCTCGCGACCATCGGCATCGTGCTCTACGCCGCGTCCATGTGGGTCACCGGCATCATGGAGGGCCTGATGTGGCGCGAAGTCGACGCCCAAGGGTTCCTCGTGAACTCCTTCGCCGACACCGTGTCCGCCAAGTTCCCGATGTATGTGGTCCGCGGCCTGGGCGGGGTGATGTACCTCACCGGCGCCCTGATCATGGCCTGGAACATCTTCATGACCATCCGCGGCGGCGTTCGCCAACCTGCCGCCGTCGCCGTCCCCGCAGAGTAAGGAGGGCCATCCATGAGCATTCTCGCAAAACACGCCATCCTGGAGCGGAGCCCGACGCTCCTCCTCATCGGGTCCCTGGCCACCGTCAGCATCGGTGGCCTGGTGGAGATCGCCCCCCTCTTTTACCTCGAAAACACCATCGAGGACGTGGAGGGGATGCGTCCCTACTCCCCGCTCGAACTCGCCGGGCGCGACATCTACGTGCGGGAGGGCTGCTATGTCTGCCATTCGCAGATGATCCGCCCCATGCGCGACGAGGTCGAGCGGTATGGCCACTACTCCCTGGCTGCCGAAAGCAAATACGACCACCCGTTCCAATGGGGCTCCAAACGCACAGGGCCGGACCTCGCACGCGTCGGTGGGCGGTATTCTGATGCCTGGCATGTGGACCACCTGATGGACCCGCAATCGGTCGTGCCCGAAAGCATCATGCCCAGCTACGCGTTCCTCGCTGACACGGCGCTCGACTATGATCAGATCGGGCCGCTTATGCGCACCCACCGGATCGTGGGCGTGCCCTATACCGACGACATGATCGAGGCCGCGACGGCGGACCTGCGCGTGCAGGTCGACCCCGATGGCGACTGGGACGACATGCTCGCACGCTACCCGGGCGCGGTGGTGTCCAATTTCGACGGGCAACCGGCGCTCACCGAAATGGACGCGCTCATCGCCTATATGCAGATGCTCGGCACGCTCGTGGACTTCTCCACCTTCGTGCCGGACGCGAGCCGATAGGGGAGGGGGCGAGACAATGGAAACCTATTCCCTCCTGCGCGAGTTCGCCGACAGCTGGATGCTTCTGGCGCTCACCATCTTCTATGTCGGCGTCTTTGTCTGGGTCGTCCGACCTGGGTCATCCCAAGTCCACGACGAGATCCGGCAAATCCCGCTTCGCGATGAAATCATCGGCGACCCCGACAGGATCGTCGACCTACACGCCCCCAGCGCCGAGGACCGGCCATGACAGACAAAACCCCAAACACCCCCGAAAAGGTCGGCACCACAGGCCACGAATGGGACGGGATAGAAGAGCTCAACAACCCGCTCCCCCGCTGGTGGCTTTGGACATTCTACGCCTGCATCATCTGGGGCGTGGGCTACACGCTCGCCTACCCAGCCTGGCCGCTTGTGGAACGTGCGAGCACGGGGCTTCTCGGGTTCTCGACCCGGGCGGAGGTCGCCGCCGACATCGCGGCCATCGACGCGCAAAACGCGGAAGTCGCGGCCCGGCTTGCCTCCGCGGATCTTAGCGCGCTGTCCGTCGATGACCCAGCCTACCACTATGGCGTCGCCGGCGGCGCGGCGGTCTTCCGCGCGAACTGCTCGCAATGCCACGGCTCCGGCGCGGCGGGCGTGCAGGCGGCAGGCTACCCGAACCTTTTGGACGACGACTGGCTCTGGGGCGGCACACTCGCCGATATCGAATACACAGTCCGCCACGGCATAAGGAACGAGACGGATTTCGACGCCCGCTGGTCCCAGATGCCCGCCTATGGCGAGTTTATGGAGGATCTCGAAATCGCCTCCGTCGTCGAATACGTCCTGTCGATCTCCGGCCAGGACCACGACGCCGCCATGCTCGAACTTGGCCAGACCGTGTTCATGGACAACTGCGCCGCCTGCCACGGCGACGCTGGCATGGGCGACCGCACCCAAGGCGCGCCAAACCTCACCGACGCGATCTGGCTCTATGGCGGGACGCGCGACGACATCACCTATACCGTTGAAAACGCCCGCTTCGGCGTCATGCCCGCATGGGGCCAACGGCTCGCAGAGGAAGACATCAAAGCCGTCACCCTCTACCTCCATCAACTTGGCGGCGGGGAATAACCCCCCTCGTCGTCAGCCCGCGCGGGGGCGTTTGGTGCTCTCCCCACCGTCCCCGCGCCTTTGAACCAGAGCCATGAGCGACACATCCCCCCCGAGCCTCTATGCCGCCCGCGAGCCGATCTACCCCAAGACGGTCGACGGGAAATTCCGTCGCCTGAAATGGGCGATCATGGCCGTGACGCTCGGCATCTACTATGTCACGCCCTGGATCCGCTGGGACCGGGGGCCCGCGCTGCCGGATCAGGCCGTGCTCGTCGACCTCGCCCACCGGCGTTTTTACTTCTTCTGGATCGAAATCTGGCCCCACGAGTTCTACTTCGTCGCGGGCCTGCTCATCATGGCGGGCCTTGGCCTCTTCCTCTTCACCTCTGCGCTAGGCCGCGTCTGGTGCGGCTACTCCTGCCCGCAGACCGTCTGGACCGACCTCTTCATGCTGGTGGAGCGCCGGGTCGAGGGTGACAGGAATGCACAGCTGCGCCTCGCCAAAAGCCCGCTCAATTTGCGCAAGGCCCGGCTAAGGCTGACGAAATGGACCCTCTGGCTCCTGATCGCGGTCGCAACTGGCGGTGCCTGGGTGTTCTACTTTGCCGACGCGCCGACGCTGGCCGTTGACCTCGCCACCCTCAACGCGCCCGCGGTGGCCTACACCACCATCGCCATCATGACTGCGATCACCTTCGTCTTTGGCGGCTTCATGCGCGAACAGGTCTGCATCTACATGTGCCCCTGGCCCCGCATCCAGGCCGCGATGATGGACGACGATACGCTCACCGTGGGCTACCGCGAGTGGCGCGGCGAACCCAGGGGCCGCGGCAAGGACCGCGCCGCCAGCGATGATCACGACGCGCTGGGCGACTGCATCGACTGCAATGCCTGCGTCGCCGTCTGCCCCACCGGCATCGACATCCGCGACGGGCAGCAGATGGCCTGCATCACCTGTGCGCTCTGCATCGACGCCTGCGACGACATCATGGCCAAGATCGGGAAAGAGCGCGGCCTAATCGACTACCTCGCCCTCTCCGACGCCCCGCGGGAGCGGGAGGGGACGCCGCCGCGCCCCTACTGGCAGCACGTCTTTCGCCTGCGCACCATGATCTACACCGCGCTCTGGGCGACCTTTGGCGCGCTTCTCGTCTTCGCGCTCTTTATCCGCGCCGATATCGACGTGACCGTGGCGCCGATCCGAAATCCGCAATTCGTGACGATGTCCGACGGATCGATCCGCAATGCCTACGACATCCGCCTGCGCAACAAAAATGGAGAAGACCGCCCCTTCCGGCTGCAAGTCGCGGGCGATCTGTCGCTCCGGATCGATCTGGAGGGCACGCCCTACGACCAGACCGACGTCACAGCCAACGAAACCAAGCTCCAGCGCGTCTATGTCGTCGCGCCCCGCTTCTCGGATCCCGCCGCGGCAGAGGCCACCGACATCCGCTTCTGGATCGAGGATTTGGTGTCTGGCGAGCGGGTCCATGCCGACAGCGTTTTTAACGGGAGGGGACAGGAATGATCACCGAACTCAAGGGCTGGCACGTGCTCGCGGCCTTCTTCGCCTTCTACGGCGTCATCATCACCGTGAACCTTACGCTCGCCTTCAACGCGGTCAGCACCTTTCCGGGGCTTGAAGTCAAAAACTCCTACGTCGCTAGCCAGTATTTCGACGACGACCGTGACGCACAGCTGGCGCTGGGGTGGGACATCGACGCGCGCGCCCAGGGCGATCACCTTGTCCTGTCCATCACCGACGCGGGCGGGCCTGTTGCACCGGAAATCACCCGTGCCACGCTGGGTCGCGCCACCCATGTGGCCGAGGATCAGGAGCTGAGTTTCACCTTTGATGGCACGGCCCACCACGCCGACATCGTGCCTTTGGCGGCAGGCAACTGGAACCTGCGCCTCGTGGCCCATGCCGCAGACGGCACCGAGTTCAAGCAGCGCGTTGTGCTGCACGTGGACCGATGACGGCGGCCTGTCCCGGCTGCTCCGTGGGCGACACCGCGGGCCTCAGTGCACCCGATGAAGTAACGCACCAGCTCGTCCTACCGGGTATCCACTGCGCGGGTTGCATCCGGGGCGTTGAAACTGCCTTGGCCCAACTGCCCGACATCAAGGGGGCCCGCGTGAACCTGACGCGCAAACGCGTGGCGATTTCGGCCACGCCAAAGGCAGACCCGACGCCGTGGATCCGCGCCCTTGCCCAAGCGGGCTACGAGGCGCATGAGGTCTCCGACGTCGAACCCGCCCGCAAAGCGGGGGAGGATTACACGATCCACATGGGCGTCGCGGGCTTTGCGATGATGAATGTCACGCTGCTCTCTGTGGCCGTCTGGTCGGGTGCCATCGACACCACGCGCGACTTCCTCCACTGGGTCTCCGCGGCCATCGCGCTCCCCGCCGCCGCGTTCTCCGCCCAGCCCTTCTTCCGCTCCGCCTTCCGCGCGCTCCGGGTGGGCCGGGTGAACATGGACGTCCCCATTTCGCTCGCGATTCTCCTCGCCTGCGGCATGTCGCTCTACGAGGTCATGAACTCCGGCCACCACGCCTGGTTCGACGCTGCCCTGACGCTCACCTTCTTTCTCCTCGTGGGCCGGGTGCTCGATCAACGCCTGCGCCGCGCGGCGCACTCCGCCGCCGACAACCTCGCCGCACTTGAACCCTCCCGCGTGCTCCGCATCGAAAACGGCACCCGCATCTCCCGCCCCTTGTCGGAGATCGCCGTGGGCGACGCGCTCTGGCTCAACGCAGGCGCGCGCGTGCCCGTGGAGGCGCGCCTCAGCGCAGGCGACATCACCGTCGACGCCAGCTTCATCACCGGCGAAAGCGACCCCGTGACGCGCAGCGCGGGCGCACGCCTCCACGCGGGCGAAATCGTCCTGACCGGCCCCGTGACGGTCGAGGCCACGGCAGTGGGTGAGGACACCACCATCCGCCGCATCGCCCAGCTCGTGGCCACCGCCGAGGGCGCAAAGGGCCAATATATCGGCATCGCCGACCGCGCGGCGGAGATCTATACCCCCGTCGTCCACATCCTGTCGGCGGCGGCCTTCCTCGGCTGGCTCTACTTCACGGGCGACGCGCGGACCGCGATCAACGTGGCCATCGCCACGCTCATCATCACCTGCCCCTGTGCGCTCGGACTCGCTGTGCCCGCCGTGGCCGTCGCCGCCACATCGCGCCTCTACCGCGCGGGGCTCCTGATCAAATCCGACACCGCCCTCGAACGGCTCGCCGTGGTCGATACGGTCGTCTTCGACAAAACCGGCACCCTGACCGAACGCCGCCTAGAGGTCCCGACAGGCCTCAGCGACCAGGAAACCCGCGTCCTGCGCGCGCTCGCCGACAGTTCCGACCACCCGCTCTGCCACACCCTGACGCAAGCCTTGGGCCACACCACGCCCGCACCGCTCACAGATGCCCGCGAAACCCCAGGGCAGGGGATCGCCGCCCTCTTTGGCAACACGGACGTCAGCCTTGGCCGCGCCAGTGCAGCCGACCCCGAAACCACGTTCCGCTTCGGCACCACCACCTACCGCCTCACCGCTCGCGAAACGCTCCTGCCGGACGCCCGCGCGGCGGTGGAGGCGCTGCAACAGGACGGCAAGCGCGTCGTCATGCTCACTGGCGACACGCCCGCCAACGCCGCCCGCATGGCCGCAGCGCTCGGCCTCACCGACATCCGCGCAGGCGTCGGGCCAGAGGACAAACTGACCATCATCAAAGAGCTGGAGGCAGGGGGCGCAACAACGCTCATGGTGGGCGACGGGCTTAATGACACGGCAGCCCTCGCCGCCGCCCACGCGTCCATGGCGCCCGGATCAGCGCTGGATGCTAGCCGCAAGGCCGCCGATGTCATCCTCGTCTCCCGCCAGCTCACCGCCATCGCAACGGCACTCCGCACCTCGCGCCTCGCGACACGGCGGATGCGCCAGAACATCAACCTGTCGACGCTCTACAACCTCATCGCCGTGCCCCTCGCGCTCGCGGGCCTCGCCACACCGCTCGCCGCCTCTATTGCCATGTCGTCGAGTTCCATTACGGTGGTCCTGAACGCTGTCAGAGGGATGCGACGATGAACGTCCTCGTGATCCTCGTGCCCTGCTCCCTGATCCTCGGGATCGGGGCGCTCGTGGGCTTTGTCTGGACGCTGAAATCGCACCAATACGACGATCTCGACGGCGACGCCGCGCGGGTCTTGCTCGACGAAGAAGAGTAACGCCTCCTAGCGCGTTAGCATTCCGGGTGATCCCTACGTGGAGAGGGCTGTTCCCGTCCGCGGGTGGGGGCAGTTGCCCCCGCCCCGGGGGGGGCGGACGGGGGCAGCCCGGCGGTGCCGCCGGGCGCGCCGATGCGGCCCACACTGTCGATCGCCTCCATTTGCCTCTCTCGCACGCTCACGCCTCCCCTGACGCCACGTCCCCTCCCAGCGCCTCCCCAATTGATGCCAAAATAACGCTCACCTGCCATAGCCTCACCCTAAGGCCGCGACAGCGTCCGCCCGGGAGTCGCAACGTCAATCTTTACGTTGACGTCAACGTAATGCTATCCCGCCGCAAATCCGGGACGACCGATGAGGAGGAGAAACCCATGACCGCACTTGCCGTACTCGCCACCATGCTTGCCACAGCCATCGCGCTCGCGATGGTGCGCGCCCCTCTCTACGCTTGGGCGCTGGCCACAGCCGCCATCGCGATCCTGACGGGCGCAGGCATCCTGTTCCTACCCGCCCTCGCCATGGGCCTCTTAGCCGTCCCCGCCATCCGTATGGCGGTCCTCACCAAACCCGTCTTCGCCACCATCAAACGCATCCTCCCCCCCGTCTCCGAGACGGAGCAAGAGGCGCTCGACGCAGGCACCGTGGGCTGGGATGCGGAGCTCTTTAGCGGCAAGCCCGACTGGTCCAAGCTCAAAAACATCTCCCCCATGCAGCTCTCGGAAGAGGAACGCGCCTTCCTCGACGGCCCAACAGAAGAGCTGTGCAAGATGCTCGACGACTGGACCGTGCGTCATACAGAACACGACATTCCCGCCGACATCTGGGACTTTATCGCCGATAACGGCTTCTTCGGGATGCTGATTTCCAAGGAACATGGCGGCCTGGGCTTCTCCCCCCAGGCGCAATCGCTCATCGTGGGCAAGATTTCCTCCCGCTGCCCAGACGCGGCAACGGTCGTGGCCGTCCCGAACTCGCTCGGGCCCGGTGAGCTCATTGAGCAATACGGCACCGACGCGCAAAAGCATCACTACCTGCCGCGTCTGGCGAAGGGGCTGGAAGTCCCGTGCTTTGCCCTGACCGGCCCCACCTCCGGCTCTGATGCCGCCACCATGCGCGACATCGGCTACGTGACCAAAGGCGTGCATGACGGCGAGGAAGTTGTCGGTGTCCGCCTGAGCTGGGACAAGCGCTACATCACGCTGTCGCCCAAGGCGACGCTGCTGGGCCTCGCGTTCCGCCTGTTCGACCCCGAAAATCTCATTGGAGATCAGGAGGATATCGGCATCACGCTCGCCATGATCCCGCATGACCACCCCGGCGTGAACATCGGGCGCCGCCACCTGCCATCGGGCGCAGCCTTCCCCAACGGCCCGAACTGGGGCACCGACGTCTTCATTCCCATGGAATATGTGATCGGCGGGCAGGACCGCGTGGGCCAGGGTTGGCGCATGCTGATGAACTGCCTCTCCGTGGGCCGTGCGATCTCTCTGCCCGCCTCCGGCACCGCAGGCGCGAAATCTATGCTCCGCCACACCACGGCCTACACCCGCATCCGCAAGCAATTCGGCATGCCCATCGGCCGCATGGAGGGTATCGAAGAAGTGCTCGCCCGCATGGTCGAAAGCGCCTACCTGACGGAATCCGGTCGTGCCATGACCGCAGCCATGGTGGGCGACGGCGAAAAGCCTGCCGTGCCTTCTGCGATCCTGAAGTACCAGTCCACCGAATGGATGCGCCAGTCCGTCAGCGACGCCATGGACATTCACGGCGGCCGCGCGATCTGCGACGGGCCCGCGAACTACCTGCAAGGCCCCTACCAGATGGTGCCCGTGGGCATCACGGTCGAAGGCGCGAACATCCTGACGCGGACGCTTATCACTTTCGCCCAGGGGTCGCTGCGCTGCCATCCGTACCTGTTGGCCGAAATCGAAAGCGCGCAGTCCGACGACGCCGCAGCCTTCGACAAGGCGTTCACAGGGCATGTCGGTTTCGTTTTCGCGAACATGGCGGGCGCTCTCGTCCACAACGTGACCGGCGGCACCTTCACCTCCGTCCCCGCGGGCTCCGCGCTGACCACGGGTCACTACAAACAGCTCGCCCGCGCCTCCCGCACCTTCGCGCTGGTGGCGGACCTGACGGTCAGCTTGCTCGGCGGGTCGCTCAAGATGAAGCAGCGGATTTCCGGGCGTCTCGCCGATGCGCTGAGCGAGATCTACCTGATCTCCGCTATGCTCAAGCGGTTCGAGGATGATGGCCAACCGGCGGAGGATCGCGCGACGCTGCAGATGTGTGTCGAAAACGCGCTCTACCGCTTTGATCAGGCCATCGACGGCGTCATCGCGAACTTCCCAATCGCGCCGGTCCGGGTCCTTATGCGCGGCCTCGCCTTCCCCCTCGGGAAGCGCCGCAAACTGGCCTCTGATGCGCTCGCGAAGTCGGTCGTGGCCCAGGCCCTGGAGCCCGGCGCGTACCGTGACCGCCTGACCCGCGACGTGTTTATCAGCCATGACGCGGATGACATGATGGGCATCCTGGAGCATACGCTGCTCAAGGTCATCGCCGCCGAGCCTGTCGAGCGGAAGCTGGAAAAGGCGATCCGCGCAGGCACCGTCCGCCGCTACCACGGCATCGACTGGCTCGCCGACGCGCAAGAGGCAGGCGTGCTGACAGGGGAGGAAGTGGCGCAACTGCGGGAGCTCGAAGGCCTCGTGGCCAAGGTCATCGCCGTCGACCACTTCGACCCGGCGGAGGTGGTCCCCAACTACCAGCCCGCCACCCCAGCCCTCGCCACAGCGGCAGAATAGGGCGCACCGATCCCACCCAGGGCTCGCATTCTTTCAAAGAATGCGGGCCGAAATCTTTGAAAGATTTCGGCGCCCTAAAGCGCCGTTAGGCCCTGACCCACGAAGAAGAGCACCCCACCGATCAGCGCGCCCAGAAGCGCGCCGTTGATGCGGATGAATTGAAGGTCGGGGCCGATTTCGCGCTCGAAGCGGTCGGACAGCTCCTCCGCCTCCCACCCGTTGATGACGTCCGTGACATAGGCCCCGATGGGGTCGCGGAGCTCGGTTAGGGCGGTCTCCGCTGTGGAGACCAGCTGCGCTTCGAATCGGGCCAGGGCCGCTGGATCGGCTAAGAGTTTCGCCGCGAAACCAGAGATCGCTTGGGTTACGGCGTCTTCAGCCTCTTGTGGTGACTTATCGAGTCCCTCTGACAGACGGTCGCGCACGAGCGTCAGCGTGGCATCCACGGCTTCTGCAAAGGCGTCAGAGGCGGCAAAGCGGGCCTTTCCATCGTGGATCGCGCGGTCCAAGGCACCGCTGCCCGACAACGACGCCACGAACCCCGCGAGCCCGCTTTCGAAGTCGCGCCTGAGCGCACTGCCGGGTTCCTGCATGTCGTCGATAACGCTCAGCACGCCATCCACCAGCACGGTTGAGACGCCACGATCCACGCGGGAGGCGACCCACCAGCGGCTGTTGTCCTGCACCAGTTCCAGCACCCGGTCGCGGTTTCCGTCGAGCGCCACGCGCACCTGCCCTAGCATATCGGTGAGGAGGGGGCCGTGGATGGCCTCCTCCAGCACGGGCGCCAGCGCTTTGGACAGCCCGCGCGTGGCCTGATCGCTGGCCAAAGCGCCGCGCAGCTCGCGGCGCAACCCGTCATTCAGATGAACACCGTCGCCAGACCGCAGCGCGACGCTGAGCGCTTGGGTCAGGGGCGCCGCTACCATTGCCGCATTGCGGGGCTCCGACAGCCACTCCGCCGCCCGGCGCGCGGGCGCAAGCTCCGCCACGCGCGCGGCGATAGAGGCGGGGTCGAGGAAGTAGCTTTTGAAGAACTCCCCAACGCTTTCGGCGGCCCGCGCCTTGTTGCGGGGCAAAAGCGCGGTGTGGGGGATGGGGATGCCCAGCGGATGGCGAAAGAGCGCCACAACCGCGAACCAGTCCGCCAGCCCGCCAATCATCCCAGCCTCCGCCATATGGCGCACCAGCCGCACCCAACGCGGCGGATCATCTGGGATAAAGGTTGCCAGAAACACCCCCGTGAGCCCCAGCAAAACGGCCAAGGCCCAGCGGCGCGTTTTGCGCAGCCGGGTCTCTTTTTCCGCGTCAGCGGGGCTATTAGGCGGGGACGGCATCCTCAAACTCCTCGGCGTCCAGCACCGTGCCATCGTGGATGAAGGCCTCGATCCGCTGCGCCGTCTCATCGGGTTTAGACAGGATAAACAGATGCCCGCAATCCATGACGACCATCTGCGCGTCTGGCAGGCGGTTCATCAGGATTCTTCCGTTCACCACGGGGATCAGCGGGTCGTCCCCGCCCATGAGCAGGAGCGACGGCACGGTGATCTGCGGCAGCCAGAGCCAGCTCGTCCAGCCGATGCCGCACAGAAGCTGGTAGAAATACCCGCGCGCATCGCCTGCCTTCAGGGAGCCTGCGTGCATGTTCAGAAGCTCCCGGTTCATGCGCAGCTGCCCGCCATAGATGTCGGGGCCAATGTTGAGCATGTGGTCGGGGTCCATGTAGCGCTTTGGCGTGGCCATCTTGCGCAGCACCTGCACGTTGCCGGGGATCATGACCATGCCCGCCGAGGTCGCACAGAGCACCATGGAGGTGCAGCGGTCGGGGTGGTCATAGACGAACTGCTGCGCCGCCGCCCCGCCCCAGGACACGCCCGCGACGTCGACCTGACCCACACCCAGCTTATCGAGCAGCCGCGCGGTCATCCGGCTGAGCCACGCAAAGCGGTAGGGGACGAGCGGGGTAGGGGAGCCACCGACGCCCGGCACGTCAAAGGTCAGGATGCGCGTGCGGGTGAAGAAGCCTGCAACTGGGGCCACAGCATCAAGGGACGCACCAATGCCGTTGAAGACAAGCAGCGTACGGTCGGCATCCTCGGGGCCAAAGAACGCGTAGCGGATCTTTTGGCCCTGGATGGTTTCTGTGCCGATCATTCGTCTCTCCACTTTTTGTGGGTAGCGAGCTTGGTTCCAAAGTACAGCATTGCCAAGATACAAGCTCCAAAGGTGTAAACCGGGTCTACGACCGTGTTCAAAAGGCGAGGGATGGTGAGCATCGCCGGGACGCAAAGCACGCAAGCGATGAAGTAGGACACCCGACTGGTCAGGATTTCCTTGATCACGAAACTGTCGCGAAGCAGGCGTCCATACTCCTTTATGCGTCGCTTGCGTTCTCCGCCCATCCGCGGTGCCTACACCTTCGCCTTGGCGTGGACGTAGGTGCCCGGTGCGGCTTCCATCGCCTCGTGCTGCTCGGAGCCGTAGGTCGTGGGCGCGGGGACCTGTTCGCCGGAACGTGCGTTCATCCAGTGCATCCAGTGCGGCCACCAGGAGCCTTTGTTCTGCTGGGCGCCTTCGAGGAATTCCTCCGGGCTGCCATGGTCGCCGTCGTTCGTCATGAACTTCGCCCGCGGGTTGCCCGGGGGGTTGATGAGCGACTGGATGTGACCCGCCTGGGACAGGACAAACTCGGACTTCCCGCCAAAGGCATGATGGCTCAGGTAGCAGCCATCCCATGGCGTGATATGGTCGGTTTCCC
The DNA here is from genome assembly GCA_039815465.1 of Pseudomonadota bacterium. Classification (GTDB taxonomy): domain Bacteria; phylum Pseudomonadota; class Alphaproteobacteria; order Rhodobacterales; family Rhodobacteraceae; genus Shimia_B. The sequence goes on from JBCBZG010000033.1 coordinate 27,613, forward strand.
CGCCCACAATGAACGTGTCGCAGGTGACGTCCTTCAGGCTCAGCTTGTGGCCGTCGATCTCCCAGCCGTCCTCGCCGTTCAGACCGCCGCGCTGCAGAAGCTCGATCAGATCGCCGTGAAGCGCGGAGGGCAGGTTCGTCGTATCAGCATTCCAGAACAGGATGTCGAAGGCCGGTGGATCGTTCCCGATCAGGTAGTTGTTGACCCAGTAGGCCCAGATCAGGTCGTTGGGACGGAGCCAGGCGAAGGTGCGTTCGAGGTCCTTGCCCTCCAACACGCCCTTGCGGCCCGAAAACGCGCGGGCGAGTTCGAGGGTCTCCAAGTTGGCAAATAGCCCCATCGTGGTGTTCTTGCCGCCCTCGACGTCGAGGATCGCGACGAGGCAGGTGAAGGTATTCGCCCGCTCCGCGTCGCCGCGTGCCGACCACAGCGCGAGCAGCATCGCCGCCGTGATCCCGCCGGAACACGCGCCGATAACGTTGAGCGAGGTGGAATTCGAGATGTCGCACGCGACCTCTGAGGCGCGGTCGAGCGCGCCCACGTAGGAGTTCAGGCCCCAATCGCTTTCTTTCGACGTTGGGTTGCGCCAGCTGACGATGAACACCTGGTGGCCGAGGGACGTGAGGTATTCGATCACGGAACGGCCCGGTGCGAGGTCCCACACGTAGAACTTGTTGATCTGCGGCGGCACGATAAAGATCGGCGTTTTGTAGACGGTGTCGGTTTTCGGCAGGTACTGGAGGAGCTCCAGGTGTTCCTCGCGGTAGACCACCTTGCCTTCGCTCAACGCCAGGTTTTCGCCCACCGTGAACTTCGACTTGTCCACCATGGAGGGCAGGCCGTTATTGTGCTGCATGTCGCCGATGAACTGCTTAAGCCCTTTGGCGAGGTTCTGACCGCCATATTCCAGCGTCGTTTTCATCGCCGTAGGGTTGCCGAGCAGCGTGTTGGTGGGGGCCATCGTGTCGGTGACGATCCCGGTCAGGAGCTTTGCGCGCAGCTTGTCGCGTTCGCCGAGGCTCAGGCCATCAACCCAGGCCTCGATCCCGCGGCACCAGCTCAGGTAGCTTTGCATCATGATCCGGTAGGCCGGGTTCGTCAGCCAGACCGGGTCGCGCCAGCGCTTGTCGCCCTTCATTGGGCCCACGGTGGATTTGCCCACGGCGGATTTCATGACCTCGGTTCCGAATTTCAGCGTCTCGGACGCCGCGACCTGTGGGGCCATCAACGCCTTGCCGTAGAACCCCATCATCGCTTTTGCCAGATCGGCTGCGGTTTCGAGGGAGGCTTTATCTTCTTTCTTGGACATCACTGCCTCCTTTAGCAGACGATCATGGCGAGGATTTCGGCCACGACAGCGGGTTTGGGCATGCCTTTGACGGTCGTCGTCGCCTCAACGCGGGCGAGCAGGCGGTCCTTGCCCTTTTCCTCGACGCCGATCAGCTTGTAGCTATTCACGACCTCGGAGTTGACGAGCACGGGCATGAGGAAGCGGACCTTCTCAGTGCCGTAGTTCAGCACGCCCTTGGCGTCCTTCGGAATGATCCCCACGTCGGAAATTGAGCCAGCCAGCATCGACAGCACGAGGAACCCATGGGCGACGGTGCCGCCAAACGGGCTGTGTTTCTTGGCCATCTCCTGGTGGACGTGGATCCACTGGTGATCCTCGGTACAGTCCGCGAAGGTGTTGATGCGGATCTGGTTGACGAGCATGGGCTGCGAGGGGCCGAATTCCTTGCCGATGAACTCGTGCATCGTCGTGGTGCTGTAGGCCTTTGGCGCGGCTTTCTTGGCCGGCTTTTCGTCGGTCTTCGTCATCTTCGGCGTCTCCTTAGCCGTCTCTGCCACAGGCAGGGTGCGCAACTCGCGCCGCAGGATCTTACCGACGTTAGACTTCGGCAATTCATCCATGAAAGTGATACGCTGCGGCACTTTGTAGGCGGCTAGCCCCGCGCGGCAGTGGTCTATGATGGCGGCTTCGGTCAGATCCGCGTTGGATTTCACGACAAAGACCTGAACGGCCTCGCCGGTTTTGTCGTCGGCCACGCCGATGCAGGCATTCTCGGCCACGCCGGGGCAGGCTTGCACGACGGCCTCGACCTCATTCGGGTAGACGTTGAAGCCGGAGACAAGGATCATGTCCTTTTTCCGGTCCACGATCCGCAGGTAGCCGTCCGCATCGAACACGCCGATGTCGCCGGTGCGGAAGTAGCCGTCCTTGGTGAAAACCTCTTCATTCGCGTCGTCGCGGTTCCAGTAGCCCTTCATGATCTGGGGGCCAGCCGCGCAAATCTCGCCGCGCTCACCGATGGCGACGGGCTGATCATCATCGCCCAGCAGCTTGATATCGGTGGAACTCACGGGAAGCCCGCAAGCGCCCGTGAAATGGGTCACCGACATTGGATTGATGCACAGAATGGGGGAGGTTTCGGAGAGCCCGTACCCTTCCTTGATATGATGCCCGGTGATCGACTTCCAAGCCTCGGATGTGGCCTCGAGCACGGCAGCGCCGCCGCCGATGGCGACCTTGTAGCCGCTGAAATCCACCTCTTTGAATGCCGGGTGCATCGTGAGCCCGGCAAAGAGTGTGTTCACCCCCGCCATGATCGAAAACTTCGAATTCTTGATCGCGCCAATGAACGCATCCATGTCGCGCGGGTTCGGGATCAGCACGATCTTCGCGCCAATCGCCATGTAGCAGAGCGAGAGCGTCAGCCCGAAAATGTGGTAGAGTGGCAGCGCGCCCACCACGACTTCCTTCCCCGGCTCAGACGCCTCAGGCAGGTAGGCGCGGAACTGCTCGGAATTCGCGACGAGGTTGCGATGCGTCAGTACAGCGCCTTTCGACAGGCCCGTCGTGCCACCGGTGTACTGAAAAAACAGGGTGTCCTTGCCCGTGATCTTGAGCTTGCGCAGCTTCAGATCCGCGCCTTCGGCCAGAACATCGGCGAATTTGATCGGCTCAGGAATACCGGGATCAGCGGGTGGTGTCGGGATCGGCATCCCGACACCATCGCCCAGGTCAATCGTTACAACAGTCTTGATCGGCGTCTCGCTGAGACACGCCGCCAAGGTCGGGGTCGATCCCGCAAACATCAGGATCGTCTCAACACCCGCATCACTCAACTGATGCGCCAACTCACGCGGCGTATAGAGCGGGTTTACATTCACTTGCGTCGCACCTGCGCGCAAAATCCCCATCATCGCCACCGGGAAGGCAAAGATGTTGGGGCACATGAGGGCAACGCGGTCGCCCTTTTTCACCTTGAGCTTTTTCTGGAGGTAGGCCGCCACCGCACGCGATTTTTCGTCGAGCTCTGCATAGGTCATCGTCGTGCCGAAGCATTCGAATGCGGGCAGGTCGGGGTAGTCAGCGCAGGCTTTGTCGAGCAGGTCCACGACCGACGCGTAGGCGTCTGCGTCGATCTCTGCTGGCACACCTTTATCGTAGCTCGAAATCCAGTGCTTGGACATCGGGTCCTCCCATTAGCATTTTGGTGATGGGAGCCGCCGCGTCGTTGCACGGCGGCCCTTGTTTGATTGGCGCTTATGCGGCGCGCTTGCCGTCGAGCAGCTCGATGACCGGCTTCATGGTCTTTTCGGCTTCGACCGTTGCCACGTCGATGAACTCCTTGCCGTGTGCGGCAGAGGTTTCGATGCGGGTCTGGATGTAGGCGGCCTGAAGCTCTGCAACTTCGCGGACAGACTTCGCGGACATGGTTTTCTGCGCGTGGGTCGTGACCTCACCGTAGAATTCCTTGCCAAAGCCAAAGAGCGTGCGGCCCAGCGTGGACACGCCAGCGTAGTAGGCTTTGCCGAAATCGACAGCGGCGCCGCTGGTTTGCGAGGACACGCCGCGTGCAGTGTCGAGCCCCGAGGTCACGGTTGCACGCGCGTCGCTTGCGCGATCCAGGACGTTTTCACGGATGGACGACAGCTTGGACGGCTTCGCCTCAACGGTTTCGACGGTGACTTCGACCTTTGCGTCTGCTTCGGGCGTCGCGGCGGCTTTTTTTGCGGTGGCCATGGTGGGGTCTCCTTGCCAAGTATGTGTGTTGCGGCCACGGGGCATCCCCGCGGTTGACGTGAACGTAAGCTCGTGAATGCTGCATTGCAACATCTGGGGCGAAATAATGCTGCAATGCAGCAAATCGCGCATCCCTCTGTTTTCCTTTGGGAATTCGACCCAACCCGCCCCCGGCCTAGGAAATGACGTTTCGTAAACTGCGGCGCGTGACGCAGGGGCACATGGCGTCAGGGCGCACGCACTGGCCGTGGCAGGCGCCCAAATCTGTGCCGTAGCGTTACGGCGGTGGGACATTCCAAGCGGGGCTGAATTAGGATATTTCGCCCCCCCAAGGACAAAAAAGCGAAGGGGAGGACGCCATGGACCAGGGAGACCGGCCTTGGACGGCATATTATGGGCCCAATGTGCGGCCCGAGATCGAGGTGGCAGGCTATCGCAACCTGCCGGACCTGATCCGCAGCGTGGCCGAAACCTATGGCAAGGCCAAGGCGTTCACCTGCTGCCTGCCCAACGGCATGAACGGCTCGCTCAGCTTTAAGCAGATCGATGAGATGTCGGATGCGTTCGCCGTCTACCTGCGCGAAGTGGCGGGGCTGGAGCCCGGCGACCGCGTGGCGGTGCAACTGCCCAACTGCCTGGCCTTCCCGGTCGCGACCTTCGGGATTTTCAAGGCAGGCTGCGTTCTGGTGAACGTGAACCCGCTTTATACCGTGGAAGAGATGGCCAAACAGTTCGGTGACGCCGAACCCCGCGCGCTCGTCACTATCGACCTCTTCGCCGACAAGATCGCCGCCGCGACCAAGGGCCACCCGATCCCCAACGTGGTCGTCACGCGCGTCGCCGAATTCTTCCCCGCCGCGCCGCGCGGGATCGTGGGGCTGGTGCAGAAATACTGGGATCGCTCGGTGCAGCCCATCGACGTGGCCCATATCCGCCTGCCGCAGGCGCTGAAGGCGGGCCGCGACAAGATCAAGCAGGACCGGGTGGAGGCGGACGCCTACCATCAGGAGATCACCCATGACGACCTCGCCGCGCTGCAATACACCGGCGGCACAACCGGCGTGGCCAAGGGCGCGATGCTGACCCACGGCAACCTGATCATGAATATGGAGCAGTCGATGGAACTGCTCGCAGGTGACATGGAGAAAGGGAAAGAGGTCATTCTGACCGCGCTCCCGCTCTACCACATCTTCGCATTCACGGTGAACATGCTGGCCTTTTACTGGCTGGGCGCCCGCAACGTGCTGATCCCGAACCCACGGCCCCTCTCGAACCTCAAACGCGCGTTCGAGAACTACAAGATCACCTGGATGACGGGCGTGAACACGCTCTTTAACGGGCTCAACAACGAGGTTTGGTTCCAGGACAGCCCGCCCAAGCACATGAAATTCGCGGGCGCGGGCGGCATGGCGCTGCAATCATCCGTGGCGGAGCGCTGGCGCGAGGTGACGGGCACCGAGATCGTGCAAGGCTACGGCCTGACGGAAACCTCGCCCGCGCTCACCTTCGAACCCGTGGGCAAAACGCGAGAGGGGACCATTGGCATCCCTGTGCCCAGCACCGACGTGCGGCTCCTCGACGATAACGGCCAGCCCGTCCCGCAGGGCGAACGCGGGGAGCTTGCCGCCAAAGGCCCGCAAGTGATGAAAGGCTATTGGAAAAAGCCGGAGGAGACCGAAAAGGTCATGGTCGGCGACTACTTCCTCACCGGCGACATCGCGGTGATGGATGATGACGGTTACTTCCGCATCGTCGACCGTAAAAAGGACATGGTCGTCGTGTCCGGCTTCAACGTCTACCCGAACGAGGTCGAAGACGTGCTCGCCGCCCATCCCGGCGTGTTGGAGGCCGCTGTGATCGGCGTGCCGGACGCGGCCTCGGGCGAGGCGGTCAAAGCGTTCATCGTCGCCAGCGACAAGGGCCTGACCAAGGACAAGGTCCGCGCCTACTGCAAAGAACACCTCACAAGCTACAAGGTGCCCAAACTGGTAGAGCTCCGCGATGAGCTACCGAAATCCAACGTGGGGAAAATCCTGCGTAAAGACCTGCGAGCCGAAGAGCTCGCCAAGATAGCCGCGGAGTAACGGGCATGGTTGATGAAACAACACAAACCCTGCTGGGGATCATGGTGGGCGTCATCATGCTGGGGCTCGGCGCCTCGCTGACGCCGCGGGACTTCTTTTTGGCGCTCAAACGGCCCCAGGGTCTGCTGATCGGCGTGGTGTCGCAATACGGGATCATGCCGTTTCTGGGGTTCCTCTTTGTCACGTTCCTCGTAGTGCCTGAGACAATAGCGCTGGGGATCCTGCTGATGGCCTGTATGCCCGGCGGGACGACGTCGAACGTGTTCACGTACTTCTCCAAGGGTAACCTCGCGCTGTCGCTTTTGATGACGGTGACGTCGACGGCCACGGGGATTTTTCTCATCCCGATCATCCTGGTGATCTACGCCGCCGCGCTCGATATCGAGATCCCGCGGGAGGATATCATCGCCGTCCTCGCGGTGCTGCTCGTGCCCGTATTGCTCGGCATGACGATCCGAAAGCTCAACGCCAATGTGGGCGCCGTGCTGGAATTCTGCGGCTCGATGCTGGGCGCGTTCTTTATCGTCTTTATCGCAGCGACCTGGATTCCGCAGAACTGGCAGTTCCTGCTGGGCACAAGCGCGGCGACCTATATCGCGGCCATCGGGCTAGGCGTTGTGGGGATCACGCTGGGCTACTTCTTTGCGAAGTCGCTCAAACTGCACCCCCGCAACGCGCGTACCGTGGCGCTGGAAACAGGGATCCAAAACGGGCCGCTGGCGATTGCCATCGTCGTCTTCACCTTCCCAGAAGAGCAGCAGCAGGCGATCATGGCCGTGCCCGCGCTTTATTCGCTCTTCATCGTGATCACGTCGACGCTGGTGACGTTCGTCTTCCGCCGCGCCAATACGGCAGCGGAACAGAAGATGCCCGATAGCTTGCTTTAAGCCCCGGGCATCTGCGTTTCTCCTAGGGCGCCGGAAACTTTCAAAGTTTCCGGCCCGATTTCTTTGAAAGAAATCGGCGCGCCGCGGGTTAAGCTGGCGTCATCTGATAGGTCACTGGCACCCAGTGGAACCCGTCGCCGCGTGCCTCAACATAGCCTGCCGCGGGGAAGGGCATGTGGTAGCCCACCATGGGGATGCGGTCAGCGGCCAACATGCCGAGCACCCGGCGCCGTGTGGCGGCAGCGGCGGCTTTGTCGGCGTCAAAGCGCACTTCCCAATCGGGATTGGCGAGGGACCACACGTGGTGGTTGGCCATATCCGCCGTGATCAGCAGCTGGTCGCCGCCGGACTCGATCATATACGCCATGTGCCCGGGCGTGTGGCCCGACGCGTCCATGGCTGTGATCCCAGACCGCACTGCACCGCCGTCATCGAGGAATGTCATCCGCTCCGCAAAGGGCATGACCTTCGCTGACATAAGGTCAAAGATACGGTTCCCCGCGCCCAGGCCGTTCCAAAAATTATATTCAGTCGAGCCCGCGATATAGGCGGCGTTGGTGTAGACCTCGCCCGCGTCATTCGTCATCCCGCCGATGTGGTCGGGGTGCATATGCGTCAGCACCACATGGGTGATGTCAGCGGGGCTCAGCCCCACGGACGCCAGCGCATTGGGCACCCCGTCCCCGGGGAGCCCGGTATCAAATAGGATCGTCTCCGACCCCGTTTGCACGAGCACCGGCGTGAAGGAGCCCACATAGCTGTCGGCAGAGATAAAGTTTTCCGCGCTCACCGCTGCGAACTCTTCGGCGCTGACATTCATGCCGAATGTGCCCTGGGGCTCGCCGCGCGTCCCCGACCCAGCCAGGAGCGTCGTGACCGTGAACTCACCCACCGCAAAGCTGCGCGCAACGGGGGCGGGGGCAACGGCGGCGTGGCCACCGGCGGCGGCGTGGGTTGCCAGCGGCAAAAGCGGCGCGGCAGCCGCAGACGCAAGGAGAGAACGACGGGAGATGGCCATGGGTGAATTCCTTTGTAACCTGTGGTATGCTCAACATAGGGCGCCACGCGGCGCTGACCCCTGCATTGCTGCACAGGTGACTTCACATGGCTGAGAATAAAACCGTCCCGACCGATATCGCCCCCGCTGACTTCATCGCGGCGGTGGAGCATAAGACCCGCCGCGCGGACGCCGAAACGCTCGACGCGATGTTTCGCCGGATCACTGGGTGGGCGCCGCAGATGTGGGGCCCGTCGATCATCGGCTACGGCTCCTACCACTACGTCTATGACACGGGCCGCGAGGGCGACATGTGCGCCACCGGCTTTAGCCCGCGCAAGGCGAACCTGTCGCTCTACATCATGCCGGGATATCAGGATTATGGCGACCTTCTGGGAAAGCTCGGCAAGCACAAGACGGGGGCGGCGTGTCTCTACATCAACAAGCTCGCAGACGTGGATATGGACGTGCTTGAGGAGCTCGTGCGGACGGGGTTGAAGGACCTTGAGGGTAAGTACCCGGTTACGGGGAGCTGAAGGATCTCTCCACCAAGATAGTCTTTTGATCGCTGAGGGCAGTCCCCGGCCGCGGGCGGGGGAGTAGCCCCCGCCCATGGGGGCGGTCGGGGGCTGCCCGGTGTTGCCACCGGGCGGGCGCTTAAAGTCCGAGCGCGCACCCAAGATTGCGATGGCCACCCTAGACAGCCGCCCGCCAAAGTGAGACAGAGCCGCGCTCAAGGAGGCCCGCGCCCATGACCACCACTCGCTTTGCCCCATCGCCCACAGGCTACCTGCATATCGGCAACCTGCGGCCCGCGCTGATGAACTACCTGATCGCCAAAAAGGCGGGCGGGACATTCATCCTGCGCATCGACGACACCGACGCCGAGCGGTCAAAGCAGGAATATATCGACGCCATCCAGGTGGACCTGGAATGGCTGGGGCTCACCTGGGACCGGATCGAATACCAGTCCAAACGGCTCGACCGCTATGCGGAGGCCGCCGACAAGATGCGCGAGATGGGCAGGCTCTACGAGGCGTTCGAGACGCCGACGGAACTCGATCTTAAGCGCAAGAAGCAGCTCAATATGGGCAAACCGCCAGTCTACGACCGCTCCGCCCTGGCGCTGAGCGACGCAGAAAAGGACGCCCTGCGCACTGAGCGTCCAGGCCACTGGCGCTTCAAGCTCGATTGGGAACGGATCACCTGGGCCGACGGGATCCTGGGCGATCTGTCCATCGACGCGGCCTCCGTCTCCGACCCGGTGCTGATCCGGGGCGACGGTCAAGTGCTCTACACCCTCGCATCGGTCGTGGACGACACCGATATGGGGATCACCCATGTCGTGCGCGGCTCCGACCACGTCACAAACACCGCCACGCAAATCCAGATGATGCGCGCGCTGGGCTATGAGCCGCCGGTGTTCGGGCACCACTCCCTGCTCACCGGCCCACAGGGCGAAGCCCTGTCCAAGCGCCTCGGCGTCCTGTCGCTCCGCGACCTGCGCGAAGCGGGCGTGCAGCCCCTCGCGCTCCTGTCGCTCATGGCGCGCCTTGGGTCGTCGGATGCGGTGGAGCTGCAAAGCTCCGTTGATGAGATCGCAGAGACATTCGACCTCAGCCATTTCGGCAGCGCACCCACGAAGTTCGACGCCGACGACCTCTACCCGCTGACGGCCCGCTACCTGCACGGCCTGAGCTACGCGGATGTTGCGGATGCCGTCGCCGACGCAGGCGTCCCCGCCGATGTGGCGGAGCCGTTCTGGGGCGCGGTGCATGAAAACATCACGACGCTCCATGACCTGAAAACCTGGTGGGCCATGTGCCGCGACGGGGCCGAGCCGCTGATCGACGACGAAGACGCGGGCTTCATCGCCGACGCCATGGCGATGTTCCCCGAGGGCCCCGTGACCACGGAAACCTGGGGCCAATGGACGTCGGCGGTCAAAACCGCCACGGGCCGCAAGGGGCGGGGGCTCTTCCAGCCGCTCAGGAAAGCATTGACAGGCCAGACCGCTGGCCCTGACATGGCCGCACTCCTGCCGCTCATGCAGGTGATCCGCGCAAAGGACTAAGACCATGGCTGAAGGGGCGAAATTCCTAGAAGGCAACCTCTTCAAACACATCACGGTCATGTCGTTTACGGCCTCGGTCGGGCTCATCGCGATCTTCCTCGTGGATTTCGTCGACATGCTCTTCATCTCCATGCTGGGGAAGGAGGAGTTGGCAGCCGCCATCGGCTACGCGGGCGCGATCCTGTTTTTTACGTCAAGTTTCGGCATCGGTATGGCCATCGCCTGCGGTGCCATGGTGGCCAAAGCGCTGGGCGCGGGCGATGAGCAGCTGGCGCGCGAACGGGCCTCCACCTCGCTCCTCTGGGCCATCGTGTTTGGCTCGGTCTTTGCGGCGCTCGTTTGGTTCAACATCCCGGCTCTTGCGCGGCTCATGGGCGCATCTGGTGCGACAGAGGAGCTGGCGACGTCCTATCTGCGCATCATCATCCCGTCGCTGCCGCTTCTGGTCATCGGAATGCTCGGTGGTGCGATCCTGCGCGCCTATGGCGATGCAAAGCGCTCCATGGCCGCCACGCTTGCGGCAGGGGGCGTTAACGCTGTGCTCGACCCCATCCTGATCTTTGGCCTCGATCTTGAACTCACCGGCGCGGCCATCGCCAGCGTCTGCGCGCGCGTGGCCATGGCCGCCATGGCGCTGCGCCCCATCATCCGCCACCACGGCGGGTTCGAGCCGCCGAGCCTGCGCGCCATGTTCCGCGACTTCGGGCCCCTCGCGGTCATCGCCTTCCCCGCGATTCTGACCCAACTCGCCACGCCCATCGGCCAAGCCTACGTCACCCGCTCCATGGCCCAGTTCGGGGAGGAGGCTGTGGCCGGTATGGCCATCATCGGGCGGCTTGTGCCGGTGTCCTTCGCGGTGCTGTTTGCACTGTCGGGCGCGATAGGCCCCATCATCGGGCAGAACTACGGGGCCAAACAATTTGACCGCGTGGACCGCGCGTTCCGGGACGGGATGATCTTTACGGCGCTCATTGTTGGGGTCGTGTCCCTGACGTTGTTTTTCCTGCGGGAGCCGATCGCCGCGCTTTTCAACGCCGAAGGGGTGGCGCGCCAGCTGCTCTTCCTTTTCTGCGGGCCGCTTGCGGCGGCGTGGTTCTTTAACGGGGTGATCTTTGTGACGAACGCATCGTTCAACAATCTGGGCCATCCGTTCTATTCCACCTGGATTAACTGGGGGCGGCACACGCTGGGCACGATCCCCTTCGTGATCCTCGGGGCGGCGTGGTTCGGCGCGCCGGGCGTCCTGATCGGGCAGGCCCTGGGCGGCGCGATTTTTGCGGCGGCCGCGCTTTACCTCGTGCTGCGCGTGAACCGGATCGCACGGGAGGAGGACCTGGAGCCCGCCAAGCCGCACGAGCGGCAGGGGCGGTTGCATCAGCTCTTTAACCACCGGCATTGATGGAAATGCGTTTCGAGCTGTAGCGCCGTTCCGAGGGGTGGCGTTCGCGCCGCCCGTCAAACCAAAGGTTTGCCTTTGGCAAAAAGGGGGCGGACCGGCGCGGCCCGGCGTTGCCGCCGGGCGAGTGCGTTGTGGCTAAGGAAGCTCAGCCAGCACTTGATCAAACAGCGCCGTTTCCTCCGCCGTCAGCACCTGCGCCCGGGGATAGATCGGGTCGGCGCGGTCGTCATAGATCCCGCGCTCCCACGATGCGGTGGTGGCCATGAAGCGCGGCAGGGCGTCCGCCCCAAACTCCGCCAGATACCCCTGCAACACCACATCCAGATAGCTGCGCAGGATCGGCGCTTCGCCATCGGTCTGGTTCGCCTCGGGCACCGAAAACACCAGCGCATCACCGGCGGGTAGCGCCTCATACTGCGCCTCGCGCTTTAGCAATTCCGGCCAGTCCGCATCAGGCACGTCAAAGGCGAGCCCCTCGATCTCCCCCTCCCACGGCTCCGCGCTCAGAAACGCCGCAGGTCGCGCCGCCGTCGTCACCCAGACCCGCCGCCAGCCGCGTAGCACCACCCGGTCCCCACCGAAGTCTTGCGTGCGGCGGTTCACGAGGGAGCCATAGCCAAACACCCGCCTCATTCGCGGTTCCGCAAAACCTGCGCAGGCCGCGCAGACAAGGGCCCCAGGGCAAAGGCGAGCCCTGCCACCAGCGTCGTCACAATCCCTGCCGCGATGATCGCCAGCGCGTTGTCCCAGATGAACACATAGCCCGTCTCAAAGATATACGTGGCCACCGCCCACCCACCGAGCGCGCCCGCCACCAGCGCCACGAGCCCCGCGCCAAGCCCCAGGATCGCCGAGCGCCACGCAAAGCTGCGCAGGATGGACGCGCGGCTCGCGCCCAGCGTCTTCAGGATCGCCGCCTCATAGGTCCGCGCGCGCTGGCCAGCTGCGGCGGCTCCAATGAGCACGAGGAACCCGGTGACCAAAGTCGCCGACGCGCCGTAAGACGTTGCCGCCGCAAGCCCGCCCAGCAGATCCGCGACCCGGTCGATGGCGTCGCGCACCCGGATGGCAGTGATGTTGGGGAACTGGCTGGCCAGGTCGCGCAGGATGGGTGCCTCTGCCTCCTCCGAGGCGTAAACGGTCGCGATATGGGTGTGCGGGGCCCCCGCCAGCGCGCCAGGGTTCATCGACAGGATAAACCCGATCCCGGCGTTGGAAAAATCCACGGCCCGGAAGCTCGTGATCGTGCCCGTGATGTCGCGGCCCAGGATGTTGATCGTCATCTCATCGCCCAGGCTCAGCCCCATCTCCTCCGCTTCCTCGGCGGCGAAGCTGATCTGGGGCGGGCCGGTGTAGTCCGCCTCCCACCACGTGCCTTCGGTCACGCGCGTGTTGCCCGGAATCTCGGTCGAATAGGTGACACCCCGGTCCCCTTCGAGCACCCAGTGATCGCCCGCAACTTCCGCCGCTGGCCGCCCGTTGATCTGCGTGATGATGCCCCGCAGCATGGGCGCGCTGTCGATGCGGCTGACCTCCGGGTCGGTTTCCAGCCGCTCCATGAAACCGGGCAGCTGATTGCTCTGAATATCGACAAAGAAGTAGGAGGGCGCGACATCGGGCAGCTCCCCCGCGATGGCATTGCGGAGGTTCCCGTCGATCTGCCCCACAGCCGCCAGCACCGACAGACCGAGCCCAAGCGACAGCACGACCGACGCGGCTTCCTCCCGCGGTCCACCAATGGCCCCGAGCGCCAGACGCAGCGCCGTGCGCCCCCGCGCGGCGCGCGTTGCGGCGAGCCGCTTCGCTGCAAAGCGGATCAGGATGGACGAGAGCGCCAGCACCACCAGTGCCCCCACGATCCCGCCTGCCGTCCAGAGCGTCAGGAACAGCGTCTGCGAGAACCAAGCCGCCGCCCCCACAAGCGCCGCCGCCAGCACCAGCGTCGCCACCAGATACCGCCCGGCAGGCAGCAACCGCCCGCTCGATAGCGCATCGCGGAACAGCGCAGCGGGTCGGATCTCCTCCGCCCGGGCAAGCGGCCAGAGGGTAAAGATCAGCGCTGCGAGCGCGCCATAGACTGCCGCCTCTGCCAGTGGCCCCGGATAGATGCCAAAGGCGGCAGGCACCGGCAGCCGCGCCTCGATGATGGGGGCAAAGAGCAGCGGCAGCGCGGCCCCGAGGATCAGGCCCAAGGCCAATCCGATCACTGTCAGGATGCCGATCTGGATGAAATACGTCAGGAAGATCGTGTCGCGGGAGGCCCCGAGCGTCTTCAATGTCGCAATCACGGAGGTCTTCGAGGCGAGGTAGGACCGCACAGCCGCGCTCACCCCCACGCCGCCCACAGCGAGGCCGGAGAGCCCAACGAGGATCAGGAACGCGCCCAGACGGTCCACGAACTCCGTAATGCCCGGCGCGCCGTTCCGCGCATCTGTCCAGCGGAGGCCACTGGTGGCAAAGCGATCCTCAGCCTCCACCTGTAGGGCCGCGAGGTCCGCCCCGTCCGGCAACGCGAGCCTGTACTTGGTGGAAAACAGCGTCCCCGGTGCGATCAGCCCCGCCTCCTCCAGCGCGGATTTCAGAACGATGGTCCGCGGACCAAGCGCAAAGCCACCGGCGGCACTGTCCGGTTCTGTCACAAGGATCGCGCTGAGCGTCAGGTCCTGCGTGCCCAGCCGAAAGGTATCGCCCACGCGCAGCCCCATCCGGTCGGCCAGCACCCGCTCCATCACCGCGCCGAAATCGCCGAGCGCGGCGTCGAGCGGGAGCGGGGGATCAAGCTCCACCGCGCCAATGAGGGGATAGGCGCTATCGACCGCCTTGACCTGCGTCAGGCCGCGTTCGGTCACGCCGTCCACATCGGCCACGGCCAGGGACCGGAAATCGACAATCTCGGACACCGCCACCGCCTGCGCATCCATCCACGCGCGCTCCTCGTCTGTAGCGAAGCGGTAGGTGAACTCAATCTCTGCATCCCCGCCGAGCAGCGCCGCGCCTTCCCGCGACAGCCCCGCCTCGATGGAGGCGCGCACGGACCCCACGGCGGCAATCGCCGCCACCCCGAGCGCGAGGCAGGCGAGAAAGATGCCAAAGCCGCGCAACCCGGTGCGCAGCTCACGGCGGGCAAATGCGTAGGCGAGCCTCACTGCGCGGCCTCCAGCACCGCATCAGGGACGATCTGACCGTCTCGCAGGCTGACAACACGGCTGCACCGCGCGGCGAGATCGGGGGAGTGGGTGACGAGGATCAGCGTCGCGCCATGGCGTTCTTGCAGACCAAAGAGCAGGTCGGTGATCGCAGTCCCGTTCGTGCCGTCGAGGTTGCCGGTGGGTTCATCCGCAAGCAAAAGCTTGGGCCGCGGCGCCGCCGCCCGCGCGAGTGCCACACGCTGCTGTTCGCCGCCCGACATCTGCGCCGGGAAATGGCCCATCCGGTGACCCAGCCCCACGGCCTCCAACTCCGCCTCCGCGCGGTCGAACGCGTCGCGCGCGCCCGCGAGTTCCAGCGGGACGGCGACATTTTCGAGCGCCGTCATCGTGGGGATCAGGTGGAAGGACTGGAACACGACCCCCATATGCTCCCTACGGAACCGCGCCAGCGCATCCTCGGACATCGGCCCGAGGTCGCGCCCCAGCGCGGTGATCTTGCCCCCCGTGGCGCGCTCCAGCCCGCCCATCAGCATGAGGAGAGAGGATTTGCCAGAACCAGACGGCCCCACCATCGCCAGCGTCTCGCCCGCGTGGACGTCGAGCGTGATGCCGTGCAAGATGTCGACCATCCCGGCATTGCCGTGGAGCGATAGCGCAACGTCGGTGAGCGAAAGGACGGGGTCAGACATGGAAAGCTCCTGTGTTAGAGCGCGATATGGGGCGGGGGCGGCGATCCGCAATGGGTTTGCCGCGGTGTTTCTCCTTGCGCTTCTCCACAGCGCATCGGCGCTTTCGGCGGAGCCGGTTACGATCGCGGCGCTGGGCGACAGCCTGACACAAGGGTTCGGCCTGCCCGAAGCGGCGGGCTTTGTCCCGCAGTTGCAGGCCTGGCTCGACGCCCAAGGCGCGGATGTGGTGCTGATCAACGCAGGCGTGTCCGGCGACACCACCCGGGGCGGCCTCAGCCGCGTGGCCTGGACGCTGACGCCGGAGGTGGACGCGATGATCGTGGCGCTCGGCGGCAATGACCTCCTACGTGGCATCGATCCCGCGCTCAGCCGCACGAATATTGAGGGGATATTGCAGGTGGCGCAGGGCGCGGGCGTTGAGGTGATGCTCGTTGGTATGGAGGCGCCAGGCAACTACGGCCCGGATTACAAAGCGCAGTTCGACGCGCTCTACCCCGAGCTCGCGGCGCAGTACGGCGCGGTGTTCTACGACAGCTTCTTTGCGGCCTTCGACGGGCAGGCCGATGTGCCCGCAGAGCTCGGCGCGTTCATCCAGCCCGACGGCATCCACCCCTCCGCCGCAGGCGTGGCAGAGATCGTGGCCCATATGGGCCCTACCGTGCTGGAGCTGATCGAGGCGGCGCAGTAGGTGCCGGGCCGGTTTTTCCTGACGACACCCGTGGCAGAGATTGCCGCCTGGGCGGGGCGCGATGCAGGCGCTGACCAGCCGCCCCGCCGCAACGTGGCCCCGGGGGAGGAGATCCTCACTCTATCGTCAGAGGGCCCGCGCCTCATGCGCTGGGGGCTGATGCCCCAGGGCCGCAAGAACGCGCGCGGGCGCCCGGTGATGGAGGTGATGGTGAACGCGCGGTCCGAGACCGTGTTCGACAAAAGCGCCTTCGCGGGCGTGCGGCGCTGCGTGGTGCCCTGCGACGGCTGGTACGAATGGACAGGCGAGCGGCGCAAAAAGCAGGCCTGGCGGATCACACCCAAGGGCGGGGGATCCATGGCCTTTGCCGCAATCTACGACGTGTGGTCGGGACCGGGCGGGATCGAAGTGCCGCAGGTGGCGACGGTCACGTGCGCCCCCAACGGGGACGTGCGCGACATCCACCACCGCATGGGCGTGATCCTTGCGCCCGCGCAGTTTGCGACGTGGCTCGGACCGGACCAAGAGGCCGCCGCGGCGCTCATGCAGCCACTGGCCGACGGCACGCTAGAGGTGGCCCCAGCCGATGACGTGGACTGGTCCGCGCCGTAACGTTCGCCATTGCCATTTCAGGGCCCCACGTCCGGTGGCGCGCCGAAACGCACGTTCCGCGAGAACAAGGATTGCGACCTCACCGGCGACAAGCGTCGCCAAGGCGGCTAGGGTAAGTGCCAGAGAAAGCGTCATGCTTTTGCATCCTTTTGACCACTCGGGTGCAAACCGAGACCTCCCCCAAGGCCCAATCAGTCTTCACGCCTTTTGTTACAGTTGGATTAACCCTGCGCCGCCCCGCGCATTTTCTTTGGAAAATGCGCGCGCCGCCCCGCACCCCACCCCCCGCCCCCCGGGGGGGGGGGGGGGCCCGCGCGCGGGGGGGGGCCCCGGGGGGTGGTGGTGCGGGGGGGGGGGGGGGGGGG
>JBCBZG010000035.1:0-41044 GCA_039815465.1 Pseudomonadota bacterium
GTCCGCCGGGGGCATCCATCGCACCTATTTCGACAAGCGCGGCAATCGTCTCGCCGAGAGCGCGAAAATGATGCTTGGGCCATGTGCTGGCGGCGCTGTGCGCCTCTCTGAGGGCACTGGGCCTCTGGTGGTGGCCGAGGGAATATAAACTGGTCTCTCGCCCGCCGTGGCGGGCGCGACCAGTCTCATGCGATCCCGTGGTCCACCACTTGCCCCGGATAACGCTCTGCCCAGTCTTCCAAAAAGGCCAGGACATCCTCGCGCCCCGCATGGCGCAAGGCGGGGCGCGGGATCGCCACGCCCTCCTTCAGGGCCAGCTCCAGACAGGCCACGTGGTCCTGCCCCTCGACGGGACCCGCGTTCTCGGACCCGTGGATGATCGTCGACAAAAGCGTCCCACCATAGCCATTCACATGGCTCAAATCGGGCCGCATCTTCAGGAAAAACGCCATCGTGTCCGGCAAACCGGACCATCCGGCCATTTGCACCGGCGTCAGCCCCTGACGGTTCGGACGATCCCATTCGAGCCCCGCAGCAATCAGCTGTTTGAGCCGCGGCAGACTGTCGGGCCACACCGCGAGTTCGCACGCAAGCGCCCGCACCTCATCGGGGAGCGTCGCGGGGTCAAGCGGCCCCTGCCCCGCCACCAGCGCCGCCACACCCGGCGGCATGTCCTGGGGCACACCCGCGTGCGCCAGCGCCTCTGCCACGTGATCGCTGCCATAGATCCGCGCCACAGCGTAGGCGGTCAGCCCATCGCGGCGCACATCGAGCTGCGCCCCATGGGCGACGAGCGCCTCCACCATCTTGACCGACACCCCACGCTGCGCGGCGTGGTGCAGCGCCGACAGCCCCTCCGTCGCGGGGCCGGAGGGGTGCGCGGACACGCCCTCGTTCACATCCGCGCGCGCTGCGATCATCATCTCGACGGCGCGCAGGTCGTCGAAATCCATCGCGCGAAAGAACGCGTTTGTCCCGGCAACGACTGCCCCGCGCGCAAGCAACATTTCAAGCGCGCGCAGGTCGCGGTGCTCCGTCGCGTGGTAGAGCGATTCGTTGTCGTTCGGGTTCGCGCCCTCATCCAAGAGGTAGCGCACCAGATCCGCGTCTTGCGCGTGGCTGATGGCCCCGTAGAGCACGGGCAATAGGTGGTCAGAGCCAGGCTCCGACGGGGTGCCGTCATTGACGTCCGCCCCTGCCGCCACGAGCATCTGCGCAATTGCCAGCGCGTCCGCAGGTGCCCCGAACCCAAGCCGCCCCCAGTGGGAAAAGCACAGGTGCAGGATCGGGCGGCGCCCTCCGAATGTCTGGGTGGCCAGCTTCGGGTCGGCTGCGAGCGCGTCGCGCACTGCCCCCACGTCATAGGTCGCACAGGCCAGGTGGACGTGTCCGGCTGCGAGGTCCGGGTATTGGCTCAAAAGCCGCTCAATCCAGACTTTTTGCCCCAAAAGCAGCGCCCGCCCAAATCGCTCCCGCGCCTCGGCGCGCGACAGGCCCTCGGCCTCCACCGTGACTTTGAGCTTGGGCCAGGAGGGGAAACCTCGTTCTCGCGCAACAGCGTGGAGGAAATCAGCGTGTTTGAGCGCGGGCTTGTCACCAAGCCATTGCCTGATCTGCAAAACAGCCTGCCGGTCGCCGCGCTCATAGGCTTTGTGGAGCCGCTTGGCCGCACGGCGCAGCGCGTCCAAAGGCGCAGGGGTGGTGTCAGTGGGGTGGGTCGTCATCGGGTGTTCTCCGCATATCGCCCCAAGGTCCGTTTGCAGTCAGGGGCGCGGGTCCATCCGCTATGTCGTCGTCTTATGAACGGGGCTGCGTCGCGCTTTCCACGGACCGGAGGCCTGCCCAGGGCCTGGGCTGCGCATACCCCACTTCCGCGCAGGCGGCAATGGTGCGTGTCACAGCGCCAGCGCCTTTGCGATCCGCGGCCAGAGCGCCTGACACCGCGGGGAGAACGCGTGGATATGCCCCACTTGGTCCAGCCCCACCTGTCCGGGTGCGATGGACACGATCTGGGCAGCAGGACCATAGAGCGCCGCGAGCCGGTCGGTGGCCACCATTGGGCACACGTGATCGTCGGTGAAGGAGATCAGCGTCACAGGCGTGGCGGGCGACCACTGCGCCGCGCGCCCGGCAGCGGCCATCGCCCCACGGTTAAAGTCGCGGTTCGTGCACCAGCGGCGCCATTGCCAATAGACGCCTGCTGGCATGTCTACGGGAAACCCGCTCCACCGCTTGGGTAGATAGCCGAACGCGCCCACAAGTGCGGGGCCCAGCGCGTGCCAAAAGGTCCGCGCCACGGCCTGGTAGGGCCAGGGATGATCTGCAACGTGGACGATCCCGCTGGCCACCGTGGCGACCCGGCGCACCTGGTCGGTCTGCGTTTGGTAGGGCAGCGTGAGCCCGCCAAGCGAATGACCCAGCACCACAATCGGCAGTTCAGGAAAGCGCGCGGCGCAGACGCGGCGCACAGCCTCCTGATCCGCAATCCCCCAGTCCATCATCGTTGCGGGGGAGCGTTTGATGGGCCCCGTGCGCGACCGTCCGAAGTCGCGGTAGTCGTAAGTCACGACAACCGCCATGAGCCGCGCGGCAAGCCATGTCGCAAAGGCGCGGTAGTAGCTTTGCGGGACGCCTGTGGCCCCGTTCAGCAGCACCATCGCCTGGGCGCGCCCATTGGGCGCAAAGACCGTCCCTCGCAAGACCGCCATCCCCGCGGGGATCTGCACGCGTTCCTCTGTCACCTCACTCGTGATGGGTCCTTGATGCATGTCGATGCCTCCCCGGGCTAGCTACTGGCGGGCAACCCGCAATTAGACCAAGTGGTCTATTCGTCATCACTGGACCATTCGGTCTAATCATGTCAAGACGGGATATGACCGACCGCCCCTTGCCCACAAAAGACCGCATCATCCGCGCCGCAGCCACGCTGTTCGCCAGCCGCGGATATGCGAGCGTCGGGTTGGCGGAAATTTTGGCAGAGGCAAAGGCGCCCAAAGGGTCGCTCTACCACCATTTCCCGGACGGGAAGTCCGACCTGGCGCTGGCGGCGGCAACGTGGGCATCGGACGGGATGCTCAAGCTCATCGCGGCGTCGTTCGAGCCTGCCGAAAGCTTCCACGGCGGTGTGACGACGTTGGCCCACAAGCTTGCCAAGCTCTTTGACCTATCGGACCAGTGGGATGGTTGCCCCGTCTCGGCCACGCTGTTTGACGGCCCGCCAGACACGGCGTTCCGCGCCCGAGCCAACCACCTGTTCCAGGGTTGGATCAACGAAGTGACCTGGCAGGCCGAACGCTTTGGCATGGCAGAACCCCGCGCCCGCGAGGCCGCCGAGACGCTTTTTATCCTGCTCGAAGGGTCATGGCAGCTGGCCCGCGCGCGCGGGTCGTCGGACGTGCTGCGCGCGCTGCCAAATCGCATCGGCGACCTAGACGCGCCCGGGGCCCGCACCTAAAGTCCCCCTGCCGGGGGAGAGACATCATGACCGACACATCCGCGACAGCCTATCAGGTACTCGCCCGCAAATACCGGCCCGAAACCTTCGCCGATCTCGTGGGCCAGGACGCCATGGTCCGCACGCTCAAGAACGCGTTTGCTGCCGACCGCATCGCGCAGGCGTTCATCATGACGGGCATCCGCGGGACCGGCAAAACCACCACCGCCCGCATCATCGCCAAGGGCATGAACTGCATTGGCCCCGATGGCACCGGAGGCCCGACGACAGAGCCCTGCGGCGCATGCGAGCACTGTCGCGCCATCATGGAAGGCCGTCATGTCGACGTGTTGGAGATGGACGCGGCCTCCAACACCGGTGTCGCCAATATCCGCGAGATCATCGATTCAGTGCACTACCGCGCGGCGTCCGCCCGCTACAAAGTCTATATCATCGACGAGGTGCACATGCTGTCGACGGGCGCGTTCAACGCGCTCCTGAAAACGCTGGAAGAACCGCCCACCCACGTCAAATTCATCTTTGCCACGACCGAAATCCGCAAGGTGCCGGTGACAGTGCTCAGCCGCTGCCAGCGCTTTGACCTGCGGCGGATCGAGCCTGAGGTGATGATCGCGCTACTGCGCAAGATCGCCACAGCCGAGGGGGCGGAGATCACGGACGATGCGCTCGCGCTCATCACCCGGTCGGCGGAGGGGTCCGCGCGCGACGCGCAATCGCTGCTCGATCAGGCGATCAGCCACGGCGCGGGCGAAACCACCGCCGATCAGGTGCGCGCGATGCTGGGGCTCGCGGACCGGGGGCGGGTGCTCGACCTCTTTGACCTCATTATGAAGGGCAACGCCGCGGGCGCGCTGACAGAGCTGTCGGGGCAGTATGCCGACGGCGCGGACCCTATGGCGGTGCTGCGGGATCTGGCGGAACTGACCCATTGGATCAGCGTGGTCAAAATCACCCCCGATGCCGCCGAGGATCCCACCATCAGCCCCGACGAACGCGCGCGGGGCCAGGCGATGGCCGCGGGGCTGCCCATGCGCGCGCTCACACGGACCTGGCAGATGCTCCTGACCGCACTCGATGAGGTCGCCAAGGCCCCCAACGCGATGATGGCCGCCGAGATGGCCGTGATCCGCCTGACCCATGTGGCCGATCTGCCCAGCCCCGACGACCTGGTCCGAAAGCTCAAGGACAGCACCCCGCCCCCCCTGCCCGCCGTTCCGAGCCCGGCACCTGCGGGCGGGCCCGGCCCCAGCGCCTCTCACGCCCATGTGCAAATTGCGGCGGGCGGCGCGGCCGCGGCGCTGGCGCCTGCGCCCGAACGCGGTCTCGACCGGTATGCCCGGTTCGAGGATGTCGTGGCGCTCATCCGGACCCACCGCGACGTCAAACTTTTGGTGGAGGTTGAGACCGGTCTGCGCCTTATCGCCTATAGCCCGGGCCGCATCACCTTTGCCCCTGCCCCGTCCGCGCCCGCCAACCTCGCCCAACGCCTGGGCGACCGGTTGCAGGCCTGGACTGGCAACCGCTGGGCCATCATCGTCGAGGCAGACGGCGGCGCCCCCACGATCGCCGAGCGCCGGGACGAAGAGCACGCCAAGCTCGAACAAGAGGCCCGCGCCCACCCCATGGTCCAGGCCGTCTTTGACGCCTTTCCCGGGGCCAAAATCCTCGACATCCGCACCCCAAAAGATATCGCCGCGCAGGCCCAAACCGAGGCCCTGCCCGAGGTCGATGACGAATGGGACCCCTTTGATGAGGACTGACATCCGCGTCGCCGAGCCCGGCGACGCCCCGGCCCTCGCAGCGCTCTGCAAGGACGTCCATGCCTGGCACAGCGCCACCTACCCCGACATTTTTGCCCCAGATCCCAGCGTCGAAGAGCTCACCGTGTTTTTCCACGCGCAGTTCGAGGACCCAGACGTGACGATCTTTGTCGCCGCTTCGCCGGACCGCACACACTGCGCGTACCTCTACGCAAGGATCACGGTACGCCAGGCCGGGCTCTTTCACCGCGCGCGGCGGCGGCTGCATATTGAGCATGTGGGTGTCGCCGAACCCTACCGCCGGCAGGGCCACGCCACCGCCCTTTTTGACGCAGCGCGCGCACTCGCACAGCGCGAAAACTGCGCCGATCTTTTCCTCGACACCTGGGAGGCGAACACATCCGCCCATGCCATGTTCGAAGCTGCTGGGTTCACTCAGCAACGTCGCCTCTACGCCAGCCCGCTCTAAACGTCTTCTGGCCCAAATCACTCTGGGACGCTGCGAGCGGCTGGCGCCTTGCCTATGGGACGGCGGGCGGGGTGCCTTTGCCCGCACGGGCAAACAACGCCGTCCCGACGTCCAAGCTTGCAAACCCGCGCCCAAGCCCGCATCTAAGCCAAAAGCAGGAGATCACAGATGCTAAAAGGTCTAGGCGGGCTCGGCGACATGGCCGGGATGATGAAAAAAGCCCAGGAAATGCAGACGAAAATGGCAGAGCTTCAAGAAAGCTTGGAAACCATGACCGTCGTGGGCGAAAGCGGTGCGGGGCTCGTGAAAGCCACCTCCACCGCCAAGGGAGAGCTCATCGCGCTCGACATCGACCCCACCATCTTTGACCCCAACGAAAAAGAGGTGGTCGAAGACCTCATTCTCGCGGCCATCAAAGAGGCGCAGACCAAGGCCAGCGAGAAAAGCGCCGAAGAAATGGGCCGCCTGACCGAAGGTCTGGGCCTGCCCGCCGGGATGAAGCTGCCGTTTTGATCGCCCGCGCGGTCGCGCTCGCGCTCTGCTGTCTCGCGGCGCCCCTGAGCGCGGCGAACTGGGCGACAAAGGCCGTCTGCGACATCCCGTCCCTCGATCTGCCCGCCGCTTGGGCGGATCGAGCCGACATCGCCGCGGCCCAAGCCCGTGCCGCGGGCATCCCCAACGGCCTGGGCAAGTTCTGGCGCATCACCGCCCCCGACGGCGCCGTCTCCCATCTTTTTGGCACCATGCACAGCAATGAGCCCCTCCTGCTCGACCTGCCGGGGGAGCTCAGTGCCGCGCTTAACCAGGCGCGCATCATCGCGACCGAGGTGGATTTCCGCCTGCCCGCGCGGCGCTTTGCCCGCAATGATCCGGTCGACAGCTACCGGTGGCGCAGCGCCCGCTCCCGCAACGCGGAGCCGCCGTTTGAACCCGAGCTCGCGGATTGGGTGCGGGAATTCTTTTCCGGCCAGGGGCTTCAAACTCCGTGGACCTTTCTCACCGATGCAGGCCTTGCCGAGCGCCTGCTCCACAATCCGTGCAACGATTTCAACGCGGGCGTCTTTCCTGTCATGGACGACCTGATCGCGCTTGAGGGCGTGCTGGCCGGGGCGACGTTTCTGGGCCTGGAATCGCAGGGCGCCTTTCTGACGGAGCTGTCCCGGCCCAGCCGCGCGGCGCAGCTTCACGGCATCCTCCAGGTCTATGGCGCCTATACGCAGCCGCCCGCCGACAACCAGGGGCGGCAGGCCTTTGCCGCGCTCTACGCCCAGGGTCGTCTGGGGGAGATGATGGCGCATGATGCGCTCTACCTCGAAGCTGTCTTTGGCCCCGAGCGCGGCGCGAAGTTCCGCGCGGACGCCGAGCGCTACCTGATCCGCGACCGCAACCTCGCGTGGCTTGGCCGCATAGGACCAGAGCTTGATCGGGGCGGTGTTGTCATGGCCGTGGGCGCCTTTCATTTGCCGGGCGAAGACGGCCTTGTGGCGCGGCTGCGGGCGCAGGGCTACAGCGTCAGCCGCATCGTAGCCGAGGGCGAGGTTTTGCGCTAAGTTGTGCGTCCAGAGCAGCAGGACCTAACATGGCCGACGATATCACCTCCCTCGAAACGCTGATCGAGCTTATGGCGCGGTTGCCCGGCCTTGGCCCCCGCTCCGCACGGCGGGCGGCGTTGCATTTGGTCAAGAAGCGCGGACCGCTGCTGAAGCCCTTGGCCGAGGCGATGACGGAGGTCGCAGCCTCCGCCCGCGAATGCCTGACCTGCGGCAACATCACGACGGCAGACCGCTGCGGGATTTGCACGAGCCCCAAACGCGCCACGGGGGAGCTCTGCGTGGTCGAAGACGTCGCCGACCTCTGGGCGATGGAGCGTGCGGGCGTCTTTCGCGGGCGCTACCACGTGCTGGGCGGCACGCTTTCCGCGCTCGACGCTGTGGGCCCTGAGGAGCTGCGCATCCCCCGCCTTTTGGCGCGCATCCCGGAGGAAGGCATCACCGAGGTGATCCTCGCCCTACCCGCCACCATCGACGGTCAAACGACGGCGCATTATATCGTGGATGAGTTGCCTGGCGTGACGGTGACGAGCCTTGCCCAAGGCGTGCCAGTGGGTGGGGAGCTCGATTACCTGGATGACGGGACGATCAGCGCAGCGTTGAAGGCGCGTAAGGCCCTCTAACCCCTTAGCGACGGCACACTTCCGGTTCAGCTATAGCGCCGGTCCGAGGGGTGGCATTCGCGCCGCCCGTCAAACCAAAGGTTTGCCTTTGGCAAAACGGGGGCGGGCCGGCGCGGTCCGACGTTGCCGTAGGGCGGTGCGTTACGGCTAAATGCCCCACTTCAAAGAAGCGCAAAAGCCCTCCACAGGGGAGGGCTTCGCAAAATCAAAGTGGTGATGTCTTAGTGGAGCTTTGCTTCCACTTCAGAGATACCCGCGTCGATCAGCTTGTTCGCTGCCGCCGCCGTCATACCAGACGCCAAGATGTCGGAGGCCGCGCCAACCGCGACGGAAATCGCCCGGTCACGGACTTCTTTCACCGCTGCCGCCTCAGCGCTGGCGATCTGCTCGCCCGCAGCAGCAAGGCGCCGCTCCACCGACTTCGCGATGTCCGCCTTCGCCTGCTCAGCCGCTGCTTCTGCATCAGCTTTTGCCGCTTCGACAATCGCGTCCGCCTTGGACTGCACGTCCTTACGCTCGCGCTCGAACTTTGCGAGCAGCGCATTGGCTTCGTCGCGCAGTGCACGGGCTTCGTCGAGTTCGCTCTTGATTCCAGTCGCACGCTCGTCGAGCATTTTGGTCAGCATGCCCGGCACGCCAAAATAGACCAGCACGCCGATGAACACGAAGAACGAGATCGCGACGACAAAGTCCGTGTTCGCGAGCGAGTAGAACTCAGCCGAGAACGGGTTCTTGGACGCAGCCGCCGCAGGGCCACTCACAAGCGCGAGGGCCGCGATGAGGATACGTGTCTTCATAGCGTTCACCCTTTCATCCGCGCGTTGATGGCGTCAGACACCGCTGCTTCGTCGGCCTTGCCGCCCAGGGCAGACACGATTTCGGCTGCCGTGTCGCGCGCAACCTCGGCCACGCTTTCCACGGCGCTTTCACGGATGGCTGCAATCGCGGCCTCCCCCTCTGCCGCGCGGGCGGAGATTTCGGCGTCAGCCTTAGCGAGCTCTTTGTCGAGCTGCGCTTGGATATCCGCCTTCGTCTTGGCTGCGATCTTCTGCGCTTCGGCACGGGCGTCGGCGAGCGCCTTGTTATAGGCGGCCTCAGCGTCCTTGGCGCGGTTGCGCAGCTCTTCGGCTGCCGCGATGTCGTTGGTGATGGTCCCGGCGCGTTCGGCCAAAACCCCACCGATGCGCGGCAATGCGACCCGGCTCAGAATAAAATAGATGACCACGATCGTGACCACGAGCCAGAAGATCTGGTGTGGGAACGTCGAAAAGTCGAGTTGCGGCATACCCGGCGCGTCTTTGACCGCCTCTGCCGCAGATGGTGCGTCAGCCATGTAAGCCTCCTAAGTCATGAGGGCACCTCGACCCGGGGTGCGGGCCGAGGCAGCTCAAGAACAGGTGCTTAGACGGCGAACATCAGCAGCAGCGCGACGAGGAATGCGAAGATCCCCAGAGCTTCTGCAAACGCGATGCCGATGAAGAGTGTCGCCGTCTGGCCGCCAGCAGCGGATGGGTTCCGCAGGGCGCCTGCGAGGAAGTTACCAGCAACGTGGCCCACACCGATTGCGGCTGCGCCGGAACCGATTGCTGCGAGGCCTGCGCCGATGAATTGACCCATTTGTGCGATATCGCCTTCCATGACCTTATCTCCTTGAGCTTGGAAGTTCCTGTGCGAGCCTGCGCCCGCGGTGTCCGTAGGCCGGGCTTCAGCCCGGCGGTCCGATTAGTGATGCGGGTGCAGTGCGTCTTTCAGATACACGCAGGTGAGGATGGTGAAGACGTAGGCCTGGATGGCCGACACCAACACTTCGAGCCCGTAGATGGCCGTCACAGCCAGCACGGAAACGGGGGTGATCAGCAGCCCTGCTGCGGCAAAGCCAGCGAACACCTTCAGAACCGCGTGGCCTGCCATCATGTTGCCCGCCAAACGAATGGAGTGGCTCACGGGGCGCACGAAGTAAGAAATGATTTCGATAATCGCGAGCACGGGTCGCAGCGGCAGCGGCGCGGAGGAGACCCAAAAGAGGCTCAGGAACCCGGCGCCGTTCTTCACAAAACCGATGATTGTGACCGTCAGGAACACCGCCATGGCGAGGATCGCCGTCACTGCAATGTGCGAGGTCGTCGTAAAGCTCATCGGCAGAAGGCCGAGGAAGTTCGAGAAGAGGATGAAGCAAAAGAGCGTCATGATGTAGGGAAAGAACTTCACCGCGTCCTTACCCGCCACATCCACGACCATGTTGTAGACAAAGCCATACATCAGCTCGGCGACCGACTGCGCCCGCGATGGGATCACAGCGCGACCGCGCGTGCCGACAACCAGCACCAGAACAATCGCGATGACGCAGAGCAGCATCCAAAGCGTGACGTTGCTCGGGGTAAAGAGCCCGAGTTCCGCACCAAACAGCCCTTTGACCTCGAATTGGTCCATTGGCTTGATTGCGAGACCACCACCTTCGGGAGCGTCAGCCATCCGTGTTCTCCTTCGCGACCTCAGCCGCCTGCTTCTCCTGAACCTCTTTGGCGGTGCGCATCATTACGTTCACACCAGCCGCGAGGCCAAATAAAACTCCGAGGACGAGGAAGATCGGCATCGTGCCAAACAGGCTATCGAGCCCGTACCCCATCCCAAAACCAATGCCGATCCCTGCAACCAGCTCGACCACCATCCGCCAGGCCACGTTGGCCATCGAATAATGCTCGTCGCCGCGTGGCCTCTCGGCGGTATGCCGCGCTTTCGCGGCGTCGAGGCGCTCTTCCAGCGCAGCCATGCGCTCCTGATCGCTCACCGAAATGCTCCTGCGGTTCGAGGCACGGAATATTCACCAAGCCTCGCAGAGTCAATGTGCGGTTGGGCGCGGTGCGGACTGACGCAAGACGCTGTTTTTAATACACAAAACCGGCGGCGAAACTTGGTGCGCCGAACGCTCGCCCGCCATCTCCTAAAACACGACATTTAACCTGTGAGTTGAAAGTTTGGCGCCATCGCGCGCAATTTCCCCGCGAAGACCTTTGGCTCGCCCCGTTTTGGCCCGGCGCGTCTGTCGATATTGGACCATGACCTCTTTATCCTTTCCCCCCGCCGTCGCGCCTCAGCTTGTCTGGGGATTGCGCGCTGCCACTGGGCTGGTGGCGCTGTGCCTGTTGTCCGTTGTTTTTAGCCTCGCACCGCCTGCGGCAGGGTCGCTCGGCGGGGGGGGTATGACGGCCCTGTCCGTCGCGGTGACCGTCGCCGCGGTCGGGGCCCTCGCCTGGTGTGCCAGCCGCCGTTTCCCCGTTTGGGCTGTGCTCGCTGGGTTGGCCGTGGCCCTGGGCGGGTGGAGCTTTGGCTATGCCCCGCTCAAAGCCAAGCGCATCTTAAAGGTGGCAGATGGCGACGGCGGCGCGCTGCCCGTGCTCGCGCCAGACAGCGTCATCGCCATCCTCGACCGCACCGGACCGCGGACGGCGGGCTTGAGCCTGTGCGCCGATGACTGCGTGGCGATCCTGCGCGATGGCCAGGTTAAGGGGATTTTTCTGCCGCGCTACGTGGCGCCGGACGGGGGGCAGACCCACGGCGTGATCTACAGCCGCACAACCTTCGGCCATCGGTGCGATGAGGTCGTCACTCCGCGGGACGGGCGCGAGATCTGCATCGCAGCGCGGCCTGCCACGTTAGATGACGTCACCCATGTCTTAGAGACCCGAGCGCTCGGCCACGGCGCGCCGGAGCGGTTGGGCCTGTCATCCGGGGACCAGCTGCGCCTGAGCGAGCGGGCGACGGGGGACATCCTGGTGCAAAAGACCGCCTTTACCGCCCGCGTCCCGGCGCGTTTGCCGCTGCTGGGGGACCCTGTGGTTCGCGGCGGCGCGCGCGAGCTCGCGCTGCGGCCGCGCACGCGCGTCGTGGACGCCCAGCGCAGCAAGGTCCCGCTCGTCACGCAGTTTCGGGACGCGCTCGAACGCCAGCGGGCCGGATCGCCAGCGGAGCCTGCCAGCGGGGCGGGGGCTTGATCAAACGCGCCGCCGCGGGCTAGGCGGGGCCATGCCTGCCACGCTCGACACCATTTTTGCGGCCATCGCCGACCCAACGCGCCGAGCCATCCTGCAGATGCTATTGGAGGATGACATGGCCGTCACCGACGTGGCGGAGCCGTTTGAGATGTCGCTGGCGGCGATTTCCAAGCACCTCACGGTGCTGACGAATGCGGGGCTGATCAGCCAAGAAAAGCGCGGCCGCGTGAAGTGGTGCAAGCTGGAGCCTGACGCGCTGCGCGATGCGTCGATCTGGATGCAAAGTTTCGGGCAGTTCGAGGCGGTGAACCTCGACGCGTTTGAGGCGTTTTTGGCGCGCGAGCTGCCGGATCGTTCCGGCGATTGAGACATCGCGATGCGAGGGGCCAGCCCCTCGCGCTCCCCGAGGTATTGCGGGCCAAAGGAAGGGGTTATTGGCGCAAGAGCATGAGGAGCGCTGTCGCGGTGAGGGCCACGCCGATGAGCGTTAGGGGCGCCGGGGTGTCCCCTGCCAGCGCGATCTGCCAAAGGATCACCCAGCTGGGTGTCAGGTAGGTGTAGGCCATGACCTTGGCTGAAGGCAGGCGCATGGTGGCGTATTGGAGCAGCACAAAGGTCGCCGCGCTGGCGGCAAAGGCCGTGTAGGCGATGGTGATCCACACGATTTGCGGCAGCGCGGCCCAGTCCGTGGCCGCAAGGGTGGGCGCCCCCGCCAGCCCGAGGATGACGGTTCCGGCCACGAGCATCCCGAAGGTAAAGGCGAGCGGGCTTTCCCCGCGATTGAGCCGCGCGACCATGGGCGTGTAGATCGCGTGGGCGACGCAGCCCCAAAAGTAGATGATCTCCCCCCTGCCGATCTCGAAGGCGAGCGCCGCGGACAGGTCAGCGCGAAAGATGACCCAGAGTGCCCCGGTGGCGCCGATGGCCAACGCCAACGCCATCCAGGCTGTCGTGATCTGGCGCAAGAGCAGCCAGCCAAAGCCCGCGGCAAGCACCGGCGTGAGCGTGAACACCGCCGCGGCGGAGACCGCGGGCGCGGTCTTGAGCCCTTCGAACATCAGCACGAAATAGGTGGAAAAGAGCCCGCCCAGGACCGCGTAGCGCCAGGGCGCCGCCAGATCGCTGCGCCGAAACGCGCCGGTGGCGAGCCCAAGCCCCGCGATCACCAAAGCCGCCAGCGCAAAGCGCACCGCGTTGAGTGCCGCGGGCGCCAGCAGGTTGGCCGCCAGCGCGCCCAGCGCAAAGGACCCTGCCACGAGCGCTGAAAAGGCGAGCATCGCCAGATGCCCGCGGGCCGCCTCGCTCACAGGGTGCCCCCCACGCTACTGGCCCCAGCCCTTGGCCGCGTCTTTGAGAAAGCGCAGAAAGCTTTGCACTTTAGCCGTGCGGTGGAGATCGACATGGGTGACAAGCCAAAGCGGCCCGGCCCAATCCTCCTGAGGTTGCAGGACCTGCGTCAGGGTCGGGTGCCGCGCGGCCACCGTCATGGGCAGAAAGCCGATCCCCGCGCCGGCCAGCACGCCGTCCTCCATGCTGCGGTTGTCTGAGGTCCGGTAGACGATGTTTTGCATCGGCACCTTATCCCGCAACCACATATTAAACGGCGCGCGCGTTTCGGCATCGTGGCCCACAAAGTAGTGCTCGGCGAGCTCATCCTCCCCTGCGGGCAGCCCGTAGCGTGCCACGTATTTCTCCGACGCGTAGAGCCCGATCTGGTGCCGGATGAACGGCTGCACCACATTGTCGGGCTGATCGGGGGCGGAGCCCGCCCGGATCGCGACATGGGCCTCGCCATATTCCAGTCGAAAGAGCCTGTCGCCCGTCAGGTAGCGCACGATAAGATCGGGGTGTTCGGCCCGGAAATCCGCCAAGATCGGCGCGAGCATCGGGGAAAGCGTCGCAAGCGACGTCACCACGAGATCGCCCGTGACCGACGACCCCCGTCCTTTGAGCCGCCCGGCAAGCTGCGAAAACTGGTCATCTGCCGTGGTCGCCACCAACAGCAGGTCATTTCCCGCTTCCGTCGCCGTGTAGCCGCGCGCATGCCTCTGAAAGAGCTTGACGCCCAGCTTGCCCTCGAGTGCGTCGATATGGCGGATCACCGTGGCGTGGTGCACGCCCAGAACCTCTGCCGCGCCGCTCACTGTGCCCAGCCGCGCCACCTGGTAGGCGGTGCGCAATTCATCCCAACTGTCCATGGGGTCTCATCCCTTATGTGCAAATTCTCACATATCCCCACAGTATCCGCAGATTGCGTGCGCGACAAGAGAGCGTAAGTCTCAAAACAGCAGAAACTTACCCTTGAGGAGATCCCCATGGCCCATCACATCCTGCGTATCGACGGCTCGGCCCGCAAAAGCGGCTCGATCACCCGCGACCTCACCGACCAGGTCATCGCAAAACTCGGCGCGGAGACCGTGACCACCCGAGACCTCAGCGACGGCGTGCCGCTGCTGACCGAAGACTGGGTCGCTGCCAACTTTACGCCCGCCGCCGAGCGCAGCGAAGCGCAACGGGCGATCCTTGCGACGTCCGATACGCTCGTGGCCGAGCTCACAGCCGCCGATACCATCGTGATCGGTGCGCCGATTTATAACTTTGGCGCACCGGCGGCGGTCAAAGCGTGGATCGACCAGGTGGCGCGGGCTGGCGTTACATTCGCGTACACGCCCGAGGGGCCGAAAGGCCTGCTCACAGGCAAGCGCGCGATCATCGTGACAGCCTCCGGCGGCACGAAAGTGGGCTCAGAGATCGAGTTTGCAGTGAACCACCTGCGCCACGTGCTGGGCTTTATCGGCATCACAGATGTGGAGCTTGTGGCCGCGGATCAGATGATGATCACCCCCGACCAAAGCCTGGCGGAAGCAGGCGCTGCGATTACTGGCCTGGCCGCGTAACCGCCCCGCCCCGCGCCACCCCAACGCGCGGGGCACCTCGGCGGCACCGAAGGCCTATGCAGGCAAGTATGCAGGGGCCAGCGGTCGCGCGCTATGCGTTCGAAAGGACCCGTGGATGGCGGGTCCACAACCGCCACCCCCGCTGCCCCCGTTGCCCTTGACGCAGCACGCCACATCCGCCATATGCGCCTCAATTCCGGAAGGCTCAGGCGTTCCGGTCCTCAGGCTATTGCCAGGATCGCCCCCCGTCAGCGCGTTGCGCCCACGGGGGCCAAACTGGTTTGGGTCTTGGGATTTAAGGGCCGACCCTCCACATTGGGGGGAAAGCAACCAGTGACGGAGGGCCGCGCCCATGTTTGAAAATCTATCCGAGCGCCTGTCAGGCGTCTTTGATCGGCTGACCAAGCAGGGCGCCCTTTCCGAGGATGACGTCAAAACCGCCCTGCGCGAGGTCCGCGTGGCCCTGCTGGAGGCTGACGTATCGCTCCCCGTGGCGCGTGATTTCGTCAAAGCCGTGCAAGAAAAGGCGACCGGTCAGTCCGTCACCAAATCCGTCACCCCGGGCCAGCAGGTCGTCAAGATCGTCCATGACGAACTCGTCCACGTGTTGAAAGGCGAAGGCGAACCGGACGCGCTGAAGATCGACAATCCGCCTGCACCGCTCCTCATGGTAGGGCTCCAGGGCGGCGGTAAGACGACGACCACCGCCAAGCTCGCCAAGCGCCTAAAGGAACGGGACGGCAAGCGCGTGCTTATGGCGTCTCTCGACGTCAACCGCCCAGCCGCCATGGAACAGCTCGCGATCCTCGGCACCCAGATCGGCGTCGACACCCTGCCCATCGTCAAAGGCCAGGACCCCGTCGCCATCGCCAAACGTGCGCGTCAGCAGGCGGCCATGGGCGGCTATGACGTCTATATGCTCGACACCGCAGGGCGGCTCTCCATCGATGACGAGCTGATGACCCAGGTCGAACAGGTCCGCGATGTGGCCGAGCCGCGCGAAACGATCCTCGTCGTCGACGGCCTTACCGGCCAGGACGCGGTAAACACGGCGCAAAACTTCGATGACCGCATCGGCATCTCCGGCGTTGTGCTGACCCGGATGGACGGCGACGGGCGCGGCGGCGCAGCACTCTCCATGCGCGCCGTCACAGGCAAGCCCATCAAGTTCGTGGGCCTCGGCGAAAAGATGGACGCGCTCGAAACCTTCGAGCCCGACCGCATCGCAGGCCGCATCCTCGGCATGGGCGACATCGTCTCCCTCGTCGAAAAGGCGCAAGAAGTCGTCGAGCAGGAACAAGCGGAGCGCATGATGCGCCGCTTCCAAAAGGGTCAGTTCAATATGAACGACCTCAAGATGCAGCTCGAACAGATGATGAAGATGGGCGGCATGGAGGGCATGATGTCCATGATGCCCGGCGTCGGTAAGATGAAGGGCCAGATGGCCGAGGCGGGCATCGACGACAAGATGCTCAAACGCCAGGTCGCGCTCATCCAGTCGATGACCAAGCGCGAGCGCGCCAACCCGCAGCTCCTTCAAGCCTCCCGCAAGAAACGCATCGCTGCAGGCGCCGGGCTCGAAGTGCAGGAACTCAACCGCCTCCTCAAACAGCACCGCCAAATGTCAGACATGATGAAAAAGCTCGGCCGCAAGGGCGGCAAGGGCCTTATGAAACAACTCGGCGGCATGTTCGGCATGAAGGGCGGCCCAAGCGAGGCCGAAATCGCGGCAGCCCAAGCACAAATGGGCAAAATGGGTGCCATGCCTCGCGGCATGGGCGCAGGCGGCCTGCCGGGTCTCGGGGGCGGCGCGCTGCCTCCCGGCCTCTCCGGCTTCGGGAAGAAAAAGTGATGTCAGCCACGGGCGCGACAGAGCTCCCCTCTCCCGGCGGGAGAGTGGCTGGGGGTGAGGGGGTGGCAGCCGCTGCCATCATCGAAACCGCGCGCCTAGTCCTGCGCAAACCTGAGGGCGCTGATGCCGCCCACGTGGCCGCGTTCTACGAGACGGATCGCAGCCGCTTCGTCGGTGGGCCGTGCAGCTCGGATCAGGGCTGGCGCAAGGCCGCGATGTTCTTTGGCCACTGGACGATCCGGGGCTACGGGCTCTTTACCGTTGTGCGCAAAGACACCGGCGCCCCCATCGGGCTCATTGGCCCGTGGTACCCCGATGGCTGGGCGGATCATGAGATCGGCTGGCAAATCTGGCGGCCCGAGGATGAAGGCCACGGCTTCGCCACCGAGGCCGCCACCGCCGCTCGAGACTGGTGCCGCGCGACGCTCGGCTGGACCCGCATCGTGAGCTACATCGCAGACGGTAATGACGGATCCATCGCTGTCGCCACTCGTATGGGGGCCGTGCGCGACCCGCACGCGGCCATGCCATCGACGGGCCCGTGCAACGTCTTCCTCCACCCGCAGAGCGCCGCCGCATGATCCCCATGGACTGGATATACGGCCTGCTGGGTGGGCTCATGATCGGCTCTGCCGCCGCGCTCTACCTCCTGGTCAACGGGCGCATCATGGGCGCCTCCGGCATTTTGGGCAGCGTCATCGACGGGTCGAACCCGACCGTTGAAAAAGCGCTTTTCCTGACCGGCCTAGTGGCAGCGCCGCTGGCCTACGCGCTGACGATGGGTGCTCCGGCGACGAACCTGACCTCAAACCCCACAA
The DNA here is from genome assembly GCA_039815465.1 of Pseudomonadota bacterium. Lineage (GTDB taxonomy): Bacteria > Pseudomonadota > Alphaproteobacteria > Rhodobacterales > Rhodobacteraceae > Shimia_B. The sequence continues at coordinate 17,416 of JBCBZG010000035.1, forward strand.
CGCTGGTGATTGCGGGCCTCGCCGTGGGCATTGGCACGCGGATGGCCAATGGCTGCACCTCGGGCCACGGGGTCTGTGGTATCTCCCGCTTCTCCGTGCGGGGGATCGTGGCCACAATGGTGTATCTCGGCGCGGGCTTTGCGACGATGTTTGTGGGCCGCCATCTGTTGGGGGCCTTCTAATGCGCGCGCTTTTCGCTCTTCTGTCCGGAGCCCTTTTTGGCCTTGGGCTCACCGTGTCAGGCATGACCGACACGGCAAAGGTCCAGGGGTGGCTCGACCTTTTTGGCGCCTGGGACCCGACGCTGGCCTTTGTCCTTGGTGGCGCGATCCTGCCCATGCTCGTGGCCTGGCGCGTCGCTGCCGCGCGGCAGCGCGCGGTGCTTGGCACGCCCATCCCCGCCCCATCTGAGCCCGTACTCGACGCGCGCCTCATTGGCGGCTCCGCGCTCTTTGGGGTTGGCTGGGCCATCGCCGGGCTCTGCCCCGGTCCGGCCCTCGCCGTGCTCGGGTTCGGCGGCGGTGACGCCTGGCTCTTTTTCGCGGCGATGGTGGCGGGTATGGTGATCCACCGCCTCACGCGCCCCGGCGCGCGGAGGCAGCCCGCATGACGACGCCCCCGACCCTTACCACCGACCGCCTGACGCTCTGCCCCCTGGGGCCGCAGCATTTCGCGCCGGTGCGCGCCTTTTACGCCTCGCCGCGGTCGCGCTTTGTGGGCGGCCCCCAGAACGAAGATCAAGCCTGGCGCACGCTCGCCGCCGAGATCGGGCATTGGACGCTGCGCGGCTATGGCCGCTGGGCGATTGAACTGACGGCAACAGGCGAAATGGTCGCCATGATCGGCGCCTGGAACCCCGAGGGCTGGCCAGAGCCAGAGATCGGCTGGGACGTCATGAACGGGCACGAGGGGCACGGCTACGCGACCGAGGCAGGCCGCGCCGCCCGCGACTGGCTCTACGAGGTCAAAGGCTGGACGACGGCCATCAGCCTCATCGCTGACGGCAACCACGGCTCTGAGGGCGTCGCAAAGCGCCTGGGCGCGGTGGAGGAACGCAAGTTCACCCATGTCACATTCGGCCCCATGGCAATCTGGCGCCACCCGGCAAAGGGCGCGCCATGAGCTACACCGCCCCGTTTGAGAGCGCGCGCCTGACGCTGCGCCCCTTCACGCCGCAGGACATGGAGCCCGCCATGGCGTTCTACGCCTCCGAGCGCGGCTTCTGGCACGGTGCCGGGCCAAAGCTTGGCGCGCCGCGCGCCTGGCGCGTCTGCGCGATCCTGCTGGGTCAGTGGCAAATCCACGGCTGGGGCGTCTACACGATGACTGAAACGACCACGGGCCGCGCCGTAGGCTCCGTCGGCCCCTTTTTCCCGCCCGACCACCCGGAGGTGGAAATCGGCTGGTCCGTCTGGCCCGACGACGCCGAGGGCAAAGGATACGCCGCAGAAGGCGCGCGCGCCGTCATCGACCGCTTCCTGGGGGTGTTCGGCTGGGACACGCTCGTCAGCTACATCGACCCGGTCAACACGCGCTCCGTGGCGCTCGCGGAGCGCCTGGGCGCTACGCGTGACGACACCGCGCCACGCCCGCATCCCGACGATGTGGTCTACCGCCATAGGCTGCTACCATGACGCGTGCCTACCTGACCCCCGTGCCCCAAGCGGACGCCACGCGCACCGCGCTCGCGGCGCTGGTGCCCGTGCTCGAAACCGAACGGCTCACGCTGCGCGCGCCCGCGGCCTCCGATTGGGACACGATCAGCCCGATTTGGAAATCCCAGCGCGGGCAATACATAGGCGGCCCCTTCGATGAGGAGGACGCCTGGCTCGACTTCGCACAGGCGGTCGCAGGCTGGATGCTGCGCGGGCTGGGCTACTGGACCATCACCGTGACTGCCACCGGCGCGCCCATCGGCATCATCGGCATCGGCGCCGAAGTCGAAGACCCGGAGCTCGAATTCGGCTGGCTCCTCATCGAAAGCGCTGAGGGCCAGGGTTACGCGTTCGAGGCCGCGCAGGCCGTGCGCAGCTACGCCTTTGACACGTTGGGGATGTCCACGCTCATCTCCTTTGTAGACCGGCGCAACACGCGCTCCGCCGCGCTTGCGCGCAAACTGGGCGCCACCCAGGACGACAGCGTCCTGCAAGGCGCGCTCGCCGAAGAAGATTTCGCCTTTCGCCACACACCAGGGGCTTTGACATGACCGACGCAACCACACGCGCCGCCGAGGTGCTCACCGGGCACCGCGACAGCATCGACCGGCTCGACGCGATCCTCGTCTACACCCTGGGCGAGCGGTTCAAACACACCCAGGCCGTGGGGAAACTCAAGGCCGAACACGCGCTCCCGCCGTCCGATCCCAGCCGCGAAGCGGCGCAGATCGCGCGGCTTGAAGACCTGGCGAAGCGGGCCGATCTCGACCCCGAATTCGCCAAGAAGTTCCTGAACTTCATCATCGCTGAAGTCATTCAGCACCACAAAAGCCACCAATCGTAGGCCGGGCTTCAGCCCGGCACCAACCAAAGGAAAACACACCATGGCAATGAAGATTCGTCTCGCCCGCGGCGGCACCAAGAAGCGCCCCTTTTACCGCATCGTGGCCGCCGACAGCCGCATGCCCCGCGACGGCCGCTTCATCGAAAAGCTCGGCACCTATAACCCGCTCCTGCCCAAAGACAGCGAAGAGCGCGTGAAGATGAACATGGAGCGTGTGGAGCACTGGCTGTCCCAGGGCGCACAGCCCACCGACCGTGTAGCCCGGATGCTCGAAGCCGCAGGCGCCCGCCCCAAGACCGAGCGGTCGAACCCCAACAAGGGCGAGCCCGGCAAGAAAGCCAAAGAGCGGGCAGAAGAAAAAGCCGCCAAAGCCGCAGAAGCAGCCGAGGCCGCAGCTGAAAGCTCAGCGCGCGTGTTTCGCATTCTCTGGTCCATTGCGTTTGTCATCCTCGCCTTCGCGGCGGGGGTGCAGTTCGAGCGGGCGGATGCCCGCACGACCTGCGCGGGGCTAGAGGACTGGGGCCCGTATCTGACATGCGCGGCCCGCGAAGTGCTGGAGGAGGTGATCTCATGAGCGACGCACGCGTCTGCGTGGGCGCCATTGCGGGCGCCTTTAGTGTCCATGGCGAGGTGCGGCTGAAAAGCTTTTGCGCCGACCCCTTCGCCATGGGCGACTACGGCCCGGTCACATCCGAGGACGGCAAGCACAGCTTCACCGTCCAAGTCGACCGCGCTGGCAAGGCCGAGCTCATTGGGCGTCTGTCCGGTGTGCGCACCAAGGAGGACGCCGATGCGCTTAAAGGCACCCGCCTTTACGTCGACCGCGGCGCCCTACCGGAGCTGCCCGATGACGAATACTATTACTCCGACCTGATCGGGGTTCCCGTCTTTGACCCCTGCGGCGCGGAGCTTGGCATTGTGAAGGCGGTCCAGAACCACGGCGCCACGGACATCTTGGAAATCAAGGTGCCAGGGGCCACGGACACCGCGCTCCTGCCCTTCACGCGCGACGCGGTGCCGACCGTGGATCTCGGGGCGCGGCGCATCATCGCTGACCCGCCCGAGGGCGTGTTTTGAGCGACGCGCCGCTGTCTCACGGACGCAAATCCATCCGCGCCACGTTGCAGCCCCGGTCGCTGATGGAGACCGAGGAGCTCGCCAATGTCTGGACGGCGCGGGTCATCACGCTCTTTCCCGACACCTTTCCCGGCGTGCTGGGTGCGTCCCTGACGGGGACGGCGCTAAAAAAGGGGAAGTGGCAGCTCAATACCACCGATCTTCGGAATTTCGGCGAGGGCAAGCACCGGAATGTCGATGACACGCCCGCGGGCGGTGGCGCGGGCATGGTCTTGCGCGCCGACATCGTGGGCCGCGCGATCGAGGCCACGCCTCAATCGGGGCCGATCCTGTATATGTCGCCCCGTGGGCGGCTCTTTGACCAGGCCATGGCCCGCGATCTGGCGGCGGGGCCGGGCTGCACGATCCTTTGTGGCCGGTTTGAGGGCGTCGATGAGCGGGCTATCGAACACTACGGCATGACGGAGGTCTCCATCGGGGATTACGTCCTCACCGGCGGCGAACTGGCGGCGCAAGTGATGCTCGATGCTTGCGTGCGCCTCCTGCCCGGTGTGCTCGGCAACGCGGCCTCGGCGGAGGAGGAAAGCCATTCCAACGGTCTCCTCGAGCATCCGCAATACACCCGCCCGGCGGAGTGGATGGGGCGTGAGATCCCCGAAGTTTTGACGTCGGGCAACCACGGTGAGATCGCCAAGTGGCGCCAGGCGCAGTCAGAGGCCCTGACGCAGGCGCGCCGTCCTGACCTTTGGGCCAAGCGGCAGGGGCAGGACTGAGGGGCCAGCCCCTCAGACTCCCCGAGGTATTTCAAGCCAAAGGAAGGGCTAGCCGAGCAGGCTCGCCAGCGCTGGGTGCGGGAAGCGCCGCTGGAGGGTGACGGCGTAGAACGGCTCTGAGATGTCGAGGTCGAAGGGCGCGGTGGCGAGGGTGCCTGCCGCGACCTCGTCCGCGACCACGACGCCCGGGACAAGCGCCACACCGATGCCCTCGCGCGCGAGGAGGCGGACCATCGCCATATCGTCAACGTCTGCGGCGATGTGGGGCGCGAGGTCGAGCCGGGCAAAGAGCCCTTCGAGCGGGGTCCGCAGCACGGGGTCGGTGGGCAGGATCAGAGGCTCTGCCGCAAGCAGGCTTTGCAGGTCGGGGTGGCGCAGGCGCGCCAGCACGCCATGGACGCCCACCGCCTGATCGGCGATGCGCGTCGCGGCGAGCTTTGCGCCCGCCCGTTGGGGCGGGGCGGCGGTGGTCAACACCACGTCGAGGCTTAAGGATTCGAGCTCATCAAGCAGGGCCGTGAGCCCGCCGGAGCGCAGGACGACGGGGACCTCTTGCGCCAAGAGCGGGCGCAGAAACTGCATCTGAAAGTTCCGCGATAGGGTCGACAGAGCCCCGACCTTGAGCGGGCGCGCCTGCCCCGTTGCCGCCCCGAGGGAGGCCATAAACTCCTCCCCCGTGGAGAAGATCAGCTCCGCGTGGTCGAGCGCGATCCGCCCGACCTCCGTCAGTTCCAGCCGCCGTCCAACGCGGTCGAACAGCGCGTGACCCAGCCGGTCCTCCAGTGTGCGGATTTGGGCGGAGAGTGCAGATTGCGACAGGTTCAACCGCTCCGCCGTGCGGGTGAGGTGGCCGTCGCGGGCGACCTCGCGGAAGTAGCGCAGGTGATGGTAGTTCAGCTCCATAGTTCGATAATATAGATCGATTGGATCGAAACGTTATATTTTATTTCCACCTGCGTGCCCGTTACCTCCGCCCTCACCCCCAACCAATTTGCGGAGACACACCATGGATCAGATCAGCCAAATCGCCACGACCATCGTGGGCCAAATGCAAAGCGCCACGCTCGCCTTTCTCATCGGCGGCGTGCTGCTCGGTGCTTTGGGCTCTAAGCTGCGCATTCCCGATGGGGCCTACCAGACAGTGGTGCTGATCCTGTTGCTCAAAGTTGGGCTCGGCGCGGGCATCGCGATTAAGGAGGCGGGGATCGTGTCGCTCATCGTCCCCGCCCTGGCGGCTGCGGCCGTGGGGGTGGCGATCGTGCTGCTCGGCGCGGTGACGCTGGCGCGGCTCAGGGGCGTGAACATGGCCGATGCCTTTGCCACGGTGGGGCTCTTTGGGGCGGTGTCCGCCTCCACCCTCGCGGCGGGGATGTCAGTCATGGATGATGGCGGAGTGTCCTATGAGGGCTACATCGCCGCGCTCTACCCGTTTATGGACCTGGCCGCGCTTTTGACAGCCGTTGTGCTGGCGCGGATGGCGCTTGCCCGCCAGGCCGCCCCCGCGGGCGGCACCGTGGCGATAGGCGGTACCGTGGGCGGCAGCGTGGGGGGACCCAAGATCGGCGGTGTGGATGCCAAGGGCATTTTGATCGACACCCTGCGCTCCACCGCGATCTCCGCTTTGCTCCTTGGCCTGCTCATCGGGCTTCTGGCCGAGCCCGGGCGCGTCTACGAAGGCTTTTATGAGCCGCTTTTCCGGGGGCTCCTCTCGCTGCTCATGTTGGCCATGGGGCTCGAAGCCTGGTCACGGCTCAAGGAGCTTAAGGGCGTCGCCTGGGCCTACCTCGCCTACGGCCTGACGGGTCCGCTGGTGCACGGTGCGCTCGGGCTGGGCGCGGGGCTCATCCTGCACGAAACGGTCGGGTTTTCGGCAGGCGGGATGGCGCTGCTTGCGGTCATGGCGGCAAGCTCGTCGGATATCTCCGGCCCGCCCACGATGCGCGGCGCCCTGCCGGAGGCGAACCCGTCGGCCTATGTCGGGGCCTCCACCGGCCTTGGCACCCCAGTGGCAATCCTGTCTATCCCGCTCTGGATCGCCTTGGCCCAAGCGCTCACGGCCTAAGGCCCGCAGATTGGCCGCCGCTGTCTTTCGCGCCCCAATACCCTCGCCCGGTGAGTGGCAGCGGCCGGACGACCGCGAGAGCGGGGGCGCGCGCAGCGCGCCCCCCTCAGGTTCAAGCCAGCGCAGGCTGGCGCGGAAGGGAGGCGGGCGGGCCCGCCGCCACCATCCCACACCAAGGCTCGGGGTCTCAGTCGGACGGTCCCCCAAACACTTCGGCTTTCTTCTGCATCCCAAGGATAGCGGGATAGGCCAAAGCGCTGAGCGCCATCACCCCGAGCTTTGACATCACCGCAAAGGCAAGACCGTCCGCACACCACGACGCCACCTCTGCAAACGGGCCAAGCACCGAAAACGCCCCGTCAAAGGCCGCAAGAAACCAGGTGCCGGTCAAAGCATGCAGCACAAGACCAATCCAGAACCCCGCGCAATAGGGACAGCGCCACTGCTCATACAGCGTCTGGAGCGGCTGCGGCAGCCGCCGGATGCCCGCCATAAACCACGTGCCCCAATGGGGGAGGTGCTCATAGAACAGCAGGTGGATCGAAATCCCCAGGATCAGGTTTTCAATGGCCATTGGGACCTCCCTCGCAGATGTCGGATGCGGATACAGGTTCGGCATCGCTGTCCGCAGCAAACGCCGCCGCCACCGCCGCATAGACCTCCATGCCCTGGGCAAGCAGATCCGCCCCCGCCGCCGTCAGGATGATGTGATGGGCCCGCGCATCGGCGTGGCACGCATGGCGCGTCACCAGCCCGCGCCGCGCCAATTTGGCGACCATCGCGCTGGCGGACGCGGTGGAGACCCCCAAATCCGCAACGATGTCATGGAGATGCTGGCCATGAGGGCCCGTCTCCACGCGCGGACGGGCGGCCTGGTCGGCAATGGCGCTAAGGTAGTCGAACTCGCTTTGCGTCACAGGCAAAGCGCGGCCAGACTTGGCCCATTCGCGCTGAACAGCGCGGTGAAGGTGGTGGAGCATCTTTGGGGTCAGTCGACTCATTAGTTAGTCTAACTATCTTTTTCAGCATCCCGCCGCAACCCTGCGCTTGGCCCTTGTCACAGCCCCGATCGGGGCCTATAGCCTGCGCCTGCACGTCGTTGATGCGAGTCAGCGCGCGCCGTTCGTGGGGACGTGCCCCGCAGCAAAAAAGAAACTCATCCGCGGGCAAACCGCGTCGTCACAATCAAAGGAGGGGCCAGTATGGACCTCATCGCACAGCTCGAGGCGGAACAAGTCGCCGCGCTCGGCAAAGACATTCCAGATTTCAAAGCCGGTGACACCGTGCGCGTCGGGTACAAAGTGACCGAAGGGACGCGTAGCCGGGTGCAGAACTACGAAGGCGTCTGCATCGCACGCAAAAACGGCGAGGGCATCGCCGGATCGTTCACCGTGCGCAAGATCAGCTTTGGTGAGGGCGTGGAACGTGTGTTCCCGCTGCATTCAACCAATATCGACTCGATCACTGTCGTGCGCCGGGGCCGCGTGCGCCGCGCCAAGCTCTACTACCTCCGTTCCCGCCGCGGGAAATCCGCGCGGATCGCAGAAGACAGCACCTACAAGCCGAAGAAAGGGTAAGACCGATGAAAAAAGACACCCATCCCGACTACCACTTCATCGATGTCAAAATGACGAACGGCGATATCGTGAAAATGCGCTCCACCTATGGCAGCGAAGGCGACACGCTTTCGCTCGACATCGATCCCTCGGCGCACCCGGCCTGGACCGGCGGGAACGCAAAGCTGATGGACACCGGCGGCCGCGTCTCCAAGTTCAAGAAAAAGTACGAAGGGCTCGGCTTCTAAAGCCCGCCTGCCCTCGCGACTCACCCAACGCCGCCCCGACCCGGGCGGCGTTTTTTGTTGCCTCCGCAGCAGATTATGGGCGCAGATTGGCCACATTGCGCGAACAATGCTGCGCGCCGCCCCGCGACGTTTCGCCAGCCGAAACAACTGAGCGAGAAACAGCGTATTTCCCCTAGAAAACTTGCGAATCCTGAGAGAGTTAACGACAGTTAACCAATTGTTGGCGCTGCTCCCGCGCCGCCCCGTTGCGTAGAAAGTGTTGCCATGCTGCTGATTTGGCTCGGTATTGGAATGGTCGTCGCGCCCCTTTTGGGCGTGTTCGAAGGCGATGACGAAAACGACGCGCCCGCCCCAGACCCCAACGCCATTGCGGGAACACCGGCCGACGACACGCTCGTTGGCACCGACGCAGACAACAAGATCGACGGCTACCGCGGCGAAGACGTCCTGATCGGCAATGGCGGCGCCGACACGATGGGCGGCGATTTCAAAGACGACCACCTGTTTGGCGGCGCCGGAAACGACGTGCTCAACGGCGATGACGGGCAAGATTTCGTCTATGGCGAATCTGGCAATGACCTGCTGAACGGCGGCAATGGCGGCGACGAGCTCGTGGGCGGGCTCGGCAGCGATGTGTTGAACGGCAACAATGGCCCCGACGTCCTGACGGGGTCAGCCGGGTTCAGCCGCGACTTGACGGAGGCGGAGATCGCCTCCTTCGTCGCGGAGACGGACACCGACGCCCTGCCCGATCTGATCTTTGACGATGGCGTGGCGGACACGCTCCGCGGGGGCGCGGGCAGCGATATCCTGACCTTTATCGGCACAAGCGACGTGGCCGTCGGCAACAATGGCAGCGACACATTCATGGTCAGCGACCACACGCTGCAAGCGGGCACCGAAGACGCGGCAACGATTGTCGACTTCGACGCGAGCGAGGGCGACGAGCTCGCGATCCTCACGGACGAAACTGTTGCTGCGAGCGCGACCCTCACAGCCGTCACGAACTCCGACGGGAACGCGGTTATTTCGTCCAATGGGCGCGAGATCGTCGAAATCATCGGCCTCACCGCGGCCGAGCTCGGCGACCCCGCAGGCATCCCCGTCTTTGAGGTCAGCGCGGACGGCACCCTGTCCCTGCGGGAGGGCGGGACCTCTGGCGATGACACCCTCACCGGCACCGCCGCCAATGACACAATTTCCGGCTTCCAGGGCAATGACACGCTGTCGGGCCTTGGCGGGAATGACACCATTTCCGGCGGGTTTGGTCAGGACACAATCAACGGTGGCGATGGCGATGACACCCTGAACGGCGACCGAGGCCGCGACACGATCTCTGGCGAGGCAGGCGCCGACATCATCGACGGCGGCGATGACGGTGATCTGCTCACCGGCGGAACGGGCGACGACACGGTCAAGGGCGGCAACGGGCCAGACTGGCTCTTTGGTGGCGCCGATAACGACACCATGAACGGCAACGTCGGCGAAGACGTCTTGATCGGTGAATCGGGCAATGACGCGCTCACCGGCGGGTCAGGCGACGACGCGATCTTTGGCGGCGACGGCGAGGACACAGTCTCCGGCGGGACGGGCAGCGACTATATCAGCGGCAGCTTCGGATTCGTCCGTGATGTGACTGATGCGGAAGCCAAAACCATTTCGGAAGAGGACGAACCCACAACGCCAGACCTGGTCTTTGATGATGGCGACGCCGATACGGTGTCCGGTGGGTCGGGCAACGACTTCCTCTTTGCCATCGGCGCAGGCGACACGGCCACAGGCGGTGACGGCGCAGATGAGTTCATGGTCCATGACCACACGCTGATGGCCAACACCACCAGCCCCGCGACCATCACCGATTTCGACGCCGCAGAGGGCGACACGCTCACCATACTGACGAACCCGGACGGCGCACCTGCATCGACGCTCACAGCCGCAGACAACGCCGACGGGAATGTTGTGATCTCCTCGAACGGGCAAGAAATTGTGGAGATCGTGGGCCTCACCGCCGCAGACCTCGGCGATCCTGCGAACATCCCACAGGAATTCATCGGCGATGTCTTGGACGAAGACCTGGGCCTGTCGTTCTAGCAAATAGTGCGGCTTGCGGGCCTCTACCCCTTCTCAAATCACACACCACAACATATGGTGTGCTGAAATCTGTGTGAGGGAGTGTGGGGCCGATGGCGCACATTATCGTTGTCGGAAACGAAAAGGGTGGCTCCGGTAAATCGACGACGTCGATGCATGTGGCGACGGCGCTGGCGCGGCTCGGCCATCGTGTCGGGGCGCTCGATCTTGATTTGCGGCAAAAGACGCTCGGGCGGTACGTCGAAAACCGGCTGGCCTTTGCGGAACGCGAGGGGATCTCGCTGCCCTCCCCCACCTATATCGACCTGCCCGAGATTGATGAAAGCGCCCTCGAGGAGGGTGAAAACATCTACGACCACCGCCTGTCGGCCGGCATTGCGACGCTCGAGCCAGGGAGCGACTTTATCCTGATCGATTGCCCAGGCTCGCATACCCGGTTGAGCCAGGTGGCACATTCGCTCGCCGACACGCTGATCACGCCGCTCAACGACAGCTTTGTGGATTTCGACCTGTTGGCGAAAGTCGACGGCAGCGGGCAAAACATCCTGGGCCCGTCAGTCTATGCAGAGATGGTGTGGCACGCGCGGCAATTGCGTGCGCAAGCGGGGCTGGAGCCCATCGACTGGATCGTGGTGCGCAACCGACTGGGGGCGCAGAACATGGTGAACAAGGAAAAGATGGGCCAAGCGCTCGATAAGCTCGCGCGGCGCATCGGCTTCCGCCACGCGTCTGGGTTTTCGGAGCGGGTAATCTTTCGGGAACTCTTTCCGCGGGGCCTGACGCTGTTGGACCTGCGCGACATCGGGGTGACGCGCATGAACATCTCGAACGTGGCCGCGCGTCAGGAATTGCGGGAACTGATCAAAGCACTCGACCTGCCCGGCGTCACGGCAGACTTCTAAAGCAGCATCTCAGCGGGGCGCCGAAATCTTTCAAAGATTTCGGTCCGCATTCTTTGAAAGAATGCGGCGCCTGGACGGCTCAGTCTTGTGCCGTTAGCCAGGCCTGGGCGCTGTCCCATGGGTAGACCGCTGTGGCCGATGCGCCTTTTGCGCCGCGGGTGATGACGACGCAGACGGCCTCCCCCACTTGGGCATCGAGCATCCCAGCCGCGCGCAAAATGTCTACGTGGACAAAGACGTCTTCGTCATGGCCGAACACGTTCACAAAGCCGTAGCCCTTGCCCTTGTCGAACCATTTCAGCCGCGCGGCTTTCAAGTCCTCGCCCGGATCAGCCTCTTGGGTGGGCGCAGCGTCGTCGTCGCCTTCCTCCGTCTCGACAGAGATCAGATCGGTCGCCTGAAAGCCTTTGGCGGTTTCCTCATAGGCCAGTTCAACGGCATCGCCGGCCATAATGCCTGCGCGCCCTGCACGGCGCAGAACATTGACGTGCAGCAGAATGTCTTGCGCCACGCCATCGGCAATTACAAAGCCGAATCCCTTTCCCAGGTCGAACCATTTCACGACCCCCCGAACGACATTATCATCCGACATCAACACTGTGCTTTCAGTCATGCGCGACCCAAACGTGTCGCGCTCTTCATCCCGTGGTTACGTTAGCCAACTGTATAGCTAGGTCAATCGGCGCCGGTATCTTTCTTAACGCTTTTTTCATTCGCGTCACGTGAACGGGCCGGTTTCTATAAATTGTTGCTTTCATACGTCTTTTTGATGAAATTCGACACGCGCGCAAATTCTGTGCATCTATGCACATGTCGCGACTTGCTGGAGGGTGATCAAGTGGCGGACCGAGGAGGATTCGAACCCCCGACCCCTTGATTCGTAGTCAAGTACTCTATCCAGCTGAGCTATCGGTCCGTGGGGATGCGGGATAGGCCGCGGCCCCGACCTTTGCAACCCCAATATTGCTTTCCTGAGGCGCAGTGGCGCTTAGTGCGTCATTTTGGGCCTTGGGCAGGCAGATGCAGAACGTCGTGCCCTCTGGCCCGGTGGTTTGCAGCGTGAGCGTTCCGCCGTGGCCGCGGATCAGTTCCGCCGCGATCGCGAGGCCCAGCCCGGAGCCGCCTTTGCGTGCGCCGCCTTGGAATGGCTGGAACAGTTTCTCCTGCGCTTTGGGTGGCAAGCCCGGGCCATTGTCGGCCACGCGGATGCGCCAGGTGTCTGCGTCTTCTTGCGCGGTGATATCGATGCGCCCCGGCTCCTCGGCAAAGGCCGCGCCTGCCTCCAGCGCCTGGCGCGCATTGCGGATCAGGTTACCGATCACGCGGTAAAGCTGCTCCCCATCGGCGTAGACGGTCATGTCCGCGGGCACGTTGAGCTGGATATCTATACCACCCCTGGCGGCCAGCCGTTCACTTTCTACCACATCTTCGATGAGGTTTCGCGGCGAAACCTCCGCCAGTTTGGGCGGCGCTTCGTCGGCCTTGCCAAAGCTCAGCGTCGCCTCGCAGAGCGCCACCGCCCGCGTGATCGACCGCACAAGCTTGGGCGCGAGCCGCTTTACCAGCGGGTCCTCGGACGTCTCAATCCGGTCGGTGAAGAGCTGGGCAGAGGTCAGGATATTGCGCAGGTCGTGGTTCACCTTAGCGACTGCTGCGCCCAGTTGGGCCAACCGCTCCTTTTGTTTGAGCGACAGCGTGAGGTCGGTCTGAAGCGCCATCAGCGCATCCTCGGCGCGGCGCAGCTCCACCACGTTGGCCTTGGGCATGATGATGTTGCGGGCGTCTTCTGGTGCGGCGGCATAGCGGCCCATGGCATCCACGACCCCCTGGATCGGGCGCACCAGCAGTCGCCGGACCGCGAAGAAAAGCAGCACCGCGGTAAAGATCGAAATCGCCGCTGACAGGACCAGGATCCGAAGCCCGTAGTCGATCATCGCGGCGCGCAGGTCTTGGGTGCCCAGGGTGATCTCGATCAGCAGGCCGGCCTCCCGTGTGGGATGGCCGATCACACGGATCACGCGGTCCTCGCGATCCACGAGGCAGGCAAACGCGTCGCGGATCAGCTCCCACGCGGTGGGATCGCGCAGGTCGTAGGTGGCGTGGATGGGTTGGATCACAGGCGACGACAGGACGAGCTGGCGCGCCTCGTCCCGGCGCAGGACGACGTTATAGACGCCCGCGTTCTCTAGCAGCTCGTCTTCGAGGTTCGGCGTAATCGTGTCCTCAGCGAGCAGAACGAGCGAGGCAATCTGCGCTCGCTCGATCCGTTGCAGCAGGAAATCCTCGCGGAACCGCGCGATGGAGGGCACGAAGATGAATACCTCCGCCAGCATCACAAAGATGATGGTCAGGATCAGGAACCGACCTGAGAGCGTATTCACCTGCCCGCGCCCTCCCAGCGTTGGGGTTAGGGGAGCCAGCTCTGAACGAACCGCACCACCCGTTTTACCGTGTTACTCTCAAAGAGCTTGGGAGTGAAATAGGCACTCGCGGCGCGTTTGTTAATCTCTGCGACCGTCGGGTATGGGAGGACTGTCGCCGAAATCGCGCTCATTTTCAGATTGTTGGCAATGGCCATGGCCCACATGCCGATAAGCTCGCCCGCCTGTTTGCCCACGATGGAGGCCCCCACGGGGCGGCCTTTGACCACCATGACCTTGATCAGACCCTTGCCGCCGCCCTCGGCCACGATGCGGTCATTCTCGTCGCTCTCGTAGCGGGCGACGAAAACTTGTTCGCCATACTTTTCCTTGGCTTGCGCTTCGGTGAGGCCCACCTGTGCGATTTCGGGGTCCGTGTAGGTGGCCCAAGGGATGTGGTTGTAGGAGGCTTTCGCGGGCAGCCCCAGCACCGCGGAGCGCACGACGATGCCCGCGTGATAGCCTGCCAGGTGCGTGAACTGCAGCCCACCCGCGGCGTCGCCGATGGCGTAGACTTTCCGGTTCGTTACCGAACGGAGCGATGCGTCAACCTTTACGCCCCGGCGGTCGTATTCGACGCCTGCCGCTTCCAGGTTCAGGTTCTCCACATTCACCTTGCGGCCCACGGCCACGAGGAGGTGGGAGCCGGTCACGTCGCCTTGGGACGTTTTCACCGTCACTTGGCCGTCTGCCTCGCTCACTTCCTCGGCGGCGGCGCCTTCCATGATCTGGATGCCTTCGGCGCGCATCTTGTCGAGCGCGATGGCCGCGATTTCAGGGTCATCCTTGCCCAGCGCCTTGCCCGCCTCGATCACCGTCACCTCGGAGCCGAGCCGTCGGTGTGCCTGCGCCATCTCCAGCCCGATGGGGCCCGCGCCAATGATCACGAGGTGCGAGGGCTGGTCGCGCAGGTCAAAGATGTTCTCGTTGGTGTAGTGCGTGGTGTCTTTGAGCCCCGGGATCGGCGGGACGAATGGGCCGGAGCCGGTGGAGACGATGATGCGGCGCGCGGTGATCTCGTATGGGCCCGCCTCGACCGTCTTTGGCCCGGTGAAGCGGCCATATTCGCGGATGACGTGCACGCCGAACCCTTCGAACCGTTCCTGGCTGTCCATCGGCGCGATCTCGTCAATGACAGACCGCACGTGGTCTTTCGCGGCGGAGTAGGAGACCTCCGGCATCACGGGGGCCACGCCGAACGGTTGGCCCGATCCCATGGCGTAGGCCTGTTTGCCTGCGGCCAGCAGCGCTTTGGACGGGATGCAGCCGAAGTTCAGGCAGTCGCCACCCATCTTGTGGCCTTCGAGCATGATGACCTTGGCACCCATCTGTGCCGCGCCCGCCGCGACGGAGAGCCCGCCGGAGCCCGCGCCGATGATGAGGAGGTCGGTTTTCAGCCTCTTAGGCTCGGTGACGGGAGTGGCGGCGTTTGTGTCGATATCAGTCATTTGCATAGCTTTGGCTTTCTGGGCGCAGAGGGCAGTACCCGACCGCGGGTGGGGGAGTAGCCCCCGCCCGTGGGGGCGGTCGGGGGCTGCCCGGTGATTGCCACCGGGCGGGTTCCTTACTCAGAGGGAGGACTTGCCCCGGATCGCTTTGATCAGGATCGGCAGCACCGCGAGGGCCGCGAGGCCGAGGATCGGGCCTATGATGTGCGGCTCTGTCACGATGCTGAGGTCCGGGGTTTCGCCGCGGGCAAAGACTTCACCCAGGCCAGCGCCGATCCAGGTGTAGACCAGCGCGCCGGGCAGGATGCCCACGAAGGTGCCGACCACGTATTTCCAGAGCGGCAGGCCCACGATGGACAGTGCGACGTTGGACACGGGGAAGGGCAAGATGGGGAGGAGGCGGATCAGGAACAGTGTCTCCCACTGATTCTGGTCGATGCCCTTTTTGATGCGGCCCATGATGCCCTCGCTCTCATCAAGCTTTTTGGCGGCGGCATCGCCGAACCCGTAGCGGGCGGCGATGAAGGTGGCCGTGGCACCCAGCGTCGCAGCGATCATGTTAAAGAGCGTGCCGGGGAAGAGCGCGAAGAGGAAGCCACCGGTGATCGATGCGATAGCCGCCCCTGGCAGGGCGAAGGCCACGATGACCGCGTAGATGAGAATGAAGGCCGCAGACATCACCAGGAAATTGGCGTCGCGGAAGGCAAGCAGCGCCTCGCGGTTCTCGGCAAGGGCTTCAAAGCTCAGGTAATCGCCCAGAAACGTGTAGCCGAGGCCCGCGACGACCGCGATTGTTGCGATAGGGGCATAACGCTTGATCGCGGATTTTGGCGGGGTGTCGGGGGCGGTTTGTGTCATGGTCGTCTCGGTCATTGGGTCAGGGCCTTTCGTCTCGGTTGAGAGTGAAGTGAGGCATTCGGGCGCCAAAACCTACCCGCCTCACGCGCCGTTGACCCCGCCCCTTGGAATGTTACAGAAATCACGAAAAGCGCGCGGCGTGACGTGGCAATTGTTGCAATCCGATGCGTGCTCAGCGTTTGACAGCGCGGATATGTGCCGGTATTGCCCGGGCTTCGAGATACCGGCGACGTCCCACCCGGACCTGTGGCCACTAGATGGAGATGCTGAGATGAAGCGGACGTTCCAACCGTCGAACCTGGTGCGCAAGCGCCGCCACGGCTTTCGCGCGCGCATGGCGACCAAAGCAGGCCGCAAGGTGCTGAACGCGCGTCGTGCGCGTGGGCGCAAGTCGCTGAGCGCCTAAGAGCTGCTCTCGTGATGTGGTGTCAGAGGCCCTGCCGATGCGGGGCCCTTTGTCATGTCTAGGGTCGCGCAGATCACCAAACGCGCCGACTTTCTGAAAGCCGCGCGTGCGAAGAGCAGCGGGACGCCGGGATTTCACCTCCAGGCGCGTAAACGTGCGGCGGCGGAGGGCGACGCGGAGCTGGTGCGCGTGGGCTTCACCTGCTCCAAAAAGGTCGGGAACGCAGTCGCGCGCAACCGCGCCAAGCGCCGCTTGCGGGAGGTCGCGCGCCTGACCCTGCCGACCTACGGCGCCCCCGGTTGGGACTACGTGCTGATCGGCCGCCGCGAGGTGACCGCAGAGCGCCCCTGGCCCGAGCTCTTGCAGGATCTGGAGACCGCCCTGGCCGCCCTCCACCAAACAGACCCGCGAGGCCAAGGATTTTAGAAAATCCTTGAAAAGACTTTTCGAAAAAAGTCTTGGGCGCGGGGTGCGGCCGTCCCGCGGGGGACCAAGGATTTTTTAAAAATCCTTGCCAAGACTTTTGGAAAAGTCTTGTCTCCCCCCACCCCGAATTTTGTGACCTTATCTCATGCCCATCGCGATCTGGCTGCTGTCCTTGCCCATCCACGCTTACCGGCTCCTGATCTCACCCTGGCTGGGCAGGAGCTGCCGGTTTGAGCCCAGTTGCTCTGCCTACGCGCTTGAGGCGCTGGAGCTGCACGGGCCCATCCGCGGCACAAAGCTCGCGCTCAGGCGCATCGCGCGGTGTCATCCTTGGGGCGGGTCTGGCATCGACAACGTGCCGCCGAAGTAGGCAAACCGCCACAGACCTGCGCCCGGTCGCGTCGCTTCGGCGAATGGGCGCTCTTTGATCCGGGAGGAATTGCGTTTCCCCGGTGATCTTGGCACAGACGCGCGTGCCGTGTTTGTCTGTTCCAAGTTGGATCTGCTGATGCCCCTCACTACAGTCGCCCGCTCCACACTGCTGCTTATGCTTTCGGCGATGCCCGGTGCGGCACAGACGGTGGTGGTGCAGCCAGGCGATACTTTGGCCGTGATTGCCGCCCGCGAGCTCGGCGCTGCGAGCCGGTGGCGCGAGATTTGTGCGTTGAATGCCGACGTCATCTCCAACTGCAACCGGATTTCGGCGGGGTGGGAGTTGAGGCTGCCTGTCGATGCGGCCCCTGCCATCGCCGCCCCCGTTCCTGCCGATGAGGACCCTGTCGAGAGCATCCCGGAGCCCGCTGTTGAGGAGCCGGAAGCGCCCGAACCGCAAGAAGTGCCGGATGCTCCCGAAAGTGACGTTGCTCCGGACGAGATCGAGGCCCCAGCGATCAAGCCCGCAGCGGAACCGGCCGCGCCTGCGCCAGACGCGACGCCCAGCCCTGAACCGACAACCGTTGCGCCGGGACAGCCCACTGAGCCGCCTGCGCCCGCGGAGTCTGAGCCTGCCCAAGACCCGGACCCGCAGCCTGTGGCGGACCCCGCCCCAGCACCGGAGCCGCAGGAGCCGCAAGAGCCGGACGCACCGGAACAGCGGATTTATGACGTGCCGTTCAAGCTCCCGCTCCGCTTCGAGGCGCCGATCGACTACATTGTCGCTCGCGGCGCGAATGGCGGGTTGCTCATGGGTGGCCATCTCCCGGGGGAGCTGACGTCAAACCCGCCGGGCATCCACCTGCGCCTGGCCGATGACTTTGAGCAGGAAGCTAGCGGCCGTATCGTCCGCGTCGCGGTGAATGCGCGCAGCGCGGTGGAGACGACAGCGCGCGTGATGTATTCCACGGCTGAGGTCGGAGACAGCGGCTGGCAAGACATGGCCGCGCGCCCCGGCGGTGCCGTGACAGAGTTCACCTATGCGGTGCCGCCGCTCGAAACCGGTGGCGGGGATTTCATTGGCATTCTCCCGGACCCGGAGGACGCGGGAAACCTGATCGAAGTGCTGTCGGTGACCGTCTCTATCGAGTGACCCGGCTGAGCTGCTCCCATGGGGCGCAGCAACAACGTTCGCCTTTTGGCCACCTTTTGTTAACCCGCCTCCGCGATGCTGTCTGAGTGTATAGGGGCGACTCGCCATGCGGATTGAGCGCGACCCACCGATTGCGAGGAGACGGGGACATGATCGCGCGTTCCAGAAACAAGATTTCGCCCCTGCGCCATATCAGGGTTGTCCTATCAAATATGCTCACAGGGCCCCAATCGCTCGCTTTTTTGCCTGCGATCACGCTGGCGAGCTTTTGGTTGGGGGGCGAGGTGGCGTTGATCGCTTGCGCGCTGGCTGTGCCCATCTTTGTGGCGCTCATTGGTGCCCATGACCAGGTCGAACAGAGCCTGGCCAAAGCGCCGGAGGCATTGTCTGACGTCAATTCCCGCGACCGGCTGCTGCAAGCGTTAGACGACGGGATGCGCGCGGGCGGCGTTGGCAACAGAACGTCCATTTGCTTTGCGGTTGAGATCAACGAATTCAAAAGTTTAGAGGAAAGGTACGGCCGCAAGGCCGGTGAGCTTGTCCTCGCCAAAACGGCGGAGCGGATCGCCGACAGCCTGCGCGACTACGATGTTATTTCCCAGGTGGACCCCGCCACGTTTGGCGTCGCCATGGCCCCGATCCGGCAATGCGACCTGGAGGTGGCCATTCAAATGGCAGGGCGGCTCCAATCCTCGGTCGAGCGGCCGGTGCAGATTGATGCCACGACGGTTTATGTATCGTCCTCCATCGGGTTTTGCCTGTCGAGCCGCGCACCGAGCGACCAGGGGGCGTCGCTGCTTGACGCAGCGCTCGTGGCCATGGTGGAGGCGCGGCGCAACGGCCCCTCCGCGATCCGGGCCTTCACGCCGGAGATGCGCGCCCGAATCGAGGCCCGCCACACGTTGATGGAGGAGGTGTCGAGCGCGCTCGACGCCGGCGACATTCACCCTTGGTTCCAGCCGCAAGTGTCCACCGAAACGGGCCGTGTCACCGGGTTCGAAGCGTTGGCGCGCTGGCGCCACGCAGAACGCGGCCTTGTATCCCCGGCGGAGTTTTTGCCCGCGATCGAGCAAGCGGGCCTGATGGAACGGTTGGGGGAAGCCATGCTTTACCACGCGCTGACCGCCCTGAAAGCCTGGGACGAGGCCGGGGTGCGGGTGCCATCGGTCGGCGTCAACTTCTCCCCCGATGAACTGCGCAACCCGAAGCTTGTCGACAAGGTGCGGTGGGAGCTTGACCGATTTGACGTCGCCCCCGACCGGTTGTGTGTTGAGGTGCTAGAAAGCGTGGTGGCGAATTCTGACGATGACGTCGTGACGCGGAATATTGCTGGGCTGGCAAACCTGGGCTGCCAGATTGACCTGGACGACTTTGGCACCGGGCATGCTTCCATCTCCTCCATTCGGCGGTTCTCAGTCAGTCGGATCAAGATTGACCGCTCCTTTGTGATGAAGGTCGACGAGGATCCCGAACAACAGCGCATGATCGCCGCGATCCTGATGATGGCGGAACGGTTGGAGCTTGAGACGCTCGCAGAAGGGGTGGAGACGCTGGGCGAGCATGCGCTTTTGTCACAACTGGGCTGCGGCCATGTGCAAGGTTATGGGTTGGCGCGCCCGATGCCGTTTTCCGACACCATCAACTGGATCGACCGTCACGAGCAAAAGCTGGCCGGCGCGAGCGCGTCGATCACCCGCCCGGCGCAGCGCGGGGAACCGCCGCAGAGCGGATCAGCGGCCTAGGGCCCATCGCGCCACGCCGCCGACGTCAACCGGGTGCAGGTCACGCGTGATCTGCACCGCCACTGCTTGGGGCGGCGGCCCCGCACGGGCACGCGCCCTGCCCCGGACCGTCGGAGCCGTTTTTTCAAGCAGATATCGGCACAGTGCAGCCCGCCCGGGGTGGCGAACCGGCCCGGCGGAGGTTACATGTCCCCAAATTGACTCAAGCGCGAATTCGGGACGGGCTGAATGGACGACAATAACAAGAATCTCCTCCTCGCCACGGGATTGAGCTTTGCGGTGCTTCTGATCTGGATGGTCTTTTTCGCACCTGAGCCGCCTGAACAGGGTCCAGAGCTTCCGACAGAAGCCTCAGCGACCGGCACGGCGGGGTCAGAGACGCCCGTGATCACCACTGAGCCAGGTGCGACTGGCGGACCTGTGTCCGTCGTCACCCCGTCTGAGGCGCGCGCCGCCGCGCTCGACACGGCCCCACGCATCGCAATCGACACACCCCGGCTCGAAGGATCGATTTCGCTTTATGGTGGCCGGATCGACGACCTAAAGCTTCGCGACTATCGCGAAACCACGGACGAGGACGCGCCCATCGTGACGCTGTTGTCGCCCGAGGGCGCGGGCGGCACGTATTACGCCGCGCATGGCTGGGCCCAAGGCGCGGGTCTCGCGCCGGAGGACGTCCCCGGACCCGACACGACCTGGACACTGACATCAGGCGACACGCTCACCGTGAATACGCCTGTTACCCTGGCCTGGGACAGCCCCGCCGGGCTGACATTCGCCAAGACGATCTCGATCGACGAAAACTTTATGTTCACGATCGAGCAGGGCGTCACAAACACCACCGACAGCCTCGTGCGGCTTGCGCCCTACGGCCTGATCCGCCGCCACGGCATCCCCGACGACCTCAAGGGCTTTTTCATCCTGCACGAGGGTCTCATCCGCATGACCGATGGCGAGTTGGGGGAGGTCAACTATGACGACATCGTGGACCTTGAGGCGGGCGGCGAAAATAGCTCCTCCTCGCGCACGATGCGGGTGCAAGAAAACGGCTGGATCGGGTTTACGGACCACTACTGGATGACGACGCTTGTGCCCGCCCCTGGTACGTCGTTCACCTCCACCGCGCAGATGAGCCCGACGACTGGCATCATGCAGGCGCTCACGCTCTACCCCACTCAGGACCTGGCTGCAGGGCAAACGCTTGAAGCCTCCGCCCAGTTTTTTGCAGGCGCCAAGGAATGGGAGGCCATCCGCAACTATGAGCGCAACGATGGGATCGACCGGTTCCTCGATTCCATCGACTGGGGCTGGTTCTTTTTCCTGACGAAGCCGATCTTTGCGGTGCTGCACTACCTCAACGCGTTTATCGGCAACATGGGCTGGGCGATCATTGCGCTGACGCTGGTGATTAAGGCGGTGCTGCTGCCCCTGGCCTACAAATCGTATGTGTCCATGGCGCGGATGAAAGAGCTCCAGCCAGAGATGGAAAAGCTTAAGGAAGCGGCGGGCGATGACCGCCAGAAGCTCCAACAGGGGATGATGGAGCTTTATAAGAAGAATAAGGTGAACCCGGCGGCGGGCTGCTTGCCGATCTTGCTGCAAATCCCGATCTTTTTCTCGCTCTACAAGGTGATCTTTGTCACGTTGGAGCTTCGCCACGCCCCGTGGTTTGGCCCGTTCCAAGACCTGAGCGCGCCGGACCCAACCTCCATCATGAACCTCTTTGGCTTGCTGCCCTTCGCGGGGCCGGAGCCGGGAACGATCCTGGCGCTGGTGTTCTTGGGTATCCTGCCGCTCCTGCTCGGCATTTCGATGTGGCTGCAGCAAAAGCTGAACCCGGCCCCCACCGACCCGACGCAGGCAATGATTTTTGCCTGGATGCCGTGGGTGTTCATGTTCATGCTAGGCACATTCGCGTCGGGCCTGATCGTCTACTGGATCGCCAACAACGTCATCACGTTTAGCCAACAGTACCTGATCATGCGCAGCCAGGGCGTAAAGCCGGACGTGTTCGGCAACATCCGCGCGGGGTTCAAGCGCGCGACAAAGTCCGACGCAAAGTAGATGGCCGCCCTCGCCGCCATCTACCGCCACCCGATCAAGGCGCACGGGTCCGAAGCGCTGGATCAGGTGGCGCTGAGCGTGGACGCAACCCTGCCCTGGGACCGGGTCTGGGCCGTGGCGCACGAGAAATCAAAGGCGGACGGCCGCACCTGGGCACGCTGCGGGAACTTTTCCCGCGGGGCCACATCGCCGTCCCTGATGGCCATCACCTGCGCCTTTGACGACGCCACTGAGACGCTGACGCTTAACCACCCCGATCTGGAACCGCTCACGGCCAATCCCGACCGCGATGGGGCCGCGATCGTCGCTTGGGTGAGCGCGGTTATGGGCGCGGGCGAACGCCCCTCGACCCAGGTGATCCGCGCGCAAAGCGCGGCCACGGGTCAGGGCCTGACCGACAACCCGAACCCCTATCTCTCCATCCTCGGGGAGGCGTCACTGCGCGCGTTCAGCCAGGCCTGCGGGCGCGACCTGGGCCCCCTGCGCTTTCGCGGAAACCTATGGGTCAGCGAGACGGGCCCCTGGGAGGAGTTCGAGTGGGTCGGGCGCCGCATCCGCATCGGCGCCGCAGAACTTAGCGTTGAGGCGCGCATCGACCGCTGCCCCGCGACCATGGTGAACCCGGAGACGGGCCGCCGCGATACCGACACGCTCGCCGTGCTCCAAGACCGCTGGGGCCATATCGATTTCGGCGTCTTCGCCCGCGTGACGAAGCCCGGCGAGATCCGTCTCGGCGACCAGATCGAGGTCATCGGGTGAACCTCCCCTTCCCCCTCGCGACGGTAGACGACCCCGCAGAGCTTGAGCGGGGTCGCATGCTTTTTGCCCGCCACACAGACTTCGTCAAAGGCGTGGTGGCCATGGACGGGCTTCCCCCCGGGGACCGGACCGAGGTCTGCTTTGCCGGACGCTCCAATGTCGGGAAATCGAGCCTGATCAACGCGCTCACTGGGCAAAAGGGGCTCGCGCGGGCCTCCAACACGCCGGGACGGACCCAAGAGATCAACTTTTTCTCCCTCGAAGACCGCTATCTCGTGGACCTTCCCGGCTACGGCTTTGCCAATGCGCCCGTTGCGGTGGTGGAAAAATGGCAGCGCCTGCTCAAAGTCTATCTGTCGGGTCGCGTGAACCTGCGCCGGGCGTTCGTGCTGATCGACGCGCGCCACGGTGTGAAGCCGGTGGATGAGGAGATTATGGCGCTCCTCAACAGCGCGGCGGTCACGTTCCAAGTCGTGCTGACGAAGGCGGATAAGAACAAGACCAGCCAAACCGAGAAAGTCCTGTCCCAAGTGCGCGGCGCGCTCGCCAAACACCCCGCGGCGTTTCCCGAACTCGTGCTGACATCCTCTGAAAAGGGCGAGGGGCTTGCCACGCTCCGCGCGATCATCGCGACCTTGAGCTAAAAGACCTTTTCGAAAGGTCTTCGCAAAACTCTTTCAAAGAGTTTTCCCAAATTCCTTTGAAAGGAATTTTCCGCCTCAGACGTGCTGTCCCGCGTTCACTTCGATTTCGGTGCCGGTGACGTAGCTTGA
>JBCBZG010000010.1:0-117668 GCA_039815465.1 Pseudomonadota bacterium
GCCCGAGCCACACACCTGGTTCAGACCCCAGGCCGCGCTTTCCTGCGGCAGACCCGCATTGATGTGCGCCTGACGCGCGGGGTTTTGGCCCTGGGCGGCGGTCAGAACCTGGCCCAGGATCGTCTCCGACACCTCCGCCTTATCAATCCCCGCCCGCGCGACGACGCCTTCGAGCACTGCGGCGCCAAGATCATGGGCAGGGGTGTTCGCAAAGCTGCCCCCAAATGAGCCAACCGCAGTCCGGCCAGCTGATGCAATTACGACGTTGGTCATTCCACGCGCTCCTCAGCGTAGTTGCGGGCCTTCGACATTTTGCCGATCCCGGGATTAAACGAATTGGTCGGGTCGCAGCATTTGTAGTGGTCTGCGAGATCGGGCTTGGCCTGATAAAGGTGCCCGACATTGTGTTCGGCGGGATATTCCGCGCCGCGTTCGTCAAAGAGCTTGAGCATGGCCGCCTTTAACGCCTTAGGATCGCAGCCCTTTTTGACCACGTAATCCTGGTGCAACACGTGGCACATGAAATGCCCATAATAGAGCTTGTGCACGATCTGCGCGTCGAGCTCCGGCGGCAAAACCTCCAGCCAGTCTTCTTCGTTGCGGCGCAGCGCCACGTCGAGCGCGATGATGTCTTCGACCTGGCTGCTATGAATATTCATGTAGCGCACAGCCGCCCCCGCCGCCGCAAAACGGTGGAGGCCTGCGATCTTGGCCTCTCGTGGGGTACATTCAAAGAACCCGCCGTCGCGGCCCTCGAAATGCCCAGGCAGCCAAGCGAGCGCCTCGTCGATGCCGTCATCTTTCATCTTTAAGATCAGATGATGGGCGTATTGATCGCGAAACTGGCGCATCCGCTTTGGCAGCACCGCGGGCCAAAGCGTGGCCAGGGTCTGCATGAAGCGGTCGGTAAAGTTGGCCAGCAGCGGGATGCCGCGCAGCCGCGCGTCGACCTGGCCCTTGATCGCGAAAAACATCGGCAGCCGGTCGGTGCCCAGCTTGTCGATCATCAGCACAGTGTCTTTGCCGTAGCGCTCCGTGATGTCGAACACCTCGCGCTGCATGTACTCCGCCGACACGGGCAGGGAGGTGAAGTTGGCCAGGATATGGCGGCGCAATTCGGTGAGGTCCGCGGGGTCATTCGTGCCGATGTAAAACACTTTCTCCCGGGCGTTTTTGGGGAAGGTGTCGAGACGTACGGCAAACACTGCGAGTTTTCCGGCGGAGCCTGCCGACTCAAAAAGCTTGCTTTTGTCGGCGTTGAACCGTGCGGGGGTCTGGGCGTCGACGTCGCGCACGATGGTGGCGTAGTCTGACGCAGATCCGCGCCGGTTTGTGGGTCCGGGGTCCTTGTTGAACGTGCCGCGGTCGAGATTGGCGAGGATGTCCTCTGGGGTGGAGCCAAGGTCGATGCCCAGGTGGTTCACCAGTTCGAGCGTGCCGGTTTCGGTGAGCTGCGCGTAAACCGACATCTCCGTATAGACGGGGCCGCGTTCGACCAGGGAACCGCCGGAGTTGTTGCACACGCCGCCCACGATGGAGGCGCCGATGCAGGACGACCCGATCACGGAATGCGGCTCCCGCCCGAGGGGTTTGAGCATCTTTTCGAGCTTAAAGAGCGTGGCGCCTGGGTGGCTGACCACCTGCGCGCCGCCCTTCAAAAGCTCCAGCTTGTCCATGCGGCGGGTGTTGATCAGGACCACGCCGCGGTCATAGCTGCCTTTGGGCGTGGAGCCTTCGGTTAGGCCGGTATTTGCGGCCTGCATGATCACGATCTTGTCGGCGGCCACGCAGGCTTGCAGCACCTTCCATTGTTCCACAAGCGTGCCGGGTTGCACGACGCAAAGCGCGTCCCCTTCCCCCGAGCGGAAGCCGCGGCGGAACCGTTCCGTCGCGCGGGCGCCTGTGAACACATGTCGGCGGCCCACCACCGCGCGGAATGCGTCTATCAAGTCATCATCGGTCATCCGGCAGCCATCCTGACGTTGCGGGCCCTACTGGGTAAACACCTAGAAAGCGCAGTGGTTTCGACGGTATCGCGCGACTTTTCGCCCCATCCTTGGTGGTTTCATCCCGCGGGGCCGCAGCGCGTCTCCCACGGGGTGACTGTGCCCAGCCGGAACCCACAACACAATGCTTGTCTGTCCCGGGCAGCACGCCCCGCGGCTCTGGGCGCGCCATGTTAGTATGCCACCGACGGCAACCATGTGGCCAAGGCGGGCCATAGGAACACCACGGCCAGGCCGGTGAGCTGCAGCAGGACAAAGGGAATAACGCCCTTGTAGATGTGCATCAGCGTAATGCCCGGGGGGCACACGCCCTTAAGGTAAAAGAGCGCGAAGCCGACCGGCGGGGTGAGAAAGCTGGTTTGCAGCGTCACGGCCACCAGGATCACGAACCAGATCAGCGCAGGCTCATCGACCACACCAAAGCCCGGCACATCGATCCCCAGCCCATTGATGATTGGACGCATCAGCGGCAGCACGATCAGCGTGATCTCGATCCAGTCGAGCACGAAGCCCAGGAGGAACACGATCGCGAGGATAAAGATCACCGTCCCGTAAGGCCCAAAGCCGGTGGACGCGACCGTGTGCTCGATCAGCTCATCGCCGCCAAGCTCCCGCAACACGTAGGAGAAGACCGTCGCGCCCAGGAAGATCGCAAAGATATAGGCGGTCGTATTGAAGGTGGAGACGCAGACGTTCCACAGCTTCTTCCCATTGAGCTTCCGGTAGCCCAGAGCGAGCAGCGTGGCGCCCAATGCGCCGATGCCGGAGGCTTCCGTTGGCGTCGTGAGGCCCGCAAAGATCGACCCAAGCACGGCCAAGATCAGCGCGAGCGTCGGTAGGACCGCAATCGCGACCTCTTTGACCGCTTGCCAATCGGGGGCAACGGCCCCTTCTGGAACCGGGGCAGCCTTTTTATCCATCTGCGCCACGATGAAGATGTAGCCGAGGTATAGAACACCGAGCAGCACACCGGGGAAGACAGCCGCCATAAAGAGGTCTCCCACCGACAGCGCCATCTGGTCGGCCATGATGACGAGCATGATTGAGGGCGGGATGAGGATCCCGAGCGTGCCGGACGCCGACACGACGCCTGCGGCCAATGTGGGCTTATACTTCTGCTCCATCATCGAGGGCAGCGACAGCACACCGAGCAACACGACAGAGGCCCCGATGATCCCGGTGGAGGCCGCGAGGATGATCCCGATCAGCGTCACCGTCAGTGCCAAGCCACCGCGCACGGTGCCAAAGAGCTTTTGCATGGACGACATCAGGCGTTCGGCCACGCCGCTTTCGTCGAGCATGAGCCCCATGAAAATGAACATCGGCAGCGCCACCAGCACCGCATTCGACATGGTCGCATAGACCCGGTTCACGGTTGCCCCGAGCGTCAGGTAGTCGAGCCCCGTGAAGGTGCTTTCAAGCCCCGTCCACAGCATCAGGTCGTTGTCGAACAGATACGCGATCCCGCAATAGGCGACCCCAATCCCGGCCAGCACCCAAGCCACCGGGTAGCCGGTGAAGAGCAGCGCGATAAAGCTCAGGAACATCGCGATGACGAGCTTTTCTTCCGTCGTTTCAACGAGGAAGGTGAGCGAGACGGCAATCGCGGCAAAGACGGCCAGCACCAGCCCGACGCGGCGCAGACCCGCGCCAAGGCGCTCATGTTCCGGCGCAGTCCAAAGCGCATGCACATCATGGATCAGCCGCGCGGCAGCCGCGACACCAAGCAGGGCAAAACTGACCGGAATGACGGCCTTGAACACCCAGCGATAGGGCAGACCCGTGGGGCTGTCAGAGCGCTCATTGACGCGGAAGCTTTCGTAGAAATAGTCGTATCCCTGATCCACCATCAGGTAGATGAAAGGCACGAGCAGGGTCAGGATGCCCACGACCTCGATCACGCGCTGCGTGCGCTTTGAGAGCGTCATATGGAGCACGTCGACGCGCACGTGACTGTCCGTCACCAGCGCGTAGGGGATGCCGATCATCGTCACGAGCCCGTAGAAATGCCACTGGATCTCGTCGAGTTTCGGGTAGTTCTGGTTGAGCAGGTAACGCAGCGCCACCTGGGAAAAGATCGCCGTGATCAGCAGGACATTGGCCCACATGACCACGTGGCCGACGGATTTAACGAATGTGTCCAGAGCGACGGCAATCGGCTGCCTATCAAGCTCTGGGTGTTCGAGGATCTGTTCGTAGGTTTCTACGGCGTCCTCGATGGGGCTCGTGTCGGTGGCCATGGGGAAATCCTCCGGAAATGGGGCTCACGTGACGCGCGCGTCGCACGTGGGAAAAAGGTGGACCGGAGCGGCAGGGAGAGAGCCCGCCCCGGTCCCAAGGACTCGCGATGGGGTTATTGCGAGTACTGGCTGGCGTCAGTCCGCGGGAGGAATGCGTTCTGTTTCCAGATGGCGTAGCCGTCGCGGAACGCAGTCAGGTCCGCGAGCACTTCGGCGAAATAGGCGTCATTGGCGGCCTCTTCGGCGGCCACGTCTTCCCAAGTGGCGCGGAACGTGGCGAGCATCTCGGGGGACCACTGTTTGATCGTCACGCCGTTGTTTTCGACGTTGTCGATGAGCGCCGTGTGCTGGATCGCCTCGCCCTCGGCAAAGCTGTCAGCCATGGAGGCTTTGCACGCCGCTTCGATGATGGCGCGGTGCTGGTCGGAGGCCTCGTTCCAGACATCGCCGTTGATCAGCAGCTCAAACACCGTCGCTTGCTGGTGCCAGCCGGGGAAGTAGTTGTATTTCACCAGCTTGTGGAAGCCGAGGCGCGCGTCGATGGCGGGCATCGAGAACTCGGTCGCGTCAATCGCGCCCTTTTCCAGCGCCGGGAAGATTTCGCCGCCAGGCAGGAGCGATGTCGCCACGCCGAGCTTTTGCATGACCTTCCCGCCGAGGCCGAAAAAGCGCATCTTGAGCCCGTCGAGGTCCTCGGGCGTGTTGATCTCATTTGCGAACCAGCCGGAAGTTTCCGGCGCGATGATAGCGCAGGGCAGCACTTTCACGTTGTAGCCCGCCTGGTCGTACATCCCCTGATAGAGGTCCATGCCGTTGCCGTAGTAAAGCCACGCCATGTATTCGCCCGCCTCGGGGCCGAACGGGACCGCGGAAAAGAGCGGCGCGGCCGGGATCTTGCCCGCCCAGTAGCCAGCGGTCGTGTAGCCGGAGTTGATCTTGCCCGTGGACACCGCGTCGAGGATTTCGAACGGCGCGACCAGTTTGCCGGGCTCGTAGACCTTCATCTTGATCGTGTTGCCGGACATCACGTTCAGCGCTTCGGCCACGCGCGGGATCGGCGAACCCAGACCGGGGAGAGCGGTCGAGAACGCAATCGGTGTTTTCAGGAGAAGCTTATCAGCCGCTGTCGCTGGGGCCGCAGCCAGGGTCGCCGCCAGGGCGCCTGCCGCTGCCAATGTGGTGAGAGTCTTTTGCATGGGTGATCTCCTCCTTCAGGATCGGTCTTCTGGGGCGGCGCTTGACGTAAGGTCCGCTCGCGGTGGTCCACTAACTTTACCATTTACCCCAGTCAACAATTTTATTTACCACTGGTTCAGCCTGGCTTGGTCGTGCTGTGTTCTTGTGCACTCTAAAAATCAGAGGACCGGAAACCGCTCATTGATTCAGATCAAATTCGGAAAATACGCGGAAATCATATGATCTTCTTGCAGAAATCGGCGCCTTAGCCTTTAAGAGGCATCAGGCGCGGCAAGCGCAGCAGCACATAGGACAGCACCGCCAATGGACGCAGCGAAACTCTTTGAGCCGGTGGATCAAGGCTCCCTCGCGGATGCAGTGGTAAATCAAGTTGAGGACTTGATTGCCGCGGGCATCCTGAAACAGGGCCGCCGCCTGCCGTCCGAGCGGGAACTGTCAGAGATGCTGAAAGTGTCCCGCCCCAAGCTACGGGAGGCGCTGCAAACGCTCGAGGACCGTGGGCTTGTGGTGACCAAACACGGTGAGGGCACCTTTGTCGCCGCACTGACGGGGGAGGCGATGCTGCCCGCGCTCCTGTCGCTCTATGGCCGCCACGAACCGGCGCTCTTCGACTACCTTGAATACCGCGCGGAGCAGGAAGGCTTTGCCGCACGGCTCGCCGCGGAGCGGGCCACGCGGGCCGATCACGAACGCATCCGCGATATCCTGGATGAGATGCAGCGCGCGTGGGAGGCCAAAGACCCAGACGCGGAGCGGGAGGCCGACTTCGCGCTCCATACCGCGGTGGTGGATGCGAGCCAGAACGCCACACTCATCCACATGATGGCGTCGATCTACACGCTGACGCGGCAAGGGGTGTTCTACAACCGCGCGTTTCTAAAGACGCTCGATGACACCGGGCGCACGCTGCTCGACCAGCACCTGGCTATCGGCACAGCGGTGATCGACGGCGACGTCGCCCGGGCAGAACACGCCGCGCGCGACCACATCGCCTATGTCGAACGCTCCTTCCGCACCGGCATCGAGCGCCAACGGCGGGAGGCGATGGCCGAAAAGCGCAGGCTTTTATCGAGATAGCCGAGCAACGGACGCTATCCGCGGTGACTGTCCCCAGCGCCAAGAACACTGGTGACTGCCCACAAAAGAGGTCTGCTAATTCCGCCTGCGCGGCTGTCGGGTCATATGTTAACAGATCCGTCCAACACAGGGGCCGCGTGACTAGCTGCGCCGGATCGCCATAACGAGCATCGCGCAGGCCGCGAGCGGCAGGATCAAAACCTGAAACAGCATGACTGCGAGCAGGTTCAAATAGGCCCCGATCAACACATCAGCATTGTCAAAGATCGCAGCAGCGATGGCGGTGTAGTCGCCGATCCGTTCGATCATGGCACCCGCGGCCCCGGTGAGCGACCGCATCCCTTCGGCCATCCCGGCAAAAAACCCCTCCGCCGCCGCGTCTGTCGGTGCGGGGATCGCCTCCTCCGGTGAGGGGAGCGTGCTCGTAATCGCGGTGATCTGCGCGAGACTGTCCTCCCGCACGCCTGTGGTGAGCGCTCCACCGATGGGCGCCGCGAGGGCGACCACAAGCGGCAGGCCCAGCGCAAACATCCCGCCCCAACGCACCGCTTGCGCGCTCATGCGTCCCGGGGCGTAAAGGTGGAGCGTGAGCCCCACGGCGGCAAGACCCGCGCCCAGCGCCGCCAGGGGACCCGTAGACACCGACAGCGCCACCGCCGCCAGCATGATCCAGAACACCACCCCTGCGATCCGCTCGATCGTGTCGTCAATGGGTTCGAGCGCTTTGAGCGGCTGCGCCGACCCGCCCACGCCCACGGCAGCCTGCACCTCCACCTCCTGCGCGGTGGACAGGACGGCGTTGAGCGTGCGCAGCGACACGTAAACACCCCCAGCCGCCAGCGCGACCCGCCCTGCCTGCCGTTCGGCAGCCGCGTTGATCGGGTTCCCCTGCCAGAACACCGCCGCCACCAGTGCGAGCACGAGGGCGGCGATGGTCAGCGGTTTAGCCATCCACGCGGATCACGGCGTTTCTCGGGTCATAGGGGCTGTCCTCGGTCACTTCCGCATCCCAAAGCTGATCGAACATCTTTACTTTGAGCTTCGTACCCGGGGTTGCCAAGTCCGGCTTGACGTAGCCCATCCCGATGGACGACCCGAAATGCACCGAATACCCGCCGGATGTCAGGCGCCCGACGCGCTCGCCCTTCGGGGTATAGAGCACCTCACGGCCCCATGGGTCCGCATCGTCCGGTCCGTCGATCTTGAGCGTCACGCACATGGACCGGATGCCGGTGTCGAGCATCGCCTGCTTGCCGTGATAGTCCTTCTCAAGGTCCACAAAGCGGTCGAGCCCGGCCTCAAGCGGCGTCGCATCGCGGCCCAGCTCGGTCCCAAAGGCGCGATAGGATTTCTCTTGCCGGAGCCAGTTCTGCGCCCGGGCACCCACGGGTTTGATCCCAAACTCCGCGCCCGCCTCCATGAGCTGATCCCAGAGGTAGTTCTGCATCTCCATCGGGTGATGCAGCTCCCAGCCGAGCTCCCCCGTATAGGCCACCCGGATCGCGTTCACAGGGCACATCTTGAGCTCGATCTGGCGGGCGGAGAGCCACGGGAAGCGCTTGTTGGACAGCGCGGTCTCTGGGTCCGGGTCTCGGATGAGCTTGGCCAGCACATCGCGCGACTTCGGCCCCGCGATGGCAAAGACACCCCATTTCTGGGTCACGTCTTCCTCGTTGATGCGCCCAAACTCGTCCTCTTTCTCCATGATGGCTTTGTAGAGGAAGTCCTCGTCATAGGCATGCCACCCCCCGGCGGAGACGAGGTAGTAGTCGTTTTCGCCATTGCGGACGATGGTGTATTCCGTCCGCGTGGTGCCAGCGCTGGTGAGCGCGTAGGTCAGGTTGATGCGTCCGACCTTCGGCAGCTTGTTGCAGGTGAACCAATCGAGGAACGCCGTCGCCCCCGGCCCCGTCAGGCGGTGCTTGGCGAAGGCTGTGGCGTCGATCAGGCCCACACCCTCGCGGATCGCCGCTGCCTCAGCTTTGGCATATTCCCACCAATCGCCACGGCGGAAGGACCGCGCGTCGTGGTCAAAGCTCTCCGGCGCATCCAAAGGCCCGTAATAGTTGGGCCGCTCCCACCCGTTCACGCAGCCAAACTGCGCGCCGAGCGCCTTTTGCCGGTCATAGGCAGGCGCCGTGCGCAGCGGGCGGCAGGCCTCCCGCTCCTCATCCGGGTGGTGCAGGATATAGACGTGGGAATAGCATTCCTCGTTCTTCCGGGCCGCGTATTCCGTCGTCATCCAGTCTTGACCGTAGCGCTTGGGGTCAATCGACGCCATGTCGATCTCCGCCTCGCCCTCGGTCATCATCTGGGCGAGGTAGTAGCCTGCGCCACCCGCTGCTGTGATGCCGAACGAGAACCCTTCCGCCAGCCACATATTCTGAAGCCCCGGCGCAGGCCCTATCAGCGGGTTGCCATCAGGCGTGTAGCAGATCGGGCCGTTATAATCGTCCTTCAGCCCCACGGTTTCCGAGGACGGAATGCGGTGGATCATGGACATGTACTCCTCCTCGATCCGCTCCAGATCGAGGGGGTAGAGGTCGGCCCGGAACGACTCCGGCACCCCGTATTCGAACCGCGCCGGAGCTCCCTCTTCATACGGCCCCAGAATCCAGCCACCCCGCTCCTCGCGCACGTACCATTTGGCATCTGCGTCGCGCAGCACCGGGTGCTGGGGGTTGTTCTTGCGGTATTCGACCAGCGCCGGGTCGGGCTCGGTGACGATATACTGGTGCTCCACCACGATGGCAGGCGTCTTGATCCCCAAAAGCTTTGCCGTCCGCGGCGCGTGGTTGCCAGAGGCCGTCACGACATGCTCCGCGGTCACCACCACCTGCTCGTCGGACTGAACCAGGTTCCCGCCCTTTTCCACCATCTTGGTGAGCGTGACTTTCCACTCCGACCCCGTCCATTCAAACCCATCCGCCTGCCAGCGCTGCTCAATGGCCACACCCAATTGGCGCGCCCCGGCAGCCATCGCGTTCGTCACATCGGCAGGGTTAATGTAGCCATCCGTCGGATGGTAAATCGCACCAACAAGATCCTCGGTCCGCACCAAAGGCCACCGTTCCTTGATCTCAGCCGGCGTCATCCACTCATAGGGCACGCCGCAAGTTTCAGCGGTGGAGGCATAGAGCATATACTCATCCATCCGCTCCTGGCTCTGCGCCATGCGCAGGTTGCCCACGACGTAAAAGCCCGGATCCTGGCCCGTCTCCTCCTTCAACGTCTTGTAGAACTTGATGGAATAGTCGTGGATATGGGTCGTCGCATAAGACATGTTGAAATAGGGAAGCAGCCCCGCCGCATGCCACGTGGACCCCGCAGTGAGCGCGTCCCGCTCCACCTGCATCGTGTCCCACCCCGCCTTGCCCAAGTGATACGCGATGGACGTGCCCACTGCACCGCCCCCAATCACCAGCGCCTTCACATGCGTCTTCATCCCGCCGACTCCCATCTGCTGTCGCGCGGACCATGCCCTATCCTGGCGCGATGCGCCAAATCCACCCGACCCAACACCGCCCGAATGCGACCAATGCGCGATCGTCACGGTCGTGATTGAGTATTTTTGGAAAGATGAAGCGGGTGTCGGCGCAAAAGTAGCAGCGGCAGAACCCTTGGCGATATCCGTGTATGCGTATTCGGGGCCAAAAGGCCTCTTTGTATTCCATACTTCCCTCCCACTGACCAGCAGCGGTCGGATGGCCGCGAGAGGGGAGGGTCGCCGAAGGCGGAAATCGCGCGCAGCGCGCCCCCCTCAGGTTCAAGCCAGCGCATGCTGGCGCAGAAGGGAGGCGGGCGGGCCCGCCATCTGCCACAGGCGCGACAGGACTTCAGCGCGCCAGGCTGTCCTGAAAGAGCCCGCCCAAGGCGCGCAGGCGGGGCGCCATCGGGTTACTGCGCCGCCAAACGAGCCCCACATGCCGCTCGGGCGCCGGCGCCTCAAAGCGCGACACCGACACCCCCTGCCCGCGTGTTTCGAGCGCGATCGCCATCTCCGGGATCACCGTCAGCCCAAACCCCGTCGCCACCATCTGCACCAGCGTGCTCAACGACCCGGCCTCCATGAACCGGCGCGCCGCGGGTCCGCCGAGGTTGCACAGGCTCAGCGCTTGGTCGCGAAAGCAATGCCCTTCTTCCAGAAGCAAAAGCTCCATCTGGCTGAGCATCGCGGGGTCGGGCACCGGCGCTGCGGCCTCCGAAGCGTGCCGCACCAACACGAACTCCTCCGAAAACAGCGGAAATTCCTCAAACGCAGTCTCGCCAACGGGCAGCGCCAACAGCGCGGCATCGATCTGGAGCCGCGCGAGGTCCTCGATCAGCTGCGCCGTCACCCCTTCTCGCGGGCGCACGGTCAGTTCGGGATAGGCCCCGCGGAGTGTCCCAATGACCCGGGGCAACAGGTAGGGGGCAATGGTCGGGATGATCCCCAGCCGCAGCGTCCCCGACAGTCGCTCCCGCGAGGCGGCAACGAAATCGCCGAAATCCTGCACCTGTGTCAAAATCGACCGCGCCCGCGCCACCGCGTCCTTGCCCAAGGGCGTCAGCGTCACATGCCGCGCGTTGCGTTCAAAGAGCGGCTCCCCGATCAGCGCCTCCACCTCCTTGATCTGCTGCGACAGCGCCGGTTGGGAGATCGCGCAGGCCCCCGCTGCACGGCTGAACTGCCCGTGATCGGCAACTGCCACCAGGTAGCGGAGGTGTTTGAGCGTCAGACCATCCATAAGCCACCCTTATAGTAACTAGAGAGATTTAGCATTAGAAACTAATTTAGAACTCCTCTAAATCTACGCCCAATCGCGGCGACTCGCCGCAGACCAGTCAGCACAATGTCAGGGGAGCTTTCACCATGGACGGAAACCAGAACATCACAGGCGGGTGCCCAATCGCCCACGGCGCCAACACGTCCGTCAACCAAACGAGCCATGAGTGGTGGCCCGAAGCGCTGAACCTCGACATCTTGCACCAGGGCGGGGCGCGCGTGGACCCGATGGACGCAGGCTATTCCTACCGCGAAGCGCTCAAGGAGCTCGACTACGACGCGCTCGTGGCCGACATGGAGGCGCTGCTGACCGAAAGCCAGGACTGGTGGCCTGCCGACTGGGGCCACTACGGCGGCCTTATGATCCGCCTCGCGTGGCACTCCGCCGGGTCCTACCGCACCTCTGACGGGCGCGGCGGCGGCGGCGGCGGCAACATCCGCTTCGCGCCGCTCAACTCCTGGCCCGACAACGCGAGCCTCGACAAGGCGCGCCGCCTGCTGTGGCCACTGAAGAAGAAATACGGCAACAAAATCAGCTGGGCGGACCTGATCCTGCTGTCTGGGACGGTGGCCTACAAAAGCATGGGGCTCAAAATCTACGGCTTCGGCTTCGGGCGCGAGGATATCTGGGGCCCTGAAAAAGACGTCTATTGGGGGTCGGAGACGGAATGGCTCGCCCCGTCCGAAAGCCGTTACGCCGATCTCGACGACACGGCGACGCTCGAAAACCCGCTCGCTGCAACGCACATGGGGCTCATCTACGTGAACCCGGAGGGCGTGAACGGCCAGCCTGACCCCGCGCGCACAGCGCTTCATGTCCGCGAAACCTTTGCCCGTATGGCGATGAATGACGAAGAAACCGCCGCGCTCACCTGCGGGGGCCACACCGTGGGCAAGGCGCACGGCATCGGCCACGGCGACCGCATCGGCGCCGCGCCCGAAGGGGGCGGCCTGCACCAGCAGGGCTTTGGCTGGCTCAACCCCGACCACGGCGCCATGGCCAACAAGGCCTGGACCTCCGGCATCGAAGGCGCCTGGACCAAGAACCCCACGCAGTGGGACATGGGCTACTTCGACGCGCTCTTTGGCCACGAATGGCAGCTCGTCAAAGGCCCCGGCGGCGCCTGGCAGTGGGAGCCCGTGGACATGGCCGAAGAGGACATGCCCCAGGACGCCTCTGACCCCGCCGTGCGTCACAAGCCGATGATGACCGACGCCGACATGGCCATGAAAGTCGACCCGATCTACAACGAGATCTGCCAGAAATTCATGGCTGATCCGGAGTATTTCGCCGACACGTTCGCCCGCGCCTGGTTCAAGCTCACGCACCGCGACATGGGGCCAAAGGCCAACTACCTGGGCCCGCTTGTCCCGTCAGAGGACCTGATCTGGCAGGACGCCGTGCCCGCCGGGGCCGCAGGCTACGACGTGGACGCGCTGAAAGCTGCCATCGCGGCGGCGGGCGTGCCGGCCGCTGACCTGATCGCCACAGCATGGGACAGCGCGCGCACGTTCCGCGGGTCCGATATGCGCGGCGGCGCGAACGGCGCCCGCATCCGGCTTGCGCCGCAGAAAGACTGGGCAGGCAATGAGCCTGAGCGGCTCGCCGCCGTGCTTTCCGTGCTGGAACCGTTGGCTCAAGCCCACGGCGCCTCGATCGCGGACACGATCGTGCTGGCAGGCAACGTGGCGCTGGAACAAGCGATCAGCGCCGCGGGCTTTGCCGCCGATGTGCCGTTCACCCCAGGCCGCGGCGACGCGACCGAGGATGCCACAGATGCGGAGTCCTTCGCCGCGCTGGAGCCGCTCGCAGACGGGTTCCGCAACTGGCAAAAGGACGCGTACTCGGTCAGCCCGGAGGAGATGATGCTCGACCGCGCGCAGCTTTTGGGCCTGACGGCGCAGGAGATGACGGTGCTCGTCGGTGGTCTGCGGGTGCTCGGCGCCAACCACGGCGGCGCGGCACATGGTGTGTTCACCGACCGCGTGGGGCAGCTGACGACGGACTTCTTCGTTAACCTCACCGACATGGCCTATTCCTGGCACCCGTCTGAGGAGCCCGGCGAATATGTCATCAAAAGCCGCGCAAGCGGGGACACGATGTGGACAGCCACAAGCGCCGACCTGGTCTTTGGCTCCAACTCCGTCCTGCGCGCCTATGCGGAGGTCTACGCCCAGGACGACAACCACGAAAAGTTCGTCCGCGACTTCGTAGCCGCCTGGACCAAAGTGATGGAGGCCGACCGCTTCGACCTCGCGGCGTAAGCGCAAAGCCAACGCGATTTAAGCAGGCCCCGGCACAGTCCGGGGCCTGCTTGCGTTCGGGGGCCGCTCAACCCCATTGCGAGATGGCCCACCCCGGTGCATCCTCCGTACAAAGCAATTTCTGCACCGGACCATTGCCATGAAACTTTCCGTCAAACGCGCTGGTGAGCTCGTATCGAACCGCTGGTTTCGCCGGGCGATGCTCCGCGGTCGGCCCATTCCTGGGCTGCGGCGCGTGACGCCGCGGGGAGAGGCGCAGGCGGGCTATACAGAGGATAACGTCCTCATCATCACGGGTTCCAGCAGCTTTTTCGACTATGCTCACTACAATTTGCGCCCCAACCGCTTTGTGCCGCATTCCGAAGGCTACCGCCGCATCACGTCGCAATTCGGCTACGCGCCCTTTCACAAAGGCTTTCTGCTGCACGCGTCGGAGGTGATGGCGTTTGTTGGCGACGACCTGCCGGATTTCATCGTCGGTCACTCGCTTGGTGCGGCGTCGGCGCAGATCGTGGGCATGACGCTGAATATCCCTACCATCACCTTCGCCTCCCCTCAGACCGTGGCGCGGCGATTTTTGGACCAGCCCGCGCTGCGCCAAATCAGCCATCCGCAATGGAATATCCTCAACATCGCTTGGCGCACCGATATCGCCACCCGCGGCTATCGGTTTCTGGGGATGCGCTGCTTGGGCTTTCGCGAGGTGCTAGAGATCCAGGGCTGGCGCAACCGGAGGATCGACCACTTTGCCAGTGACTACCTGCGGCTCCTGCGTGATGACGCGGACAAGGGACCGGGCCGCAAGGTGCCCGACGCCTGGCCCGACCGCAGCTATGCGGTGCCAAAACTGGTCTAAGGCGCGGCGGCCGTCACCTCCACCTCCACCAGAAACTCGGGCCGGGTGAAGCCGGTGACGATCACAAGCGTGGAGGCTGGCAGCTGATCCTTGTCGCCCAGCCACGCATCCCGCGCGGCCATGTAGGCGGCCATATGGGCGCGGTCTGTGACAAAGGCGGCGATGCGCACGGTGTCTGCGGGGCCCATCCCGGCCTCTGCCAAGATATGCCCGCAGTTTTCAAAGCAGAGCTTTGCCTGCGCCTCCGCGCTTTCGGGCACGGTCCCGTCGGCGGCCAAGGGCAACTGGCCCGAAGTCACCGCCACGCGCCATCCGGCTGGAATTTCGATGCCATGGGCGTAGCGACCAAAGGGGGCCGCAATCGCGCCGGGTGTAAGAGATTTCATCGCCTGATCCTCGCCTGTGTCGCGGACCACCACGTTCGGTCCCGCCCTGCCGCATTTTGCGCCACTGAACCGGCGGAGCGCACCGATTTCGACGTCACTGCGCAAAAAAATTAGGCGAAGGGAGATCATTCGCGTAACAAATAGCCGGAGCGCCTTCACAAAGGGCGCAGCTAGGGGGCCCGCGCTTGAGTGAACGGGTCGGCTGTCCTGCAATGACGCATCACAGATTCGAGGGAAACATGACCAAAATCGCTGCACTGAAACTGGCCACCGTTGGGGCTGCCGCGCTCGCTGCTGGGTCCGCGGCTCAGGCTGACGGGCACCTGACCGAGGTGACATTCGGCACCAACTGGGTCGCGCAGGCCGAACACGGTGGCTTCTACCAGTCCGTGGCCGACGGCACGTATGAGGCATGCGGCCTCGACGTCACGATCCTGCCCGGCGGGCCCCAGGTGAACAACCAGGCGCTCATGCTCGCAGGCCGGATCGATTTCTACATGGGCGGGCACCTCGATGCCTACTTCGCCGTCGAAGAAGGGCTGCCCATCGTCAATGTCATGTCGTCCTTCCAGAAGGACCCGCAGGTGATCATGTCCCACCCGGGCAAGGTCAGCTCCTTTGAGGAGCTTAAGGATCTGCGCATGATCGTTCAGGACGCCGCGACCTACTATGAGTGGATGAAGGCGGCTTATGGCTTTGGCGACGACAACCGCCAGCCCTACACGTTTAACTCCGCACCGTTCATCGCCAACGAGAACAGCGCGCAGCAGGGCTATCTGTCCTCTGAGCCCTACGCGATCCTGCAAGAAACCGGGATCGAGGTTGACGTGTGGCTGATCGCCGACGCGGGCTACAACGCCTACTCCACCACCATCCAGACCAAGCAGGATGTCATCGACGAGAGCCCTGACGTGGTGAAGTGCTTCGTCGAAGGGTCGATCCTCGGCTGGTACAACTACATCTATGGTGACAACGCCGCCGCTGACGCGCTGATCCTCGCCGACAACCCTGACATGACGCAGGACAAGATCGATTTCGCCATTAACGCGATGATCGAAAACGGCATCGTCGATTCCGGCGACACCCTGACGCTGGGCGTCGGTGCAATGACCGATGAACGCTCCGAAAGCTTCTACAACAACATGGTTGAGGCTGGTGTTCTGCCCGAAGGTCTGGACTTCAAGAAAGCCTATGACCTGAGCTTCATCAACGCGGGCCTCGGGCTCGAACTGCGCCCGGACGATATGTAGTCATGGCTCCTGCGCCGCTCGGACAACGTGCCCCGATCCTGCACATGCGGGAGGTCGACAAGACCTTCCACGGTGGGGTCGTGGCGCTCCAGCATATGTCGCTCGACGTCAATGAGGGGGATTTCATCTCCCTCCTTGGCCCGTCGGGCTGCGGGAAATCCACGGCGCTCCGGCTCATTGCCGGCCTGATGCCGCCCACCCTGGGCCGCATCGAATGGGAAGGGGGGCAAAGTGCCGATGACCTCGGCGTTGTGTTCCAAGAACCCACGCTCATGCCCTGGGCCACGGTGGAGAAAAACGTCTACCTGCCCTTCCGCCTGCGCGGCCAAAGCTTTTCCAAGGTGAAAGACCGCATTCACGAGGTGCTCGACCTCGTGGGTCTCAGCGGGTTTGCGGGGAGCTACCCGCGGGAGCTGTCGGGTGGCATGAAAATGCGCGTCTCCATCGCGCGCGCGCTGGCAACGAACCCGCGCCTTATTCTGATGGACGAGCCTTTTGCCGCGCTGGATGAAATCACGCGCCAAAAGCTCAACGACGATTTGCTGAAACTCAAGGAACGCGCCAACGCCACGGTGATCTTTGTCACCCACTCGGTCTTTGAAAGCGTGTTCTTGAGCGACCGGATCCTCGTAATGGCCGCCCGCCCGGGCCGGATCATCCACGAGATCGAGGTCGACGCGCCCTACCCGCGCGGCATCGAATGGCGCACCTCCCAGCGCTATGGCGAAGTCGCGCGGGAGGCGTCAGATATGCTCCACGGGGCGCTCAACACGCAGGAGGCGGCGGAATGACCATCTCGGACACGGGCGCTAAGCCGATCAGCACCCCGGACACCAGCGCGCTCGTGGACGCAGACGAGGTCCGCCGCGCCCGCAAGGCCCGCAACGAAAACATCGCGAAATACGTGATCCCGACTGCGGTGATGGCGCTGGCGCTTTGGTACTGGGACCGCCTCGTCGTGTGGAACGAGATCGAGCCTTACATTC
Source organism: Pseudomonadota bacterium (assembly GCA_039815465.1). Lineage (GTDB taxonomy): Bacteria > Pseudomonadota > Alphaproteobacteria > Rhodobacterales > Rhodobacteraceae > Shimia_B. Next base: position 17,029 of record JBCBZG010000010.1, read on the forward strand.
TGCCCCGCCCCGGCCTCGTGCTGAGCACCCTGATCGAGGATTGGGGGACGCTGTCGACGTCCCTGCTTGTGACGTTGCAGATCACCGGGCTGGCGCTCCTTGTGGCCGTCATTGGTGGTGTCGGGTTGGCTGTGATATTTTCGCTCTCGCGCTATGCGGAAATGTCATTTTCGCCGTTTGCCGTAATCCTGCAAGTCACGCCGATTGTCTCCATCGCGCCGCTGATCTTCATTTACATAGAAAACAGGCTGATCGGGCTGCTGCTCTGTGCATGGATCGTGGCGTTCTTCCCGATCCTCGCCAACACAACGCTCGGGCTGAAATCCACCGACCACAACCTGCGTGATCTGTTCACGATCTACAAAGCGAACCGCTGGCAGCGACTTGTGCATTTGCAGCTGCCGTCAGCGCTGCCCTATTTCCTGGGCGGGCTCAAGATTGCGGGCGGCCTCGCGCTGATCGGAGCGGTTGTGGCCGAATACGTCGCAGGCACCGGCGGCATCGGCTCCGGCCTCGCCTTCCGCATCCTTGAAGCGGGCTACCGTCTGCAAATCCCACGCATGTTCGCGGCGCTGATCCTGATCGCTGTGACCGGCGTGATCATCTATGCGACAACCTCGCTCATCGCTCACTTCGCCCTGCGCAAGTGGCATGAGTCGGCGATCAAGCGGGAATAATCGTGGACTACATGGCTCTGCCCGACGCCGGCGCTGGCTCCCAGGCCACCCGGTTCGAAGACGTGACTGTTCCCGGCTTTCTGGTCAGGCAGGACGCAAGCCTCGTGCGTACATCGCTGACGCTTGCGGATGGTAAAATCACGGATGCCGCGCCTGCGCAGACCGTTCAGATGGGTGGTGCCATGGTGCTGCCATGCTTTGTCGACATGCATACGCATCTCGACAAGGCGCAGATCTGGAACCGCACGCCGAACCCCGACGGCACCTTTATGGGCGCCCTAGAATCCGTGCGCGACGACAAGGTGGGCCGCTGGGACCGCGCGGACCTCGTCCCGCGGATGAGCTTCGCGCTGCGGTCAGCATACGCCCACGGCACCGCCGCCATCCGCACGCATCTGGATTACGTGGGCGACCTTGGGGCCGCCGCCGTGTCCTGGGAGGTGTTTTCCCAACTGCGGGAGGAATGGTCGGACCGCATCGCGCTTCAAGCCGTGGCGCTGACGATTGGCGAGATGTGCGAGGAGGACGGCGCGCTCGACCGCTGCGCGGACCTCGTGGCCAAGCATCGCGCGACGCTCGGGATGGTGTCCTACCCCGACGCGCGACTGAACGATTGGCTGACGCAATATATGTCCGCCGCCGCCGAGCGCGGGCTCGACATCGATTTCCACACGGACGAGACGATGGACCCCGAGGTCAACACGCTAAAGGACATCGCCGAGCTCGCCATCAAACACGATTTTCCAAAGAAAATCGTCGTCGGCCATGTCTGTTCGTTGTCCACAATGCCCGAGGATGAGGCGCTCAAAACCCTCGACCTCGTGGCGCGCGCTGGCATCCACGTCGTCAGCCTGCCCATGTGCAACCTCTACCTGCAGGATCGCCACGCCGCCCGCACGCCCCGCAACCGGGGGATCACGCTGGTGCATGAGATGAAGGCGCGCGGCATCCCGATCTCATTTGCCTCCGACAACACGCGCGATCCGTTCTACGCCTACGGCGACATGGATATGATCGAGGTGATGCGCGAGGCCACGCGCATCGGCCATCTGGACCACGCGGACCCCGATTGGCTGCGCAGCGTACTCACCACCCCCGCCGACACCTGCGGGTTCGACGCGCCCAGCCTCGCCCCCGGTGCGCCTGCGGACCTGGTGATCTGCAAGGCCCGCAACTGGACCGAATTCTTCGCCCGCCCGCAATCGGACCGCATCGTCCTGCGCAAAGGCCGCGCCATTGACCGCACGCTCCCCGATTTTGCCGAACTCGACCCGCTGATGGAGACCCCATGAACATCGACGCCGCCATCGCCGCCCTGGAAGAAAAGGGTATTAAGACCGTCACCCGCAAGGCCGCCGTGAAGCAGCGCTCGCGTGATTACTTCTGGTATTCGCCGGTGCTCAAGGACCGGCTCGATCACGTCACCGCCGATTTCCTCTGCATCCCCGAAAGCCAGGACGAGGTGATCGAAATCCTGCGCGTCTGCTATGCCAACGACGTCCCCGTCACGACGCGTGGTGCAGGCACGGGGAACTACGGGCAGGCCATGCCGCTCGCCGGCGGCTGCGTCATGCACGTGGCCAAGATGAACACTATCAAGGAAATCCTGCCCGGCCGCGTGATCTGCGAGCCCGGCGTGCTGCTGAAGGACATCGACGCCGCCTGCATCGAAGACAGCGGGCAGGAGCTGCGCATGTTCTCGTCCACCTGGTCCACGGCCACCATCGGCGGCTTCATCGCCGGTGGCTCCGGCGGCGTGGGATCGATCCGCTGGGGATCACTCCGCGACCCCGGCAACATCATCCGCCTGCGCGTCGTGACGATGGAGGAGGAGCCGCGCGTGATCGACATCACCGGCGACGACCTGCACCGCGTGTCCCACGCCTATGGCACGAATGGCATCATCACGGAGATCGAGATCCCGCTCGCCGCTGCCTATGACTGGGAACATATCTTTGTCACGTTCAAGGATTTCGACGAGGCGATCCAGTACGCCTACGACCTAGGGTCCTGCGACGGCCTCCTGCTTAAGGAGCTGTCAGTTTACGAGGCCCCGATCACCGAAAACTACTTCACCAAGATCGCGCCCCATGCGGAGGCAGGCGACGTGCTCGTCGCCATCATGGTCGCGCCGCAGTCGATGCCGGGGTGGGAGACCTTCACCGCCGCTTACGAGGGTGCCACGACCATCTACCTGTCCTCTGACAATACATGGGAAGAGGACCCCGGCCCCGCCTTCGAATACGGCTGGAACCACACAACGCTCCGCGCGTTGCAGATCGATCCAAACATAACCTATCTGCAGATCGCCTACGGGACCGATGACCCCATCGCGCTTTGCCAAAAAATCCGGGGGCTCCTGAGCCCCGAGGTGCTGCAACACATCGAGGTCACGCGCGTGAACGGCAAGATCAGCTTTGGCTCGCTGACACTGGTGAACTTCACCAGCGAGGAGCGGCTAGACGAAATCATCGCCATCCAGGAGGAAAACGGCGCAATGAACTTCAACCCCCACCGCTACACGTTGGAAGAAGGCGGGCGGCAGACGGTTGATGAGCGGCAGTTGGAGTTCAAGCGGGAGGCCGATCCCAAGGGCCTGCTGAACCCCGGCAAGATGATCGCCTGGGACGACCCGAACTGGGGCTACGAGAAGATGTACGCATGGCCCGGCCTGCAACAGCCGAAAACAGCCGCGGAATGAAGGCGCTCGTCATCTACGCCCACCCGGTGCCCGACAGCCTGAACGCTGCCGCGCATCAGGTGGTTGTGGAGACGCTGAAGGCAAAGGGCTGGGAGGTCGATGACTGCGACCTCTACGCCGAGGGGTTTCAGCCCGTCCTGACGGAGGATGAGCGGCGGAACTACCACAACACAGACATCAACACGAAACCCGTGCAGGGCTACGTGGACCGCCTGCGGGCCGCCGACGCCGTCGTGTTCTGCCATCCCGTCTGGAATTTCGGACTGCCCGCGATCCTCAAGGGCTGGCATGACCGCGTGATGCTGCCGGGCGTGACGTTCAACCTCGTGGACGGGCAGCTGCACCCCTGCCTCAACAACATCAAGAAAATCGCGACCGTCTGCACCTACGGTGCCACCCGGTGGCGCGCGTTCCTCGTCGGCGACCCGCCCAGAAAACTGCTCACCCGCGTCGTTTGGGGCACGGTCAAACCGGAAAAAACCAGGTATATTGCGCAATATGACATGAACAACATCACCCCTGCGGGCTGCGAGGCGTTCCTTGCCCGCGTTCGCAAGGAAATGGAGGCTTTCTGACATGCGCGCCCTGGTCGTCTACTGCCACCCAAAGGAAGGGTCGTTCAACTCCGCCGTCCGCGACACGGTGATGGGGCGGCTCCACGCGGCGGGGGTGGAGGTGCGTCTGCGCGACCTCTATGCGGAGGGGTTCCAACCCGTGCTCACGACCGAGGAGTGGGTGGGCTACGAGGATTGCGAGACGAACCACATCCCCGTCGAAAGCTATGTGCGCGACATCAAATGGTGCGACACGCTGATCTTCGTCTACCCCACGTGGTGGTATGGCCTGCCTGCGATGCTCAAAGGGTGGCTTGACCGTGTGCTGATCCCCGATGTGGCGTTCTTCATGCCCAAGGCCGAGGGGGAGACGATCAAACCCGGCCTGCACCATATCGAGCGCCTGGGCGTCTTTACCACCTGCGGGGCGAGTTGGTGGCTCACCCGCCTAATTGGCGCGCCCGGGCGACGGACGCTCCTGCGCGGGGTAGGTCTGCTGCTAAAGCCGCGCACGAAGAAGGTCTTTGCCGCCCACTACCTGATGGACACGGCCCCCCGCGCCTCCCTGAAGAAACACCTGGAGCGCGTCGCGCGACGCACAGACAAACTCATAGGCGCCAAGCGGGACCGCAGCGCGCTACCTGACGGAGCCCCCGCCGAATGAAGAGCCGCCACTGGATCGACTACCCTGCCACCGATCTGCAAATCGACCCCGCCCGCACCATCGCGATCCTGCCCACGGCCGCCGTCGAACAGCACGGGCCGCACCTGCCGGTGGGCGTTGACACGTTCATTAACCAGGGGCTCTGCGACCTACTGGCAGAGCGCTGCCCGGAGCCGCTCGATATCCGCCTCCTCCCCGTTCAGGCGGTGGGCAAGTCGAACGAACATCTTTGGGCTGCTGGCACGATCACGCTGACCGTGGGAACCGCCATCCGCGCCTGGACCGAAATCGGCCTGTCGCTCGCACGCGCGGGCGTGAAGAAGATGCTGATCGTCAACTCTCACGGTGGGAATATGGACATTAACTCCATCGTCGCGCGGGAGCTGCGCGTGCGCGCTGGCATGTATTGCGTGCGCATGGGTTGGGGCGCGGGCGGTGTGCCAGATGGGCTCTATAGCGCGCAGGAGGCCGCGCAAGGCATCCATGGCGGCGACAATGAGACCTCGCTTATGCTGCATTTCCGTCCCGACACCGTGGATATGAGCAAAGCCCAGGATTTCCGCTGGCAACACGCGCAAGGCGACATTCCGCCCGTGGGCGGCATTGCCCATGGCTGGATCGCCTCTGACGTCCATCCCGCAGGCGTCGCAGGCGAAGCCCACATCGCCACCGCCGACAAAGGCCGCCGCACGGCGGAACACTATGTGGCGGGCGTGATCGACGTGCTGCAAAAGATGACGGATTTCGACGCGTCAGGCTTTGCCCCCGTCGCGGACCCGTTCCCAGCATAGGGCTCCGCGCGCGGGCTGCGCCTCTGGACCTTTCCCCGCACGCCTCTAGGATGCCGCCCAATCGCGGCCCCATAAGGTGCACCCCATGGCCAAACAGCTCCCCTACCCCACGATGCGCCGCATTTTTGAGCGGTTCCAAGACAGCGACCCCGCGCCAAAGGGGGAGCTCAACCACGTCAATGCCTACACGCTGGTCGTGGCCGTCGCGCTCAGCGCGCAGGCGACCGACAAAGGGGTCAACAAGGCCACAGAGGCTCTATTCCAGATCGCCGACACCCCCGCCAAGATGCTCGCCCTGGGGGAAGTGGCACTGATCGAACACATCAAGACCATCGGGCTTTACCGCAACAAAGCCAAGAATGTCATAAAGTTATCCCGCATCCTGGTCGATGAGTATGGCGGGGAGGTGCCCAATTCCCGCGCGGCGCTCGAAAGCCTGCCCGGGGTCGGGCGCAAGACCGCCAATGTCGTGCTCAACATGTGGTGGGGCCACCCGGCGCAGGCCGTGGATACCCATATCTTTCGCGTCGGCAACCGCACGGGCATCGCGCCGGGCAAGGACGTCGTGGCCGTCGAACGCGCCGTCGAAGACAACGTGCCCGTTGACTTCCAACAGCACGCCCATCACTGGCTCATCCTGCACGGGCGGTATATCTGCACGGCGCGCAAACCCAAATGCGAGGTTTGCATCATCTCGGACCTGGTTGGCTGTAAGGAGAGCTGCGCGTGACAAAGACCTATGATGTGGTGGGGATGGGCAATGCCGTCTCCGACGTGATCACCCAATCGACGGACACGTTCCTGGAACATATGGGCATCGAAAAGGGCATCATGCAGCTCATCGAGCAAGAGCGCGCGCAGGTGCTCTATGCCGCGATGGAAGAGCGGACAGAGACGCCCGGCGGGTCGGTGGCCAACACGATCGCGGGGCTCGGCATGCTGGGGCTCAAGACGGCTTTTGTGGGGCGCGTGGCCGATGACGGCCTGGGCCAGACCTATGCGGCGGCCATGGCCGACCAAGGCACCGACTTTCCTAACCCTCCCGTGGCGGGTGCGTCGCTGCCCACGTCGCACTCCATGATCTTTGTCTCTCCAGACGGGGAGCGGTCGATGAACACCTATTTGGGCATCTCGTCCGAGATCGGGCCAGAGCACCTGCCCGCAGGCGTGCTGGAGGATACGGCCTATCTGTTTTTCGAGGGCTACTTGTTCGATAAAGACCCCGGCAAAGCCGCGTTCTACGCCGCCGCCGAGCGGACCACAGGTGCAGGCGGCAAGGCCGGGATTTCGCTCAGCGATCCGTTCTGCGTGGACCGCCACCGCGATGACTTCCGCAAGCTGGTTGCAGGGGCACTGGACTACGTGATCGGCAATGAGGAGGAGCTTTTGTCGCTCTACCAAGTGACCGACGTGGACGCAGCCTTGGCAACGGCGGCCAGCGAATGCGATCTGGTGGTGTGCACCCGCAGCGGCGCAGGCGTGGCCATCCAGCAGGGCGACACCCGGGTCGATGTCCCGGTGGAGCGTGTGACGCCCGTGGACACAACCGGCGCGGGCGACCAATTCGCAGCAGGCTTCCTCTACGGCCTCGTCACCGGCAATGACCTCGCCGCTTGCGGGCGCATGGGCTGCCTGGCCGCGGGCGAAGTCATCGGCCATGTGGGCCCCCGCCCCGAGGCGGACATGAAAAAGCTCTTCGCGGCACAAGGCCTCTAGGCGCCGATTTCTTTCAAAGAAATCGGACCGAAATCTTCATAAGATTTCGGCGCCCTACCGATAAACTTGCGCTTCGCCCGGGAACTGGCGGGCGCGGACCTCGTCGGCGTAAGCTTTCACGCTCGCCTCGATCTGGGCGCCCAAGTCACCGTAAACCTTTACGAATTTTGGCGCGCGGGGGCTCAAGCCCAGCATATCCTCCAGCACCAGGATCTGGCCGTCGCAGTCTGCGGAGGCACCGATGCCGATGGTGGGGATGGCGATCTGTTTGGTGATCTTGGCTGCCAGCGGCTCCACCATGCCTTCGAGCACGATGGCAAACGCGCCTGCCTCTGTCACCGCTGCGGCGTCGGCCTCAATCGCCGCCCAACCGCCTTCGTCCCGGCCTTGGGTTTTGAAGCCGCCCATGACGTGGCTCGACTGCGGCGTCAGCCCGATATGGGCCATGACGGGAATGCCGCGCTCCACCAAGAACTTGATGGTGGCGGCCATGCGCGCGCCGCCCTCAAGCTTCACCGCGCCGCAGCCGGTTTCCTTGAGGATCATGGCCGCGTTGCGGAACGCGATCTCCGGGCTTTCCTCGTAGGTGCCAAAGGGCATGTCGACGACGATCAGGGCGCGCTGCGTGCCGCGCACCACGGCCTTCCCATGCATGATCATCAGATCGATGGGCACGCCCACGGTCGTCTCCATCCCGTGCATCACCATGCCCAGGCTATCGCCCACCAAAATGAAATCCGCATGTCCGTCGACGATGGAGGCCGTGTGCGCGTGATAGGACGTCAGCGACACAATAGTTTCGCCCCCCTTCATCGCGGTGATCTGGGGGCAGGTTTTGCGGCGGATGGGCTTTTGGGTGCTCATAGCTGGTCCTTTCCGGGTCCAATCACGCGGTTGTCGATGAGGAGAATGTCACCGAAGCGCACGGATAGCAAAATGACGGCAGGGCGGGTGAGAGGGCCGTAGAACGGCGCGAGCGTCACCGCATCGCGGATATCGATGGCGCGGATGTCCGCACGGGGTTCGCGCGCGATCCGCTCCCGGGTGAGCCGGCGGTAATCCTCTGACGTCAGCGCCTCGCCATCGCGCGCCTCGGCGGCGTTGAGCGCCTGGCTCAGCACCACGGCGGCTGCGCGATCCTCGGGCGTGAGGCGCACATTGCGCGACGACATGGCGAGCCCATCCGCCTCTCGCACCGTGGGCAGGCCAAGCACGCGGATGGGCATGTCGAGGTCGCGCACCATCTGTCGGATGATCGCCAGCTGTTGGTAGTCCTTTTGCCCAAACACCGTCACGTCCGGCTCAAGGATATGAAAGAGCTTGGAGACGACGGTGGTCACCCCCTGAAAATGACCGGGCCGCACCTTACCCTGGAGGATGCCGGACAGCGTGGGCACGCTCACGACCGTCTCCGCGCCCTCAGGATACATTTCTGCAGGGGTCGGCAGGAACACCGCATCCACACCGGCGTCTGCGAACTTTGCCAGATCGCCGTCGATGTCTGTGGGGTAATTGTCCAGATCCGCCTGTTCCCCAAACTGGGTCGGGTTGACAAAGATTGAAGCCACGACCGCATCCACATGCCGCGCGCATTCGCGCACCAGCGCCATGTGGCCCGCGTGCAGAAACCCCATGGTCAACACGCAACCCACCGTCTTTCCTTGGCTTTTCAGGCCGCGGACGTGGGCGCGCATGGCGTCTTTGGTGTCAAACGTCTCCATCTCCCCGCTCTATCGCGCGGGCAGCTCCGCGGGGCAAGTGGGGCGCAGCGTCGCTTTGGCCTGGACCAGATGGGAAAGGCCAGACTTACGAACATCTGCCAGTGTCCGATCGACCCAGTGGGCCCCACCAGACGGCCCCCGCCCGCGGACGGAGGCCGCCCTGCGCCCTCACCTGTTATCCAACTGCGCATTCACAGCACGCAGGCCGGAATATGTGACGCGGTAGGGGCGCCCGCTGACGGATTTGATGAAACGGCGCTTTTTGAGCCGCTCAAAGGTGGGCAGGTCGCAATCGGTCAGAACGTGACCGTCACGGGTAAAGCACTGCACAGCGCGGATTTTACCGTTGGGCAGGCGGTCGAAATGGATCGACCCGCCCTGCGCCAGGACGTGCAACACGCGTTGCTCGCGTTTGGAGATATTCACGGGATGTCTCTTGAGTTTTAGGCACGAAAACTGCGCTTCCGGCATCGCGCGCGGAAGGGCGGTGGTTCATGTGGCCCACATGCGTGGACCCTAGCGCCGGGCCTCAAGGCTAGACATAAATGCTCCTACCCTGTGTCGTCACAGGTGCCGTTTGCTACCTGGTCGCTCTTGGCGGCGCAAGACGCGTGCCAGCAAATGGGGCAGTGAGACCCGCCCACGGCCTCACCCAGGGCTAGGTGTCGCGCGCGGCCTCAAGCGCCTCGCGGATCACTTCCCCATCGCCGATATGGTTGGCCAGGATCAGGATCAGGCGCGCGTTGAGCGCGGCGCTTTCTTCCTCCGACAGCCCGTCATGGGCGGCGAGGATCGTGTCATAACAGCCGTCGGCGTCTGGCAAGTTGGGGCTGAGGATCAGAGGCATCTAGGCAGCTCCTATGGCGCGGCGCAGGGCATCGCGCACGGCGTCCGCGTCAAACGCAGCCCAGCGCGCCACCACGTGCTGGTCGGGGCGGATCAGGTAGACTGCGCAGGGCGCATCGCCCAGGTAACGCCCCGCCAGGGCGGGGTCCGGGTCGGCGATGGTGAGCGCGCGCAGCGCGATGCCATCAAGCTCCATGTCCTGGACTTCGCAGCCGAGCGCCATGAGCACAAATGCCCCACCTAACGCGTCGAGCAGATAGCCCGCGCCCAACGGCGCATCCACGCAGGCCGTCCCCGGACGTGTCACCGCAGGGCCGCCCAGCGCATCGGGCCCAATCTGCGGGAAGCCGTCGTAAACACAAGGCACCGACAGCCGCCCCGAATTGACGAAGGGCCGCGCGAACGCGTGGTCGCGCGCGAGGTCGAGCACCGCATTTCGGAATGTCGTCGACACCGCCGATTTCGGGGTCATGAAGTCGGTCGCGCGCGACGAATTGAGGATGTTCTCATCCGCGCCAAAGGACCGCTCCGCGTCATAGCTGTCGAGCAGCGCGTCGGGCGCCAGCCCCTTGAGCACCAGATCAAGCTTCCAAGCCAGGTTATCGGCATCCTGCATCCCCGAATTGGCCCCGCGCGCCCCAAAGGGCGACACCTGATGCGCGCTATCGCCGGCAAAGAACACCCGCCCATGGCGGAACCTTTCCATCCGGCGGCATTGGAAGGTGTAGATCGAGGTCCAGTGCAGCTCATACTCCGGCACTTCGCCTGTTTGGCTCGACAGCATGGCGTCGACGCGGGCGCGGATGCGGTCGGGATTGAGCTCTAGCTCCCGGTCGATGTCCCAGCCAAGTTGGAAGTCGATGCGCCAGATGTCATCGGGCTGTTTATGGAGCAGCGCTGACTGGCCTGCATTCTTGAACGGCGGCTCGAACCAGAACCAGCGTTCGGTCGGGAAATCCGCCTTCATCTTCACATCGGCGATCAGGAAATTGTCCTCGAACACGCGCCCGTCGAAGCCGAGCCCCAGCATATCGCGGGTCGGCGACCGCGCGCCGTCGCAGGCAATCAGATACTCCGCCTCCACCCCGTAGGGACCGTCCGGCGTATCGATCTCCACCACCACGTGATCGGCATGGGTGGTGATCCCCGTGACCTTGTTTCGCCCCCGGATCTCGATCGGGGCGCCCTCGGCCTGCGCGGCCTCGATCCGCTCCACCAGATATTTCTCGAAATAGGGCTGCTGAAGGTTGATAAAGGCCGGGTGGCGGTGGCCGTCTTCGGGCAGCAGATCGAACTGAAACAACTGCCCGTCGCCATAGAACACCCGGCCCTTGGACCACACGACGCCCTTATCCACCATGGGCTCCGCCGCGCCGAGCCGGTGCGCAATGTCGAGCGTGCGCTTGGCGAAACAGATCGCTTTCGAGCCCAGCCCCGCGCCCTCGTGATCGTCGAGCACCAGCGCCGGTGTCCCCTTGAGCCCCAGATCAAGCGCGAGCCCCAGCCCAACCGGCCCGCCGCCCACGATCACCACCGGGTGCCGCACGGGCGCCGCATCCTGCGCGGGCACCTTGGCATAGGGGTAAAGCGTAAAGGCCAGCGAATAGCGGTCGCGCACCAAAGGGGTCACCGGGGCGTTCATCGTCACTCCATCCCGAACTCTTGGCGCCAGGCCGCGTTGCATTCGAACTGGCTCGATTGCTCAAGAAACCCAAAGGTCACGCCATGCTGGACGCCGACAAAGGCCAGCTCGCGGTCGCTGAAGTCCCCGCTGCTGCGCAGGCCCTGCATCATGGGGATAAAGCTCACCTGGTCGGGGTCGAGCCCGCAGGTTTGCGCCGCGTAGGAGCGGATCGCGACCTCCATCACCGCCCGCGACATATCCTCGGGGAGCGGGTAGGTCGCGCGCTCGGCCTCCGTGGCGGGGGCGCAGTTGGCGTTTGGTTGGCACAGCGCAGCCTGGATGTTTTCCAGCGTGATCTCTTCGACGACCGCGCGTACCTCGTCAAAGGTCTGAGCGTGGGCAGGCGCAGCAGCGAGCGCCGCGAGGACGATTAGCACCCTCATCCCTGCAACGCCTCCCACATCTGCGCGTCGCGTTCGGCGGTCCAGATGCGCGGTGTGTCGATGTCGCGGGCCTCGTCATAGGCGCGGGCTACGTTGAAGGGCAGGCAGTGCTCGTAGATCGCATAGTCGGAGAATTTCGGATCGCACTCCGCGCGCACGGCGTCCCAGGCGTCCTTGAGCGACCCGCCCCTGAGCGCGACCTTTGCCGCAGGCGAGTAGGTCGAACGCACGAAATCCGCGGTAGAATCCAGCGCTGCATTCACCATCTCACGCCCCACGAGCGCGTCCCCGCGCCCCGGCGCGATGGCGTCCACGTCAAACCGGCGGATCGCCTCGAGCGTCCCGGGCCAGTCGTGGAAATGCCCGTCCCCGCAGTAGCAGGCGGAATGGTATTCGACGATGTCACCGGTAAACATCACGTTCTGGTCGGGCACGTAGATCACGCTGTCTCCGGCCGTATGGGCGCGCCCGACCTGCATAATATCGACCCGGCGCGAACCCAGGTAAACGGACATGCGCCCGTTGAACGTCGTCGTGGGCCAGGTCAGGCCCGGGATCTCCTCGTGCCCCTGAAAGAGCCGCGGGAAGCGGGCGAATTCGCTGTCCCAGTCTTCCTTGCCGCGCTCCACGACCATGGAGCGGGCTTTCTCCGACATGATGATCTGCGGCGCGTTAAAGGCTGACGCCCCCAGCACCCGCACGGCGTGGTAATGCGTCAGAACAAGGTGGCTGATCGGCTTATCCGTCACCGAGCGCACGCACTCGATCACCTTGTTGGCCAGCCGCGGCGTCGCCTGCGCCTCCACGATCATGACGCTGTCATCGCCGATGATCACGCCGGAATTCGGATCCCCCTCGGCGGTAAAGGCATAAAGCCCCTCCCCGATCTGGGTAAAGCTGATCTCTTTTTCCGCCATGTCACCCTGGCTGGCAAAGGCTTTGGCCATGCTCGGTCTCCTCCCCGGTTGCTTAAGTCGTATTCGTTGCACGCACTACGATCAACCACGCGCGGCGAGCGTGCGAGCGCACGCATCAAAAACCATGCTCGCTCAGGAATCGCGCACCGCGCCTCAAATTCCTGCCAAGTCCCAGAAAAAACGGGCATTTCGCAAATTTTGAGACCCGGTTTGTTTTGACACCCGCCGCGCGGTGGGTATCGTCGCGCTGCTTAGTGCACGCCTCGGGGGACGAGGTGTTTACGTCACAGGGAGAGTAAGATGACGATGAAAAAGATGTTTGCCGCGGCAACCTGCGCCGCGGCGCTGATGGGTCCTGCACCCGCAGCATTCGCGATGGACGAGATCACGGTGGCCTACTTCCTCGAATGGCCGATGCCGTTCCAGTTCGCCAAAGTGAACGGGATCTATGAAGAAGAGCTCGGCGTATCCATCAACTGGGTGGCCTTTGACACCGGCACCGCGATGTCAGCGGCGATGGCGTCTGGCGACGTGCATATCTCTGTCAGCCAGGGCGTGCCGCCCTTCGTGGTTGCGACCTCCGCCGGCCAGGACCTGCAGATCGTGGACGTGGCTGTGAGCTATTCCGAAAACGACAACTGCGTCGTGGCCGAAGCGCTCGAAATCGACAAGATGAACGCGGGCGAGCTCAACGGCAAAAAGGTCGGCGTGCCAATCGGGACCGCCGCGCACTACGGCTTCCTCAAGCAGATGGACCACTTCGGTGTCGACATCGGCTCCATGGAAATCGTGGACATGGCACCGGCTGACGGCCAGGTCGCGTTTTCCCAGGGCAACCTGGACATGGTCTGCGGCTGGGGTGGCGCGCTGCGCCGCATGAAGGATGACGGCAACGTGCTCCTCACCGGTGCAGAGAAAGAAGAGCTCGGCATCCTCGTCTTCGACGTGACCTCCGCACCTGCGGGCTTCGTCGCCGAAGAATCCGAGCTGCTGTCCGAGTTCCTGCGCGTGACCGCAGAAGCCAACCAGATGTGGAACGAAGGCGGCGCCATGGCGCAAGCGACCATGCTGCCCGTCATCGCCAAAGACGCTGGCATGAGCGAAGAAGACACGATGGCCACCATCTCCACCTTCATCTTCCCCGACGTGGAAGAGCAGCTGAGCGAAAAGTGGCTCGGCGGTGGCGCCCAGGACTTCATGGGCGGCGTGGCTGGTGTCTTTGTGGCGGCGGGCTCGATCCCATCGGCGCTCGACACCTACTCGGGTGCTGTGAACGCAGACCCGCTCGCGGCAACGCAGTAAACACGACCAAAGGGGTGGCGCGATCCCGCGCCGCCCCGACCCTCCTCTCAAGGCCCGCGCCTCAAGGAAAAATCCCATGTCAGCTACCGGCTTGCACATTCGAAATGTGTCAATGCGTTTTGACCTTCCCGATGGCGGGCATGTCCAAGCGCTCCAAGATGTCTCCCTCGACCTTAAGAAGGGTGAGCTGATGTCCGTGCTCGGGCCCTCGGGCTGCGGGAAAACAACACTCCTGAACATCGTGGCCGGGTTTTTGGCGCCCACCTCTGGCAAGATCGAGCTCAACGACAACCTCGTGACCGGCCCGGACGCCGAACGGGGGATGGTGTTTCAGAAAGGCGCGCTCTTTGAATGGATGAGCGTGCGCCAGAATGTTAGCTTTGGTCCGCGCATGGCGGGCAAATCTGAGTCCGACTACGGCAGCAATGTCGACCACCTGCTCGACGTGGTGGGCCTGCGCGATTTCAAGGAAAAGGCGGTCTATGAGCTTTCGGGCGGGATGCAGCAGCGTGTGGCCTTGGCCCGCTGCCTGGCCAATGACCCCGACGTCATCTTAATGGACGAACCGCTCGGCGCGCTTGACGCTTTGACGCGCGAAAAAATGCAAGGTTTGGTGCTCAAGCTCTGGAAAGAGACGGGCAAGACGATCATCCTCATCACCCACTCGGTGGAAGAGGCACTGCTTCTGGGCGAGCGGCTCCTCGTCATGGCGCCCCGCCCGGGCCGCATCCATAAGGAATACCGCCTGCCCTTTGCCGACCTCGGCGTCGACAAGGACCTGCGCGAAGTCAAAAAGCACCCGGAGTTCAATGAACGGCGCGAGGAAATCCTCAGCATGATCTGGGACATGGAAGAAGAGATTATGGGCCGCACGGAGGCAGCGTCATGACCGGATTACTGATCCTTGCATTCTACGTCGGCCTCTTTGTCGCCGGCATGATCGTCGTCCGGCTCATCCGCCGCTCCATGACCCCGGTGGAGGATTTCACGTCGCTGAAAACCGTGACCTTCGGCGACGAGAGCGCTGTGCGCCCGGACCGCTGGGCCTCTGTCATCTCTGTCGCCGTGATTTTCCTCATCTGGGGCGCGTTCACGGGGTCGAGCATTGTCCCAATCCACGTCCCAGGGCCGTTCACGGGCGAGACCACATTCACCTACACCGTGGAAACCGATGACGGGCAGCGCGATGACGCGACCATCACTGTCCGCGTGGTGGAGTTCGGCGGCGATACCACAGATTTCGACGTGGAGCCGGGCGATGGTCTCGCGCTCAATGACAGCCTTGCCACCACGGCGGGGCGGTCGTCGACGATCCTCTTTGACAAAAACGACGAGGTTTCCCGCCGGGATGGCGCGCGCGTCGTGGCCATCGACGGCAAGCCCATCGATCAGGATAGCGAAGTGTCCGTCGCCGATGGGCGCGTGGTGCTGACGGACAAAGGCGCGATCAACTTCACCCCTGCCGAGGGGCTGCAGATGAACCCGATCTGGCTGCCTGCGCCCGAAACGGTGGTGCAGCGCTTGATCCAGATTTCGCAAGAGGGCTACCAGAACTTCACCCTGTTGGAGCATGTGGGCTGGTCGCTGATCCGCGTCGTCGTGGGCTTTTTCCTGGGCGCCATCGTGGGGATCCCGCTCGGCTACGCCATGGGCCTGTCGAATTGGTTCCGCGGGTGGTTTGACCCCATCGTGGAGTTCATGCGCCCGGTGCCGCCGCTGGCACTGATCCCGCTCGTGATCATCTGGTTCGGCATTTGGGAGACGGGCAAGATCGTGCTGCTCTTCCTCGCCGCGCTCTGGATCATGACTATCGCTGCGCGCGCGGGTGTGTCGGGCGTCAACATCTCCAAAATCCACGCGGCCTACAGCCTAGGCGCGTCGAAATGGCAGATCATGCGCTACGTGATCGTCCCGAACTCCCTGCCCGAGATCTTTACCGGTGCGCGGGTGGCCATGGGGGTCTGCTGGGGCACGGTTGTGGCGGCAGAGCTTGTGGCCGCGCAAAAGGGCGCGGGCATGATGATCATCGCGGCGTCTAAGTTCCAGCTCACCGACATCGTGATCATGGGGATCATCCTGATTGGGATCATCGGCTACGGCATCGATATCCTGATGCGGATCACGGAAAACTGGCTGGTTCCTTGGAAGGGGCAGTCGTAGGGCGCGCGCCCAGCATTTAGCAACCGCCCGGCGGCACCGCCGGGCATCCCCCGACCGCCCCCACGGGCGGGGGATAAATCCCCCACCCTCGGCCGGGGGACGCCCTCAGTTCTTCGTCGGCCAGTTCCAGCTTTAGGTGCCTAGCGCCTCTTCGATCACAGCGCGAAACTCATCCGGCAGCGGCACCGCAATCGACGTCTCCAAAAGCCCGGAGCGCCGCGCAACCACCGTGCCCACAAGCCTAAGCTCCCCCCCCTGCTGCACCAACAGCGGCGCGCCGGAGTGGCCAACGACCACGGCGCAATCGGTCTCGATCAACCCGGGCTTCGTCGCAAAAGCCAGGCAGTCGAGCCGCCCGGTGAGCCGCTCGGGATCGTCGCGCGCATAGCCGATAAAGGCCAGATCGCTGGCAAACGGGTCCACCGGACCGTCCGCGAGCGGGATGATGTCGATCTCCTCCATCGGCTCACGCAGCTCGACCAAGGCCACATCGGTCGCGAATTCCCCGTCCACAGTCTCCATCCGGATCACTCGCGCGCCCCGCGTCCACTGCGACGCATCGTCGAGTGACGCCCCCGCCGTGAACGTCACCGCCAAAGCGGGCAGGTAGGACCGCAAACAGTGATTGGCCGTCAGCACATGCAGGGGGGAGACGAGCGCGCCAGTGCACGCCGTCTTTGACCCGATGCCCACATAGCCCACCTTGCCAATCCCCGGCATCGCCGCCTGGACAAAAGGCGGCATGGGCACCGCAGACCGATCTATATCCTCACCCGCCACATCGGTGGCCATCAAAGCCGCACAGGACAGCGCCGCGGCGCGCAGTAGGGTCGCACTCATACCAATACTTTGCCTCAAATCGCCCGCGAACACACCTGCACCGTGATCACGATCCCGCGGCAAGCGCGACGGCCCCATCGTAGAGCCTCTGCGGCACCAAAAGCCCCTCTGCCTCCGCCCGCGCCAACGCCGCTAAGCGCCTCGCCCCGGGGAGCCGCGCACCAGGCATATCCGCAATGCTGGCAAGCAACGCCTCCGCCCGCTCCGCGTAATCGCCCCCGGGCTTGAGCGCGATCAGAGTCTGCCCCACCCGCGGCGGCGCGCCCTCGGCTGCAAAAAACGATGTGGCCTCCGACGAAAATGCGCTGCCCGTGAACGCGGCCGCCAAAAGCTCCACCATGAGCGCGAGCGCGGTACCCTTTGCCTCCCCAATCGGAACCATAGTCCCGGCGAGCGCGGCCTGGGCATCCGTCGTCGCGTTGCCGGCGGCATCAAGCGCCCAGCCCTCGGGGATGGGTTGGCCCGCGCGGGCAGCGTTCATCACCTTGCCGCGCGCCACCACCGACAGCGATAGGTCGATGACCATGGGCGCATCGCCCACCCGCGGGGTGGCGAATGCGATTGGGTTTGTGCCGAAAACCGCGTCTTTTGCACCCCAAGGCGCAATGGCCTTGGGCGTGTTGGCGACCATGATGGCGATGAACCCCGCCCGCGCGATCCGGTCCACCTGAACCGACAGCGCCCCGCAATGGTGGGAGTTGCCCACCGCCATGACGGCCACACCCGCACTGTCTGCCAAAGGCAACCCGGCCTCAATCGCCGCATCCAGCGCGGGATAGGCAAAGCCACACTCCGCATCAATCAGGAGAGACGCCGCCCCCCGCGCCTCCACCCTGACCTCAGCGCCTGCGTTGACCTTACCGCTTTGCAGCTGCGCCGCGTAATCGGCCACGCGCGAAAAGCCGTGGCCCACCTGCCCCTCCGCCTCCGCGGCGACAAGCGCGCGCGCGACCGACCGGGCCACAGCGGCGCGCGCGCCCGCAGTCTCTAGCGCCTCTGATATCAGGGCGGTCGCAGCCGCCAGCGTCATATGAACCGTGTTTTCCATCCCCGTGCTCTACGCGACCGCCCCCCGCGCCGCACCCAAAATCCGCCCTGTTTGCGCTCACAGCACGCGAAAGCGGTGCCTATTTCTGAGGCGCAATCTTGAAGCGCGGGGAATTCGCAACATCTAGCCATCGCAAGACTGACACGATTGGACCCCGACCACACCATGCACGCCTTGGCCGCCGTCCACCCAAGCGCAGGCCCCGCAGGAGCTCCCACCTGATGGCCGCGCCAGAGACGACTCCCACCCAAGGCCCCGGCATCGCCGGGGTTTTGCCCATTGCCCTCGCGCTCGGGCTCTTTACCTGGTTCGCCAGCTTCCTGCCCACCGTCGCCGCGGGGGAGGTTGTGCGCCTCGCCTGGGATTGGGTGCCCTCGCTTGGCATCGCGCTGAGCTTTACGATTGACGGGCTCAGCCTGACGTTTTCGCTCCTGATCAGCGGGATCGGCACGCTCGTGTTCCTCTATTCTCGCACGTATCTGGGCAGTCACAAACAATTCGCCCGCTTTGTGCTGTTTCTGGCGTCCTTCATGCTCGCCATGCTGGGGCTCGTGCTCGCCGATAACCTGATCGCGCTTTTCGTGTTTTGGGAATTGACGACGATCACGTCCTACCTGCTCATCGGCTTCGGGCATGAGGGCGCCAATTCGCGCCGCTCGGCTCTTCAGGCGCTGTTTGTGACTGGCGCGGGCGCTTTGGCGCTGCTCGCAGGTTTTATCCTGCTGGGCTTCACAGCGGGCAGCTTTGAACTGTCCGAGATCGTGAAACTGGGGCCTCAGATCACGTCAGACCCGATGTATCCCGCGATCCTCGTCCTCGTGCTCGCCGGGGCGTTTACCAAATCCGCGCAGTTCCCGTTCCATTTCTGGCTGCCCAACGCCATGGCCGCGCCGACGCCTGTGTCGGCCTTCCTGCACTCCGCCACGATGGTAAAGGCGGGCGTGTACCTCATGGCGCGCCTTCACCCCGCGCTCTCCGGTACGGATGTTTGGATGTGGACGCTGACGATTGCGGGCGTGATCACGGCGGTCTTCGCCAGCGTCGTGTCGATCCGCCAGACGGACATCAAACAGACGCTCGCATACACCACGCTCATGGCGCTCGGCACGCTCACGGCGCTGCTTGGCCAGTCGTCGGAATACGCGATGACGGCCTTTGCGACGTTCCTCGTGACCCACTCGCTTTACAAGGCGTCGCTTTTTTTGATGATCGGCTGCGTGGACTATTCCACAGGCACGCGCGACGCCAATGCGCTGGGCGGCCTCGCGCGGGCCATGCCCGTCACCGCCGCCGCAGCCGGGCTCGCGGCGCTCTCCATGGCCGGGCTGCCGCCCTTCATCGGCTTTATCTCCAAGGAGCTGCAATACGCCGGCGCGTTGGAGGTTCAGACGAGCGTGATCTTTGTTGCCGCAGGGGCCCTGGCCGCCAACGCGCTGATGTTCGCCGTGGCGGGCATCGCCGCCTACAAACCCTTCTGGCGCCCCGCGCAGATGGAGTTCGCGCGCACGCCCAAAGAGGCCCCCGCGACCATGGTCGCTGGTCCCATCCTACTTGCAACGCTGGGGCTGATCTTTGGCCTCATGCCCGGCATCGCCGCCACCTACCTCGTCGCCCCCACCGTCGCGACCTTCCTCGGCACGACCGAGGCCGCCAAGGAGCTCAAGCTTTGGGCGGGCGTCAACATCCCGCTGTTCCTATCGCTTGCGACGTTCGCGCTTGGCTTCGTGCTCTACGCGCTCCACGGGCGGATGCGCGCGGCGCTTGCAGCGATGGAGCCTGCGCTGCCAAATTTCGACAGCATGTGGGACAAGTTCCTGGTGGGGCTCAAAGCCTTTGCCGCCTGGCAGACCCGCATCATTCAAACGGGCTACCTGCGCCAGTATCTGGTGTGGACCTTCCTCACGATCCTTTTGACCCTGGCAGGCACGATGGTCCTGCGCGGCGTGATGCCCGCGATGCCAGACCTCACGCAGGTCACCTGGATGTCTCTCGCGCTCGCGCTCTTGACCGCTGCAGGTGCGATCATGGCCGCTGTCACGGGCTCCCGCATCATGGCCATGGCCGCGCTCGGTGTGGTGGGGATCGGGGTCGCGATGCTCTTTATCGTCTTCGCCGCACCTGACGTGGCCATCACCCAGCTTCTTGTAGAAACGCTCGTCGTTGTGCTTGTGGCCGTCGCGCTCCTGCGCCTGCCATCGCTCGACCGCCCGGGCGAAAGCGACTGGCGCCCCCGCGACGCATTGCTCGGCGCAGCCATCGGGACGGTGATCACGCTCATCATGCTCTCCGTGCTCCAGCAACCGCTCGACCTGACCCTCACCGACTATTTCGAGGCGACAAGCTGGCCGGAAGCCTTTGGCCGCAACATCGTCAACGTCATCCTCGTGGACTTCCGCGCGCTCGACACATTTGGCGAGATCGCCGTGGTCGTGATCGCCGCGCTGTCGTCCTACGCCCTGCTCCGCACCACCGATAAGGGAGGCGCGAAATGAGCTCGATCATCCTGCGCGCGGGCACGCGATACCTCGCCGCGCTCCTTCTGCTTTTCTCGATCTACATGCTGCTGCGCGGCCATAACGAGCCCGGCGGCGGCTTTATCGGCGGGCTTATCGGCTCCACCGGCTTCGTGCTCTACGCCATCGCCTGCGGCACGGGCGACGCGCGGCGCGCCCTGCGCCTGATGCCCCAGAATATCGCCGTGGCGGGGCTAGGCATCGCGCTCCTTGCGGGGCTCTTTTCGGTGTTTTTCAATGACCCGCTCTTCACCGGGCAGTGGCTCTTTATCAACCCGGACCCCGCGACGGGTGACAAAGGCCTGCCGCTGTCGACGATCCTCGTCTTCGACATCGGCGTCTACCTCGTCGTCTTCGGCTCCGTGCTCACGCTCACCTTCGCCATGGAAGAGGAGATCTGAGACATGGAAGCGCTCCTTGCCATCACCATCGGCGTCCTCGTCGCCGCAGCCGTCTACCTGATGCTCGCGCGCAATGTGCTGCGCTTCATCTTCGGCCTCGTGCTGATCTCGAACGCGGCGAACCTGATCATCTTTGGCGCGGGCCGCCTGACGGAGGCCGCCCCACCGCTCATCCCCGAAGGCGCAGACGCCCCCATCGGCGATGTGGCCAACGCGCTGCCCCAGGCGCTCGTGCTCACGGCCATCGTGATTGGTTTCGGGCTCTTTGCCTTCGCGCTTGTGCTCATGTTCCGCGCCTACACCACCCTCGGCACGCTCTATTCGGAAGAGATGCGCGTCGCCGAACCCTACCCTGACGACCCCAAAGACACACACACATGAGCTGGCTCCTAACGATCCCCCTGGCCCTGCCGTTCCTAACGGCAGTCCTGGCCTTCCTCACCCGCACCTCGGCCACCGGCCGCTGGGTGAGTGTTGTGGGAAACATCGCGCTTCTCGGGGCCGCGATTACGCTGATGAGCACGGTCCTCGGCGAGGGCGTCGTCGCGGGGCAAATGGGCTCCTGGCCCGCGCCCTTCGGCATCACGCTCGTGGCCGATTACCTGAGCGCCGTCATGGTCGTCATCACCGCGATCACGGCGCTCGCCGTGTCGATCTTTGCCCTGGCAGAGATCACAGAGCGGGCGGAGTACCTCGGCTACCACGCGCTCTTTAACATCCTCATCGGCGGCGTGATCGGGGCGTTCCTGACCGGCGACCTCTTTAACCTCTATGTGTGGTTCGAGGTCATGCTGATCTCCTCCTTCGGCCTGCTAGTCCTGGGCGGACGGCCTGCGCAGATCGACGGCGGGATCAAATACGTGACGCTGAACCTCATCTCCACGATCCTCTTTCTCTCCGGCATCGGGCTCCTTTACGGGATGACGGGCACGCTGAACCTCGCGGACCTGTCGACCAAGGTGGGGGAGATTGAGGACCAAGGCGTCGTCACGCTCGTCGCCATGCTCTTCATCATCGCATTCGGGGTGAAGGCGGCGGTCTTCCCGCTCTTCTTCTGGCTACCCGCAGCCTACCACACGCCGTTCTTCTCCGTCTCCGCGGTCTTTGCGGGGCTGCTGACAAAGGTCGGCGTTTACGCGCTTTTGCGCATGTTCACGCTCGTCTTTGACCACGACATCGGCTTCACGCACGAGGTCCTGCTGTGGGTCGCCGCCCTCACCATGCTCACCGGTGTCCTCGGGGCCGCTGCGCAGAATGACATGCGCAAGATCCTGTCGTTCCACATCGTCAGCCAGATCGGCTACATGATTATGGGCCTCGCGCTCTACACCCCGCTCGCGATTGCGGGGGCGGTGTTCTACCTCGTCCACCACATCGTGGTTAAGGCGAACCTGTTCCTCATCGCAGGCATCGCCGAACGCGCGGCGGGCTCGACGGAACTGAGCAAGATCGGCGGGCTCTATAAATCCGCGCCGCTCCTCGCGGTGCTCTTCCTCATCCCCGCCTTCTCCCTCGCAGGCTTCCCGCCGCTCTCAGGCTTCTGGGCGAAATACGTCCTCGTCGCCGCCGCACTAGAAGACCAAGGCTGGATCATCGCCGCCGTCGCGCTGCTCACCGGGCTTCTGACGATCTTCTCCATGACCAAAATCTGGGCCGAGGCATTCTGGAAACCCCACCCCGAGGGCATCGACCCGGAGCTCAAGCGCATCAACAACGTGGACCGTGGCAGGCTGATCCTGCCCGTGGCTTCGCTCGCCGTGCTCACCATGATCATCGGCCTTTTCCCCCAGCCCTTCATTAGCTTTGCGGAAACGTCTGCGGCTCAACTCCTTGATCCCACGGCCTATATCGATGCCGTGTTGGGAGGCACCCAGTGAACACATTCGTCGCCAACCTGATCCTCACCGTGCTCTGGGCCTTTTTCATGGGCTCCTTTGACACGCTGACCCTCGGCGGCGGCTTCGTGCTGAGCTACGCGCTGCTCTGGCTCCTGCAACCGCTCATGGGCGAACGGACGAGCTACTTTTTGCAGGTCTGGTACTGGTGCAAACTCATCGTGCTCTTCCTCTACGAGCTCGTGATTTCCAGCGCCGCCGTGCTCTGGGACATCGTCACGCCCGACCACCGCGCGCAGCCCGCCATCATCGACGTCCCGCTCGACGTGCGCTCGGACGCGGGCATTTTGCTGGTGACGAACCTCGTGTCCCTGACCCCCGGCACGCTCTGCATCGACGTCTCGCCCGACCGCAGCACCCTGCGCATCCACGCCATGTTTGCCGATGACCCGGACGCGATCTGCCACGACATCAAGTCGGGCATGGAAAAATGGGTGATGGACGCGCTCGGCGAGCACCCCGATCCCGAACCGGAAGGAGCCTGATCATGCTGGCGACGATGAGCTCTGGCATCATCCTCTTTGGATTTGGCGCGGTGTTTGTAGCCGTGGGGCTCGCGCTCTACCGGCTGGGCCGGGGGCCCACGCTGCCCGACCGGGTGGTGGCGCTCGATATGATGACCGTCTCAATCGTGTCCTTCTGCGGCATCGCGGCGGTGTGGTCCGGCGATGTCGCGTTCCTCGACGTGGCGCTGGTGCTTGCGCTCGTGGGCTTCCTCGCCACCGTCGCGCTCGCGCGCTTTGCGGAGCGGTTCAAGGAACGCCGCGGCGATCAGGAGGACAGCTATGACTGACATCCTCGTATCCATTTTCATCGGCGTAGGCGGCATCTTTGCCGTCGCTGCGGGCATCGGCATCATCCGCCTGCCCGACGTCTATATCCGCATGCACGCCGCCACCAAGGTCGGCACGCTCAGCTCCGGCCTCGTGCTCGCCGGGGTGGGCATCCACTTTGCAGAACCCGCCGTGGTGCTGCGCTGCGTGCTGATCTTCCTCTTCCTCCTGCTCACGGCCCCCATCGGCGCCCACATGATCGGGCGCGCGGCGCTGTCCATTGGGATTGAGCCGTGGGGCATCGAAAAAGCGGCCCAAAAGGGCGCAACGCCGCCCCCGTCTCAGGACTAACGCAGCGTCCGTCCGACAACGGGCTGCGAAAAATTAATCTTTTCGTTGATCCGTCAACTGCCCTCTGCCACAATAATGAGACCGTGCCGCGGCACTCTCCCGCTTCGGCCGTCTAGATGGTGGACCCAATGACCCAATCGACCCCGCCGCTTGAGCGGCGTCTCACCTACCGTATCAGCCGGATCCATGGCCGACTGAATGCCCACGCCGCGCGGCTTTTGAGCGAGGCTGCCGATATCTCCCTATCCCAATGGCGCATCCTCGTGATGATGGACACCGAGCCCGGCATCACCGCCTCAGAGATCGTGCGCCAGACCAAGATCGA
The DNA here is from genome assembly GCA_039815465.1 of Pseudomonadota bacterium. GTDB lineage: Bacteria > Pseudomonadota > Alphaproteobacteria > Rhodobacterales > Rhodobacteraceae > Shimia_B. The sequence goes on from JBCBZG010000010.1 coordinate 41,291, forward strand.
CAAAGCCATGGTGAGCCGCGCGATCAAGAAACTGGCCGAGGATGGGCTGATCACCGTCGATGTCTCGGACGCCGATCAGCGCCAGCACGTGTTGCAGTTCACGCCCCGCGGTCGCACGAGCTACGAGCGCGCTTGGCCCCATATGATCGGTCGCCAAAACACGCTCATCGCGGCGATCACCCAGGACGAACACGACCAGTTCCTCGACACCCTCGACAAGCTCGAGGACGCGTTGCGCGCGCTCGAACGCGACGGGCTCGCCGCGCGCACGGCCGCCCAGTAGCGTCGCGGTGCGGCTGCACGTCCTAGGCTCCGGCTCGCCTGAGCCCTATGCGCGCCGCGCCTCCACCGGCCTTTTGGTCGAGGCCGCAGGCCAGCGCATCCTCCTTGACTGCGGCGGCGGGGTAGTGAGCCGTCTGCTAGAGGCCGGGTTTGAGCCCGCTGATGTCGATGTGCTCGTCTTCACCCATCTCCATTCCGACCACATGATCGACTACGCGCGGCTCATCCACGCCGCATGGGATAGCGCCGATAAACGCATCCGCGTCTTTGGGCCCGCGCCCATTGCCACGATCCACGAGCGGCTCTTTGGTCCGCAGGGCGCGCTGGCCTTTGACCTGGCTGCGCGCACGGGGCTCGTGGAAAGTCAGGAGGTCTGGCGCGCCCGCGGCGGCACCGTCCCGCGGCCCTGGCCCGCACCGGAGATCGCGGAAATCGAGCCCGGCTTCGTCCTGGACGGCGACGGCTGGCGGCTCACCACCTGCGAAGTCCCCCACGCACAGCACCATCTCACCTGCATGGCGATGCGTCTTGATGCCGGTGGGAAAAGCTTCGTGTTCTCCGGCGACGCCGGGCTCTGCCCCGCGTTGGAGACTTTGACCCAGGGTGCCGACCTGCTCGTCCATTGGTGCTACCGGTCCGAGGGCCAGACGCTATCCCCGTCGCTCGACGCCAAATCCCCTACGCCCTCCGAGATCGCACGCATGGCCCGCGCGGCGGGGGTAAAGCGGCTGCTGCTCACCCATATCCGCGTGCAGATGGACGCGGAGGAGCCTCGCAATGCTGCGCTTGAGGCCCTCGCGCGCGAGTTCGGCCCAAATGCCGGGATTGCGGAGGATTTGGAGGTCTACGAAATTTGACCCCGGGCGCGGCGCTCAGCAACTAGGTCCCGCCCGGTGGTGCCCACCGGGCAGGAGATATGTGCCAAGGACAGTGAAAGGCTACAAATCCACGACCCCACCTTCATCCTCTACTACCTCCTCCGGCACCTTTCGCCTCAGCAGAATATCCCCGTTCGGCAGCATAACTGGTGGCTCGTATTGCGACAGGTCCTCGATATCATCGAGCAGCGCCCGCAATTGAGGCCCCATCTGCATCATAAACTCGCGCATCGCCGGGGCCATATCCCGGGTCATCTCGCCCAGACCTTCAATCGCGGGCTCCATCTCCTGCCGGAGCCCCTCGAAAAACAGCTCAGCCCCCCGCTCCATCAGGGAGCGCGCATCAGGCTCCTCCTCCGCGAGGGCAGCGGTGGGCAAGGCTGCGAGACAGACAAAGGCAACATGTTTCATGGCCCCGATATAGGCCAAGCGATCGCCAAGTTCACCCCAGCGGATCAAACTCCACCGTCACCGGAAAATGGTCAGACGCTGCCAGCAGCGCCTTTTGCAAAGCCTGATCCTCAAAGCACTCTGGGTCGTCAAGGGGATGCCAAATCCGCCAGCGCGGCTCTAGGTCTCGCAAGCGCGGCGACACCATGATGTAGTCCAAAAGCGCCTGCAAATAGCGCTGCTCCTGACGCAACCAAAACCGCGCCGTGGTCGGCCCCGCAAAGCGCGAACTCAGCGCCTGCGCCGCATGCGGATCATACATCGACGCGGGCTCCCCCATCACAATCTCCACCCCCGACCGGCCAAAGAGTTTCTCGTAGTCATCAAGCCCCGGACCATCGTTGAAGTCGCCCAGAACGATCACATCCTCGCCCGCCGCCAGCAGCGCCTCCACCCGCCGGCGCAGCCAAATACACTGCGCCAGCTGCTTGCGCCGGTTCGCGATGGAGATCCGCGTGGCCTCCTCCGCGCTTGTCGCGCCATGGGGCGCCTTGGACTTGGCATGGACCCCGATCACCTGCACCACGCGCCCCGCCACCGTCACGCGCGCCTCCAGCGGCGGCTTTGACCAGCGCACCGCATCCCCACGCGCATCGGTATCAAGATCGATGGAAAGCGCCCCGTCAAAGCGCGGCGCATCTGCGCTTGCGCCCGGCGCATGGGCCACCGACATCACATCGGGATCATAAAGCAGCGCAATTTCCTGCTGGGTGTCATTAGGAAAGCCCACCAGAACCGCGCGCTGCCGCAGCCCAAAGCGCGCGGTGAACTGCTCCAAGGCGCGAACAGTGTCCCGCCCCCGGCTCGTATCGGGGGCTTCAATCACCATGATCGCATCGGCATCGAGCGCCTGAAACACCCGCCCCAGCGCCGCGATCTGCGCCCGCCGGGTCACGTTCCAGCGCGCCGACCAGCCATCATCCTCGCAAAGCGACCCGTCATCGGCAAAGAGCGCATCGAACCATTCGACATTGTAGGTGGCGAGCTTCACGCAGCCCCGCCCTGCTGCGCGGCCTTGCGCGTGATTTCATCCCACGCGCGGTTGATGGCGACCATGCGCCGCTCGGCAATCTTCACGGCCTCCTCCGGCACCCCGCGCGCCATCAAGCGGTCGGGATGGGTTTCCCGCACGAGCGTGCGCCACCGGGCCCGCGCCGTGGCGTGATCGGCATCCGGCGGCAGCCCCAGAACGTCATATGGGTCCGGCTCCATCCCCGGCACATGGCGCGCCCGCATGGACCGAAAGGCGCGCTCCTCAATCCCGAATATCCCTGCGACAACGCCCAAAAAAGCATCCTCTCGCGGGTGGTAGCTGCCATCGGCAACCGCGATGTGGAAAAGCCCCTCCATGAGCTCGGTGAGCGTCCCCATCTCCGCGCCAAACATGGCCTTGATCCGCTTGGCATAGGTCTCGAACCCCGCCACATCCGTGCGCGCCAGGTTAAACACCCGCGCCGCGTTCGCCTCCTCAGCCTGAGGGATATGGAACACCTCGCGAAAGGCCGCGACCTCATTGCGGGTGACCATGCCATCGGCCTTGGCCATTTTGGCGCCCAGCGCAATTACCGCAATGGCAAAGGCCACCGTCCGCTCCGGCGGGGTGCGCAGTTTTTCAAAAACCGCACTGAGCCCTTCACCCTGCGCAAGGGCGCTCAAGGCATCCGCGATGCGTGACCAAATCGACATGCGCCGTGCTTACCGCCTCATGACCCGCCCGTCTCGTCACCCGCAAGTCAGGTCAGGATTTTCTGCATCAATACCAAATCCATGTAACGGCCGAACTTGTAGCCCACCTGCGGCAGCGTGGCCACCTCAGCATAGCCGTGACGGGCGTGAAACCGCACACTATCTGGGTTCTCCCCTGCGATCCCGCCGATCAGCGCATGGGCGCCCTGCGCCCGCGCGTGATCTTCCAACGCACGCAAAAGCGCAGCGCCTGCACCCTTCCCCCGCGCCGCAGCCGCCATATAGAGCGTATGCTCCATCGTGCGCGCATAGCCCACGCCACCCCGAAACTGGGAATAAAGCCCAAAGCCAATGAGCGCGTCCTCCTCCACGACAAGCAACGCATAGCCGGCCGCCCGCTGACTGTCATAAAGCGCGCGCAGATCATCCGACGTCTTCTCGACGGAATTGAATGTCTGCGCCGTCTCCCGGATCGCGGGGTTCCAAATGGCCCCGATGGCAGGCAGGTCGCCGAGTGTCGCAGGGCGGATGATCATGCCAACACCCGCTCACCCGCGGGCGTCGCAACCCGCGCGATAAGCCGCGGCATCCCCGCCGCAAACCGCACCCGCGCGTCAGTGAAATGCGGGGCCAGCAATGCCGAAAGCGCCTCCGCCGCCGGATGACACACGGTCAGCTCGACCAACCGACACCCCCGCTCCGTCAACCGCGGCCCGGGCGGCGGTGTCTCCCACTCCAAAAGCGCCGGGGCGCAGTTGTCATAGGGCAGAACGCCAGTCGCGGGCACCGCCATGCGCCACCGCAAATCCCCTCGCGACACCGCAATGGGCGCGCCAAAACCAGGCCCCAGCGCCGCCAATGCCGCGTCCAAATCAGACACCCGAAGCGCCCAATTCGTCAGCCGCGTGGGCCCCCCGAACCGGTCCAGATCATACCACCGCGCCCGCTCCAAAGGCGCAGCGCCAGGGTCCACCGCAATCACCTCCAGGTAGTCCTCGGCCCCGAGGCTCAAAAGCTGGTTATGCGTGCCAAAGAGCGCGTGCTGCCCGCCCGGCTGCAATGGCTGCCCCAACGCAGAGGCCACCGACGCCGTGCCCGCCGTCAGATCCGCGGCAGACACAATCAAATGATCCAAAACCATATCCATGGCGCCCCCCTAGCACAGACGCGCGGAAGGGGCACGAGGGCGGGCACGCTCGCGGAACGCGGCGGGGCCGACCCGTGCGCCTACCCCCGTCCTTTTACCCTCGCGCGGCGCGGATCAGCTTCAACACATCCTGTGCCGCGTCAGGTATATTGGTCCCCGGCCCAAAGATCGCAGCAACGCCCGCCTCCTTCAGGTAGGCATAGTCCTGCGCCGGGATCACGCCGCCGCAGATCACGAGGATATCGCCTGCATCCTGCGCGCGTAGAGCTTCAATAAGCTTTGGCGCCAGCGTCTTGTGTCCCGCGGCCTGGGAGGAAATCCCCACCACATGCACGTCATTGTCGATCGCGTCCTGCGCGGCCTCCTCCGGCGTCTGGAAAAGCGGCCCCACATCCACGTCAAACCCGATATCGGCAAAGGCCGTCGCGATGACCTTCGCGCCGCGGTCATGGCCGTCCTGGCCCATCTTCACCACCAGCATCCGAGGTCTGCGCCCCTCATCCTCCGCAAAGCTCTCCACCGCCTTCTGGATCGCCTCAAACCCCTCATCGCCCTCATAGGCGGAGCCGTACACACCTGCCAAAGTCTTCACCTCCGCCCTGTGACGCCCGAATGTGCCTTCCATAGCGAGGCTGATTTCGCCCACCGTGGCCCGCGCCCGGGCGCATTCCACTGCGGCGTCCAACAGGTTCCCGCCCTCCTCACAGCGCCGCCCCAGCTCAAGCAGCGCGGCATCACACGCCGCCTGATCGCGGGCGCCGCGAATGCGCTCCAGCTTGGCCACCTGCTGCTCGCGCACCGCCATGTTGTCGACATCGAGGATGTCGATCTCATCCTCTTTCTCCAGCCTGTACTTGTTGACGCCGACAATGACCTCATCGCCGCGGTCGATCATTGCCTGCCGTTTGGCCGCGCTTTCTTCGATCTTCAGCTTTGGCAGGCCGCTCGCCACGGCCTTGGTCATGCCGCCCATCTCCTCGATCTCTTGGATGAGCGTCCACGCCTCGTTCGCCAACTCTTCAGTCAGCGCCTCCACGTAGTACGACCCCGCCAGCGGATCGACGACATTCGTCACCCCCGTCTCTTCCTGCAAAATCAGCTGCGTGTTCCGCGCGATGCGCGACGAAAACTCCGTCGGCAGCGCAATCGCTTCGTCGAAGGAGTTCGTGTGCAGCGATTGCGTCCCGCCGAGCACCGCCGACATCGCCTCGAACGCGGTGCGCACGATGTTGTTGTAGGGGTCCTGCTCCTGCAGCGACACGCCAGAGGTCTGGCAATGGGTCCGCAGCATCATCGACTTCGGGTTCTTCGGCTCAAACTCCGCCATGATCCGCGACCAAAGCATCCGCGCCGCGCGCAACTTCGCCGCCTCCATGAAGAAATTCATCCCGATGGCAAAGAAAAAGCTCAGCCGCCCCGCGAACTTGTCAACATCCATCCCACGGTCAAGCGCGGCCTTCACATATTCGCGCCCGTCCGCCAACGTATACGCGAGCTCCTGCACCAGGTTCGCGCCCGCCTCCTGCATGTGATAGCCGGAGATGGAGATGGAGTTGAATTTCGGCATCTCGTTGGCCGTGTACTCAATGATGTCCGCCACGATCCGCATCGATGGCTCAGGCGGATACACATAGGTGTTTCGCACCATGAACTCCTTGAGGATGTCGTTCTGGATCGTGCCCGACAGGAGCGACCGGTCCACCCCCTGCTCCTCCCCCGCGACGATAAACGACGCCAGAACCGGGATCACGGCCCCGTTCATGGTCATGGAGACGGAGATTTTTTCGAGCGGGATCCCGTCAAAGAGCGTCTTCATGTCCTCGACGCTGTCGATAGCCACGCCCGCCTTGCCCACATCGCCCACCACGCGCGGGTGGTCGCTGTCATAGCCCCGGTGCGTCGCCAGATCGAACGCGACCGACACCCCCTGCTGACCCGCGGCCAAAGCCTTGCGGTAGAACGCATTCGATTCCTCAGCCGTCGAAAAGCCCGCATATTGCCGGATCGTCCAAGGGCGACCGGCATACATCGTGGCCTTAACACCGCGCGTGAACGGCGCCTCGCCGGGAGTGCCCCGGTCGATCCCCTCAACGTCGGCGGGCCCATAAATCGGCTTTACATCAATGCCTTCGAGCGTCTTCCACGTCAGGTCATCCACAGGGCGCCCGCGCAGCTCCTTGTCCGCTAGCGCTTTCCAACGTTCATCCATGGTCTGTCCTTCCTTTTATCCAACCGCCCGGGGCGGGAATGTGATGCGACGGATGCGGTGCCCCCTTCGCCCTGGCGCTTTGAGCACCTATGTAGTGGGTCAAAGGAGACGCATCCGTGAAAATTTTGCCTGCTCTCGCAAGCGCCTTGATCCTGAGCCTGCCGTTGGCCGCCCACGCCACCAGCGCAGACGACACCCCGCTGGCCCAGTGGCAAAGCGCGCCCGACACCGTGTTCGACGCCGCGAGCATCGATATCGACGCGTTCAAATGGACCGCGCGCCCGGTGATTATCTTTGCCGACAGCCCGCTCGACCCCGCATTCCAAACCCAGCTCGACAACCTCTTTGCCGAAATTGAAGAGGCTGTGGAACGTGACATCGTGATCATCACCGACACACGCCCCGATGATCCGTCGGACTTGCGCCAGGAGCTCCGTCCCCGTGGGTTCCAAATGGTGCTCATCGGCAAGGATGGCGGCGTGAAACTGCGCAAGCCGTTCCCTTGGGACATGCGCGAACTCAGCCGCACCATCGACAAAATGCCCATGCGCCAGCGTGAAATCAGCGAGGCGCGCGGCGGGTAATTGCGCGCGACGCCCCGAAGGCTTATGTTACACCTGTGAGACGCCAGGAGGTGCCCCATGGAACGACAGACAGACATCCCGCTCAATCCCCTGCCCCTGCGCCCGGGGGAACGCCACGGTCCCCGGCCGAGCTATTGATGCGATCTGCCGCGGCGCGCGCTGCGTCGTGGCCGCCATCTGCAAAACCTGCAATCACAGCCAACGCTAGTTCGCCCAGTCGAAACGCGCGCACATGGGTGGCGGCGTAGTCCTCGTATAACGCGATCCGGCGCGTCTGGCTCATAGCCTTGAACCCCTCGCCTCGCATGTCGTCAGCCAAGCCCGCCAAGGACCCAATCACTGAATAATAGGCCACGATCTCGTCAATCGTGGCGCGCGGCAGCACGTCGAGCTGCGGCACCATTGCACCGAAAATCAAATCATGGCGTTGCTTTGGGATAAACGGAACAAAGTCCGCGTCTGCCCGCATCTCCTCCAGTGCCGACTCAAACACCTCCCGCCCCCCCTCAGAGAACTGCGAGAGCGTCGTCCGTATCTCCGCAAAGAGCGCCTTGTGCGCATCCCGCAGCTTTTCAGCCTTGAGCGCGCGGGCCTCAGCGCGGTTGCGCCAGCCCGTCACCACCCAACCGAGCGCCACAACCCCGCCAGCAATGAGCGCCTGCCACAGACGCACATCTATGCCGGCGAAAGATGTCACTCAAACTCCATGATCACATCGTCAACGGCCAGGCTATCGCCCGCGCCTGCGTTGATCTTTGTGACCTTCGCCTTCTTCTCCGCGCGCAGGATGTTTTCCATCTTCATCGCTTCGACGGTGCATAGCGCCTGCCCCTCCTGCACCTCATCGCCCACGGCCACGTCGACCTTAACGATCAGGCCCGGCATCGGGCACAGCAGCATCTTGGAGGTATCAGGCGGCAGCTTTTCGGGCATCATCTCCGCCAGTTCCGCCTGCCGGGGGGAGCGCACGCGCACCTTCATATCCGCCCCGCGGAACCGGATGCGGAAGCCATGGGTGATCTTATCGACCTTGAGCGCCAGCGCCTCTCCATCCACACTCACCCGCGCGAGGCTCTGCCCCGGGGTCCAGTCGCTTTCCACGCGCAGCTTTGCGCCGTCTTCGAACGTCACATCGGCCCCCTCGCGGTCCGCATAGATCGTCACCGGAAAGGTCTGGCCCTGCGCCGTCACCACACTCACATCGCCCACGACGCGGGTGTGGTTGTCCATCCGCCCGCTGATGCGCGTGCGGCGGATCTCGCTCACCCGGTTCATGGCCGCCGCCGACGCCGCCACCTTGCGCAGCGTGTCCGCGGGCAGTTCGACCCCGTCAAATCCGTCCGGATATTCCTCCGCAATGAACGCGGTCGTCATATCGCCAGAGATGAACTTGGGATGATCCATCACAGCCGCCACGAAGGGCAGGTTGTGACCGATCCCCTCCACCTCGAACGCATCAAGCGCCCCGCGCATCGCCTCGATCGCCGCCGCCCGGTCCGGGCCCCAAGTGCAGAGCTTTGCGATCATCGGGTCGTAATACATGCTGATCTCGCCACCCTCGAAGACGCCGGTGTCATTGCGCACCCCCGTCTCCGCCACCGGCGCGTCCTCATGCCAGGTGCCCGCGTCCGCCATAGGACCAGACGCGACCTCCGCCGGGGGGCGATAGCGGGTCAGACGCCCGATGGAGGGCAGGAAGTTGCGATACGGATCCTCGGCATAAAGCCGGTTCTCAATCGCCCAACCTTCCATCTTGAGCTCATCCTGCTTCAGGCTCAGCTCCTCGCCTGCTGCCACGCGGATCATCTGCTCGACCAGGTCCACGCCCGTGATCAGCTCCGTCACCGGATGCTCCACCTGCAGGCGCGTGTTCATCTCGAGGAAGTAGAAGTTCTTGTCGCCATCCACGATGAATTCGACGGTCCCTGCGGAGGCGTAGCCAACCGCATGGGCGAGCGCGAGCGACTGCTCCCCCATCGCCTTGCGCGTCTCGGGGTCAAGGAACGGCGACGGCGCCTCCTCCACCACCTTCTGGTTGCGGCGCTGGATCGAACATTCCCGCTCATGCAGATAGACGCCGTTCCCATGCTTGTCGCACAGCACCTGAATTTCGATGTGCCGCGGCTGGGTCACGAATTTTTCGATAAAAATTCGATCATCGCCAAAGGAATTCGCCGCTTCATTCTTCGACGACTGGAACCCCTCGCGCGCTTCCTCGTCAGTCCACGCGATGCGCATCCCCTTACCGCCACCCCCTGCAGAGGCTTTGATCATCACCGGATAGCCGATCTGGTTGGAGATCTTGACCGCCTCCTCGGCGTCTTCAATGAGCCCCATGTAGCCAGGCACGGTGGAGACATCGGCCTCCTGTGCGATCTTTTTCGACGTGATCTTGTCGCCCATGGACTCAATCGCGCCCGCAGGCGGCCCGATAAAGGCGACACCCGCGGCCTCCAAAGCCTCCGCAAACAGCTTGTTCTCCGACAGGAAGCCATAGCCCGGATGCACGGCCTCCGCGCCCGACTGCTTGATCGCGTCCATCACCTTGTCGATGACGATGTAGGACTGGTTGGCGGGCGGCGGGCCGATATGGATCGCCTCATCGGCCATCTTGACGTGCAACGCGCCCGCATCCGCGTCTGAATAGATCGCCACCGTGGCGATCCCCATCTTGCGCGCAGTCTTGATCACGCGGCAGGCGATTTCGCCCCGGTTCGCGATGAGGATTTTCTTGAACATTGCTGTTACCTCGGTCCGTTCATGTCAGTCATATGGGTGTCGATAGGCGCGCTCATTCCTCGCCCCCGTCCTCAAAGGCCGCCGGAAACGCGGCCTGGGCGGCAGGCACATTGAGCACGAGCAGCGCGTCGTAGCTTTCAGGGTCAAACGGGTCCTCGGCGGGCAGCACCTCGCGGCCAAACAGCCACGACAGCCGCCCCGCATCCAGATTGCCGCGCGCAAACGGCGCGTCGCCGAAATGGGTCCAAAGCGCGCGCACGAATGCCTCGTCCGCCCGGCGGTCGGGCGGGCGGCGGTCCGCGAAACGCTCACGCCGAATGATCGGGGTCGCCCCGGCCTTATTCGCGCGCCTAATGGTGAAATGGAAATCTGTCCCGGTGAGTCGGCCCGGGAAACCGCGATGCTTTTCCATCAGCTCGTCCCCCGCGGGGCGGCAAACGGAAAAGTGGAAGCGGGCTGAAGGTCCCGCTTCCGTATTCGTGCCCACCTGGGCTGATTACTTGAACTTACCCTTAAAGGTAGGCTCGATGGTAACCGGCTCAGGGTCCAACACCACGAATTCTTGTACTGGGTTTTCTGCGTCTCTGCGTGCGCATGCGGCCGCGAGGGCCACAAGCCCCAGCAGCACCGCAACTTTGATGCTCTTAGACATTTCTGTCTCCTGCTTTTTCTGTCCACGGGACCTTGGGCAATTTGCCCTGCCTGCCCCTCGTTCGAGGTAAGGGTCACTTGGGTGCAACCTGTGGACAACATACGCCAAGACAGCGTTTTTTGATACGCGCGGCTCAGGGCGCGGGTGGGCTGTGACCGCAAAGCCTCAAATCGCCCTTTGGATGAACTACGTCCCGCAAGATATTGTATGGTCATCAAAAAGCCTCCCACATGCAGGAGGTGCTTTCGGGGCGAAATGCCTCGAAAAACTGAACAACACCGGGGGTGGAGACGCCGAACTCTGTCTCTTGCGCAGCCAGGGAGATGACGATCTGTTCGGGGATATCTTGGCCCGCGAGCGACGGCAGCGCGTAGGTTTCGCACAGCGTTAGGAAGTCGCCCGCGACCGCGTCATAGCCCACACCTGCCCCAATCGCAGGCATCACAAAGCGGAACCGCGCCCACAGCGCGCCGTCGTCCTGGCGCTCGTAAAAGCTGTCCTGGAACCGGATATCGTGGCCCGAGGGCAGCTCGAACGCGCTTGCGATGCTGGGGGTGAGAAGCGTTAGGATGCAGCCCCACCCACCCAAGGCTTGCGCCGTCAGGTTCCTCCCGGGTGGGGCCGCAGATCCCGCAGACCAATAGGTGCGGGTAAACGCTGCGCGATAGTGCACAATTTCCACGCAGTTTGCAAACACTTGGGTTAACCACGTAACCACATGTTTTTGGGCCCTATATCGCATGTTTCCCGTCACGGCCGCCGCGCCACGCAATCGATTTCGACCAAAGCGCCCACGGCCAGCGCCGTCACCCCCACCGTCGTCCGCGCCGGACGGCGATCTGCCGGAAAAAACGACTCATAGGTGGCGTTGAACGCCCCATAGTCCCGCTCGAACGCTGTCAGGAAGCACCGGCACTGCACCACATGGCTCAGATCGAGCCCGAGCCCGTTCAACACGATTTCGAGGTTCCGCATAACCGCCCGCGTCTGCGCCTCAATGCCCTCAGGCAAAGGATCATCCGGAGCCGCCGCATCCGTCGGCATCTGCCCCGTCAAGATCACCCACCCATCGGCTTCAACGGCGTGGGAAAACGGAGCTACCGGCCGCGGCCCGCCGGGGATCATGTGGAAGCGGCTAGTCATGGCGAAAAATCCATATCAATGGAGTATTGTTCGCGGACTTGTTCGATGAAGGCAAATGCTAATGCCAGAACTGCAATTATAGTCAAAACTACAAGGCGACCATGAGCAAGCGATAGTGCAACCTGCATGTCACGTAGCGATCTAAATGGACCTAGATAAAGCCCAAGGCAATGCCCAACTAAGAAACGATTAAAAAAATATAATGGAAACGCTAACATCGAAGGAAGGTTGAATGGAGGGTATGATGAAATCTGATTACTTTCCTTACCAAAGGCTAGTTCGAAATAGTTGCGCTCCATTAAGTCTGCCAGACTAGCGCGTATTGCTGCAATGATCGCCAAGGCATACATCGCTGTCGCGCCGCCGATGACAACGAAGCTATGTACGCGCTCCCACAATTCGGCTTCATCTGTCTGAAAAAACAGTAACGACGAACCCAAAAGAGCAACAAAGAAAGAAAATTCGGCCTTAAACCTGCCCCTCAGGTGCTCAAGCCATGCAATTTCTGCTTCTTTATTCATTTTGGAGCTCTTGTGAGATACTAGAGCGGAATATTATCGTGCTTCTTCCACGGCATCGTGGCCTTCTTGTTCCGCAGCGATGCAAACGCCCGGCTCACCCGCTTCCGCGTCGATTGCGGCATGATCACCTCGTCGATGAAGCCCCGCTGGGCGGCCACGAACGGGTTCGCGAACCGGTCCTCGTAGTCCTTGGTGTGCTGCGCGATCTTTTCCGGGTCGCCCAGATCGGCGCGGTGGATGATCTCTGTGGCACCTTTCGCGCCCATCACCGCCACCTCTGACGTGGGCCAGGCGTAGTTGAAATCGCCCCGCAGGTGTTTGGAGCTCATAACGACGTAAGCCCCGCCATAGGCCTTGCGCGTAATGACAGTGACCTTCGGCACCGTGGCCTCCCCATAGGCAAAGAGCAGCTTTGCCCCGTGCTTGATCACCCCGCCATATTCCTGTGTCACACCGGGCAGAAAGCCCGGCACGTCCACAAAGGTCAGGATCGGGATCTCGAACGCGTCGCAGAACCGGACAAACCGCGCGGCCTTACGCGAGCTATCGATGTCCAGCACCCCCGCCAGCACCATGGGCTGGTTGGCCACGACGCCCACGGTGGAGCCCTCAAGCCGGATAAAGCCCGTGATCATGTTCTTTGCGAAATCCTCCTGAATCTCGCAGAAATCACCCTCATCGGCGACCTTCAGGATCAGTTCCTTCATGTCATAGGGCGTGTTGGGGTTCGCGGGGATGAGCGTGTCGAGGCTTTCTTCCACCCGGTCCGGCGGGTCAAAGAACGGGCGGCGTGGCGGTTTGGCCGTGTTGTTGAGCGGCAGGAAATCGACCAGACGCCGCACCTCCGCCAGACATTCCACGTCATTCTCGAAGGCCGCATCGGCGACGGAGCTCTTTTTGGTGTGCGTGCTCGCGCCGCCCAGTTCCTCGGCCGTCACGATCTCATTCGTCACGGTTTTCACCACGTCAGGCCCGGTGACAAACATGTAGGAGCTGTCGCGCACCATATAGATGAAGTCAGTCATCGCAGGCGAATACACCGCGCCCCCCGCGCAGGGCCCCATGATGACGGAGATCTGCGGGACCACGCCCGAGGCCTCGATGTTGCGCTGGAACACCTCGCCATAGCCCGCGAGGCTGTCGACGCCCTCCTGAATCCGCGCGCCACCCGAATCGTTGATCCCGATGACCGGCGCTCCGTTCTGGACGGCCATATCCATGATTTTGCAGATCTTCATTGCGTGAGTGTGCGACACCGACCCGCCCAGGACCGTGAAGTCCTGGCTGAACACATAAACCTGCCGCCCGTTGATCGTGCCCCAGCCGGTGACGACGCCGTCGCCCGACGGCTTCGACTTTTCCATCCCGAAATCGGTGCAGCGGTGGGTGACGAACATGTCGAACTCTTCGAACGAGCCCTCGTCGAGCAAAAGCTCCACCCGCTCCCGCGCGGTGAGCTTGCCGCGGGCGTGCTGCGCTGCAATCCGCTTTTCCCCGCCGCCAAGGCGTGCGGCCTGTCGTTGGGTGTCGAGCTCTTGAAGAATGTCGGTCATGGGGGGCCTTTCATCTTGATCGTCTCGCGCCCTGTCGCGCAGTTTTCTTTCGTTATGCCGCATCGCGGCGCAATGAAAGCGAAATATGGCCGCATTTCGCGTGCATGGGGGACGAGTTCCCGTTGTTTGCGCTATCTCAAATCGTGACTTCGCATCATGTCAGGGTTTTTGCGCCGGTGTCACATAGTGTTCTGACGCAACTGGGCGTGTTGGTTTGCGTGCTATAGCGCCGGTCCGAGGGGTGGCGTTCGCGCCGCCCGTCAAACCGAAGGTTTGCCTTTGGCAAAACGGGGGCGGAACGGCGCGGCCCGACGTTGCCGTCGGGCGAGCACATCGGGGCTATGAAGTGCCCCCTTGCGTTGATACCTAACCCGCGTCGCAGCGTTTCGGACACCCCTGCACAAACGGCGGCCACGCTGTGCATAGCATCTGCGCGAAACCGCGTTACAGTAAGGCAATGCCTGATCCCTCCCAGGTCCGCTATCTGGACCGCACGACCCCACCGCACCTGTCGACGCTCATCCTCCTGGCCGGAGGGTCCGCGCTCGCCATGAATGTCTTCCTGCCGTCCCTGCCCGGGATGACGGAGTATTTCGACACCGATTACGGCGTCATGCAGCTTTCGGTGGCGCTCTATCTGGCGTTCAACGCGGGGCTTCAGCTTTTCGTGGGGCCCATGGCCGACCGCTACGGGCGCCGCCCGGTCATCCTTGCCGGTGTCACGATTTACATGCTGGCCACGCTTGGCTGCATCTTTGCCCCGAATGTGGAGACGTTCTTGGCGTTTCGGATGGCGCAGGCCTCCGTCGTTGTTGGAATGGTGCTGTCGCGGGCCATCGTGCGGGATCTGGTGAGCCAAGACCGCGCGGCCTCCATGCTGGGTTATCTCACCATGGGGATGTCGGTGGTGCCCATGGTCGGGCCCGCGCTCGGCGGGCTGCTTGACGACAGCTTTGGCTGGCAGGCGAATTTTTGGCTGCTCTTTGCCCTAGGGGGGCTCATGCTCGCCGTGACCTTTGCAGATCTGGGCGAAACCGCGCCAATGACCCACGCCCGCTTCCGCGATCAGCTCCGCGATTACCCCGCGCTTCTGACGTCGCCCCGGTTCTGGGGCTACAACCTGTCTGCGGCTTTCACATCTGGCGCGTTTTTTGCCTATCTCGGCGGTGCCCCCTACGTGGGGGCGGAGATTTTTGGCCTCTCCCCCTCGGTGCTGGGCGTCTATTTTGGCGCGCCTGCGATTGGGTATTTCGCGGGGAATTGGATCTCTGGCCGGTACTCGGTGCGCGTGGGGATCAACCGCATGATCCTGTGGGGCGCGCTGCTCTGCGCGAGCGGGATGCTCGGGCTTTTGGCGCTCTTTACGCTGGGGGCGCAGACGGCGATTGTGTTCTTTGCCTCCATGACCTTCGTGGGGCTGGGCAACGGCATGACGCTGCCTAATGCGACGGCAGGCATGCTGAGCGTGCGCCCGCATCTCGCTGGGACGGCCTCGGGCCTCGGCGGGGCGATGATGCTGGGCGGCGGTGCGGGGCTCTCTGCCTTGGCCGGTGCGGCCCTCGGCGATGGGGCGAGCGCATTCCCCCTGATCTACATCCAATGCGCAACAGCGCTGGCGGGCATTGGGGCCATCCTCTTCGTTATGCGGCGGGAACGCGTGCTCGCGGCCCAGTCGTAGGACGCCGTTGCCGCAGAGTGCCCGCCCGGTGGCAACACCGGGCAGCCCCCGACCGCCCCCCATGGGCGGGGGCTACTCCCCCGCCCGCGGTCAGGGGCTGCCCGGTGGTTCCCACCGGGCGGGCCAGTTTCAAAGCTTCGTCGCCGGCGCCGCAGGCGTCACCGCCCGCCGCTTCTGCGCCTCCCGCCAGGTGATATAACTCACACTCGCCAAGATCATCACGCCGCCCAAGATCACGAAACTGTCGAGCGGCTCCCCAAACAGCAAAAGCCCGACCAAAGTGGCCCAGACAAGCTGCAAAAACGTCACCGGCTGCGTCACCGTCATAGGCGCGGCCTGGAACGCCATTGTCATCGTGTAGTGCCCCCCCGTCGCCAACGCCGCCACGAGAAAGAGCCACGCCAGATCGCTCGCGCTGGGCGTCACCCACACCGCCACTGCAAAGGGCGCGAGCCCAATGGTCACCGTGATCGACAACATGCCCACCACCATCGTCGGGCTCGCCCGGTCGGCCATGATCTTGCCCAAGAGGTAGGAGGCCGCAAACATCGTCGTCGTCCCAAGCATTGATAGGTGCGCGAGCTCCACCTCCCGGATCCCCGGGCGCAGGATCACGAACACCCCGCACAAAGCCACCGCAATCGCCAGCATCCGCCGAAGCGCCAGCTTTTCGCCCAGAAACACCGCCGCCGCGATCGTGACCCCCACGGGCGTGAGGTAGCCCATCGCCGCGACCTCCGCGACGGGCAGCGTGCCCATGGCGAAAAACCAGGTGATGACGCCAAGCGAATGCACGAGACCCCGAAGCGCAAAGAGGCCACCGGCCTGACGGCTCAACCCCTCCCGCAGCATGGGGCGCACCATCGGGACGAGGAACACAAGCCCGAGCAGATAGCGCAGAAACGCCGCCTCCGCGGCGGGCACACGCCCGCCCAAGTGCTTGACCACCGCAGCCACCCCAACAAAGAGGAAGCCGGTGATCACCATCCAAAAGACACCGTAAAGGGGGCGCTGCGCCATAACCGGACCGTGGCCTTAGCAGCCCAGAGGTGCAAGGGGTGCAACGCAGACCCGCGAAGCGGGCCACCGCCGCGCATGGAAAAGTTTTGCGAAAACTTTTCGCCCCGCGGCGGGCGGGGGCGCTTGGGATTTAGGCGGGTTGCGCGTAGCCTTAGGCCGCGGGAATGCGTTCGGAAGGCGGGGATGTCGCGTCGGGGTCTCACATCAAGCCACTGGGGCATCGCCCGGGCGCAAAGCACAGGCGGCACGCTCAGCGCGGTCTCGGCTCACCCGATGGACCCCGCACCCGCTGCGCTGCTCGAAAACATGGTAGGCACTGCGAACTCTCCGGCGCGGGTCACACACCCCGCCCTGCGGCGCGGCTGGCTTGAGGGCGGCGGCACGCGCGGGCGCGACAGCTACGTCACCGTCCCCTGGGACCGCGCGCTCGATCTGATTGCGTCCTCCCTGCGCCAGACCATCGCCACCCACGGCAACAGCGCGATCTTTGCAGGCTCCTACGGCTGGGCGAGCGCGGGCCGCTTCCACCACGCCCAAAGCCAGCTCAAACGCTTCCTCAACACCCTGGGCGGCTTCACGGGGTCGGAGGGCAACTACAGCTACAACGCCGCCCTCGTCGCCATGCCTCATATCCTCGGCGGGTCCTTCCGCGACCAGCTCGCCCAAGCAACGCGGTGGGAGGTGATTGCAGACCACAGCACCCTTGTCGTGGCCTTTGGCGGGCTCGCTCTGCGCAACATGCAGATCAGCGACGGCGGAGCCTCTGTTCACCGCATCCCCGCCGCGCTCCGCCATTGCCGCGCGCGTGGCGTGCGCTTTGTCAACATCAGCCCCCATCGCGGCGATATGGCGGCGGAGCTTGACGCCCGCTGGCTCAGCCCGCGCCCGGGCACGGACACCGCCCTCATGCTCGCGCTGACTCACACGCTCTTGGTAGAGGGGCTCCATGACCCTGCGTTCCTCGCGCGCTACACCGTCGGGTGGGAGCGGGTGGAGGCTTATCTAACCGGCGCCACAGACGGCACCGCCAAAGACGCCAGCTGGGCTGCAGAGATCACGGGGCTCGACGCAGACGATATCCGCGCGCTTGCCCGCCAGATGGCCGCAAACCGCACCATGATCACCTGCGCCGCCGCGCTCCAACGGGCCGATTGGGGCGAACAGCCGCTCTGGGCCTGCGTGACGTTGGCCGCCGCCCTGGGCCAAATCGGCCTGCCCGGCGGCGGCTACGGCATCGGCTACGCTGTAAACGGCCATGTGGGCGCCAGCGACCGCGCCCTTCGGGCGGCAGCGCTGCCCACCGGGCCCAACCCCGTGGCGCAGAGGATCCCAGTCGCGATGATCGCTGAAATGCTGCTGCGCCCCGGCGCGCCCTACCGCTATGACGGCCAGACCCACACGCTGCCCCAGGCTCGGCTTGTGTGGTGGGCAGGCGGCAACCCATTCCACCACCACCAAGACCTGCGCCGCTTGAGCGCCGCGTTCCAAACGCCCGACCTCGTGGTGGTGAACGAAACCCACTGGACCGCCACCGCCCGCCACGCCGACATCGTGCTACCCGCCGCCGCCGCCACCGAGCGCGCAGATTTCGGCGCGGGCAAGACCGACCGCGTGCTGACCCCCATGCACCCCGTCGCCGACCCACCGGGGCAGGCGCGCAGCGAATACGCGATGTACACCGCCCTGGCCGAGCGGCTCGGGGTGGCGGAGGCCTTTACCGAAGGGCGGGACGAGGAGGCCTGGCTCCGCCACCTCTGGGCCCAGACCCAGGACAGCGCCACGAGCGCCGGGCACACGCTCCCCGATTGGGACAGGTTCTGGGCGGGCGAGCCCATAGAGCTCCTCGACCCGAACCCGCGCCAGGTCTTTCTCGCCGACTTCCGCGCCGATCCTGCCGCCCACCCGCGCCCAACGCCCAGCGGTAAGATCGAGCTCTACTCAGACACCGTCGCCGCGTTCGCGCTGCCAGAGTGTCCAGGCCACGCCACATGGGTCCCACCGCGCGATGCCGCGCTCCCGGGGACGCTCGCGCTCCTGTCTGGCCAGCCGGGGACCCGGCTCCATTCCCAGGGCGACGACGGCGCGCTGAGCCAAGCGTCCAAGATTGCCGGGCGCGAGCCCGTGCTGATCCACCCGGGCGACGCCGCCGCGCGGGGGATCGCCGAGGGCGATGTCGTGGAACTCCGCAGCGCGCGCGGCGCCTGTCTGGCGGGGGCGCAGGTGACAGAGGATATCGCGCCGGGCTGCGTCTTTCTGGCCACGGGTGCGTGGTATACGCCAGATGCGGAGGGGCGGTGCCTCCACGGCAATCCAAACGCCTTAACCCATGACCTGCGGACGTCAGAATGGAGCCAAAGCCCGGCGGCGCACTCTTGCCGTGTGACGTTGAGCCGATGGATGGGGGACCAGAGTGCGCCAGAGGTGCATATGGCGCAAGCAGGTGAGGATGACCCTGGAGTGGTGTAGTCGGCCCGATGAAGCGTTTCGCCCGGTGGGCACCACCGGGCATCCCCCGTCCGCCCCCACGGGCGGGGAATGCCCTCAGTACTTCGCGACACCCTTGCAGAAAGTTAGGAACCTAGGCGCGTCGTCTCCCCGCCACGCGCACATCCACCACAGCGCGATCATCGCCCATCATCAGCGTGGGAAACACAGCCTCCCACCCATTCTCCGCATTCGCCACCCGCTGCGCCAAGGCCGGCGTGGACGCCAGATCGAGCACACAGATATCCGCCTCAAACCCCGGCTCCAGCCGCCCCGCCTGATCCTCAATCCGCAAAGCCCGCGCCGACCCTGCCGTCGCCAGCCACAAGAGCTCCGCGGCGTGCAACGCCTCCCCCCTGAGCTGCGCCACCTCATAGGCCGCCGCCATCGTGCGCAGCATCGAAAAGGACGACCCGCCGCCGGTATCCGTGGCCAGCCCCACACGCAGCCCTGCCCGCGCCAGCCCCATGTCAAAGAGCCCCGATCCGATAAACGTGTTGGACGTCGGGCAATGTACAAGGCTCGCATCGACCTCTGCCAACCGCACCCGCTCCCGTTCCGTCAAATGGATCGCATGGCCAAACACAGCGCCCGGCCCGCACAGGCCATAGCGTTCATAAACCTCCAGATAGTCCGCCGCATCGGGAAAGAGCTCCCGCATCCACGCGATTTCCTCCACCTGCTCTGACAGATGGGTCTGCATCAAACACCCCGGATGCTCCGCCCAAAGCGCGCCCAGCGCCTCCATCTGCGCAGGCGTCGATGTGGGTGCAAAGCGCGGCGTGACGACATACTGCGCCCGCCCACGCCCATGCCATTTGGCCAGCAATGCAGCGCTTTCGTCATAGGCCCGCGCCGCGGTATCAATCAGCCCCGCGGGCGCGTTGCGGTCCATGCAGGTCTTGCCCGCAAGCACCCGCATCCCGCGCGCCTCAGCGGCCTCAAAGATCGCTTCCACCGACGCAGGCGCCGTCGTGCAATAGGTGCACACCGTTGTCGTCCCGTGATCGAGCAAGAGGTCAAGATACGTGCCCGCAACCGCTCGCGCATAGGCCGGATCGGCAAAGCGCGCCTCCTCCGGGAACGTATAGTCATTGAGCCAATCAATAAGTCGCTTGCCCCAGCTCGCGATCATCGCCGTCTGGGGGTAGTGGGTGTGGGCGTCCACAAAGCCCGGCACGATCAGATGCCCGGAATGATCCGTCACCACCGCATCGCCATGGGCGGCCCGCAGCTCTGCCGCCCCACCCACCGCCGCAATGCGCCCAGCCTCAATCAGCACCGCGCCATCTGCACTGAGGTCGGTCACATCCTCCCACGGCGCCACCATCGGGTTCCCGGTGTAGCGCAGGGTCTGGCCAAGGATCAGCTCTTTCGTCATATCCTGTGCGTAACGGCGCTGCCCCCGCGCCACAATCCTTCTTAGACCCCGTCTTAGACCGCGGAGCCGCCCATGGCAGAGCCAGATCCACAGATCGAAGAGGGCTACGAGCTCGACAACCAGCTCCTACCGCAGGTGCGCCTGGCCATGGCCGCAGGCGACCGCGCGCGGCTGGACGCGCTGTTTGAACCGCTCCACCCCGCCGACATCGCCGACCTTCTCGAACAGATGGAAAGCGGCACCCGGCGCGAACTGCTCGCCATGGCCGCGGAGATCGTCGATGGCGACGTCCTGACCGAAATCAGCGAAGGCCCGCGCGAAGAAATCATCGAATTCCTCCCCGCCGCGGTCCTGACAGAGGCCGTGCGCGACCTCGACTCCGACGACGTTGTCGACATCCTCGAAGACCTCGGTGAACCGCAACAAGAGGTCATCCTAGAGGCGCTCGACGATGCCGACCGCGTCGCCGCCGAACAATCGCTCTCCTACCCCGAGGACTCCGCAGGCCGTCTCATGCAGCGGGAGGTCGTCATGGCCCCCGAACACTGGACCGTGGGGGAGGCCATCGACTACATGCGCGCCTCCGAGGACCTGCCCGAGCATTTCTACCACATGATCCTCGTGGACCCGACGATGCGGCCCACAAGCTACGTGGCGCTCGGGCGCATCCTCGGCACCAAACGCGAGGTCAAGCTCGCCGACATCACCGAAGACAGCTTTCGCACCATCCCCGTCGACCAGGACGAGGCAGAGGTCGCCTATGCCTTCAACCAGTACCACCTCATCAGCGTGCCCGTTGTTGACCAAAGCGATAGGCTCGTAGGTGTGATCACCATCGACGACGCGATGATCGTGCTCGACGAGGAACACGAAGAAGACATCCTGCGCCTCGCAGGCATCACCGAGGGCTCGCTCACCGACCGCGTGATCGCCACGACCAAGGCGCGCTTCCCCTGGCTCTTTGTGAA
Source organism: Pseudomonadota bacterium (assembly GCA_039815465.1). Classification (GTDB taxonomy): domain Bacteria; phylum Pseudomonadota; class Alphaproteobacteria; order Rhodobacterales; family Rhodobacteraceae; genus Shimia_B. The sequence continues at coordinate 62,666 of JBCBZG010000010.1, forward strand.
CCTGATTACCGCGATCCTGGCGTCGCTCGTGATCGCGCAGTTTGACGCCGCCATCGCCCAGATCGTGGCGCTGGCCGTGCTGATGCCCATCGTGGCCTCCATGGGTGGCAACGCAGGAACGCAGTCGCTGACGGTGGCCGTACGCTCGATCGCAACGAAGGACCTGACCGGCGCCAATGTCTGGCGCGTGATCCGCCGCGAATGCCTGGTGGGGCTCGTCAATGGCGTGATCTTTGCAGTGGTGATGGGGATCGTGGGCTTCGTCTGGTTCGGCTCGCCCGCGCTCGGCGCCGTGATCGCGGCGGCCATGGTGATCAACCTCGTGGTGGCGGGTCTGGCGGGGACGGCGATCCCCGTGGTGCTCGAACGCTTTGGCGTGGACCCGGCGCTGGCCTCTGGGGCGTTTGTGACCACCGTCACAGACGTCGTGGGCTTCTTCGCCTTCCTCGGCCTCGCCGCCGCGGTGCTACTATGAGCCTCGCCGCCGCGAAAAAGGCCGCGCGCCAAGCCGCCTTTGCCCGCCGCAAAGCCGCCCACGCCGCACGCGGCCCCGGCACGGCGGCGCTGCTTTCCAGCGTGCTTGCCGGCTACCGCGGCGCCCCACTCGCGGGTTTCATGCCCATCAATACCGAAATCGACCCGCGCCCCACGATGGGTGAGGCCGCCGCCCACGGCCCCGTCGCCGTCCCTGTCATCACCGCCGCCGCCACCCCGCTCAAATTCGCCGCCTGGACCCCGGATACGGAGATGGTCGAAGGCGCATTCAAAGCCCAAATCCCCACCAACCCGACCTTCCTGACCCCCGAAATCGTCATCGTCCCCCTCGTGGCCTTCACCCGCACCGGGGGCCGCCTGGGCTATGGCGGCGGATTTTATGACCGCACGCTAGAACAGCTCCGCGCCGCCGCGCCGACCCTGGCCATCGGCTTTGCCTACGCCGCGCAAGAGGCTGACGCGCTGCCGCTCGAGCCCACAGACCAACCCCTCGACCTCATCGTCACAGAGGCGGAGATCATCGACCTCCGCTCGCCGCAAGCCTCACAGTCCCGGCGAACTCAGCGCCTCCGGGATTAAGTATTTGGGGAAGAAAGAAAGAGGGATTTTGCTTTCTTTCGTCCAAAAATACTTCCGCCGGAGGCGATCCCGCCACCGGCCACCTTCCCAATCCCCCCCAAACGCTCTACCTGCGCCCCATGCGCATCCTTTTTCTCGGCGACGTCATGGGCCGCTCCGGCCGGGCCGCTATCACAGGCCACCTGAAATCCCTCCGCGAGACGCTCAAGCTCGACTTCATCTGCGTGAACGCAGAGAACGCGAGCGGGGGCGCGGGGCTCACGGGCGCCCATGCCAAAACGCTCCTCGACGCGGGCGCGGACTGCCTCACGCTGGGCGACCACGCCTTTGACCAAAAGGACATGCTCAGCTTTATCGAGACCGAGCCGCGCATCCTGCGCCCGCTCAACTTCGCCAAGGGCGCGCCGGGCCGCGGCGTGGCCGTGTTCGAGGCCACACGCGGGCGCAAAGTGCTCGTCGCCCAGATCCTAGGCCAAGTCTTCATGAAACGCCCCTTCGACGATCCGTTCTCCGCCGTCGACGCGATCTTTCAACGCCACAAACTAGGTGGCAGCGTGCAAGCCGCGCTCCTCGATATCCATGCGGAGGCCACGTCCGAGAAAATGGCTATGGGCCACTTCTGCGATGGCCGCGCGAGCCTCGTCGTCGGCACCCACACCCACGTCCCAACAGGGGACGCGCAAATCCTGCCTAAAGGCACCGCCTACATGACCGACGCGGGCATGTGCGGCGACTATAACTCCGTCATCGGCATGGACCCGGGCGAACCCCTGCGCCGCTTTATCACCGGCATGCCCAAAGCCCGCTTCACACCGGCCTTAGGGGAGGCGACGCTCGCAGGCGTCTACGTTGAAACCGACGACCAAACCGGGCGCGCCACCCATGTCGAACCGCTCCGCCATGGCGGGCGACTGACGGCGGCTGGTCCAACGGCGTGACGCAGGCTCCGACACGGGCCACGTCACGGGCAACGACACGGGCGCAACTCCTGGTCCTCTTTGGCATCCTCGTCATTTTGGGCGCAGGGTGGGGCATAACCGGACCGCTTGCGAAACTCGCAGTTTCCACCGGCTATAAGCATTTCGGGCTGATCTTTTGGCAGCTTACGATTGCAGTGGCGGTGCTGGGCACGGTGACGGCCCTGCGCGGCAAGGGGATGCCGCTGACCCGCGGGACACTGCGCGTTTACCTGATGATCGCCTTTATCGGCACGATTATCCCGAACTCCGTGTCCTACGCGTCCTATGTGCACCTGCAATCTGGGCTCATGTCTGTGCTCTTGTCGCTCGTGCCCATGTTTGCCTTTCCGGTGGCGCTGGCCTTCGGGCTTGAACGGTTTTCCCTCGGGCGGCTTGCGGGGCTCGCCCTTGGGCTGGGCGGGGTGGCACTGATCGTGCTGCCCGATGCGAGCCTCCCCGAACCGGGCCTCGCGCTCTGGGTGCTGTTCGCGCTCCTCGCCCCGCTCTGCTACGCGTTCGAGGGCAATCTCGTCGCGCGCTTCGGCCTCGCGGGGCTCGACCCGGTACAAGCACTCTTCGGCGCCTCGGTGCTGGGCGCGGCCATCGCGCTGCCGCTTGCGCTGGCCACCGGGCAGTTCATCGACCCCCGCGGCCCCTACACCGTGGCCGATGCGGCCATCCTGGGGTCTGGCTTCGTCCATGCCTGCGTCTATTCCACCTATGTCTGGCTCGTGGGCCGCGCGGGCCCGACATTCGCCGTGCAAGTCAGCTACCTCGTCACCGGCTTCGGCGTGCTCTGGGCGCTTCTCTTGCTGGGGGAGGCCTATTCCCCCTTCCTCTGGGGCGCGCTCGCGCTCATGTTCCTGGGCATGGCGCTCGTCCAACCGCGCCCCAAAACCGCACAGTTGCAGAGCGCCGAACCTTAGGCGATGCTGGCACCAACCCGCTGACCCCCGCTGCGGAGAGTGCCCGTGGTGACCTCCCTCACCCTTCCTGACACCGCCCACCCCCTCCTCGCCCTGGCGACCGTGGCGGTCATGTTCGTGCTTTTCGTGCGCGAAACCTACCCGACGGAGGTCGTGGCCATCGCAGGCGCCGCAGCGCTCCTGGCCCTGGGCGTGCTGCCCTATGCCGACGCGCTCGCCGTCCTGTCCAACCCCGCCCCCTGGACCATCGCGGCGATGTTCGTGCTGATGGGCGCGCTGGTGCGCACGGGCGCGCTCCATGCCTTTACGCTCTACGCCGACGCGCGCGCCAGAACGCACCCGGTGGTGGCGGTGGGGCTGCTCATGGGTTTTGTGATCATCGCCTCGGCGTTCGTGTCGAACACCCCCGTGGTCGTCGTCATGATCCCGGTCTTTGTGCAACTGGCGCGCACGCTGGGACTTGCGGCCTCCAAACTGCTCATCCCGCTCTCCTACGCGGCCATCCTGGGCGGCACGCTCACGCTCATCGGGACCTCCACGAACCTGCTCGTCGACGGCGTGGCCCGCGACCAGGGGCTTGCGGCCTTTTCGATCTTTGAGGTCACACCTCTCGGCCTCGTGCTCGTGGCCTGGGGCATGATCTACCTGCGCTTCGTGGCCCCCCGCCTTCTGCCAGAACGCGCCTCCATGGCCGCGATGCTGTCGGACCGCTCCAAGATGAAGTTCTTTACCGAGGTCGCCGTGCCCGAAGGCTCCGCACTCATCGGGCAGGAGGCGCGCCAGGTCGACCTCTTCCGCCGCGACGGCGTGCGCCTCGTGGACGTGCTGCGCGGCGACGCCTCCCTGCGCCGCGACCTGAGCGCCGTGACGCTCCAGGCTGGCGACCGTGTGGTCCTCAGAACCCAAATGTCGGAGCTCTTGGGCCTCCAAGCCTCCCGCGATGTCAAAATGGTCGACAAGCTCAGCTCCGTCGCGACCACAACGGTGGAGGTGCTGATCACCCCCGGCGCGCGCCTCGTGGGCCGCTCGCTCGGCGCGCTCCGACTGCGGCGCCGCTACGGCGTCTACCCGCTCGCCGTCCACCGCCGCTCTGAGAACATCGGGCGCCAGCTCGACGACCTCGTGGTGCAAGTGGGCGACACCCTGTTGCTCGAAGGCGCGCCCGATGACATCGCGCGCCTGGCCGCCGATATGGGCCTCGTCGATGTCTCCCAACCGTCGGACCGCGCCTACCGCCGCGCCCACGCCCCTGTCGTGCTCGCAGCCATGGCCGCGCTCGTGGCGCTCGCTGGGCTCGGCGTCGCGCCGATCTTCCTCCTCGCGGTGCTCGCGGTGGCCATCGTGCTCCTGACCCGCGCCATCGACGCCGATGAAGCGTTTTCGTTCGTCGACGGGCGCCTCCTCGCGCTGATCTTTGCGATGCTGGCCATCGGCGCCGCGTTGGAAGCCTCCGGCGCCGTGGCCCTCATCGTCAACGCCGTAGCCCCCGCCCTCAGCGGCCTGCCACCCTTCCTCATCATCTGGGCGGTCTACCTGCTCACATCCGTGCTGACAGAAACGGTCTCCAACAACGCCGTGGCAGTCGTCGTCACCCCCATCGCTATCGGCCTGGCGGGCGCCATGGGGCTTGACCCCCGTCCGCTCGTGGTGGCCGTCATGGTCGCCGCCTCCTGCAGCTTCGCGACCCCCATCGGCTACCAAACGAATATGCTGGTCTACGGGCCGGGCGGCTACAAATTCTCCGACTTCCTGCGCGTCGGCATCCCGCTGAACCTCAGCACAGGGATCATCGCCTCCGCCGTCATTCCCCTCATCTGGCCTCTTACCTAATGGACTCCGGGCGGGCGGGTGCGATGCGGCGCACGCCGCGAGCGTCCGAACCGCGCGGAAATGTCAGAGCGGCCACACCACCAGCAATGTCGGAATAGACACCGCCACGATCAGCAGCTCCAGCGGCAACCCCATCCGCCAGTAGTCCCCAAAACTGTAGCCCCCCGGCCCCAGGATCAGCGTGTTATTCTTGTGCCCAATCGGCGTCAGAAACGCCGCCGACGCCGACACCGCCACAGCCATCAAGAACGGGTCCGGCGACACCCCCAGCGTCAGCGCCATCTCAATCCCAACAGGTGCCGCCACAATGGTCGTGGCCGTGTTGTTGAGCACATCGCTCAGCGTCATCGTCACCACCATGAGCACCGTGAGGATCACCCAAGGCGGCAACCCCTCCGTGACACTGATCAAGGCGCCTGCAATCAGCTCCGTCCCACCGGAGGTCTCCAACGCTGCCCCCAGCGGGATCATGGAGCCCAGAAGCACCACCACAGGCCATTCGATATGCTCGTAGATCTCCGAAAGCGGCAGAATCCGCGTCAGCACATAGCCCACCACCACGAGCCCCAGCGCAATCGGCAAATACACGAGCCCAAGCGCCGCCGCCGCCACCGCGGCCACGAAAATCCCGATGGCCAGCCAGGTCTTTGACGTATCCGTCACCGCGAGTCCCCGGTCGGCCAGGGGCAAACAGCCCAACCAGTCCGTCACGTCATCGGCCGCCTCGCTGGGGCACAAGATCAGCAGGATGTCCCCCGCTTCCACCCGCGTTTTGCGGATCTGCTGCGTGATCCGCCGCCCCTGACGCGCGATGCCCATCAGGATCGCCCCCTGCCGCCAGGCGAGACCCACGGCTTGGGCGGTCTTGCCCCGGATGCGCGCGGTCTCGGGCACGACGACCTCGATGACCGTCAGCCCCTCCCCCGCGGCCTTCAACGCCTCTTCGCGGCCCGCGTCCGAAAACGCGAGCCCGAGGTTCGAGCGAAACTCATCAAGCGCCTCCGGCGTGGCCTCCAGCACCAGCGCATCGCCCGCCGCAAGCGCCGCTGACTGCGCACGCCCATAGCGCCGCTTGCCGCCGCGCATGAGCCCGAGGATCGCCACATCCGCCTTCTCCGCGTCTTCCGCGAGGTCTCTGAGCCGTTGCCCGACCAGCCTGCTGCCCTCCGGCACGGTGAGCTCCGCGATGTAGGGCGCAAAATCATCAGCGATGGAGGCCGCATCGCGGGCCTCTTTGCGCGGGATCAGCCGCCAGCCCACAAGCGCCACAAAGGCCAGCCCCGTGACCGCCGCCACCCCGCCCACGGGCGCGAAATCAAACATCCGAAACGGCTCGCCCAAGGCCTCCTCCCGGATGGAGGCGATGATGATGTTGGGCGGCGTCCCGATCAGCGTGGCCATACCCCCCAGAATGGTAGCGAAGGAAAGCGGCATAAGCGTCAGCCCCACCGCGCGCCCCGCCTTCCGCGCGGTCTGAATGTCCACAGGCATGAGCAATGCCAACGCCGCCACGTTGTTCATGAACGCCGACATAACGCCGCCCACGGCCCCCATTAGCGTGATATGCCCGCCCAACCCGCGCTCCGGGTTCACCAGCGAGCGCGTGATGAGCAGCACCGCCCCCGAACGCACAAGCCCGGCCGAGACGATCAGCACCAGCGCCACCACAATCGTCGCCGGGTGCCCAAAGCCCGCAAACGCGTCCGCACCCGGGACCACGCCCAGCACCACCCCCACCAAAAGCGCTGAAAACGCCACAAGATCATAGCGAAACCGCCCCCAGATTAGGAGCGCGAAGACCGCACCAAAGAGGCTAAAAAGGATGATTTGGTCTGAGGTCATAAACCAACGCTAACGGGCCCAGCCCCCGGCGTCACGCTATAGGTGCGGACCCTTGGGCTGGCGACCCTCCTCCTGCATCTTGTCGATGGTGGCGGCGGTAGTCGGCATAAAGCGCCCGCGCGGCTTGGCCTGGGCCCACCATTGCCGCGCGCCAGGGCTGCGCAAGTGGTCGAGCATGAGGTTGTGAACGGCGATATCGAGGTCGCGCATGGCCCGCGGCACGGTGCCCGAATGTTTGTCGAAATTGCCGATGATGTGGATGCCCTGCTCAAGCCAGTTGCCATAGGTCAGCTTTTCAGCCGCGCTCAAACCCGCGTAATCGGCACTGCCGCGCATGATCAGATCCGCCATCACAGGGTCATTGGTGGTGGCCTTAAACGCCGTCAGCGATTCGAGCAGATGGCGCCAATTCGCCAACCCCGTCTCCCGATTCTGCACCCGCAGCTCAAACGCGAGAAAAAGCAGCGACGCAATCACGCCCGCGGCGGCAACGAGATCGGCTATGGCGGCGAGTGTTTGGATCATGGCATCGTCCTCGTGCAAATCACGTGGGAGCGCACGGCTCCCTTGCGACCGGTTCTGTCCCTGTCCTATACACCGCGCGCAGCACGTGACGCTACGAGGAGAGACGCATGGCCGGCCATTCCAAATGGGCAAACATCCAGCACCGTAAAGGACGCCAGGATAAACTGCGCGCCAAGCTCTTTTCGAAACTCTCCAAGGAGATCACGATCGCCGCCAAAATGGGCGACCCCGACCCTGAGAAAAACCCCCGCCTGCGCCTGGCCGTGAAAGAGGCCAAGTCGCAATCCATGCCCAAAGACAACATCGAACGCGCGATCAAAAAATCTGTGGCGGGCGAGGGCGATGATTACGAGGAAATCCGGTACGAAGGCTACGGGCCCGGCGGCATCGCCATCATCGTCGAAGCGCTGACCGACAACCGCAACCGGACGGCATCTACCGTCCGCTCGACCTTTGGCAAGCATGGCGGAAACCTGGGGGAAACGGGCTCCGTGAGCTTCATGTTCGACCGCAAGGGCGAGGTCGTCTACCCCAGCGAAGCGGGCGATGAGGACACCGTGATGATGGCCGCACTCGAAGCGGGCGCCGATGATGTCGAGACGTCAGAGGACGGCCACTTTATCTACTGCGCCGACACAGAGCTCGCCGCCGTCTCCGACGCGCTCGAGGGCGACCTGGGCGAGGCCACGTCGACAAAGCTCGTCTGGAAACCACAAACGACGACCGAGCTCGACCTCGACGGCGTGCAAAAAGTGATGCGCCTCATCGACGTGCTCGAAGACGACGACGACGTCCAACGCGTCACTGCCAACCTAGAAGTCAGCGACGCCGTCGCAGCTGAGCTGGAAGCAGCGGAGTAAAGGGCGGGCGCTGGCGCGTACGCGCTGGACGGCCTGGCCCGCGAGACGCGCAACAAGGGCGTGCCGACCGCATCGGGGCAAAGCCTCGACCGAGCCAAGTGCGCTTGCGCCAACCCCGACCCCCTCCAAGCTCAGTTATCCCTGCCCGGCGCCGCACGCCCAGGCAACGCAGCCCCCACAGCTCCTCAAACCACCCAAAACCCCGCGCCCCTCTCCCCGCTCAGCGCCAAAAGTTTTCGCAAAACTTTTCCATGCGCGGCGGTGGCGCGCTGCGCGCGAGCACGCCAATGGCGCCACCCACCTCACAGCTTATCGCACAACGCCCCCTCCCCGCGCGGGGCGCCAAAAGTTTTTGAAAAACTTTTCCGTGCGCGGCGGTGGCGCGCTGCGCGCGAGCTCGCCAAAAGCGCCACCCTCCTCACAGCCTAACGCGGAACGCCCCCTCCCCACGCAGCGCCAAAAGTTTTTGAAAAACTTTTCCGTGCGCGGCGGTGGCGCGCTCGGCGCGTTACCCCGCTGAGAGCCGGGCGACAGCCTCCCGCTGCGCGCGCAGGACAGGCGCGAGCGGGACGCTCACCATCGCGCCATCCGCCACGATTCGGCGCCCCTCGACAAAGAGGTCCCGAACCGCGCGGGGACCGGCCAGGAGAAACGCCGCCGGGTCCCAGCTGCCCGCGCTCTCAACACCGCTGACGTCCCAGATCGCGATATCCGCCCTTTTGCCAACCTCCAAAGCGCCGATGTCGTCACGCCCCAGCACCTGCGCGCCGCCGCGCGTTGCGATCTCCAGCGCCTCCATCGGGCCCATGGCCCCGCCGCCGCCCACCACGCGCTGCAAAAGCATCGCTTGGCGCGCCTCATCGGCCAAAGAGCCCGCGTCATTGGACGCCGACCCGTCCACGCCGAGCCCCACAGGCACCCCCGCATCGCGCATGGCCCGCACCGGCGCGATGCCAGAGGCCAGACGGCAGTTCGAGCACGGACAATGCGCCACCCCCGTCCCCGTGCGGGCAAACAGCGCGATCTCATCGGGGTCGAGCTTGACGCAATGGGCGTGCCAGACATCCTCGCCCACCCAGCCCAGGCTTTCGGCATACTCCCCCGGGCGACAGCCAAAGGTCTCCAACGAATAGGCAACATCCTCGTCGTTTTCAGCCAAGTGCGTGTGCAGCATCACGCCCTTGTCGCGCGCCAGCACCGCGGCCTCCCGCATCAGGTCGCGCGACACCGAAAAGGGCGAACAGGGCGCCACGCCCACACGGCACAGGGAGCCCTCGGCCGGATCATGGAACGCATCGATGACGCGCAGGCAGTCCTCCAGAATGGCGGCCTCATTCTCCACCAGGCTGTCGGGCGGCAACCCCCCCGCGCTTTCGCCAATCGACATCGCCCCGCGCGTGGGGTGGAACCGCAGCCCCACCTCCTGCGCCGCCGCGATCGTGTCGTCGAGACGCGCCCCGTTGGGAAACAGATACAAATGATCAGACGTCGTCGTGCACCCGCTCAGCGCGAGCTCCGCCAACCCCACCTGAGCGGAGGTAAACATATCGCCCGGCGTCATCCGCGCCCAAATCGGGTAGAGCGTGCGCAGCCAGTCAAAAAGCGCCACCGATTGCGCCGCAGGCACTGCCCGCGTCATCGTTTGATACAGGTGGTGATGGGTGTTCACGAGCCCCGGCGTGACAAGACACCCCGCCGCATTGAGCCTCTCCGCCCCTGCGAGCCTCGCGCCGATCTCCGCGCCGAGCCCTGGGCCAATCTCCGCGATGATGCCGCCGTCGAGCCGGATATCGACCCCGCTAAGCACCCGCCGCGTGGCGTCCATGGTCACGACCACATCGGCATTGGCGATGACGGTGCCCCGACGCTCCCCGCTCACGAGGCAGCCGCCAAAAGCGCCAGCGCCGCGGCGTGGATCACGGGGTTTGCCGCCGCAATCACGCGCCCGCCCCCCTCTGCCGGGCCACCATCCCAGGCGGTGACGACGCCGCCCGCCCCCTCCACCACGGCCATGGGGCCCTGGATGTCATAAGGCTGCAAACCCGCCTCGATGACGAGATCGGCATGGCCCGCCGCCACAAGCGCATAGGCGTAGCAATCCATCCCGTAACGCGTCAGCAGGACCTGAGCGGCAACGGCCTCGAACCCGCGGCGTTCGTCTGCGGTACCGACCTCGGGGAATGTGGTGAATAAGATCGCCTGGTCGAGCGTCACAGTCTGACGCGTCCGCAAGTCCCGCGCCGCCCCCGCCCGCGACCACTGCGCCGCGCCAAAGCCGCCCTCGAACCGCTCACCGATATAGGGCTGATCGACGATGCCATAGACCGGCGCGCCACCCGCATGAACCGCGATGAGCGTGCCCCAGGTGGGCGTCCCCGCAAGGTACCCGCGCGTGCCATCAATGGGATCAAGCACCCAAGTCAGCCCGGTTTGCGATGGGATCGCGGCCTGCTCCTCCCCCAAAATACCGTCACCGGGGCGTAGCTCGGCCAGCACCGCGCGCATGGCCGCCTCGCCCGCGCGGTCGCCCTGCGTCACCGGGTCAAAGCCCGCGCCCGGGTCCTTATCATCGGCCAAAAGTCCCGCGCCGCGAAAATAGCGCAGCGTTTCCACCCGCGCCGCATCCGCGCAGGCCCGCGCGACACCGCGCAGCTCATCCTGAAGTGATTGATCTATCTGCATATCGCGCCCCTAAACCACATCTTGGCTAGGGGGCACTGCGGCGGGCGTCAAGCCAGCCGTTTCATGGGGCCGACCGCCGACCCCGGGCGCGCGCCAGGTGTTCTACGACACGTCGCTGAGCACGCGGGCCAGGTCAAACAACCGCCGCCGCTGATTTTCCGGGATCGCGTAGTAGGAACGCACAAGCTCCAACGCTTCTTTATCAGCCAAAATATCGTCCGAGCGGCCATCGCCTGCCTCGTCCTCGTCGGCCTCCAAACCCAGGAAAAAGAAGTTCACCGGCACATCCAGCGCCTCACCAATATCCCAAAGGCGGGACGCGCTGACCCGGTTCATGCCCGTTTCATACTTTTGGATCTGCTGAAATTTTATGCCAACCTGCTCGGCGAGTTGCTGTTGGGTCACCCCAACCATCCAGCGCCGGTGTCGGATGCGCTTCCCCACATGTACGTCAACGGGATGCTTCATACAGTTACTCCTTACCATGAAACGCCGCTCCACCGGGCAATTCCCGTGTAACACGAAGCGCCTGCGCCCACACAACCTGACGTTTTGTTAGGTTTTCGGAGGGGTTGGGGGCATGCGCGCCACCTGAAGCACCCCGTGCGGCGCACAAGTGGTGAAAAAATGTTCACTGCGATTAAATTTTAGTCACTCGATTTGCATCCGCTTGCACTGCGCGCCCCGCGCGGCCATCACCCGCCTACGCCCCGCCCCGACCCAAAAGGAAGGACCCCCATGCGCGCCCTCCAAGTCACCGAATTCTCCACGCCGCCTGTGTTCCGCGACCTGCCCCGCCCCGATCCCGCCGCGCGAGAGGTGCGCGTGCGCGTGGCCGCCTGCGGGCTCAACTACGCCGACCTCTTGTTGATCAAAGGCCAGTACCAGGAAACGCCCGAGCCACCCTTTACGCTAGGCCTAGAAATCGCGGGGGTCGTGGACGCGCTGGGGGAGGGTGTCACCGGGCTCAGCATCGGGGACCGCGTGATGGTCTATGGCGGCAGCGGCGGGCTGGCCGACTACTGCATCGCGCCCGCAAGCGCCTGCCTGCCGATCCCAGATGTGATGAGCTTTGCGGACGCCGCAGGGTTCCAGATCGCCTATGGCACCTCGCACCTGGCGCTCGTGAACCGCGCGGCAGTGCGAAGCGGTGAAACGCTGCTCGTGCTCGGCGCGGCGGGGGGCGTGGGGCTCACCGCGGTCGAAATCGGCGCCGCGCTCGGCGCGCGTGTCATCGCTGTGGCGCGCGGGGCCGACAAATGCGCCACCGCCGCAGCCGCAGGCGCGTCCGAGACGATCGACGCCACCGACCCAGAGCTTTTGGCAAAGCTCAAAGCCGCAGGAGGCGCCGATGTGGTCTACGACCCCGTGGGCGGTGCGCTCGGCGAAACGGCGCTGCGCGCCTGCAACCGCGGCGCCCGCGTCCTCGTCATCGGCTTTGCGTCCGGCGACCACCCGCAGGTAAAGCTCAACCACATGCTCGTCAAAAACATCGCCATCCACGGCTTCTACTGGGGCGGCTACCTGTCGCTCGACCCGGCCGCCTTGCGCGAGTCGCTCTCCGACCTCCTAGAGATGTACGAGCACGGGCAGATCAAACCCCATATCGGCCTCACCGCACCGCTGGACGCGGCGCCCGAGGCGCTCGAAAAGCTCCGCCGCCGCGAAACGACAGGCAAAGTGGTGATCACCATGGCGGAGGGTTGATGAACTGGATCATATCCGCCGTGAACTCCCCGCGCGTCACGGTGATCTCAACAATGTGGAGCAAGCCATAGTCAACGGGATCGACTGTACGCAGTTCGTAGGTACCGTTGCTCTCGTACACGCCAATCGTGTCCATGTAGCGCTCAGCCGCCTCTTCTAGAGTGGCACCATGATAGGTGCCCAAAAAGTTCTTGGTGAGGCTTTCGATGTCGATGACGAGAGTGTCCCTATAAGGGTCAAAGTCGGTGATCTGCTGCCCATTACCAATATTTCCATCCACGATGACAAATGTATCTTCGCCATGCCCTCCGGCGGCAATGGCGCCCATATCCATCACGATCGTGTCGTCCCCGGAATGACCAAAGATATGTGTTAAAGCGTCATCGCCGGACACAAACTCAATGTAGTCATCCCCCGGACCACCATCGATCACCCCGAAGAGCTGCGTCAGAAAACTGGGCGCAGTCGAGTAGTCCGGCGAGGTCACGCTGATCACATCATCCCCTTGTCCGCCATAAGCGTAAACAGGTGCCGCATCCTCGGCGGTGACATGGATCTCATCATCACCATCACCCCCGTCAGCCGTGACAGTCTCGCTGCCTGATACCGTGAGATGATCATCCCCATCGCCGCCAAAGGCCCGCGCATCCAGGGCCGCCGCAACGATTACATCATCCCCCGCGTCGCCTAAAACAAAGCTCGTGGTATCGAGCGCCACGTCATCAATGAGCTCATCATCGCCCGGCCCGCCGAGCAGCATATCATCGCCCGCGCCCCCGACGAGCAGATCATCGCCACCCTCGCCCCGCACCACGTCATCGCCCGCGCCACCGCTCAGATCGTCGCCCGCATCAGTCCCAATGAGCGTGTCCGCGCCGTCGGTGCCTGTCTGCGTAACGCCGTCGCTGTCCTCCTCAGACCGCGTCCGTCCGTCACTGTCCTCGTCAGAGCTGTCCGCATCGACATAGTCAACGACCGCGCCCGCACCGGCAATTCCCGCAAAAACAAGAAGTATTTCAAACATGAGAGCGCATCCAAATTGAAATGCCCGCCACGCATTTCAATAAATGCGCAGCCAACCAATACTATTGCTTGTTCCCAACCACTCTTAAGAGACTAGCAAACTAAACCTAAACGGGTAAAGCCCGCAATTCTTCGCCCTTTAGGATCGGGTGCAAACGCCCCTACCCCCGATACGCCTCCCGCAAGAGCCGCGACAGGGCCTCCAGCGGCTCCGACGCTTTCGCCGTCTGGGTGTAGAGGTTCACCTTATGCACCGACAGCTCCGGCAACGCGCCACCATGGGCGATGCGCTCAAAATGCGCGGGCTCCGATCCCGCCAGCATCGCGTGCACGGCCAAATCAGCACTCACCGACGCCTCAATCGTGCGGGTGGAGTTCGATTCCACCGCCATCTCCCACGCGATATCGGCCAGGTCGAGCGACCGCTGAACCTCGCGGCGAAAGATACAGTTATGCTCAAACGCCAACCTGAGCGGCCGCGACCGCCACGCCACACCGCCGGGCGCGCCAACCCAGTTCAGCGGCGCCTCCGTCAGCGTCTGCCCCCCCGCACTCAGGTCACTCTCCGTCGTCAGGATCACATCGCATTCGCCCTGCTCGAACTGGCGCTTGAGCCCCCGCGTGAACGACGAAATCAGCTGCACCTTCATCCGCGGATATTCCGCCGCAAAGGTCTGTAGAACGCGCGGGATATGCGGGTAGACGATGTCGTGAGGCACGCCCAGCGTGATCTCCCCCTCGTAGCTGTCGCCCGTCAAGCGGCGCAGCGCCTCGTCATTGAGCGCTAGCATCCGCCGCGCGAACCCCAAAAGCTGCTCGCCCGACGCCGTCAGCGCCACCGCCCGCGCCGACCGGTCCAAAAGCCCGATGCCCATGGACTCTTCGAGCCGCTTGAGCTGCATCGACACCGCCGACTGCGTGAGGTTCAGCGCACCCGCCGCGCGCGTCACCCCGCCAAGGTCCGCCACCGCCACAAAGGACCGGAGCGCTGTGAGATCGAGATTTCGGGCCATATCACGTTTCCTGATGCTTCACTAAACTATCATTCATTTTCAATATGGATCAAAACAGTCCATATGATCAAGCATCCTGATACGACACCACGCTTTGATCACCGAAAGGACGACAACATGGCCCGCTCCATCACCCTGCCCTCCGCACTCACCACGCCCCGGAACCGCCCTGCGAAAACCCCCACGCTCTGGACGCTGCTCACGCTCGCCCGCTCCCGCGCGGACCTGCGCAAGCTCGACGCGCGCGGGCTCCAGGACATCGGCCTGACGGCTGAGGATGCCCGCACAGAGGCCGATCGCCCGCTTTGGGACGTGCCCGCCGCCTGGCGCCGCTAATTTCAGCACCCCTTGTTGCACACGCATCAAGTTGCCCCAGGCACAGAGAAGTTGAGGCGAAAAGCCACCGATTTGCCCGCGTTTTCACCTGACAGACCGCTTGAAAAAGCGGTGGTATCCTCCAATATCTGTCAGGAATGCGTGGGCAGGTCCGCTCCGCGCTCAGATGCTCATTTGGAGGCGTAAATGGCAGAATATCAGACGATCCGCCCCGCCGTCGGTGCACGCGCGGCAGAGATCGACGCAGGGCTTCGCGCCCACATGAACAAAGTCTACGGCACGATGTCCGTGGGCATGATGATCACGGCGCTGATGGCGTGGGCCATCTCCGGCCTGGCGACGACGACGGATCCGTCGGCGGCGGCCGCACAGCTGGCCAACGGCACGTTGCTGACGTCGCTGGGCTCCGCGATTTACCTGTCGCCGCTGCGCTGGGTGATCATGTTCGCACCGCTGGCCGTGCTGTTCCTGGGCATGGGCGCCGTGATGCGCAACGCATCCGCGGCGGGCGCGCAGCTGTTCTTCTTTGTGTTCGCAACGCTCATCGGTCTGTCGCTTAGCTCGATCTTCATCGTCTACACGGCGTTCTCGATCACGCAGACGTTCCTCGTGACGGCCATCGCATTCGCGGGTCTGAGCCTCTACGGCTACACCACGAAGCGTGACCTCAGCGGCTGGGGCACGTTCCTGATGATGGGCCTGATCGGGCTTCTCGTCGCGATGGTCGTGAACCTGGTGCTCGGCGCGTTCTTTGGCATCTCTTCGCCCGCGCTGATGTTCGCGATCTCCGCCATCGGCGTGCTGATCTTTGCAGGCCTCACCGCCTACGACACGCAGAACATCAAAAGCGAATACGTCGCCCACGCGCAGTATGGCGACCAGGAATGGCTGGACAAATCCGCGATCTTCGGCGCGCTGACGATGTACCTGAACTTCCTGAATATGTTCCAGTTCCTGCTCTTCTTCTTGGGCAACCAAGAGTAACGAAGACCAGGGCAATAGAGACCTGAGGCCGCCCCACCGGGCGGCCTTTTGCGTTGGGGGGCGCCGAAATCTTTCAAAGATTTCGGACCGGAAACTTTCAAAGTTTCCGGCACCCGGGGAGACTGTCGAGCCAGGCGTTGACCTCTGCGATGGTGGTCAGGCGGGCTTTGTGGCCTGGGAACGCCGCGTAGGTGCGCGCCATCCGTCGGCGGCCCGGGCGCGCTGTGCGTAAGATGAACCAGAGGAACTCGAGCGTTTCGGCGTGGAACTGCTCCGGGCAACCCTCGGGGAGGTCCGGCCGCGTCTGGCCGTGGTAGCGCCAGGACCGCGCCAGCACCCGGTAGAGGCGCCGAATAAGGCCCACATCCACCCACACCAGCGTATCCGCACGCGCCAGGCGGGTGGGCCAACTTTTGGACAGGCCCCCCTCGATGATCCAGCGGTCCTTTTCCTCCTCCGCGCGGATTAGGGGGAGCTTTTCGACCATCGGCCGCTCCACCCAGCCCGCCATCCAGTGGATGTGATCGAGGTGTACCACAGGCAGCCCCATACGCGCCGCGAGCGCCCGCGCGAGTGTGGATTTCCCGGCGCCGGGCTGGCCGATCACCATGACGCGCTTCACAGCTCCCGCTCCATCCGCATGGCGGGGAAGTCGATGGCGCCTTGGAGCTGTACGACCATGGGCCCGAGTTCCCGAAAGCCTACGGCGCTGTAGAACGGCACGGCGGTCAGGGTCGCCCAACACTCCATCCCCGTGAGCCCGGCATCTGCGGCGGCCGCAAAGCTCCGCTCCATGATCGCGCGCCCCACCCCACGGCGAAGCGCGCGGTCATCGGTGACGACGTGCCGGATGTCGCCCCACCCCGGCCGTGCCCGCGATTGTGTCCAGCCGCCCGCGCCCAGGATCGCGCCACCGTCATCCGCCACGTAATAGGTCCCTGACGTCATCAGCGCTGGCTGCGCCCGGGTCATCGCCGGGAGCGCGGCCACCAGAACGCTGGGCGGGTAATCCGCCTTGAGAAGCCGCGGATAGGACCGCTGCAACAGCGCATCCACCGCCCCCGTGTCTGCGCGCGTCGCTGCCCGGATCGTGATCTCACCCATCTTCTGCCTCCAATACTTGCTGCAAAGCGCGGGCCGTCTGCGCCTGTCTCTCTTCGCTCACAAGCACCGCTGTCCCATCGGTAAAACGGGCCGAGGTGATGTCATCGGCTGCATGAAGCGGGACCACATGGGCGTGCACATGGGCCACCTCATTGCCGGTGAAGGCGAACCCCACCCGCCGCACACCATAGAGCCGCTTTTGCACCCGCGCGATCCGCTGGCCGAGCATCACGATCTCCGCCGCCAGGGCCGGAGGCAGCTCGTCAAACACCGCGTAGTGGTCGCGCGTGACGATCTGGACATGCCCAGGACGGATCGGCCGATGGTCGGCAAACACGACGAGCGCGTCAGTCGCCCAAGCCGTGCTGGGCGGCGTGTTACGCGCGATCTCGCAGAATGGACAGGCGTCCATAACTCAGCCTCCTTGCCTTGTCATTTGCTACGTTCAGTGGACCACCACCCAAGCGATCTAAATGGCAGGTCGCTGTCGCCCCGCCCCAGAAACGAAAAAAGCCGCGCTATTGCGCGGCTTCACCTCGGTCTGATTACGGCGTCAAGACTACTTGATCTTGCCTTCTTTGTAATCGACATGCTTGCGCGCGACGGGGTCGTATTTCTTGATGACCATCTTTTCGGTCATGGTGCGCGCGTTCTTTTTCGTCACATAGAAGTGGCCCGTGCCCGCAGTGCTGTTGAGCCGGATTTTGATCGTGGTGGGCTTTGCCATCGTGCTCTCCATCGTCGGGCGCGGCGCGCCCGGTGAAATCTCAGAACCCGCCTTCTACGCGCCGCGGCGGGCGAGTCAACCGGCAACGCGCCTTGCAGCGCGAAAAGACGACGCTCAGGCGGTTTCGCCGCGAAACCTGCGGCGCGGTGGGCCAAGGATTTTTTAAAAATCCTTGCCAAATTCCTTTGAAAGGAATTTGCGCGGAGAGCCTGTAAGCCGGATTCTGTCCCCCGGGTTGCCCCGGTTGGATGACCATTCCTCTAGGGCGGCTGTTACCAGACGCCTCAAGCTGCCAACCCGGACCCCTGGCAGAGGCGGCCAGTGGGGTCCCTATTCGGCATTGCTCCCGGTGGGGCTTGCCGTGCCGGTTCGGTTGCCCGTCCCGCGGTGGGCTCTTACCCCACCGTTTCACCGTGACCCGGACCTGCCGGGCTGTCTGATCTCTGCGGCGCTTTCCCTGGGGTTGCCCCCGCCGGGCGTTACCCGGCACCGTTGCCTCATGGAGTCCGGACTTTCCTCCCCCAAGCGTTTTCCTTGAAAACGCTTGGCAGCGGCCATCCAGCCCTCCGCGCCCCGTGCCCCTAGGCCAGCCGCGCCGCGCTCGCAAGCCCCAGCCGCGCGAGGCGGGCCCAGTCAAAGCGCGGACCGGGGTCGAATTTGCGACCAGGCGCCATATCCTCGTGCCCGATCACGCCGTCGGGGCCGATGGGCCAGCGGGTGAAGATATCGGCCAAGAGCTGCTCCAGGCAGGTCATCTGAGGCGCGGCGAAGTCGGAGGCGCCGTCATTGACCAGCTCGATCCCGATGGAGCGGGAGTTGATGTCGTCCTTGCCCTGCCAGCTGCCTGCGCCTGCGTGCCAGGCCCGGCGCTCCTCCGCCACCAGTTGCCAGAGCTCGCCACCCTCCCCGATCACGTAGTGGGCGGAGACCTCGTGGACGGGGTCGCAGAGCCGTTCAAGAGCGGCTTGGGCGGGGGTAAGGACGGTGTAGTGGATCACCACGAGTTCGGGGGTCAGCCCGTCTCGCCGGTCCCCGAAATTGGGGGACGGGTGCCAGGTCGGCGTCAGTTGCCCAGCACGCGGAACGGCGTCGGATCCCAGCGGCAGGCGTAGCCGTCGCCATCGGGGTCGAGCCCGCCGCGGTCCCGGTCCGGGCCGCCATTGGCCAGAAACGCCTGTTGCGCCAGGTCGTTGCTGGCAAAGCTCGCGCAGTTCCGCAGGTGGCGGTTCTGGCTCACGAGGCCCAGGCGGTTATAGAGCTGTACCCCCACCGGGTGTTGAGTCAGCAGCGCGTATTGCACGATATTGGGCGCCTGCCCCTCGCGCGTGGGCAGCGCGGTGGGTTGGATCACGGTGTAGCGCGCGCGGTTGGCGGCGATGCGTGCGGCGTCGCTTTCGATTGATTCGCGTTCGGAGACCGCGTCGAAGCTTTGTTCGTCAGAGATCCCCGCGCCGCTTTGCAGGGCGCCTGTGACGGTGGTGGGGGGATCGGCAATCGTCGTGGACGCCGCAGATGGCCCGGTCGGTCTGACCCCAGGCAGCGGTGCGGGCGTGGCGATTGGGGTGACTGTCGCCACCTGTGGTGCGGGCGCGAGCGGCGGTTGCGGTTCGGGCACCACGGTTGTCAGGGTGGGCTGGCCCAGCGTTGTGGCCTCGACCTCCACCGGCACAGGGACGGGCATGACCGGTTGGCCGGACAGGGCGCTCTCGCGTTCGATGCGCGCGGCCTCCTGCGCGTTCAGGAGCTCTTCCATGGAGCCGAAGCCGACCCCGGCGCCGCTGTCTGGGACTTGTGGCGCGCAGCCGGTGAGCGCGGCCAGGGTGCCGATTGCGAACAGAAATCTCATCTCGTGCCTCGTTTTGGGCAGTCTTAGCGCGATTTTGCACCCCGCGCCACTCACTGCGGCGCGATATCGCTGAGGGTGTGGCTGAGTCATCGAAGAGGCAAGTTGCGGCGGAGTGCCCGCCCGGTGGCAACACCTGGCTGCCCCCGTCCGCCCCGTTTTGCCAAAGGCAAACCTTTGGTTTGACGGGCGGGGGCAACTGCCCCCACCCTCGGACGGGGGCAGCCCTCAGCTCTGAATTGCCGAGTTCAGTACCACTTCACTGGCCACGCCTCGAAGGACGCCGCTTGTTCCAGCGCGAAGGCAGTGTTGAGCAGGTCGCCCTCTTCCCACGGCCGCCCGATGAGCTGGAGCCCGAGCGGCAGGCCGTTTTTGTCGAGCCCGGCAGGCACCGAGATCCCTGGCAGCCCGGCGAGGTTTACCGTCACGGTGAAGACGTCGTTGAGATACATCTGCACCGGGTCATCGAACTTTTTCCCGAGCTCGAAGGCGGCAGACGGTGTCGCGGGTGTCAGGATCGCGTCGACGCCTGCGGCGAACACATCGTCGAAGTCCTTCTTGATCAGGGCCCGCACGCGGCGTGCGCGGTTGTAGTAGGCGTCGTAGAAGCCCGCGCTCAGCACATAGGTGCCGACCATGACGCGGCGCTGCACCTCTGGCCCGAACCCTTCGGCGCGGGTTTTTTCGTACATCTCCACGATGCCGTCGCCCTGGTCGAGCTTTGCGCGGTGGCCAAAGCGGACACCGTCATAGCGCGCGAGGTTGGACGACGCTTCTGCCGGGGCGATGACGTAATAGGCAGGCAGCGCGTATTTCGTGTGGGGCAGCGTGATATCGCGGATCTCCGCGCCTGCTTCGCGGAGCATCTCGCGGCCTTGGGTCCAGAGCGCCTCGATCTCCTCGGGCATCCCGTCCATGCGGTATTCCTTGGGGATGCCGATGACCTTGCCCCGGATATCGCCTGTCAGCGCAGCCTCGAAATCCGGCACGGCGAGGTCGGCGGAGGTGGAATCCTTCGGGTCATGGCCTGCCATGGCTTGCAGCATGATGGCGTTGTCGCGGACGGACCGCGCCATGGGGCCTGCCTGGTCGAGCGATGACGCGAAGGCCACGATCCCCCAGCGGGAGACGCGGCCATAAGTGGGCTTTAGCCCCGTGATCCCGGTGAAGGCCGCTGGCTGGCGGATGGAGCCGCCCGTGTCGGTGCCGGTCGCGCCGAGGCAGAGCCCGGCGGCCACGGCGGAGGCCGAGCCACCCGACGAGCCGCCCGGTGTGAGCGCGGCGTCGGAGTTGCCAGCGCGCCAGGGGTTCACGGCGTTGCCGTAGGTCGAGGTTTCGTTGGACGAGCCCATGGCGAATTCGTCCATGTTGAGCTTGCCCAGCATCACCGCGCCTGCGTCGAACAGGTTCTGGGTGACGGTGCTTTCGTATTCCGGCTTGAACCCTTCGAGGATGCGGGAGGCGGCCTGGGACGGGACGCCCTTGGTGCAGAAGAGGTCCTTGATCCCGAGCGGGATGCCGCACATGTCGGGCGCGTCGCCCGCCTGGATACGTTCATCGGCGGCGGCGGCCTGCGCGCGGGCGATGTCGGGCGTGTGGTGGACGAAGGCGCCCAGCGCGCCTGCGCCGTCGATCTCGGACAGGCAGTGCTCGGTCAGTTCTGTGGCGGTTACGTCGCCTTTGCGCAGCGCGTCGCGGGCGCCTGCGATGCCAAGTTTCTTGATATCCATCACTCAACCACCTTTGGCACGGCAAAAAAGCCTTCGCGCGCGTCGGGCGCATTCTTTAGGACCGCCTCGGGCTGGTCGCCGTCGGTCACCACGTCCTCGCGCCGTTTGAGCCGCATGGGCGTGACAGAGACCATGGGCTCCACCCCTTCGACATCGACCTCGCCTAGTTGTTCGATAAAGCCCAGGATCGCGCTGAATTCCTGCGCGAGAGCGGGAAGTTGGTCGTCCTCCACCCGGATACGGGCGAGTTTGGCCACTTTGGCGGCGGTCTGGGTGTCGATGGCCATTGCGGTCTCCGATATTTTCGCTCGCGCGTCCTAGCTTGGGCGCGCGGCGTTGCCAACCATATGGCGGCGATAAACCTCGATCATCCAGCCCAGCATAAGCCCGTTGAGTATGTGCCAGGCAAAGTGCGTGCCGAGGGGGAGCGCGGCGCAAAGCGGCTCGTCGATGGAGCGGAGCGTGATGGAGGCGGTGAGGATCGCCGCGCCGATGAGCATCCCGTGCGCAGTGGCGGCGTTTTGGCGGGCAACGAAGGGCGCGAAGGCCACGAGCAGGATCGGCACCGTCCAGTAGAAGTTGGAGATGGAAAAGAACGGCAGGCGGTCGATGAGCGGAACCGTGATGGCGGCAAATGGGATGTATGCGGCCGTCAGCACAAGCGCGCTCCAGAGCGGCCAGCGCAGGAAGTGAAGCCCCACGGCGAAGAGGTAGAGCAGGATAAAGACGCCGATGGGCACAACATCCGCCGTCACCGCCCAGACCGTGGCGTGGGTGTGAAAGAGGTAGGAGCCCACACCGATAGCCGCGAGGATCAGGGTGAGCGCGGTGGCGATGGGCAGACCCGCCCCCCGCGTGCGCCGCCACATCACGAACGCAGCGACAAGGAAGGCCGCGTTGGTGACCGCGTTGATCGGCTCGGACCAATAGGTCAGGTCGGTGCGCTCGCAGTAGCTGTCGAACTGCTGGGTCCAGTCCATTGCGGGGCTCCCCTGTCGTGATACGCTGGCCTGTAACATAGGGAGGATTTCATGAAACTCACATGGCTGGGCCACGCCTCGTGGCGGTTAGAGATCGAAGATCAGGTGCTGCTGATCGATCCATGGCTCGACGGCAATCCAATGATGGCGGACCAAGATGTGGTTGCGGCCACGGCGGGCGCGACCCAGATCCTCGTCACCCATGGGCATTTCGACCATGTCAACGGCTTGGCCGCGTTTTCCGCAGCCGCGGGCGTGCCGGTGAACGGGATCGTGGAGCTTGAGGGGCACCTCGTCGCCCAAGGCGCGGTGAGCGGTCACGGGTTCAACAAGGGCGGCACGGTGGTCTTTGGCGGGGTGCGCGTCGCCATGGTGCCCGCCTGCCATTCCTCGTCCATCGGGGAGAAGGGGTTTTACGCGGGCGCGCCCGTGGGGTTCATGATTACCGGAGAGGGCAAAACGATCTATTTCTCCGGCGATACCGGGATTATGGCGGATATGGCCTGGATGGGGGAGCTCTATCGGCCCGAGATCGGCGTGCTCTGCGCTGGGGGCTACTACACCATGGGCATGGCGGAGGCAGCTTACGCGGCAAAAACCTATTTCAACTTCAAGACGGTGATCCCGCAGCACTACAAGACCTTTCCGGCGCTCGAGCAGTCAGCGGACGCGCTCGTGGCCGCGCTGCCTGGCGTCACCGTGATCGCGCCTGAGGTGATGGTAGCGCTCGACCTCTAGCGCGGTCCCGCCCGCCTCCCCCTCACATCGAAGATGTTCGGCCTTCGGTAGCGCGCTGCGCGCGTTTGGTTGCTCTGCTATGGTCGGCGTGGGTTTGGTTAGGGTGATGTGGGACCCTCCGGGGGAAGTATTTTTAGACGAAAGAAAGGGCGGGCGCGGGCGCCTTTACCGCAGTTTGGTTTCAGGTGGGCCCCTGCATGGCTGACACGAGGGTTCGCCGGTCGCGCCTCATTTTGAAGTCTTTGCATGATTGCCCGCAGAGGCGCAGCGCGCGCCGCCCGCCCCGTCCCCCTTTCTTTCGTCCAAAAATACTTCGGGGAGCGCGAGGGGCTGGCCCCTCGCACCCGCCCTATCGACGCGCGCGAAAGAACGCTTTGAGCTGTGCCTCAGCCTCCTGCGCGCGGATGCCGTCGTAGATTTCGGGGACGTGGTGTGTTTGGGGGTGTGAAAAGACCCGGGGGCCTTGGGCCACGCCGCCGGATTTTGGGTCCGAGGCCGCGTAGTAGAGGCGGGCGATGCGGGCGGCTGAGATCGCTGCCGCGCACATCGGGCACGGTTCGAGCGTAACGTAGAGCGCGCAGCCGGTGAGCCGCTCGGTGCCCAGCGCGGCGCAGGCGGCGCGGATGGCGGCGATTTCGGCGTGGGCGGTGGGGTCGCAAGTCTCGCGCATGCGGTTGCGGGCTTCCGCCAAGACTGCCCCGTCTGGGCCGGTGATCACGGCGCCCACCGGGACCTCGCCCGCGGCGGCGGCCTCTGCCGCGAGGGCCAGGGCGCGGGTCATATGGGGGAAGCGGTCCATGGTTTGTCCTGCCACCCCCATTGTGGGGGGGCAAGGGGCGGTGTAGGCGGCAGCATGGCTGACGAGACCTCTCCCACCGGCGACCGGATCGCCAAAGTCCTGGCGCGTGCCGGCGTTGCGTCCCGCCGGGGGGCGGAGGCGATGATTGCCGCGGGGCGTGTGGCGGTGAATGGGCGGGTTTTGAGCTCGCCTGCCTTGAACGTCACGGCGGCCGACAAGATCACCGTCGATGGCCAGCCCATCAAGGAGGCGGAGCCCGCGCGGCTGTGGCTTTATCACAAGCCCGCGGGGCTCGTGACGACGGAGCGGGATGAAAAGGGGCGCAAGACGGTCTTTGATGCGCTGCCCGAGGCGCTGCCGCGGGTGATGAGCGTGGGGCGGCTTGACCTCAACTCCGAGGGGCTTTTGCTGTTGACCAATGATGGGGGGCTCAAGCGCAAACTGGAGCTGCCCTCTACCGGGTGGTTGCGGCGCTACCGGGTCCGCGTGAAAGGTACGCCCAAGGACGAGGTGCTCGAGCCCTTACGCGCGGGCATCGAGGTCGCGGGAGAGCGGTTCCAGCCAATGGACGTCACACTTGACCGCCAACAAGGCGCAAACGCCTGGCTCACCATCGCGCTCCGCGAGGGCAAGAACCGCGAGATCCGCCGCGCGGCGGAGGCCGTGGGGCTGACCGTCAACCGCCTGATCCGCGTCTCCTACGGCCCGTTCCAGCTGCGCGAGCTCAAGGCGGGCGAGGTGGAAGAGGTCCGCCAACGGGTTCTGGCTGACCAGATGGGGTGGTCCACAAAGCCTAAGCTTTTGCCTAAGACCAGACGCAAGCGGCGGTAAGCTGGGGCGCCGCCTCGCCCTCGGCGCGGTCGTTTTTTAGGTATTTTGGCCAAAGGAAGCTGGGGGCCTTGTGGCCGGCGTCGCCCACCTTTGGCCCCTTCCCGCTGCCTCGGCAGGGGGAGGTCCGCCACGGGCGGACACCGCGCGCAGCGCGCTACCGAAGGCCGAACATCTTTGATGTGAGGGGGAGGCGGGCGGCCCCGATGTGTGGGCTTGGTGGGCCTGGGCCGTTGTGAGCAGTGTGACCAATTTGGCGTAAACTGTAGAGATGTCATGGCTTTGCCTTATTTTCGCCGGATCGGGCTGCGATCCTGACATTGACCGTCCATCCAAGGATCAAAGCACCATGCGCCTCAAAGCCTTTGTTGTAGCAGCTGCTATGGCCGTTCTTCCGACGCTGTCTCAGGCGGCGACCTACACGCTGACATTTGTCGATGATGGCACGGATGTTGTGGCCACGGGTGTGGGCACCTTTGATTTGACGGGGCTGCCCTTTGACGGGCTCGTGTCTGTGCAGCCCTATGTGCACCCGAATTCCGGGGACTTTATGACGGGCGCGCAGGACTTTTCGATGCAGGCCTACGCGGTCACGCTGACCTCGCCGCAGCCTTGGGGCTCGGGGACGCCGGTGCTCGCGAGCTCCGGCAGCGGGGATTCGGTGGCGTTTTGGACGGGCGGGCGGCTCTTTTTGAGCCAGAGCTACGCCACCGGCGATGCGCTTTTGAGCATTGCGACCTGGAACAACCATAGTCTTGCCTCGCTCGGGCTAAGCGTAGGCACGCAGAGCTACAGCTTTGGCAATAACACGTTCAACATGGTGTTCACCGACTCCGCCGCGGCCCCTGTGCCGCTTCCGGCCTCGGTCGCTTTGCTGCTCGCAGGTCTGGGCGGGCTGGGCGCGCTGCGCAGCGCGCGCGGCTAGCGCCGCTTACCGCCTCGTCCCTTGCCCCCGAGACGCGTCTGAGCCGCCCTAGCGGCCTTAAGGGGAAACACTCGGCAAAATTCCCCCCTGCCCTTACGGCCTGCGCGCAGGCAGCGGTATCATTGCCCGCGCACAGCCGTTAAGCATCGCAAAAGACCACGCGGGGGACGGAGTATGGCCGAGCTTTTAACCATCGAAAATTTGGGCAACCTGCTGATGCTGTGCTTTTTGCAAGCAGTGCTGGGGTTCGACAATCTGCTTTATATCTCCATTGAGAGCCAGCGCGCGCCGGTGGCGCAGCAGCGCGCGGTGCGGTTTTGGGGGATCATCATCGCGGTGGCGCTGCGCGTCATCTTGCTTTTTGCCATGGTCAATCTCATCGACCTGCTCAGCGAGCCCTTCTACGTCTTCCACTGGGTGGGCGTGATCGAGGGGGGCGTAAACTTTGCGACCTGTGTTTTCCTCTTTGGCGGGGTGTTCATCATTTACACCGCGGTCAAGGAGATCAGCCACATGCTGTCGATCGAGCATTTGCACACGGATGTGGAAGGAAAGTCAGGAAAATCAGCCACTCAGGTGGTGCTCCTGATTGTGTTTATGAACCTCATCTTCTCCTTCGACTCGGTGCTCAGCGCGATTGCGATCACGGATGTCTTCCCCGTGTTGGCGATTGCGATCCTGCTGTCGGGTCTGGCGATGCTGGTGCTGGCGGACGGTGTGACGCGGTTTTTGGAAAAGAACCGGATGTATGAGGTTCTGGGGCTTTTCATCCTGCTGATCGTGGGCGTGGTTCTGATTGGCGAGGCGGGTGTGGCGGCGGCTCATGCGGTGGAGTCCACCGCAGCCGATGTGGCCAGCCACACGACCCATGACAACGAGCTCGCGATCAAGATCTTTGGCTATGCGCTGGTGCCGATGTCCAAGACGACATTCTATTTCGCGGTCATCGTGCTCTTCGCGGTGGAGATCATCCAGTCCGGCTACCGGCGCAAGCTCGATGCCGAGCGCCGCGCGACCCAGGGTGGGGCGCGGCACTAGCGTAACGGGCGGCGGGGTCCTATCTTGGCCACGACCGTATTCACGGGCAGCATGAAGGAAGGGCCGGGACACGACATGTCGGCAAAGACACTGCAAAAGGTGAGCTGGGCGCTTCTGGTGGCGCTCATTGCCTATGTCGCGTTCACGGGGGGCGCGTGATGGCCCAGCGCTTTGGTGGAAAATTCTCGCCCGGGGATCATCGGGGGGATGACACCCCTGCCCGCGCGGGAGCGCCGCGCAACAAGTTCACCGATGCGCGGCCTGCGACGGCGGGGGCGCGGGTCAACATTCTGTTTGCCTTGCCGCTTTTTATGGCGTTCCGCGCGTTCACGTCCGAGCCTGTGGTTCTGGCGCAGTGGATTGGGGCGCTTGTGCTGTTGCTGTTCAGCGCATGGCTGACGCGCGAGGGGCTGAAAGCGCAGGATGCCTATGAGGCGCGCAGCATTGCCAAGCGGCCTGCGATCCCGCGCAAGATTTTCGGGTCTGTGACCATGGGGCTTGGGCTGCTTGTGGCAGGCATCGCCGGGCATGGGCTGATCGATGGGGTCATTTTCGGCGCGCTTGGCGCGGCGCTGCACCTCTTTGCCTTTGGGCCTGATCCTATGCGCGACAAGGGCGCGGAGGGGATCGATGCGTTCCAGACCGAACGCGTGGCGCGCGTCATCGACGAGGCGGAGGAGCATTTGCGCGTCATGACCACGGCCATTGAGCGTGTGGGCGACCGCGCCGTGACGCGCCGCGTTGCCGATTTCCAGGCCACCGCCCGCGCGATGTTTCGCAGCGTCGAAGACGACCCGCGGGACCTGACGGCCACGCGCAAGTTTCTGGGCGTCTACCTGCTGGGGGCCCGCGACGCAACGCTGAAATTCGCCGATCTCTACACCCGTCAGCGCGACGCGCAGGACCGGGACAATTATCTGGCGCTGCTTGACGATCTGGACGGCAACTTTGCCGCCAAGACCGACAAGCTGATGAGCAACAACCGCACCGATATGGATATTGAGATCAAGGTGCTCCGCGACAGGCTCGCCCGGGAGGGCGTGGTCGGCACTGGTAACGAGGGATAGAGAACCAATGAACGAAGACGTCCGTAAACGCGCCGAAAGCGCCCTGGCCGAGGTCGAAAAAGTGACAGCCGTGGTGCTGCCAGAGCCCGCGGGGGAGCTCGTGGTGGTTGGCGACACCGCCGCCCAGCCGGAGATTGAGCGGCGCATGGCTGAGCTTGATCTGAGCGACACGCAGTCGATCATCTCCTTCGGGTCGGCGGCGCAGGCCGAGCTGCAGGTGATTTCGCAATCCATGCTCCAGGGCGTTAAGAACAAGGATGTGGGCCCGGCGGGCGAGAGCCTGCGCGGGATTGTCTCCACCATCCGCGGGTTTTCGACGGCAGAGCTCGACCTGAACCGCAAGCAGAGCTGGTGGGAAAAGCTGATGGGGAAGGCCACGCCGATCGCCAAGTTTATCGCCCGCTTTGAGGAGGTTCAGGGTCAGATCGACAAGATCACCGATGAGCTTTTGGGCCATGAGCACAAGCTGCTGAAAGACATCGAGAGCCTCGATCAGCTCTATGAAAAGACGCTGCAATTCTACGACGAGCTCGGGCTTTATATCGTGGCGGGCGAGGCGAAGCTGGCGGAGCTCGACGCGACCGAGATCCCCGCGCTTGTGGCGGCGATGGAGGCCGCAGCGGAAGAGGATCAGGTGATCCGTGCGCAAGAGCTGCGCGATCTGCGGGCCGCGCGCGACGATCTGGAGCGGCGTGTCCATGACCTCAAGCTCACGCGTCAGGTGACGATGCAGTCGCTCCCGTCGATCCGGTTGGTGCAGGAGAACGACAAGTCGCTGGTCACGAAAATCAATTCGACGCTCGTGAACACCGTGCCCTTGTGGGAGACACAGTTGGCGCAGGCGGTCACGATCCAGCGGTCCCGTGAGGCGGCAGAGACCGTGCGCGCGGCCAATGATCTGACCAACGAGCTGCTCACCGCCAATGCCAAGAACCTGCGCGAGACCAACAAGGTTGTCCGCGAGGAGATGGAGCGCGGCGTGTTCGACATCGAGGCGGTAAAGGTCGCGAACTCCGAACTGATCGCCACGATCGAAGAAAGCCTTCAGATCGCCGACGAGGGCAAGCGCAAGCGCGCCGAGGCGGAGGCCGAGTTGCAGACGATGGAAAAGGAGCTGCGCGACAAGCTGGCGGCGGCGAAAGCCTCCTCCACCGGTGCAGGGGCGACGGTGGGCACGTCGATGAGCGGGTCCTGATCCGCGCGCGTCTGACAGCGATGGCCGCGCTATGTTGCGCGGTGCTCAGCGGGTGCGAGATCGTCGCGCCCGCCCAGCCGCCCCGTGTGGCGGCCCCGGCCCCGGTGGAGCCGCGCTACCAGCCATCGGCGGATAGCCGCGCGGTGGCGGCCTACCTGGCGGGGCTCGAACAGAACCTGCGGGTGCGCGGTTTGATGCGCACCGATGGCGGGACGGTGGATGCGCCCTTCACGGACCGTCAGCTTGCCGAAAACTTTATCCAGATTGCGCTCTTTGACGAACACCCCGCCACGCGGTTTGGCGGGTCCGTGGCGCCCAAGGAAGAAAGCTTGCGGCGCTGGAATATGCCTGTGCGCATCGCGCTGCGCCCGGGGCGGAGCGTCGACGCCCAGGCGCGGGCGACCCAGGCCAGCATTCTGAGCGGCTATGCCCGGCGGCTTTCGACCGTGACGGGCCACCCGATCACTGTGGTGGCGCCTGGCCAGGAGAACTTCACCGTCTTTGTCGTCGACGAGGATGAGCGCCGCGCGCTGGGGCCCGCGCTGCAACGCGCGGTGCCTGGGATCGGGCGCGACACGGTACGCGCGATCACCGGGATGCCGCGGGAGGTGTCGTGCCTGGTCGTGGCGTTTTCGCGCGGTGGGGCGCGCACCTATTCGCGGGCGGTGACGGTGATCCGGTCCGAGCATCCGCCGGCCTCCTGGCGGTCGTGCCTCCATGAGGAGGTCGCGCAGGGGCTTGGCCTGTCCAATGACAGCCGCCGCGCGCGCCCGTCGATCTTTAATGATGACGAAGAATTCGCGCTGCTCACGCGCCATGACGAGCTTTTGCTGTCCATGCTCTATGATCCGCGCCTGCGCCCAGGGATGACGGTGGCTGAGGCCACCCCCATCGTCCGCGCGCTCGCCGCTGAGAAACTCAGCGCTGGACCCCCGGGCTCCTGAGCCCTACCCCTGTCACACCTGCTTCGCACCTGAGGGAGCCCGATCAAAATGCCCATCTTTGACTTTCTGTCTGGTCAATTCATCGACGTCATCCATTGGACCGACGACACCCGCGACACGATGGTGTGGCGGTTCGAGCGGGAGGGCCATGAGATCAAGTATGGCGCCAAGTTGACCGTGCGCGAGGGCCAGGCGGCGGTGTTTGTCCATGAGGGGCAGATGGCGGATGTGTTTACGCCCGGGCTTTATATGCTCGAAACCAACAACATGCCGATTATGACCTCGCTTCAGCATTGGGACCATGGGTTCCGGTCGCCCTTTAAAAGCGAGATTTATTACGTCAACACGACCCGCTTTAACGATCTGAAATGGGGCACAAAAAACCCCATCATGCTGCGCGACCCGGAGTTTGGGCCGATCCGTCTGCGCGCCTTTGGCACCTACACGATCCGTGTGAGCGACCCGGCGCGGTTCATGACCGAAATCGTGGGCACCGATGGGGAGTTCACGACCGACGAGGTCAGCTACCAGATCCGCAACATCATCGTCCAAGAGTTTAGCCAGGCGATTGCGAAATCGGGGATCCCCGTGCTCGATATGGCCGCAAACACCGGCGATGTGGGCAAGCTGATCGCGGAGGCGATTTCGCCGACCTTGACCGGTTACGGGCTGACGGTGCCGGAGTTCTACATCGAAAATATCTCCCTCCCGCCTGCGGTGGAAAAGGCACTCGACGAGCGGACATCGCGCGGGATTGCGGGGAACCTGGATGACCATCTGAAGTGGAAAGCCGCCCAGAGCATGGGCCAGGGTGGCGCGGCGGGCGATGCCATGGGCATGGGCATGGGCGCGGGGCTCGGCATGCAGATGGGGAATATGATGATGGGGCAAGCGGGTCAGGCGGGCGCGCAGCCTGCGGCCCCGGCCCCGCCGCCGCCCCCGGTCGAACATGTCTGGCACATCGCCGAAAACGGCGCCACGAAGGGCCCGTTTTCCAAGGCGCGGCTGGCGGAAATGGCGGGCAACGGCGCGCTCAAGCGTGACACCTATGTCTGGACCCAGGGTCAAGACGGCTGGAAGCACGCCGAGGATGTGACGGAGCTCGCGCAGCTTTTCACCATTTTGCCGCCTCCTCCTCCTCCGGGCGTTTAAATGGCAAAGCGGCATATGCGGGTTCAGCCCGTCTACACGAAAACGCAGGTCGTGCTCGCGTCCCTCGGCGGGGGGCTTGTGGGGCTGTTGGGGGTCGTGGCGGTGGCCAGCGTTACATATGCGCTGCCGACCGCGAATAAGGAGCTGTCGTTTCTGGGCTCCATCGCGTTGACGCTGCGGCTGGGTGTGCCGATGGCGTTTGTGTTTTCGCTCGTGGTGGTGATGCCGTTCATGGCGTGGTTCATGAAGCGGTCGGTGACGCAGTACCGGGCGGTGATGTGGGCGGCGGCGCTGACGGTGCTGCCGTTTCTGACGTTTCTTGTGTTCTTTGGGATGCTGGCGTTGCTCACTGGGCTTGAGGTGCTGCCGGAGGGGCGGCTGTCGGGCAATACCTCGTTGACCACGGGCATCGCGCCGCTGTCGCTGTTGGCGCATTCGGTGGCGCAGTGGTTGGCGTTTATCGCGGTGTGCATCGGCGGAGCGAGCGTGTTGCAGCGTGTGCTGGGGCCTGGGCGGCGGCCTGGGATGCCCAAGTGAGCGCGCCGCCAGAGGTGCCCGATCTGCCCGATCTGCCGGCGGAGGCCGTCGCGCCCGACGCGGCGCATCTGTTTCCCTGCAATGCCTGCGGCGGTGACTACCGTTTCGATCCGGGCGCGGGGCAGCTCACCTGCGATCACTGCGGCAACACGGAGCCTGTGGCGCGCGACACGGCCAAAAACCCCTTTGAGGAGCTCGATTTCCGCAGCGCGCTGTCCGGGGACCTCGGCCAAGAGGAGATGGAGGAGACCCGCACCGTTGACTGCAAGAACTGCGGCGCGGTGGTGGAGTTTGATCCCGCCCAGCACGCCGCGGAGTGCCCGTTTTGCGCAACGCCCGTGGTCACGGACACCGGCACCAACCGCCATATCAAGCCGCGGGGCGTGCTGCCCTTTGGCGTGGATGAGGACGCCGCGCGCGATGCGATGCAGGATTGGCTGGGTTCGCTTTGGTTCGCGCCCAATGGGCTATCGGATTACGCGCGCAAGGGGCGGCGTTTGAGCGGGGTCTATGTGCCCTACTGGACCTTCGATGCAGACACCAAGAGCGGCTATAACGGGATGCGCGGCACGCATTACTACGTGAACCAGTCGGTGATGGTGGACGGCAAGCGCACCACCAAGCGCGTGCGCAAGACCCGCTGGCGGGCGGTGTCAGGCCGCGTGGCGCGGTTTTTTGACGATGTGCTGGTGCTTGCCTCACGGTCCTTGCCGAAAAAGTACACCGATGGGCTCGCACCTTGGGACCTCTCAGAACTGCGGCCTTACCAGCCCGAATACCTCGCAGGGTTCCGGGCGGAGGCGTATACCGTGGAGCTTGAGGACGGGTTCAAGGAAGCGCGGGAGCTTATGGACAAGGTCATCCGCCGCGATGTGCGCTTTGATATCGGCGGGGATGTGCAAAAAATCACTGAGCTGAGGACCCAGGTGCAGGACGTGACGTTCCGCCATGTGCTGCTGCCGGTGTGGCTGGCGGCGTATAAGTACCGCGGGTCGTCCTACCGGTTTGTGGTAAACGGGCGCACTGGCAAGGTGCAGGGCGAGCGGCCCTGGTCGATCTGGAAGATCACCTTTGCAGTACTTGCGCTGGCGATTGTGGCGGCTGGCGTGGGGTATCTGATCGCGTTGAGCGAGAGGCAGATTTAGGGGCTGCTTCCGCCCGTCCCGGGCTTGACCCGGGACCTCGTCGCTGAGGCCTGTTCAAGTTGCGTGCTATAGCGCCGGTCCGAGGGGTGGCGTTCGCGCCGCCCCGTGGGGGCGGAACGGCGCGGCCTGACGTTGCCGTCAGGCGAGTACGTTGAGGCTATGTTGTTCTTAGTCAGGGTTGTTCGTCCAAGAGGGTCGTCAGCCACGCGTCCTTCGGCGCCCGCGCCTTGCCGAACCGCGTCCAGGTGAGACCGCGCATCACGGCTTCGGCCTCCGGCGGCAGCCGCTCCGGCAGCGCCTGGCCCGAGGCCACGCCCCAGAGCGCAGTCCAGAGGCGTCCGACCGTCCAAGGGTTGTACCCCCCTCCGCCCGTGATCAGCACCCGCGGGGCCATATCGAGGAACCGGCGCACCCAGGCCACATGGGCGTTGTTGGTCAAACACAGGCGCGATTGCGGATCGTCGGTCACGGCATCCGCCCCGCATTGCAGCACGATCGCGTCAGGGCGAAAGGCATGGACGGCGGGCACGGCGATATCTTCGCGCACGCGCGCGGCGCCCGCGTCGTCAAAGCCCGCGGGCACGGGCACGTTGATATGGGTCCCCGGCCCCCGATCCCCTGCGCGGCCTGTGCGGGGCCAGCGCCCGGCCTCATGCAGCGAAAACACAAGCACAGACGGGTCGTCGCGAAACGCGTGGGCCACGCCATCCGGGTGATGCGCGTCAATGTCGAGATAGGCGATACGTTCGATCCCGAGCCGCTTCATCGCCAGGATCGCGATGACGATGTCGTTGAGATAGCAAAATCCCCAGGCGTGGTCGGGCATCCCGTGGTGCGTGCCGCCGCCAGGGTGAAAGACCACGCCAACATCCACAAGCAGCTCTGCGGCCAAAAGCGACCCGCCACAGCCCGTGGCCGGACGGCGAAACATCTCCCCAAAATAGGGGTTCATAGTGGTGCCGAGCTTGAAGCGCGCGGCATCTTCTTGTGGAAGATGCTGCGCCTCCTCCGCGCGCCGCAGGGCATCCACGTAGTCTGGGTCGTGCCACAGCGTCAGACCGGCGGGCTTTGCCCGGGGGGAGGTCCGATAGCGCTCCCGCGGGAGCCAGCCTAGAGCGCGGCTCAGGTCGATCACCGTGGGCACCCGCGGGATCGACAGGGGGTGCCAGTCGCCATAGCTCGAATTGCGATAAATCTCTGACCCTAGAAAAATCGCCAAACTGCGCGCCCTGTGATATATGTCTGCCCATGATGCGCAGCAGCGCAACGGCCTTGAACACTTTCGCATTTCCCTTATTCTTACCATAAGAACAGAGCAGCAAAATGAAACGGCGCGTTGTGAGCCATGTCCGTATAAAGCAGCTGCCGCTCTCCATTTCGGCGTCCGCAAAGCGCGAGAGCAGGTCCCAGTTTGCCGCCCTTCCCTTTCGGGTCGCGGACGGGGGTGTTCAGATCCTTCTCATAACGTCGCGGCGCACAAAGCGCTGGATCCTGCCCAAAGGCTGGCCAGAGGACGGCATGACCCCTGCCCAAAGCGCCGAGCGGGAGGCCTATGAAGAGGCCGGCGTGACGGGCAAGACCTATGATATGTGCCTGGGCGTCTACTCCTTTGAGAAATACGTCAATGACGCGCCAGACCTGCCCGTGGTGGCGTTGGTCTACCCGCTCAAGGTCAAGCAGGTCGCGCGGGCCTGGCCCGAGCAGGGGGAGCGGCGGCGCAAGTGGTTCACGCCCAAAAAGGCCGCAGCCTGTGTGGATATGCCCGAGCTCAAGCGCATTCTGCGGCAGTTTGATCCGGCGATCCTGAAAGGCCGCGCCGCGTAAGACGCGCGGCTTGATCGCGCCCCGGGCGGTGATATGTACGCCAAATGATCCGCTACACCCTGAAATGCAGCAAAGACCATGTGTTCGAAAGCTGGTTCGCCAGCGCGAGCGGCTTTGAAACGCTCAAGACCGCGGGGCGTCTGAGCTGCGCGGTGTGCGGTGACGCGGCCGTGGACAAGACGCTGATGGCGCCCGCCGTGGCTGTCGCGAGCCCGGCGCCCGAGACCCCTGAGCGCGCGGTTCCTTCTGAGGCACCCAAGGCTGCCGAGGGTCCGGCCCTGCCAGACCTCACCACGCCCACCACGCCGCAGGAGGTCGCGCTGCAAAAGCTCAAGGACCATGTGGAGGCCAATAGCGAGCATGTGGGCCGTGACTTCGCGCGCCGCGCCCGGGCCATGCATGACGGGACCGAGCCCGACACACCCATCCACGGGGAGGCCAGCCTGAAGGAGGCCAAGAGCCTCGTCGAAGATGGCGTGCCGATTGCGCCTTTGCCCTTTATGACCACGCGGCGGACGAACTGATGCGCGTGGCGATCACCGGCGCCCGGCGCGGGATTGGACGCGCTTTGGCGGACGCTTACGGCGCGCGGGGCGATCAGGTCATGGCGTTGACGCGAGCAGAGCTTGATGTGGCGGACCAGGGCAGCATCGCCGCCTGGGGGGCCGGTCTCGCGGCGCCCATCGACCTTCTCGTCTGCAATGCGGGCATTTTGGAGGACCGCGGGGAAGCGCTCGCCGATGGCTATCCGGCGGATATGTGGGCGCGCGGGTTTGCGGTGAATGTCACGGGCGTCTTTTTGACGGTGCAGGCGGCACTGCCGATGCTGCGTGCGGCGGGCGCTGGGAAGGTGGCGATCATCTCCTCCCAGATGGGGTCGTCGACGCGCGCCAAGGGCAACACGATGATTTACCGCGTGACAAAGGCGGCGGCGCTGAACCTGGGCATGAACCTAGCGGAAGCGCTACGGCCCGAGGGGATTGCCGTGGGCATCTATCACCCGGGCTGGGTGCGTACCGATATGGGCGGGGGCGAGGCTGATATCTCGGTGGAGGCGTCCCGCGACGGGCTCATGGCGCGGTTCGAGGCTTTGGGTATAGGCAACACTGGGTGCTTTGAGACCTGGGACGGGCGGGCGCATCCGATTTAGGTGCCTTCGAAGGATTGTTAGGCGCGGTCGGCAGCTAAGCGCCTCGGGGCGGAATCAAGGCGAAGCCGTCGCCCCATCGACGGGCCGCCCCCCGGCACGTCGATAGGTCAACGTCGGAGCATCGCTGGGGCCGTGTAGGCAAATGCCGACCATCACGTGATCCGCACGACCATCAGACCGACGTACCGCGGCCCGACGATGGGGCTACCCTTTGGATCAGCAGTAGTTCTCCGGCCCGTTCCATTGTGCATAAGAGTACCGGTCGCCATGGGCCCAGCCTGCTGGCAGGAGGCGTTCTAGTTCTGCAAGTGCCTCATCCGAGACACTTTCCGCTCCCAGATACTCCTCAAACCGCGCCGCGCTCCGCGTGCCGGGGATGGCCACGATGTGGTCCCCCTGCGCGTAGACCCACGCCAGCGCCAGCGCGGCGGTGGACACGCCGTGGTCCCGCGCGAGCGCGCGCATAGGCCCCGTCGCGGCGATATTCGCACTCAGGTTCGGCTCCACAAAGCGGGGGTTCGCAGCCATCCAAGGTTGGTCGTTGTACTTGTCCGCTGCCGGCGGCAGGTCAGTGAGCATCCCCCGCCCCACGGGCGAAAAGGCCACGAGCGTCGTGCCCAGCTCTGCACAGGCCTGGACCAGCCCAAGCTCTGGCTGCCGGGTTTGGAGCGAATATTCCGACTGCACTGCCGCCACCGGATGCACTGCTGCGGCCCGGCGCAGGCTCGCGGGTGCGATCTCAGAATAGCCAAAGGCGCCGATCTTACCCTTCTCGATGAGCCGTGCCAGCGTGCCGGTCACGTCCTCGATCGGGATCGTCTGGTCGCGGCGGTGGATGTAGAAAAGGTCCACGTGATCCACGCCCAGCCGCGCGAGGCTGCCGTCAAGCTCCGCCTCCAGATACGCCGCTGAGTTATCGAAATTGCCTGCTGCCGCGCCCACGCCCCGGGCGATCCCAGCCTTGGTCGCGATAAAGAGCCCGTCGCGCCCGCCCCGGCTGGCGAGCCAGGAGCCTATGGCGCTCTCAGACTTGCCCATGCCGTAGATATTGGCGGTGTCGATATGGGTGACGCCCGCGTCCCGGGCGGCGTCGAGCACGGCGTGGCTGTCGGCCTCTGTCGTGGCGCCGTAGAAGTCGGAAAAGGACATCCCGCCGATGCCCAGAATGCTGACCTCCCGGTCGCCGATCTTGCGGAATTCCATGGTCTAGGCCCCTTTGACTTTGGTGACTTCGGCCACGGCGCGCGCCACGGCCTGTTCAATCGTAAGCACCGTGGTGTCGAGATGCACAGCGTCGTCCGCCGCCACCATGGGGGCGTCCGCGCGCCCTGCATCGCGGGCGTCGCGCGCGCGGATATCGGCGAGCACATCTGCGGTGTTCACGTCATGGCCCCCTGCTGTCAGCTCGGCCGTGCGGCGCGCGGCGCGCGCTTCCGCACTGGCAGTGACAAAGAGCTTTACCGCCGCGTCCGGGCAGATCACCGTCCCGATGTCGCGCCCGTCGAGCACGGCCCCCCCGGCCCGCGCGGCGAACGCGCGCTGGAAATCAAAGAGCGCGCGCCGCACATCGGGGTTCGCGGCCACATGGCTCGCGGCTTTGGCGATGTCGGGGGTGCGCAGGTCGCCCTCCCCCAACTCATCCGCGGTGAGCGCCCGCGCCGCGGCGAGCGGTTCCTCGCCTTGCAGGGTGCGGCGCCCCACCGCGCGGTAAAGGAGCCCTGTGTCGAGATGGGCAAAGCCGAACTCTGCGGCGACGGCCCGTGCGATGGTCCCCTTGCCCGCAGCGGCGGGGCCGTCGATGGCCACGCAAAAGCCTGATACGTCTGTC
The DNA here is from genome assembly GCA_039815465.1 of Pseudomonadota bacterium. Lineage (GTDB taxonomy): Bacteria > Pseudomonadota > Alphaproteobacteria > Rhodobacterales > Rhodobacteraceae > Shimia_B. The sequence continues at coordinate 99,981 of JBCBZG010000010.1, forward strand.
ATGATCGCTCCAATTCGGTGAGGGTGAGGTCCGGCCCGTCCGCCTGCGGCGCGCCGTCGGCGATGGTGTAATAGTCGCCCTTGGCCGCGCAATAGATATGCCCGGCGATCGATAGCCCAGTGGCCCCGTCGAGCGTGCCCGCATGGATCGAGGTCATGGCGGCGGTGCCCTCCCAAAACAGGTTGGATCCGCAGGTGCCGCAAAACCCGCGCCGCGCGGTGGGCGACGAGGCGTACCAGTTCACCGCGCCGGTGACGGATAGGTCAGCCGTGGCGCAGGCCGTGGCGGCCACGAAATGCCCGCTCGTCTTGCGGCATTGCTGGCAGTGGCAGGCGATGACCGGACGCAGGGGGCCCGCCACGCGGTAGCGCACCGCCTCGCACAGGCACCCGCCCTCCGCGCTCTCAGCCAAGGCGCGCGATATCCGCGCCAAGGGCGGCCATGAGCGGTTCAAAGATCGGGAAGGACGTGGCGATGGGTTGACCGTCGTCGATGGAGACCGGGGCCGCAGACGCCATGCCGAGGATCAGAAAGCTCATGGCGATCCGGTGGTCGAGATGGGTCGCAGCCTCCGCCCCGCCGGGGACCTGGCCGGTGCCGATGACGGTCATGGTGTCCTCGGTATCTTCCACAGCGACGCCGTTGGCGCGCAACCCGTCCGCCATGGCCGCGATCCGGTCGCTTTCCTTCACGCGGAGCTCGCGCACGCCCTCAAAGTAGCAGCGCCCCCGCGCATAGGCGGAGACCACGGACAGGATCGGGAATTCGTCGATCATGGAGGCCGCGCGGTCCGCGGGCACGGTGATGCCGACCATGTCGGGGGAGTATTTGGCGCGCAGGTCTGCGACAGGCTCGCCCCCCTCCTCGCGCATGTTTTCATAGGTCAGGTCCGCGCCCATCTCCTTGAGCGTGGTATAGAGCCCGGCGCGCGTGGGGTTGAGCCCGATACCCGGCACGAGCACGTCGGAGCCCGGTACGATCAGCGCCGCACAGACCGGGAAGGCCGCCGAGGACGGGTCGCGCGGCACCGCAATCACCTGGGGCGCGAGCTCTGGCTGGCCGGTGAGTGTAATCACGCGGCCCTCATCGGTGTCTTCTGTCGTGATCTCAGCCCCGAACCCTGCCAGCATCCGCTCGGTATGGTCGCGCGTGGCCTCTTTCTCGATCACGACAGTCTGGCCCGGCGCGCCGAGCCCGGCAAGCAGCACGGCGGATTTCACCTGAGCCGAGGGCACCGGCACGGTGTAGCGCACCGGCAGCGGATCGCGGGCACCGACGATGGTGAGCGGCAACCGCCCACCCGCGCGCCCGTAAGACTGCGCACCAAACTCCGCCAGCGGGTCGGTGACCCGCCCCATGGGCCGCTTCACAAGGCTCGCATCGCCGGTAAAGGTCGCGGTAATGGGCGCGGTGGCCATGGCCCCCATAATGAGCCGCACGCCTGTGCCGGAATTGCCGCAATCGATGACATGATCAGGCTCCGCAAAGCCGCCCACGCCGACGCCACGAACCGACCAAGACCCGCCGCCGTGATTGGTGACCTCGGCGCCAAACGCCTCCATCGCCCGGGCGGTGTCGAGCACGTCGTCACCCTCCAAAAGCCCGGTGATCTGCGTCTCCCCCACAGCCATGGCGCCAAGGATAAGGGACCGGTGGGAGATCGATTTGTCCCCCGGAACCTCCGCCACACCGCTGAGCGGCCCGGTGGCCCGAGATGTCATTGGAATAGCTGGCCCGTGACCTGACATTGCACTCTCCCTGCTGGCGGTTGCTCCTACCGCGCACGCCGCTTGGGGGCCAGCCCCCAAACCCCCGAGGTACCTTTGCCAAAGGAAGATATGTGTCAGACTTCCTTTGGCCCCGTACCTCCGCCGGAGGCAAACGCGCGCAGCGCGCCACCGAAGGCCGAACATCTTTGATGTGAGGGGGAGGCGGGCGGGACCGGCCTAGGGGACCCGCGAAAAGGTCAAGTAGTGGGGCACCCGGTTTTCGCGGATGGCCTTCGCCTCATAGCGCGTGCGGTGCCAGTCGGACCAGGGGTCGCGCCAGTGGGCGGCCTCGCCCGCGTGCCAGTGGAAGCCGGCCTTTGGCACCTCTTCCAGCGTTTGGCGGACGTAGTCGCCGATATCGGTGGCCACACGGAACTCAGCGCCATCCGCCAGGCAGCGGTGAAGAGGGCCCAGGTGGTCGGGCGTCACGAAGCGGCGGCGGTGGTGGCGGGCTTTGGGCCAGGGGTCGGGGTAGAGGAGGAAGGCTTTCGACACGGACCCGTCGGGCAGCACGTCAAAGAGGTCGCGCGCGTCGCCGGGGTGGATCCAGATATTCGTCAGCCCCGCGCGGCGGATTTTGCCCAGCAACATCCCCACGCCGTTGATAAAGGGCTCGCAGCCGATAAAGGCCACGTCGGGGTTCGCTGCGGCCTGCGCGGCGATGTGTTCACCGCCGCCAAAGCCCACTTCGAGCCAGAGCGGGCGGTCGCCGAACATTGCCATGTCGAGGGCGGTGCGATCCGGGTTCTCCGACCAGTCCACGCCCGGCACGCGCACGCGGGGCAGGAGGTCGTCGAGATCGCGCAGTTGGGCGGGCTTCAGGGTCTTGCCCTTCACCCGCCCATGAAAGTTGCGCCATGGCGCATCTGGGTGTTTGCCCGAATGCACCATCGCTGTCTTAGACGGCCTTTTTCAGCGCGTCGGCCAGGTCCACCCGCTCCCAAGAGAAGCCGCCATCGGCCTCGGGCGCGCGGCCGAAGTGGCCGTAAGCTGCCGTGCGCTGATAGATCGGCTTGTTGAGCTCAAGCTGCGTGCGGATGCCGCGCGGCGTGAGGTCCATGCACTGCGCGACGGCTGCTTCGATCTTTTCCGCGGGCACTTCGCCGGTGCCGTGGGTGTCCACGTAGATCGAGAGCGGCTTTGCCACGCCGATCGCGTAGGAGAGCTGCAGCGTGCAGCGCTCTGCGAGGCCTGCGGCTACCACGTTTTTGGCCAGATAGCGCGCCGCGTAGGCTGCGGAGCGGTCCACCTTGGTCGGGTCTTTGCCTGAGAACGCGCCGCCGCCGTGGGGCGCGGCACCACCGTAGGTGTCCACGATGATCTTGCGCCCGGTGAGGCCTGCGTCGCCGTCGGGGCCGCCGATCACGAACTTGCCCGTGGGGTTCACGTGCCATTCGGTGGCCGCGGTCACCCAGCCTTCTGGCAGGACTTCGAGGATGTAGGGTTCAACCACAGCGCGCACGTCGTCGGACGTCATGGACGCGTCGAGGTGCTGGGTGGAGAGCACGATGGAGCTGACGCCCACGGGCTTGCCGCCTTCGTACACCACCGACAGCTGCGACTTTGCATCCGGGCCGAGCGTGGGCTCCGTCCCGTTTTTACGCACCTCTGCGAGCTTGCGCAGGATGGCGTGGGAGTACTGGATCGGTGCGGGCATGAGGTCAGGCGTCTCGGTCGTGGCGTAGCCGAACATGATGCCCTGGTCGCCTGCACCCTCGTCCCCTTGTTCGCCGGTCACGCCCTGGGCGATATGGGCGGACTGTTCGTGCAGCAGGTTGGTGATTTCGCAGGTCTTCCAGTGGAATTTGTCCTGCTCGTACCCGATGTCTTTGATGCAGGCGCGCGCGATCTCGTCGATGCGGCCCATGTATTCTGCGAGCTTGGCTTGATCGGTCAGGCCCACCTCGCCGCCGATGACGACGCGGTTTGTGGTTGCAAAGGTCTCTGTCGCGACGCGCGCGAGCGGGTCTTCTGCGAGAAAGGCGTCAAGGACGGCGTCGGAAATGCGATCGCAGACTTTGTCTGGATGGCCCTCGGAAACGGATTCCGAGGTGAAAGTGTATTCGTTACGGGCCATGAAGGTGCTCCAATTGTGTTATAGGCGCGCACGTCAGGAAGCCGTTGTGCACGCTCGATGATGGGCGGTACGCGCGCAGCCCCCCAAGGTCAATCCATATTCTGCCGCGTCGCAGCGATGCGCGGCAAAAGCGCGTGGGCTGTGATGAGAATTGCAGCAAGGAGCCAGAAAGCCGTGTCGCCCATGCGCGCGTAGAGCGTAGGCGCGCGAGCTGCGGGGAGCGGCGCGTCGACATGGCCGGATTGCCCGAGCGCGAGCGAGGCGACGATCCCGCCCCGCGCGTCGATGATCGCCGAAACGCCTGTGTTGGCGGAGCGGACCACCGGCAGCCCCTGTTCGAGGGCGCGGGCCTGCGCCTGGGCCAAGTGCTGGCGCGGCCCGCCCCACTGTCCGAACCAGGCGTCATTGGTGGAAATCGCAATGAGCCGGGGCCGCGGGACGCCGCGACCGACCTCGTGGGCAAAGATGCCCTCGTAGCAAATGAGCGGCTGGACGAGGCCAATGCCCGCGACATCCATCACTTCGGGGCCCGGGCCCGGGGCAAAACCGAACCCCTCTTTGGCCGCGAGCCCATGGATGCCAAGGCGGGCAAAGAGCGCGCCGAGCGGCATGTATTCGCCAAAGGGCACGAGGTGGTGTTTGTCGTAGGTGTCGATCAGCGCGCCGTCCGCGCCCACCTGTGCAAGCGCATTGTAGGCGATGCCGTCGCGCAGGCTTTGCGCGCCGATCAAAAGTTCTGCCCGGCGGGCCTCCGCGGCGGCGGTGGCGAGGGAGGGCGCGCCGTATTCGAGCCAAGTGGGCAGCGATGATTCGGGCCAGACGATGAGCGCAGCATCCGGTTGGGCCGCTGTTGCGCGGAGCTTTCTGGCGAAAAAGACTGGGATCCTGTCGGGATCCCACTTTTCATCCTGGGGCGCGTTCGGCTGCACCGCGCGGAGGATGGGGGCGTTCGCAGCCGGCGGGGCGGCGGCGGGCGGCGGCACCAAGGTGAGGCCTGCGAGCGCCGCGGCTGTCACGGCCCCCAGCAGGCGCGGCAGGTGGCTGGCTGCGAGGACCGCCAGCAAGAGCACCAATGTCAGACCGTGGGGGCCGAGCCAGGCCGCTGCTTGGTAGAGCGCCGTGTCGACAAATGCCGCGACGAACATCCCCCACGGAAAACCTCCGAAGACATGCGCCCGCGCCAGTTCCGCTAGGGCGAGCGCGAGCACGGTCACAAGGCCACTGCGGCGCCAGGCGCCCAGCGCAAGCGCCCCCGCCCAAAAGAGCGCGAGCCCGCCGGACATGAGCGCAATCGCAAAAGGCGCCATCCATCCGTGGCGGGCGATGTCGACCAAAAACGGCTCCACGATCCAGTGGAGCGTCACGGCAAAGTAGCCCAGGCCAAACGCCCAGCCCGCCCAGGCCGCCGCGCGGGGGCTGAGGCGCCAGGGCGCGAGGGCAAAGAACGCGACAAGCCCCAGCACCGTGAGCACGGGCCACCCAAGCGGCGGGTGGCCGAGCGCGGCCACCGCGCCAAGGGCCGCAAAAAGCGCTGCGCGCCTGCGCCCGCTCAGCGCTGGGGCACGGTCACTCAGCAGCGCTGGCGTAGGAACCTGGGATGCGGACACGGAGCCTCTTGATCCGGCGCGGATCGGCGTCCACGACCTCGAATTCTACGCCGCTGGGATGGGGCACGACCTCCCCCCTTGCGGGGACGCGGCCTGAGAGCATGAAGACGATGCCGCCCAGCGTATCAATCTCTTCCCCATCGATATCGTCGTGGTCGGTGAGGCTGATGGCGAAGGCGGCTTCGAATTCCTCAAGCGGCGTCTTGGCCTCGGCGAGGATGCAGCCTGGCTTTTCCTCCTGCCAAAAATTGCCCTCTTCGAGGTCATGTTCATCCTCGATCTCGCCGATAACCTGTTCGATGAGGTCCTCGATGGTCACGAGCCCGTCGACGCCGCCATACTCATCGATGACGAGCGCCATGTGGATGCGGTCGGTCTGCATTTTGGTCAGCAGCACGCCGATGGGCATGGAGGGCGGCACGTAAAGCAGCGCGCGCAGGAGCGGCGTTACGTCGAAATCCGGGTGCTCACCGTTAAAGCCATATTGCAGCGCGAAGTCTTTGAGGTGGAGAAAGCCTAGCGGCGTATCAAGCGTGCCGTCATAGACCGGCAGCCGGGTCAGACCGCTTTCGCGGAAGACGGCCAACAGCTCATCCTTGTCGGCGGTCGCGGACACGGCCACGATGTCGGCCTTTGGGATCAGCACATCCTCGACCCGCATACGGCGCAGGTTGATCATGCCCAAACTGCTAACCACGGTCGCGGCAGCGGGTTCTGCGACCGGTGCGGGGTCGCTTGGGCTCAGTGCTTGGACAATGCGGCCGAACATTCCTGGTCGCCGCGGTTCTTCTAGAGCGGTCGGCTCGTGCCTTGCGCTATCATCGTCGCCTTCCATCGCGTGCGCGCTCCGCGCCGCCAAAGACGATCCCTCAGACGTGTCGCCCATGGTCTCCTAATCCTGATACCGGACCATCATGGCCCGTCTCGATCCGCTGAATATGGGTCAGATATTTCCAAATTGCCAAGAATTTCGACCTCCAGCCCTTCCATCACTGCCGCCTCGGCGTCACTTTCATGATCGTAGCCCAGCAAATGTAACATCCCATGCACCAAAAGATGGGTCACGTGGTGCTCAAATGGCTTTTTTTGCGCGGCGGCCTCTGCCGTGCAGACCCCGTGGGCCAGCGCAATATCGCCGAGCTCGATCGCGCCGTCGAAATCCGCCGGGGGCAGCGCGGGCGGGATGAGGGCGTGAGCAGGCCAGCTAAGCACATTGGTGGGCGTGGGTTTGCCGCGGAATTCCGCGTTAAGCGTAGCGATTCGCGCGTCATCCGCGGCGAGAACCGACAGGGCGACATCTTCTGCGGGCAAATCGAGCCGCGCGCAGACCGCCGCAAGCGCCGTTTGGCACCAATCCTGCAGTGCCGCGCTGTCCCAGTCGCCGTTTTGTTCAATGACTTCAATCACCGCGCCGCTATAGCCAGTTTGTGAGGCAATTCCAGAGCTCGAACGAAGTGTTTCCGATTTACACACGCAAACGCGCGGTATCTCGCTTGAAAAAAGCGGCCAATTTAAATAGGAAGATCGCGAAGGGGAACGTTATGAAGAAACTGTTTACGATTATTGGTGCCCTGAGCGTGTCCGCGTCAGTTGCGAGCGCGGCTCCTGTCGATTTGACGGGGTGGACCGCAGACGTCACCGCAGGCGGTATTCAGAACTGGGATATTCAGCCCGGGAACAACTCAGTGCTGCAGACGCTGAATGGTGGCGGCACAACATTTTACGATCCCGGCTCGTCGTCGCTTGGGTTTGTCCTGACTGGCGAAGTCACGGGCGACTCGACGGACAACGACGTGATTGGTTTCGTGCTGGGATACAATTCCAACGAGATCACATCGTCCTCCGCTGATTTCTGGCTGATTGACTGGCGCCAGCAGAGCGCGACCACAGGCGGTGGTGCACCGCTCTTTGGCGGCTTGGCACTGTCGCATGTGTCCGGTGACACGTCGGGCGGCGATTTCCAGCACTTTAACCAGCACATCAGCAGCGTGAACGAGGTCCAGCGCGGATCGACGTTGAGCTCCACCGGCTGGACGGACGGGACGACCTACAACTTCCAAATGACGTTCCTGCCTGACCTCATCGAGGTCAAGATCGACGGCGTGACGGAGCTGCTCTACACCTCTGCCGACAATGGTGGGGCGACGTTTACGGACGGCTCGTTTGGCTTCTACAACCTGTCTGAGCCGAATGTACTTTATGCGCAGCTCGACATCTCCCCCGCGCCGATCCCGCTTCCCGCGGGTCTGCCGCTGCTGGCGGCGGGTCTGGGTGGTCTAGCGCTGCTGCGTCGGCGTCAGAAAGCCTAATCAAACGGCAAAGAGTTTAAGATGATGGGGCCTTTCGGGGCCCCTTCTGCTTTTGTGGCTGGCGCAGCGCACCAATCTCGCGATTGGCCGCTCTATTGGGTGGTGCGCTGGTTGGAGCCGGTTTTTTGGCCTTTGGTACTTTCCGTCAACGGTGCCTCGCGCGTCCCAGTATGGTTGCGCAATCGGCTTAGGGAGGTATCGCCCGAGCTTACGGGGTGGGCTTAAGAGGGGGCGGCAATGACAGGGTCCTTAAGAGCTTGAACGACGCCCGCCAGCTTTGCCGAGCGGGACACCAGTGCTCTGGGACGGCGGCGCATAGGCCTTTCAAATCGCAAACGGGGCCAGGGGACGACTCTTTTCGGCTTCGTCCCAGGCTCCCAAACCGAGCAGAAGGGGAGCGCGACTTCGGATTTCCACACAGTGATTGCAGGCCGATCATAAACGACTTTGAGGGGGAGCGATCGCGCGTCACCGTCAGTGGCTGCGCCAACGTTTTCAATGGCTGGGCCCATGCTGCCCCCTGGCCGAGGGTCAGCACAGTGGGGATGCCACTTTGGCCATACCGGCTCCAACAGCACCCTTCCCGCGACCCTCATCGAAGTGGAGGCCGGGCCTGCCCCCTACCCTTTGGCCGGGTCGTCGGCGTCGTAGGCCTCGATAATCGCGGCCACGAGCGGGTGGCGCACCACGTCTTTGGACGTGAAGTAGTTGAAGCTGATCTTGGGGATGTCTTTCAGCAGCCGTTCCGCGTCGCGCAGACCGCTCATGACGCCGCGGGGCAAGTCCACCTGGCTGCGGTCACCGGTGATCACCATGCGGGAGCCTTCGCCCAGGCGGGTTAAGAACATCTTCATCTGCATCGAGGTCGCGTTCTGCGCCTCATCCAGCACCACAAAAGCCCGCGCAAGCGTGCGGCCGCGCATGAAGGCGAGCGGTGCGATTTCGATCTTTTTCTCCTCGATCAACTTGGCCACCTGTTTGGAGGGCAAGAAGTCGTTGAGCGCGTCATAGAGCGGCTGCATGTAGGGATCGACCTTGTCCTTCATGTCGCCGGGCAGGTAGCCCAGCTTTTCGCCAGCCTCCACCGCGGGGCGGCTTAGGATGATGCGGTCGACATGGCCTTGGATGAACATATTCACGCCCACCGCCACGGCCAGATAGGTTTTACCCGTGCCAGCAGGGCCGATCCCGAACGCGAGCTCATGCGCAAAGAGGCTTTTGACATAGGCTTTCTGCGCCTCGGTCCGCGGCTCCACCAGTTTCTTGCGGGTTTTGATTTCGACCCGGTTGCCGGGGATGAGCTCCATCTGGTCGCCGCGTTGGGTCACAGTCTCCGGCTCCGGCCCGCCCATGCGCAATTCGCGGTCGATATCGGCGGGCTCCACTGAGCGGCCCTGTTCGAGCCGGGCATAGAGCGCCTCCAGCACCTCTGCGGCGGCTTGGCGGGCAGCGCTATCGCCCAGCAGCACCAACTGATTCCCGCGCCGCACGATCTGGAGCCCGAGCTTCGTCTCCAGATCCGATAGGTTGCGGTCGTATTCCCCGCACAAGTCGATGAGGAGGAAATTGTCGGGGAATTCCAACCGTGTCTCACCCGCGGTCAAAGTGGTGTCGGGGGTCAGGTCGTCGGGTCGAATAACCAATCAGCTCTCCGTTCGTTGGGGTGAGGCGGTGCGTCTTAGGGGTAGCGTGCCAGCGCGCTGCGGGGGATGCAAAGACATTGCGCCGCTCGGGTGAAAAAAGGCCGCTCTGGGGTCAGAGCGGCCTTGTTTAATGCTGTGCTGTGTGGCGGCCCCGGGGATGCCGGGGGCCGGGCCATGCGCCCTGCTTAGAATTGTTCGGAGACTTCGACGTTCACGGTCGAGCCTTCTTTGAACGGGCCAGTGGCGACGGTTTCCGCGCCGTGGCCGGTGCAGACGGGCTTGCCATACGGGTCCACGCGTTGGGACAGATAGCCTTCGATGCCGTCGTCGATGATCCAGTGGTCGCAGCCATTGGGGTCGATCCAGATACCGGCGGTCAGCAGCGCGAGGTCTTTGACATCGCGGCTGCGGTCGAGCGTTTTGTCGGGCCCGCGGGCGTCCACCTCGATCAAGGCGCCACTAAAGCCCTGGCCGCAGGCAGACACCGTGGCAAGAGCCGCCAGTAAGCCTGCTGTTTTGAGCACTTTATGCGTCATGGTCTTTCGTGCTCCTCGGCCTAGCGCAGGCAAATGACTTCGATCCGGCTGTTTGCCGGGCTGTGGCCGTCGACGACGGGGTGGCGGCCGCCATAGCCGTCGATGCCGACGATACGTGCGCCCGTCGTGCGGGCGATGGAGGCGACCATGTTGGCGCGGCCCATGGACAGTTTCACGTTGAACTGGTCGTTGCCGCGGATACCGGTGTGGCCCACGATTTTATACGCCGCCGACTGGTCGCTGGAGAAAAAGTCCATCACGGCACGTTTGCCGGAGTCGGACATCCAGATCCCGTTTTTCTCAAAAGCGGACCCTGCAAGCTGTGCGCAGACCGTGGACTGGCGACAGGTGGGCCGCCCCTCGCGGTCCATCTTGAGCGACATGTAGCCTTCCCAGCCGTCATCCATCACCCAGTGTTCGCACCCGTCCGGGTCGATCCAGATCGTCGGGATATAACGTTCACCGATGATCACCCGCGATGATTGGGAGTTATGGGTGTGGGGGAAGGGTGTGCCGGCTGTTTCGTGCGCGGAGGCCGGGCCTGCTGCCCCGACAAGCGCGAGTGCTGCGGCTATGGTCGCCCCTTTGATCACATGAAGAACGTCTCTAAACACCGCTTTCGTTTCCTCTGCCAGGTCTCGAAGTGAGCGCTGAATTGTGTCAGACGCTCAAAGCATTACACTATCTGGTCAGCTTAACAAATTTACGACCATTGTGAACCCCTTTGCTCTATATCTAGTAGAGATCGCGGATTCGTGCTGACTGTGCCGTGCTTAGGACATTGAACGCCGCTTCCGGGCTTAAATCAACAGGTTGCGCCGGATCATTCGCCGCACGGGGCGATATATTCGCCTTTGAGCGAATTTGCTGCGCTCTCAACGATTCGCACGCGGGCGATCTGGCCCACAGCGGCCTCAGGATGGGCGACGTGCACGGCGTGGAGGTATTCGGATTTGCCGACCATCTGGCCCGCGAGTCGCCCCGGCTTTTCAAAGAGCACGGAGACCTCGCGCCCCACCATGCTGTCTTGGGCGGCGCGCTGTTGTTCGGTCAAAAGCGTTTGCAGCCGTTGGAGCCGGTCGCTGGCGACGCTTGCATCGACATCCGCCTTTTCAGCGGCAGGCGTGCCGGGGCGGGCGGAGTATTTGAAGCTGTAGGCGCTGCCGTAGCGGACCTCCCGCACGAGCGCCATCGTGTCCTCGAAATCTTGATCCGTCTCCCCCGGGAAGCCCACAATGAAGTCGCCCGACAGCATCAGGTCCGGGCGCGCGGCGCGCAGGCGTTCGATCAGGCGGATGTAGCTTTCGGCGGTGTGTTTGCGGTTCATCGCTTTGAGGATGCGGTCAGAGCCGGACTGCACAGGCAGGTGCAGGTAGGGCATCAGCTTTTCGCAGGTGCCATGCGCCTCGATCAGGGCGTCGTCCATGTCGTTGGGGTGCGAGGTTGTGAACCGGATGCGTTCGAGCCCGTCGAGCTCTGCCAAGGCCCAGATCAGACCCGCGAGGCCGCCATCATGGCCGTTATAGGCATTTACGTTCTGGCCCAGCAGCGTGACCTCGCGGACGCCGCGGTCGATCAGGTCGCGGGCTTCGCCGATGACTTGGGTGGCGGGGCGGCTGACCTCTGCGCCGCGGGTGTAGGGCACAACGCAGAAGGCGCAGAACTTATCGCAGCCCTCTTGCACGGTTAGGAACGCGGCGGGCGCGCGGCGCGCTTTGGGGCGGGTTTTGAGGTGTTCGAATTTGTCCTCTTCGGGGAAGTCGGTGTCGAGCGCTTTGGCCCCGCCTTGCGCGCGGGCCACGAGGTCGGGCAGCCGGTGGTAGGCTTGGGGGCCGACAACGAGATCGACGAGCGGTTGGCGGCGCATGATCTCCTCCCCCTCCGCTTGGGCCACGCAGCCTGCGACGCCGATCTTGAGGTCGGGGTTTCCGGCTTTTAGCCCGCGGTAGCGGCCGAGCTCGGAATAGACCTTTTCGGCGGCCTTTTCGCGGATGTGGCAGGTGTTGAGCAGGATCATGTCGGCGTCGTCGGGGCTGTCAGTTTTGACATACCCTTCCCCCCCCAGCGTCTCGGACATGCGTTCGCTGTCATAGACGTTCATCTGGCAGCCATAGGTTTTGACAAAAAGCTTCTTGGGCTGTGACATTTTCGGGCGGCCTGGCATGGTTGAGAGCTGCGCGTGTCGTACCTGGTCGCCGGGTGCCTTGCAATGTAGCGCGGGCTGGCCGATGAAGCGCGGTATGCAAAGCTATGAGAGCGTCGACAGTTTTATCCGCGCGAGCACGACATCCCTGGCCAAGGGACCCGTCGCGCTGATCTTTGCAGAGGATGCCGCGGCGCTTGATCCGACGGTACGCCATCACGTGGACTTGGGGTTCAAGACGGTGGTGGTGTTCATGCCGTCCGCTCTGCGGCTTGAGGCGGATTTGGCGGAGTGCGTGGCCCGCGTCAGTTGGGACATTGCCAGCGACGCCGACGCGGTGGACGTCGTCAACCGCTGCATCGATGCGGCGCCCAAGCTTTGGTTCTATTACTGCTACAACGCAGAGTTCCTGTTCTTTCCCTTCTCCGAGAGCCGCACGGTGGGCGAAATGCTGGCGTTCAACGCGGAGGAGCGGCGCGAGACCGTGTTGACCTATGTCATCGACCTTTATGCTGGCGATCTGGAGGCCAACCCCGACGCGGTGTCGATGTCAGAGGCGCTGTTTGACCGGTCGGGCTACTACGCGCTCGCGCGCAAGGACGCGTGGGACAACGCGCTTGATCGGCAGATGGATTTCTATGGCGGGCTGCGGTGGCGGATGGAAGAACACGTCCCCGAGGAGCGCCGTCGCATCGACCGGGTGGGGATCTTTAAGTCAAAGGCGGGGCTAAAGCTGCGCGCGGACCACACGTTTTCCGAGCCCGAGTACAACACCTATGCCTGCGCCTGGCACCACAACCTGACGGCCGCGATCTGTTCGTTCCGCGCGGCCAAAGCGCTCAAGCGGAACCCGGGCTCCCGTGACCTGATCCGCAGCTTTCAGTGGCACAATTCCATCAAGTTTGAGTGGAAGAGCCAGCAGTTGTTGAAGCTGGGGCTGATTGAGCCGGGGCAGTGGTTTTAGCGGCCCTGTTGTTTGGGCTGCCAATCAAACACGCGGGCTACGCTCGCGGAATTTATCCTTAGCAGCGATGCACGCGCCCGACGGCAATGTCGGGCCGCGCCGCTCCGCCCCCGTTTTACCAAAGGCAAACCTTTTGTTTGACGGGCGGCGCGAACGCCACCCCTCGGAACGGCACTTTAGCGCACCAACTCCTTTTCCCTACCGCGCCGGATCTGCGATCCCGCGGACGATGTCCCAGTTGCGATAGACCCGGTGGTACTCGTTTTCGATCAACCCAAGCTCCGGCTCCACCTCGCGCAGCATGCGCAGCTTGAACTCCTGCCGGATCGCTTTGCGCACGGACACGATGCCGGTGTCGTCATGGATGACAAAGGCATCGGGCGTCAGCACGGGGCGGATCGACACAAGTTCGCGGAAATGGGTGACTTTTGCGCCGTCCAGATGGACTGCATCGATGTGGCGTTTGGGCCGCTCCACCGCGTAGCGCGGGGTTTCGACGAGGGAATTGCCGACGATGAATTCCACCCGGCCGGGAAAGTTAATCTCCAACCACTTGCCCGCGACGGGGGTGTAGACCTCCACCGGGGCCCACTGTTTCTGCATGCGCCGGCAGATGTCGACGCCCACGGCCTTGAGGCCCGGATTGGCCATGAGCATGAGCAGCAGGCTGTGGCCGCCATTCACGCCAATTTCGAACATGTGGGAAGAATTCTGCGCTACGATGAACAGGTTGCGGCGCTTAACCTCCATCCCTGGGTCGGCGGGGGCGTCCCAGAACGCCTCCTGATGGGAATGGTAGAACACGTTGCCCTGCAGCACCGGCTTTTCGCCCGCCGCTTCCAGGCTTTTGCGGAGCGTATGGTTGAGGTCATCAAGCGCCTCTTTCCATTCCGCGCTCGCGACCATGGCGTCGTAGCTGTCATACATGCGGCGTCATCCCCTGCGGTGTCTTGCGCGTCATGCCCTAAAGAGTGCGGGGTTTACAGAGGGTTTGCAATCGCAAGATGGATGGTGTGGCTGTGCCCGGCGCGCGGCCTAGCAGCGGCGCAGGCGGATCACCACGTCAACCTTTGCGATCTCCGCGCCCTCGGGGGCGTCGGGCAGGCTTTTGATCACCAGGTCTTTGGCCGGGGCGTCTGACAACGTGGCCGTGTCTTCCCAGTAGAAGTGGGGGTGATCGGACATGTTGGTGTCAAAGTAGCTTTTGGAACCGTCGACCGTGATCTCGCGCATCAGGCCCGCTTCGCAAAACGCGCGCAGCGTGTTGTAGACCGTGGCCAGCGATACCTTTTCCTCGCCATCGCGCGCAGCATCATAGAGCCCTTCTGCCGTGACATGCCGGTTCTTGCCGTCGCCCACGAGCAGCGCAGCGAGCGCCACGCGCTGGCGCGTCGGGCGAAGTCCACCCTGGCTCAGCCAGTGGCTGCCTCTGTCGGTTGCGGTTTGGCTACGTGTTGTCATGTCACTGTCCTACAGGGGATATAGGGGCATTTCCCCACAGCTTTCAATGTCTTTCCACGATTCGCGCGCGATAGCCATGTGCCAGCGCGCCGCGCAGGGCGCTCGATCCCGGCCCGCGGTGGGCGGTGGCAGTCCACAAAAACACCGGGCGCCAAGCGGCCCCCGGTGCAGGTCGTATAAAGTGATGGCGCGGGTCAGCCGCTACTTTAGCGTCACCCCGTCGAGGTCGATCCCGTCTGCGACCGGGCCAGTCACAAAGAGTGCGCCTGCGCCTGCGTCCTCTTGCACCGCCTCGATCCCGGTGTCGTCGCTGTCGTCATTGCCTGCGGCCTCGGTCTTTGTGACGGTGGCGATCAGGTCGCCTGCGTCGGCCTCCTCAAAGACGTAGCCCTTGCCGCCATTGCCGGTGACCCGGCCCGCGATGACGTCTGCGATGACATCGCCTGGGCCCTCTTCGGACAGTTTGACGGCGTCATCGGTGTTGCCATCTGCGCTCAGCGCGTTCAGCGACAGGCGGATGTCGCCTGCGTCCTCTTCATCGAAATCGAGCCCCTCATCGAGGTTGCCCGTGATATCGCCCAGGATGAATGCCGCGTGGATAGACCCGGGCCCGGCCTCGTCGATGTCGAACCCGTCGTCGAGGTCGAGCCCGAACGCGTATTCCTCCACCGTGCCATCGTCATGGAGCGAAACCTCCCGCTCGATGCAGCTGTCATCGGGGGAGCCTGTGATCGCGGCGGGCGCGTCGGCTTCTGCGAGCGCACCTGCGGCGAACTCCGCCTCCGCAGGGTTGGGCAGGAACGCAGTGAGGATCGCGGGGTCGCAGTAATTGCCGTTAGTGACGGCAGTAAGGTTGAGCGCGGTGGCGATGACATCGCCCGCCTGCCCCTCGTCCAACTCGATCCCGTCGGCGCCCACATTTACAAAAGTGGCATTGGTGGCCGCAAAGTGGATGGAGCCCGCGCCGCGCTCGTCCACGCGCAGCCCGTCGGCGTCGAATTTACCGTTGCCCGCGTCGGTGACGGTCACGTCGTTCAACGTCACAGCGATGGAGGCCGCAGACCCCTCGCCCGCGCCGCCCCCGCCGGAGCCACACGCATCCGCGAGGGAACAGTCCGACACGTGGATCCCGTGATTTGCGACACCCGAGACCGTGACATCGCTGAGCGCGACTGCGACTGTGCCGATGGCCGTGTCAGGCACGCGCACAAAGATACCCTTGCCTGCCGCACCCGTGCCGTCACCGCGGGCGGAAATGGAATAGCCGCCGGGTCCCACGAAGTTCAGCCCTTGGATCGTGACATTGGCGCCATTGAGGACGGCGAAGACATCGGCATTTTCGGTGATCGTGATGGTTTGGCCGGTGCCGATCAGCGCAAGCGGCGCGCTACCCTCATAGGTGAGCGTCGCGTCGGTCGTCACATCGCCGGTCACAACCACAACACCACCCCCGTTGAGCGCGTCTTGAAGGTCAGCGGCTGACATCACGTGGCCACCGGCTTGCGCCGATGCGACAGACAGCGCCAAGAGCGAGGCGCTGGCGGCAAATGTACGTTTCATGGGGAGCTCCCTTTCTTCCAGAATGCCCCCGGGGCGGTATCGCGCGGATGTGACGGTTGGGTGACGCCCAACGCGTCGGCTCCGCGGGACCAAGACTTTTTCAAAAAGTCTTGGCAAATTCCTTTCAAAGGAATTTCCCGCCCGGCTCAGCGTTTGGGCACGAGGGCTATCCGTTTGCGCCGGGGCATCCCCTTATGGGGTCCGCGCTGCGCAGGTGGGATGTGCTGTAACTGGGGCATCACTTTTGGAGGGTCCCATGCCACATCTTATGACATCACTTTTAGGCGCCGTGCTCGCTATCCTTGTCACGTTCGCTGCCGGTTGGCCGCTGGTCGCGCTGCCGTTTTGTATCTTTGCCGGGGCTGCGGTGGGTCTGGCGGCATCCGTGTCGGCGCTTCTTGCTGCGGACGTTCGCGCGCGTCGTCTGTGAGATCGGTTCCGGGGGATGCTCAGGGAGTGCCCAGGAGATACCCAGCGTCCGCCAAGGGGTTGCCAGACTGGGCAATGCAGCCTATAGCACGCCCGTCAAACGCGGCGGGACAGCCGCGGGACCACGTATCTAGAGCAGGGTCGGAGCTTCCGACCCTTTCTTATTTGGCCCGCGCACCCCGTCAAAGACCAACCCCAAAGACCGGCGGAGACAACCGCGCGGCCAGTCAAATCGAAACGAATAGGATCGAAACGCCATATGGCAAACGCAACCATGGAGGAGTTCGAAGCCCTCCTAAACGAAAGCTTCGAAATCGACACCCCGAACGAAGGGTCTGTCGTAAAAGGCAAAGTCATCGCGATCGAAGCGGGCCAAGCCATCATCGACGTCGGCTACAAGATGGAAGGCCGTGTCGAGCTGAAAGAATTCGCAGAACCCGGTGAAGCCCCCAATGTGGAAGTCGGCCAAGAGGTCGAAGTCTACCTGCGCGCGGCTGAAAACGCCCGTGGCGAAGCTGTCATCTCCCGCGAGATGGCGCGCCGCGAGGAAGCCTGGGATCGCCTGGAAAAAGCATATGCCGCAGAAGAGCGCGTCGAAGGCGCCATCTTTGGCCGCGTCAAAGGTGGCTTTACGGTCGACCTCGGCGGTGCGGTGGCATTCCTGCCCGGCTCTCAAGTTGACGTGCGCCCCGTGCGCGACGCGGGCCCGCTCATGGGTCTCAAGCAGCCGTTCCAGGTTCTCAAGATGGACCGCCGCCGGGGCAACATCGTTGTCTCCCGCCGCGCGATCCTTGAAGAGTCCCGCGCCGAGCAGCGCGCCGAGGTTATCGGCAAGCTTGCGGAAGGCGACAATGTGGATGGTGTGGTCAAGAACATCACCGAATACGGCGCGTTCGTCGATCTCGGCGGTGTGGACGGCCTGCTCCACGTCACCGACATGGCATGGCGCCGTGTGAACCACCCGTCCGAGATCCTGACGATCGGCGAGACCGTGAAGGTCCAAGTCATCAAGATCAACAAAGACACCCATCGCATCAGCCTGGGCATGAAGCAGCTGCAAGAAGATCCGTGGGATCTGGTGGCCGTGAAATACCCGCTGGAATCCGTGCACAAAGGCCGCGTCACCAACATCACCGATTACGGTGCGTTTGTGGAGCTCGAAGCCGGTGTCGAGGGTCTGGTCCAGGACA
>JBCBZG010000011.1:0-116753 GCA_039815465.1 Pseudomonadota bacterium
CGCCCATCGCTGCGTTCGAGAAGCTTGCGCGCGATGGTATGGCCCACCTGGCCAGTGCCGGCGGTGACTGCGATGGTCTTGGCAAGCTCCTTTCGGGGTTAGCCGAGGGGGGGGGCGCGCGCCCCGCCGTCGGCACTAGGCCGGTTTGCGCCACACCAACACGATCGACAGGACGCCCAGGATCGAAAAGACGAGACCAGCAATGGCCGCCACGCGGAACTCCGCCCCGCCGAGCAGGCCCATGAGCAGGGCGTCATGGCCATTCATGAACGCCATCCCAAAGCCGCCGATCATCACCAGATGCCGCCGGCCCGTGACGGCCCCAATCAGCGCGATCAGGATGACCGTTAACTGGCGACCCAGAAAGGCACCCGCCGTTTCGCCCAGCGACAGCGCGGGCTCCACAAGGTTGATGAGCCCGGGGTTTGACGTGGGATTGCCATAGGCGGGCAGGGTGGCCCCCAGCATCACAAGCCCCATGAGGCCGATCAGAATGCGAGGGATAAGGTAGTCTTTGTTCAGCGCCATGATGTGGTCTTTTCTCGTTTGAGTGTTTTGTCGCGACGCCTGGCCGCCCAAACAGGTCCGGGCGACACGGCTATGTGTGAAGGATCGGCAAAGGCCGTGGTGCGAGGCTGGGCTCGGGGACCCGGGATCTGCCCTAGAATTTCCCGGCCTCATTGTGGGGCGCGTCTGGGCCGGGCATGGGCTCGATCACGTCCCAGTGCTCGACGATGAGCCCGTCTTCGAGCCGGAAGAGGTCGTAGAACGACATGGCCTCCCCGCCGATGGCGCCCTCTGACATGGTGAGCACGAAATTGCCCTCGCCCACCACATGGTGGACCGTCGAGTAGTCCATAGTGATGCTCTGTTCGGCCATGCCCGCCATAAAGGCGCCGAACCCGTGGAGCCCGTCTGCCACCTGGGAATTGTGCTGCAAGTAGGTGACCGGGCTGATGTAGTCGGTGATATTCACCTCCTCATGGTCGATGAGGGACTTGGTGATGAACTCCACCACCTTGGCTTTGTTGGCCTCGGTTTTGTCGCGGTCCACGATTTCTGTCGCGCCGTCGATCTGGGTGCGCCCGGAGGGGTTCGGCGGCGTCTCTGGGGTGAGGTTGTCCCAGTGTTCGACGATCATGCCACCCTCGACGCGGAAGACGTCAAAGCCGATGGTGGCCACGGGGCCAAACCCTTCGTAGCGGGCGTGGATGGCGACCATGTCGTCATCTGCGATCACGCGCACATAATCGGCTGCGAACCCATCAACAGACGACAGAAACCCGACCACCCCCTTTTGTCCGTCCACGCCATTGGCAAAGTTTGGATTGTGCTGGATGTAGTCGGGCGCAAAATACTGCTCGACCGCATCCACGTTCCCCGACAGGAGCGTCGCCTCCAGCGCTTCCAAGACCAATGCCTTGCTCGCGGCGCTGTCAGCCGCTGCTGCGCTTGCCCCTACCAGGCTGACCGCCGTGGCCAGAGCCATAGAAGCCGTGCGGGCCATGGGTGTGATCGTCATGTGTGTATCTCCTTAAAGGGCGTAAGCGCGTGACTTGGATCGAACGGGGTCCAGTCGAGCGTCGGATTCTCGCGGAACGCGAACCGCTCCAGATGGCGGGTCACGACATCGGTGATTTGGAACAACTTGCCCGCGTCTGGGGCTGCGGCGACGAAGGTCAACTGGGTGGCATCAGCCATCAGATCGCAGGTGCCAAAGGGAAAGGCGACGTGACCGGCGGTGTCTGTGCAGGTCGCGGTGATCCGGCGCGAAAAATGCGTGCACAGCGCCACCAGATGGCGCGTGGCCTGGGGCGTCTGAAACGTCGCCTTGGCGTGCACGGATGCGGTCAACTCGGTCATGCGGGCAGGCTACGCCGCCCGCATTGTCTTTAGAATTTACAAAGTTCTGACTTCATAATTCGGCTGAGCAATACAATGACGCTAGGAGCACTGCGGCTTGAGGGAAAGCGCCCCTACACCAGCTCCGCGTCCGTCATCACCTCCACCAGCGCGGGGCCGTCATGGGCCAGCGCCTTGACCAGCGCCGCCTCCACATCCGCGCCCTTTGTGACTTTCGTCCCCTGCGCACCGCACAGGCGCGCAAAGGCAGAAAAGGACGGGTTCACGAGCGACGTCTCCCAAACCGGCCATTCGCCCGCCCGCTGCTCTTTGGAGATTTTGCCCAGCTCATCATTATGGAGCAGCACATGGGTGATGTTCATGCGGTACTTCACGGCTGTCGTCAGCTCCATCGCGTATTGGCCCAAGCCCCCATCGCCGGAGATGGAGATGATCTTGCGCCCGCGCAAATGCGCGAAATCCTGCGTCGCCGCCCAAGCCCCCATCGCCGCGGGCAGCCCAAACCCGATGGAGCCGAGATAGCCTGACATCAGCACATGCTGCCCCTTGGTCTCAAAGTAGCGCCCAAAGGAATAGGTGTTGTTGCCCACATCCACCGCGATCACGGCATCCTCGGGTGCAACCCGCGACAGCGCCGCAAAGATCGCCGCCGAATGCACCCCGCGGTCGCCTTCTTCCGCTAGGCGCCTCTGCTTTTCAGCGCGCCACATCGCCCAGCGCGCGGCAAGCTCTGCGATTTGGTCGGCGCGCTCTGCCGCGGGGTTCAGATGCGGCGCCAGTGCTGTGCAAAAGGCGCCGATCTCTGCCCAGACGGGCAGGGTGACGGCGTGGAATTTGCCCAGCTGCATCCGCTCGAAATCGACCTGGATGGTGGGCTTGCCCGGGTTGATGCCGGTGTGATTGGAAAATGAGGCGCCCAGGACGATCTGCAAGTCGCACTCGTTCATAAACCAGCTGGCAATCGGCGTGCCCGAACGGCCCAGAACCCCCGCCGCGTTGGGGTGGCTGTCGGGGATAAGGCCCTTGCCCTTAAAGGTGGTCACAACCGCCGCGCCGAGGCGTTCAGCCAGCTTAATGATCTGGTCACGCGCCTCCCAGGCGCCGTGACCCATGATGATGAGTGGGCGCTTGGCGGCGTTGATCATCGCCGCCGCAGCGCCCAAATCGGCGTCATTGGGTAGTACCACGGGCCGGGCCAGGCGCCCTTCAGGCTGACCGGCTTTGGCGTCGGACGCTTGGGTCTGGATGTCATCGGGGAAAATCAGGTGGGACACCTCGCGTTCGATCACCGCGGTCTTTACCGCCAGCGACGCAAGCTCTGCGGGCTTTGAGGTCGACAGCACCGATTGCGAAAACCGGCTCACCGCCTGAAATGCAGAGCTCAGGTCGATGTCCTGGAACGCGCCGGGGCCCAAGACCTGGGTTTGGACCTGACCGGTCAGAGCGATCACCGGCGCGCGGTCGACCTTGGCGTCCCACATGCCCGTCAGCAGGTTCGTGGCGCCTGGGCCCGCGATGGTCAAACAGGCCGCCGGTTGCCCCGTCAGCTTCCCATAGGCGGAGGCTGCAAAGGCTGCGGCGCCCTCGTGCCGGATGCCGACATATCCCATCTCGCCCGCCGCCACACGACGCCGGATCGCATCCGCCAGGCCCAGGTTCGAATGCCCCACCATGCCAAAGACCCGTTTGACGCCCCAGTTCACAAGCGTCTCCGCTATGACATCAGTGACGGTTCTAATGTGCTCGGGCTCGGGTTCGAGGCCCACAAAGACCTCCCCGTCTCGCAGTTCCACAGGGTAGGTCTGTTGCCCGCTGTCCTTGTGCCCGCCAGAAGGCGCACCGGTGAGCGGATCAAAGTCCCACCCGTGCCATGGGCAGCGGATCCAACACTTGCCATCGGTGCCTGTCTCCACGGAGCCTTCGCCCAAGGGCCCGCCTTGGTGGGGGCAGTGATTGTCCATGGCGGCCCACTGGCCGTTAAAATGCGACAGGCACAGGTAGCGTGTGCGGGCCGAGACTGTCTTTACCCGCCCCTCGGGTAGGTCTGCGGGCCCCACGCTGATCCAGTCTAGCTCGCTCATGTCGTTGTCCCCCTTGCGGCAGTTCCAGTCTGGCTCCGTCGACGCACGCACGCACGTGCCGCAGCAAGCCTAACAGACAAAACACACGCCCGATTACCGCCCCTAGGCCGGTTTGAGCCTTCGGGCTGGGCGAACAATGACCCGCGGCTACCCGCCGCTTAGATCAGCGCCTGCGGCGGAGTAGGCGACCAGATCGGCTACGGTCAAAGAGCCGTCACGCTTTTCAAAGGTCTCGATATACTCGATCATCGTGTTGGCGTGCTCGCGCATCATCCCCTCCGCGCGGACGCAATCCCCATCGGCGATGGCTGCGTGGATGACCCGGTGCTGCGCGTTGCCCAGGCGCAAACGGAACAGGCCGCGCTCCAACTGTTCAGGCGTCTCGGAGACGGAACGGTCGAACACCATCGACCCCGCCGCCAGCATCGGCAAATGGCTGATCTGCTGGCATGTGAACCCGATATAGTCATTGCCGCAGGCGCCCAGGATCGTGGCGTGAAAGGTCCGGTTGGCAGCTTGCATCCCGCGAATGACCCCTTCGTCGAGCGTGCCACCATCAATCGCAGCCTCGATGATGTCGATGGCTTCCGCCATGGCGGGCAGATGCGCGTGGCGGTCCGGGGCCTGCGCCATCAGCCGCGCGCCCAAGCTCTCCAGATGCCCGCGCACTTGCACGGCCTGCTTGACGCCCTCGATCGTGGGGGTCTGGATCACATAGCCGCGCCCATCGCCGCGGCGCACGACGCCTTCCCGTTCCAAGAGGCGCAACGCCAGCCGCACCGGCGTGCGCGACACGTCATGGGTCTTGCACAGGTGCGATTCCGACAGGCGTTCCCCCTCCGCGTATTGGCCGTGGATGATGTCGTTGCGGATGCGCGTGGCGAGTTCTGTGTCGATGGACTGCATGGGCCGATTGCGCCGGTTTGGGATCCCAAAGTCAAGGGCTCATAGGGCGCTGACCGGGCAAGTCGAAAGAAAATCCTTGATTTGGGATCCCTAAATCGGCTTTTCTTTACATGAACGGGCGAGAATCGGTCAAAACCGGCCGCTCGGGAGCGCCTTGGGATCCCAAATGGACCCTGGCAGTGCCAACTCTGGGAGGACATCATGGCATTTTCACGTTTTACTGCAGCTTTTGCCGTGGCATCCGCGCTCACCTGCGCGGCGGTCCCGTCATCGGCAGAACAGCTCACGGTCGCCACTTTCGTGCCGCCGCAGCACCACACCAACACCGTGCTCTTCAGCTGGTTCGCGGAGGAGATCGCGGCGCGCTCCGACGGGTCGCTGACGATGCAGCTCTTTCCTGCGGGCCAGCTCGGCGCGGGGCCGGTCCAGCAATATAAGCGTGCCGTCGAAGGCGTGGCCGACATCACCTTTGGTGTCTCCGCTTACACGCCCGCGCTCTTTCCACGCACGATGCTCGCCATCCCGCCGGGCAAGGCCAACAGCTCCGCAGAGGCCACAGAGCGCCTCATGGCCGTCTTTGATGAGCATCTCGCATCCGAATACGAGGACGTGAAGGTCATCGCGCTGAGCACGGCCGCGGGCATCGGCATCGCCTCCACCCGCGATCTGTCAACGCTAGAGGCGATGGCGGGCGCCAAGGTCGTGCCCTACGCCGCGCTCACATCGCCCATCATCGAGGCGATGGGCGCCGTACCGGTCCAGATGCCTGTGACAGAGATGTATACAGGCCTGTCGACCGGCACCATCGACGGCGCCTACGCGACCTATAACAACATGACGCCGCCTTGGAATTTTGCCGATGTCGCGTCGCATTTCACTGTGAACGTCCCCGTGCAGCACGCCGTCATCTTTGTCGTGATGAACAAGGAACGCTACATGGGCCTGTCTGACGCCCACCGCGCGATCATCGACGATCTGTCGATGGAGGCGGCCTCCATGAAGCTGGCATCAAGCTTTGACGGCGCGGATGCCAAATCGCTCGATATGCTGATGTCTGGCGACGGCAATTACGAGATTGTCGAGGTCAGCGCCGACGAGCGCGCGCGCATGGACGCGGCTGTCGCCGAGGGCATGAAAGCCATCTTTGCCGACTACGCCGCACGCGGCATCGACGATGCCGAAGCCATCTACAACGCACTCAATCAATAGGGGGGACTACTATGTTTCTGACACATATCCGCACGGCCACCGCCGCTGCTGTCCTGGGCCTTGCCGCCCAAAGCGCCACCGCAGAGGAACTGTCGGTGGCCACCTTCGTGCCGCCCACGCATGAATCGATCACTGGGGCGCTGGCCTGGTTCGAAAACGAAATCGCGGAACGCTCCGGCGGGACGCTGACGCTCAAGCTCTTTGCCGCGGGGCAGCTTGGCGCGGGGCCCACGCAGCAATACAAGCGCGCGGTTGAGGGCGTGGCCGACATCACGTTCGGTATCGCGTCGACGACGCCCGCGCTTTTCCCCAAAACCATGCTTGCCGTGCCCCCGGGCGTGGCCGTGGACGCGCTCGATTCAACGGAGCGCATGTGGGCGGTCTTTGATCAGTACATGGCCGACGAATGGACGGACGTGAAGGTCTTGGCCATCGGCAACCCCGCGGGCGGCATGATCATCTCAACGCGCGACGTCTCCACGATTGAGGGAATGAAGGGCGCAAAGATCGTGCCCTTTGCCTCCATGACCACCCCGGTGATCCAGGGGATGGGGGCGGTGCCCGTCCAGCTTGACCCGTCGGAGCATTACACAGGGCTCAGCACCGGCACGATCGATGGCGCGATCTCCACGATCAACAACATCATGCCGCCCTGGAACCTCGATGAGGTTGCGGACTACGCGATCCTGAACACGCCCGCGACGTTCAACCCCGTCTTCTACGTGATGAACCGCGAGCGCTACGAAGGTCTGAGCGCCGAACACCAAGCCATCATCGACGAGGTCTCTGGCCTGCCGTTCTCGATGGAGCTCGCGCGCTCGTTCCACCACGCTGATGAAGTCGCGCTCGACTGGGTGGCCGAACAGCAGGCGGCGGGTGAGCTCAACGTCGAATGGATCACCGTCTCTGACGCGGAGCGCGCCAAGATGGAGGCCGCCGCCGCGGATGGCATGGCCGAAATCTATGCCGACTACGCGGCGCGCGGGATCGATAACGCGCAGGAAATCTACGAGGCACTGAACCAGTAGCCCGTCCCAGGGCAGCCGCCGGCCCCTGCGGTTTCCGGCTGCCCCAACCGTTCCACGCTGAAAGGCCGACCATGTCTGACACTGCAAACCTCCCAGGCGCGATCCGCATTTTGGATCAGGTGCTGTCCTGGATCTCACTGATCCTCGGTGGTGCCACGCTTGTCTTTATGACCGGCTTTACGGCGTGGAACGTGCTGATCATGCGCAAAGCGCTGAATTCCCCCATCGTGGGCGCCGAAGACCTGTTGATCCTTGCGCTCGTTGTCATCGTGGCGCTGTCGATTCCGCTCGGGGCGCGCACCGGCGCGCATATCGAGATTGAGGTGCTGGAGACATCAATGTCGGCGGCCTTTGCCAAATGGTCGCTCGTCTGTGTCAAGCTATTGGCGGCGGTGCTGCTCGCGATCATGAGCTGGCGGCTGTGGCACGCAGGCGGCACCGCAGAACGGTTTGGGGAGACGACCCAACAGCTCCTGATCTCCTTTGGGCCGTTCTACTACCTCTTATCCATCTCGATCCTGATCTACGCGGTCGTCGTCATGCTCGATATCTGGCAACTCGTCCGCTCAGACGAGGTCATCAAGCTCAAAATCGCGGGAGATGACCTATGATTAGCATGACCCTTCTCGGGATCATCGGCCTGCTCGCGCTCTTTGTGCTGTTGGCGCTGCGGATGCCTGTGGCTTTGTCGATGTTGGGCGTGGGCCTTGTCGGCACCATCGTGGCCAATGCCAACCAGTTCATGGCCGCCGGGATGGCCTCCGACCAGGCCTGGGCGCGGGGGCTGCGGGTGGCCTATTCCAACCTCGCGGGTGAGACGTTTGAGGCCGCGTCGAATTTCAACCTTCTCGTCATTCCGATGTTTGTGCTCATGGGCACGCTGGCGGGGGTGTCGGGGATGTCCAATGACCTCTTTACCGCGGCCTATCGCTGGATGGGTCACCTCAAGGGCGGGCTTGCGTCGGCGACGATTGCGGCCTGCGCGGGGTTTGCGGCGCTCTCCGGCTCCTCGCTGGCCTCGGCTGTCACCATGGGCCGCGTCGCCCTGCCGGAGATGAAGCGCTACAATTACAGCGACAGCCTCGCCACCGGGTCGGTGGCCGCGGGCGGCACGCTGGGCTTTTTGATCCCACCGTCGGGCGGGATGATCATCTACGCCGTCCTGACGGAGCAATCCATCGGGCGGCTTTTCATGGCGGGCGTTTTTCCCGGCATAATCCTAACGCTGCTCTTTATCGGGGCGATCTACCTGACCGTCACCCGCAAGCCCGACGCAGGCCCAAAGGGGGAGAAATCCGCCTGGCCCGAGCGCAAAGTGGCTCTGCTGAACGCCATGCCCATCCTCGGCGTTGTCGTCGTCACCATCGGCGGGATGTACACAGGTTTCTTCACCCCGGTCGAAGCCTCCGCCGTCGGCGCGTTCTTTACCTTTGTCGTGGCCGCCTTGCGCCGCTCGCTCACGCTTGATGCGATCCGCAAGGTCATCCTGCAGACGATGAACGCCACGGCGACCGTGTTTCTCATCATCATCGGCGCCTTCGTTTTCATCCCCTTTATCTCTTTGACCGAAGTGCCCGCGGACCTCGTGACGCTGCTGACTTCCCTGCCCATTGGGGAATACGGCGTGCTCTTTATCATCATCCTCGTCTACATCTTCCTGGGGATGTTCCTCGAATCCATCGCGATGCTGGTGCTGACGATCCCGGTCGTTATCCCCATCGCCATAGGCCTCAACTGGGACCTCATTTGGTTCGGCATCATCGTGGTTGTCGTGCTCGAAATGGGGATGATCAGTCCGCCGGTGGGCATCAACGTCTTTATCGTGAAATCCATCGCGCCCAACGTCCCGATGGGGACGATCTTTCGCGGGATCTGGCCGTTTTGGTTCGCGATGGCGTTGATGTTGCTGCTGCTCGTCATCTTTCCGCAGATCGCCCTGTTCCTTCCCGAAACGCTCGTCGGCTGACCGCCATGGAGGTCCAAAACATGGACGCTAAAACGCAGACCAAAACGCTCCAGCACTTTATCGATGGTGCCTGGGTCGATGCCGAGGGCGGCGCGACGTTCCACGTCTTTAACCCGCTCGATGACAGCCACTATGCCCGCGCTGCTCAGGGCACGGGCGCTGATATGCGCGCCGCCGTGGCCGCCGCGAAGGCCGCATTTGGCAGCTACCGCGAGACCACGCCGTCCCAACGCGAACGCATGCTGCTCCGCGTGGCGGAGATCATGGAGGATCGCCAACAGGATCTTATCGACTGCCTGATCGACGAGATCGGTTCGCCCGTGCAAAAGGCGATGTTTGAATTCACCAAAGGGCTGACCATGGTGCGCGCCGCTGCCGGGCTCTGCCGCCAGGTGCGCGGCGAAACGATCCCGTCGGACCGCCCCGGAACCTTTTCGATGTCCGTGCGGGAGCCTTTGGGCGTGGTTGCCGTCATCACGCCGTTCAACGTGCCGCTGATCAAAACCACGCGGCTCGTGGCGAACGCGCTGGCCGTGGGCAACACCGTCGTGCATCTGCCGTCCGAGATGGCGCCGCACCTGACCGTGCTTTTCGCCGAAATCGTAGCCGAAGCGGGCTTTCCGCCCGGCGCCTATAACGTCGTCACGGGGCTCGGGCACGAGATCGGTGATGACCTGGCCGGGCACCCGGACGTCGATTTCGTCACCTTCACCGGCTCCACCGTCGTAGGCCAGCACATCAACGAGATCTGCGCCCGCAACAAGACGCCCAACACATTGGAACTCGGCGGCAAAAGTCCAACGGTGGTCCTGGCCGATGCCGATCTCGACAAGGTCATGCCCCTCGTTGCGCGGTCGATTTTTATGTTCGGCGGGCAGGCCTGCATCGGGTCGAGCCGCTTTTACGTGGAACGCCCGCTCTATGACGCGTTCGTCAAACGCTTTGCCATGATCGCGGGCAAGGTGGGCATGGGCGACCTACGCGACCCGAACACCGTGATCGCGCCGATTATCTCGGACCGCCAGCGCAAGCGCGTGAAAGACCACATCGCCGACGCCGTGGCCAAAGGCGCCACCGTCGCTGCCGGCGGCGGGTGGGAGGGCAACCGCTGCCAGCCCACGCTCCTGACCGGCGTGACGGAGGCGATGACCGTCTGCAAAACCGAAACCTTTGGCCCTGTAACCTCCATCTACCCCATCGACAGCTACGAGGAGGGGTTGGAAAAAGCCAACGACACCGAATACGGCCTGTCCTCCGCGATCTTTACCAAGGACATCGACCGGGCCTTCCACTTTGCGCGCCACATCGGGGCGGGCATGTGCCACATCAACGGACCCACCATCCATGACGAGGCCCATGTGCCCTTTGGCGGCAATGGCGAAAGCGGCGTCGGCCGCGAAGGCACCGACGCAGATATGGAAGCCATGACCGAGCTCAAATGGGTCACGGTCCAGCTCTAGGGGGGCAGCTATGAGCTTTACACTCTACCACCACGGCTCCTCCGTCTGCGCGGCTAAGGTGCGCTTTGCCATGGACGAAAAGGGCCTCGCCTGGGACGGCGTCTATATCGACATCCTCAAGGGGGAGCAGTTCGACCCCGCTTACCTCAAGCTCAACCCAAAAGGCGTCGTGCCGACCCTCGTGCATGACAACACCGTGGTGCCCGACAGCACGGTGATCATCGAATACCTCGACCAGATCGCGCCCGAGAGCTCTGTGCACCCCACCGATCCCTGGCAGCGGGCACAAGCGCGCTACTGGACCAAAGCCGTGGACGAGGACCTGCACCCGGCCTGTGGGGCCGTAACATTCGTCTGCTCCCACCGCCACACGGTTCTAAAAAACTTGGGCGAAGAGGGGCTGAAAGAGTTCCTCGCCTCCACCCCCAAGATGTCGGTGACGTCAAATTGGAAAGACCTCAAAGACAGCTACACCCGCTACGGCTTTGACGCGCCGGGCGCTGCCGACAAGGTCAAGCTCTACGACAGCTACTTGCACAAGATGGAAGACGCGCTCGTGGGCCAGGACTGGCTCGTGGGCAACGCGTTCTCCATCGCCGACATCGCCATGACGCCCTACGTCAACCGGCTCGCCATGATGTCGATGCGCGGCATGTGGGACAGCGGGCGCCTGCCCAATGTCGAACGCTGGTTCGCCGCCATCGAGGCGCGCCCGAACTTCCAACGCTGCCTCATTGACTGGGTGCCAGAAGACCTCACCAATGATCTGCGCGACAACGGGGCGCAAAGCTGGCCCGAGGTCGCAAGAATTCTCGAGATCGAGACCTAAGAAAGGAAGAACACCATGGGCCGCCTAGCAGGAAAGACCGCCGTCATCACCGGGGCCGCGCAAGGCATCGGCGCCTTGATGGCCAAAGCCATGGCCGACGCGGGAGCGCAGGTGCTCGTGACGGATGTGCAAGACACCGCAAAGGCCGTCGCGGCCATCACAGACGTCGGTGGCACCGCGCAGGGGATGACAGTCGATGTGACGAACAACGACGACCTCGGCGCCATGGTCGACACCGCCAAATCCATGGGCGGGCTCGACATCATGGTCAACAACGCCTCGATCTTTGCAACGTTGAAACCCAAGCCGTTCTTTGAGGTCAGCGATGAGGAGTTCGACCTGATCATGAAGGTGAACGCCCGCGGCGTGCACCAGGTGATGCGCGCCATCGTGCCCACGATGATCCAGGCCGGGGGCGGCAAGGTCATCAACATTGCCTCGGGCACGTTCTACTACGGCCCGCCGGGCCTGTCGCACTACACCGCCTCCAAAGGGGCCGTCATCGCGCTGACGCGCTGCCACGGGCGCGAGCTGGGTGACAAGAACATCCAGGTCAACGCCATCGCGCCGGGCCTCACCGAAAGCGAAGGGCTCGCTGCGAATGCGGGCTTTGACATGGCGCGCGGACCCACGGTCGCCTCGCGGTCCATCAAACGCGAGATGCTGCCCGAGGACCTGCTCGGCACGTTGCTCTACCTCGCGTCATCCGACAGCAATTTCGTCACCGGCCAGACGCTCAACGTCGATGGCGGCAAAGTGAACGTCTAGGGGGCACGCATGGCCAAACTCGGACAAGACCTGATCGGCACAAGCGCGCTGGCGCCGTTCTTTTCGGTGGCAAACGCAGACGCCGTCAGCATCGACGCGCCACACAACCGCAAAGGCGACGCCCTGCGGACCTGGGTGCGCTCGCTCAGCGGCTTTCAGAAGGAGGCGCTGGTGCGCTCTGCCAAGACGGGCCAGACGTGGCGGCTTGTGTCCGACGAAGGGCCCTACCTGAACGGCCACGACGCCGCCCCATGCCCGCTCGCATTCCTGTCGGTGGGGATGGCCGCGAGTTTCATGAATGAAATCCTGGCCCTGGCCAAACTGCAAGGCGTTGAGATCCGCAAACTCAAGCTCATCCAAGACAATTACTACACCATGAAAGGCTCCATGCCGAAGCGGACCATGGTGGGCGGGGCCGAAAATATCGAATTGCAGGTGGAGATTGATTGCGATCTCGATGACGCGAAACTCAATGAGTTCTTGATTAACGCCACCTTTGCCTCCCCCCTCAACGGGTTGATGCGCGGGCAGCTCGAAAGCCTCTTTAAGCTGGGCAAAAACGGCACAGCGCTGCCGACGGCCAAGGTGGCCGAGCTCGACGCGCCGCTCTTTCCTGACCCCGGCAACCACTTTGCCACAGCCGAGGCGGAGCCGAGCGCGCTGACGCTCATGGCGCCCGTGGGCCCCACGCCCAAAAAGGACGTGGTCAAGGGCACAGCCTCCGGCGGCTCATCGCTCTCAGATGAACAAGATCGCCGCCTCAACATCGGCGCCGTGGCCATCCTGCGCGAGGACGGGATCAAAGAAATCCAGCAAATGCAGTATTCGCCCTATGGCACCTCATTCCGCTTTCTCAGCTCCGAAGACGGACGCGCCCCAGATGCCAATTCGCTGATTTCCGCGGGCATCGGCTTTTGCTTTATGACGCAGTTCGGCCGCTTCGTGTCCATGCTCAAGCTTGATCTGTCCGACTACCGGATCGTGCAAGACACCCATTTCAGCCTAGGCGGCGCATCAGGCGGGACGGGCCGGGCAGGGGAGGCTGACCCCATCGAAACCCATGTCTACCTGGAAACCGGTGAAAGCGACGCCACCGCGCAAGAGATGCTCGATATCTCTGAACAGACCTGTTTTCTCCACGCGTTTTGCAGAACGGACCTCAAAACCCGGCTCAAAGTGGTGCGGGTCTAACGATGCGCGCGGGGCCGTGCACCTTTCTGGGCATCGCAAGGCACCCCAGCGTCGTGCGGCGTGCGCTGCGCATCGCCTGTGTGGTGGGGCTGGTGCTGGCGCTGCTCAACCACGGCGACACGATCTTTGCAGGCCAGGCGCAACCGGCCACTTGGGCCAAGGTCGTGCTCACGTTCCTTGTTCCCTACTCGGTCTCCACGTACTCCTCTGTCATGGCCGTGCGCGAACGGCTGCAAGCGATCCACCCAATGGAGGCCGCGTGACATGGCAAAATCCCGCGTTGAGACTGGCATGGACACCCGGCGCGCCGTCCTAGGCGACGCCCATGTCGACCGGGCGGAGGCCGCGCGCACCGCCTTTGACGACCCGTTCCAAACGCTCATCACCGAAGGCGCCTGGGGCACGGTCTGGGCCGATGACACGATCACCCGTCGTGAACGGTCGATGCTGACGCTCGCGCTCCTCGCCGCAACGGGGAATTTCGAAGAAATCCCGATGCATATCCGCGCCTGCGCCAATACGGGCGCGAGCAAGGACGACATCATGCAAGCCTTTTTGCACGTGGCCATCTACGCTGGCGTGCCAAAGGCGAACCACGCCATCAAGCTGGCCAAGCAGACCTTTGCGGCCATGGAAAAAGAGGAGGCCGCCACGTGACATCCCAGCTCTACCCCCGGGATTGGAGCCGCCAGCCCCCCGCCGATACGCCCGACTACCTGACAACCCGCGCCCGCAGCCCCAAGCGCAAGCTGATCGCGCTGGCCGATACTGCGCTGCACACCACCGGACCGATCTTTAACAACGATGATCTCGGGTCGGACGACTGGGATTTGCTCACAAATTTCGCGGCCCCCGGCGAAACCGCCATCGGCCCGCGGCTCCTAATCCATGGGCGGGTGCTCGATGAAAACGGGCGCGCCGTGCCGGGGACGCTGGTCGAGTGCTGGCAGGCCAATGCGGGCGGGCGCTACCGCCACAAGGTCGACACCTACCTGGCCCCTATCGATCCCAATTTCGGCGGCTGTGGCCGCACGCTCACCGACGCCGAGGGCCGCTACCGGTTTCGCACCGTGCAGCCCGGCCCCTATCCTTGGCCCAATGGGCCCAACACCTGGCGCCCGGCCCATATCCACTTTTCCGTCTTTGGCCACGCCTTTGCCCAACGGCTCATCACCCAATGTTACTTCGAAGGCGACCCGTTCATCCCGCTCTGCGCCATCGTCAAAGCGATCCCCAGCGCGGAGGCCGTCGATGGCCTCACCGCCAAACTCGACATGGCCGCGACCATCCCCCACGACACCGTCGCCTACCGGTTCGACATCGTGCTGCGCGGGCGATCGGCCACGTTCTTTGAAAACAAACCGGAGGGGAGCTGACCCATGCGCTCCAACACCAAACTCCAACCCGAAACCGCCTCCCAAACGGCGGGGCCCTACGTCCATATCGGCCTCGCGCCGCAGGCGGCAGGCTTTGACATCTACGATGTGGCCTCTGGCGCCGACATCGCGGGCCCTGACGCAAAAGGGGACCGCATCCGCGTCGAGGGCACCGTGTGGGACGGCGACGGGGTGCCGGTCAAAGACGTCCTGATCGAGACCTGGCAAGCCAATGCCGACGGCGTCTTTGCAGGCCAAGGCGCGGTCGAGGCTGGCTTTCGCGGCTGGGGCCGCATCGTCAGCGACTTTGACACGGGCGAGTGGGGCTTTGACACAGTGATCCCGGGCCCGGTCGCGGGCCAGGCGCCCCATGTGTCGCTTTGGATCGTGGCGCGGGGCATCAATATCGGGCTCCACACCCGGCTCTATTTCGCGGACGACCCAAGCGACCCGGTGCTGTCGGCCCTAGACCCCGCGGCGCGTGCAACGCTGATCGCGACTGAGACCGCACCCGGCCTCTACCGCTTCGACATCCACCTCCAGGGCGCGCGTGAGACGGTGTTCTTCGATGTCTGAGCCCTGCATCATCTGCGTGGCCATCACCGGGTCCTTACCCACCAAGGCCAACAACCCCGCCGTCCCCATCACTGTGGCTGAGCAGGTCGAAAGCACCCACGCCGCGTTCGAAGCAGGCGCGAGCATCGTCCACGCCCATGTGCGCAACGACGACGAAACCCCCTCCTCAGACCCGGAGAAATTTGCTCGCCTCAAGGAAGGGGTGGAGGCGCATTGCCCCGGCATGATCATCCAGTTTTCCAACGGCGGACGGTCGGGCGCAGGGCAAAGCCGCGGCGGCATGCTGCCGCTCGGGCCGGACATGGCCTCCCTCTCTGTGGGCTCAAACAACTTCCCAACCCGGGTTTATGAAAACCCGCCCGACCTCGTGGATTGGCTCGCCGCCCAGATGAAAGCCCATGACATCAAGCCGGAGGTGGAGGCGTTCGACCTCAGCCACATCCTCCAGGCGGCCAAGATGCACCACGACGGCCGCATCGCGGCGACGCCCTATGTGCAATTTGTCATGGGCGTAAAGAACGCGATGCCCGCAGACCGCGCGGTGTTCGAATTCTACATCCAAACGGTCAAACGGCTCTTTGGGCCCGACGCCCCCTGGTGCGCG
Source organism: Pseudomonadota bacterium (assembly GCA_039815465.1). Taxonomy (GTDB): domain Bacteria; phylum Pseudomonadota; class Alphaproteobacteria; order Rhodobacterales; family Rhodobacteraceae; genus Shimia_B. The sequence continues at coordinate 15,858 of JBCBZG010000011.1, forward strand.
GCCGGGATCGGTGCGCAGCAGGTGGTGCTCAACGACTGGGCCGTCGCTGCCGGTGGACACGCCCGCACGGGGCTGGAGGACAATGTGCGCCTGGACCGTGCCACGCTTGCCCCCTCAAACGCTGCGCTCGTGGAGCGGGTCGTCGACATCTGCGCCAAACATAACCGCCCCGTCGCAACCCCTGCACAAGCCCGGCATCTCCTAGGCCTCTGCCCTGTCGAGGCGTAGCAGCGCCGCCGCATCGCCGGACCTTACTCAGACCGTGGTACAAACACGCGCACCACGCCCGCCGGGCAGGATCTAAGCGGCGAGCGCCGCCGCAAGCTTGTCGATGGCCTGCTGCCACCCGCCTTCGCCCGCTGTGCCCGTCGGCACGCCCACATGGACCATCGTCATCTCGGTCTGACCATCCACCTCGCGCAGCTCCACGATAACCTCGGTGATGTCGGGATGGCCCTCCGGCATGCCCATGGCCTGCGGCGGGATCAGAGTGCCGTCCTCGTCACACATACTCTCCGTGTAGACGAGCCGGTTGGGCGCGCTCACCTCTTTATAGACGCCCGTGAACCACATCGTCATCGTGCGCTCGGGCGTCACCATCTGCATGCTGATCTTGCGCAGCCCGCCCACGGTCACGTCCATCTCGGCTACGGGCACCGACATGCCCATGGGCCCGTACCAGGATTTAAACAGCTCCGCGTCCGTCCACATGCGCCACACATCTGCAATCGGCGCCTCAAAGCTGCGCGTGATTTTCACCCAGTCTTGCATGTCGCTTAGTCCTTCTTTGCTGTTATCGTTTTGAGCACCCCATCCATCGCGTCAAAGCGCGCCTCCCAGATGGGGCGGTAGCGGTCAGCCCAGCTTGCGACGTCCCGCAAAGGCGCGGGGTTCAGCGTGCAGGGGCGGAACTGCGCGTCGCGCCCGCGCGTGATGAGCCCTGCGTCTTCGAGCACACGGATATGCTTAGACACCGCAGGCAGGCTTATCTCAAACGGTTCCGCCAGCGTGTTCACGGTCGCCGCCCCTTCCGCCAAACGCGCCAAGATCGCCCGCCGGGCCGGGTGGGCGAGGGCCGAAAACACGGCGTCGAGGGTGGCATCGTTCTCCATTTCCGCCTTAATACACCGATAGGTTAATTAATCAATACGTTTAATAAGGCCGCCCTTCCGGGACCGGCCGTGGGCGATTAGGGTGCGCTCATGAATGAACCCGCCGAGATCAGAGCCGCAACAGAGGCCGACGCAGAGGCCCTGCAACGCCTCTATCAGGCGCTGTCGCCCGACAATCTCCCAATTGCGGAAGCTGCAGCCCGCCAGATCATTACCGCCACGGGCCGCTACCCGGGCAGCGCGATCCTGGTCGCCGAGCTGGCGGGCCAACTCGCGGCCAGCGCGACGCTCATCGTCATCCCAAACCTCACCCGCGGTGGGCGCCCCTACGGCCTGATCGAGAACGTTATCACCGACCCCGCCCACCGGCGGCGCGGCCTTGGCCGAGCGCTGCTCAATGCCGCCACCACCCGCGCGTGGGCTCACGATTGCTACAAGATCATGCTCATCACCGGCTCACGTGACCCCGCAACCCACGCCTTCTACGAGGCCGCGGGGTTCACACAGTCGCGCACCGGATACGAACAGCGCCAGTGGGCCACCAGGGCGTAGAGCGGCGGACGCAGATTATCCGGGCCAGACCCGCAGTTTGCGGGCCATGACCCAAACACCCCGCGCCGCCGCAGCCCCGCGCGCGCAGCGCGCGCCCCCTCAGGTTCAAGCCAGCGTAAGCTGGCGCAGAAGGGAGGCGGGCGGGCCCGTCCTCTGGTGCAAACGCCCTAAAATCGGGCAAAACACACCGGGTTGCCTCCCATGGCGGCCAAAAATCGCGCCCACACCCGCCACTTTATTGCGAATAATTCGCAGTTGCATTGATTTTGCGAATGCTTCGCACTATCATCCCAACAACGCACGCAGACCCCGCACCTGGATGGAGACACCGATGCATCTGACCAAACGCACGTTCCTGGCCGCCGCCGCATGCGCGCTGACCTTGCCTGCGGGCCTCGCCGCCGCGGCGGAGCGGCTCAGTGTCGTGGCGACGACCGGCATGATCGCCGATGCCGCGCAGGTTGTGGGCGGTGAGCTGGTGGAGGTGCGCGCGCTCATGGGGGCAGGGGTCGACCCCCACGCCTACCGCCAGACCCGCACCGATATCGTGGCGCTCGCAAATGCCGACCTCGTGCTCTGGAACGGCCTCTACCTGGAGGCACAGATGGAAGAGTTCCTGCTAGAGCTCGGCGAAACACAGCCCGTGGTGGCCGTGGCCGAAACCGTGCCCGCAAATCTCCTCATCGGGTCCGAGGATTACCAGGGCCGCTATGATCCCCATATCTGGATGAACCCGAACCTGTGGTCACGCGTGGTCGTGAGCATCCGCGACGCCATGACTGAGGCGCACCCCGACGCCGCCGCGGAGTTTGCCGCCAACGCCGATGCGTACCTCTCTGACCTCGCCGACCTCGCGCGCTACACGACCAATGCGCTGTCCTCCGTGCCTGCGGAAAGCCGCATCCTCCTGACCTCCCACGACGCGTTCAACTATTTCGGCAACGCTTACGGGTTCGAAGTCGTGGGCATCCAAGGCATCTCCACCGAATCCGAGGCAGGCCTTGCCCGGATATCCGAACTCGTGGACATGCTCATCGACCGCGACATCCGCGCGGTGTTTGTGGAAACTTCCGTCTCCGACCGCAACATCCGCGCCCTCGTCGAAGGGGCCGCCGCCGCGGGCCACGAGGTGACGATAGGGGGGGAGCTCTTCTCCGACGCCATGGGCGAGCCCGGCACCTATGAGGGCACGTATATCGGCATGATCGATTCCAACGCGACCCTCATTGCCCGCGCGCTGGGCGGTGAGGCGCCCGAGGACGGCCTGCAAGGACTGCTGAACTGATGACCGTCACCGACCTCCTTCGCCCAGCAGCGCAAACAGACGCTGCGCTCACGCTTCACGGTGTGACCGTCGCCTATGGGGAAAAGCCCGCCGTCTACTCCGTGGATGCAGCCTTCCCGAAGGCGGCAATGTCGGCGATCATCGGCCCCAATGGCGCAGGCAAATCCACGTTGCTTAAGGCCGCGCTGGGCGTTATCCCCCGCCTGTCGGGAGAGGTTGCCGTGGGCGCGCAGCCGCTGGAGCAAGCCCGCGACCGCATCGCCTATGTCCCCCAGCGCGCGAGCGTGGATTGGGATTTCCCCACCACCGCCCGCGACGTAGTGCAGATGGGCCTCTACCGCCGCATCGGGCTTTTGGGCCGCATGACCGGCGGGCTAAAGGCACAGGCGCTCGACTGCCTTGACCGCGTAGGCATGGCTGACTTTGCCGACCGCCAGATCGGCCAGCTGTCGGGCGGGCAGCAGCAGCGTGTGTTCCTTGCCCGCGCCTTGGCGCAAGACGCGGAACTCTATCTCCTCGATGAACCCTTTGCAGGCGTCGACGCCGCGACGGAGCGGGCCATCATCGACGTCCTCAAGGGGCTCAAAGCGCAGGGGAAATCCGTCATCGCGGTCCACCACGACCTGGCCACGGTGCGCGACTACTTCGACCACGTCTTCATGATCAACGTCCGCCGCATCGCAGAAGGCCCGACCGCCACGACCTTTACGCCGGAGACGCTGCAAGCCACCTATGGCGGGCGCCTCGCGGCCACACAGCTGAGCGAACTGGCTTACGCCAGCGGGGCCTGATGCTGCTCGACGCACTCCTGCTCCAGGCAGGGTACAATGCGGCGCTCGTGGCCATAGGCGCCGCGCTCCTAGGCTTCGCCGCCGGGGCCTCCGGCACCTTCCTCTTCCTGCGCAAACGCGCGCTCGTGTCCGACGCCGTGGCCCACGCCACGCTCCCCGGTGTCGGCCTCGCCTTCATCGTGATGGTGGCCTTGGGGGGGGAGGGGAGGAGCCTCCCCGGCCTTCTCCTAGGCTCCGCCGTCACCGCCGGGCTCGGCCTTCTAGCCATCGACTACATGACCCGCAAAACCCGCCTGGCGGAGGACGCCGCCATCGGTGCGGTCCTCGGCACGTTCTTCGGCTTCGGCGTGGTCCTCCTCACCATCATCCAAACCATGAGCGCAGGCCGCCAAGCGGGGCTGGAGGACTTCCTACTCGGCGCCACCGCTGGGATGTTGTTCCAAGACGCCGTCATCATCGCGCTGGGCGGCGGGGCTGCCGTGCTCACCACCTGGGTCATGCGCCGCCCGCTGACGCTCGTGGCCTTCGACGCCGAATATGCTGCCAGCCTCGGCTATAACGTGCGCCAGATCGACCTCGTGATGATGGGCCTCGTCATGGCTGTCACAGTGATCGGGCTAAAGCTCGTGGGCCTCGTCTTGATCGTCGCCATGCTCATCATCCCCGCCGCCACAGCGCGGTTCTGGACGGAACGCTCGGGCCGCGTGATCTGGATCGCAGGCGCGCTGGGGGCCACCGCTGGCTACACGGGCGCCGCGATCTCCGCCTCTGCCCCCGCACTGCCCACGGGACCCATCATCGTGCTCGTGGCTGCCGCACTCTTCACTCTCTCGCTCCTCCTCGCGCCCGCGCGCGGGGTGCTCGCCGCGCTCATCCGCCACCGCCGCTTCCAGGCCCGCGTCCACCGGCGTCAGGGCCTCCTCGCGCTCGCCTCCGGCCAACCCATCCGCGAGCGCTACACGATCCGCCTCCTGACGCGAGAGGGCCTCGCCCGCCCCGACGGCGTGGCGACCGACACAGGCCGCGCCCAAGCAGCCAAGATCGCCCGCGACGAACGCCGCTGGGACATCGCGCGAGAGATCCATCAGGACACAGGTCTCACCGGCCGCTACGACGGTCTCACCCCGATCGAGGATGTGTTCACCGCCGACGAGATCGCCGAGTTCGACCGCCGCCTCGGCCCGCCGGAGGCGGTGAGCTGATGGGGGCCGATTTCGTCCAGTTCTCCCTGACCCCGATCCTGATCGGCGTCCTCGCCTCCATCGCCTGCGCGCTGCCGGGCAACTTCCTGATCCTGCGCCGCCAGGCCCTGATCGGTGACGCCATCAGCCACGTCGTCCTGCCGGGTATCGTCGTGGCCTTCCTGATCACCGGCGCCGTCGCCACCGCCCCCATGCTGCTGGGCGCAGCCGGGGCCGCCGTGCTCGCGGTCATCCTCATCGAGGCGCTCAAGCGCCTGGGCCGGATCGAGCCCGGCGCGGCCATGGGCGTCGTCTTCACCACCATGTTCGCCGCGGGCGTCCTGATCCTTGAACAATCCGACACCTCCCGCGTCCATCTCGACGTCGAACACGCGCTTATGGGCAATCTCGAGTCCCTCATCTGGTTCCGCGCCGACGGCTGGCATTCGCTGCTGGACCCCGCGGCACTGGCGAGCCTGCCTGAGGAACTCCCCCGCATCGCCCTCACCTGCGCGCTCGTTGTGGTGCTGACCGCGATCTTCTGGCGCTGGCTTAAAATCGCCACCTTCGACGAAAGCTTTGCCCAAGCACTCGGCATCCCCACCGCCGCCCTCGGTTTCGGCCTCGTCATCGTGGCCGCCATCGCCGCGGTGGCCGCATTTGACGCGGTAGGCTCCATCATCGTCATCGCCATGTTCATCTGCCCCCCCGCCGCCGCGCGGCTCATGACGAATAGCCTAGGCACCCAAGTCGCCTGGTCCGTCGCCTTCGCCACCCTCGCCGCAGTGCTGGGATACGTCCTCGCAGGCTACGGCCCCCTCTGGCTCGGCGCGCAAAACGCCGTGAGCGCCGCAGGCATGATCGCCACCGTATCGGGCCTGATCCTAGCCCTCGCTTGTGTCTTCGGCCCCCACCGAAGCAGGATAGGTGAGTCTAAAACCACGTAGCCGCAATGCTCATGCCCGATGGGAACCATCGGGCCGCGCCGTTCCGCCTCCACGGGGCGGCGCGAACGCCACCCCTCGGACCGGCGCTTTAGCTCACAATGTCAGTCTCAAAACGCCTAAGTCCAAGAGCGAACATTCATAGAACTTCCCTCGCGCCCCAACCCGCGCTACATTGCGCGCCATGAGCAGTTATGACGATTTCGACGCGTTCGAAGAGGCCGCGAAACCGACCCAACCCAGCGGCCTCGCCGCCCGCGCCATGGCGGGCGCTATGGCAGGGCAGGCAGGTCCCTATATGGACGGCCTCAACCCTGCGCAGCGGGAGGCGGTGGAGGCACTGCAAGGCCCCGTCCTTATGCTCGCAGGCGCAGGCACCGGCAAAACGAAAGCCCTCACCACCCGCATTGCCCACCTCCTCGCCACCGGCACAGCCCGCGAAAACGAAATCCTCGCCGTCACCTTCACCAACAAAGCCGCGCGGGAGATGAAGAAACGCGTCGCCGCCACGCTGGGCCGGGAAGAGGCCGGGATGCGCTGGATGGGCACGTTCCACTCCATCTCTGTCCAACTCCTCCGCCGCCATGCGGAGCTTGTGGGACTTAAATCCACCTTCACCATCCTCGACACCGACGACCAGATCCGCCTGCTCAAGCAGCTCATCGACGCAAACAACATCGACGCGAAGCGCTGGCCGCCGCGGATGTTGTCCGGGATCATCGACAGCTGGAAAAACCGCGCCTGGACGCCGGACAAAGTGCCGGAAAGCGAGGCGAGCGCCTTCAACCACAAAGGCGTCGAGCTTTACCGCCAGTACCAGCGCCGCCTGATCGAACTCAACGCCACCGATTTCGGCGACCTCCTGCTCCACTGCGTCACGATCTTCCAGACCCACCCGGACGTGCTCAGCCAGTACCAACGCTGGTTCCGTTACATCCTCGTGGACGAGTACCAGGACACCAACGTCGCCCAGTACCTCTGGCTGCGTCTCCTCGCGCAGGAGCATAAAAACATCTGCTGCGTGGGCGATGACGACCAGTCGATCTATGGTTGGCGCGGGGCGGAAGTGGGCAACATCCTGCGCTTTGAAAAGGATTTCCCGGGCGCGAAAGTCGTGCGCCTCGAACAAAACTACCGCTCCACGCCCCACATCCTCGCCGCGGCATCCGGCGTCATCGACGCCAACCAGGGCCGCCTCGGCAAAACACTCTGGACCGCTGCAAAGGATGGGGAGAAGGTCCGCCTCATTGGCCACTGGGATGGCGAAGAAGAAGCCCGCTGGATCGGTGACGAAATCGAGGCCGCTCAAAAGGGTATTTCCGGTATAGCCAAGCGTCGCACAAACGCCCGCTCGGAGCAAATGATCGGCGAAGTGAGGCAACGCTACACAGAAATTGAAAGAGGGGCTAACAGCCGAGCACAGATCGTAGAGCGGTTGAAAGAAAGTCCTCTCTTCGAGGACGATCCGACCACGGAAAAACTGTTGTGGGAGTTAGCGTCTCGGGTGGAGGAAGGCCTTTCGGTAGAAGCTTGCTTCCAAATATTCAACTTGAATGAAATCGCCATCCTCGTCCGCGCCTCTCACCAGATGCGCGCGTTCGAGGATCGGTTCCTGACCATCGGCCTGCCATACCGCGTCATCGGCGGGCCACGGTTCTACGAGCGGATGGAGATCCGCGATGCCATGGCCTATTTCCGCCTCGCCGTGTCGCTCGACGACGATCTCGCGTTCGAGCGGATCGTGAACACGCCAAAGCGGGGCCTCGGCGACAAGGCCGTCCAAACGATCCAGGTCATGGCCCGCACGAATGGCGTCAGCCTCGTGGAGGGCGCGCGGCTGGCCGTGCAAGCCGCCGCGATCAAGGGCAAGGGTGGCGCGAACCTGCGCGAGCTCATCGACGGCCTCGACCGCTGGAACCGCCAAGTGCGCGACGAGGGCGACACCCATGTCGAGCTCGCCCAGATGATCCTGGATGAGAGCGGCTATACCGGCCATTGGCAAAACGACAAAACGCCCGAGGCGCCGGGGCGGCTGGAGAACCTGAAAGCTCTGATCGAGGGCTTGGAGGAGTTCGAGAACCTGCAAGGCTTCCTCGAACATGTCTCGCTCGTCATGGACAACAACAGTGATGATGAGAGCGAAAAAGTCTCTATCATGACGCTCCACGCCGCCAAGGGGCTGGAGTTTCCTGTGGTGTTCCTGCCGGGGTGGGAGGATGGCCTGTTCCCCAGCCAGCGCAGCATGGACGAAAGCGGCCTCAAGGGGCTGGAGGAGGAACGCCGCCTCGCTTACGTGGGCATCACGCGGGCCGAAGAGGTCTGCACCATCTCCTTCGCCGGAAACCGCCGCGTGTTCGGCCAGTGGCAATCGCAGATGCCGTCGCGGTTCATTGATGAACTGCCGGAGGATCATGTGGACGTCCTTACCACGTCCTCTTCTCTCCATTCGGGTGGCTACGGGATGGGGGGATCGGCGGCGATGCAGGCGTCACCTGTGCTACAGGCCAACGCGCGATCCGACCTGCACGACCGCGCGTCAAAGGCAAATGTCTACAATTCTCCGGGCTGGCGCCGCTTACAGGCGCGCAGCGCCCAACGCGGTATGAGCCAGCCGCGCGAGGGCGGCAATATGGTTATCGACATGACCGCTACCTCCGCCTTCACCGTGGGCGACCGCGTGTTTCATCAGAAGTTCGGCTACGGCGAAGTAATAGAGATTGAAGGCGACAAGCTCGATATTGAGTTCGACAAGGCAGGCTCGAAGAAGGTGGTGGCGAAATTCGTGACCTCCGCGGGCGGCGCAAGCGACGTGCCGTTCTAGAAGACGCGCGAAGGCCAGCGCCCGACCGACCTGGAGGGCTGCTCTGTCTTGGTGCTTTGCGGGAACGGATATCAAAAGCGACAGGGGTGGCTCTAAGTAGCGCCCGCCCTCCGGGGGGAGGTCGGTCGGGCGCTGGCCGGCGGTGCCGGCCGGGTGCATCGCCCGATCTCACACCAACATCGGCCAGATCGACAGCACCAAGAGCCCACCCATTACGCCGTTAAACACCCGCAGCCGCCCCGCCGTCGTCAGAAACCGGCGCATCCCCACGCCGAGCACCGCCCAGGCCACCATGCAGGGCACGCCCGCGATCTGGAACAAAAGCGCTACGATCACCGGCGCGAGCGCGCCCAGCGTTTCGGGCATGTAGACAGTGACCGTCGTCAGCGCCATCGCCCAGGCCTTGGGGTTGACCCACTGAAACAACGCCGCCTGCAGGAACGTCATGGGCCGCCCCGTGGCCTCCGCATCGTTCATCACGGGGGCCGCCGTCGCGATTTTCCACGCGAGCCAGGTCATATAAACCGCGGCCACCACCGCCAGAACGCGATGCAGCACGGGATAAAGCTCAAAAAGCTGCGCCAGGCCAAAACCCACGAGCACGATCATCACCGCAAAGCCCACGGATATGCCCACAAGATGCGGCACCGTCCGCCCCATCCCGAAATTCGCGCCCGACGCCATAAGCATCATGTTGTTGGGCCCCGGCGTGATCGAGGACGCAAACGCGAACCCTAAAAGCCCGATGATCAGTGCAGTCTCCATGGCGCGCACCTGACGCTGCCCGGCAAAAACTGTCCACCCAAAAAAGAAGCGGCGGCGCTCCGGGAGGATGGAGCACCGCCGCTAGCATGTGGCACCTGTCAGTTGGGAGGAGGACGAGGTGCCTTGTCAGACCTTACGCGTCGTAAGCTGCCTTATAGGCCGCCTCGCGCAGGGATGCGCGGGACAGGTCCAGGTCAAGCAGCTCACGGTCGGTGAGCTCGGACAATGCATTCAGTGTCGTGCGATAGGCACGGTACTTACCCCAAGCCTCGACCGCGTCATCAAAGCGGGAGCGAAGGGTGGACAGAATGTCGATGCGGGAGGTGATCGGTGCGGATGCGTATGCCATTTTACGTCTCATGGTGTGTCTAGGCCAGCGGTTCATCCGCTGACACCGCTAACATAGGAAAATGCTGCAGCTGCAAAAGCTGCAACTGTGCATTGCCGACATGCGCACGGCGCATATGTGCGGTTGTGGCGGGCGCACGGTTCGTCCAAGCACTGCATGCACGCAATCGAGGCACCGCCATGACGACCACCCGCGACGATATACTCTCCGCCCTTTCGGCCATCCCCGTGCCCGGCGGCGGCAACCTGGTCAGCCGCGACATGGTCCGCGCGCTCGGCGTGGCCGGTGGCAAGGTCCGCTTTGTGATCGAGGCGCAGAATGCCGCCCAGGCTCAGGGGCTCGGCCCCGTGCGGCTCGCCGCGGAAAACACCGTACGGGCTCTGCCGGGGATTGATGAGGTCTCCGTAGTACTGACCTCGCCCGCGCAATCTGCGCCCGCGCCGAACCTCAAAGTGGGCCGTCACCCCACGGCGCAATCCGCACCAATGAAGCCCTCGGGCGTGGACCGGATCCTCGCCGTGGCCTCCGGCAAGGGCGGGGTGGGGAAATCGACGCTCTCCGCGAACCTCGCCGTAGCGCTGGCCAAGCAGGGCAGGCGGGTGGGCCTTTTGGACGCCGATATCTACGGCCCCTCGCAGCCGCGCATGATGGGGCTTAGCGGGCGGGTGGATTCCAAGGATGGCAAGACCATCGACCCCAAACACAGCCATGGTGTCACGGTCATGTCCATCGGCTTCATGGTGGACCCGGGTAAGGCCGTCGTCTGGCGCGGGCCCATGCTCATGGGGGCCTTGCAACAGATGCTCGGGCAGGTCGCCTGGGGGGAGCTTGATGTGCTGATCGTGGACCTCCCGCCTGGGACGGGCGACGTGCAACTGACGCTGTGCCAAAAAACCGAGCTCACCGGCGCTTTGGTGGTCAGCACGCCCCAGGACGTGGCGCTCATCGACGCGCGCAAGGCCATCGATATGTTCTCGACGCTCAAAACCCCGGTTTTGGGCCTGATTGAGAATATGAGCACTTTCGCCTGCCCGAACTGCGGCCACGAGAGCCACATTTTCGGCCATGGCGGCGCGGCGGCGGAAGCCGAGCGGCTCGGCATCCCCTTCCTCGGCGCGCTGCCCATCGACCTCGACACCCGCCTCGCCGGAGACGGCGGCACGCCTGTCGCGGCGGGGGAGGGGCCCATGGCCGACGCCTTTGCCGCGCTCGCAACGCGCCTTGTGCGCGGTGGGATGGCGTAAGGCCGTTCCTTTACCTCACTGTTGTTGACCTAGCCTCAACGTGCTTGCCCGACGGCAACGTCGGGCCGCGCCGGTCCGCCCCCACGGGGCGGCGCGAACGCCACCCCTCGGACCGGCGCTACAGCTCACAGCGCGAACGCCGGCTCAGTAGAACATCTCTTTATGGGAATTCATGGTCAATAGGTCAGTGCGCGCCCCAACTCAGTCTGATTCTGCCGAAATCTCCAGAGCTCCACCCTGATTCCAGTAGATCGCTCACAAATCACGCAGGTCAGCATCGTTTCTGTGGGAAAACATGGAACCCTGCTTCCCAGCGTAAACTACGCCTAATTTGCCATACTTTCGCCCACTTCTACCACATATAGTGGCTAAGGGCTGGCATGGGCCCGCGCGACGCAAAGACGTTCCCATATGCAGTCCAAGAAATGTCACAATTTCCCATAAAATCCCTTGCGTGGTATGAAATCCCATGGCATCCATAAGTCACACCGAAGAACGGGCACACAAATCGGGGCACACAAAGAACCCCACCAGCGGAACGACTTTACGCAGGTTTCATACAGGCACCCAGACTTCGGAACGAAGAGATCCGGCGCGCGAGCGAGCAGACATCCCCCCAGGTGGCGCGCGCAGCTGGACATCCCGCAAGGCGGGACAAGGGCGGCGGATCAGACAGTGGCAGCAGTCTGATCCGCCGTTTCCATTTTCAGGGGCCGCATAGGGCGGGTCCGCAACGATTAAGAGGGCCAGCGTGGCGCGCAGGTTCAGAGGCGAAAGCCACCATAAGGTGGATGCAAAGGGGCGGGTGTCTATCCCTGCCTCCTATCGCCGTGTGATCGAAGCGGGTGACCCCGACTGGACCGACGGCCTCACCCCCCGATTTATCCTCGTCTACGGCGGCGCGACCCGCGACTACCTAGAAGGGTTCCCCATCGCCGCGATGGACGAGGTCGACGACAAGATCGCCAAATTCCCGCGTGGCTCTGCCAAGCGCAAGGCGATGGAACGTCTCTACTCCGCCCAGTCCATCGAGGCGGAGGTCGACAACACAGGCCGCATCGTGCTCCCCGCCAAGCTCCGCGACAAAATCGGGCTCTCGAACGAGGCGCTGTTCGTAGCCGCAGGTGACACATTCGAAATTTGGGAGCCCGGCACATACGACGCCTCCATCGCCGCCCTTGATGAGGACGGCTTCGACCCCGATCTCGACCCCTCCGTCTACCTCGACGGGGAGGAGGGCTAGCGATGGGGCAGGCGCCGCACATTCCTGTGCTGCTTGACCCGATCCTGCGCCTCTGCGCGCCTATCCAGGGCCACTGGGCCGATGGCACCTTTGGGGCAGGGGGCTACACCCGCGGGCTGCTCGACGCAGGCGCCGCCCACGTCACCGCCATCGACCGCGATCCACTTGCCTTCGAACTGGCGCAACCCTGGGCCGCCGATTACGGCGACCGCCTGTCACTGGTGGAGGCGACATTCTCCGACCTCGCGAACCACGCCGCTGACCTCGATGGCGTCGTGCTCGATCTCGGCGTCTCTTCCATGCAGATCGACCAGGCCGCGCGCGGATTTTCGTTCATGAAAGACGGCCCGCTCGACATGCGCATGTCCCAGTCAGGCCGCTCCGCCGCGGATATCGTGGCCGAAGCGACGGAGGCGGAGCTCGCCGATATCCTCTTTCACTACGGCGAGGAGCGCGCCAGCCGTCGCATCGCCGGCGCCATCGTGCGTGCCCGCGACGAGGCCCCCATCACCAGCACGCTCCACCTCGCAGGCATCATAGAATCCTGCCTTAAGCGCCCCAAGCCGGGCCAGTCACACCCGGCCACCCGCAGCTTTCAGGCGCTCCGCATCGCCGTAAACGCCGAATATGACGAACTTTTCGCGGGCCTCATGGCTGCGGAACAGGCGCTGAAACCCGGCGGACTACTGGCCGTCGTGACCTTCCACTCGGTCGAGGACCGCATGGTCAAACGTTTCCTCCAACTGCGCGGCGGTCGCGCGCCCGCGGGCAACCGCTACGCCCCCGAACAGGCCAAACCCGCCGCCCCGTTCGAGATCGTCACGCGCAAGGCCATCGACCCCACCCCCGACGAAATCGCCCAAAACCCCCGCGCCCGCAGCGCCAAACTGCGCATCGCCCGCCGCACCAATGACGAGGCCCCGACGCCAGACCCCCGCGCGCTCGGCATGCCGACACTGCCGGAGACGCGCCGATGAGAGCGCTCCTTGTCATGTCGCTGGGCGCCATCGTGATCGCCTTGGCCGTCTGGGCCTACGCGGAAAACTACCGCACCCAGGCCTCCATCGACCGGGTCGAACGGCTCCACCGGGACATCGCGGCGGCGCAGGCCCGCATGGCCGTGCTCAAGGCCGAATGGGCCTATCTCAACCGCCCCGACCGCCTGCTTGACCTCGCAGAGCTGAACTTTCTGACCCTCGAACTCCTGCCCCTCGCGCCGGAGCAATTCGGGATGATCGAACAGATTCCATACCCGCGGCCAGAGCGGCTCTTGGTGACGGACCCCATCGAACTGATGGCCCCCAGCGAAACGGGAGAGGGGGAATACCCATGACACGCATCCCGCTCCGCCCTTTGGCGCGCATCCTGGGCGCACGTGAGGCTGGCGAAAACCCGGACCTCATCGAACAAGAAAACATCCGCCAACGCCACGAGGTCATGCGCGACAAAGCCCGCGACATGGCCGAAGGGCGCTTGCTCGTGCTCGCGCTCGTCTTTCTGACGGGCTTTGTGATGATCGGCGCGCGGATGACCACGCTTGCAGTGTCCGAGCCGTCAGAGCCGCGCGCGGCCGCCTCGGCCTCCCGCATTGTGGGGCAGCGCGCCGATATCGTGGACCGCGAGGGCCGCGTGCTGGCCACGAACTTTGACACGCACAGCCTCTACGCCCATCCTCGGGACCTGATCGACCCGGCGGGATCTGTCGCCGCACTCCTCGGCATCTTCCCCGACCTCGACGGCGACCAACTGCTCAAGGACCTCACCGGCAAACGCAAATTCGTCTGGGTCAAACGCCGCATCAGCCCGGAGCAAAAGCAGGCCGTGCACGATATCGGCGACCCGGGTCTGCTCTTTGGCCCCCGCGAGATGCGGCTTTATCCCAACGGCCCCCTTGCCGCCCACATCCTCGGCGGTGCCAGCTACGGGAAAGAAGGCGTGCACAGCGCGGAGGTCATCGGCGTCGCAGGCGTTGAAAAGCACTTCGACGACTGGCTGCGTGACCCCGCCAATGACGGCGCGCCCCTGGCACTGTCCATCGATCTGTCGGTCCAGGCCGCGTCCGAGCGGGTGCTCAATGGCGGCATGAAGCTCTTTAACGCTAAGGGCGCGGCCTCCGTGCTGATGGATGTCCACACGGGCGAGGTCATTTCCCTCGTCTCGCTCCCCGACTTTGACCCCAACGAACGCCCCCGTCCGCTGACAGCGGAGCATAAGGGCGATCAAAGCGACAGCCCGCTTTTTAACCGCGCGGTCCAAGGCGTCTACGAGCTCGGCTCGGCGTTCAAGATCTTCACCGCCGCCCAAGCGATGGAGCTCGGGCTCGTCAACGCCGACACCCAGGTCAACACCCAGGGCCCGCTGCGTTGGGGCCGGTTCAAGATCGGTGAGTTTCAGGGCAAAAACTACGGTCCCACGCTTAGCGTGTCGAAAATAATTGAAAAGTCGTCGAATATTGGCACAGCCCGTCTGGCCCAGCAGATCGGCAACACCCGCCAAAAGGAGTTCATGGACGCGCTCGGGTTCCTGACCCCCACCACCCTCGAAGTGTCAGAGGCAAAGACCGGGCGTCCGCTCTTTCCATCCAATTGGTCCGAACTCTCCGCCATGACGATCAGCTATGGGCACGGCATCTCCACCTCCCCGCTGCACCTGGCGGCGGGCTATGCCTCGCTCCTCAATGGTGGGTTCAAGGTCGAACCGACGCTGCTCAAGCAACGTGGGCCGCGCATGGGCGCGCGCATCGTCAGCTCTGACGTGTCGGCCTCCGCGCGCCAAATGCTGCGCGGCGTCGTGACCGAGGGCACAGCGAGCTTTGGCGATGTCAAAGGTTACGCCGTGGGCGGCAAAACCGGCACCGCCGACAAGCCCCGCACCAACGGCGGGGGCTATTATGATGACCGCACCATCACCACATTCGCCAGCGTCTTTCCCGCCCACAGCCCGCGCTACGTGCTCGTCGTGACCTTCGACGAAGCGGTGGAAACCTCAGGCACCGAACCGCGCCGCTCAGCCGGTTGGACAGCTGTTCCGGTGGCTGCAGAGCTTATCCGCCGCGTCGCGCCGCTCCTTGGGCTGCGGCCAACGATTGAACCCGCGGACCCGCAGGGTATAGTCCTGACATCGAGCGACTAAAACAAAAGGGGGCAACGTCCCCACGATGGGCCAGACCAAGCATCTCAGCGACCTCGGGCTGACCGGGCAGGGCGGTGAAAACCCCTCTGTGACCGGTATAGCTGTCGACAGCCGCGCGGTAGAACCCGGCTTCCTCTTTGCTGCGTTGCCGGGCGCGCAGTTCCACGGGGCTGAATTCGCGCAATACGCGCTACGCCAAGGGGCAGGGGCCGTCCTGACGGACGCGAAAGGCGCGCAAATCGCCGCCGAGGCGCTGCAGACCCACCCGGCAACGCTCGTGGTGGTCGAGGATCCCCGCGCAGCCCTCTCCGCCGCCGCCGCGCTCTGGTTCGGCGCACAGCCCGCCACCATGGTCGCCGTCACCGGCACCAACGGCAAAACCAGCGTCGCCAGCTTCACCCGCCAGCTCTGGTCGATCATGGGCAACGCGGCCATCAATCTGGGCACGACAGGGGTGGAGGGCGACTTCACCGCCCCCCTCGGCCACACCACGCCCGAACCGATTACGCTCCACCGTGCGCTCGCCGATGCCGCCCGCGCCGGCATCACCCACGGCGCGATGGAGGCATCGTCCCACGGCCTCGACCAGCGCCGCCTCGATGGGGTGCTCCTGACCGCCGCCGCCTTCACGAACTTCACGCAGGACCACCTGGACTACCACGGCACGTTCGAGGCGTACTTTGATGCCAAATCCCGCCTTTTCCGCGAGGTGCTGCCCGATGACGGGACCGCCGTGATCACTATCGACGCTGGCCCCGGGCGCCAGATGGCCGAGATCGCGCAGGAGCGGGGGCAGAATGTCCTGACCGTGGGCCATTACGAAGGCGCCGACCTCCAGCTCACTGCGCAGCGCTTTGATGGCACGGGCCAGGACATCCGCGTGACCTTTGGCGGGGCCGCCTTCACCGCCCGCTTGCCGCTTATTGGTGGGTTTCAGGCGGAAAATGTGCTGGTGGCGGCGGCGCTGACCATCGCTGCAGGCGCCTCCATCCGCGATGCCTTTGCCGCCATGCCCCATCTGCGCACCGTGCGGGGCCGCATGGAACACGCGGCCACCCGCGACAACGGCGCGGCGGTGTTTGTGGACTATGCCCACACACCCGACGCGGTCGAAACAGCGCTCAAGGCGATCCGCCCCCACGTCCTGGGCCGCCTCATCACCGTCGTTGGCGCAGGCGGGGACCGGGATGCGGGCAAGCGTATCCTCATGGGCCGTGCGGCGGCTGACCACGCCGATGTTGTCTTCGTCACCGACGACAACCCCCGCAGCGAGGACCCCGCGCTGATCCGCGCCGCCGTCATAGCAGGCTGCCCCGACGCGACGGAGGTCGGCGACCGCGCCGAGGCGATCCTGCGCGCCGTCGACGCGCTCGGCGCGGGCGACACGCTTCTCATCCTCGGTAAAGGGCACGAGACCGGCCAGATCGTCGGCGACGCGGTGCTCCCCTTCGACGATGTCGAACAAGCCTCCATCGCCGTCGCCGCACTGGACGGGGGCATCGCATGACCCTCTGGACCTCCTCTGAGGCCGCCGCCGCCACCGGCGGCACCACAGGCGACTGGCAGGCCGCCGGCGTCAGCATCGACACCCGCACGCTCCAGCCCGGTGACCTGTTCGTGGCGCTCAAGGCCGCCCGCGACGGCCATGACTTCGTCACCCAAGCGCTCGCCGCAGGGGCCGCCGCCGCGCTCGTCTCCCACATCCCCGACGGTGCCGACCCCGCCCGCTGCCTCCTCGTCAAGGACGTCCAAACAGCATTAGAAGACCTCGGTCGCGCCGCCCGCGCCCGTACCGCCGCCCGCGTCGTGGCCATTACCGGGTCGGTCGGCAAAACCTCCACGAAAGAAATGCTGCGCGCCGTCCTCACGCCACAGGGCCGCACCCACGCCGCAGAAGCCTCCTACAACAACCACTGGGGCGTGCCGCTGACGCTCGCCCGTATGCCCGCCGACACCGACTTCGCCGTCCTCGAAATCGGCATGAACGCCCCCGGCGAAATCGCCCCCCTCGCGCGTATGGCGCGGCCCCAAGTGATCCTCATCACCGCCATCGCCGCGGCGCATCTCGAAGCGTTCGAGAGCCTCCAAGGCATCGCCGAGGAAAAGGCGTCGATCGCCCAGGGCCTAGAACCCGCAGGCACCGCGATCCTCAACGCTGACACGCCCTATGCCGACCTGCTGGTGCAGCGCGCCAAAGAAGCTGGCGCGACCATCACCCAATTCGGCACCACCGCCGACCAGCCGCTCATCAACCTCACCCTCACCGGCGACAGCACGCTCGTGGAAACCCGGATCGACGGCGAACCTGCGCTCCTCAAACTCCACACCGCAGGCCGTCACTTCGGGATGAACGCCCTCGGCGTCCTCGCCGCCGCCAAGGCCATGGGCGCCGACCCGGGCCGCGCCGCCGTTGACCTTGGCCGCTGGGCACCGCCCGCGGGCCGCGGCACCCGCGAGGTGATCGAGCTTGATCCCGCAGACCCCGAAATGGGCGTCTCCCTCCTCGACGACGCGTTCAACGCCAACCCCACCTCCATGACCGCCGCGTTCGAGGTGCTCGCCGCCGCCCAACCCGGCGAAAACGCGGCCCGCAACATCCGCGGCCGCCGCGTCGCGATCCTGGGTGACATGCTCGAACTCGGACCGACCGAGACCGCCGACCACGCAAACCTGGCAAACGATCCCAACCTCGCAGGCGTCACCGTCCACTGCGTGGGCCCCCGCATGGCCCACCTCCACGCGGCGCTCACCAGCCCCGGCCAACACTTCGCCACCGCCGACGACGCCGTGGCCGCCGCCCACACGCTGGTGGCCCCCGGCGACATCGTGCTCGTCAAAGGCTCCAAAGGCTCCCGCGTGTCCCGCGTCGTTGACGCGCTGCGCAAACTCGGGCATCCGCGCGGAAACACAAAATGAGAGCAGAACAGGCAAAAGGACCCACCGCATGCTGTATTGGCTGACCGCGCTGTCCGATGGTGGCGACTTCTTCAACCTCTTTCGCTACATCACCTTCCGCGCGGGCGGGGCGTTCCTAACGGCGCTGCTCTTCAGCTTTGTCTTCGGCCAGCCGCTCATCAACCTGCTCAGGAAACGTCAGGGCCGCGGCCAACCGATCCGCGATGACGGGCCAGAAAGCCACTTTGCCAAGGCGGGTACGCCCACCATGGGTGGCGCGCTGATCCTTGGCGCACTTATTGTGTCCACTGTGCTCTGGGCGCGGCTCGACAACGGGTTCATCTGGCTCGTGCTCTTTGTCACCGTGGCCTTCGGGGCCATTGGATTTGCAGACGACTACGCCAAGGTCTCCAAACAAAACACCAAGGGCGTGCCGGGCAAATTGCGCCTTGCTATCGGCTTTGCCATCGCCATCATCGCGGCCCTCATCGCCACATCGCTCCACCCGGAGGAGCTGCAGAACCAGCTCGCCGTGCCGATCTTCAAGGACACGCTGCTGAACTTGGGCTTCCTCTTCGTCCCCTTCGCACTGATCGTGATCGTGGGCTCGGCCAACGCGGTAAACCTCACCGACGGGCTCGACGGGCTCGCGATTATGCCCGTGATGATCGCAGGCGGGACGCTGGGCATCATCGCCTACGCCGTGGGCCGCGTGGACTTCACCCAATATCTCGACGTCCACTATGTTCCCGGCACGGGCGAAATCCTGATCTTCACCGCGGGCCTCATCGGCGGCGGGCTCGGGTTCCTCTGGTACAATGCGCCCCCGGCGGCCGTCTTCATGGGTGACACCGGCTCTCTCGCGCTCGGCGGGGCCCTCGGGGCCATCGCCGTGGCCACCAAGCACGAGATCGTGCTGGCCATCGTCGGCGGCATTTTCGTGGTCGAGGCGCTGTCCGTCATCATCCAGGTCGCCTATTTCAAAAGCACCGGAAAACGCGTTTTCCTCATGGCCCCGATCCACCACCACTATGAGAAAAAGGGCTGGGCAGAGCCGCAGATCGTGATCCGGTTCTGGATCGTCTCCCTCATTCTCGCCATGATCGGGCTGGCGACGCTGAAAGTCCGGTAATGAGCGCCGACGCCCTCCGCGCCCTCGTGGCGGGTCGCCTGGCCACGCACCGCCAAGCCGCGATCGCGGGGCTCCGGCCCTGGGCCGCGCTCAAGCCCGAGACCCCCACACTCATGGCCATCGAGGTCTTTGTGGGCGACCTCACCTACACGTTCCCCGCCTCCATCCACTTCGACGCGGCGGGCACGGGCCTGCCGCCTGACCCCTTCACCACACTCCCCGCCCTGATGTCGGAGGAAGAAGAGACAGGCTTCATCGTCTGCGACCTAGGCCCGGAAGGCCCCCAACACGCCTTAAAGCGTCCGACCTTAAACCTGAGAAACAGCGCTCCGAACGAAGCTCCTGCGCAACGGGAAGCGTTGCGCCGCGCCGTTCCGCCCCCACGGGGCGGCGCGATTGCGCCACCCCTCGGAACGGCGCTATCCGCATCAACGCCGGATATCTCAGGTTTAAGTACGGACGCACTCGAACAACCCGTCCTAGACGGCGCCGCGGTGGAGGCGGAGGTGATCGTGCCCTGGCTCATCGATGTCGCGACCGAGGCGGGGCTGACTGAGGCCGCTTTTGGCGTCGAAATCGGGCTCCACGACCACGCTAACCCCCATGTGCTCACAGAGCCCCCCGGCGGGCTCGCCGCTTACGAGGCCGCCATGGCAGCGGCCCACCAACACGCCCGCAGCGAGGCACTGGCGCTCGCCCGTGCGGCCAAAGCCAAGGAAATGGAGGGCCGTAAACCGACCCTGATGTCCCGCCTCTTCGGCGCAGACCGAGGGCGGCTATCGTGACACGGCGCCGATTGATGACCCGCACCCTGAGCCTCCTTCTGCTGGCCCTCGGCGTCGTCACGCTCGCCGCGCTCTGGTCCGGCGGGTCCGCCTGGATGGAGGCGCGCCGCGACGCCCCCGCCCATGCCGCCCGCGCCGACGCGCTGCTCGCCCAAGGGGCCGGGCCCGCCGCCCTCGGCCCAGGCCGCTTTGAGCAGCTGCTCGCGATCCAGGACCCCGGCTTTTACACCCACACCGGCGTCGATCTGCGCAGCCCCGGCGCGGGCATCACCACCATGACCCAAAGCTTGGCCAAACGGCTGGCCTTCGACGAGTTCCAACAAGGCTGGCCCAAAATCCGCCAAACCGGCTACGCGATGGGGCTGGAGACCCGCCTGAGCAAAGACCAAATCGCCGCCCTCTGGCTCGCCACCGCAGAGATGGGCCGTTGGGGCCAGGGCTGGACGACAGGCTTCTTTGAGGCCTCCCAAACCGCCTTTGCCCGCGCGCCCGCGGATCTGACAGAGGCAGAGTTTTTATCCCTCGTGACCGTCCTCATCGCCCCCGCCACGCTCATCGGACCGGGGACAGAGGACGCCCACGCCATCCGCCACGCCCGCGTGACCCGCCGCGTCAGCGGCGATTGCCAACCCACAAGCCCCATGGATGTCTGGTTGGAGGGCTGCGCATGAGCCGCCCCAAACGCGCGCTTGTCACCGGCGGCAACCGCGGCATCGGCGCGGCCATCGCTGACGGGCTCGCGGCCCAGGGGATCGACGTCACCATCGGCGTCCGCGACCCGGGCGACGTGCGCTCCCCGCACAAACTCATCCCCCTCGACCTCGCCCAGCCAGAGGCACGGCACCTCCCCGACACAACCTTCGACATTCTGGTGAACAACGCGGGCGTCCTCTTCGACCGCCCCCTGCTCGCCGACCCGGAGGGTTACCGTACCTCCATGTGCGTCATGGTCGACGGCCCCTACGACCTCATTCGCCAACTCGCCCCCGCCATGGCCGCCCGCGGCTGGGGGCGGATCGTCAATGTCAGCTCCGACTGGGGCAGCTTCTCCGAGGGGTTAGGTGGCGGCGGGGCCTACGGCATGGCCAAGGCTGCGCTGAATGGCCTGACCGTGCTTGCCGCCCGCGAACTGCCGCCGTCGGTCAAGGTCAATTCCATGTGCCCCGGCTGGGTCCAAACCCGGATGGGCGGGGCAGGGGCCGATCGCAGCCCGGAGAAGGGCGCAGAAACCGCGCTCTGGCTCGCCACGCTCCCAGATGACGGCCCCACCGGGGGCTTTTTCCGCGATAAGGCTCCGCTCGGATGGTGACACAATGATCCCCGCCACAGGTTTTCACGGTCGCAAGGTCGCCGTGCTCGGCATGGGCCGCTCTGGCCTCTCTGTTGCCAAAGCGTTGGAGGCTGGCGGGGCGGAACCGCTTTGCTGGGACGATAGCGAGGCCGGGCGCGACCGCGCAAGCGAGGCGGGGTTCGAGGTCACCGACCCGCGCCGCGTGATAGACGACATCGCCTGCCTCGTCACGTCACCCGGCATCCCCCACCTCTACCCAAAACCCCACCCCGCCATCGCTGCCGCACTGGCCGCGGGCGTCCCTGTGGACAACGATATCGGCCTCTTCTTCCGCAGCTTCGCGAGCCAGGACTGGATCCGCTTCGACACCGTCCCGCGCATCGTGGCGGTGACGGGCTCAAACGGCAAATCCACGACCTCCGCCCTTATCCACCACATCCTCGACACCACAGGCCGCCGCGCGCAGCTGGCAGGCAATATCGGCCGCGGCGTGTTCGACCTGGAACCGGCGGAGGATGGCGAAGTCGTGGTCCTTGAACTCAGCTCCTACCAAACCGAACTCGCCCGCTCGCTCACGCCTGACGTGGCGGTGTTCACCAATCTCAGCCCCGACCACCTGGACCGCCATGGTGGCATGGGCGGGTACTTCGCCGCAAAACGCCGCCTCTTTGCCGAAGGCGGCCCCGACCGCGCCGTGATCGGGGTGGACGAACCCGAAGGGCAGTACCTGGCCATGGAACTCGCCCAAGGCCCCGCCGACGACCGCGTGATCCGCGTGGCCACGTCAAAACTCAGCGGACCAGGCTGGCACGTCACCGCGCGCAAAGGGTTCCTGTCCGAAAGCCGCAAGGGCCGCCAAGCCGCCTCCATCGACCTGCGCGGCGTGGCCGCCCTGCCTGGCGCGCACAACCACCAAAACGCCGCCTCCGCCTATGCCGCCTGCCGTGCGCTCAACATCCCGCCCCGGGACATCGAACGTGCGCTGGCGAGCTTCGAGGGGCTGCCGCACCGGTCCCAACAGGTGGCCTATTGGAACGGCATCCGCATCGTCAACGACAGCAAAGCCACCAATGTCGACAGCGCCGCCAAAGCGCTCCAAGCCTTCCAGAACATCCGCTGGATCTGCGGCGGGCTGCAAAAGGAGGGCGGGCTAGCCGCACTCCACCCCCATTTCGGCAATGTCACAAAGGCCTATGTCATCGGACGAGAGGCCGAAGCCTTTGGTATGGCCCTAGGCGCCCTCGACCGCGCCATCTGCACCACCATGAAAGCCGCCGTCACCCAAGCCCTGGCCGACGCTGCCTCGGGCGACACAATCCTCCTTGCCCCCGCGGCGGCCAGCTTTGACCAATACAACAGCTTCGAGGATCGCGGCGCAGACTTCATCGCCTCCGTCCGGGCCCAAATTTCTTAGAAAGAAATTTGCCAAGAGTTTTTGAAAAACTCTTGGCCCCCGCCCCGCGTCAGCGCTGTGTGACCTTGCCCGCGCCCACGCGCCTGCTAGTGTCCGGCCCATGCAGGCAGCGCCCCCCATCCCGCCCCTTGTCGATCCGTTTGAGCGGGCGATCACCTATCTGCGGCTCTCGGTCACCGACCGCTGCGATTTCCGCTGCGTCTACTGCATGTCCGAAAAGATGACCTTCCTGCCTAAGGCGGACCTCCTGACGCTCGAGGAGCTTGACCGCCTCGCCAGCAGCTTTATCCGGCTGGGCGTGCGCAAGCTGCGCATCACCGGCGGCGAGCCGCTCGTGCGTCGTGACATCCTACAGTTCTTCCGCGCCATGGGGCGGCATCTGGAAAGCGGCGCGCTCGACGAGTTGACCGTGACGACCAATGGCTCGCAACTCGCGCGCTACGCTGCCGACCTCCACGCCGCAGGTGTGCGCCGCATCAACGTGTCGCTCGACACGCTCGACGACCAGAAATTTAAGGAGGTAACCCGCTGGGGTCGCCTCGCCCAGGTGCTCGACGGGCTCGACGCGGCACAGGCGGCGGGGCTGCGCGTCAAGCTCAACACCGTGGCGCTCAAGGGCTTTAACGAGGATGAGCTATTCTCCCTCCTCGCGTTTTGCGAGACGCGCGGCATGGACATCACCTTTATCGAGGTCATGCCCATGGGCGATCTGGGCAATGAGGACCGGCTGGACCAGTATTGGCCGCTCTCCGATCTCCGCGCGCGGCTGGCCGAACGCTTCACGCTCACCGACCTTGCGCGGCGCACGGGCGGGCCGGCGCGGTATGTGCGGTTGGGCGAAACCGGGCAGGAGGTGGGCTTTATCACGCCGCTCACGCATAACTTCTGCGAAAGCTGCAACCGTGTGCGCGTGACCTGCACGGGGGAAATCTACACTTGCTTGGGGCAGGAGGGCAAATCAGACCTGCGCACGCCGCTGCGCGCATCAGATGACGATGAGGGGCTCGAAACGGCCATCCGCGCTGCCATCGGACTCAAACCCCGTGGGCATGATTTCGACTACACCCGCGGGGTGACCGACGGGCAGATGACGCGGCACATGTCCCATACGGGCGGGTAGGGCCCCTAGCCGCTTCTCAGAGTAATTTTACTTAGCCTCAACGCGCTTGCCCGACGGCACCGTCGGGCCGCGCCGGTCCGCCCCCACGGGGCGGCGCGAACGCCACCCCTCGGACCGGCGCTATAGCTCGAAACGATGCCTTTTGCTCACCGCCCCCGGATCCGCGGATCAAGCGCATCGCGCAGACCGTCACCAATGTAGTTCACACACAGCACCGTCAGCGAGATCATCAGGCCGGGCCAGAGCACCCGCTCCGGAAAGCTCACCATCCGGTTCACACTGTCATTCAAAAGCCGCCCCCAGGTCGGGAAATCGGGTGGAAAGCCAAAGCCCAAAAAGCTCAAAGCGCTTTCCGTGATGATCGCCGTGGCGATCCCCAGCGTCGCTGATACCATGATGGGCGACAGCACATTGGGCAACACATGGCGCCGGATCAGGCGCCCGGGCTTCGTGCCCACGGACTTTGCCGCCAGCACGAACTCCCGCTCCTTCAGCGCCAGCACGTCGCCGCGCACGATGCGCGCGGTCTGCATCCAGCTCGTGATCCCGATAAGCGACACGATCAGCACGAACGTCCCGCCCTCTACGCCAAACACTGCTGCCAAAGGCTCCCGGAACAGCAAGGACCCGACCAGGATCAGAGGCAAAAGCGGCAGCGCCAGAAAGAGGTCGGTGAGACGCATGAGCGGCGAATCAAGCCGCTTAAAATACCCCGCCGTCACGCCCACAAAGGCACCCAGCACGATCGACAGCGCCATGGCCGCGATCCCAACCGCGATGGAGACCTGCCCCCCGTACATCAGCCGCGCCAGATTATCGCGCGCCAGGTTGTCCGTGCCCAGCGGATGCGCCCAGTTCACCTTGGCCCCGCTGTCCCATAGCGCCACGTAGATGGGCCGCGCGTCGCGGTTCTTGATCATGTCGAGCGTCGCGGGGATCTCCTGCGGGTCGGCGGTCCAGATCCAGGGCCCGATATAGGTCCCAAACACGATCACGCCCAAAATGAACGCCGATATCATCGCGCCCCTGTGACGTCGGAACTGACCCCAAACCTCCACCCACTGGCTCTTGGGGGCCGCGGTGGGCATCGGGTCGCTGAGCGGTTCGCGGGTGGCGTCAGTCATAGCGGATCCTCGGGTCGAGAATGCCGTAGAGCACATCGGCAATCAGGTTAAAGAGCACGATCAGAACCGCGAAGATGAACGTCAACGTCTGTACCATCGGCAGGTCATTGGCTTGAATGGCACCGATCAAAAGCTGCCCGATCCCGTTCACCTGAAACACCTGCTCCGTGATGATCGCCCCGCCGAAAATCTGCGGCACGCTCAGCGCCATGACGGTCACAACGGGGATCATGGAGTTGCGCAGCACATGCACCAGCACCACTGCCTGCTCCGTCAGACCCTTTGCGCGGGCGGTGCGGACGTAGTCCTGATTGAGGTTGTCGAGCATAGCAGAGCGCATGAACCGCGACGTCTGCGACGTGATCTGAAGCGCCAGCACCATCACCGGCAAGAACATCTGGTTGACCTGCTTTACAAAGCTCTCCCACGAATTCACCACCAGCGTGGTGTCATAGATCGATGGGAACCACCCAAGCTGGACGGAAAAGATCACGATGACCAAAACGCCAGAAAAGAACGGCGGGACCGAAAAACCAACCATCGTGATGAACGTGCCCGCATTGTCGAACAGTGAATACTGGCGATAGGCCGAATAGATCCCCACCGGGATCGCGATGGCAAAGCCCACGATATAGGCCACGCCCACCACCCACAGGGTCTGTGGCAACCGCTCGACCACGATATCCATCACCGGCGACCGCGTCTGCCAGGAGATCGCGCGAAACTGCCCCTCCGAGAATGTGGTGCCGAAATAGTAGTCCACCATCACCTGCGGTTCGACGATGAAAAACTGGTAGAGCCATTTGGGGAAACTTACCCAAATCGGCTGCCCAACCCCCAGCGCGATGCGCATCTGTTCTTTGACTTCCGGCGGCACCGTCAACGGCACCTGCGCCATCGGATCGCCCGGTGCGAGCTCCAGCAGCAGGAAAATCACGAGCGAAATGAACAGCAGCGTGGGCACCGCAAGCACAAGTCGTCTGATCGTATAGGTCAGCATCGGCGTCTTTCGTGTGGGGTGGCGGGCTAAAGCCCGCCCTACGGCCTAAGGCAATAGGGCGGGTCTAGGGTGTAGGCCGGGCTTTAGCCCGGCGCGTGCGGGCGTTTACCCGTCGATGCGGTACCAGTCCGCCAGGTTCCAGAGCTCACTATCCCAGGAGTTCATCCGCACACCGCCAAGCGTGTTGGCCTTTGCAGAGATATCACCGCGGTGGGTGAGTGGGATCATAGCGCCGTTGGCGACCGCCATATCGTTGAGCTCACGGCCAATGCGCGCGCGCTCTTCGAGGTCGGAGGTCTGCGCCAGCTCATTCCAGAGCGCGTCATATTCCGGCATGCAGAAGCGGGAGATATTCTCACCCTGCCACTGGCTTGCTGGGCTCGGCGCCTTGTCGCAAAGCATGTTGGCCAGATACGCCTGTGGGTCCGTGCCGGAGAACGTGTTCGTGTACATCTCCACATCGGCATAGAACTTCTGGAACGTGTCCGGGCTCCCCGCGTCACCACCAAAGAACACCGACGCGTTGATGTTGCGCAGGTCCGTTTCGATGCCGATCTCGGCCCACCAAGACTTGATCAGAGCCTGATAATCCTGACGGATCGAGTTGGTGGAGGTCTGGTAGAGCACCTTGAGCGGCACGCCATCCTTTTCACGGATGCCATCGCCATCGGTGTCCACGATGCCGGCCTCATCAAGGAGCGCGTTGGCGCCCGCGATGTCTTGGACGTCACAGGTGAACGTGTCGGAGTTGTAGTCGGCAGGCGCCGGGATCCAGTTACAGGTCACCTGACCACCCGCGCCATAGCCGATCTCGGCCAGAAGCACGCGGTCCACCGCAAGCGACATCGCCTGGTAGACGGCCGGGTCCTGCAGGAACGGGTGCGGACGGATCACAGAGCGATCATCAGGCCCAAGCGCCGGATCAGGGTTCGTGTTGTTGAGCATGATACGCTCGACGGATGGACCAAAGCTCGACATCACAGTGCCAAGGCCTGCCGCTTCCATCGCGCCCAGCACATCCGGCGGCACCTGAAGGTTCCAGCCGTAGTCAAATTCGCCGGTTTCCATCACGGCACGTGCCGCAGCCGTCGCGTCACCGCCCCCTTTGAAGTTGATCTTGGCAAATGCAGGCTTTGCCGGATCGCGGTAGTTGGGGTTCGCGGACAGCGAGATCACGTCATTGGGTTTGAAATCGTCGACCACAAACGGGCCGGTGCCCACAGGGTAAAAGTTCTCGTCGGTGCAGGTCGGCGCCGCGGCGCCCATGCACTCTGCGAACTGAGCGGCTTGAAGCACGGGGCTTTCGGCGCCACCAAAGGCCGCGAACGGGTAGGGGGTGGGGTTCGCAAAGTTGATCACCACCGTCATTGGGTCCGGTGTGTCGATCGATTCGATGCCCTCGAACTTCGTGATCTGCGAACAGCCGCTTTCGGGGTTCGTGCAGTATTCATAGGTGAATTTGACGTCGGCGGATGTGAACGGCGTGCCGTCGCTCCACAAAACGCCTTCTTTCAGTTTCCACGTCACAGTGGTCAGGTCCGGCGTGATGCCGCCATTGGCCACGGTGGGGATTTCGTCGACGAGCCAGGGCACAATCGCGCCGGTTTCGTCAAAGCGGATAAGCGGCTCGATCACCATGGAGGCCGCCTCGACCTCCTTCGTGCCGCCGGACAGGAACGGGTTCATCGTGGACGGCGCCTGCCAATAGATCACGCGCAGCTCGCCATCCGAACCGCGTTCAGCAAACGACGCGGTCGGTGCAAAAGCCACAACAGCAGCAGCGCCCAGAAGGGCGGTTTTTAAGGTCATGGAAGTCTCCCTGATGGTTTGTTGTGCCGAAAGGGCCGCGTCCGGTCGCTGGCCGTGACGGCCCAAAAGCCGTCCCAACGCCGCCACGCGATCTTGTTCCCCTCGGTTCATAACCGTCATTCGGCGCACATTTTTTTGTGATTGCAAGCATTCCGTTTGCTGACCCTGTCGGAAATTTGCGCGTTTGCCAGATTTATCAGCGCTCCCGCGCCGCTCCCGTTTGACACCCGCCGCAGCGCGCGCCACGCTGTACTGAGCCGTGGGAGGTTTCATGCTCGACCAGTCACCAGTCGCCGATATTCGCAACCTCAGGGTTGAATTTCAGACCAAAGACGGCCCCGTGGTGGGGGTCAAAGACGTCTCATTCACAATCAATCCCGGCGAAACCGTCTGCGTCGTGGGGGAATCGGGATCGGGGAAATCGGTCTCCTCCCTCTCGCTCATGCGGCTCGTGGAATTTGGCGGCGGCGACATCACCAACGGCCAGCTGCTCTTTGACCGCGGCACCGGGCCGGAGGATGTGGCGAAACGCTCTCTGATGGACATGCGCGGCCTGCGCGGCAACGAAATCGGCATGATCTTTCAGGAGCCGATGACCTCCCTCAACCCGGTCTTCACGGTCGAACGCCAACTGACCGAGGGGCTCATCATCCATAAGGGCATGGATAAGAAAGCCGCGCGGGCCCAGGCGCTCGACCTGCTGAAACAGGTCCGCATCCCCGAACCCGAACGCCGGCTGACCCAATACCCGCACGAGCTCTCCGGCGGCATGCGCCAGCGCGTCGTGATCGCTATGGCACTGGCCTGCGAGCCGAAACTGCTGATCGCTGACGAACCAACAACGGCGCTCGACGTCACCATCCAGGCCGAAATCCTCGCCCTCATGGACCGGCTCAAACGCGAAACCGGCACTGCCGTGATGTTCATCACCCACGACATGAGCGTCGTGGCCCAAATGGCCGACCGCGTCGTCGTGATGTTCCGCGGCGAAAAGGTCGAAGAAGGCCCCGTCGAACAAATCTTCGCCGACCCAAAACACTCATACACCCAGGCGCTCCTCGCCGCTGTCCCACGGCTGGGCGAAATGACCGGCAAGGACCTCCCCGAACCGATGAAGCTTTTGGGCTCCGACACAGGCGACGTCCAGCCCATCCCCGGACAGGATCAGGTCCTGCTCGAGGTCAAGAACCTCGTCACCCGCTTCCCCGTCAAAGGCGGCTTTTTCCGCCGCACCATCGCCAATGTCCACGCGGTCGAAGACGTCAGTTTCTCCATCAAAAAGGGCCAGACGCTCAGCCTCGTGGGCGAATCGGGCTGCGGGAAATCCTCCTGCGGGCGTTCGCTCTTGCGACTGGTGGAACCGCAATCAGGCTCCGTCATGCTCGACAGCGTCGACGTTATGGCACTCAGCGAAAGCGGCCTGCGCGACGCCCGCAAGGACATGCAAATGGTGTTCCAGGACCCGTTCGCATCCCTCAACCCCCAGATGCAGCTCGCCAACCAAGTCGCTGAACCCATTGAAAATTACGGGCTCCTCACCGGTAAGGCCAAGGACGACCGCGTCGCCGAACTCTTTGACCGCGTCGAACTCCCGCGTAGCTTCATGCGCCGCTTCCCGCACGAACTATCAGGCGGGCAACGCCAACGCATCGCCATCGCCCGCGCGCTGGCGCTCAACCCCAAACTCATCGTCGCGGACGAGGCGGTGAGCGCGCTCGACGTCTCCGTCCAGGCGCAGGTGCTGAACCTCCTCATGGAGCTTCAGGCCGAACTCGGCATATCGCTCCTCTTCATCTCCCACGACATGGCCGTGGTCGAACGGGTCAGCCACACCGTGGGCGTCATGTACCTGGGCCGCATCGTCGAAATGGGCCCCCGCCGCGCGATCTTTGAGAATCCGCAGCACGAATACACCCAAAGCCTGCTGAAAGCCGTGCCAGTCGCCGACCCGACCAAACGCAAAAGCGAGCGTGAACTGAACTTCCGCCCGATCCCGTCCCCTATCCACCCGCTGGATTACGACCCCAAACCGTCCGTCTATGACGAGGTCTCGCCAGACCACTTCGTCCTGCAGGGCGACTGGGCCGGGTATAAGCGCGCCGAAAGCGAGGTCGCGCTTGAAAACAAGCTGCGCGAGGGTCTCGTTCAGGCCGACGGCGCGCCCGCGAAACCGCTCTACGACTAAGCCGATGAACCTTACCCCCCGCGAGATGCTCGATCGTCTCATCGCCTTCCCGACGGTCAGCCGCGACTCAAACCTCCCCCTTGTGGATTTCGTCGAAGAATACCTGATGTCCCACGGCGTCACCTGCCACCGCGACTACGACGAGACGGGGCAAAAGGCCTCCCTCTACTGCCATATCGGGCCCGAGGTTGATGGCGGCGTGATCCTCAGCGGCCACACCGACGTCGTGCCCGTGGACGGACAGGACTGGGACACCGATCCCTGGACCGTGGTGGAACAGGATGGGCGTCTCTACGGGCGCGGCACCACAGATATGAAGGGCTTCGTCGCCCTCGCCCTCGCCGCCGTGCCCAAGATGACCGGGCTCACGCGCCCGATCCAATTCGCGCTTTCCTATGATGAGGAGGTCGGCCTGCTCGGCGCGCGCCCCCTTGCGCAGGCCATGCGCCGCGACCTACCGCGCGCCAACGCCGTGCTCGTGGGCGAACCCACAGGGATGAAGGTCGTAAGCGGGCATAAGTCTTGCGACGCCTGCTACGTCGACGTGCGAGGCTTTGAGGTGCATTCCTCCAAAATGCACGAGGGCGTCAGCGCCACCATGACCGCCGCGCGCCTTATCGAATGGCTGCGCCTACGCACGCTCGACAATCAGGCCAAACCCGTCGCGCCCGAGGACGTGGCGTTCGACCCGCCCTTCACCACGCTGCATGTGGGCATGCTCAACGGCGGCACCGCCCACAACATCACGGCCAAGGACTGCGCCTTTACCGTCGATATCCGCAACGTCCCGTCCGACATGGATGGCCGCCATTTCAAGGACTTCCAGGCCTTTTGTGCTCAGGTGGATGAGGAGATCAAGGCCATCCACCCCGATGCAGGCATCTCCTGCCGCCTCGGCGCACCGGGCCCGGGCGTGAGCCCCGAACCCGACGGCCCGGCAGAGGAACTCGCCCGTCGCCTTACCGGCGATAACAGCCAAAACACCGTGCCTTACGGCACCGATGGCGGCTGGTTCCAGCATGCGGGCTTCTCCACCGTCATCTGCGGCCCCGGTGACATCGCGCTCGCGCACCAACCCAACGAATACATCACCGTGGAACAGCTCGAGGCGGGCGAGGCATTTCTCGACCGGCTCATCGCAGAATGCCGCCAGTGAAGCGTGTCCTCTACGGGTTTGACCCGCTCTGCGGCTGGTGTTTCGGCCTGATCCCCGCGTGGCGTCACTTTGCGGAGACGCGTCCTAAGGTCGCCGTCGACGTGCTCCCCGGCGGGCTCATCACCGGCGCGCGGGTGGGCCCCTATCGCGCCGCCGCAGGCTACATCCGCGGCGCAGCACCGCGCATGGCCGCCGTGACGGGGCAGGAGGTCTCTGAGGCCTTCTTCGCCCTGATCGAAGGCAACGGAAGCCCCATCAGCGCCTCCGCCCCGCCATCCCACGCGCTGCTGCAAGCGCCAGCGGAAACGCGGCTCGACTTCGCCCACGCCCTGCAAGAGGCCCATTTTCGCGACGGTCGCGACATCGGCGCAGCCGATGTGCTGGCTGACGTGGCCGGGGCCTGCGGACTGATCATCGACGCCACCGCAGCCGCCGCCGCCACCGACCAGACCGCCTCCGTCGCGCAAGCTTTCGCTCGCGCCCGCGCCTTGGGCATTTCATCCTTTCCAACCACGCTCATCCTATTAGGTGACACTGAAACAGCGCGCATCGACGGGATCTACGACCCTGCCGCCTTTGCCAGCGCGCTCTCCACAGCTCTGAAGGACTAACGCCATGCCGATCAAAAACCGCTTCGCCGAACTCCTCCCCGAAATCACCGAATGGCGCCGGGACCTCCATGAACACCCCGAGATCCTGTTCGAGACCCACCGGACAAGCGCCGTGGTGGCCGAGAAACTGCGCGATTTCGGCTGCGACGAGGTGGTGACCGGCATCGGCCGCACGGGCGTTTGTGGTCTGATCAAGGGCAAAGGCAACTCAGGCCGCACCATCGGCCTGCGCGCCGACATGGACGCGCTCCCGATCCTGGAGGCAACGGGCCTAGACTACGCGTCAAAAACCCCCGGCGCCATGCACGCCTGCGGCCATGACGGCCACACCGCGATGCTGCTGGGCGCTGCGAAATACCTGTGCGAAACCAGACAGTTCGACGGCGACGTTCTCGTGATCTTCCAACCCGCGGAGGAAGGCGGCGGCGGCGGGAAGGAGATGGTCGACGACGGCATGCTCGACCGCTGGAACGTGGAGGAGGTCTACGGCATGCACAACTGGCCCGGCATGGAAGCAGGCAAATTCGCCATCCGCCCCGGTGCCTTCTTTGCCGCCGCCGACCAGTTCGAAATCACCGTGACGGGCAAGGGCGGCCACGCTGCCAAGCCACAAGACAGCGTCGACACGACCGTGGTGGCCAGCCACATCGTCATCGCCCTGCAGTCTATCGTCAGCCGCAACGTGGACCCGGTGAAACAAGCGGTCCTCTCTGTGACGTCGTTCGAGACCGCGTCAAAAGCCCATAACGTCATCCCCCAAACCGTCACCCTCCGCGGCACGGTCCGCACGCTCGACCCAGACGTGCAGAACCTGGTGGAGGCGCGTCTGAAAACCGTAGCCGAAACGACCGCCGCCGCGTTCGGCGCCACGGCAGATGTCGACTTCCAACGCGGCTACCCCGTGATGGTCAATAACGACGCCCAAACCGACTTCGCCGCCGAGGTCGCGACTGCCGTCTCAGGCGACTGCGCCCCCGCGCCCCAGATCATGGGCGGCGAAGACTTCGCCTTCATGCTCAACGCCCGCCCCGGCGCGTATATCCTCATGGGCAACGGCCACACCGCCGCCGTCCACCACCCCGAATACAACTTCAACGACGACGCCATCCCCGCAGGCTGCTCCTGGTGGACCGAAATCGTAGAACGCCGCCTCCCCCTTGCCGGGTGAAAAATTTTGATGAAAAATTTTCCATGCGCGGCGGTGGCGCGCTGCGCGCGCATCGGACGCGCGTGCCAGCAGGTCCCAGCTGGGAAACGGAGGGATGACCGTAACTATGCCAGAACATACGGCCAGGCCTGAGCTCCTCCTTTCCAAGGACGGCCAACCAAAAGCCGCACACCACCTTTCTTTCGTCCAAAAATACTTCCCCCGGAGGGTCGCCGCAGGCGAAACGCGCGCAGCGCGCCCCCCTCAAGTTCAAGCCTGAAAGGCGCAGAAGGGAGGCGGGCGGGCCCACCATCGCCGTAACGCCGCGTGCTAAGCCTCTGGCACGGGCGTCAACTTTCGCACCGCTTCGCGCCGGGCAAAGGGTTTCATGCGCGGACCAAACTCCGCCATGAACGCGCGCACGCGGTCCGGGTCGTGTTTCGACAGCTCCCGCAGCCACCAGGCCACAGCTTTCTGGATGAACCACTCCGGGTCGTCCACGTACCCCGCAGCCCAACCGAGCACGCGGTCGCGGGTGGCAAGCTCGTCAGTGCTGGGGTGGTTTTGCTTGGTCCAAGGCAGCGTCATCACCAGCGCCGCGCGGCGGGTCCACATATGGGGGCTCTGGGTCCATGCCTCGACCTCATCCAGCCGCGCTGGGTCAGCCACAAGCCGCCGCTGCCCTGCCATGCACGCGTGATCAGCCACCGCCCAAGCGTCAAAACTCGGTACCCAGGAGGCAATGAGCGCCCACGCCGCCCCATCATCGGGCCGGATCCGCGCCTGGGTCAAAAGCTTGGCCGCCAGCACCCGCGCTTCGTGGATGTCGGTGTCCCACAGCGCGCCTGCGAGCGCCAATCGCGCTTCCAGCGTCAGCTCCCGCCGCCAGCCGCGCGCGGCCTCGTCGAGCACGGGGTTCGCGATCCCCAGATAGGGGCGCTCCACCTTGTGATAGGCGGCCATCTCCGCGGCTTTGACCGGGTCGGGCGCGCCCAACGCGGCAAGCGCCTCATCGACCGTCACTCCACTGTCACCGATTTCGCCAGATTGCGGGGCTGGTCCACATCGGTGCCCTTGGCGATCGCCGTGTAATAGGCCAGCTGCTGGGCGGGCACGGCATAGAGGATCGGCGCCAGCACCGGGTCAATCTCCGGCAGGATCAGCGTTTCCCA
This sequence comes from Pseudomonadota bacterium, assembly GCA_039815465.1. Lineage (GTDB taxonomy): Bacteria > Pseudomonadota > Alphaproteobacteria > Rhodobacterales > Rhodobacteraceae > Shimia_B. The sequence continues at coordinate 50,118 of JBCBZG010000011.1, forward strand.
TACCCCCTCGCCAGCGATCTTTGCACCTGCGGCATCGGTCACGAGCAGCACCCGGCCGCCGCGCGCCATCACCTCCTGCATGTTGGACACCGTTTTCTCAAACAGCGCATCGCGCGGCGCCATCACCACCACGGGCACGCTGTCGTCAATGAGCGCAATGGGCCCATGCTTAAGCTCACCCGACGCATAACCTTCGGCATGGATGTAGCTGATTTCCTTGAGCTTTAGCGCCCCCTCCATCGCCAGGGGGTAAAGCGCTCCACGCCCGAGGAAGATGATATCCTGCGCCTCCGCCAGGGCCCGCGAAAGCGTCGTCGCCCGCGCCCCAAGGGTCAGCGCATGCTGCACAAGACCCGGCACCGCGCGCAGCTTTGCCACCGCGTCCTCTGGCACCGGCGCCCCGCGCGTCTGCGCGGCCTTGAGCGCCATCAGCATCAGCACCGTCAGCTGACAAGTGAACGCCTTGGTGGAGGCGACGCCGATCTCCGTCCCCGCATGGATGGGCAAGACCAGGTCGCTTTCGCGCGCGATGGTCGACGTCGTGACATTCACCACCGCCGCGAGCTTGGCCGCCTTACCGTCCATGTAGCGCAGCGCCGCCAGCGTGTCGGCGGTCTCCCCGGATTGGGATACGAAAATCGCCAGGGTCCCCGGGCTCACCGGCGGCTCGCGGTAGCGGAACTCGCTGGCCACGTCGATCTCCACCGGCAGCCGTGCGATCTTCTCGAACCAGTATTTCGCGACCATGCAGGCGTAATAGGCCGTGCCGCAGGCGACCATGGTCACGCGTTCGATCCCGTCAAAGTCGAACCCGTCGGGCAGGGCGATCTCGTCCGCGTCCAGGTATTTGCCCAGCGCCCGGTCGATGACCGCCGGTTGCTCCGCGATCTCCTTGGCCATGAAATGCTTGTAGCCGCCCTTGTCGACGGTGGCCGCGTCCACTTGGATGGTTTGCACGGCCCGGTTCGCGCGGGCGCCGCGGGCGTCCGTGATCTCCACCGATTGGCGGGTGAGGACGGCAAAATCCCCCTCTTCGAGATACGTAATCCGATCGGTGAGCGGCGCGAGCGCAATCGCGTCGGAGCCCAGATACATCTCCCCCTCGCCATAGCCGATGGCCAGGGGCGATCCCTTGCGCGCGGCGATCATCAGGTCGCCTTCGCCTTGGAAGAGGAACGCGAGCGCAAACGCCCCGTCGAGCCGTTCGACCGTCGCACGGGCAGCCTCTATCGGGGCGTGGCCCGCGTCGATCAGACTTTGGCACAGCATCGCGACGGTTTCGGTGTCGGTTTCCGTCGCAAACTCTGCGCCACCCGCTTCCAGCTCCTCGCGCAGCTCTTTGTAGTTCTCGATGATCCCATTGTGCACCACGGCCACATCGGCGGCGGCGTGGGGGTGCGCGTTGGCGGTCGTGGGGGCGCCATGGGTGGCCCAGCGCGTGTGTCCGATGCCCGCTTTGCCTGCGAGCGGGTGGTGCACCAGCATATCCGACAGGTTGACCAGCTTGCCCACGGCCCGGCGGCGGTCGAGCGTGCCGCCATTGACCGTCGCGATCCCCGCGCTGTCATAGCCGCGATATTCAAGCCGCCTGAGGCCCTCGACCAGCACAGGGGCCACTTCGTTATTGCCGAGAATGCCGACGATACCACACATGATTACGCTCCTTTCCCAGCTTTGATTGCGCGCAAGCGGTCCATCAGCTTGCGGGCCAACCCGGGTTTATTGGCCTGCGGCGCCCGCGCGATGGCGAGCGCGCCCGCGGGCACGTCCTTTGTGATGACAGAGCCGGAGGCCGTCATCGCCTCATCCCCCACGGTGACGGGGGCCACGAGCATGGTGTTTGACCCGATAAAGGCCCGCGCGCCGACCTGGGTTTTGTGTTTCATAACGCCGTCATAGTTGCAGGTAATGGTGCCCGCGCCGACATTGGTGGCCGGGCCGATCACGGCGTCGCCCACATAGCTCAGGTGATTGACCTTCGCGCCTTCGGCGATCTCGGCGGCCTTGATCTCCACGAAATTGCCCACGCGTACGTCCTCGGCCAGCTCTGCGCCGGGACGGAGCCGCGCGTAGGGGCCCACGATGGCGCCGCGGCTCACGTGGCACCCCTCCAGATGGGAAAACGCCCGCACCCGCGCGCCGGTTTCCACCGTCACCCCGGGGCCAAAGACCACGTAAGGTTCGATGTGGGCGTCGCGGCCGACGGCGGTATCGAAGGAAAATTGCACCGTCTCCGGCGCGTCCATCACCACGCCCGTCTCGATAGCCTCCGCCCGCCGCGTCGCCTGATACAGCGCCCCCGCCGCCGCAAGCTCCGCCCGCGAGTTGATGCCCATCGTCTCGGCCTCCGCGCAGCGCACGACGCCGGTCACAAGCCCGCGCTTGGCCGCCAGACCCGGCAGGTCGGTCAGGTAATACTCCCCCGCCGCATTCTCATTCGTGACCTCACCCAGCAGATCGAACAGCAGCGCCGCATCCCCCGCCAACACGCCCGAATTGCACAGGCTAATCTCACGCTCCGCCTCGCTGGCATCCTTCCACTCGACAATTCGCAGCAACCGGTCGCCCTCGGTCACGAGCCGCCCGTAGCGGCCTGGATCTGCGGCCTCGAACCCTAGAACCACAAGCGACGCATCCGCCAAAGCCGCCGCCATCGCCTCCAACGTCTCGCCCCGAATGAACGGCGTATCACCATAGAGCACGAAGGCAGGCCCCTCATGACCCGCAAGAGCCTCCCGCGCCTGCAGGACAGCATGACCGGTCCCTAACTGCTCCTCCTGCCGCGCGAACTCCGCGTGGGGCGCGTGGTCCGCCACAGCGACCTCCACCGCGTCGGCATCATGGCCCGTCACCACCACGACCCGCGACGCTTCCAGCCCCGCGGCACTTTCCAGCGCGTGCGCCACCAACGGCGCCCCCGCAATCTCGTGGAGCACCTTCGCCCGGTCCGACTGCATCCGCGTTCCGCGTCCCGCCGCCAGAATGATCAGCGCATTTGGCATCTGCTCTTGCCTCGCTTTTGCTCTTTTGATCTTGCTAACCATCAAACCACACCTTGCCGCAAGGCATTCCCGCTTCACGTGTGGTGACCAGGTGAAACGGAAATGGGCGGATTGATGCGCAGTGTGATCTTTGACCTCGACGGAACCCTCGCTGACACGAGTGGAGATTTGCTGAATGCCGCCAACGCCTGCTTCCGCGCGCGGGGGCTAGGCGACCAGCTGACATCTGCGGACGCAGGCACCGCGCTGCGGGGCGGCAAGGCGATGCTCAGGTTGGGCTACGCACGGCTCCGAACCGACGATATCGACGCCGCCGTGGACGCCGATTACCAGAACCTCCTGACCCACTACGCCCGCGATATCGACCGCCACACCGTCATGTACCCCCACGCGATGGAGGCGGTAGAGACGCTGAAAGCCGCTGGCATCGCCGTCGCCATCTGCACCAACAAACCCGAAGGCCTAGCAGAAGACCTCATGACTCGCCTCGGTATGCGCCCAGCCTTTGGCGCGCTCGTGGGGGCCGATACACTCCCCGTCCGCAAACCCGACCCGGCCCCGTTCTGGGAAGCGGTGGATAGGGTGGGGGGAGACCACGCCCAAACGCTCCTCGTGGGCGACAGCATGACCGACGAGCGCACCGCGCGCGCAGCGGGTGTGCCATCCGTGTCCGTCAGCTTCAGCCCCGACGCCGCCAGCCGGGCAGAGATGTCGCCCGATGCCTGGCTCGACGACTATCGGGAGTTGCCGGGGATCGTGGAGCGGCTGCTAGGGTAGAGAGCAAAGCTCGTAGCCCAAACCCCTCGCCCGGTGGAACACCGGGCGACCCCCGGCCGCCCCCCCGGGCGGGGGATTCCCCCCACCCGCGGCCGGGTGCCGCCCTCAGTTCAAAGCGCAGGCATCGCAAACTGCGTCTCTTCAATCGCCGTCAGAAGAGTACAGCCTCCCAGCCCAAACCCCTCGCCCGGTGGCAACACCGGGCGACCCCCGACCGCCCCCCCCGGGCGGGGGATTCTCCCCCACCCGCGGCCGGGGGTCCCCCTCAGTTCAAAGCGCAAACATCGAAGCCCACCAGCTCACTTCACTCCGTAATCAGCCCAAACAGCTCCACAGCCTCCAACCGCTCGAGCCCCATCACAGCCGCCTCAACCGCATCGGCCTGCACGCGCCCCACCACAGGCTCCACATACTCCCGAAACTTCGCCCGCAGCTCCGCCTCCGACGCAGGCGCCGTGGCATCCCACTTCGGCTCGTGCCAATCGCTCTCATACACTGCCCCGCTCTCCAGCCGAACCGTCACCCGCGCCACGCGCCGCCCGGGGAAGATCGCATTGGCCCAGTCATCCTCTCGCATCACGATCTTCGCTGACAACGCATGAACCGCCGGGTCCGCGACGGCAGCCCCCTGCACCTCCTCTGGCCCGAGGCGCCCGTGGGTCAGGGCCAAAGCTACAGGAAATGACGTCGAATATTGCGCTTCCTCCGTCGATTTAGGGTGCATCGTGGCCAGCCGCGTGGATTCGTGGAATGTCGTGATCTCGATCCCCGCAATCTCGCCAGCCACAAACCCATGCCGGCGCTGCAACTCCAAACACGCCTCCACCGGCGGCTGCGCCCAGCGGCAGACGGGGTAGGGCTTGTAATACTGCTCTGTCATGTACCAACGCGTGCCCAGGTCCTCCCAGGCAGGCCCCTCCACAGTCAACGCAGGCGCGCCCGTGAACCCAGCCCGCGCGAGACCCACCGCACTCACCCCCGCCATGGCCCCCCAGCCGGAGCCGTCTTTGAGCATCGTCGGATGGTCGATGCAGCGCATCATCTGGCTGCGCGGCCCGTGGTACTCCGCAATCCCCGCCGCATGGGCGATCTGCGCAGGCGTCAGCCCCGCCATCTGCCCGCCCGCCAACGCAATCGCCACCGCGACCCAGGCACCCGACGTGTGGTAGTCCGCCGCCGTCTCATGGAGCGTGATCGACAGCCGCGCGCCCATCTCATAGCCGTTCACGAAGGCCGTCAGAAACTCCGTGCCGCTCAGCCCCGGCGGCGCCAGCGCATAAAGCGCAGGAAACAGCCCGCAGCCAATATGCCCCTTGGCCGGGTTGAATCCGTCATGAGCATCAATCGCGTCAATCGTCATGCCCCCCGCCATCGCCACGCCGAGTGCCGAGGCCCAGCCGGGGGTGAACAGGAACGGCGTGTCGCCGCCAAACCCCTCCGCCGCATGGGCGGTGATGATCCGGGCGAGATCCGTGTCACGCGCGGCAAGGCCAACGGCTATCAGATCCAACAGGCTCAGCTTCGCCCGTTCCTGGACGTGTTCCGGCAGGCCAACCCAAGAGGTTGCGCCCAAAAAGTCAAAAATCCGTTCTACCATCGTCCCAATGGTTTCGCGGCGAAACCACCCCCGCGCGCCCATCTCCGACGCCGGGCGACGAAAATGACCATTGACGGCGCCGCCCCGGGGCCCAATCCAGGGTCTATGGAAAAATTTACCGGCAGCTTCACCCAGCAAGAACCTATCCCCGAAGACGGGATCGAGGCCGCGCTCGCCGTGCTCCGCCACGGCCGCCTCCACCGTTATAATGAGGTGCCGGGAGAGGTCGCTGAAACGGCCCTCCTGGAAGAAGAATTCGCCGCCCAGATGGGGGCAAAATACTGCCTCGCCGTGGCCTCCGGCGGCTATGCTTTGGCGACCACTCTCAGGGCTGTAGGGGTGGGGCCGGGGGACCGGGTCCTGTCAAACGCCTTCACCCTGGCCCCCGTTCCGGGCGCGATTGCCAGCGTTGGGGCCGTGCCGGTCTTCGTGGGGGTGACCGAGGGGCTCGTGATCGACCTAGACGACCTCGCCGCCAAGGCTGATCAGGCCGATGTCCTCATGCTCTCCCACATGCGGGGCCATATCTGTGACATGGACGCCCTGATGGACATCGCCGCCGAAAACGGGCTCACCGTGATCGAGGATTGCGCCCACACCATGGGCGCGAAATGGGCGGGCACCTGGTCCGGGCGCCACGGGGTCGTGGGGTGCTATTCCTGCCAGACCTATAAGCACGTCAATTCTGGGGAAGGGGGGCTCATGGTCTCCGACGACCCGGAGGTCATGGCCCGGGCCACGATGCTCTCAGGCTCCTATATGCTCTACCCCCGCCACCGCGCCGCGCCACCGCCTCAGGCCTTTGAGGGGATCAAGTATCACACCCCCAATATCTCCGGCCGGATGGACAATCTGCGCGCCGCGATCCTGCGGCCCCAACTGCGCGCACTAGAGACCCAGGCCGCCCGCTGGAACGACCGCTACCGCGCGGTGGAGGCGGGGCTGCGCGACACGCCAGGCCTCACTCTGATCCCCCGGCCCCAGGCAGAAGACTACGTCGCCTCGTCCTTCCAATTTCTGCTGCTCGATTGGCCCGACGACGCGATCCGGGCCGTGGTGACGGGCTGTTTGGATCGCGGGGTGGAAGTCAAGTGGTTCGGCGCACCCGAACCCGCGGCCTTCACCTCCACCTACCGGTCCTGGCGCTATGCCGACCCCGCGCCCATGCCCGCCTCAGACAGGGTGCTGCACGGGGTGATGGACATGCGCCTGCCGCTCACCTTCAGCGTCGAAGACTGCGCCCTCATCGCGCGCATCCTGAGGGAGGAAGTGGCGCGCGCTGCGCCCTAGTAGCCGCCCTCGTAGTCCAAGAGGTCCTGGTAGGTATAGGAGATTTCGACCGGGCCCGCGTCGCCTTCGATAAAGCGGGGATCCTGGGGCAGGCAGCCGATGCCGCAGATCTGGCGCACGATCATGTCGGTCGTGTCCACGTACCACAACCGCCCGCCAGGGGTCGCGACAAAGCCATCGATGCCCTCGGATTCGTCGGCCTCAATATCGGAGACGCTAGGCACCTCTGCCGCGTAGTCGGTGTCGAACCGCCCGTGAGTATGATAGCTCAGCACCATCACGAACCCGTCCTCCGGCCCGTCATAGGCGCAAGAATCGCGGTCTCCACGGGTCGCAGGCGTGGCCACCAGAGCCTCCTGCGTATCATAGGCGAGGTAGCCGCAGAATTCGCGGTTCTGATCAAAAGACGGCCCCTGGAGCGCGCCCAAAGTCGCCTTAGCGAGCGCGATTTCCTCGGCAGATTGCGCGCTGGCGAGCGGGGCTGCCAGGATCAGGCAGGCAGTAAGAAGTGGGCGCATAAAGGGTCCTCCGTTTTGACGGGACTATGACCCGGGCCAGGCTTGAAACGAAAGGGGAAATCGCGAGCCGCGCTACCCGATGACCTCGCAATCCGTGCAGGACAGAACGGGCACAGGCCGCCCAAAGGCCGCCGCCATCGCCGCATCCGTCTGTGCCAAAAGCGCCTGCGGGATCGCTTTCCACTGTTCGCGCGTGTCCCACCGGATGATGAGATGCACGCGGGTCGGATCGTCGGCCTGAAGCCAAGTCTCCTTCCCCGCGAAGCCGGGCTGCGCCGCAAGCGTCGCCGTCCAGATCGCGGCGTCATGGGCCAAAAACGCGGTATGGGTCCCGGCGGGGATAGAGACCGTGAGATGTTCGATGATCATGGAGAGAGTGTAGCCCGCGCGGACGCGTGCGTTAAGGGTTTCTTAGCCAAGGCACGCAATGGTTAAGGATGAGTTGCTACATCCGCCCCCGCGTCACGGGCGCGACGGTGTTTTTCACCGTATGCCTCGCCCACCGCGGGTCGACGCTCCTGCTCGACGAGGTGGAGACGTTGCGCCGGGCCGTGGCGGAGGTGAAAGCCACCCTCCCGTTCGACGCCCTGGCCTGGGTGGTGCTGCCAGACCACATGCATTGCGTGTGGCGCTTGCCCGCGGGCGACCGCGCCTATGGCGTGCGGTGGGGCGCGATCAAGTCAAAGTTCAGCCGCGCGGTGTTGCGAGAGAGCGGGTGGCCGAAGACGGCAGTGGACATAGACGCGCAAGGTCGGCTGCAGCCCCGTAGGCCGGGCTTCAGCCCGGCACACGAAGACGATCATCATGCCGAACTGCCACGCGTGTGGACTGGTCGGAACGCCGGGCTGAAGCCCGGCCTACGGCGTGGGAAACGCGAACTCGGCATTTGGCAGCGGCGTTTTTGGGAGCATCATATCCGTGATGAGGCGTCGCTTGCCGCGCATATCCGATATTGTTGGTTGAACCCGGTGAAGCACGGGCTCGTGTCGATGGCGGCGGAGTGGCCGAATTCATCGATCCACCGGGATGTGAGGGCAGGGCGGGTGGAGCCGGAGTGGTCTGGGACAGTGCCGGAGTTGGAGGTGGGAGAGCCGATAGGTGCATAGTTTATGCTGCTTTGAGCGAGGACTTGGCTTGACCCGTAGGCCGGGATTTGGCCCGGCGAAACGTCTCAAAGTGCCGGGCTGAAGCCCGGCCTACGTATGCTGCCAAATAACGCTATCGGGCATGCCTCAGATGGTGAACCTTCGGGTGATTGGCTCAGTGGTAGAACGCTTCGTTCACATCGAAGATGTCAGGAGTTCAAATCTCTTATCACCCACCATTTTCTGTTTTCGAGGAAAAATGGCCCTGCGTTAGGCTTGCACCTCTGGTCCGTTCTCACCCCGGTAATTGGCACTGAAAGGGTCAGTATCGGTCTTTGATGTTGTTATTGTAGAATTGACCTTTGGAACCAGCGCGAAGGAAGTCCAGGTAGGTGCTTTCGGCAACTCCTGGGTAGTCATAACGTTGGCTTGAATGAAACCAGATTGAGAGGGTGCCTCGCGACCACTCAATTCGGGAAATAGCAGTTGAACTAACGCTGGGCATTTCGCGTCTCCGATGCATTTTGGGGATGTAGTGGAGGCTCGGGGCAGTGCCCCGAGCCATCGCTTTATGCGTACTGGATCAGTTTCCAAGTGACAGCTTTTCCAGCGTAGGGTGGCATAGTGTTACCCCTTGCAATCGGTGCGGTCGTCGTGGGGGTTCCCACGACCTTCCACACGCCGCTTTCAGGGGATTTCGTGCCCGTTCGTGCTGTTGTGCCAATTGGGAGACGTGTTTTTGGATATATCGACATAGCGACACTCCATAAGTTGATTCATACTCAGGAGGTCTCACCGAAAATACCACTTTAGGGCGCGCTCCCGCGTATGAGCATGGGCGCGTCGTGTTTGCGTGTCAACTATATTCGGGGCCTGCTCGGGCCTTTTCCACTAAATTCTGTGTCTTGCCCTAAATTGTCAACCTTTATCCACAGGTCTTAGGACAAAAGGCCCCCGACCATTTCTGGTCGAAGGCCTTCCGCTTAAAACGCTTGCGCGCCCTAAAGTGGTAGCCCGTTTGAACCCGGCTTTGCACCTTAATTCAAGAGAAACCTTATCCAGAGAAAGGTGCACAGAAGTTTCCGAAAGCAGACGGCTTGTTCACAGCTTAATGAAAGTTGCTCACAGTTTGCGAGTGGCACTCCACAGGCAAGACACAGCTTGGTGTGGATAACCAGATTGCAAGAAAGGCTACCTCACAAACTTCTTATGCTTGATTCGCTTTGGCTCCAGCGCATCTGCCCCAAGCCGCCGCTTCTTGTCTTCCTCGTAGTCCTCAAAGTTCCCTTCGAACCATTCCACATGAGCTTCGCCTTCGAACGCCAAGATGTGCGTGCAGATGCGGTCGAGGAAGAAGCGGTCGTGGCTGATGACGACGGCGCAGCCGGCGAAGTCGACGAGGGCGTCTTCTAGCGCGCGCAGCGTTTCGACGTCGAGGTCGTTGGTGGGTTCGTCGAGCAGCAGGACGTTGCCGCCCGAGCGGAGCAGTTTCGCCATGTGGACGCGGTTTCTCTCACCGCCTGACAGCATGCCGACTTTTTTCTGCTGATCGCCGCCTTTGAAGTTGAAGGCGGAGCAATACGCGCGGGAGTTCATCTCCGCGTCGCCCAGTTGGATGATGTCGTTGCCGTCGGAGATTTCTTCCCACACGGTTTTGCCACCGTCGAGCGCGTCGCGGGATTGGTCGACATAGGCCAGGTCCACGGTGTCGCCGTAGCTAATGTCGCCCGCGTCGGGGCTCTCCTGGCCGGTGAGCATGCGGAAGAGGGTGGATTTACCGGCGCCGTTGGGGCCGATGACGCCGACGATCCCGCCGGGGGGGAGCGCGAAGGAGAGGTCCTCGACCAGGAGCTTGTCGCCCATGGCTTTTTTGAGCCCTTCCACCTCGATCACTTTGCCGCCGAGGCGGGGACCGTTGGGGATGATGATCTGGGCGCGGCTGAGCTTTTCCCGCTCCGACTGGTTGGCGAGTTCGTTGTAGCGGTCGATGCGGGCCTTTTGTTTGGATTGGCGGGCCTTTTGGCCTTGGCGCATCCATTCCAGTTCGCGCTCCAGCGTCTTTTGCTTGGCGTTGTCTTCCTTGGCCTCTTGTTCGAGGCGCTTGGCTTTCTGTTCGAGCCAGGCGGAATAGTTGCCCTCGTAAGGGATGCCGCGGCCACGGTCGAGCTCCAGGATCCAGCCCGTGATGTCGTCGAGGAAGTAGCGGTCGTGGGTGACGACGAGGATCGTGCCTTGGTAGTCGATGAGGTGCTGTTGCAACCAGGCGATCGTTTCGGCGTCCAGATGGTTCGTGGGTTCGTCGAGGAGCAGCATCTCCGGCGCTTCGAGCAGCAGTTTGCAAAGCGCCACGCGGCGGGCCTCCCCCCCCGACAGGTTTTCAACGGGCCAGTCATCGGGTGGGCAGCGCAGTGCCTCCATCGACACGTCGATTTGCGCGTCGAGGTCCCAGAGGTTTTGCGCGTCGATTTCGTCCTGGAGCTGCGCCATCTCGTCGGCGGTCTCGTCGGAGTAGTTCATGGCCAGTTCGTTGTAGCGGTCGAGGATCGCTTTCTTGGCGGCCACGCCCTCCATCACGTTCTCGCGGACGGTTTTGGTGGGGTCGAGCTGCGGTTCCTGGGGCAGATAGCCCACGCGCGCGCCCTCGGCGGCCCAGGCTTCGCCGGAGAAGTCTTTGTCGAGGCCCGCCATGATCTTCAGGAGCGTCGATTTACCCGCGCCGTTGACGCCCACGACGCCGATCTTGACGCCGGGCAGGAAGGACAGGCGGATGTTTTCGAACGTCTTCTTGCCGCCGGGGTAGGTCTTTGAGACGCCGTCCATGTAGTAGACGTATTGATAGGCTGCCATGGGGTGTCCTCCTGCGTGTGCGACAGACGCGTATCAGCCCGGTCGGGGCCGCGCAATCGGGGTTAGGATTGCGACAGTTGCAGGTATTTCTGGATGACGGCCGCCGCGATCATGTCTTCGGTCTGGGTATCGTCGAACTGGGCGCGCCAGGCGTTGGCGGCGGCGATGATGACGCGGGCTTTGTCGGGGTGGCGCGCGTAATACGCGGTGGCTGCGTCGAGGTCGGAGAAGTCGGGTTTGATCTCCACAAAGTGGTGGCCGGGCTTTAGCCTGGCTTCCATGTACCAAGTTTCGTATTTGAGCGGCGGGGACATGGCGAGGCTGTTGGAGCCCATGGCCCATTTGAGATTTGTGGCTACATCGAAGCCTTCGACGGACAAGATGACCTGCCGGTCCAGTTGCGCGCGGGGCGACAGGTAGTCTGCTTTGCCCGCATCGCCGCCCACTGCGGCAATGTCGTTATCGGGAGAGGCGCCGAGCAGGTCGACGAGCTCACTTCTCAGCTGGTTGTGGAAGCCACCCCGCCAGACCGCGCCGGGTTGCTTTTCTTCGAACTGTTTGCGGTCTGGGAAGGCCTCAAAATGCCGGTGACGATCCAGCGGCAAGAGCACGGAGGCCTCGTTGGCGCCAGCGATGGGGCGGCTTTTGACAAAGGCGGGGGTGTCGGGGATTTCGGTGATGTCGCCAAAGGCGTAGTCGACGCGTGCAGCGGGGTCGAACCCGCCTGCGTGGCGGATGAAGTCCAGGTAGTAGCGGCTGCTGCCCTGATCGACGGCGCTGATGGGCGTTGAGGGCGTGTCAAAGGACGTGCTTTGCTTGTACTATTGGTCCACCCGGTCGCGCGCCAGCAGACGTCGTGTTCGAGCTGCGTTCCAGCTGTGGGGGCGCTTTGCGCAGTAGATGTGGTTAAGGTAATAGGCGATCCGTTTGGCGGCACGTTTGGTGTCGCTGCCCTTAAAGACGATCTTGCCCTTTTTCGCTGCCATAGCCGGACAGTACTTTACGCGGTGGCACGTGCAAGTCGGATTGCAATTGGTCCTTTTGCGCGCGGTTCATACCCTGCGCGCTACTGGCGCAGGATGTCGATGAGGCGTTTGAGGGTGCTTGGGCTTTCGATCAGGATGCCCTCTGCCTCGATCCGGTTGGCGATGGTTTGGCGGGCGTCGATAAAGGCTTGTTGCCCCAGTTGTTCGCCTGCGGCGGCGCCGACGGCCATGAGCTCGGGCGTGGCATCGATCATGCGTTGGCCTGCGCCGGTGGCATAGAACGTCGCAATAGCGGAGAGGTCTTCGGCGCTGAAATTCTCAAGGAAGTAGGCCGTTTGCGCGTCGCGCAGGCCTTGGAGGAAGTTTGCGCCGAACTGGTCGATGATGATGTCAACGAGCGCGTCTGGGTCGCTGATCTCCACCCCGTTGGCGGCCATTTGACCCACGATGGCGTCCGCGATCAGGGGGCGGAAGACGTCGAAGGTGCCCGCGAGGATTTCGGGCGTCACGGTCGCCGCGGAGATCGCTTGGGCGTCGCTGGTGGGGTCAGCGGCAAGCGGCGCGGACAGGATGGTGGCGGCGATGATGGCAGCGGTGCGCAATGGACGCATGGCGGAACCCTTTCTGGCTTTTGGTGAGCGTGCGCTGGCACAGCGCGCGGGTCAAGCGCGGGCCGGGGTGATGCGTTGACTTGGCGCGCCGAATGGCATCTGTGTCCGCTATGACAGCTGGATTGCATGCGCGCGCGGGCCAACGGATTGGGCTGCTTGGGGGGTCGTTTGACCCGGCCCATGGGGGGCATGTGCATATCACGCGCCACGCGCTTAAACGTTTTGATCTGGATGCGGTGTGGTGGCTTGTGTCGCCGGGCAATCCGCTCAAGGCGCGGGGGCCTGCGCGGCTGGAGGCGCGGATGGCGCGGGCGGCGGCGGTGATGGATCACCCGCGCGTTGTGATCAGCGATATCGAGGCGGTGCTGGGCACGCGCTACACGGCGCAGACGCTCGATGCGTTGCTGTGGCGGTTTCCGGGGGTGCGGTTTACCTGGCTCATGGGGGCCGACAACCTCGCGCAGTTTCATCGCTGGCAGGATTGGCGCGCGATCATGGAGGCCGTGCCCATCGGGGTCGTGGCCCGCCCGGGCGAGCGTGTGGGCGCGCGGGTGTCGCCTGCGGCGCGGGCCTATCGCAGCGCGCGGTTGCGGGGGCGGTATGCGCGGCTTTTGTCGGGCGCGCAGGCCCCGGCCTGGTGCTTTATCAACCTGCCCATGAGCGACGCGTCATCCACGGCCATCCGCGCGCGGGGCGGCTGGGGTGGGGCCGGCGCTGACGGGCAGGGCGAGGCTGGCAAAGCCTGAGGCCACGAGCACGGCAATCCCGGCCAGCGCCAGCGTATCGGGCAGCGTGCCGAACACCAGCCAGCCCAGTGCCGTGGCGGCCACGATCTGAAAGTAGACAAACGGGGCGAGCCGTGTGCTTTGTGCCAGGCTGAACGCCAAGATCAGGAGCAGGTTGCCCATCATCGACCCAAGCGAGCTGCCCATCGTCAGTGTCAGCGTCCAAGCGTCGAGCGGTGGGATGGCCAGGAGGCCCAGGGGGGCCGTCAAAAGCGCGGCGATTGCCAGTTGTGAAAAGAGCAGTGTCAGGGGCGGGGCCGCGTCCACCAGCCATTTGGAGGCCGTAAGGAACGCACCGTAGAATGTGCCTGCGAGTACCGCCCAAAGCAGGCCTGGCCGCATCTCCGGCCCGGGTTGTACGACCATGAGCACGCCGCAGAACCCGATGAGGAGGAGCAGCGTGCGTGCACGGCTCGCAGTCTCCCCCAGGAGCCAAGCGGAGAGGGTGTAGGCCACGATGGGGCCGATGAAGAAGGCGCCGAAGACGTTGGCGATAGGCTCCGTCGAGAGGGCGGTGAGGATGGAGCAGATGCCGCCCGTGATCAGTGCGGCGCGCAGCCAGAGCCGCGGGTCGCGGAGCGCGCCAAACGCGCCTTTGGGCAGGAACGGCACCAGGAGCACCGCGGCGATGGCAAAGCGGGTGAAGGCCACAAAGATCGGCGCCACGCCGTTCGAGGTGAGCGATTTCCCGAATGTGTCGCCCAGGGGGATAAAGGCCATGCCCACCAGCATGATGAGGACCGCGCGTGCCATGGCCGCGGCCTAGCAGCAATCGCGGCCCCCTGCCACGCGGATTTTTGTGGCGCTCTTTCAGCGCTTTGCTAGGCTCCGCTCATGGGTGGGAGACCTTTCACACGGCGCGGGCTGATCGCGGGGGCGACGGCGGGTTTGGCGGCAAGCTTGGCGGTGCCTGCGCTGGGCTCCACGACGCTTGGTGCGTCGCTGCGGCCCGTGGTCCGGCCCCGCCATATTGGGGTGCCAACGGCTGAGGCGCTGATTGCGACATCGGGGGTCAGTGGCGTCACGGCGGCCTTGGCCTTTGCGCCCGGGGGCGCCGTGATCGATGCTGTGGGCGCGGATGTGGCGTTGCCCCCTGCCAGCGTGGCCAAGGCTGTGACGGCGCTTTATGCGCTGGATCATTTGGGCGCCGGCTACCGCTTTGCCACCGTCGTGATCGCGACGGGTCCGGTTGAGGGCGGCGTGGTGCAGGGGGATCTGATCCTCAAGGGGACGGGCGACCCGATCCTCGACACCGATGGTTTAGCAGAGCTCGCCCAGGCCCTGCGGGCCGAGGGTGTCACGGGCGTCACGGGGCGCTTTCTGGTGGACGGGCGGGAGCTTGATCGCGTGGCCCAGATCGATGCCAGCCAGATGCCGGAGGCGGGGTATAACCCCTCGGTCGGGGGGCTGAACCTGAACTACAACCGCGTCCATTTCGAGTGGGCGCGGGCGGGCGATGCGTACAACATGACGCTGGAGGCGCGGGCGCGCGCCTACCAGCCAGGTGTGCGCCACGCCACAATGACGATTGTGCCCGCGGAGGCCCCGGTTTTTACCCACGCGCTCGACGGTGATGCGGGTGAGCGGTGGACGGTGGCGCGCCCGGCGCTCGGCGCGGGTGGGGGGCGGTGGCTGCCGGTGCGGCTGCCCGCGCTCTATGCGGGTGATGTGTTTCAGACCCTTGCAGGCAGCGTGGGGATCACGCTGCCCGCGCCGGAGCGGGACGCGGGCCCTATCCGTGGCACGGTTCTGGCGGCCCGGGTGTCGCCCACGCTGCGGGGGCTTTGTGGTGGGATGCTGAAGTACTCCACCAACCTCACCGCGGAGGCGCTGGGCCTGCGGGCAAGCACGGCGCGGGGGGTGGCGGGCGCAGGGCTCACAGGGTCAGCCGCGGAGATGAACGCCTGGGCCAAAGAGCGGTTCGGGGCGGATATGGCGTTTGTGGACCATTCGGGCCTGGGCGATGGGTCGCGGGTCAGTTGCGCTGCACTGGGGCAGGTGCTGCGCGGCGCGCCGGAGCTTTTGCCGATGCTCAAGCACATTAAGGTCAAGGACGGGCAGGGCAGTGTGGTCGAGGACGCGCCCTATGGGATCCGGGCCAAGACAGGGACGCTGAACTTTGTTAGTTCGCTGGCGGGCTATGTGACGGGTGCTGAGGGCACGGCGCCGCTGGCCTTTGTCATCATCTCTGCCGATTTGGAGCGGCGGAGCGCGATAGGGCCGCATGATCGCGAACGCCCGCGGGGTGCCAAGAGCTTTGCACGCCGCGCACGGGCGCTTCAGCAGGCGCTGATCGCGCGGTGGGCGCGGTTGGAGGGTAAGGTTTAGGGCGCGTTCCGCTGACAAGCGCAGGCGAAATATTGGCGTTCAAACGGGCGTGGCCACTCGGTTCGCCCGGTGGGAACCACCGGGCCGCCCCCGTCCGCCCCCCCGGGCGGGGGGCGGCCTTAGCTACAGGTGGATGCCCCTAGCGCGTGAAGGTGCCGGAGCCTGCGGAGCTCCATCCGGTGGCGGCGGTGTAGTCTTCTGCCGTGCCAGTGAGGAAGCCTTCTGCGCCCTGGATAAAGACCTGGCTCGTGTCAAAATCTGCGGCGGCGGTGTTGTCGAGCACTGCCAGGTCAAAGGTATCGCTGCCCACGGTGAGCGTGAGCGTCGTGCTGGGATCGGTGTCGCGCACGTCGAGTGTGCCGCCGCTAATGTCAGTCTCCGTTAGCGTGGGTCCGCCATTGGCGGCGATGTCGGTGATCAGCGCTGCGGCGTCGATAAGCAGGACGTCCTCGGCCGCGTTGAAATCGCCGATCTGCACCGCGGTGCTGGTGCCGAGCGCCGCGGTCCCCAGCACAAAGGTGTCGGCGCCTGCGTTGCCGTCCACGTCCATGGTGCCTGCGGCGTCGGCGGTGATCACGTCATTGCCGGTGCCGCCTTGGATGATCAGGTTGGTGGCGTCCACGTCGCCGTCCACGGCTGCGGAGGCGCCGTTGAGGATGTCGTCGCCCGCGCCGCCAAAGACGCTGAGGTCCACGGCCAGCGCATCCACGCGGTCGTTGCCGAGGCCCGCGCGCACCACATCGGTGTCCCCGCCTGCGAGGTCGACAATGCGGTCCCAGCCGGTTTGGCCGAGCATCCGGTCATCGCCGGCACCGCCAAAGATCTGGTCGCCGCCGCTGCCGCCGATCAGGCGGTCGTCGCCGGACTGCCCGTTGAGCACATCGTTGCCGCCGCCGCCTTTGAGCGTGTCATCACCTGCGCCGCCTTTGAGCGTGTCTTTGCCAAAGTAGCCGTCGAGCGTGTCATCGCCGCCCCGGCCTTCGATCGTGTCGGCGCCTTGCTGGCCAAAGAGCGTGTCGTTGCCTGTGCCGCCGATCAGTGTGTCATTGCCGGTGCCGCCTGCGAGCAGGTCGTCATCGGCGCCGCCGTTGAGCAGGTCATTGCCGCTGAGCCCGACAATCACGTCTTCGCCGTTGCCGCCAAAGAGCCGGTCGCCTCCCGCGCCGCCGTCCACGTAGTCGGACCCGTCCCCGCCCAGGAGCGTGTCGTTGTCATCCATCCCGTAGACGAGGTCGTTGCCGGTGCCCGCGTCGATATTGTCGGCCCCGGCGGTGCCCACGAGCACGTCTGATCCTGGGGTGGGGTCGTCACTGGGGGAGGGGACATCGTCTTCGTCCACGCTGTTAAAGGCTGTGATCGTGGACCCGCCGAGCACCGCGGCCAGGAATGCGTAAAGCCCCAACATGAACACACCTCACTCACAAAATACCTAAACGAAAGCTTAACAAATCCTCCCGGGTGCAACAAGCGAGGGCCCCGCGGCCACGCGGAACCAGACTGTTTCGGCTAACGGGTTGACTTAGAGAATGTCTTTGCCCGACCAGGTGATAAAGCGCGCGCGGGCGCCGCGTTCGATGGCCGCACCATGGAGCCGGTCGACATTGAGCTCGTGCCGAATCTCCTGCAGGAACGCGAGCTCGCTTTGGTCGAGCATGCCGTCGGCGGCGGCCACGTCGCAGGCCATGGCGTAGGCGGTTTCTGCCAGTTCTTCGGGTAGGTTATCCCGGATGAGGCCAAGGTAGGCGTCGAGCCCGTCTTCTTCGTCAAACAGGTCAAACACGACCTGCGCGACCTGTTTGATGCGGTCGGTGTCGTAGGTGCCAAAGATCGGCAGGTGGTTCACGATGGACTGGATCGTCACGAGCTCGGACGTGTTGACCTGCTCGTTACTTGCTGAGACGCCGATCATGGTCGCCACCAGGCAGTCTTGCGGGGTCATGGGGTGGGGGGTGTCGGGCATCGGAGGCGTGCTTTCGGGATTGAGGTCGGTTTCGATTTATGGCCCATAGACGGGCGCGGCAAGGTGGCTGCGTCAAAGGGTGATAAGATGGCGGATTTCCGATCAGCAGCGATGAGTTCCAAGGCTTGGCCGTTTGAAGAGGCGCGCCGGATCCTCAAACGCTATGAAAAGACGCCGCCGGAAAAGGGCTATGTGCTGTTTGAGACGGGCTATGGCCCGTCTGGCCTGCCCCATATTGGGACCTTTGGCGAGGTCGCGCGCACGACGATGATCCGCCGTGCGTTTGAAGTGATCAGTGACATCCCGACTAAGCTCATTTGTTTCTCCGACGATCTGGACGGGATGCGGAAGGTGCCGGGGAATGTCCCGAACGCGGAGAGCCTCGTGCCCTACCTCCAGCAGCCATTGACCAAGGTGCCCGATCCGTTTGGGACCCATGAAAGCTTTGGCCATCACAACAACGCCAAGCTGCGGACGTTCCTTGATCAATTCGGGTTCGAGTATGAGTTCATCTCGGCCACCGACTTCTACGGCTCGGGGCGGTTTGATGAGGTGCTGCTGCGCGCTTGTGAGCGCTATGACGACATTATGAAGGTGATGCTGAAATCGCTTCGGGAGGAGCGGCAGCAGACCTATTCGATTTTCCTACCCATGCACCCGGAGACGGGAGAGGTGCTTTATGTGCCGATGAAGCATGTGGACGCGGCTGAGGGCACGCTGACCTTTGACGACAATGAGGGGCGCGAGTGGACGGTGCCGGTCACGGGCGGGAATGTGAAGTTCCAGTGGAAGCCGGATTTCGGCGCGCGCTGGGCGGCGCTGGGCGTCGATTTCGAGATGTATGGCAAGGATCACAGCACCAACACGCCGATCTATGACCGGATTTGTGAGATCCTGGGTCAACGGAAGCCGGAGCATTTCACTTACGAGCTCTTCCTTGACGATCAGGGGCAGAAGATTTCGAAGACCTCGGGCAACGGGATCAGCATCGACGAATGGCTGAGCTATGCGGCGGATACGTCGCTGAGCTATTTCATGTATCAAAAGCCCAAGACGGCGAAGCGGCTGTTTTTCGATGTGATCCCGCGGGCGGTGGACGAATATCACCAGCAGTTGCGCGCCTATGGGCAGCAGGACAATGCGCAGCGGGCGAACAACCCGGTGTTCCACATTCACGGGCATAACGTCCCCGCCTCCACCATGGTGGTGCCATTCGGGATGCTGCTCAACCTTGCGTCCGTGTCGAATGCGGAAGACGCGCCGACGATGTGGGGGTTTATCAAACAGTACGCGCCAGAAGCGTCGCCGGAGACGCATCCCGACCTTGATCAGGCGGCGGGCTTTGCGGTGCGGTATTTCCAGGAGTTCGTGAAGCCCACTCAGGTCTGTCGCGCCCCGACGGAGGCCGAGGCGGAGGCGCTGTGCGCACTCGCGGCGGCGTTTCAAGACGGGGCGCTGGCGCTCGACCAGATTGCCAAAAAGCAAGAGATCAAGGGCCAAGACGACCCGCTGCCAGAGGTCGATTTTGCCGATGGCGAGTTCCTGCAATCGGTGGCGGTGTCGGTGGGCACCGTGCACGGGTACAGCAACCTGCGGGAGTGGTTCAAAGTGCTCTACGAAGTGCTGCTCGGCACGTCGCAGGGGCCGCGGATCGGGTCCTTTGCCAAGCTATACGGGTTGGAGAACACCGTGGCGCTCATCAAGCGGGGGGCCAGCGGGGCGCTCGTTCAGGGCTGATTGGGCGGCGCGGGCTAGGCGTGGGTTTTCCTGCGCCAAAGCCCAAGCCCGGCCAAACCAGCGAGCAGGAGCGGCAGCGAGGCAGGCAGTGGCACAGCCGCGGCCCCGGCGGACAGATCCGCGGCGCCTGCGATGGCATTTGCATCGTCAAACAACACTTCGGCCAGGCCGGTGAACGAGCTGACGTTGCTGTTCTGCGTGCCCCTTACGGTAAAGCGGATCGCCTCCACCCCCGGGATGAGGGAGGGCGCGAAATAGGCCTGCGAGAGGTCGGTGTCGGGGGCCATTGTCACGTTTGTGAAATCCGCAAGGACAGACGCACCTGCCCCTAGGACGGTCAGGTCAAAAAGCACAACATCGTAGTTGGGGTTGCTTGAGACGCTGTTTGAGCGGTGGTTCCAGATGTATATGCCGCCAAAGGTTTCCGGGCTGGCGAAGGTCCAGGTGATGGATTCGCCGAGCGTTTCGCCTGTGGCCGTCGTCCAGTGATTGTTGACGTCATAGTCGCCATGGCTGGCCGCTGGGTCACCGGGCAACGACAGGCCCGAGCCGTCGATCGTGTTGCCTGCATCGTAGAAGCCGTTGAATTCGCTCGTCGCGGTTGCACCAGTTGCGCTGAACGTGGCGCCATAGGCTGAGGTGCCGCATGTCAGTGCAGCAAGAAGGATCAAGGACAAATTACGCATGAGATCACCAAATTGAATTTCGTTAACGTACCGCAAAGGTCGCGCCGCGCCAAGGACCGCCTTTAATTTGACCCGGTGCCCAATTGCGTTAGCCTTACCCTGCAAAGGAGATCATCTGATGCGACGCATTTTTGGAATACTCATTGTGTGTCTGGGGCTTGCGGGGCCGGTCGCTGCACAATCCGAGGGCATTCAGTCCACGATTAACGGTCAGATGGAGGCGTTTCGCGCCGATGATTTTGACCGCGCGTTCACCTTTGCGGCCCCCAACATCAAGCGCATGTTTGGGTCGCCGGACCGGTTTGGGACGATGGTGCGCAACGGCTATCCGATGGTGTGGAAAAACGCCGATGTGCAGTTTCTAGAACTGCGGGAGCTCGCCGGGAACCTGTGGCAGATGGTGCAGGTCCAGGCGGAAGACGGCTCCTACCACTATTTTGACTACATGATGGTTGAGACCGCCCAGGGCTGGCAGATCGCAGCGGTGCAACCACTACCCGCCCCGGACGTCGCAGCCTAGGCGCGCGCCGGGCTGAAGCCCGGCCTACGGGCAGCGGGGTAGGCCGGGGTTTACCCCGGCGCGCCGCTACTTTTCCTGCATCTTGCTTATCATGTTGAGCGCCATGCGGCGCGGCAGCACGGGGATGACCCAATTCATCGTAAAGCTCAGCAGCTTTTCGTTGATCGTCACAAGCTCCCCTCTGCGCATGGCGTCGTAGCCGTGTTTGGCGACGGATTTGGCGGTGGCGCCTTTTTGGTTGACGAGTTGTGTGCCCTCGAGCTCTGCCACGGTGGCGAATTCGGTGTGGACGTAGCCCGGTGCGAGCACGGTACAGGTGACGCCTGAGGGGCGCAGTTCGTGATCCACGGCTTGGGAAAAGCTGTTCACAAAGGCTTTGGTGGCGAAATACACGGCTTGGTTCGGACCCGGCATGAAGCCCGCTGTGGAGCCGACATTGAGGATGCGGCCTTTGCCGCGGGCGGCCATTTTCCCGCCGAAGTGGTGCGTGAGCGCCACGAGGCTTTGC
The DNA here is from genome assembly GCA_039815465.1 of Pseudomonadota bacterium. Lineage (GTDB taxonomy): Bacteria > Pseudomonadota > Alphaproteobacteria > Rhodobacterales > Rhodobacteraceae > Shimia_B. Next base: position 71,355 of record JBCBZG010000011.1, read on the forward strand.
ACATTGAGTTCGATCATCATGCGCTCGACTGCGGCGTCGCGGTCGATGTGGCGGCCGTGCCCGCCAAAGCCTGCATTGTTGATCAGGATGTCGATATCGACTCCGAGCGCGTCGACCTGTGCGATGACCGCGTCCGCCCCGCCTGGAGCGCCGAGGTCACCGGTCACCACATGGACTGCGACGCCGTGTTCGGTCGAAAGCTCCTCTTTCAGGGCTTCGAGCGCGTCACCACGGCGGGCGGAGATGACGAGGTCGCCGCCTTTACGGGCGTGGTAGCGGGCCAGTTCGGCACCGATCCCGGAGGAGGCGCCAGTGATGAGGGCGGTGTTGGGCATGGGTGATCCTTTTCAAGCGTGAGGCGGTCGCGGTTCCTTAAGAGCTAGGGGGGCGTGCCTGCCCGATCAATACGCCCCCCACCGTCACGGTGGTCCAAGCCCGCGTTAACCGGGCGTTGATACCCCTCCTGCCGCAGCGCGGTGCCAGTTTGGCCCCGTCAATCCAAGCGACAGATGAGGCACCGGGCCGCGGGGCTGGGGTGCGAAAGGGGTTCGAATGAACAAGGCGATTACCGACGGCGTGGTCTTTCAACCGCCCGCCTTTGCTGACGGGCTGAACGTGTGGTCGAGCGGGGACGGCACGCCGGGGTCAGACACCTATGATTTCGCCTTTAACGCGGTCTTTGTGCCGGCCGACCAAGACTTCGGCGGCGCGCTGGAGATCCAGAAGACCGCGAGCATCACCAAGGTCCGGTATACGGGCGAAACGCCGATCCTGCCGGGCTGCTATTTGCGCGTCACCGCCCGCGTCAAGGCGATCAGCGGCGATTTCCCATCGGTGCGCATCGCGGGTTGGGCTGGGGCTGCGGGCGGCTCCAACGTGGCAGGCGTGACCCAGGTTGGGCCCACGACGACGCTGTCGAACTACGGCGAGGTGGTGGAGGTGTCTGCGATCGTGGGCACGGGCTCCCGCGGGGGGGTGGACATGGCCTGGGGGACCCAGGCGCTTTACGGGCATTTCGGGCTCGACCTGACGGGCCCCAATGGCGGGATCGTGCGGGTCGATGACATCGTGATCGAAGATGTCTCAGGCGCGTACCTGGCGGAGCTCGTGGGGGCCGTCGATGTCGTGGACTATGGCGCGGTGGGGGACGGGGTCACCGATGACCGCCCCGCGTTTCTGGCCGCCGATGCTGCGGCGGCGGGGCGTGAGGTGTTTGTGCCCGACGGCACGTTTTTCCTGGGCAACAACGTCACCATCAACAACCGCATCCGGTTTGAGGGCACGGTGACGATGTCCGACGACCACCAACTGTTGTTGATGAAGAACTACGATCTGCCCGCCTATGAGGACGCGTTCGGCGACGAGGTTTTGGGTTTCAAGAAGGCGTTTCAGGTGCTGATCGGGTTCTCGGATCACGAGTCGCTCGATATGGCGGGGCGCCGCATCCGCCTGACGGAGCCGCTGGATTTGCAGGCGGCAGTGGTGACGCGCACCAGCTTTGCCAGCCGCCGCGTGGTGCGCAACGGGCAGATCCAGATCGACCCGAGCCCCGCCTGGGACCCCACGGTCGTGACCTCGGTCGGGACCTATGACCCGGCGGATCAGTATCGCCTGACGGGTGTCACGAACGCGGCGAGCATCGCTGTCGGCTCTCTCGTTGAAGGTGTGGGCGTCGGGCGGGAGGTCTATGTGAACGCGGTCGATGGGCCGGGGCAGACGCTGACGCTGACCCAAGCGCTTTACGGCGGGGCGGGCACGCAGAACTTCACGTTCACGCGGTTCAAATACGCGCTCGATTTCAGCGGGTTTGACGTACTCAACCAGTTCCAGCTCGATTCCGTGGAAATCCAATGCGCCAATATCGGCTCCGCGATCATGCTGCCCATGGCGGGATCGACATTTCATCTGAAAGACTGCTTTCTGACGCGGCCCAAGTATCGCGGTGTCACGAGCGCGGGCACGGCCTGTCAGGGCATGATGATTGACCGCTGCAACTGGCTGGCTGGCGATTTCGACCAGGATGTCCAGGACCGCGTGTCCATCGGCTTCAACACCAACGCCAACGACATCAAGGTCCGCGACAACCGCATCGTGCGGTTCAAGCATTTCTGCATCGTGGGCGGCGGCGGGTCGTCGTTCAACGGCAACCACTGGTTTTTGGGCGATGACACGGTGGACGGCGTGCGCAATGGCGGTCTGATCTTTGCGAGCACGAACCTAAAGGCCTACGTGACCGGCAACTACATCGATAACAACTTTATCGAGTGGACCAATGAGTACGAGGCCGATCCGAATTTTGCCAATCAGCTCGGGTTCGGCGGGCTCACCATCACGGGCAACATCTTTACCGTCAATGACGTGGCGCCGTGGTTCCGCTTTATCGTCGTCAAGCCCTACGGCACGGGCTTTACGATCAACGGGCTGTCGGTGATCGGGAACGTGTTTAAGTCGCTCAACGGCAGCATCGACCGGGTGGAGGAGGTGGATACCTCCTTCGCGGACCTCAACTACAACTCGATGCGCAACATTACGTTCGAGGCCAATACGTTCGACGGGGTGACGACGGATGTGTTCAACCCGCTGCGCCAGACCCATGATGAGGAGACGCCGTCGACGAGCTGGCTCATCGAGCTCGCCCCGCGGTTGCCCTTTGGCGGGAATGCGCGCCATGTGGAATCGGTGGTGCCCGTGGGGGCGGTGCGCAATTCCAACAATGTGGCGCAGTATGATTTCCCCTATGTGCTGTTGAACCAGGGGCCCGACAGCTCTGCTGTGCAGGTGAATTGGCCCACGGCAGTGCGCGGGCGGGTCGCGATCATGGCGCGAATGGATCGGCCTGACTAGAGGCGCGGCAGATCAGCGGGGGTGACTTTGTAGGCTTTGCCAAAGCCCCCGTTGAGCAGCCCCTTATCCACGTTAAAGCGGATCAGGCGGAAATCGGTGAAATCGAAGTAGAGCTTGGTTTTTGGGCGCGCCGCGATGTAGCGGTCGCGCCAGGCCGCTTTGTCGAGCGTTTCGGCCCGCGCATCGAGGCTGAGCCGGGGGTAAGTGAGCGGATCGCCCTTAGGCTCCGGCTGGCCGAGCATCAGGCCGCAGGCCGGGTTGGCGTCGAGCGCGCCTGTGTGGGTCGACAGTGTGGAGATGATGGTAAGCGCCTGCCCATCAAGCCACACAAACCCGATCCGCGTGACCGAAGGGGCGCCTGTCTGCGGGTCGATGACGGCGAGCGCAGCGTGGGTGTCCCGCAGCAGCGTGGCCATGGTTTGGCGGGCGTCGTCGTCCAACGGGCGAAAGGGGTTTTTTGCGTCGCTCATGGCACCCTGGTTACGCGGCTGGGGGCGGGGTGCACGCGGCGAAGGCGCGTGTGGGCTCCGCGGCGCCGATGGCGGAAAACGGCACGGCCTCCGGCCCGAGGATCGCTGTGGCGATGCCGCCGCTCATCAGCCCGATGATCACATTACCAAAGCCGCGGTCGGCGACGGTGACGGTGCGCCCGTCATTGGTGAGCGCATGAAAGGGCGTGCTGATGGTGATCCCATTGGCGAAGGCGAGCGAAAAGCTCTCCCCCTCCGGCCAGGGGGCGTCGCGGGTGAGCGCGATGGTGTAGAGCGGCTGGGTGGGGTCGTGGGTCAGCGCAATGTCGAGCGCGGGGTCGCTATGGGTGAGCAGGCAGGGCAGACCGGGCATAAAGTCCCAGGCTGCGGCGGGGCTTGCGAAGAAAAGACAGGCAATGAGAGTGCGCATAGGGGGCATTTAGGCGCTTGGGCGGCCCTGTCGAACCTGTGGTTGGTCGTTTCTTCTTTCCTGTGGCCTGATCTGGCGCCCGTCGGCACCCGCGCTACCCTTTTTGCTGCAACTGGGAGGGTAAGTATGGACACACGCAGGGGTGAGGCGCTGGCGCCTGAGGATGTGCAGGCCTATCCGCGGCCACCTTTGGTCGAGCCGGTCGCCGCGCGTGTAGAGGCGCGGCTCTTTGGTGCGGTGATCCTGGACACGGATGCCACGTGGCGGGTCTGCGAGACCCATCATCCACCGACCTACTATGTGCCGCCGGGCGCGCTGTCTTGCACGCTTTTGCCCGCGCGGGGGCGGTCGTTTTGTGAGTGGAAGGGGGAGGCGACCTATTGGAGCCTCAAGGTCGGTGACCAGATCGCCCCCCGCGCCGCATGGAGCTACCCGCGCCCCACCGAGCGCTTTGCGGCGATCCGGGATTTTGTGGCGATTTACCCTGGGGTTTTGGACGGTGCCACGGTCGCGGGGATGCCGGTCACGGCGCAACCTGGGGATTTCTACGGTGGTTGGGTGACCGCGAATTTGACCGGTCTGGTAAAGGGCGCACCGGGGACGTTGCACTGGTGAGCCGCGTCGCGAGGCGCGGGAGATCTTCGGGCGCGAGCAGCAGCACATCGGTAGAGGTGGCGAGCGCCGTCGCGGCGGGCGTGAACCGCGCGTTGGAGACGACGGCGGCGTGGCGGAGCCCGTAATGCGCGCGCCCGGCGGCGGCTTCTTGGACGGCTTTATTGCCCACGGGGCGCGACTGGCGTTTGCATTGCAGCCCGACGGTGAGCGCGCCGCGCTTAGCGATGACGTCGATGCCTTGATCGCCGGAGCCCTGGGTCACCTGCGCGTCCCACCCCGCCCGGGTGAGCGCTTCGGCGGTGGCATGCTCAAACTCTGTCCCGGTTTGAGGGCGGGTGGGGGCCTGCGTTAGCACCGCTTCGATCGTGGTGCGGGCGGTGTCGATGGGGATGGACACGCCGATGGAAGCGGTGAAGGTCGCCACGGCGGCGTCGGTGTGATCTGTCGTGACGGTGCCGTAATCGTCTCGCTTCACAGCCCCGCGCAGGTTCTTGAGCAGCGCGCCGCGATGGGCAAACGCCGCCCTCCGCAGCGCGGCCAAATCGCGCGCCAGCCGCCGCGCAGCGGCCCAGCCCCAGACGAGCAGGGCGAGGGAGACGAGCGCTGCCACCGGTGCCCAGGGTTGGCCGGTGGCATAGCCGTAGGTCGCCGCACCTGTGGCCGCGGCCCATGCAACGATTGATTGGCCGATGATGAGATCGCGATCCATGGACACCCCTAGATGTGGTGTATCGGAGGGGGATGCGGCGAAAGTGTGGCAGATCGTACAGATGTGAGCGCCATCGGCGTGCCGCGGTGTGTCGAACCGACTTACCCGCTGCTTGATTTATGGTTCGAGGTTATCGCGCCGCACCCGCGGTGCACTGGCGTCAAACCATGGACGCGCCGGGGGGCGGCACGTTCCTCTCGGCAGCATTTCTTTGAAATGCGCCTGCCGGGCGGTGGATGGCGCGGCGGGCTTGCGCCCTTGTTCCGCGCCTGGTGCGTCGCCTTACCGCTTATGCGCCAGCGTGCTTGCCACCGCGCTTTTCCAAGCGGCGTATTTCGCGTCGCGGGTCGCGGCATCCATCGCGGGCGTGAACTGCGCATCAAGCTCCCAGGTCTTCGCAAACTCCGCCTGCCCGGGCATCGCGCCCATCTGCATCCCAGCAAGCCAGGCCACGCCAAGGGCCGTCGTTTCGAGCACTTTGGGCCGGTCCACGGGCGCGCCCAGGATGTCGGCGAGGAACTGCATCGTCCAGTCCGACGCGCTCATGCCGCCATCCACGCGCAGCACGGCGTCGGCGTCACCGCTGCCCCAATCGGCCTGCATCGCCTCTAGCAGGTCGCGGGTCTGGAAGCCCACCGATTGCAGGGCCGCCCGGGCGAACTCCGCGGGGCCAGAGTTGCGGTTGAGGCCATAGATCGCGCCCCGGCAATCGGGGTTCCAGTAGGGCGCGCCCAGCCCGGTAAAGGCGGGGACGATGATCACGGGTTGGGTGTCGTCCGCGCCTTCCGCCAGGGCCTGCGTTTCGCCCGCCTCGCGGATGATCTTGAGCCCGTCCCGCAGCCACTGCACCACCGCGCCTGCGATAAAGATCGACCCTTCCAGCGCGTAGGTCGGTGTGCCGTCGAACTGGTAGGCGATGGTGGTGAGCAAGCGGTTCTGGGAGGCTACAGGCGTGTCGCCGGTATTCAGCAGCGCAAAGCAGCCGGTGCCGTAAGTTGATTTCAGCATCCCGGGCTGGAAGCACGCCTGCCCGATCGTGGCGGCCTGCTGGTCGCCTGCCACGCCACGGATCGGGATCGCGCGCCCAAAGAGGTCAGCGCGTGTGTCGCCAAACGCAGCCGCACTGTCCATCACGGTGGGCAGCATCTCCATCGGGATGTCAAAGAGGTCGCAGATCGTCTGGCTCCACCGTCCTTTGCGGATGTCATAGAGCATCGTGCGGGCGGCGTTGGTGGCGTCAGTGACGTGGCGCGCGCCGCCGGTGAGTTTCCAGATGATGAAACTGTCGACGGTGCCAAAGAGCAGTTCGCCGTTTCGCGCCCGCTCCCGCGCGCCGTCCACGTGATCAAGGATCCATTTCAGCTTTGTCGCGGAGAAATAGGGGTCGAGCAGCAGCCCCGTGCGGTCGGTGAACATCGGCTCGTGGCCCGCCGCGCGGAGCGTCTCGCAGGTGTCGGCGGTGCGACGGTCCTGCCAGACAATGGCATTGTAGATCGCTTTACCCGTGGCCTTGTCCCAAACCACGGTCGTTTCCCGCTGGTTCGTGATCCCGATGGAAATGATGTCACCCGCGTCGATGCCCGCCCGTTCGATCACGCCCCGGCAGGTGGCCGCCGTGGTGGACCATAAGTCATCTGGGTCGTGCTCCACCCACCCCGAGCGCGGGAATTTCTGTGGAAATTCCTCCTGCGCCGTGGCGGAGGGCGTGAGCGCCTCGTCGAAAAGGATGGCCCGGGTGGAGGTAGTGCCCTGGTCGATGGCGAGGACGTATTTCATCTTATTCTGCCGCTTTGAGGTCGGATTTCAGGTGATCTTGCATCCATGTGTCGAGCCGCGCAATGGCAGCTTTGTCCATCCGCAGCCCAAGCTTGGAACGGCGCCAGACCACATCATCGGCGCGGCGGGCGTATTCGCGGGTCATCAGCCATGTGACCTCCCGCGCGGTGAGTGTCGCGCCGAAGTCGTAGCCCAGGTCGGCGGCGGTGGTCGCGTCGCCCAGCATCTCCATCGCTTCGGTGCCGTAGGCGCGGATCAGACGCAGCGCCCAGCGGTCGGTCAGGTAGGGGTGGGCGGACCGGAGCGCTTCGACGAGGCGTGAGACCCCTTTCACCGGGAAATCCCCACCGGGTAGCGGGACGCCAGCCGTCCAAGGTTGGCCCATGCCGGGCAGGATCGCGCCAATCTCCTCCAGCGCGGATTCGGCGAGTTTGCGGTAGGTCGTGATCTTGCCGCCAAAGACGTTGAGCGCAGGCGCGCCGCGGCTCTGGTCGACTTTGAGCACGTAGTCGCGGGTCAGCGCGCTCGCATTCTCCGACCCGTCATCATAGAGCGGGCGGACGCCGGAATAGGTCCAGACCACATCCGTCTCTGAGATCGGCTGATCGAGATATCCATTGATGAAGTTGATGAGGTAGGACTGCTCCTCCGGGGTGCATTCGGGCTTTTGGCTTGCATCTGCGTGGTCGGCGTCGGTGGTCCCGATGAGCGTGTAGTCGGTTTCATACGGGATCGCGAAGATGATGCGCCCGTCGGTGCCTTGGAAGAAGTAACACTTGTCGTGGTCAAAGAGCCGCTTGGTCACGATGTGGCTGCCACGCACCAGGCGCACGCCCTCGCGGGTGTTGCTTTTGATCGTGCCGCGCAGGACGTCCCCTACCCAGGGGCCCGCTGCGTTCACGACCATTTTGGAGGTCACTTGGCGCGTTTCGCCCGTTTCTGTGTTCTCCAGCGTCAGGGCCCAGACCCCGTCGGTGACGTCGGCGGTTACGACCTTCCAGCGGACCAACAGCTCCGCGCCGCGGGCTTCGGCGTCGCGAGCGTTCAAAACGACGAGGCGGGAATCCTCGATCCAGCAGTCAGAATACTCATAGGCTTTGGTGAATTTCGGGTTCAGGCCCTGGCCCTCTTTCGCGAATTTCAGGTTGAGCCCGCTCGTGCCGCGCAGGATTTTGCGCCCGCCCAGGTTGTCATACATGAAGAGGCCCAGCCGGATGAGCCAGGCAGGGCGGCGGCCTTTCATCCAGGGCATCACGGTGCTGAGCAGCTTTGACGTGGGCGTCGTGGAATCGAACCGCATGGAGTGGTGGTAGGGCAGCACAAAGCGCATGGGCCAGGAGATATGGGGCATGGCTTTCAGCAGCACTTCGCGTTCAATCAGCGCCTCGCGGACCAGACGGAATTCGAAATACTCGAGGTAGCGCAGCCCGCCGTGAAAGAGCTTTGTGGAGGCTGACGAGGTGGCGGAGGCGAAATCGTTCATCTCTGCCAGGCCCACGCTCAGGCCGCGGCCCACGGCGTCGCGGGCGATGCCGCAGCCATTGATGCCGCCGCCGATGATGAAGAGGTCGAAATCTGTGTCCATGGAGGCTCTCCTGCGGATTCGGCCATGATATCGCACAGTTTAGCGTAATAGCGAAGATATTCATTTGCGAAAATGTTCGTTTTGGCCGAGAATGCGCCCATGAACCAGACGATCCGAAAATCAGAGATCATTGCGCTGGCGCGGCGGGACGGGAAAGTCACCGTGGAGGGGCTGGTGGAGGCGTTTGGCGTGACCCATCAGACCATCCGCCGGGACCTGACGGAGCTTGCGGATGCCGGGCGGCTCGATCGGGTGCATGGCGGGGCGATTTTGCCCTCGACCACGGTCAATATCGGCTATGCGGACCGCGAGGGGCTGCATGGTGCGGCCAAGGCCGACATCGCGCGCGCCTGCGCGGCGGCGATCCCCAATGACTGCGCCGTCTTTCTCAACATCGGCACAACGACGGAGGCCGTCGCGCGCGCGCTGAGCGACCACGAGGGGCTGCTTGTTGTCACCAACAACATCAATGTGGCGATGATCCTCTCTGACCACGACCAGGTGGAGGTCATCGTGACCGGCGGCAGTCTGCGGCGCTCGGATGGCGGGCTGATCGGGCAGTTGGCGCGGGATACGATCGCGCAGTTTCGGTTTGACGTGGCGGTGGTGGGCTGTTCGGCCCTTGGTCGCGATGGGTCGATCCTGGATTTCGATATCGAGGAGGTCGCCGTGAGCAAGGCCATCATCGCGCGCTCTGACACGGTCTTTTTGGCCGCTGATAGCTCCAAGTTCGACCGCAAGGCGCCAGCGCGGATCGGGTCGATGTCCGATGTAAGCTGCTTTTTCACCGAAGCACCGCCCCCTGCGGACGTCGGCGATTTTTGTGCGGAGGCCGGGGTCGATGTGGTTTTGGCGGGGAAAAATTGAGCTTTTGGGCGGTCTTGTGCCCGCGCGTCGCGGCAAATTTTTGACTGGTTAATAAAATTCTTGACGCATCGGTGTCTGCCGCTCAGCCTGTGAGGTGAGGAGACACATGTCCGAGTCCGCGCTCATCTCACAATCCTTGGCGTCGCTGAGCACCAGCGCGTTGATGGATCAGGCCGCCGCCATCCGCGACGCGCAGTGGGGCAGGCGCGTGACCTATTCGCGTAAGGTCTTTGTTCCGCTGACGAATATGTGCCGTGACACCTGCGGCTACTGCACATTCGTCAAACACCCCGATGATCCAGCGGCAGAGATCATGACGCCCGAGCAGGTGCTGCGCGTGGCCCGCAAGGGGGAGCGGACCGGGTGCAAGGAGCTGCTCTTCAGCCTCGGCGAGAAACCCGAGCAGCGCTATGCGCGCGCGGCAGAGGGGCTCGCGCGGTTGGGCTACCGGCGGATGACCGATTACCTCGCCGAGATGTGCGCGTTGGTGCTGGAGGAGACGACGCTGCTACCGCATGTTAACGCGGGGACGCTCGATGATGCGGAAATCGACCAGCTTAAACCTGTTTCCGCCTCCATGGGGATGATGCTGGAGACAGTGAGCCGCCGCCTCGCGCGCGCCGGTGGACCGCATTTTGCCTGCCCCGATAAGCTGCCGAAACAGCGGCTGCGCACGCTGGAACGGACCGGGGAGCGGAAGGTGCCGTTTACCACCGGGCTCCTTATTGGGATCGGGGAGACGTGGGAGGAACGGATCGAGGCTCTCTTGGCTATCCAGTCCGCCCATGCGCGCCACGGCCATATCCAGGAAGTCATCATCCAGAATTTCCAACGCAAGCCCGACATCGCCATGGCCGACCACCCGGAGCCTGCGCTCGATGACATGCTGCGCACGATCGCGGCGGCGCGGATCATTCTGGCGCCGGAGATCAGCATTCAGGCCCCGCCGAACCTGTCGGCCCGCCACATCGCCTACCTCGGGGCAGGGATCAACGATTGGGGCGGGATCAGTCCGGTGACCATCGATTTCATCAACCCGCAGCATGAATGGCCCGAAATCCGCACGCTAGCCGATAGCTGCGCCTTCGCCGGGTTCGCGTTGGAGGAACGGCTGACGGTCTACCCCCGTTTCCACGGGGGCGGCTTTGTGGAGGCTAGCATCGGCGCGCGGGTGAGCGCTATGGCGCGGCCCGACGGGCTCGCCGCCCAGCAGTGCCTGGAGATGAGCGCGTGAGAACTGCCCCGCATGAGTTCGACCGGCGTCGCGATGCGGGGCTGCAAGCAACGCTCGAGGGCGCGAGCCGCCCTGTCTGGCGCGTGCTCAATCGCGCGCTGCTGGGCCGCGAGGTGACGGAGGCGGACGGGCGCGCGCTGTTCGAAGTGGTGGCCGAAGCGGATCGGCAGGCGATCTACGCCACGGCGGATGCGCTGCGGTGCCAGGTGAATGGCGACCGCGTCACGTTTGTGGTCAACCGCAACATCAACTTCACCAACATCTGCTATATGGGCTGCCGCTTCTGCGGCTTTGCCAAGCGGGTGGAGGAGGAGGGCGCGGAGTGGCTGAGCATTCCGCAGGTTGTGGCCCGCGCGCAGGAGGCATGGGACCGTGGTGGGACAGAAGTCTGCATTCAGGGTGGGCTGCATCCGAAGCTACCCGGGTCGTATTACCGCGAGCTGATCGAGGGCATCAAAGCCGCGCTGCCGGATATGCACATCCATGCGTTCTCCCCCTTTGAAATCTGGTACGGGGCGACGAAATCGCGGATGCCCTACCGCGCGTTTTTGCAAGAGCTTTGGGATGCGGGGCTAGGATCGATGCCCGGCACGGCGGCGGAGATCCTCGATACCGAGGTGCGTCAGAAGCTGACCAAGAACAAGCTGAGCGCCGAGCAGTGGGAGGAGATCATTCGCACCGCCCACGCCGTGGGGATCCCCACGACGGCCACGATCATGTATGGCCATGTGGACGGGCCGCAACACTGGGCCGCGCACATTGCGCGGCTCCGCGACATTCAGCGCGATACCGGCGGGTTTACGGAGCTTGTGCCGCTGAGTTTCGTGCACACGGACAGCCCGCTTTACACCGCCAATCCGGAGGAGGTGCGGCCCGGGCCGACACCCCACGAGGTGGACCTGATGCACGCGGTGGCGCGGATCATGCTGCACGGGTTTATCGACAATATTCAGGTGAGCTGGACGAAACTTGGCGCGGAGCGTGCGCGCGAAATGCTGTCGCGCGGGGTCAATGACCTGGGTGGGACGCTGATGAATGAAAGCATCTCCCGCTCCGCGGGGTCCAAGCACGGGCAGGAGATTACTGCGCTGGAGCTTTGCGAAATCATTCGCTCCGCCGGGCGCGTGCCGGTGCGGCGGAATACGGTTTATGGCGTGATCGACGTCTATGATGACCACGACCCGGAGGAGCTGAAGCCGCTGGTCGCGCGCAGCGCGGACCCCCTCGATTTCCTCACCATGTTCCCGGAGCCCGCGCAATGACCCGCGTTGTGCTGATCGCGGGCGGCGTGGGCGGCGCGAAGATGGCTGAAGGTTTTGCCGCGCTCGACGTTGATCTGACGGTGATCGGGAATGTGGCCGATGATGAGGAGTTTCACGGGCTCTGGGTGTCGCCCGACATTGATACGATGCTCTACACGCTCTCGGGCCGGATCAACCGGGACCAAGGCTGGGGTGTGGCCGATGAGGGGCGGCGCGCGCTGGACACGCTCACCGAGCTGGGCGTGGATACGTGGATGTTCCTCGGCGACCGGGATTTCGGGCTGCATATATATCGGGCGGAGCGGCTGCGGAGGGGCGACCGGCCCAGCGACATCACCGCGGATATCGCGCGCGCCTTTGGCGTGGGGCCGCGGATCGCGTTGCCGACTGATGACCGGGTGCAGACGCGGGTGCGCACGGATGCAGGCTGGCTGAGCTTTCAGGAGTATTTCGTGCGCGAACGCTGCGCGCCGGAGGTGCGGGAGCTGCGCTATGACGGGCTGGCAGAGGCGCGACCCACGGCGGAGGCGCTCGACGCGCTCACGTCGGCTGATCTGATTGTCATCGCGCCGTCGAACCCGCTGGTGAGCATCGCGCCCATTCTGGGGGTTACTGGCCTCAGCGCGGCGGTGCGCGCGGCACCCGCGTCCGTCATGGCCGTGTCGCCGCTAATCGCAGGCAAGGTCGTGAAGGGGCCAGCAGACCGGATGATGGCCGCGCTCGGGATGCGCGCGGACGCGGTGGGCGTGGCGGAGCGCTATGCGGGCCTCGCGGATACCCTAGTCATAGATAACGCGGATGTCGCGTTGGCGCAGGACATCTCAGCACTTGGCATAACGCCTGCGGTTACCGATATCATGATGCCTGACGCCGCGGGCAAGGCCCGGTTGGCGGGCGAGATCCTTGCAGCCTGGCAGACCGCCCAAGCGGGGAGGGCGGCGTGATGCGCACGCTGATCGTTGTCCCCATGAAGGACCCCGCCGACGCGAAAACGCGCCTGGATGGCAGCTTGACCGCGCGCAAACGTGCGCGGCTGGCCCAGCTGATGTTCCGGCGCACGCTGCGGCTTTTGTCGCCCATCGCGGCCAAGATGGGGGCAGAGCTTGCGACCGTGACGCAGAGCGACTGTATCAAAGCTGAGGCCGCGGAGGTTGGCGTCACGGCCATTCAGGACGCAGATGAGGGATCGCTGAACGCCGCTGCGCATAAGGCACATGATTGGGCGCGCACGGCGGGGTTTGCCCGGATGTGCCTGATCCCGGCTGACCTTGCCGTGCCCGATGCGGGCGACATTGAAACGGTGCTGGCCACCGCGGCGGATGTTGTGATTTGCCCGTCCGGTGACAACGGCACAAATGCGCTGGCGCTGCCGACGGATGTGCCTTTCGCGTTTCAGTACGGGCCGCGGTCCTGTGCCCTGCATTGCGCTGCGGCGCGGGCGCTCGATCTCAGTGTCCAGGTGCTGCCGCTGACGAGTTTGAGCTTTGACATTGATCGGAGCGAGGATTTGAGCCGCGCCCTACGCATCGTGCCTGATCTTGCCCACGCAATGGAGGCGCGCCCATGACCGGGTCTGTTGAAATCCGGCCCGTGGCGGGCATACCTGACATTGTGCCGGGCGATGATCTGGCGACCATCATTGGCGACTGCCTGGCGGGGCGCGATGGGATGGTTGAGGGCGACATTCTGACGATTGCGCATAAAATCGTGTCGAAAGCCGAAGGAAATGTGGTCGATCTCGCCTCCGTCGCGCCGTCGGAGGAGGCGCGCAAGATCGCCGAGGACCTGAATAAATGTCCGGCCAAGGTGGACGTGATCCTACGGCAGTCAAACCGCGTGGTGCGGGCCTTTAAGCGGCCTGAGCAGAATGAGGGGACGCTGATTTGCGAGCACAAGCTTGGGTTCATCAGCGCCAACGCCGCGGTCGATCAGTCCAACGCGGAGGACGAGAATAGCGTCATCACGCTGCCCGACGACCCAGACCGAAGCGCGCGCCAGATCGGGCGAGCGCTGGAGGATCGGTTTGGCGTCCGCGTGGGGGTGGTCATCACCGACACGTTCGGGCGCCCCTGGCGGCTAGGGCAGGTGAATGTGGCCATCGGGCTCTATGGCGTCCCCGCGAAGACATCCGATATCGGAAGCACAGATGCCTGGGGGCGGCCTTTGTCGGTGACAGAGCCCGCGCTGTCCGATGAGCTCGCGGCGGCGTCGGGCCTGGTCGTAGCTAAGGCCGCGCGGATGCCTGTGACGCTCTTTCGCGGTGTCGCGTGGGAGCCCAAGGAAGACACCAGCGCGCGGGACATTCTGCGCGCGAGCAAGGAGGATATGTTCAGATGACACTTGCCATCCTTGGCGGGACAGGCCCGCAGGGCCGGGGGCTCGCGCTGCGTTTTGCGCGCGCGGGCGTGCCGGTGGCGATCGGGTCGCGCGATGCAGCGCGCGCGGCGGACATTGCAGCGAAGCTCAACGCGCAGGCGGGCGGGGCCGAAATTACGGGCCATGACAACGCAGGCGCCGTGACGGCGTCGAGCGGCATGGTGATGCTGGCCGTGCCGTGGTCGGGCCATAACGCGACGCTGGAGGCTATAAAGGACAGTCTGAGCGGCAAGATTTTGATCGATATCGTCGTGCCGTTGAAGGAGGGCGACCCGAAGAAGGTGGATATGCCGCCCGAGGGGTCGGCCACGGAGGCCGCGCAGGCGCTGCTCGGCCCCGATATCCCCGTCATGGGGGCGCTGCACAATGTGTCCGCCCATACCCTCAATGACCTCGACGCAGCCATAAATTGCGACGTCCTCGTCTGCGGCAACGGGCTCGGGCCCCGCAAGGCGGTGATGGAGCTTGTCGAGAAGCTCGGCGTGACGGCCTATAACGCGGGCGACGCCGAGGCCGCGCGCTGCATCGAGGCGATCACCCCCATCCTCATCCGCATCAACATCTCCAAACAGGTGCCGTTCAGCCATGCTGGGCTGCGCATCTGGGCCCCCGGAACATAGGAGCACATCATGGAATTTGGCATCACTTTCAAGGGGTTCATGGAACCGGACCGCGCGCGCAAGCTGGTCGCGCAAGCTGAGGAGGCGGGGTTCACCTATTGCTGGTTCTACGACAGTCACATCCTTTGGCGGGAGAGCTACCCCGCCATGGCCATGTGCATGGAGCACACCAAAACCATGCGCTTCGGCCCCTGCGTGACAAACCCCAACACGCGCGAATGGTCGGCGGCGGCGTCGCTATTCGGCTCACTCGCGTTCCAATCTGGTGGCCGGTTCGACATTGGCGTGGGCCGCGGCGACAGCGCGGTGCGCGTGATGGGGCGCAAGCCGTCGACGCTGGCGCGGATGGATCAGTTTATCGACGTGGTCAAAGCGCTCGTCCGGGGGGAGGAGCAGCAATATGGCGACGTCCCGAACCCGATCCAATTCCCCTGGGCCACGGGCTATGAGCTGCCGGTCTGGGTGGCGGCCTACGGGCCCAAAGCGCTCGACAGCGCGGGGCGCAAGGGCGACGGTCTGATCCTGCAAATCGCGGAACCCACCATTTGTAAGTGGCTGGCCGGGCAGGCTATCGAGGCGGGCGAAAAGAACGGCCGCGATATGTCGGGGTACAAGATCATGGCCGCGGCGCCCGCGTTCTTTGGCGATATGGACACCTGCCGCGAGGCCACGCGCTGGTTCCCAGCGATGGTGGGCAACCATGTGGCTGATATCGTGGAAAAATACGGCACCGACCGCGAGGATATCCCGCCATCGCTCACCGCCTATATCAAGGATCGGAAGGGGTATGATTACTCCAAACACGGGCAGTCCGATAACCCCTATCTCGACTTCATTTCTGACGAGATCATCGAAGGCTTCGCTGTGCTGGGCACGCCTGACGACCACATCGCAAAGCTCAAAGAGCTGGAGAGCGTGGGGGTGACACAGTTCAACATTTACCTCGATAATGGCGACGAGGAGGACATCATCGCCGAATACGGGCGCACCGTGATCCCGGCACTATCGTGACAAACCTCGCGCCCCCCAAAAAGCCAACGCGCATCCAGCGCGAGCGGCGGGAGGAAATCCTGACCGCCGCGCTCGAAGTGTTTTCGCAGTTTGGGTTTCGGGGGGCGTCGATCAACCAGATCGCGGAGGCGGCGGGGATGTCGACGCCAAAGCTGCTCTATTACTTCAAAGATAAGGATCTGCTTTATCGTGAGATCTTGCAGCGGACGATCCAGCTGTGGCTGGGGCCGCTGCAAATGCTGACCGACACCGACGACCCGCTGGATGAGATCAGCGCCTATATCTCCCGCAAGATCGAGATGTCGCGCAAGTTCCCACGGCACAGCAGGCTCTTTGCGGGGGAGATCATGCAGGGCATCCCGCACGCGCGCAACGAGGTGTTTGACCCGCTGTCGAGCATCTTTCATTCCAAGATCGCGCTGCTGGAGACCTGGATCGACGAGGGGCGTCTGGCGCCGGTGGACCCTTACCACCTGATGTATTCGATTTGGGCCACAACGCAGCACTACGCCGATTTCTCCGCCCAGATTGAGGGGCTATCGCCGCAAAAGGTGCCCACGCTTTACCCCGATGCGGAGGCGTTTTTGGTGCCGATGTATCGCAAGATGCTTACGCCGGAGGCGCCGTGATGTGCATTGGCCCTAGGCGCGCACGCTCCGCACTTGACCCGGCCCCGGCTGCCCGCGCAGCCTGGGGCCACCGCGCTCACGCCCAAAAGGGGACTTGACCCATGCCACATGACAGCCACGGCAAAAACCTGCGGATCGACCCGGACCGGCTCTGGGACAGCTTGATGGAAATGGCCGAGATCGGGCCAGGGATCGCGGGCGGCAACAACCGCCAGACGCTCACCGACGAAGATGCCGAAGGCCGCGCGCTGTTCCAACGATGGTGCGAGGATGCAGGAATGACCATGGGCGTTGATACCATGGGCAACATGTTTGCCACCCGCGCAGGTGAGGACCCAGACGCTCTCCCGGTCTATATGGGCTCTCACCTGGATACGCAGCCGACGGGTGGCAAATACGATGGGGTGCTTGGGGTGTTGGGGGGCCTTGAAGCCATCCGCACGCTCAATGATTTGCAGGTTAAGACCAAGCATCCCATCGTTCTGACCAATTGGACGAATGAAGAGGGCACGCGCTTTGCCCCTGCTATGCTGGCCTCTGGCGTGTTCGCGGGGCGCCACACGCAGGACTGGGCCTATGACCGCATGGATGCGGAGGGAAAGCGGTTCGGCGATGAGCTCGCGCGGATCGGCTGGGTCGGCGATGAGGAGGTCGGCGCGCGCAAGATGCACGCCTTCTTTGAGCTTCATATCGAGCAGGGCCCGATCCTGGAGGCGGAGGGCAAAGATATCGGCGTCGTCACCCACGGCCAGGGGCTGCGCTGGATCGAGTGCACCGTGACGGGGAAGGAGTCGCATACCGGATCCACGCCCATGTCCATGCGCAAGAATGCGGGGCGTGGATTGGCGCTGGTGACCGAGCTCGTCCACGAGATCGCAATGAAGAACCAGCCCAATGCGGTGGGGGCGATCGGGCATATCGACGTCTATCCGAACTCCCGCAATATCATCCCCGGCAAAGTGGTGTGCACGGTCGATATGCGCACGCATCTGTTGGACAAGCTTGAGGGGATGGTCGCCGAGTTCAACGCACGCGCGCCAAAGCTTTGCGCGGATATCGGGGTCGAGTTTTCCTGTGAGATCGTGGGCCAATTCGACCCGCCCGCCTTTGACGAGACCTGTGTGGGCGCGGTGCGCAACGCGGCAGAGACGATGGGCTACAGCCACATGGATATCGTCAGTGGCGCGGGCCACGACGCCTGCTGGATGAACGACCTGGCCCCGACCGCGATGATCATGTGCCCCTGCGTGGATGGCTTGAGCCATAACGAGGCCGAAGACATCAGCAAAGAATGGGCGCAGGCGGGCACCGATGTGTTGCTGCACGCAGTGCTGGAGACGGCGGAGATTGTGGAGTGAGCCGATTTCTTCAAAAGAAATCGGACCGGAAAATTTTAAATTTTCCGGCGCTTCAGGGAGAACGAAGCGCCATGGGTGAGATTGGAGAGGCCAAATGACAACGACTATCATCAAGAACGGCACCGTTGTGACGGCGGACCTGACTTACGCGGCGGATGTCGCCATCGAAAACGGCGTCATCACGGAGATCGGGCCAGATTTGAAGGGCGACGAGGTGCTCGACGCCACGGGCTGCTATGTGATGCCCGGCGGGATCGACCCGCATGTGCATCTGGAGATGCCGTTCATGGGCACATACTCCTCCGACGACTTCGAGTCCGGGACGCGGGCGGGGCTTGCTGGCGGCACAACGATGGTCGTCGACTTCTGTCTTCCCAACCCTGGGGAGGGGCTACATTCCGCGCTTCAGCGGTGGGACAACAAATCGACGCGCGCGAACTGCGATTACTCCTTCCACATGGCGGTGACCTGGTGGGGGGAGCAGGTGTTTGAGGACATGCAGACGGTCGTGCGCGACCGGGGCATCAACACGTTCAAGCACTTCCTGGCCTACAAAGGCGCGCTTATGGTGAATGACGATGAGCTCTTTTCGTCGTTCAAGCGCCTCTCCGAGCTCGGCGCCACGGCCATGGTCCACGCCGAAAACGGCGATGTGGTGGCGGAGATGACGGCGAAGCTGATCGCAGAGGGCAACACGGGGCCGGAGGCCCATGCCTATTCGCGGCCCAGCCAGGTTGAGGGCGAGGCCACCAACCGCGCCATCATGATCGCGGATATGGCGGGTGTGCCGCTCTATGTCGTGCACGTCTCCTGCGAGGAGGCGCATGAGGCGATCCGGCGCGCGAAGCAGAATGGCAAGCGTGTGTGGGGGGAGCCGCTCATCCAGCACCTGACGCTGGATGAGAGCGAGTATTTCAACCCAGATTGGGACCACGCCGCGCGGCGTGTGATGTCGCCGCCTTTCCGGAACAAGAAACATCAGGATAGCCTTTGGGCCGGACTCATGTCTGGGTCGCTAAGCTGCGTGGCCACCGACCACTGCGCGTTTACGACGGAGCAGAAGCGCTATGGCGTGGGCGATTTCTCCAAGATCCCGAATGGGACCGGCGGGCTCGAGGATCGGATGCCGATGCTCTGGACCCATGGCGTGGGCACGGGGCGGCTGACGCCCAATGAGTTCGTGGCGGTGACGTCAACGAACATCGCGAAGATCCTGAACTGCTACCCGCGCAAGGGCGCGGTGCTGGTGGGCGCGGATGCCGATCTGGTGGTCTGGGACCCGGAAAAGGAGAAGACGATTGCGGCGGGCTCGCAGCAATCGGCCATCGACTACAACGTGTTCGAAGGGCAGGCGGTGCAGGGCCTGCCACGCTTCACGCTGACGCGGGGGCAGGTGGCCGTCCACGACGGTGAGGTCCGCACGCAGGAAGGGCACGGCAAGTTTGTCGCGCGGGAGCCCAACGGCACCGTGAACAAGGCGCTGAGCCAGTGGAAAGCGCTTACGGACCCACGCCCGGTAGAGCGGACGGGTATTCCGGCGACGGGGGTTTAAGATTGGCCGACTTTGTTCCCATGCCTAAGGCCGTAGGTGAAATTCAGATGTTGAAGGGCTTTTTCACCAGCGCGCGCACGATCCGTATGCAACCTGCCGCAGAGCTAGAACGACGACTTGGTTTTCGGTTCGGCCGCCTCAGCCAGGGTTATTGGCTCATGTTTTTGACGAAGCTTCCAACCGTCGAACAATTTGAGTATCGCGGCATGACGCATATGTCTGGAGGTATTTTCCAAGGACATAAACCAGAGCACAGAAACGATCCGAACGCAGAACAGCTCCTTCAGGCGCAAGGCGTTAGTCTGGGCGGAAACGCAAATCAATCCAAGGGTGCAAAGCACGCGACTTTGCAGGACACTTTCACATTGCATGGCCACATGAGGTTGGCAAAAGTCCGTCCCATTGCCGCCCCGGTTGGCGACCCTAACGTTCCGGACTACCCGCCAGGAAGCGGCTTTCCACAATGGGAGCTTACTGTATCTTTGCCTTGGGTCGCCGCCGCTTTCGTTGGACCGGGGAAGACTTACGAAGGGGTCTATCAATAGCTTTGCAACAAAACTCAGTTTCTGTCTGTTCTCGTAGTCTTGGTCTGACATTTCAAACGAGCGACGGGCCGGTGCATGCGCTCTCGGACGTATCGCTCGACATCGCGAAGGGGGATTTTGTGTCCTTCATTGGGCCGTCGGGCTGTGGGAAGACGACCTTTCTGCGTGTGATCGCGGATTTGGAGCAGCCTACGGGGGGAGAGATCACCGTTAATGGTGTCTCGCCGGAGGCCGCGCGGCTGGCGCGGGCTTATGGCTATGTCTTCCAGGCGGCGGGGCTTTATCCGTGGCGCACGATTGGGGGCAACATTCGGCTTCCGCTGGAGATCATGGGCTATGACAAGACCGAGCAGGCGCGACGGGTGGCTGAGGTTCTGGCCCTCGTGGAACTTGCGGGGTTCGAGAAGAAGTTTCCTTGGCAGCTCTCTGGCGGGATGCAGCAGCGGGCGTCGATTGCGCGGGCGTTGGCGTTTGATGCGGATCTGCTCTTGATGGATGAGCCGTTCGGGGCGCTTGACGAGATTGTGCGCGATCACCTTAATGAGCAGTTATTGGCGCTTTGGGCGAAGACTGAGAAGACGATTTGTTTCGTAACGCATTCGATCCCTGAGGCGGTCTATCTGTCGACCAAGATCGTTGTGATGTCGCCGCGGCCCGGACGGGTGACGGATGTGATTGAAAGCACGCTGCCGCGGGAGCGGCCGTTGGAAATCCGCGATACGCCGGAGTTTCTCGCTATCGCGAACCGGGTCCGTGAGGGGCTGCGGGCGGGGCATTCCTATGAGTGAGCGTGGCGCTGTGCGGCGATGCGAGGGGCCAGCCCCTCGCGCTGCGGCTATCTGCGAGGGGCCAGCCCCTCGCGCTCCCCGAAGTTATTTTGGACATAAGAAAGGGGGGGCGTTTGCGTAGCGATCTTCCTGTTCTTGCGGTTTTGCTGGTGATTGTGGGCGTGTGGTGGGCGTCTGTGGCGCCGATGAATATCCGCGTGGCGCTCGATATGGCGGAGCGGGGCGGGGCGGTTGTGGAGCCGGAGGGGGCGCTCGCGCGGCGCGATGTGGGCGTGTGGCGGCTGATGTTCGATAACTCGGAGCATGTCGTGGCGGGGTATTCGCTCGACCGCCCGCGGTTACCCACGCCCACGCAGGTGGCGGGTGAGCTTTGGAAGACGACCGGGGCCATGGTGGAGCGGGGGCGCGCCTGGTCGAAGCGGTCGCTGATTTACCATGGGTGGATCACGTTGCAGTCGACGCTTTGGGGGTTTGCGCTGGGCACGACGCTGGGGATCCTTGGGGCGGTGGCGATTGTGTATAGCCGCGTCGCGGATATGAGCCTGATGCCGTGGGCAATCATCTCTCAGACGGTGCCGATTGTGGCGCTGGCGCCGATGATCATCGTTCTGTCGAACCAGGTGGGGATCGAGGGACGCGGGGTGCCGAAGGCCATCATCTCCGCCTATCTGTGTTACTTCCCGGTGCTGGTGGGGATGGTGAAGGGGCTGCGGTCGCCCGCGATTTCGGAGCTGGATTTGCTCAAAACCTATAACGCGTCGGGGGTGCAGACGTTTTTCAAGCTGCGGCTGCCTGCGTCTGTGCCGTATCTCTTTACCTCGCTCAAGGTGGGGATCGCGGCGGCGCTGGTGGGGACGATTGTGGGGGAGCTTCCGACCGGGGCCATCAGCGGGCTTGGGGCGCGGATCCTCATCGGCGATCAGTTTGGGACGCCGCTCGCCATTTGGGCCGCGCTCTTTGCGGCAGCAGTGCTGGCGGGGGTTCTGGTGACGCTGCTTGATGTGCTGCAACGCGTGACGCTGCGCCAGATGGGGTTCCGGTCATGATGTGGCTCGTGGGAGCGGTGATCGTTTGGCTGGCGCTCTGGGGCGCCAATATCGCGCTCGCGCGGTCGGCCTATGCACGCACCCTGCCGGTGCGGGTGGCGGTGCCGGTGCTGTTTGGCGTCGCGCTCGTTGTGCTCTGGGAGGGGCTGGTGCGCGGTTTGGGCGTGTCGCCTGTGATCCTGCCTGCTCCGTCCCAGGTGGCGGTCACATTTGCGGCCTCTACGGATATCCTATGGGTCGATTTCCAGCAAACGGTCGTGAAGGGTGCGCTGCGGGGCTATGTGATGGGGGCGGTGGCGGCGGTCGCGATTGCCATTCTCATCGACCGGAGCGCGTTTTTGACCCGGGGGCTGCTCCCCATCGGGAATTTTGTGGCGGCTCTTCCCATAGTTGGGATCGCGCCGATCCTCGTCAGTTGGTTTGGCTTTGACTGGCAGTCAAAGGCGGCAGTCGTCGTCGTCATGGTATTCTTTCCCATCCTGGTGAACACGGTGCAGGGCCTGCGGGAAACAGATGCGCTTAGCCGGGATCTGATGCGGACCTATGCGGCGGGGTATACGCAGACGCTGCTGAAGCTTAGGCTGCCTGCGGCGATGCCGTTTATCTTTAACGGGCTGAAAATCGCGGCCACGCTGGCGCTGATCGGGGCGATAGTTGCTGAATATTTCGGCTCCCCCACGCGCGGGATGGGGTTCCGCATCTCCACAGGGGTGGGCGCACTGGCCATCGACCTCGTCTGGGCTGAAATTGCATTGGCAGCGATGGCGGGGACGGCGTTTTATGGCCTCGTCGCATGGATCGAGAAGCGGGTGACGTTCTGGCACCCATCACAGAGAGGCTGAGGGAACAGCCCATAGTTAGACAACAAAGGAGTGAAACGATGAAACTCAAGACAACACTGGCCGCAAGCGCGCTGGCGCTGATGGCGGGCGGGGCGATGGCCGCCGATGAGGTGAAGCTGCAGCTGCAATGGGTCACGCAGGCCCAGTTTGCGGGCTACTATGTGGCGCTGGACAATGGGTACTATGAGGAGGCGGATCTCGACGTGACGATCCTGCCGGGTGGGCCGGATATCGCGCCGCCGCAGGTGCTGGCGGGTGGCGGCGCGGATGCGATGCTGAACTGGATGCCGTCGGCGCTCGCAGCCCGCGAACGGGGCCTGCCGGTGGTGAACATCGCGCAGCCGTTCAAATCCTCGGGCCTCATGCTCACCTGCTGGAAGGACACCGGCATCACCGGGCCGCAGGATTTCAAGGGTCGCACCATCGGCGTTTGGTTCTTTGGCAACGAGTACCCGTTCCTGAGCTGGATGAGCCAGGAGGGCATTTCCACCGATGGTGGTGAGGATGGCGTGACGGTTCTCAAGCAGGGCTTTAACGTCGATCCGCTGCTCCAGCGGCAGGCGGACTGCATCTCCACCATGACCTACAACGAGTATTGGCAGGTGATTGATGCGGGCGTCAGCCCCGATGAGCTTGTGACCTTCAAGTACGAGGACATGGGTGTCGCGACGCTCGAGGACGGGATTTACGTGCTCGAAGAGAACCTGGAAGACCCGGCTTTCGTGGACAAGATGACCCGCTTCGTCGCAGCCTCCATGAAAGGCTGGAAATGGGCCGAGGAGAACCCAGAGGATGCCGCGATGATCGTGCTCGACAACGATCAGACCGGTGCCCAGACCGAAGAGCATCAGGTGCGCATGATGGGCGAGATTGCCAAGCTCACCGCGGGCTCTGACGGGTCGCTTGATCCGGCGGATTTTGATCGCACGGTGGCGACGCTGCTGGGCGGGGGTTCCGACCCCGTGATCACGATGGAGCCCGTGGGCGCCTGGACCCACGCCATTACTGACGCTGCGTTGAACTAGCGCGCGCGCCCCGGCTGGGAGACTGGCCGGGGCGATTTTCTGTGGTAGGCTGCCCCCGAAACAGGGAGGAAGACATGCCACATGCCGTCGACTTGACCCAACGGCCCGAGGTCACCGGGTTCTTCGATGCCGGCTCCAACACCATCAGCTATGTCGTTAAAGATCCAGGCTCTGCGGCCTGCGCGATCATTGACCCGGTGATGGAGTTCGATCAGGCGCGGGGTGCGCTGACCTTTGAAGGGGCGGACCGGATCATTGATTTCGTGACGGAGCAGGGGCTCACGGTGGATTGGATCATTGAGAGCCACGTCCACGCCGACCACCTGAGTGCGGCGCCGTACATGCAGGAGCGTGTCGGCGGGAAGATCGGGATCGGCGCGAAGGTCATCGAGGTGCAGGAGACCTTTGGCAAGGTGTTCAACGAGGGCACGGAGTTCCAGCGCGACGGGTCGCAGTTCGATCAGCTGTTTCAGGATGAGGATACGTATGAGGTGGGCGGGCTGCACTGCTTTGCGCTGCATACGCCCGGGCACACGCCCGCCTGCATGGTCCATGTGATGGGCGATGCGGCGTTTACAGGTGACACGCTCTTTATGCCCGATGGGGGGTCAGCGCGGTGTGATTTTCCGGGCGGGGATGCGGGGCAGCTCTATGACTCCATCCAGCGGATTTTGGCTCTGCCCGATGCCGTTCGGCTGTTCATCTGCCACGATTACGGGCCCGGTGGGCGGGCGATTTCGTGGGAAACGACCGTGGGGGAGCAGCGGGCGGCGAACATCCATGTGGGTGGTGGCACACCTCGGGAGGATTTCATCAAGTTCAGGACGGAGCGCGATGCGCAGTTGGCAGTCCCGAAGCTGATCCTACCGTCGCTACAGGTGAATATGCGCGGCGGCGAGGTGCCCGTGGATGAGGGCGGGAACATGGCGCTGAAGACGCCGATCAATCGGCTTTGAGCTTAGGATTAGTTGGTCCTTAGCAGCGACGTGCTCGCCCGACGGCACCGTCGGGCCGCGCCGATCCGCCCCCACGGGGCGGCGCGAACGCCACCCCTCGGACCGGCGCTATAGCCGATCTTACTCCGCAGCGATCCGCAGAGCGGCCGGGGATGAGAGCGGCTCTGGCTGCTCCACCTTTACCTCCGGCAGGGGCACTCGCCGGTGGATCAGGGCAAAGGCCGCGGGGGTAAAGAGGAACGACACCACCGTCGACAAGAGCACCCCACCCGCGATCGACACCGCAAAGGGCGGCCAAAAGGCCCCGCCATCGAGGATCAGGGGCAGAAAGCCGCCGAACGTCGTCACCGTGGTGGAGATGATGTGGCGGCTCGACCCCGCGACGACGCGGGCCATGGCGGCGCGGTCGCCGCTCGCGGCCTCCGCATCGCTTTGCAGGCCGGTCAGGATGATGATTGCCGCGTTGATCGACACGCCAATCGACCCAATCACGCCGATGATCGCAATGATCCCAAACGGGTACTGCATGATCGCCAGCGACAGGATCGACAGGCCCGCGGACAGCACACAGACCACCAGGGCCACCCCCGTCAACCGGAAGGAGTTGAAGGTCAGCGCAATCGTCGCAATCGTGAGCGTCACGATCACCCCCATGGAGGCCATCAGGTTGTTGAGCGTGCTGTCGCGCGCATCAGAATCCCCGCCCAAGGACAAGGTGTAACCGTCCGGGAGGACGAACCCGGCCTGGTCCAGCGCAGTGAGCACGTCCTGCAGCGCCTCCTCGGGGAGGAGGTTCGGCACCAGGAACGCCTGGATCGTATTCTCCCGCTGGCCATTTCGGCGGATGATGACGCCCTCTGCCGGTTCCAGCACGGGGGTCGCGAGCGCCGACAGCGGCACCGCAGGGTAAAGCCCCTGCGCTGACAACGCAGCCGCGCCAGGCAACAGGATCGGCATGTCCGAGATCGCCGTCAGGTCGCCGCGCACGCCATCGCCCACGCGCACCCGGACGGGAAGCTGCTCTGTCCCCTCCACCAGACTGCCACCGGTGACGCCTACGAGCGATGCGTTGAGCTGGGCGGCCACGTCGGTGACGTTGAGGCCAAGCAGCCGCGCTTGCAGTTCGTCGATTTCGAACCGGATCTGCGGCGCGCCGCCATTGGTGCCGGTGCGCACGGTGGTGACACTGTCGAGATCGACCATGATCGCGCGAATCTCATCCCCCAAGCGCCGCAGTTCGGCGAGGTCCTGGCCTTCTACCCGCAGTTCGACGGGGGCGGCGACGGGCGGGCCCTGGACGATGCCGCGCACGACGATCTGCGCCTCTGGGTGGTCGGCGCTAAAGCGGTCTTGCAACTCCGCGACGAGCCGTGCGGCGTCTTCGGCTGTGGTTGTGGTGATCATGGCTTGGGCAAAGCCCGGCTCCTGCGAGCGGCCGCCGGTGATATTGTAGTAGAACGCGGGGCCCGATGTGCCGATGGTCCAGTAGACGGACGCCACGCCTGCATCGGCGCGCAGCTTGGCATCCATCGCCTCTACCGTAGCGCGGGTGCGGTCGATGCCGGTGCCCGCGGGCATGTCGACCTCTAGGTAGAACTGGTCGCGGTCGATTCCGGGAAAGAACTGCGCCGTGAGCGTGCCCATGCTGGCAAACCCCAACACCGGCAGAATAAGCGAGATCGCGAGGGACCGCACAGGGTTGCGCAGCGCCAGGTGCAAGAGCCGCTCAAAGACGCCAACGCGGCGCGGGCCGTCGGGCAGGGGGCGGGCGCGGATCATCCAGGCCGCAAGTGCAGGCGTCACCGTCAGTGCCACGATGAGCGACCAGATCAGCATCACAACGACCGAGATCGCGATGGAGCCCACGAAGTCCCCCGCCGGTCCAGGCAGAAGGATCATCGGCGTGAACGCCAGCGCCGTCGTGACGGTGGAGGCCAGGAGCGGCCCGCCCAGGCGGCGCACCGCGTCGCCCGCGGCCCCTTCGCGGTCCATGCCCGACGCCAGGCGGCGGCGCACCTCGTCACACATCACAATCGCTGCATCCACCAGCAGCCCGAGCGCCACGATAAGCCCTGTCACCGACATTTGGTGCAGCGGGATGCCCATGAAGTTCAGTGTGGCCAGCGTGGCCAGCGACACCACCGGCAGCACAAGCGCGACGATCAGCGCCGCCTGCAGGCCGAGCGTCACGAGCAGCACCGCGATCACGAGCCCGATGCCGATGGCCATGTTCAGCGCCACGTCCTGGAGCCGGTCTACGGTGTAGGTAGATTGATCGAACAAGATGTCCTCGCTCAGCCCAAAGGGCACGGCGTCGGCGCCTGCGGCGAGCTCTTCGCGGACCCAGCTCATCCAGTTGTCGATCTGCACACCGTCTTGGGCGAGCGCGGCCACGAGTACGGCGGGCTGGCCGTTGGCGATGGCGATCTCAGCCGTCGGGGTGCGGATGCCGCGCGAAATTTCGGCAATGTCTGCGAGCGTGACGGCCACGCCATCGGCGTTTTCGCGCAGCACGACGGCGCCGAGGCGGCCCAAGGCCTCGATCTCGCCCGAAACGGTGATGGATAGGTCCGCCACGTCCTGGAGCCGCCCAGCTTGGACCTTGCCATCCGCGGCGGTGATGAGGCGGGAGATATCGGTGGCGGTCAGGCCCAAGGCCGCGGCGGCGGTTTGATCGACGCTCACCAGGACCTCCTCATCGGGGACACCAAAGAGGTCGACGGCCCGCGTGGACGGGATGTTGCGCAGCCGGTCGGCCAGCGTTTCGGCGTGGCGGGCCAGAATTGGCGTGGGAACATCCGCATGGGTGGGGGTCACAGCAATGACCGCGGAGTAGGCGGAGATACCCTCCGCGTCGAAGTCGGGGGCGAGCACACCTGCGGGAAAGTTCGCCCGCGCCCGCGCAATCGCTTCGCGTGCGTCGGTCCAGGCCTGTTCGATTTCGGCGTCGGTGAGCGTTTCGATCAGGTCGATGGACACCGCCGACACGCCGCTGCGCGAGACGGAAGTGACTGTGTCGATCTCGGCGATCTGCCGCAGCTCCTGCTCGATCTCCGCCGTTACGAGCGCCTCGACCCGGGCCGGGTCAGCGCCGGGGAACTGCGTGGTGACGTTGGCAAAGAGGTTGGTGATGGTCGGGTCCTCTTGCCGCCCGAGGGAGATGAAGGCCGAGAGGCCCGCCGCGATCAGGGTCAAGAGGATGAGCGCGACGAGGCGGGGGTTACGGTAGGTAAGCGTGAGCATCGATTAGCCCTCCTGCACTGGCATGGGCAGGACGCGCTGGCCGGGGACCACGCGCTGGGTGCCTGCGTCGACGATGCGCGTGCCGGGCGGGAAGGAGCCCCGCACAAAGACACGGGCATCATCGGCGTGAACGACGACCGCGTTGGCACGGCGCACGATGTCGCTGTCATCAAGGACCAGGAGCGTCCACTGACCGCGCTCCCCCTCTTTTAAGCTGTCGAGCGGGACCCAGGTGCCATCGGCGGTGACTTGGGTGTTGATGGCCACCTCAACGGTCTGACCAAAGGCCGCGTTGAGCGGTGCCGTGGGACGATAGAGCGCAGTCCGAGTGCGGGTGATGGGGTCGATGTCGGGGCGCAGTGTGATGAATTCCGCCGGGATCTGCGCACCTGCGAGCGCGATCTGGGCCGTTTGCAGGCTGGCCGGGTCAAGCGAGAGTGGAAGGCCCACGCGAATCAATGGCGCGGAAGTTTGGACGATCTCAAGGACGGGCTGCCCGGGGTTCATGGCCTCGCCGCCATCGACGAAGCGGCGGGTGATGCGGCCATCGAAGGGGGCGGTGAGCGTGGACTTGCTCAGCCGGATGTCGATGGTGCCGAGCGCTGCGTTTAGCTCCCGAATGCGCGCGGTGAGCTCATCCTCGGCAGCGATGGCTTGGTCGAGCTGCTCTTGCGAGGCAAAGCCACGGTCGAGGAGCGCTGTAGCCCGGTCCAGCCGCTGCGAGGCAAAATCGAGCTGCGCCGCGATGGCATCGCGCGAGGACACGAGTTGCGCTTGTTCCGCGAGGATGAGGTCAGTGTTTTGCGTGGCGAGCGTGTCGCCTGCGCGGACGATGTCGCCCTCATCCACCGTGATTGTGGCCAACTGCCCGGGCAGCTCAAAGGATGTTTGCACGGTGCGGGCTGGTTCGACCTGGCCCACAAAGGACCGCGTCTGGGCAAAGCCATCGGACGGGGTGAGCGCGGTGACGGCCACCCGAGTGAGCGGCGCGGCCTCCGGCGCGGGCACGGCGTCGGCGCGCGCCTGGAAATAGCCCTGGCCCACGTAAACGCCCGCGGCGGCGCCTGCGATGACGGCCAGTGTCAGCGTGATCCGCAGCAGGAGCCGTGCGGCCCGTTTGATCATCGAGGGGGAGGAAGGTTCGGCAGCCATGTCTCGGTCCACTTTAAAAGTTAGCGCCTCTCACATATGTAAGAGTTTCTAACTTTGACAAGTAAAAATCTTCGGTGCAGGGTAAGAGCATGGCAAAATCAGACACAGTCGAACGGCGTTCAGCCTATCATCACGGCGATTTGCGGGGGGCGTTGATCCTCGCAACGCGGCAGCTGATCGAGGAAAAGGGGATTGACCATTTCTCCGTCTCGGATGCGTGCCGTTTGGCGGGGGTGTCGACGGCGGCGCCCTATAAGCACTTCAAAAGTAAGGAAGGTATGGTGGAGGCCGCTGTCGTGGATGCGATGGAGCGGCACCACGCTGGCCTCGTGGAAGACATCGCAAAGACCGAAAAGGGCAGCATGGAGCGGATCGTTGCGATGGGGCTGAACTATATTGGGTTCGCTGTGAGCGAGCCCGCGATGTTCAAGCTCCGCTTTGGCCATAACGAGCCGGAGGACTCAGCGACATCCGTGGCAGGTCAAGAAGTCTACCTTGCCGTTCAGGAGGAGGTGCGCGCTGCGCTGCGCGAGCCGGTCATCAATGACAGGGTGCTCGAGCGGTCCTTTATGCTGTGGAGCTTTGTCCACGGCTTGTCTTATCTGTCGATGAACCCAAACCACTTGGACAAAAGCGGGTCACAACCGCTGGAGCCGCTTCTGCACAACGTCGCGCGACGGGTGCTGGCAGACTAGCCACGCGGTTAGGCCAGGTTGGAAAACCAGGCTCCAAAATGCAGAAGGGCGGGAGACACTCCCGCCCTTCTAAATCCTTGTGCTGGACCTTAGCCCTGGCTGCGGCTCAGCACTTCCCGTGCGACGCTGCCCTCCGGCGCTTCGACTTCGCCGGCGCTCACACGGGAGGCGACTTCAACCACTATCTCGATAGCGTCGGCCTGGGCCACGTCACCAGAGGCCGCGCCGAATACTTCAGTCACCTCGGTCGTCACGGCCGCTGCAACTGACACAATCACTGCCGATGGGATCTGCTCACGCTGTGCGCGAAGGCTCGTTGCCAGCTGCCGCACAGCGACCTGCCGTGCTTCTGGGGTGAGTACCCGAGACTGGGCGATGTATGTTGCGACAGCAGCTTCGCATTCCGCTGCCGAACCTGTTGCGCCACATGCGAGTTCAACGTCGCTGATTACCTGCGCGGAACCAGGGCCCGCCATCATGATCGCAAGCGAAGCAGTCGCTAGAAACTTTTTCATGCTATTCACCTTGTTGTACGCCTGTCACACAATGCAGGCTGCCGCACTGGGGTTGTGCTAGCATGCTGCCTAATCCTACGCCAGTGGTTTTAGTTCATGTTTTGATGCTCAAAAGTACAGCTGTGCTGAATTAGCGGAATTTTGCCTAATTCTTATGCGCTTGGCCTTGCGCAACTGTCTGTTCTAGTGTGGACAGCAGCGCTGGCCGCGTAGCGTTCGGCCCGCGAGTTGGGTCAGAGTAGGACTTTTAATGGGCACCCTATGAAGTATCTTTTTTTCGGTATATCAATACTTTATCTTGGCGTTGCGGTCTGGGTGTTCCCTGACGAATATGACGCGTTCGAGGTGTCAGGAGATGAGCCCATCGATTGGTATCTTGCGCGCGATTCGATTGAACTGCCGCAGCCAAGGTCGGTGGAGAGCTACTATCTCGTGATGCAGGCGTGTGATCGCAGTGTCATCAGCATCGTCGGGTCGGCGGTCCCACGGCAGACGTCAGAATCGAT
This sequence comes from Pseudomonadota bacterium, assembly GCA_039815465.1. GTDB lineage: Bacteria > Pseudomonadota > Alphaproteobacteria > Rhodobacterales > Rhodobacteraceae > Shimia_B. The sequence goes on from JBCBZG010000011.1 coordinate 102,006, forward strand.
TTGGCGCATGTGTCTTAACCAATCCGAGGCGGTGTTGGAGGCGGTGCCAGACCTTGGCGTGGCCCGTTTGGTGCGCGCGTCGGCCCTTGCAAAGCTTGGCCGGATTGAAGACAGCTATGAGGCCTTGCTCGCCGTGGAAGAGGTTGCGCCGAACCTTGCGTGGATGGCGATGCGCCGGTTTGACATCGCGACGCAGATCGATGGGGTAAATAGTGACGAGGTTCGCGCCCTCATGCAGCGCGATGTCGTGCGCAGTGCCAGTGACCGCGAAAGTGCGGATCTGCTGGCCCGCCGTTTTTCCGCCCATCCTGGTCTTCGCGATTTCATTATTGATGCGCTGGCGGATCAGCCGCCGGAATACCAACGCCATTTGCTGTTTGCTTACAATGGCTTGAGGGGTTGACATGGCGGACAAGCTTTTTCAGTTCGAAGATGATGACCTGCTCTTGGGAACCGATGAAACGGCAGGGACGTCTCGCAGCGCTAGCGCGCGCGCATTTACGCGGCTCAACCGGCGCACGGCGGGGTTTGTCGTCGCCGCAGCTGTGTTCGCTCCGATTCCCGTTGGGTTGAACCGGCCGAGCGCGTGGCTCATTTTCGGCGCCTGTGTTGCGGTGTGGTCCTTGGGCTACTTACTGCTGGCCATGCGCCATGATCCCGAGCGGGAGCTGCGTTCGACCCTTCACCCCTGGCTCTTCGGCCTTGCGGCGCTTGTCCCGATCTGGGCGCTTTTGCAGGCGGTGCCGTTTGGCGCGATTGTGCCTTGGGCGGAACAGACGGCGCTCAGCATCGTGCCCTCAGCCAGCGCCATGGGCGCGTTGCGGTTTTGCATCTATATCTTGTTCGCGTTCCTCGTGCTGGAGGTGGCGAACCGCTCCGATCGTGCGCGATGGGTCGGATGGCTCCTCTTTTGGGGCGTCGTGGTCCATGCGATGTGGGGGCTGTTTGCGCTCAACGTTCTGGGTGACACGCATTTCTGGGGTGAAAAGACGGCCTATGTGGGCGTGGCCACGGGCACATTCATCAACCGGAACTCGTTTGCGACCTTCCTCGCCATGGGGGTGTGCCTGGGTCTCGCGCTGTTGATGGACCGGGCCACAGACCCCAAGGTGCGGGTCCTCAACAACGGGCCCTTCGCACAGCGCAAGCTTGAAGCGGCGGTGATATTGATGGCCATCGCGCTGGTGTGGGTCGCGCTGTTGGCGACGAGTTCGCGCCTAGGTGTGGCGGCGGGCGCCATCGGTAGCTTTGTCGTTTATATGGCAATGCAGCTGAAACTGGGCAAAAACCTCCTCCGCGCGGCGGCGCTTCCGATTGGGGTGGGCGTTGTGATTCTGGGCGTTCTGCTGGTCAGCGTGGGGCAAGGGCTCGCCATCCGGTCGATTTTCGTCGGTGGTGACGCGGGCCTGCGACTACTGGCCTACGGGTTCACCGCGGAGCTGATTGCAGCGCGCCCCATCGCGGGCACCGGCATGGACACGTTCCGCGTGGCCTTTGAGCCTATTCATAGGATGCCGCTGGAGCTCAGCCATTTTTGGGATCGCGCGCACTCCACCTACCTGACGCATTGGTCGGAACTGGGCGTGATCGTTGGCACGGTGCCTATCGTAATCGGCGTGCTCGCAGCGCGGCGGCTCATCGATGTGATCCGGCGGCGCAGCAAGGATTACGCGCTGAGCATCGCGGGGCTCGGCGTGTTGATCACCGGGGCGGTGCACAGCCTTGGCGATTTCAGCCTTGAGATGCCCGCCAATGTCGTGATGTTTGTCGCGATCATCTGCCTGGGCATCGCCCATCGGGCGCAAGGTAACCGTTAAGGCCGGAAGGCACTGTAACTATGTCGAGTATTTTTGACAGCGCACCCAAGATCTCGGTGGAGCCGACGCGGCGCCGCCTCGCGCTGAACGCGCCGGTGGACCTGGCCTACGTGATTGGCGACGTCCACGGCTGCCACGACCTGCTTTTGGAGCTGGAGGAGGCGATCCGGGCCGATGCAGCGGTGCATGCCAATGGCGCCACGCCGCTCGTCGTCTTTGTGGGTGATTTGATCGACCGCGGTGACAAAAGCAGTTCTGTGCTCGACCACCTGATCGACACCGAGGACGGGCTCCACCGGATCAGCATCCTGGGCAATCACGAGGCGATGTTCCTCGACTTCCTGCGCCAGCCCAAAGCGAGCTCGCGCTGGCTGGGCTATGGTGGGCGCGAGACGTTGCAATCCTATGGCATTCACGGCGACGGGGTGAGCGGGTTTGACATGCCAGCCCGGCGGCTGGGCCAAATGCTGAACGCCAATATCCCCGACAGCCACCTGAACTTTCTGCTGGCCTGCCCGATCAGCCTGCGCCTGCCGGGGTATTTGATCACCCATGCGGGGCTGGCAGCTTACAAGACTCTGGGCGAGCAGGACAATGACGACCTGATCTGGTCGCGGCCTGAGTTTCTTGATGACGAGGATGACAGCGCTGCGCGGCTGGGCCTCGCGGAGGCGGGGCTAGTGCTGATTCACGGCCATGTCCCGCAGGAGGACGTGCTCTATCTGCCGCACAGAATCAACGTAGATACCGGGGCTTACGCGTCCGGAAAGCTGAGCGCGCTGCGCATTATGCCTAATCAAGAACCAGCCGCCATTTCTGTGGAGCGTAAGACCTCGTAACGCACCTCGCGCGGTTAACTAACGCTGGCACCCTGAGGGAGCCGTTGATAAAGGGCAAACAGAAAAAACTACGTTCGCAGAGGCAAGGTCGTCGCATGGAAGAAGCTGAAATCGACATTCGCGCCATTTTCGGAGTGTTGCGCCGTCAAGCTAGACTGATCTGGCTCACCGTTATTTTGGTCGTTGGCGCGGCACTCGTTTATGTCTTTTCGGTCACGCCGCTCTACCGTGCGGAGACGCTGATCCTGGTTGATCCGTCCGAGCAAAACTTGCTCGACCCGAACCAACAGGCGAGCGCCGGGAGCGCGCAGGCGATCAACTCCCGCGTGGAGAGTGAGGTTGAAATCCTGCGCTCTATGGCGACAGCGCTTGCTGTAGTGCGGGCAGCAAATCTTGTCTCTGACGAGGAGTTCGGGCCGCGCTTGTCGACCGTGGACCAGGTGCTGGCGGCGGTCGGGTTTGACCGTCAGACGGAACTGCGCGGCGATGATCTGGTCAAAAACGTGGTGACACGCTTCACCTCCGCGCGCGATGTGCGCCGCCGGGGGCTGACCTACATTATCGGTGTGGGCGTCACGTCTGAGGACCCCACCCGCGCTGCGGAGCTTGCCAATACGCTCGCGGAAATCTACATCTCTCGCCAGGTCGAGTCGAAGGTGACCGGGTCACTCGCCGCACGTGACATCCTGCAAGGCCAGATTTCGTCCGCGCAGAGCCGCTTGGTGTCGTCCGAAGAACGGCTGGACAACTTTATCTTCGACAACCTCGACCGCTTGGGCGAGGAAGCCGACGATCCTGACCTGGAAAAACTGCGGGCGGAGCTTTTGGGCATCCAAGACACCCGCCAGTCGAGCATCCTTTTGGCCGAAGAAGCGCAGGCAGCGCTGTCCCAGCGGGATTGGACGGCCCTGTCAGAGCAGTTGGGTGACCAAGCGCTCGCGGCGCTCGCCGCAGAGCGTGAGCAGTTGCAGCGCCGCCTCGGCAATGTGGACGAGGGCACGCCGCTGCAGATCGACCTGCGGACTGCACTGGCCCAGATCGACGAGAACCTGGAGACACGCGGCACAGCGCAGCTCGCAGAGCTCCAGCTTGACGTGACGCAGTTCGAAGAGGACATCACCAGCGTCCGCGACAGCATCCGCAACACGTTGCTGCGCTCTGACCTGAGCTCCACCACTCTGGCGGAGATCTTTTCGCTGCAACAATCTGCGGAGCTGAGCCGCTTGCAGGTGCAGACCTTGCTGACGCGCCTGTCGGATCTGGAGGCGCAGTCTGCGGTGCAGATCGCCGACAGCCGCATCGTGTCCGAGGCGCTTCCGCCCACGGATGCCGCATTCCCGAACCGCTCGATGATCTTGGCCATCGCGCTGGTCATGGGTGTGGGTCTCGGTGCCGCGCTGGCCTTTGCCAATGAATACTATGTCGGCGGGATCACGTCAGACGGTCAGCTGGAAAACCTGCTGGGTGTTCCAGTCGTGGCAAGCATCCCGGCACAGACGCAGGAAAAGGGCCAGTTGTCGGTGTCAGACGTGGTCGTCGAACAACCGCTATCGGCCTACGCCGAAGGGTTCCGGCAGCTGCGCGCGTCCATCGACCAAGAGCTCTTTAAAACCGACCTCAAGGCGCCTGCGATGGTGCAGGGTGAGGACGGCACGCCCAAAAAGCGCGGTAAGGTGATCCTCGTGACCTCATCGATCCCGGTGGAGGGGAAGTCGACGACAGCGTTGGCGCTGGCGCGGACCTATGCGTTGTCGGGCAAAAAGACAGTGCTGGTGGATGGCGATATGCGCAAACCGTCGCTGGCGCGCCAGCTCGGGGTGCGCCCGACGAGCGGTCTGCTCGAATTCCTCAGCTCGGATTCGATGTCTGACGAAGACATGTCGTTCTTTGTCCAGGACTCCAAAACGCCGCTTCAGGCGCTCTTGGGTGGGCGGCGCAGCGATAAGCCTACAGACCAGTTGCTCGTCTCAGACCGGTTCCGGATGCTGCTCGACCACGCCTGCGCCTATGGCGAGGTGATCGTGATCGACAGCCCGCCGGTCGTGCCGGTGGTGGACGCCCGCTATATCGCGCCGCAGGCCGATGTGGTGCTGATGGTGGCGCGTTTTGCGGCCACGACGCAGAGCGATATTCGCTACTCCATCGGGCAAATCAAAAGCTCGGTCGCTGATCATTCCAAGATCCTGGGGATGCTCAACTACGAAGAGCGCAAGGGCAACAGCTACCGCTATCAGGGCTACTACAGCGACTACGTGGTGCGGTCCTAATCAAGACGCGGCGCAGGTCGGGTTCGGCCTGCGCGCATACGGCGCCTAAGCGAACCCTGCCTCTTTTGCGAGCATCGCCGCCTGGGTGCGGTTCTTGGCCCCCAGCTTGCGCGACAAGGTTTTGACGTGGAGCTTGATCGTGACCTCTTGTAGGTTCAGCTCCCGCGCGATTTCTTTGTTGGGCAGCCCGCGGCACAGTCCGCGTAGCACCTGCTCCTCCCGTACCGAGAGCAGCTTGGACAGGGGGCTTTCCGGCGCGCTGTCTGCGGCGTTGAGAAAGTCGACGGGCACATAGGTCTCGCCGCCCGCCATGAACTTTACCGCATTCACGAGGGACGAGGCCGCCATGGTTTTGGGCAAAAACCCGATGGCGCCTTTGTCGATGGCATCCTGCGCGACGGCCTTTGTGGCGGTCCCCGACATGAGCGCAACGGGGCGCCCGTGGGAGGCTGCGATCGCACGGCTGAGCCCGTCGAGCCCGTTCATGCCAGGCATAGAGTAGTCGAGCAGCACGAGGTCGTAGGCGGCATCGCTAGCGATTTTTGTGCAAGCTGCGTCGAGCGAGGTGCAGGTTTCCACGTCAAACGCGCCCTCGGCGCTCAAAAACGCGCTCAGCGTTTCGAGCACGAGCCCGTGGTCATCGGCAAGAAGCAGTCTCATGCCGCGCCTTTTAGGCCTTTGCCGTGACCTGCGCTAGGGTCTCTGACAGGGCGGCGAGGTCCACGGGTTTGGCAAAGACAGCCGTGACGGTGCCTGGCCCCACGCGCGGGTCGGTGAGCCGTTTGGCCAGGGCGGTGACGACGATGATGGGCAGGTCCGGCGCGATAGGCCGCAGCGCGGCCACGAGCGCGCCACCGCTGAGCGCGGGCATGTCGTAGTCTGTGATCAGCGCCGACCATGCGCCCGGGTCGTCACGGATCGCGGCCTGTGCATCGCGCGGGTCGCTACAGGTGGCGACCTCCGCCCCTTGGCGTTCGAGGTAGGAGGCGAGCACCTCGCTGACGCTATCCTCGTCGTCGACGATCAGGATCGTCCGCCCGCTAAGGTCCTGGTCCGCCGGGGCGGCGTCATCGGTCACAGCAGGGCGCGGCGCCCCGCGGTGCAGCGGCCAAAAGAGCGCAAAGCGCGTGCCGGCCCCCTTGTCCGACTGCACAGCCATCGCGCCGCCAGCTGCCTGGATTTGCATTGCCGATGTCGCCAGGCCGAGCCCTGTCCCCTGCCGTCCCTTGGTGGTGAAGTAAGGTTTGGTGATGTCTGCGAGCTGCGCGGCGTCGATCCCGCCGCCGGTGTCGGCGACGGTGATTTTCGCATAGCGCGTTTCATCCGCGATCTGGCCTGCAAGCAGCATCGCGCCGTCAAGCCCACCCTGATCGGCGGCGGTGACGGTGATGGTGCCGCCCTCCGCCCCGATGGCGTCGCGGGCGTTTAAGATCAGGTTGATCAGGATACGGCTAAGCGAGCTTGGGTCGCCTTGCAGCGTCATCGGCCCGCGAGCGGGCGCCATGTGCAGCGTTACGGCCTCCGGCAGGCTGGAGGACACAAGGCTCGGTACCCCGTCGAGCACATCGGAGAACGCAAATAGCCCGTCAAAGTTTTCGCCCGCACCCACATCCAGAAGCCGCGCGACGAGCTTGGCCGACTGCGCACCCGCCGCCGCGATCCGGTCCAGGTGAGGGCGCGCCGCCTCGGGCAGGGGGCCGGACATCCCGATCAGCGTGGCGGAACCGTTGATTGCGGACAGCAGATTGTTGAAATCATGGGCCACACCCGCGGTGAGCTGCGCAACGGCGTCCTGGCGCTGGAGGCGGATGAGCTCCCGCGTCAGGTCGTTCTCGCGTTCTTCAAGTGCGAGCTTTTCGGTGATGTCCCGGATGGCGAGTACGGTGCCCCCGGCAGGCAGGGGGGAGCCGACGATCTCGTGCGTATGGGTGTCTGCCGCGGCGCTGCGCGTCAGCGTCACCTCAAAGCCGCTGCCACCTGCCGTGGCTACGGCGGTGCCTGCGCCGTCATAGCGGTCGCGCCACGGGGTGCCTGTGGCCTGTGCCTCCCGCTCGAACCCCAAAAGCGACAGCGCGGCTGAGTTCAGGTAGGTCAACCGCCCCAAGGGGTCGGTGGTGGCGATGCCGTCAGGGGCGGCTTCCATCGCGGTGAGCCGGTCGGCGAGCAGGTTTTGCGCCGACTTCATGGCTGTCACATCCGTGGCCGTGAGCACCCGCCCCCGATCGTCGAGCCGTTTGCCGCGCACAAGGACGGCGCGCCCGTCGGGCAAGATCAGCTCCTGCCCGTCTGGAAGAAATTCGAGCCCCGGATGATTGGCCGCGCGCAACAGACGCGACACGTGCTGGCCTGCCGCCTCCGCGCCGGCCAGATAGGCCTCCCAGTTCTCGTCGAAATGGGTGCCCACACGCCATTTCAGCTGTGGGGACGGAAAGAACCGGTGCACCGCTGCATTGGCAAAGGCCACGCTGTCGTCGGCCTCTAGCACCAGATAGGCGTCATTGGTGGCGGTTAGCGCGCGGTCCATCCGGCGGCGCACGATATCGCGTTCTTCCGCCGCGGCCATGCGTGCGGTGACGTCGGTTTGGGTGGCCACCATGTTGCGCACACGGCCTGTGCGGTCCTCCACCGGGTAAAGCGTCAATTCGTTCCAGAACTCCTGCCCGGACTTGCGGCGATTGCGCAGCACAAAGGTCCCGCCTTGGCGTGCTGCGACCGCGGCGCGCAGCCGCAGCCGTTCGGGGGAGTTCGGGGGCTCCGCCGATAAGAACCGGCAGTTTTGGCCCACGACCTCGGCGGCGGTGTAGCCCGAGATTTTCTCAAAGGCGCGGTTCACGTAGACCAGCGGCTGCCCGTCCTCTGTCGCGTCCGAGATCGCAAACCCCGCCGAGGAGCCCGAGATCGTCGCTGCCAATAGCGCGTTTTCGGCCATGAGTTCGCCCGTGCGCAGGGCCTGCACGGCGAGCCCGGCGAGTTGTTCGATCAGGCGCACATGACGGGGCGCAAAGGATCGCGGCGCAGCGCGGCAGGCAATGAGCGCGTGGGTCTGGGAGCCGGGCGCGACGATAGCACCCGCGGCCTCGCGAAATCCGTCGAGCGCGTCCCACCCTTCTACGGCGCGAACATTGGGCAGCGCCCGCGCCGTGTGCCAGATGTCGAAAGGCGCCGTGAGTTTGGCGTTGAGCAACGTGGGCTTGTCTGTGGCAACGATCTGAAGCTCACCCCGCGTGTCTGTAGGCGCCACGATCACGCTAAACGACACGTCGAGCCGCAGCCGCATGGCGTAGAACAGCGCCGACACCGCGTCTTTGGGTGTGGGCGCGGAGGAATAGGCCTCCAAACACGCCAATAGGATTTGCGTATCATCCTGCGCGCGCCTGGCCCGCGGACCGCCGGGTGCCTCAAAATCGGGGGGAGCGCTGGTTTCGTCGGTCATCACAATCGCTGCGGCTGTCGCGCGGTCAGGCTAGGGGAGGGCGCGCAAAATTGCCACTCGGCTCTTTGCTTGGCCCGCGATGACCTAAAAAAATCGACCAGGCGGGAAGCGTCGATACGTAACCCCCGCCGATGCTTGCCCACCTGGCCTCTAAACCGATCGCTCCCACACGCGCCTGGGGCTGTCACCCTGGCTGAACGGAGAGTTACATGGCCAACGGTGGCCAAAGCTCCGAGAGAACCGATTTCGGCGGACCTAAGGGTCCCAAAGGCCGCCAGTGTGACTGACATGTACTCTCCCGGTTGTGCTCCTGCTCAGCCCTTTGGCGCCTTGCACCAAAGGGCTGATATGGGCGAACCCACGGCACCGTTGCCCCATGCAGCGCGGTCCCATCGAAACGGTCCGCGCAACAACCTGTGCCTAACAGCAGCTGAACCAGGGTGAGTGCGCCAGCAAAAGAGTCTCCCCGGACGTATCCGCACTTTGGCTGACTGTCACACGGGCTCAGAACCGACATGCGTCAATCTTGTGGAGCGTTGTATCAAATGTTTACGCGCGCCAAAGCGTGCATTGGCATACCGAACTATACTTTTGGATATGTCGCGCCATGCCCAGGTCCGGCGACTGGCAGATTTGAAGGCGGTTAGGGGCACTATTGCACGGTTGAAGCGGCCCGCGGCGGGGTCTAGCCACGGATCTATGATGAGCCGCTATTCGCACGCCCTGCCAATGCACCCCACCTGCCCGCACGAGACGCGGTGAGCCTGCGACTGGGCATAGATGTCGGGACGACCGGCGTGCGCACGGCGGTGCTGTTGCCCGATGGCGCGTGCCTGTCGACGGCGCGGTCGCACCATCTGCCGCAAGGCGCCCAGATCGATGCGCGCAAGTGGTGGGAGGCCGTGGCACAGTGCGTGCATTTGCAGGTTACCGCGCTTGAGCGGCTGGGGCACACTGGGACGGAAGTGACAGGCATCGCGATCGCGGGAACCTCCGGGTCCATGGTGCTCACCGACCGCGCGCTAGAGCCAGTGTCGCCGGCGCTGATGTACAACTCCAAGGGATTTGAGGCCGAGGCCGCCCAGATCGCCCAAGTCGCGCCCGAAGGCGGGATCGCCAAGGGGCCAAATTCGGCGCTTGCACGGGCGCTGCGGCTGGTGTCTTGCGCCGACCGGGCGCCTGCGCATTTGCTGCACCAGGCGGATTACGTGGCGGCGCGGTTCTTGGGGGCGGGCGGGTTGTCTGACCACAGCAACGCGCTGCGCACCGGTTTCGATGCTGAGGCGGAGCAGTGGCCGCCCTGGGTCACCGCCCTTTTTGAGCCGGGGCTTTTGCCGCGCGTGCAGCCGGTGGGGTCGGCCTATGGGCAGATTTCTGGCGCTGTGGCGCGCGACCTTGGGGTGTCGCCGCAGGCCGTGCTTTACGCCGGGACGACCGACAGCATCGCCGCCTTTCTCGCGGCCGCACCGCGCCGGGTGGGCGCCGCGGTCACGTCGCTCGGTTCCACGCTCGCGGTCTATGTGATGGGCCCGCGCCGGATCGAGGACGCTGCGAGCGGGCTCCATTCCCACCGTGTGGGGAACAATTGGCTCGTGGGGGGCGCGTCGAACACCGGGGGCGCCGTGCTCGCGCATCATTTTCCCGGGGACGCGCTGGTGCGGCTCAGCGCCCAGATCGACCCGCGCCAGCCTAGCGGTCTGTCCTACTATCCGCTCCTGCGCGCGGGGGAGCGGTTTCCGATCAACGACCCCGCGCTTGCGCCGTGCCTGAGCCCCCGCCCGGAGCGCGACAGCCTGTTCCTGCACGCCCTGCTCGAAGGCATGGCCACCATCGAGGCGCAGTGTTACGCCACGATCGAACAGCTGGGCGGCGGACGCCCAGACGCGATCTATACCGCCGGTGGTGGCGCGCAAAATCAGGCCTGGTCGGCGATCCGTGCGCGCAACCTCCCTGCGCCGCTTCTTCCGGGGGCCTACACGCAGCCGAGCATCGGGGTCGCGACGCTTGCCAAGTGGCAATGAACCTGTTTGGCTGGGAAAAAGCGATCAGGGGGAAGAGCCACATGGCCGAAGCGCAAAAACCGATCTTGGAGATCAAGAACCTCTCCATCGAGCTGCCGAAGGGCTCGGATCGGAAATATGCCGTCAACGACGTGTCGATCACGCTGCACCGCGGTGAAATCCTGTGCATCGTGGGGGAGTCGGGCTCCGGCAAGTCGGTGATGACGTCGGCCATCATGAATGACGTGCCGGGGCGGTTGGTGATTTCCGGCGGGGACGTGATTTTTGACGGGATGGACATGCTGCGCATGCCCGACAAGGAGCTCAACCAGATCCGCGGTGCGCGGATTTCGATGATCTATCAGGAGCCTATGGCGGCGCTGAACCCGTCGCTCAAGATCGGCAAGCAGGTCGATGAGGTGTTCGAACTCCACCGCCCTGAGATCAAGCCCGAAGATCGCAAGAAAGAGACGCTGAAACTGCTGGAGCAGATGAAGCTGCCCACGCCACCGCGTATCTACGACAGTTACCCTCACCAGGTGTCGGGCGGGCAGTGCCAGCGGATCGTGATCGCCATGGCGCTTGCGTGCAAGCCCGACATCCTGATCGCGGATGAGCCGACCACAGCGCTCGACGTGACGACGCAGGCCGAAATTCTGCGTCTTATCAATGATTTGAAAGACGTCTACGACAACGCGACGATCTTTATCACCCACGACTTTGGCGTGGTGGCAGATGTGGCTGACCGCGTCGCCGTGATGTGCTGGGGTCGTCTGATCGAAGAGGGCACCAAGCACGGCATCCTGATGGAGCCGAAGGAGCCCTACACACAGCTCCTTGTGGACGCGATGCCGCTGCTTGAGACGACCCGCACGCCGGATCTGGGCCGCAACGACGCGCCTTTGGTGGAGGTGAAGTCGATGCACAAGATCTATGGCTCCGGCGAAAAGCAGGTCCATGCGTTGAATGATGCGTCCTTCATCCTCCGTGCAGGGGAGACGTTGGGCGTGGTGGGGGAGTCTGGTTCGGGCAAGTCGACGCTCGCTAAGACGTTGATCCGCTTGCAGGAACCTACGGAAGGCGCTGTGATCATCAAAGAGGAGGATTTCCTGGGTAAGACGGGTGACCAACTCGTCCAGGCCCGCAAAGACATCCAGATGATTTTCCAGGACCCCTATGGGTCGCTCAACCCCTCCCAGACGGTTGGGTATATGATCACGCGGGGGCTGGAGCTCCAGGGTGTGACGAGCCACGAGGCTAAGGCCAAGGCGATTGAGCTCTTGGAGCAGGTGGGGCTGGGTGAGGCCGCGCTGAAGCGGACGCCGCGCAACTTTTCCGGCGGGCAGCGGCAGCGGATCGGGATCGCGCGGGCGCTGGCCATGGGGCCGGATGTCGTGATCGCGGATGAATCTGTGTCGGCGCTTGACCTGTCGGTGCAAAAGCAGGTGCTGCGGCTCATGAACGACCTGCAGGAAGAGTATAAGATGGCCATCATCTTCATCACGCACGACCTGCGGGTGGCGGCGCAGATCTCTGACTACATCACCGTGATGGAAAAGGGCGTGATGGTGGAAATGGGCCCCGCGGACGAGGTGTTTAACAACCCCAAGCACCCCTACACCAAGAAGCTGCTAGAGGCCGCCCCGGGCCGCGACTGGCACCCGCCGCGCCTGAGCGCAGAAGAAGCCGCGCAGATCGCCGCGAGCATTCAGCGGGTCTAAGGCATTCGGAAACCATGTGGATCGCCCCCAATTCGGGGGCGTTTTACGTTTAGGGTCAGAGGCTTGCCGACATCCCACCATCCACATAAACGACCGTGCCATTCACATAGCTAGAGGCGTCGGAGGCGAGGAAAATCGCCGCGCCCACAAGCTCTGGCAGTTGACCCCAGCGCCCCGCGGGGGTGCGTTTTTCGAGCCAAGCGGTGAACTCCGGGTCGTCGACGAGCGCCTTGTTCAGAGGCGTGTCGAAGTAGCCCGGCGCGATGCCGTTGCACTGGAGCCCATGGCGCGCCCAGTCGGTGGCCATGCCCTTTGTTAGGTTCGCGACGGCCCCCTTGGTGGCGGTGTAGGGCGCGATGGAGGTGCGGGCGAGGGCGGTTTGGATAGAGCAGATATTGATGATTTTGCCTCGCCCCCGCGAGATCATGTGGCGGGCTGTGGCTTGGCCCATGTGAAAGACGCTGGCGATGTTGGTCTGCAAAAGCGCCTCGAACCGGTCGGCGGGGAAGTCTTCGAGCGGGGCGCGGTGCTGCATCCCGGCGTTGTTGATGAGAATGTCGATGGGGCCGGTGTCGGCCTCGAACGCGTCAACGGCGGTGCGGACGGCGTCGTGGTCGGTGACATCGACCTGAAGCGTGGAGGCGGTGAAACCCTTTTGTGTCAGTCTGTTATGAGCCTCTGCAAGCTTATCGGCATTGCGGCCATTCAGCACAATCTCCGCCCCGGCGGCGGCGAGGCCGTGGGCCAGTGCCTCCCCAATGCCTTGGGACGAGCCGGTGATCAGCGCGCGTTTTCCGGTGAGGTCGAAGAGGGAGAGGCTCATATCGGGTCCTTTTTGTCTCGCGTCGGCGGGTGGCACTGTTTCTGCGCTACGCTTGAAAGGCGCCCACCCGCCGACCCGGGGATGCGCTTATGACTTTGAATCTCTTTGAAAAACCCAGTCGTGGTCAGGGTCGTTCCGGAACCGCCAGGCGCGGCGGGGGCCGGCCATGACGTTGAGGTAATAGAGGTCGTGGCCGTAGAGGGCGGCGCAGGGGTGGTAGCCTTCGGGGACGAGGACGAGGTCGCCGTCGGAGATGGCCATGGTTTCGTCTAAGCTTCTGGAATCGTTGTAGACCCGCTGGATGCCAAAGCCCGTGGGTGGGTCGATCCGGTGGTAGTAGGTTTCTTCCAGATAGGTCTCGTCGGGGTAGGCGTCGGTATCGTGTTTGTGGCTGGGGTAGCTCGACCAGTTGCCGTTTGGCGTCCAGACCTCGGTGACGAGGAGGCTGTCAGCCCAATCCCGTTCTTCCATGCAAATTGCGTTTACAAACCGGGTGTTAGCGCCTGTTCCTCGCGCTTCCATGGGGGCATCATCGGGGGCAATCACGCGGATATCATGGCCGCCATGGCCGCCATGGCCGGGCGCGGTGCAGATGGCGAGTTCCGCGTCAGTCTCCGCCACGACCTCCCAATCGCTGCCATTGGGGACGTAGAGCGCCCATGCTTTTTGGCGCTCGAAGATGTTCATGCGGCCGCCGAGAGTGCCCTGATCCTGCCCGCCTGCGGTGGCGGAGAGGCGGCCGGTGACGATCACAAGCAGGTGCTCGCGATCGCCTGTTTTCTGGGTCAGACGCTCACCTTGTGCAAGTTTGTACAGCTCAAAGCCGACGTAAGACCAACTTGTACAATCGCCGCGGACGTTTTCTGGCGTGATGTGGTGCACGCAGGAGCCCGTTTGGGGGCGGCGCAGGAGGTTAACCATTCCTTAGAGTTCCGCGAACTCGCGTTCGAGCGCGGCGATGTCGGCCCCACCGGCCATGAGGCGGCGGATGTCCTGACCTTCGAGCTCCGCCCGCGTGCCCGCGCCGATCACCTGCCCGAGGGCGAGGAAGGTGAAGCGGTCGGCAACGAGTTTCGAGTGGATCTCGTTATGGGTGATGAAGATGATCGCGATGTCGCCACGGGCGCGCACGCGTTTGATCGTTTTCAGCACTTCCATCTGCTGCTTTTGCCCCAGGGCCGATGTCGGTTCGTCGAGGATCAGCACCTTTGCGCCGAAGTGGATGGCGCGGGCGATGGCGAGCGTCTGACGCTGACCACCTGACATGGTGCCCACCGCCTGCGTCGGATCGCTGAAGTCGATGCCGATTTTCAGCATCTCGTCATGGGCGATCTTGTCCATCTCGTCCATCTTCATCTTGCCGAAGGCATTGGTCAGCTCGCGGCCCATGAAGAAGTTGCGCGTGACGCTCATCAGCTGGTTGAGCGCGAGGTCCTGATACACCGTCCCGATGCCTGCGTTCGACGCATCGCGGGGGGAGCGGAAGTTGACCGGCTTATCCTCGATATAGAGCTGGCCTGCGCTGGGTTGGTGGACGCCTGCGAGCGTTTTGATCAGCGTTGATTTGCCCGCGCCGTTGTCGCCGAGGAGGGCGTGAACCTCCCCCGGGTAGACTTCAAGGTTCACACCGTTGAGCGCGATGAAGGGGCCGAACTTTTTGACGACGTTTTCGACTCTGAGAAATGAGCTAGCCATGGATCAAATCCCCCCCGTGATGCGTTTGCGGATACGCTCGTTCGCAAAGACCGCCGCGAGCAGGATCGCCCCGAGGAACACGCGGAACCAAGCGCCGTCGATGGCGGGGATGAAGAAGACCGCGTTGGACACGAGGCCGACCGTGATCGCGCC
>JBCBZG010000040.1:0-27128 GCA_039815465.1 Pseudomonadota bacterium
CACCCGGCGCGCATGCGCCATGCCCGACCTCCCCCCCGGGAGGGCATACTGCAACGTCTCAACCCGCTGCGCCGTCGAACCTTTTGCACATTCGCACACAACACGACCATCGTTTGCCCACCCGAGGTCGGGCATGGCGCATGCGCGCGGAGGCAAATCATGGACCTAAGCAGCATCAACCCCGTCCTCCTCATCGCCGCGCTCATGGTGGCCTCCACCCCCATCCTCCTCGCCGCAATCGGCGAACTGGTGGTGGAGAAATCCGGCGTCCTGAACCTCGGCGTCGAGGGGATGATGATCACCGGCGCGATCTGCGGCTTCATCATCGCCGTGGAGACCGGTTCCCCCGCGCTTGGCTTCCTGTTCGCGGCTATCGGCGGCGCGGCGCTCTCGCTGATCTTCGCGGTCATCACGCTCTATTTCCTGTCGAACCAAGTCGCCACGGGCCTCGCGCTGACGCTGTTTGGCCTCGGCCTTTCCTCGCTCATGGGCCAAGGCTACCAGGGCGTGAAACCGCCGCTGACGTCCAAGCTCGACCTCGGCCCTCTGACCGACATCCCCGTCCTTGGGCCCATCCTCTTTGGCCACGACCCCATCGTCTACCTGTCGCTTGCGACCGTGCTCGCGGTCTGGGCCTTCCTGAAGTACACCCGCGCGGGCCTCATCCTGCGCTCCTGCGGCGAAAATGCGGAGGCCGCCCACGCGCTCGGCTACAAGGTCAAACTGATCCGCATGGGCGCCATCGCCTTTGGCGGCGCCTGCGCTGGGGTGGGCGGGGCCTACATCTCCATGGTGCGCGTGCCGCAATGGGTGGATGGCATGACGGCAGGGGCGGGCTGGATCGCGCTCGCCATCGTGGTCTTTGGCGCCTGGCGCGCGGGTCGCGTCCTGGTGGGTGCCTATCTTTTTGGCGGTGTCACCGTGCTACAGCTCAATTTACAAGCAGCCGGGATCAAGATACCCGTCGAATACTTGTCCATGAGCCCGTATCTGATCACGATCCTTGTGCTGGTCCTGATCTCGGCGGGCCGGGCGCGTGCGCTTGGCGCGCCGGCTGCACTGGGCCAATCGTTTCACGCCTCGCGCTAAGCGCGGGGCATCGCAACTGGGGGAACTCCATGAAACTCAAATCTATTCTGGCCGCGCTCGCCGTGGCCGTCTCTGGCCCGGCCCTCGCCGATGGCCACGAGCCCACCAAAGTCGGCTTCGTCTATGTCGGCCCCATCGGTGACGGCGGCTGGACCTACGAACACCACCAGGGCCTCCTGGCTGTGGAAGAGGCATTCGGCGACAAGGTCGAGACCACCTATGTCGAAAACGTGCCCGAAGGCGCAGACGCCGAACGCGTGATGACGCAGATGGCCCTGCAAGGCGCCGACCTGATCTTTACGACATCCTTTGGCTACATGGACCCGACCATCAACGTCGCCGCCAAGTTCCCAGATGTGAAATTCGAACACGCGACGGGCTATAAGCGCGCCGACAATGTCTCCACCTACTCCGCGCGCTTCTACGAAGGCCGCGCCGTCCAGGGCCACATCGCGGGCAAAGTGACGAAAACCAACAAGATCGGCTACATCGCCTCCTTCCCCATCCCAGAAGTCATTCGCGGCATCAACGCGGCCTATATCCACGCCCAGCGCGTGAACCCGGACGTGGAATTCAACATCATCTGGGTCTTTACCTGGTTTGACCCGACCAAAGAAGCAGACGCCGCACGCGCGCTCATCGACCAAGGCGCCGACATCATCCTGCAGCACACAGACTCTACCGCCCCGCTCGCCGCGGCGGAGGAAGCAGGCGTGCTGGGCTTCGGCCAGGCCTCCGACATGGCGGCATTCACCGAAACATCGCGCATCGGGTCGATCATCGACAACTGGGCACCGTACTACATCGCCCGCACGCAAGCGGTCATGGACGGCACCTGGGAAAGCGTCGACACCTGGGACGGCATGGACACCGGCATGGTTGAAATGGGCGCCATGACCGACAAAATCCCAGCCGACGTGCAGGCCGAAGCGCAAGCCATGATGGATGCCATCGCCGCGGGCGACTACCACCCGTTCACCGGGCCGATCAACAAACAAGACGGCTCCGTGTGGCTGGCAGAGGGCGAAGTGGCCGATGACGGCACCCTCGCGGGCCTGAGCTTTTACGTCGAAGGCGTGACCGGCGACATCCCGAACTAACCCACGCCCCAAAGACCCAAAAAGCGCCCGGCCCCACCGCCGGGCGCTTTGCTATTTAACACAGCCCCTTTCCCCAAGGCCGCGCCCGCCCGCCTCCCTTCTGCGCCAGCTTGCGCTGGCTTGAACCAAAGGGGGCGCGGCTTCGCCGCGCGCCTCCGGCGGGCGTATTTCCAGAAAGCTCAAGAAAGCTCCACCGCCAAAGCCCAGACAAACACCCACCCGCAGCTCACAAAGCCCTGCAGCCCCATGCCCCCCACTTTCTTTCGTCCTCAAAAACTTCGGGGGTCAGGGGCAGCGCCCCAAGGCGAGCGCAGCGAGTGGGTGGGCGGGTGGGCCCGCCCACTCACCCAAACCGCGCCGCTTTGGGCTTGGCGAGCGATGACCGCAGGCCGTGCTGCTCTGCCTCCGACAACGGCGCCAGGAGCTCCGTCATGATGTCGCTCAATAGCTCGCGCAAGCGGGCCCCACCGGCGTATACGGCGTATACCATGTCTCCGGCCCCATCCACCGCGCTCAAACGCGCCGCCGCACTCTGGGTCGTCTGGGGGATCGTGCATCTCCTCGCGGGCGTCATCGTGCTGAGTTCAGACGCCTCAGGCGGCTTTGCGGCCATCGCCAACGCCGTCGACCCCGACAGCCTGCGTCACGCCGACGAGCCCGCCGGGGCAGGCATCCTCAACCAGCACGGGTGGAACCTGGCCTGGGGCGGTGCGGCCACGGTCATCGGCGCCGACTTCACCTGGACGGCCAACCTCACGGCGATCTGGGTCACCGCCATGGTCGGCGGGCTGCTCGACATTGGCTACCTGCTCTTTGTAGACGTGCTAGGCTACGTCCACAGTTTCCCCGGAGCGCTGATGACGCTCAACTCCGCCAGCGCCATCGGGCTCAGCTTTTGGGTCAGGCGTCCGCACCGAAAAGCACGCCGCTAGGCTTCCCTCCGCCCGCGCGGGCTGCAATGGTCGCGCCATGCTGACCACGATCTCTGGCGCCCCCGCATCAACGCTCACCTTTGGAACCATGCAATTCGGCGGCACCGCCGACGCCAAGGCCAGCGCGGCGATGTTCGACGCCTGCCGCGCCGCGGGTCTCAACCACTTTGACACGGCCCATATGTATACCAGCGGCGCGTCGGAGGAGGTCTTAGGCGCCCTGATCCAGCAGGACCGGGAGGCGCTGCTCATCGCCACCAAATGCGGCTACACAGGCGGCGCGGGCCGCGCCACAATCCAAAGCAACGTCGATGACAGCCGCCGCAGGCTGGGCCTCGACACGCTCGACATCCTCTACATGCACCGCTTCGACCCCGAAACCGCCCTGGACGAGACATTCGACACCCTGGCCACGCTCCAGGCCAAGGGCCACATCCGCTATATCGGCGTCTCGAACTACGCCGCCTGGCAGGTGATGAAGGCGCAGGCCGCAGCCGCAGCCCAGGGCACCCGCATCGACATCATCCAACCCATGTATTCCCTCGTCAAACGCCAGGCGGAGGTGGAGCTCTTTCCCATGGCCCAAGACCAAGGCATCGCCATCGCGCCCTACTCCCCGCTGGGGAGCGGGCTGCTGACCGGCAAATATGTCGAGGGCGGCACAGGGCGATTGAGCACCGACAGCCGCTACGCCGCGCGCTACGGCCAGGACTGGATGCACGACACCGCGGCAGCGCTCAGCCGCCTGGCCGCGCGGGACGGGGTCGCCCCAGCCACACTGGCCGTGGCCTGGGCCGCCGCCCACCCGGCGGGGCCCGCGCCCATCATCTCCGCCCGCTCCGCGGCACAGCTTGCGCCCTCCCTGGCCGCCGCATCGTTCCCGCTCAGCGCTGCGCTCTACGCCGAAATCACCGCGCTCTCGCCAACCCCAGCCCCCGCCACTGACCGCCTGGAGGAAGCATGATCGACGCGCTCATCATCGGCGGCGGCATCGCAGGCCTGTCGCTCGGCGCCCGGCTCGCGCCCCATATGTCCGTCCTGCTCCTCGAAGAGGAACCCGCCCTGGGCTACCACGCCTCAGGCCGGTCCGCGGCCATGTTCGAGGAAACCTACGGCCTGCCATCGACCATCGCGCTCAACCGCGCGTCAAAGGCCGACCACGACACGCTCGACGGCGGTGTGCTCAGCCCCCGGGGGCTGATGCTCCTCGATAGCGGCGACCCGGAGCGCTACGAGGCCGACCTTGTGACCATGGCCATGACACCGCTCACCCTGGCCGAAGCGCAGGCCATGGTGCCGGTGCTCAACACCGACACCGTGCGCCGCGCTGCCCACCATGGGGAGGCCTGGGACATCGACACCGACCGGCTACTCCAGCATTTCGCACGCACCATCCGCCAGAACGGCGGCACGGTGCTGCCGGGGGCCAAGGCAATCAGCATCCACCGCTTGGCCGCCCACTGGCTGATCAACACACCCAAAGGGAATTTTGAGGGGCGGCTCCTGTGCAACGCGGCGGGTGCCTGGGTGGATGAGATCGCGCGCACCGCAGGCATCGCTCCCCTGGGCTTCACGCCGCTGCGGCGGTCCATGGCGCGCATCGCGGCCCCGGGTGGGCACGACATTGCCACATGGCCCATGATGTTCGGCCCTGGCGAGACATGGTACGCAAAGCCCGACGCAGGTGCGCTCATCGTCTCCCCGGCGGAGGAAGCCCCGTCCGAGCCCACCGACGCCTGGCCCGATGACATGACCCTGGCGGAGGGGCTCGCGCGCTACGAACACAACGTGACCGAAGCCGTCACGCGCCCCATCGCGACCTGGGCGGGACTGCGCACATTCTCGCCCGACCGCAACCTCGTTATCGGGTTCGACACGGCGGACCCCACGTTCTTTTGGCACGCCGGTCAGGGCGGCTACGGCTTCCAAACCGCCCCCGCCGCGAGCCGCTTTGCCGCCGATGTGATCCTAGGGCGGGCATCGGAGCTGGACGCGGAGACACAGGCGCAGCTCGCGCCAGATCGGTTTTCATGAAAAGTCTGTTCGACAGGAATGAGGGCAGCCCCCGGCCGCGGGTGGGGGAGTAGCCCCCGCCCGTGGGGGCGGAGGGGGGCTGCCCGGTGGTGCCCACCGGGCGCGTACATCATCGAGGCGATGCGCCGATAACCAAAGTCGTTTCATCAAGAAACGGGTCGCTCCCGCGCAGCCCGCAGCATAACCTCTCCCCAAAGCGGAGGGCCCGTTATGGACAGCTATCATTACCACATCATCGGGCGCGCGATTGACGCCATCGACGCCGCCGACGAACCCATCAGCCTGGAGGCGCTGGCCGAACAATCGGGCCTCTCGCCCGCGCATTTCCAGCGGACGTTCACGGCTTGGGCGGGGGTCTCCCCCAAGAAGTTCCAGCAATACCTGACGCTGGGCCACGCAAAGGCCCTCCTCAAAAACCGCTTCACCACCCTGGAAACGGCCCACGCCGTGGGCCTCTCCGGCACCTCCCGGCTCCATGACCTCTTTTTGCGGTGGGAGGCCATGAGCCCCGGCGACTTCGCCCGCGGCGGGGCCGCCAATGTGATCTCCTGGGGGTATTTCGACACGCCCTTCGGCGATGCGCTCGCCATGGGGACGGAGCGCGGCCTGTGCGGGTTGGCCTTTACCGAGGAATTCGGGCGCGAGGTCGCCATGGCCGACCTGCGCGCCCGTTGGCCCGAGGCGCACTATACCGAAAACCCAGAGCTCCTGCGCGCCGACATGGACGCCGCCTTTGCCCAAGACGGGGGGGAAGCGCGACTGCTGCTCATTGGCCGCCCGCTCCAGATCAAAGTGTGGGAGGCGCTCATGCGCATCCCCTCGGGCAAGGTCACGACCTATAGCGAAATCGCCGCCTGCGTGGGCGCACCCAAAGCCGTACGCGCCGTAGGCTCCGCCGTGGGGCGCAACCCGATCTCCTACCTGATCCCCTGCCATCGCGCGCTGCGGAAATCCGGCGGGCTGGGCGGCTACCACTGGGGGCTGCCCGTGAAACGCACGCTCCTGGCCTATGAAACCGCGCGGGCCGACCACCGCGCAGAAAACGGGGCGGAAAACCGCCCCTCGGCGGCGTGATATTGCATATCACTGGGCATTCTTGGCATCAGCCCCCAAATTGCGGCTGAGCAGCCGACCCTTTTGGTGAGTGAGAAGAAGATATGACCAAACCCCGTGTATTCATCGGTATCGCAGGCATGATGGCCCTGACAGGGTGCCTCGACGCCACAAATTTCGACCCCGCCGCCCCGGACGAAAACCGCACCCAGCAGGGCGCGTTGACCGGCGCGCTCGTGGGCGCCATCGCTGGTATCGCCCAGGCCGATGACGGCGACAAAGGCCGCGACGCGATCATCGGCGCCGCACTGGGCGCAGGCGCCGGCGCGCTGATCGGACAGCAACTCGACCGGCAGGAGGCGGAGCTCCGCGCTGAGCTTGGCAACAACGTGTCGATCACGCGCCAGGGCAACGAGCTTATCGTGCGGATGCCCCAAGACATCCTCTTTGACACCGACAGCGCGACGCTGCGCCCCGACCTCCAAGGCGATCTGCGCAGCCTGGCGGCGAACCTGCTGCGCTACCCCAACACCACCGTCACCGTCATCGGTCACACCGACTGGGTAGGCGACGCAGGCTACAACCAGAACCTGTCCAAACGCCGCGCGGATAGCGTGGCAGGCATCCTGCGCGTCAATGGCGTGAGCGCCAACCGCATCATCGCCTTTGGCCGCGGCGAGGCGGAGCCCATCGCCGACAACGTCACTCCCGAGGGCCGCCGCCAGAACCGCCGGGTGGAGATCATCATCCGCCCGAACGCGTAAGGGGGGCCACGCCTCGGAACGACCGAGCCCCAGTTTGCTCGCCCGACGGCAACGTCGGGCCGCGCCGTTCCGCCCCCGTTTTGCCAAAGGCAAACCTTTGGTTTGACGGGCGGCGCGAACGCCACCCCTCGGAACGGCGCTACAGCGGACCAACCGGCGTCCGTTATTTGAAGTCACTTACAAGGGGTGACCGCGCCCCCAAAACACCCTAATTGGTATCCTGACCCGACCAATCAGGCCGCCCCGCATGCCCTTTGAAAAGATCGAGACCGCCAAAGTCTCCCAATCCATCATCGACCAGATCGAGCGTCTGATCCTGCGCGGCGTCCTCACCCCGGGGGAGCGGCTCCCATCCGAACGCGACCTCGCCGCGCGCTTTGGCGTCTCCCGCCCCTCCGTGCGGGAGGCGATGACAGACCTGCAAGCCGCGGGCCTCGTGGAAACCCGTGCCAACGCAGGCATCTTTGTCAGCGACGTGCTGGGCTCCGCGTTCTCGCCCGCGCTCATGGGGCTCTTTGCGCGCCATGATGAGGCGGTGTTCGACTACCTGTCCCTGCGCCGCGACATGGAAGGGCTCGCCGCCGAGCGCGCCGCGCGCCACGCCTCTGACACGGACCTCGCCGTCATCACCGACATCATGGACCGCATGGAGGCCGCTCATAAGAAACGCTCCGGCGATGAGGAGGCCGCGCTCGACGCGGAGTTCCACCTGGCCATCATCGAAGCCGCCCATAACGTCGTGCTGCTCCACCTCATGCGGTCGGTGTTCTCGCTGCTCCGCAACGGGGTCTTTTACAACCGCAAGATCATGTTCCGCCAACGGGCCACCCGCGAAAGCCTGCTCGACCAGCACCGCGCGATCTACCGCGCCCTGATGGACCGCGATCCCCCCACCGCGCGCCAGGCCGTCACCGACCACCTGGCCTTTGTTGAAAGCTGCCTGCGGGACCACCGTATGTCGCTCAGAAACGAATCCATCGCGCGGCAGCGACTGGACCACGCGACCTCGCGCTGAGCCGCGCCGACATCCAAACGCACTTATTGAGACTTTTAGTCTCGCAATTTCCCACTTTTTCCGCGAAATGAAATTTTGAGACCAAATTTCACTGGTAGTGTGCCCCTGAGGTTCATAGATATGAAATCGTCGAACGGGAGGTCTCGCCATGAAAATGACTACTGAAGAAGCATTCGTCAAAGTTCTTCAGCGCCACGGAATCCAGCATGCCTTTGGCATCATTGGATCGGCCATGATGCCGATCTCGGATCTGTTTCCAGAGGCTGGGATCACCTTCTGGGATTGCGCGCACGAAGGCTCCGCCGGGTTCATGTCCGACGGCTATACCCGCGCCACCGGCAAGATGTCGATGATGATCGCGCAGAACGGCCCGGGCATCACGAACTTCGTGACCGCCGTGAAAACCGCATACTGGAACCACACACCGCTCCTGCTCGTCACACCGCAGGCCGCAAACAAGACCATCGGTCAGGGTGGCTTCCAGGAAGTCGAACAGATGGCTCTGTTCGAGGACATGGTCGCCTATCAGGAAGAGGTCCGCGATCCATCCCGCGTGGCCGAGGTGCTGACGCGCGTGATTTCCCAGGCCAAGCGCCTGTCGGGCCCCGCGCAGCTCAACATCCCCCGCGATTTCTGGACCCAGGTCATCGATATCGAGCTCCCCGAACCGATTGAGTTCGAGCGCTCCTCCGGCGGCGAGAACTCCGTGGCCAAAGCCGCAGAGATCCTCTCCAACGCCAAGAACCCTGTCATCCTCAACGGCGCAGGCGTTGTCCTGTCCGAAGGCGGCATGGAAGCCTCCCAGGCATTGGCTGAAAAGCTCACCGCTCCGGTCTGCGTGGGTTACCAGCACAACGACGCCTTCCCCGGCAACCACCCGCTCTTTGCGGGGCCGCTTGGCTACAACGGTTCCAAGGCCGGCATGCAGCTCATCAGTGAAGCGGACGTGGTGCTCTGCCTCGGCACGCGCCTCAACCCGTTCTCGACCCTGCCCGGCTACGGCATCAACTACTGGCCCACAGAGGCCACCATCATCCAGGTGGACATCAACCCCGACCGCATCGGCCTGACCAAGAAGGTCACCGTGGGCATCGTGGGTGACGCGGCCAAGGTCGCCAACGGCATCCTCGCGCAGCTCGATGACAACGCAGGCGAGGCAAACCGCCAAGAACGCGCAGACCACATCGCGCAAACCAAATCGGCATGGGCGCAGGAGCTCACATCGCTGACCCACGAGCAGGACGATCCAGGCACCACCTGGAACGAACGTGCCCGCGCGGCGAAACCGGACTGGATGTCCCCACGCATGGCGTGGCGTGCGATCACCGCAGCCCTGCCGCGGGAGGCGATCATTTCCTCCGACATCGGCAACAACTGCGCCATCGGCAACGCCTATCCTGATTTCGACACCGGTCGTAAGTACCTCGCACCGGGCCTCTTTGGCCCCTGCGGCTACGGGCTTCCGGCGATTGTCGGCGCGAAAATCGGCCAACCTGACGTGCCCGTCGTGGGCTTCGCAGGCGACGGCGCCTTTGGCATTGCGGTGAACGAGCTGACGGCCATCGGCCGCGGCGAATGGCCCCCGATCACGCAGATCGTCTTCCGCAACTACCAGTGGGGCGCAGAAAAGCGGAACTCCACCCTGTGGTTCGACGACAACTTCGTGGGCACCGAGCTGGACGAAGAAGTGTCGTATGCTGGCATCGCCAAAGCATGCGGCCTCCAGGGCGTTGTTGCGCGCACGATGGACGAACTCACCGCTGCGCTGAACCAGGCGATCAAGGACCAGATGGAGAATGGGAAGACCACGCTCATCGAAGCCATGATCAACCAGGAACTCGGCGATCCGTTCCGTCGCGACGCGATGAAAAAGCCGGTGAAGGTCGCAGGCATCAGCAAAGACGACATGATCGCCGCTGAGTAACGCGCCCTGCCCCGGGCAATCCCCGGGGAGACAGACACACACTATGAGGTCCCGGGCCCGGCTCGGGACTTCGCCGTTCTGGCGGAAAGGAAACCGCGATGCCCGTTCTCACAACCCTCCGCGAGCGCGCAAGCGCATCACAAAAGCACATCGTGCTGAGCGAGGGCGACGACCCCCGCGTGATCGAGGCCGCCCGCACCGCTGCGGCCTCTGGCCTCGCGCAGGTGTCGCGCGTGGGCGGACCTGCCGAGGACGGGATCACAGTCTATGACCCCGAGACCTCCGACCTGCGCCCAGAGCTCGAGGCAAAGCTCGTAGAGCTCCGCGCCCACAAAGGCATGACGCCCGAACGCGCCGCGCAGGAGGTCACCAAACGGCTCACCTTTGCCGCGCTTTTGGTCGCCACAGGCCACGCCGACGGCACCGTGGGCGGCGCGGTGGAAACGACGTCCGACACCGTGCGCGCCGCCATCCAGATCATCGGCAAAGCGCCCGGCGCGCCGCTTGTGTCGAGCTTTTTCCTCATGGTCCTGCCCGAGGGGCACACGTCGGGCCGCGACGCCATGCTATTCTCAGATGCGGGCCTCGTTGTGGACCCGGACGCCGCCGAACTCGCCGCCATCGCCGCGCAATCGGCGGCCTCCTGGCAGGCGCTCACGGACCGCGACCCGCGGGTGGCGATGCTGTCGTTTTCCACCCACGGCTCCGCGCGGCACGCAAAAGTGACAAAGGTCACCGATGCGCTCAAACTGCTGCAAGCGGCGCAGCCAGAGCTGGTGGCCGATGGCGAGCTTCAGTTCGACGCGGCCTTTGTGCCCTCCGTCGCCGAACGCAAGGCGCCGGGCTCCGCCACCCAAGGCGCGGCCAATGTCATGATCTTCCCCGACCTCAACGCGGGCAATATCGGCTACAAGATCGCTCAACGCATCGGCGGGGCGGAGGCGATTGGCCCCGTCCTGCAAGGCCTCGCCAAACCCGCCAATGACCTGAGCCGCGGTTGCACCGCAGACGACATCGTCAACATGATCGCTGTCACGGCGCTCCAAGCCCGGTGACAGAGCTTCTCAACCTCGGCCCAGCCGAGCTCACCGCGCTCGCAGGCATTGCGTTCATCGCGGGCGTCATCCGCGGCTTCACAGGCTTTGCGCTATCTGCCGTGGCCATGACCGCGGCCGTGTTCTACCTCCCCCCGGTGGAGATCATCCCGATGCTTTGGTGGCTCGAAATCACCGCATCGGTTCTGATGATCCGCTCCGGCTGGACAGAGGCCGATAAGCGCATCGGGTTCGGGCTCGCCGCGGGGTCCGTGATCGGATTGCCGCTTGGGCTTTGGCTCACGCTGTCGATCCCGCAAGACGTCTCCAAGATCGCCGCGCTTGTGCTGATATCGGCCCTGGCCGCGACGCAACTGGCGCGCCTGCGACTGCCGTTCCTTGCTACGCGCGTGGGGCTTGGTGCATCCGGGCTGACGGCGGGGATTACCACGGGCCTCTCTGGCGCAGGCGGCATGGTCGTGGCGCTCTATACGCTCGCGCTCGACAAACCGGGGCGGGTCATCCGCGCCTCGCTGATCCTGTACCTCACAGTGTCGCTGTGCGTGTCGTTCTTCACGCATCTGATCATCGGCACCATGGATGCCACAGCGATCTGGCGGGGCCTCGTGCTCGCCGTGCCCACCGCGGCAGGCGTCGTCCTGGGCAAGTGGATGTTCATCCCGCGATACGAGCCCTACTATAAACCCATCTGCCTGGTCCTGCTGATCGCATTGGCACTGGCCGGGCTCGCGCGAGAATTTGCGACATGACGTTCACCGACCTTTCCGCCCGCGCACGCGGTCTGTTTCCCGGTATCGCCGTGGCCGTCGTCGTCGCGATCTGCGCGCAGTTCTTGTCGGAGCACTATGCAACGCCCGCCATGCTGCTCGCGCTCCTCCTCGGCATCGCGCTTGGCTTTTTGGGGGAGGAGGGCAAAACCGTCGACGGCATAGGCTTTGCCGCGCGAACCTTTCTGCGGCTCGGGGTGGCGCTGCTCGGCGTGCGCATATCGGCACAGCTTATGGCAAATCTGGGGTTGGAGCTGATCGGCCTCGTCGTGGGCGCTGTGGTCGCCACCATCGCATTTGGTCTTTTGGTCGGGCCGCTCTTTGGCCACCGCTGGCGGTTCTCGCTTCTTACGGCGGGGTCGGTTGCGATCTGCGGCGCCTCCGCGGCGATGGCCATCGCTGCGGTCCTGCCCCGCGACCACCGCTCTGAGGAGCGGCTGATTTTCACCGTCATGGGCGTCACGGTGCTGTCGACCATCGCGATGATCGCATACCCGATCCTGGCAAACACCCTGGGGATGAACGATTTTCAGGCGGGGGTGTTCCTGGGCGCCTCGATCCACGACGTGGCGCAGGTGGTGGGTGCGGGCTACACGATTTCCGAAGAGGCGGGGGATGCCGCGACGCTCGTCAAGCTCTTCCGTGTGGCCATGCTCGCCCCTGTCGTGCTCATCGCGTCGCTTTTGATCCGGCGCTATTCGGTGCTAGAGGATGGGGTGAGCCGCCCACCGATCTTGCCGGGCTTTGTCATCGGGTTTCTGGTGCTTGCGGCGGCCTCCTCCACGGGGCTCGTGCCTGCGCTGGTGACCTCGTTTCTCGGCGAGGCGTCGCGCTGGTTCCTGCTGACCGCCATCGCCGCGGTGGGCATGAAATCGAACCTCAGGAGCATCCTGTCCGTGGGCGGGGCCGCCATCGCGCTCATCGTGGTGGAAACGCTCTTTATCGGTGGTTTCGTCCTGGGCGGGCTTTGGCTACTAGACTGACATGGCATTTCTACCTGGCTTTGATGACCGTTGGACAGGACCTGAGGATTACATCCTCGGCATCACCGAAGACATTTGGGAAAAGCGCGAGATCGCGTCGTTGACGCGGTACTACGCCGATGGGCTGATCGTGCGCTCCCCCGCTTCGGTGGTGGTGGGCAACGCGGGGATCATCGCTGCGACCATGGCGACATTGGCGGAATTTCCGGACCGGCAGCTCCCCGGTGAAGACGTGATTTGGTGCGCCACGGGCGGTGACGCGTTCCTCAGCTCGCACCGGCTCTATTGCACCGCCACCCATACCGGCCCGGGCGTCTATGGCGCGCCGACGGGGCGGCGATTGGAATACCGCATCCTGGCCGATTGTTGGTGCAAAGCGAATGCCGTCCACGACGAATGGCTGGTCCGCGACCAAAGCGCCATCGTGCAGCAGATGGGGGCCGATGTTGTGGGCTGGACCCGCGACCTGATCGCGCGCGAAGGCGGGCCGGAGCGTTGCGTGGCGCCATTTACGCCCCAGACCGATGTGGCAGGCCCCTATACGGGCACTGGAAACGGGCAGGCCGGCGAGGTCACAGACCTGTTCGACGCTGTCATGGCCGGGCGCGATATCGGCGCGATAGCCGCAGGCTATGACCGCGCCTGCGCGCTCGCCTACCCCGGCCACCGCCACGCCCACGGGCGGGACGCGGCGATGGCGTTTTGGTTGGAGCTTCGGTCGGCGTTCCCCTCCGGCGTGTTCCAGATCGACCACGCGATCCTACGCCGTGACGCTGATCACGCGCACCGCGCGGCGCTGCGCTGGTCGCTTCATGGGCGCCATGACGGCTGGGGCATGTTCGGGCGCCCCACAGGGGCGGAGGTCTATGTGATGGGTATCACCCATCTGGAGCTCGGCCCGCGCGGCGTGACACGAGAGTGGACGCTGATTGATGAGACCGCGATCTGGAAGCAGATCTTGCTGGAAACGGGAGCGGTGTAGAACGCGAACGCGAAGCACCCGGGGCGGAATCATGGGCGTAGCCCGCCGCCCCATCGGCGGGCCGCCCCCACGGCACGTCGATACTTCGAAGCCAGCGCTTTGCTCATTCACTGTAGGCAAATGCCAACCATAAACGACGCAGCATAACCAACGGATCGACGCACCGCGGCCCGCCGATGGAACTCGCATAGCGCTTCGATCACGCGCTCGCTTTGAGCCGTGCTATGTCTCGGAAACTCTGTGGAAAAAGACGCGGGCCCGCATCGGGCGACCTGTCTGATCCTTCGTCGGGGCCCCGGCTGCTCTGCACCTTCGTCAGGTGGTCTGAGAGCCGGATCATCGTCTAGGTCTGTACCGGCTTGCCAAGGCCGGGCGCGCGGGGGGAGTTGTCTGCGCTTCCCGTTAAGACCGCGTTGCCCCAGCGCGCGCTAGCTCGACCCGCGCACAACCAACCGCACGGGGAGCGGCGCGACGACTGCCGTGCCAGACAGCGCGGCGACGGTCTGTTCCACCATCGCGTCCACGTCTTGGCGCAGCGTGGTCAGCCCATAGCCCGGCCAGGCGGCAGCGGGCACATCGTCAAAGCCCACCACGCGCACATCGCCCGGCACGCTGAGCCCGAGCTCGTAGCGCAGCACATCCATGGCGATTAGGGCCATGTAGTCATTGGCCACAAACAGCCCATCGGGCCGCGCAGCCGCGTCGCCAAACATCCGGCGCACGGCCTCTGCCGCCTGGGTCTTGTCGAAATTTCCGATCTCACGCGCATGTAGCCCGAGCCCCGCCGCACGCAATGCGCCCAAAAAACCGGCCTCCCGCTCCCGCTGGGTGCTTGCGCCCTCCCAGCCCGCGATGTGACCGATGCGCCACGCCCCGCGGGCAATCAGATGCTCCGCGGCAAGCCGCCCGCCGCTGTGATTGTCGGAGACGACGCTGATCTCCCCCTCCGCGCCCTGGCGGCGGTTAAAGAGCACGACAGGCACATCTGTGGCCCGGCACCGCGCCGCGAGGTCCGATGACAGCGCCGCGGACGCCAGGACCAGCCCGTCCACCTGATAGTCCAGGATCTCCCCCACGACCTCGTCCACCTCGCCCGCGTCGGAGCCCGCCATGAACATCAAGATGTGATAGCCGTCAGCCTGGAGCCTGCGGGACAGCGTCTCCAGCACGCCGGGATAAAAGTGGTTGTCGAGGTAGCTGACCACGAGCCCGATCATCCGCGATTGCCCCGTGAGCAGCGACCGCGCGAGCGCGTTGGGCCGGTAGCCCAGATCGGTGGCGGCTTTACGCACCTTGGCTGCCGTCGCGTCAGACACGCTAGCGCCGGGCGTAAACACACGGCTCACAGCGGAGCGGCTGACGCCCGCCCGTTCGGCCACCTGGGCCGATGTGACCTTGCCGCCGCTCACGCAGACCCGGGTGGTGCGGGCGGCGTGGCCTCGCCCCGGTCGTAGGTCTCCCACCCTTTACCGTCGAAGACATCAACGCCGAGCTGGGCCATCACATGGGGGAAATCGACCATGACGTAATTGTCCACGATCTTGCCATCCACGACCTTCCAGAAATCCATGTAGCGCACTGTGATGCGCTTGCCGGTGGCCGGGATGCCCATAAACTCACCGCCATGGGTGACCTCCTGGCGGCCAAAGGCGGCCGCCCATTCGCCCATATACATCCGCGCCTCGTCCACGCAGACCTTGTCGTGGAACGCGGCCTGGAACGGCTTTTGCCAGTTGTCCTGAAACTCCCGCAGGCCGGTTTTCGTGCCGCAACCGGTGTTGCCCATCCAGCGGAAGCTTTCGGCAAAGAACTCCCCGATGTCGCCGATCCGGTGGTCGTTGAGGCCGTCGACCATCCCCTCGATCGCCGCGCGGGTGGCGTCGGTTTTGCTCATGTCGGTGTCTTTCGTCAGCACCGCTTGCTCGGGACGTGCGCCCTTCATTCCAGTTCTCCTAATACATCCCGCCCCAGTTGCAGTAGCACATGGGGCACATCCACAAAGACCCAGTTTTCGACCAGCAGGTCCCCCTCCCGCCGCCACCAGTCGCAGACGCGCATAAAGACGCGTTCGCCCGTCGCAGGCTGGCCGAGGAAGGGTTTGACATTGACGCCCGTGAGCGACGGCCAGCCGCCGGAACAGACGTAATCGCCATCGCCAAAGCGCGTGAAATGGGCGGTCATCCCGTTGCCCGCCGCGCCGCCGGACCAGCCGTCAAACTGGCTCTCGAACGGGACCTGGAAGGACCGGAAGGCGTCGATGCCCAAAAACGATCCAAACGCGCCGGGTCCGTACCAGGCCATGTTGTCATGCCAGAACGGACGCCACTTTTCGTCGGGCGTGTTGAGCCCGCGTAGCATCGTGGTGACCATGTCAGCGCTGTCGGCCCCACGCGCGGCGTCGCGGGGAAAGCTTAGGCCGTCTTGAGTGGCAGGCCCCGGCAACCGCCCGCGGAAGCCTGCGCTGTCGCCGGGACCGATGGCGATGGGCCACTGCCCGGCTGCGGCCATGAACTCCGGCAGGTCGAGGAATATGTAGCTTTCGACAGCCTGCCCGCCCTCCATACGATGAAATTCGCCATAGCGCAGATAGGCGAGCTCCCCCGTGGGGCGGATGCCGAGCCAGGGCCGGGTGAAGCGGCCCGCGTAGTAGCCCGTGGAGCTGATCCAATCGGCGCCATCAAACGTGCCCATCATGGCGATCTGTTCGCGCCGGTGGAGGCCGTCCATGGCGGCGCTCAAGCCTGCGGCGTAGCCCTTTGGGTCGGTGTCGTTGAACGGGTGGACGACGTGGATCGCGGCGTCAGCGGCAAAGAACGCGGCAACAGCGGCGTCGAGCCCGCCGGGGTGGGCCTGGGCAGCGACATAGGCGCGGTAGGTGTCGTGGGCGTGCATGGGTCTTACTCCTTTGGTCTGATCTGATGAGGGGGTCAGACCAGGAGCGGGCCCGCTTGGGCTTGTGAAAACGGGATGCGGCCCGGGCGGCGGCGCAAGAGGCGCGCGCGCCAGACCTTGAGCCGCGCGAGGTAGGGCGCGAGCGGGGCTCCGCAGGTCATGCGACCCCCAGCGACGTGGCGATGGCCTCGGCGCCCTTCCACCCGATCATCATGGACGGCGCATTGGTATTGGCCGATGTGACCGCTGGCATGACGGAGGCATCGACGACCCAGGCGCCCTCCATGCCGTTCACGGCGAGTGCGGGCGACACGACGGCATCGGCATCCTCCCCCATGCGGCAGGTGCCCACGGGGTGGTAGGCTGTGCCTGCGCCGTTGCGGATCGCTTCCTTGAGGGCTTTGCCGGTGACGTCCGCGCCAGGCGCAACCTCGCGCCCGCGACGGGTGCCGAAGTCGGCCTGTTCCAGCAGCCCGCGCAGACGCTCGACGCCGTGGACCATGGTGTCGAGATCGCTGTCATCGCGGAAGAGGCCTAGGTCGATATTCGGCGGCGCTTTGGGGTCTTTGGACGCCAATGTCAGTTCTCCGCGCGACTTGGGGCGGCACAGGCACACATCGGCGAAGTAGCCGGATTTCATCGAATATTTCTTGCCCTGGTGGTCGAGGTGGAAGGGGATGAAATGGGTCTGCACGTCCGGCGGGCCGTCTTCCCCGCGCGCGTTAAAGAACGCACCGCCTTCGACCGTGGGCGAGGCCAGTGGCCCCTTCCCAAAGGGCAGCATAAACGGAGCGGCTGCCCACATGGGCCACTGCGCGGGCTCCAGCCCGTAGCCTGACCCGGCACGCTCGAAATGCAGGCCGTAGCCCGGGTGATCGTGCAGGTTCTGCCCCACGCCGGGCAGGTCAACGCGGCTGTCGATGCCCAGCGCGCTCAGCGCGGCCTTGTCCCCGATGCCGGAGCGCATGAGGATCGCGGGGGACATCAGCGAGCCCGCGCTTAGCACCACGCCTTTCGTTGCCGCGATCTCTGTCCCATCGACAAGGCGCACGCCAACGGCCCGCCCCCCGCGCATCACCAGCCGATCCACCGGCGCACCGGTCGTCACCGGGATATCGTAGCGCCGCAGATAGGCGCGCGCGGCGGAGTTGCGCCGCCCGCCTTTCATGTTGTGCGAAAAGGCCCCCGCGCTTTCGCGGTCGGGCGTCGGCACGCCGGAGTTTGTGGGCAGCATGGCCCGCAGCCCTTGGGTCAGGGGGTGGGTGTTGGTCAGCTGGTGGGGCGTCAGATGCGTCTCGATCTCCTCGAACACGGGCGCCACATCAGCGAACCCCCAGCCTGGCACGCCCCAGCCATCGAAATCCGCTGACCGCCCGCGAAACCAGACCATCGAGTTGATGGAGCCTGAGCCCCCCACCATCTTGCCCCGCGGCACGCCGATCTGGCGCCCGCCCGCGGCCTCCTGCGCTGTGGTTTTCAGCGCCCAGTCGCGGGACGAGCCCATGAGCCAGGTCAACCCCATGGGGATGGCCACAAAGGGGTGGAGGTCGGAACTCCCCGCCTCCAGCACCAGCACCCGGCCCACGCCGCGGCGCGTGAGCTCTGCCGCGGCGACGCAGCCTGCAGAGCCCGCGCCGACGACGATCACATCATAGGGCATCAGCCCTTGACCGCGCCGGCCGTCAGACCGCTCACAATCTGGCGCTGGAAGAACATGACCAGCACAAAGAGCGGCGCAGTGGCGGAGACAACGGCGGCCACGGCGAACATCACATTGCCTTCCGTGTAGGTCGTCCCAAGGAAGGCGGCGATTTGCGGGACCATGGTCCGGTTCGCCTCGTTCAGGATCAGCGCGGTCACGACGAAGTCGTTATACGCAAGCAGGAACGAAAAGAGCCCCGTGGTGATCACGCCCGGCCACATGACCGGGATGATCACATGGCGGAACGCCTGGAACTGGGTGCAGCCGTCAACCTTAGCCGCCTCATCCAGATCCTTAGGGATCGATTCAAAGAACGAATGCAGCATCCAGAGCGTAAAGGGCTGGTTGATCGCCACGAGCACGATGATCGCGGTGGGCAGGTAGCCCCAAATGTTCCAATCAAAGAACACCGGCAGATAGCCCGACACCAGCGTCACCTGCGGCAGCGCGCGAAAGATCAGCGCGATGATCAGCAGCCAGAACACATATTTGAACCCCGACCGGCTGAGCGCGTAGCCCCCCAGCGTCCCGATGGTGAGCGACGTCGTCACCACGAAAAAGCAGACGATGAAGGTGTTGATGGTATTGCGCCAGAACTCATTGAGCACAAACGCGCCCTCATAGCCCGACAGCGTGAACGGGCTGCCATGGGTGGCCTCGGTGTTGCGGCCCACGAGTGCGTTCGTCCAGTCGGCGATGGAGAAGAAGTCGAGCTCCACCTTGAACGAGCCCCAGAGCGTCCAAAAGAACGGAAAGGCGGCGAGGATGAACCAGATGACGATAAAGGCCGTGAGACCGATCTGGAGGGCGAGTGGGCGGCGTTGTGCGGCTGACGACATCTCAGTGGCTCTTCTGGTTAAAGTCCCGCCAGGTGCGGACAAGGACGGGGGAGAGTAGGATCGCCACACCGAGGATGGTGAGCACGGAGGTTGTGGCCGCGGAGGTCAGCTGCTGCGTCTCCCCACTTAGGTCGCTGAGGATAAACGAACTGAGCGACTGCGCATGGGCCTGCGCTTGGAAACCGAGGATCGGCTCAAGCACGCGGAAGTTATCCATGATTTGGATCAGCGCCACGAAGGTCACGAGCGGGGCGAGGTGCGGGATGATCACAAATCGGATCTGCTGCCAGCGGGTTGCGCCGTCGATCTGGGCGGACTCGAGCGTGTCCTGCGGCACGGTCTGGAGCCCGGCGTAAAAGACGACGAACGCAAAGGGGGCCGACGACCAGATGCCGTAGACGATGAGCGCGATCCACATGAGCGGCGTCGACGCCTTCACCGACAGGTCCGGATCCGCCACCAGCCAACTGAGGAACTGCCCCAGCACCCCCCGGCTATCGACCATCCAAAAGAGGATCAGCGAGCCGATGAGTGGCGTGACGATCATCGGCAAGAGGGAGAAGAATATCATCAGCCCCTTCAGTCGCTTATGGAGCGAGTTCACGGCCACAGCGATGGCAAAGCCCAGCGCGATGAGCGCGGGCGTGCACACGAATGTGTAGGTGAGCGTAAACGCGAGGGCGGCGTAAAACGGCAGGTTCCAGAGCTCGCCGATAAAGGCGCCCATCGTGTCGGATGTGCGCCAGGCCTCCGCCACTTCGCCAAAGGCCAGGTGGCCCCGGTCGACATAAATTTCGAGCCCGACAAATCGCCCCAGGGGCTTGTCCTCGCGCAGTTGCGCGGTGGCGTCTTGGTCGATTGCGGTCTCTGTGGTGCAGCCGAAGGGGCCGCAATTTTCCGTCTCGATCAGCACCGCCTCGTGGGGGGTAAAGACCGATTGCATCACGATGGACACGATGGGCAGCGCGATGAAAAGCAGCATCGCGGCCGCTGTCGGCAAAAAGAACCAAAAGAACGTGCGGTGTTTCATGGGTGTTCCTTGTGGCGAAAGCGGGATGCACCCCAGGCGTAGGGTGCGCAGGGCGCACCGCTCGGGCTGCAACGCGGGTCAGGGGATGGCGGGCGGGCACACAGGCCCACCCGCCGCGGGCTCCTTAGAGGAAGCCCTTTTCTTTGGCAGCTGCGATATAGGCAGCTTCGACGTCAGCGAGCGCTTGCTCCGCCGATTCCTTGCCCTGCATAAAGTCCGCGAGTTCGTTGCCGAGCGCGGTGTGCATGAGGCCCATGTAAGGCAGCATTGGGTAAGGGATCGCCCCAGACTGCGCAGCAGCAACCACACCTTCATTTTCAGGAGCGGGCTGATAACCATCCATGAGCCAAACCGCCTGAAGGTTGACCTCTTCGTCCGCAAGGATTGATGGATCGATGGCCTTCTTCAATGCCAGGAATGTCGCTTCCGCATCTTCGTCAGAGATGTTTTTGGCCACGGTCCAGCCGTCCCACCAGAGCGTCGTCGCTGGCGTTTCGCCTCCGCCAACAGTCATTGGGCCGCCAAGCGCGAACCCGTCGATGACCTCTTGCGGAACACCTTCCGCCGTTGTGAGCGTCGCTGCGCGGGAGCCCCACATGTTCATGAGTGCCACGTTGCCGGCGCGGAATTCAGCGTTGGTCGCGTTCGAATCATGGGTCAGGAAGTCGGGGTTCATGTATTCCGACAGCGCCTTCATCATGTTGAGCGCGTTCACGCCTGCCTCGTTATTGACGTTTGGCTCGGCCGAGCCGGGCATGAAGTGGCTGCCACCAAAGCCCAGGAACATGTTGTTGAATTCCTGCGCCAGGTTCCAGCCCGCGGCATAGGCGCCGCCCACGGGGTTATCCATGAGACCTGCGGCACGGATCGCTTCTGCGGCGGCCAGCATTTCCTCGTAGGTGGTGGGCGGCTCAACGCCTGCTGCGTCGAGCACGTCGGCGCGGTACACCAGGTGCTGTGCATTAGCCATGAAAGCCACTGCCATGACTTGGCCATTCACGGTGATCAGCTGCGTCGGCTTAATCCCGTCGCCATGGGCTGCTACGAGGTCATCGAGTGGTCGGATAACGTCTTCGTTGATTAGGTTAACAATCGAAGAGTTAGCCACAATCGCTGAGGTATACTCCGCCGGATTGCCCGACATGCCTGCCAGGTTAATCTTTTGGTGGTCAGCCGTCAGGTTCGTCGAGGCGTCAACGCTGTCGGACGCACAGGCAAGCGCACCGGCGCCCACGGTCTGGATGGCTGGGAATTCGTTGCCCACGATGGAAATGCGGCCCTCGGTCGGGCAGCCTGCGTGGCCACCGGCCAGTGCGGATGTGCCCATGAGGGCAACGGCGCCAGCCACTGCGATATTTTTCAGAAACATTAAACTCTCCCTGTTTCCGTTTAGGTGAACGCGCACCTCCCGCGCGCGCTCTTATATGGGTCTAGGCCGCGCCGTGTGGGGCGCGCTCAAGACACATCGTCAGAGGTTTACCCCCCGATCCGTTCGCCATCCTTTGCGCTAAAGAGGTGGCAGATGTTTGCAGGGATCGACACACTTACGGCGTTTCCGATCGCTGTCCGGTAGTCTTTGTTGGCTTTGACGCTGAGCAGCGCACCGGCGGTGCGGACGCTGACCATGGTCGCGTCGCCCAAAAGCTCCATCGAATAGACGTCGCTATTGAGCTGGCCTGCGGCGTCGATAACCTCGGCGTCTTCGGCACGGAAGCCCAACGTGACGGGGCCGTCCGGCCCGCTGAGGCCTGGGACGCTGATGTTTTCGGCCACAAACGTGCCGCCCTTGAGCTCCCCATCGACGAGGTTCATCGCCGGGTTCCCGATAAAGGACGCCACGAATGTGTTGGCGGGGTTGTCGTAGATCTCGGTCGGCGTGCCCACTTGCTGCACGACGCCTTTGTTCATCACGACCACGCGGTCGGCCAGGGTCATGGCTTCGATCTGGTCATGGGTCACGTAGATGGTCGTGACTTTCAATTCGTGGCTCAGGTTTTTGATCTGCGCCCGGGTGGACACGCGCAGCTTCGCGTCGAGGTTCGACAGCGGCTCGTCCATGAGAAAGACGTTCGGTTCGCGCACGATGGCGCGCGCAAGCGCCACACGCTGGCGCTGGCCGCCCGACAAAGCTGCGGGTTTGCGGTGCAGGAAGTCATCAAGCTCCACCATGGCCGACGCGCGCATGACGCGGTCATGGTGCTCGCCCTGGGGGACTTTGCGCACTTTGAGCGGGAAGCGGATGTTTTCGTAGACGTTCATGTTCGGGTAAAGCCCGTAGGACTGGAACACCATGGAGATGTCGCGGTCCTTGGGTTCCAGATCGTTGACGCGCTTGCCATCGATCATGATGTCGCCGCCCGACGGGTCCTCGAGCCCGGCGATCATGCGCATCGTCGTGGTCTTACCGCAGCCCGAGGGCCCCAGCAGCACCAGGAACTCCTGATCAGCGATCGTGAGGTCAAAGTCTTCGACCCCGATGAAGGAGCCCCATCTCTTTGACACTTTTTCCAGTCTGATCTCAGCCATGAGACGCCATCCCTCCCTCGTGTGCCGATTGCGTGACCACCCGTTTGGTCGACGTTTGCACTGGTATGCAAAAAGGCTAGACGCGAGCGCAACCTTTTGCCAAGCATTTTCCGCAGCCCAAACGTGAAGATGACATGCTAGATCAACAAAACCCCAACAATGGTGAGGATTTTCGGCGCAAAATGCGTCAGGTTCTCGACGAGCTTCTTGCGAATCCAGCCACGGCAGAGACGCATCTGGCGCCGGACTGCGTCTGGGATGCGGCCCATCCGGTGAATCAGTTGGTGGGGCCAGAGGCCGTTCGCACCGGATTTCTGGAGCCCTTGCGCGCAGCCATGCCCCATGTGCACCGCCGCGATATCATGTTCCTGGGTGGCACGAGCCGCCTCCATGAGCGGGGCCAATGGGTGGCCTGCATGACGCATTACGTGGGCACCATGACCGGCCCGCTCTTTGGGATGGAGCCATCGGGGTCGATGATCTACCTGCGCTCGGGGGAGTTCTACCGCCTCGACGACTCGGGCCGCATCGCGGAATCCAAGATCATTTTCGACGTGATCGACGTGATGCGCCAGGTGTGGCGTCTTCCGATCCCGTCGCTGGGCGACGAGATCACCTTCCCCGCGCCGATCACGCAGGACGGGCTCTGCCCGGCCCCGCGCCCGGACCGCGACGCCTTTGACGTCGTCGATAAGATGATGGAGGGGCTCGGCAAATACACCCCGGGCACCTGGTCCTCGGAGGGGCAGACGGGTGAAGACGGCGTTTGGGCCGATGACATGCTCTGGTACGGGCCTGCCGGGATTGGGTCGAACTATATGTGGGACGGGTTCGTGCAAGACCACCGCGCGCCGTTCCTGATCTCCTTCCCCGATCGCAAGGGCGGGCACCATTTCTGCCGCTTTGGCGATGGCGACTACGCGGCGATGGGGGGTTGGCCCTCGATCCATGCGACGTTTGTGGCCGACTATCTGGGCGTGAAAGCCACAGGCGGGCCGATCACAATGCGGGTGATGGATTTCTATCGCTTGGATGACCGCGACAAGCTGTCGGAAAACTGGGTGTTCATCGACCTGGCGGAGCTTTTCTTCAAAGCCGGGCGCGACCTGATCGCGGAATCCAATGCCATGGGCGGCAAACGCCCGATGCCCCAGGGCTAGGGCCACCGCGCGGGCGATAAGAAGGTCCTTTGGGACCTTCTTAGATGTGTAAAGAGACGCAGCTCTCTCGCCCGGCCCTAGCGGATCCGTTGCTCGGTTGCGGTGTCAAAGAGGCGCGCTTGGCTTTCGTCAAAGCTGACCCCCACGGTCTCCCCCGCCTTCACGCGGTCGTCGCCGCGCTCTTCGACGATGAGCCGCTCGCCGTTTTCGGCCATGAGGTAGGCGTAGGACACGCCGCCCAGCGCCTCTGTCAGGTCCACCTTGTGCGTCGTCCCCGCCCGGTCGAGCATCAGGTGTTCAGGCCGCAGGCCAAGCTGCACCGCCGTCCCATCCGCAGGCATCGTCACATCCAAAGCCACGTCGCGCGCCAGCGACGGCACAGAGACCTTGCCCCCCGACACCGTCGCATCCACGAAGTTCATCGCCGGCGATCCGATAAAGCCCGCCACGAATTTGTTGTCCGGGTCCCGGTAGAGGTCCATGGGCGCGCCCACCTGTTCGATCCGGCCCAGACGCAGCACGACGATCTTGTCGGCGAGGGTCATCGCCTCCACCTGGTCGTGGGTCACGTAGATCATCGTGGTGCCGAGCTCCGAGTGCAGGCGCGCGATTTCCACCCGCATCTCCACGCGCAATTCGGCGTCGAGGTTCGACAAGGGCTCGTCGAACAGGAACACATCGGGGCCCCGCACGATGGCGCGCCCGATGGCTACGCGCTGGCGCTGACCGCCCGACAGGGCCGCAGGTTTGCGGTTCAGATACTCATCGAGGCGCAGAATTTTCGACGCGCCCGACACTTTTTCCGAAATCGTCGCCTTGTCGACGCCGTTCATTTTGAGCCCGAAGCCCATGTTATCCTGCACCGTCATGTGCGGATAAAGCGCGTAGGTCTGGAACACCATCGCCACGCCACGCTCAGCCGGGTCGAGATGCGTCACGTCGCGGTCGCCGATGGCGATTTGCCCGTCGGAGGTCTCCTCCAACCCCGCGACCATCCGCAAAAGCGTCGATTTCCCGCAGCCTGACGGGCCCACGAACACGCAGAACTCCCCGTCTTGGATGTCGAGGTCCACGCCGTGGATCACTTGGACGTCGCCGTAGCGTTTGATGACTTTGTTCAGCGTTACGCCTGTCATTTCGGGGCCTCTCTCAGCTGGGAACGGGGTCTGGAAACTGCCACTGGACAGCCTCCTCTGCGATGGATGTGGCGGCGAGCCTGAGGGCTGGCACATGTTTGGCAAGCTCGGTAAGCGTGGTGCGGGTCGTCGATGAGGTCACCGACAGCGCGCCGAGCATACGCCCGCGCCCGGTGAGGATGGGCATGGCCACGCAGATGATGCCGGGCTCGTGTTCTTCGCGGTCGTAGCCGTAGCCGCGGTCGCGAATCTCGTGCAGCTCTTTGCGCAGCGCGGCGGCGCTGGTGAGCGTGCCGGGGGTAAAGCGGTGAAAGCTCTGCTGTTCGATGACGTCTTCGAGCGTGGTTTCGGGCAGATGGGCGAGCATCGCCTTGCCCACGCCGGTGCAGTAGGCCGGGCCCACCTTGCCCGCTTGCGAAAACATCGGGATGGGTTCGTGCGCGTTGACTTTGTCGACATAGAGCACTTGCGCGTGGTCAAGCTGGGCGAGATGCACGGTCTCCCCCGCGCGGTCGGACAGCTTTTCAAGATGTTGGCGCGCCATGGGTGCCAGCGACGATGTGGACCAGGCTGCGTGCGCCAGCCGCACCAGCCGCACGCCCAGCGCATAGGTCTGCCGGTCCGGGTCGTAGGTCAGCATCCCCTCATAGGTCAGCGTTTGCACAAATCGGTAGAGCGTGGCCTTAGGGTAGGGCGAGGTCGCCAAAAGCTCCGCAAAGCGGATCGGTCGGCCAGCCATGGCCACCCTGTCGAGCACCTCGAGCGCTTTGCCCACTGTGCCGGAACTTCCAGCCCCGTCTTTCATTCATCCTCCCTGGTTGTCGGCGTGCCGTTTTTCTAAGAGCTTGAGCCAACAACCCTTTCGGTTGACAAGAGTATGCGAGTCGCGGTTACTATTTCAATATATAAAACTCGGTTTCAAATAGTGAGACTCGCAACCGAGAGTTTGTGGAAGCATAGGGAGGAAAACATGCGTTCCATTCTAACCTCCGTGTTGGCACTTGCCATCGCGGGCCCTGCCATGGCGCGGGACCTAGTCATTAACTTTGACGACCTGAACCCAGCGCCTAAGGCGGCGTTCGAAACAGCAGTCGCCGCGTTCCAGGCTGAAAACCCGGACATCAACGTGATCGTGAACATCAACGACCGCGAAGCGCACAAGACAGCGATTCGGAACTTTCTGACCGCTGATGCGCCGGATGTGACCTCCTGGTACCCAGGCAACCGCATGGCACCGTTCACGGACACGGGCCTGTTCCAGGGCGTTGACGATGTCTGGGACGAAAACGGCCTGCGCGAGACGTTTGCGGCGATCGAGCCCACCATGACCCGCGACGGTGTCACTTACGGTGTGCCCTATTCCTACTACCAGTGGGGCATTTACTACCGCAAAGACATCTTCGACAAGCTTGGCCTCGAAGAGTTCGCAACCTGGGACGACATGCTCGCAGGCTGCGCGCAGATGAAAGAAGTGGGCGTGACCCCCTTCACCATCGGCACCAAGTTCCTTTGGACCGCTGCGGGCGTGTTTGACTACATCAACCTGCGCACCAACGGCTACGACGTCCACAACGGCCTGACCGGCGGCGAAATCGCCTACACCGATCCGCGCATCGTGCAGACGTTCTCCAACTGGGAACAGCTGATCAACGAGTGTGGCTTTGTCGAAAACCACGCCTCCATGTCCTGGCAGGACGCGCTGACCCCGTTCGTGAACGGTGACGCAGGGATGTACGTGATGGGCAACTTCGCCGTGTCCGCGATGAAAGACGCGGGCCTGACGAACGACCAGATCGACTACATGCCGTTCCCATCCATCAACCCGGATGTGGCACGTGCAGAAGAAGCGCCTGCGGACGCGTTCTTTATCCCAACGAATGCAAAGAACGTCGAAGACGCCAAGAAATTCCTGGCCTTCGTCGCACGTGCAGACGTTCAGGGCCCATGGAACGAGACCATCGGTCAGCTTCCGCCGAACTCCGAGGCTGAAGTGTCCTCCGACAAGTTCATCCAGGAAGGCTTTGCGACAGTGTCCACCGCAGCAGGTCTCGCGCAGTTCTATGACCGCGACGCACCAGCCGCGATGGCCGCAGAAGGCATGAAGGGCTTCCAGGAGTTCATGCTCGACACGTCCAAGAAGATGGA
>JBCBZG010000029.1:0-51590 GCA_039815465.1 Pseudomonadota bacterium
CGCAGCTCGTAGGCCGGGCTTCAGCCCGGCGCTTCCTCAAGGAAACATCCAATGACCAAAGTACTCGTCTCCGACAAACTCTCGGAAACCGCCGTCCAAATCTTCCGCGACCGCGGGATCGATGTGGATTTTGAACCCAACCTCGGCAAGGACAAGGACGCCCTGCTCGCGCGCATCGCCGACTATGACGGGCTCGCGATCCGGTCGGCCACCAAGGCCACAGAAAAGATCATCGCCGCCGCCACGAACCTTAAAGTGATCGGGCGGGCTGGGATCGGCACCGACAATATCGACAAGGATGCGGCCTCCAAAAAGGGGATCATCGTCATGAACACCCCCTTCGGGAACATGACGACGACCGCCGAACACGCCATCGCCATGATGTTCGCCGTCGCCCGCCAAATCCCAGAAGCCAGCGCCTCCACCCATGCAGGCAAGTGGGAGAAGTCGAAGTTCATGGGTGTCGAGCTCACCGGCAAAACGCTTGGTGTCATCGGCGCAGGCAATATCGGCGGGATCGTGTGCGACCGCGCCAAAGGGCTCAAGATGAAGGTCATCGCCTTTGACCCGT
This sequence comes from Pseudomonadota bacterium, assembly GCA_039815465.1. Lineage (GTDB taxonomy): Bacteria > Pseudomonadota > Alphaproteobacteria > Rhodobacterales > Rhodobacteraceae > Shimia_B. The sequence continues at coordinate 572 of JBCBZG010000029.1, forward strand.
TCCTGTCCGAAGACAAAGCCGCCAAGATGGGCGTCGAAAAGGTGGAGCTCGACGACCTGCTGAAACGCGCCGATTTCATCACGCTCCACGTGCCCAAGACGGAGCAGACGGCGAATATGATCACCGCCGACCGCATCGCGATGATGAAAAAGGGTGTGCGTATCATCAACTGCGCCCGCGGCGGCCTGGTGGACGAGGATGCGCTGGCTGAGGCCCTGAAATCTGGCCATGTCGCCGGCGCGGCCTTTGATGTCTTTGCCGTGGAACCGGCCACTGACAGCCCGCTTTTCAACCTGCCCAACGTCGTCGTCACGCCCCACCTGGGCGCCGCCACGACCGAGGCGCAGGAGAACGTCGCGCTGCAGGTGGCAGAGCAGATGTCGAACTACCTCCTCGATGGGGCGGTCGAAAACGCGCTCAACATGCCGTCCATGACCGCCGAAGAGGCCAAGGTCATGGGACCCTGGGTCAAGCTCGCGGGCCATATCGGCGCCTTCATCGGGCAGCTCACCGATGAACCGATCAAGGCGATCAACATCCTCTACGACGGCGCCGTGGCGGAAATGAACCTGCCCGCGCTCAACTGCGCGGTCATCGCGGGCATCATGAAGCGGGTGAACCCGGACGTGAACATGGTCTCCGCCCCTGTGATCGCGGCGGAGCGGGGGGTGAAGATCTCCACCACGAACCAGTCGAAATCCGGCGTGTTCGACGCCTATATCAAGGTCACCGTCGTCACCGACAAACGCGAACGGTCCGTCGCGGGGACGGTGTTCAGCGACGGCAAGCCGCGCTTTATCCAGATCAAAGGCATCAATGTCGATGCGGAGATCGGGCGCCACATGCTCTACACCACCAACGAGGACGTGCCGGGCATCATCGGTCTCCTCGGGAACACGATGGGCAAGAACGGCGTGAACATCGCGAACTTTACCCTTGGCCGCGATGAGGCGGGGGGAGAGGCCATCGCGCTTCTTTACATCGACGCGCCCGTACCTGCGGAGGTGCTCGCGGCGCTCGAAACCACAGGCATGTTCGGGACGGTCTGCCCGCTCGAATTTGATGTGGGCTAGGCAGCGCCACACCAGGCTCCCTACCAGTGTAAAGGTCACGCGTCACCGCGTGGCCTTGTCCGCCTGGGGCGGGCCGCCAATGACCGTCGCGCTGATCTCGGACACGCATGCCGACACCCGCTTTGCAACGCCAGAGGCCTTGCACAGAATGGCTGCACAGGTGACGGGCTTGGGTCCTGACCTGATCGTCCACGGCGGTGACTTTATCAATCCGAACCGCCCGTTTTGGCGCGCCGCGCCCGTGGCAGAGGCCGTTGACGCGTTGGCGGGGTTGCGCCGTCCCGCCTGCCGTCGAGGCACACGTATGGATGCAGTGTGCACGGCGGTACCGCGCTCGTCGTCTCTGCCGGGCTCGGCTGCAGCGGCCTGCCCTTGCGCATTGGGGCGCCGCCTGAGATTACGCTTGTAGACGTCCTTGCAACAGCGGACCCGACCCTATGACACTCTACGCCATTGGCGATGTTCACGGACATCTCGACAAGCTCGACCGGGCGCTGCGTTTGATCGAGACCGATGGCGGCGCAGAGGCGGAGGTGGTTTTTGTCGGCGACTATGTCGACCGGGGGCCGGACAGCCGCGGTGTGATCCAGCGCCTGATTGACGGGCTGGAGGCGGGGCGCAACTGGACCTGTCTCAAGGGCAACCACGACAGGATGATGGAGTGGTTTTTGGAGCCTGTGCCGCGCCATGACCCGCATCTGCCGATCGGCTACTACTGGCTGCACGAGCGGCTCGGCGGGACGGACACGCTGGCCTCCTACGGTATCGAGATCGCGCCGCGGACACGGTTGATCGATCTCGCGCATCAGGCGCGGCCCCGTATCCCGGACGCCCATGTCGCGTTTTTGCGGGGGCTCAAGATCACCCATGACGTGGGCGCGGTTTTCTTTGCCCATGCGGGCATTCGGCCCGACGTAGCGCTACTTGACCAGACCGAGGACGACTTGATCTGGATTCGCGATCAGTTCCACGCCCATACCGCCCCGCATCCAAAGCTTGTCATCCACGGGCACACGCCCATCGACACACCAACGCATTATGGCAACCGCGTAAACATCGACGGCGGCGCGGCCTATGGCGGCGCGCTCGTGCCTGTGGCGATAGAGGGGCGGCGGGTGTTCGCACTGACAGACGATGGGCGTCAGGAGCTTCTTCCGCAACCCGCGTGAGCCGCGCGATTGCCGGGTCGGGGACCGGTGATCGGCTGCGCCGTTGCGCGGTTTATGGTTCCGTGATCGGACGACAATTCCGCGCCACGCTATTGGCAGCCACATCACCGGGCCGCGGGACGAACCGGTGATTGCGCGGCGGGCTTCGCCCTTGTTCCGCGCAGATTGCGCTGCTCAAGGCACCCGGTAGTCACCCTTCGCCAGCTTCCACGCCGAATGCACCACAAGGAACGCCGCGAATATCGTGCCAAAGAGGATGCTTTCCGACGACATGATCCCGTCAGGCATGCCTTTCGCCAAAAGGGCAAAGGCCGCGAGCGCTAGGATCCCCGCCCCTGCACAGAGCCGGAACAGATACTCGCCCTTTGTCGGGCCGAATTTGCGTTTGGATGTCTCGCTCATTCCTCAAATGTGGCACGCGCGTAGGGATCGTCCAGCGCGGGCAACACGGTGCCGCGGCACTCCCCAAATCCGATGCGGTATCCGGCGCCCTCAGCCGCCGCGCGCATCACGACCGTGTCGCCATCCTCAAGGAACCGGCGCGGCCCAGCATGGGTCGCCACAGGCTCCGCCCCGCCCCAACTGAGCTCTAGCATCGACCCTCGCGCGCCGTGCTCAGGCCCCGACACGGTGCCGGACCCTAGGAGATCCCCCACCCGCATCGGGCAGCCAGATGTTGTGTGATGCGCGAGCTGCTGGGCGCTGGAATAGTACATCTCCGCATAAGTCGTGCGGGTCAGCGCCATGGTGCCAGCATCCCGCTCCAGATCCACCTCCAGCGCGATGTCAAAGAGCGTCGGATGCGGCTCCTCCAGATGCGGCAAGAGCGGCACCTCCCGGTCTGGCACGGGGCGCCGCATCTCTGACAAGGCCGCCGCGGTCACGATCCAGGGGGAAATCGTCGTCGCCGTGGCCTTCGCCTGAAACGGGCCAAGCGGTTGGTATTCCCAGGCCTGAATGTCCCGCGCCGACCAGTCGTTGAGCAACACATAGCCAAAGATCATGGCGTCGGCCTCTGCCACTGTCACCGGCCCAGTGGATCGCTGCCCGACAACAGCGCCGAGTTCGAGCTCGAAATCAAACCGCGCGCAGGGCGCAAAGCGGGGCGCATCGTCTTGCGGGCCTTTCAATTGACCCCAGGGGCGACGCACGTCCGTCCCGCTCACAACCACGGACGACGCGCGCCCGTTATAACCGATCGGGATATGCAGCCAATTCGGCGGCAGCGCATTGTCTGCCCCCCGGAACATCGTGCCCACATTGGTGGCGTGGTGGCGCCCGGCGTAGAAATCCGTGAACTCCGCCACCGCAAAGGGCATCTGCATTTCCACCGCCGCGAGGGGGTGTAGAGAGCCGCGCAGAGTGCGCTCCGCCGCTGCCCCGGCGCTGAGCATCGTGGTCAGACACGCGCGCAGCTGCGCCCAGTGCGCGGACCCAGCCTCCATAAACGCGTTCCAAGACGGCGCTTGGAGGAGCGGCGCGCCAGGCAGGTCCAAAAGCCCGTCTGCCTCCACCCCCGTCAGGTCAAGCACCTGATCCCCAATGGCCACCCCGCAGCGTGCGCGGCCTTCGGCCACAAAGACCCCGTACGGCAAGTTGTTGAGCGGAAAGGGGCAGCCCGGCGCATTCGCGCTTTCGACCCAGGACTTCATGAGCATGTCTGCGGCGTCACTTGTCGTCGTCCCGGTCGCGCTTGGCCTTGGCGCGGCGCAGCACGACAAAGAGCACCGCCATCACGACGATCCAAAACAGAAGATCGAGCAGTCCTTCACTCATCGGGCCCATCCTTTGGCGGGTAAAAATTCGCGGCCACGGCCACGGGGCCGACCCCGCACGGTCTGCGGTACGGGGTCGGCCGTCTTGTCAATATGGACGGCCTTTCACGCAAGGCCACACCAAAATCCGCAATCCGCACCCAGCCCATCACCAGAAGGGAGACCGAGACCTCCATCATTTCTTTCCCGGCGTGCCGTCGAATTTCTTTTCAATCGAGCCCCAGCAGTCGATGTAATCGTCTTGGATCGGTGCCTCCTTGGCGGCGAAGGCTGTCAGCATCTGCGGAAAGCGTGTCTCGAACATGAACGACATCGTGTTGTCGAGCTTCGCTGGCCCCAGGTTCGACCGGCTCGCTTTTTCGAACGCATCGCGGTCCGGGCCGTGGGGCAGCATCATGTTATGGAGGCTCATGCCGCCGGGCACAAAGCCTTCTTCCTTGGCGTCATAGATGCCGTAGATGTTTCCCATGAGCTCGGACATCACGTTCTTGTGGTACCAGGGCGGGCGGAATGTGTCCTCCGCCACCATCCAGCGCTCGCGGAACAGGACGAAGTCGATATTGGCCGTCCCCGGCACGCCCGAGGGCGCGGTCAGCACGGTAAAGATCGACGGGTCCGGGTGGTCAAAAAGCACCGACCCCACGGGGCAGTAGGCCTTGAGGTCGTATTTCAGCGGTGCGTAGTTGCCGTGCCAGGCCACGATATCAAGCGGGCTTTGTCCGATCTGTGTCTCGTGAAACGCGCCGCACCATTTGACCGTCACGGTGCTGTCCACCTCGCGATCCTCAAAGGCCGCCACCGGCGTCTTGAAATCCCGCGGGTTGGCGAGGCAGTTCGCGCCAATGGGCCCGCGGCCCGGGAGCTCGAACTTTTGCCCGTAATTCTCACACACGAAGCCGCGGCAGGGTCCGTCGAGCACCTCCACCCGGTAGACAAGCCCGCGGGGCAGGATGGCGATCTCCTGCGGTTCCAGGTCGATGATCCCGAGCTCCGTGCAGAATCTAAGCCGGCCCTCTTGGGGCACCACGAGCAGCTCCGAGTCCGCGCTGTAGAAATAGCTGTCCACCATAGACCGCGTGACGAGGTAGATATGGGCGGCCATCCCGGTCTGGGTGGTGACATCACCGGCCGTCGTCATCGTGCGCATCCCTGTAAGCCAGGTTAGATCGCCCGCGGCCTCCACCGGGTTCCAGCGGTATTGGCCCAGCGAGATGACATCGGGGTCCGCGTTCGGCGCGCTTTTCCAGTAGGGCAGCTCGGTCTTAGTGAAGCGGTGCGTGTGCTTGACTGAGGGACGGATGCGGTAGCACCACGTCCGTTCCGGCCCCGGCGCCGTAAAGGCCGACCCGCTGAGCTGTTCGGCATAGAGCCCGTAGTTGACCCGCTGGGGGGAGTTCATGCCCTGCGGCAGCGCGCCCGGCAGCGCCTCCGTCTCAAAGTCATTGCCGAAACCCGGCATGTAACCCTCGTGGGGACCCGGCAGGCTCGGCGCTTGGATCAGGGACGTGGGGGCAGCTTGGGTGTTCATGGGGCGTCCTCCTGTGAAGATGATATCGTTGCACCTGCAATGACGTCAATCGCGAGCCGCGCTGTCACCGGGTCGGGGACCGGTGATCCGACGGTTTGGCGATGCACTTTATGGTTCAAGGCAATCGCGCAGCCCCGGCTTGGCGCCAAGACCCACCACATCACCGGGCCGCGGGACGACCCGGTGATGGCGCGGCGGGCTACGCCCATGTTACGCGCCAGGGTGCTGAGCGGCGTGAAACTACCGCCAGTCCAGCACAACCTTCCCCGACGACCCGCTCTTCATCGCGGCGAAGCCTTGCTCGAACGCGTCCACAGGAAAGCGATGCGTGATCACGCGGCTCACATCGAGCCCGTTTTGCAGCATCGCAATCATCTTGTACCACGTCTCGAAAATCTCGCGCCCATAGACGCCCTTGATCGTGATCGCCTTGAACACGATGCGCGACCAATCCACCGGGCTTTTCCCCGGCGGGATCCCGAGCAGAGCAATACGCCCGCCCATCACCAGCGCCTCCACCATCTGATCGAGCGCGCGCTGGTTGCCCGACATCTCCAGCCCCACGTCGAAACCCTCTGCCATCCCGAGCTCTGCGATGACATCGCGCAGGTCCTCCTCCGCCACATTGACGGGGCGCACATCGGCGACCTCTGCGGCGAGGCTTAGGCGCGCCGGGTTGATGTCCGTGATCACCACATTGCGCGCACCGGCGTGACGCGCCACCGCCGCGGCCATGATCCCAATGGGCCCCGCGCCGGTGACCAGCACGTCCTCCCCCAGCAAATCGAAACTCAGCGCCGTGTGGACCGCGTTCCCCAGCGGGTCGAGGATCGCGCCGATCTCGTCCGGGATATCATCGGGCAAGGGCACCACGTTGAACGCGGGCAGCCGCAAATACTCGGCAAACGCGCCCTGCTCATTCACCCCAATCCCCCGCGTCCCGGGGTCGAGGTGAAACTTCCCCGCCCGCGACTGGCGGGAGGTCGATCCGATCAGGTGCCCCTCGCCGCTCACCCGCTGACCGAGCGTGAGCCCCGTCACTTGCGCGCCCAGCTCCACGATCTCGCCCGCGAACTCGTGCCCCGTGATCATAGGCACCGGCACCGTGGCCGCCGCCCATTCATCCCAGTTCCAGATATGGATGTCGGTGCCACAAATGCCGGTCTTGTTGACACGGATCAGCACATCCGATGGCCCAATCTCCGGCACCGGGTGGTGGCCCAGCGTCAGCCCCTCCGCCGGGCGGTCCTTGGACAGGGCCTTCATCGTGTTCTGGGTCATGCGTCGCGTCCTGATGTTGCTGGGCCAATGATACCAAGTTCGCGCCCCGCTGTCGCAAAGGCCGCAAGGCCCTGGTCCAGATCCGCGCGGGTGAGCGCCGCATTCATCTGCGTGCGGATGCGCGCCTGGCCCTTGGGCACGACGGGATAAAAGAAGCCCGACACATAAACCCCAAGCTCAAAGAGCCGCGCGGCCATGTCTTGGGCCAGACGCGCCTCCCCCAGCATCACCGGGATGATCGGATGCGACCCAGGCAGCAGCGTGAAGCCAAGCTCCGTCAGACCCGCCCGCCAGTAGGCTGCGTTGTCAAAAAGCTGGGCGCGCAGGTCATCGCCCGCCTCCACCAACTCCAGCGCCTTGAGCGAGGCCGCCACGATCGCAGGCGGCAGCGCGTTGGAAAACAGGTAGGGCCGCGCGCGCTGGCGCAACATCTCAATCAGCGGCGCAGGCCCCGCCACATAGCCGCCCATCGCCCCGCCGAGCGCCTTGCCCAGCGTGCCGGTGAGCAGTGTCACATCGACCCCGCAATGGGCGGGCGTCCCCGCCCCGCGCGGCCCCATGAAGCCGGTCGCGTGGCAATCATCGACCAGCGTCATGGCATCGTATTTCTCCGCCAGCCGTGTGATCGCGGCCAAATTCGCGATGGTCCCGTCCATGGAAAACACCCCATCCGTCACGATCACCCGGAACCGCGCGTCTTGGGCCGCGATCAACTGCGCCTCCAACGCGGCCATGTCATTCGTCGCGTAGCGATAGCGCTGCGCCTTGCTCAGCCGGATGCCATCGATGATCGACGCGTGGTTGAGCGCATCGCTGATGATCGCGTCCTCGGGCCCAAAGAGCGGCTCGAACACGCCGCCATTGGCGTCAAAACACGCCGCAAAGAGGATCGCATCCTGCATCCCCAGATAGGCCGCCAACCGCGCTTCCAGTGTGGCATGCCGCTCCGCCGTGCCGCAGATGAACCGGACGGAGGCCATGCCATAGCCATCCGCGGCCAGCGCGTCCGCCGCAGCCTCCGCCAGCGCCGGATGATCGGCGAGCCCCAGGTAGTTATTGGCGCACAGGTTCAGCACCGCGCGCCCGCCCACCTCGATCCGCGCGCCTTGCGGGCCGCGGATCGGACGCTCGCGTTTCATCAGACCGTCAGCCTCGATCTGGGCGAGTTCGGCTTGGATATGGGCGCGGAATCGGTCGGTCATGGCGGGCTCCTTCCTGGCCCAGCCTCCCCAAGCGGGGCGCAAAGGACAGCCCATCCCCGACAGGTTTTGGCGTTTTTTGCTTCTCCCCCCGGGTTTGGGCTGCGACACTGCCGCTATGACGGATTTCAAACTCGACGCGTTTCTGCCCTACCAGCTCAACGTGCTCGCCGGGCGGCTGTCCCGCGGGTTCGCGGAAATCTACCGCGAACGCTTTGGGCTCACCGTGGCGGAATGGCGCGTGCTCGCCCATCTCAACGACGGCTCAGGCGCAAGCGTGCGTGAAATCAGCGCCGCCGCGGACCTGGAGAAATCCCGCGTATCCCGCGCCGTGTCGCGGCTCGAAGCGCGCGGGCTCGTGACCCGCGATGCAGGCGACGGGGATAAACGGCTGGTCAGCCTGGCGCTGACCCCCGCAGGGGTCGACATGGTGGCGCGCATCGTTCCGCTCGCCCGCGCCTACGAGGCGCAAGTGCGCGCCGCGCTCGCCGATGACGCGCGGTTTTCAGCGGCCATCGCCGACGCATTGGACACGACCGCGCAGACGTGACGCCCCGTCGCGCTTCCGCCCCGGGCGCTGCGGCGCGATTGTCCCCGCAACGAAGGAGACACCCCATGACAGATATCGTGATCCTCAGCGGCGCGCGCACGGCCATCGGCACATTCGGCGGCGCGCTCGCAGGCACAGCCCCCATCACCCTAGGCGCGACCGTCGCCAAGGCCGCGCTCGCGCGCGCAGGCGTGGAGGGCGCACAGATCGGCCATGTGGCCTTTGGCCATGTCATCAATACCGAACCCCGCGACATGTATCTCAGCCGCGTCGCAGCGATGGAGGCCGGGGTGGGTCACAGCACACCCGCGATGAACGTCAACCGGCTCTGCGGGTCGGGGCTCCAGGCCATTGTGTCGGTGTGCCAGTCGCTGATGCTGGGCGATGCGCAGTTCGGCCTCGCCGGCGGGGCGGAGGCGATGAGCCGGTCGCCGCACATCATCCCCGCCCAGCGCTGGGGCGCCAAGATGGGGGATATCAAAACCGTCGACATGATGCTGGGGGCGCTCAACTGTCCCTTTGGCACCGGCCATATGGGCGTCACGGCAGAGAATGTGGCCGCAGAGCACGAGATCACCCGGGCAGACCAAGACGCTTTCGCGCTTGAAAGCCAGCGCCGCGCGGCGGCGGCGCAGGAGGCGGGGCATTTCGAGGACCAGATCACCCCGGTGGATGTGCGCGTAAAGCGAGACACGGTGCCCTTTGCGCGCGATGAGCACCCCAAGGCCACGACGCTGGAGGCGCTTAGCGGTTTGCGCGCTGTGTTTCAGAAAGACGGTACCGTGACCGCGGGCAATGCCTCGGGCATCAATGACGGCGCCGCAGCCATCGTCATGGCCCGCGCCGAGGCGGCGGAGGCCGCGGGCCTCACCCCCCGCTTCCGTGTGCTTGGATACGGCCACGCGGGCGTACGGCCGGAGGTCATGGGCATCGGCCCCGTCCCCGCCGTGCGCGATCTGCTGAAAAAGACCGGGCTCACCGTCGGCGATTTCGACGTCATCGAATCCAATGAGGCCTTTGCGAGCCAAGCGCTGGCCGTGAATAAGGAACTCGGGCTCGACCCGGCACGGGTGAACCCCAATGGTGGCGCCATCGCGCTGGGTCACCCGGTCGGGGCCACGGGCGCCATCATCATGGTCAAAGCGATGTACGAACTGGACCGCACCCAAGGCGCCAAAGCGCTCTGCACCATGTGCATCGGCGGCGGCCAAGGCATCGCCGTGGCCATAGAACGGCTCTAACCTGCGCCGACGGTGCCGAAATCTTTCAAAGATTTCGGTCCGCATTCTTTGAAAGAATGCGGCGCCCCGGTCAGAGCCGTCGGCGCCCGAGGAGCCAGATGAAAAAGACCCCGCCCACGAGCCCGGTGACAATGCCGATGGGCATGTCCTCGGGCGCCATGATCGTGCGCGCCGTGATATCGGCCCAAAGCAGCAGGATCGCGCCCACAAGCGCGGAGGCAGGTAGGACCCGGCGATAGTCGCCGCCCACGACCATACGCACGATATGGGGCACCATGAGCCCCACAAACCCGATGATCCCCGAAAACGCCACCATCACCCCCGTGATCAGCGCCCCGACCACAAAGACCACGAGCCGAAACCGCGCCACAGGGATACCGAGCGTTGACGCCGTCTCATCCCCCACCGTCATCGCATTCAGCGCCGCCGTCCGCGTCATCAGCCAGGCCCCGCAGGCCACCAAGATCACGAGCGGGTAGGCCAGCTGGCTCCACTGCGCGAGGCCCAGCCCCCCAAGCATCCAAAACACAACAGTATGCGTGGCCCGCGGGTCGCCCAGAAAGATCAGAATATTCGCGCCTGCCATGATGATGAACGACACCGCAACGCCCGCCAGCACCAGCCGGTCCGCGCTGCTCGCATCCGCAAAACGCGACACGCCCAACACAATGGCCGTGGCGCCAAGCGCACCCAAAAACGCCAAAAGCGGCACCGTCAATAGCCCTAGAAAAAGCCCTGTGTGCAAGAGCGCCAGGATCGCGCCAAAGGCCCCGCCCGACGAAATCCCCAACAGATGCGGGTCCGCCAGCGGGTTGCGTGTCACGGCCTGCAGGCTCGCCCCCACGGTCGCCAGACCTGCCCCCACCATCATCGCAAGCAACGCGCGGGGAAAGCGGATCTCCCACACGATGGCCTCGCGCCCGCGGGACCATGTCTGTTCAACCATCCCGGGGGCAAGTTTGTTGAGGAAAACGCCCCACACGGTTCCCGCAGGGACAGGCACCGCCCCCACGGAAATCGCAATCGACAGCGACACAAGCAGCAGCGCCACGCTGCCGAGCACGAAGACCCAGAACCGGGTCACGCCCGGCGCGGCCTGCGACCGTGCGCGGGCCTCAGCCACGGATCACTCGCTCCAGAACGCGTCGGCGAGCGTCTTGATGGCGCGGATGTTGCGCGGGCCGGGCGTTGCCTCGACATATTCCAGCGTCACGAAACGGTCGTTTTTGACGGCGTCGATCTCTGCAAAGGCGGGGTTCGACATCATAAACTCGCGCTTTTGGGCGGCCGTTACTTCCCCGTAGTTGACGATCACGATGACCTCCGGGTTGCGCTCCACGACTTCTTCCCAGGTCACGGTGGCCCAGGATTTCTCGAAATCGTCCATGATGTTGGTGCCACCAGCGGCCTCGATAAGCGCGGTGGGCATGGCGTAGCGCCCGGCGGTAAACGGCGTGTCCTCGCCGCTGTCATAGACAAAAACGCGGAGCGGTTCGCCAGTTTCAAGCGCATCCGTGAAGGCGGCGAGCTCTGCCCGGTAGCCTTCGACCAGCTCCGCGGCCTTGGCGTCTTCGCCAAAGATCGCGCCGAGGTTGACGAGGTCATTATACATGTCCTCGATGGAGGCTTTGTCCTTGTCCATGATATGGGTGCAGGACTCGGTCAGTTCATAGACTTGCACGCCAAAGGGCGCGAGCGTCTCTGGCGTGACCTCGCCGCCCACTTTCATGCCGTAATTCCAGCCCGCGAAGAAGAAGTCCGCGTCGGCGCCGACGATGACCTCCTTGGACGGGTACTTAGCGCTGAGCTCAGGAAGCTCTTCGACCCCTGCGCGCATCTCCTCATCGAGCGTCTTCCAGCCGGAGATGCCCGTGTAGCCCACCATCCGGTCCGCGAGGCCGAGGACGAGCATCATCTCTGTCAGGTTAACGTCGTTGGACACCGCGCGTTCCGGCGGCGCGTCAAAGGTAACGGTGCGGTTGCACGATTGCACGGTCGTTTCCGCGGCGACGGCGCCGGCGGCGAGGGTCAGGGCAACGGTGCTCAGGAGCGTATGTTTCATGATTGGGATCTTTCGGTCGTCAGATGGAATGTCAGGTGGTCGGTGTTGCTCGGCGCCAGCATCTCGCGCCGCGTGCCTACGTGGAACGCATGGGCCACGCTGTGTTCGGTCAGCACGTCATCGGGGGGGCCAAAGCCGATCGGCTTGCCGTCTTTCAACAGCAGCACGTCATCGCACACCCCCGCGGCCATGTTCAGGTCATGGAGCGACGTGACAATGGTCAGCGGCAGATGGCTGATCAGGCTCAGCACCTCCAGCTGGTGGCGGATATCGAGATGGTTCGTCGGCTCGTCTAGGATCAAAAGCTTGGGCTCCTGCGCGAGCGCGCGAGCCACCATGACGCGCTGGCGTTCGCCGCCCGATAGGGTGCCAAGCGCGCGGTCCGCAAAGCGGTGCAGATCAAGCTGGGTGAGCGCGGCCTCGATGACGCGCGCATCCCGCGCGCCGCCCCCGCCACCAAACCCACGGCGGTGGGGCACACGGCCCAGCGCCACGATCTCCCGCACGGTGAGCGCGAAGTCTGTGGGTTGCTCTTGAAGGACAGCTGCGACGCGCTGCGCGGTCTCCCGCGCAGACAACCGCCAGATGTCGTCGCCATCCACCAAAACGCGGCCCGTCTTGGGGCGTTGGTACCGGTAAAGCAGCCGCAGTAGCGTGGTCTTGCCCGCGCCATTCGGTCCGACGATGCCCAGCACCCGCCCGGCATGGAGCGTAAAGCTCACGCCTTCGATCACCGGCGCATCACCCCGGCCCGGGCTCCAGGCCAGATCGGCGACGGACAGATGCGCGCCGCTCATGACGCTTGCGCCTCAGTGGCCTCGATCCCGATCATCGCCGCAGGGACCCGGGCGAGCGTTGACGTCCGCAACTTGCCAGGCCGGTCGACCGAGCTGCACCACCCGTCATGGAGGTAGGCATAGGATTTGGCAAAGGCGACGAGGTCGTCGATGTCAGCCTCAGGATCGACATCGCCAAACAGATACGTGGCCTTTCGGGTGCCGTGATAGGCCACCGTGCAGGGGCGATCGCAGCCCGCCATGCAGGCCACGCCCGAAATCTCGAAATCCTCCGGCACCGCGTCGCCCGCCTCGGCAATCGCGCGGCGCAGCTTGTCGATCAGCTCATAGCCCGGGCGGCACTGCGTGCCTTTGTGACGGCAAGACGTGCAAACCGTGATTTGGTGGTGTGGTGATGTGTGACCCATGGTGCCCTCCGCATCCGAGCGGGGGGTCGTCACGGCATATGTCACAGGGCAGGGCCCGTGTCGTCATGTCTGCTCCTGACCAGGCGCCCCGCCTGTGTCGAGTTGATGTTCGGCGCGCCACGGCGGACGCACAGCGGTATGGCAGGTCTCCTGACTCGCGGGTCACAGCTGTCCCGAACCTTCCCGGATACAACGGCGCATCCAGTGGCATAACTCGGGGTCGCTCACCGCTTACAGTTGCGGGGGCAGTCACGGAATTGGCGCCTTTTGGCTACACCGCACCGTGTTCCCTTTTCATCTCCTTGGCCTGAGGCCGCCGAGAACCATGGGCAACATCCATACAAGCAATCGGCACCGGGTCAATGCGCCAAGACGACGAAGGATGGTCAGGGACCGACGCAAGCCGACAAGATCGGTTTGGCATTTTTGGCATGGCGCGCGACGAGCTGCTTTTGCTGGCGCCCTATGGGCACGGGCTTTGCCAGCACCGGCGCATGACGCGCACAGGCGAGCGCGGGCAAGATGCTGTGCAGCTCCGCCACAGCCTCCGCCCCAAGCGCGTCGAGCGCGCCCGGGCCAGTAAACAGGCTCTCCGTCGGGCAGCCATTGGCGTAGATCACTTCGTGACGGTCGAGCAAGATATGAAGGTACTCAACCCCCGCCCCCGGCTCCTCCACGTCAACACCGGGGAGGCTGACCAGCTTGATCGCGGGCACAAAGACCTCGCCGCAGCCAAACATACGCTCCGCGATCTTGGACCGGACGAGCATCCGGTGCTGCCGCGACACCCATAGGTCGCGCGTGGGCAGGCCCGGCCCCAAGGCGCCCGCGCGAATGCGCACGGGCCATAGCTTTGGGTCCGCGTCGAGCGCGCCCGCGGACACGCGCCGCCGCCCGATCCAGCGCACCGGCTGCCATCCGCTTTCTTGCGTCCTGACCCGGTCGCCCACCTGCAGCGTCTCCACCCGTACCAGGCCGCGCGCGGTGGCAATCATCGCCCCGCGCACGAAACAGGGGATGCCGACCCCATCCTCGAAGGTGGAATAGGTAACGACCGCCCCAGATTGCAGCGTGAACGTGCCCGATGACAGGCTGTAGGCCCCAGCCAGCACCACCGTAAAGGACCCAAAGGTGCTGTCGACGACCATGGTCCCGGCAGGCAGGTTGAGCGAATCCGTCCCCGCATTGCCGCGGATGTCGGCGGATACGCTCGTGTTCCAGAAATTGACGACGTCGTTGTCGGCGCCCCCGCGGATGTCAAAGACGCTCGAATGGCTGACGGTGATCGTGTCCGCACCACCCCCGCCGCGGATCGTACCCCCGATCGAACTGCCCACAACGGTCAGATCATCGGCACCCGCCGCGAGCCTGATTTCGCCAATCAGCGTGCTGTCGGTGACCGTGACAATATCATCGCCATTGCGCGCACGGATGTTGTCGATCGGCGTGCCCGCACCCGACCCGTTCAGCGTCCCGCTGTCATTGATAACGTCGATTAAGTCGTTACCGCTGGTGGCGACAATATCCGGCATGGCATGGACGCCGGGAAAACCTGCCAGGAGACTGGGGCAGCGTCAGATCCGCCCCGGCAGTTTAGCTGTCTTGCACCAAAAACGGATCACCGCGCAAAAGACGCGCAGCCGGGGGTACACCACCCCTTAGAGCTTTCTGGATCATAGCCTACCTCATGTTGCGCCCGCGCTTTGCGCGCGTGGCTTTATGGGCGCGAGACTAACAAATTTTGGGACTTCCGGCCACGACTTCTTTCCGCCGAGACCGACGCGCACAGCGCACACGCAACACTTTTGCAAAAGCTGCACCGTTTCTGCCGCAGTCTCGCCCCGATCTGCGGCTATGGGTTGCGCTTGAGGGGGCTTCAATGGTTCCTAGCGGCACAATAAGAAGACCAAAAAGAGCGACCAGAGGAGAGTTCTGTGACCCGAGTCGTCATACAGGTAAGCCTACTGGGCCTGGCAGGCATCCTGCTGATGTGGCCCGCCCTCTATAACGGACATTATTTCTGGTTTTCCGACTCCATCGGCTACCTGTCGGGGGCGAGCCGCGGGCTCGTCGCGGCCACGGGGCTCGAAAGCACGGTGGGCGCAGCGCTGAACGCGACCGGCGCCATCAATGACGCTCCGCCGCCCGTGCCCGCAGACGGGACAGCCGCCACCGCCACAGCAGCCGCAGCAGAGGCTGGCCCCCGCATCGTCGCTGGCGGGCGGTCGGTGTATTACGGGATGCTCATTTACCTGCCCACCTTTTTCGGAACGCTCTGGGTATCAGTGGTCCTGCAAATGGCCATCGTCCTGGCCGCCACGCTCGTGGCCCTAGGGCCGATCTTTAAGGGCGCCCGTGAATACGCGTTGGGGACGCTGGCACTTGTCGGATTGACCACGAGCGCGGGCTTTTTCGTCGTCTACCTCATGCCCGATATCTTTCTGGCCGCGATGATCCTGAGCTTTGGCTCGCTCATGGCGTTTTGGAAGCAGCACGGCTGGGGCGCGCGGCTCTTTTTGCTCGCGATCATCTTTGCCGCCTGCATCTTTCACAAAGCCCATATCGCTGTGCTGGGCTGTAGCCTGCTGGTCTACGCTGCGGGCCATATCGTCTTTGCCCGCAACGTCAGCCGCCTGCTGGCCCCTGCCGCAATCACGGCCGTCACGCTCGTCGTGGCCACCGTGATGACGGCTGCTGTGCCCATGGCCATCGAACGCTTCCTCGGCGCCAAAACCGTCGACCCGCCCTTTCCGCTGGTGCGCGTCGTGACCGACGGACCGGGCGAAAGCTACCTGCGCGACACCTGCCCGGAGCTTGGGCACGTGCTCTGCGATCATCTCGACAAGCTGCCGCAGGGGATGGACGAGTTCTTGTGGGCCGAACATGGGGTCTACAAATCCCTGACCCCGCAGCAGAAAATCGAGCTGGGCGAAGACCAGGTGGGCTTCGTGCTCGCCGCGTTCCGCCATGACCCCATGGGTCAGCTGATCGCGACCTCGACCAATATCGTCGACCAGCTCATCAGCTTTGACGTCACCGAGTTCGCGGTCTTTGACGCGATCCTCGACGCCATCGAAAACCGTCTGCCGCCGGAAATCGGCGAAAGCGCCGTCAAAAGCCGCATCGCGGGCCACGTCTTCCCGCTGGAACTGGTGAGCACGCTGCAAGCCATCGTCGTCATCGCGTCCGCGCTCTACATCCTGTACGTGCTCGTCATGGACAAACGCGCCCGGGCGGAGGTCAGCTCCGTCGAGGGGCTCAAACCGTTTCTCTATGTGCTGGCCATCGGGCTCGCGCTGAACGCGATGATCTCCGGCGCGGTGTCAGAGCCCCATGACCGCTACCAGGCGCGCATCATATGGCTAATTCCGTTGACTTCCTTCATCATCCTCTTCACCTCGCTCAAGGGTCAGGGGCTGTTGCCGCTGACGCCAGAGCGGCGGGGCAGCTAGGGTCTTGAGGGGCCTCAAGGAAACGTGAACGTAGACTTCGACCGCCGCAACGTGTTTGATTGGCCGCAACAAAAAGCCCGCCCGACGCGGTGCAGAGCGGTGAAAGGGTAGAGTGTTGGATGGATGATATGCAGGCGATAGAGCGGCCCACCGACCTCCTCCCCCCCGTAGCGCCCCGTGAGGCGACCCGCGATGCAGTCGCCGTGGTCGTGCCGTGCTACAACGAAGAAGCCTCGATCCACGACGTCGTCACAGATTTCCGTGCCGCGCTGCCGGGCGTGCCGATCTATGTCTACGACAACAACTCCACCGACCGCACGGTCGAAGTCGCCGCCGCCGCGGGCGCCGTTGTGCGCCGCGAAACGCAGCAGGGGAAGGGCAACGTGATGCGCCGCATCTTTGCGGATGTGGACGCGGACGTCTATGTCCTCGTCGATGGCGACGCCACCTACGAGGCCGCCGCCGCGCCAAAGCTCATCGCCAAGCTCCGGCAAGAGCGGCTCGACATGGTCGTCGGCGCGCGCGTCACCGAGATCCAGGCCGCCTATCGCCGGGGACACCGGCTGGGCAATGCCGTGCTCACTGGCCTTGTTGCCCGCATCTTTGGCCGCCGCACCAAGGATATGCTGTCAGGCTACCGCGTCTTTTCGCGGCGCTTCGTCAAAAGCTTCCCCGCCCTGTCGCGCGGGTTCGAAATCGAGACGGAGCTGACCGTGCACGCGCTCGAACTGCGGATGCCGATCGCGGATGTCGACACCGCCTATGTCGACCGCCCGCCCGGCTCGGAAAGCAAGCTGAGCACCTATCGCGACGGTTGGCGCATCCTGCGCATGATCATGAACCTGGTAAAGGAGGAGCGACCGCTCCAGTTCTTTGCCGTCGTGGCGCTCGTGCTGTCGGGGACATCGCTGGCACTGGGCTACCCCGTGATCCTGACCTTCATGGAAACCGGCCTCGTGCCGCGCTTGCCCACCGCGGTCCTTGCGGCCTCGCTCGGGATCATCGCCGTGCTGGCCTTTGTGGCGGGCGTGATCCTCGATACCGTGACGCTGGGCCGGAGGGAGCTGAAGCGGCTCCACTACCTCTCGCTCGATCCGCCGCGATACGATGGCTAGGGCCTGGGCCCGCGACATCGGTCAACTGATGCGCTTTACTGTCGTGGGAACGGTGGGCTTTGTCGTGGATGGCGGGCTGCTCTGGGCCCTGATGCAGAGCGGGTGGGCGCCGGTGGCAGCGCGCGCGGTGTCTTTTCCGGTGGCGGTGGTGGTCACTTGGGCGCTTCACCGCGTGTGGACGTTTTCGAACGCCGACAAGGCAAAGCCGCGACGCCAGCTTGGGCTCTATGTGGCGCTGCAATGCCTGGGCGCCCTGTCGAACCTGGCGGTGTTCCTGCTGGTGCTGGCGGCTGTGCCGCCAACAGCGCTCAACACCTTCGCGGCCTTCGCGCTGGGTTCCGGCGTGGGCCTGCTGGTGAACTACGCTGGCTCAAAGTGGCTGGTGTTCAAAGAGCCCCCCGCTCCAAACGACCCCCACCCCTAGCGCCGCGCTCTCCGCGGGGCGAAAAGTTTTCGCAAAACTTTTCCATGCGCGGCGGTGGCCCGCTGCGCGGGTGGGTGGCGCTTTGCGGCAGTTCGGGCTTGACCTTGGCCCATATCTCGGGCCAGCCACCCCCACGCATCGTGCCCGGCCAGGAGAAGGAGCCCGCCCATGCCCCGCCTTGTGTTGTCCAGCGACCACGCCGCCATCGCGCTGCGCCAGGCCATCGCGCGCCATGTCGAAGCCAAGGGGTGGGAGCCGGTGGATATCGGCCCGACGACCCCCGAAAGCACGCATTACCCGCTCCATGGTGAGGCCGCAGCGCGGCGCGTGGCCAGCGGCGACTGCGCCCTGGGCATCATCCTATGCGGCACGGGCCAGGGCATCATGATGGCCGCCAACCGCGTCGCCGGGGTCCGCTGCGGGGTCTGCCATGACGCGTTTTCCGCCGCGATGATCCGCGCCCATAACGACGCCAATATGCTGTCCATGGGGGCCCGCGTCATCGGCGAGGGGCTCGCGCTCACGGTCGTCGACGCGTTTCTCGACACCGCGTTCGAAGGGGGCCGCCACGCCACCCGGGTCGAGATGATTGAGGCCGTGGCGCCCTAGCCGCTGCGCCCACAGCCGGGTCTGCTCTAGAGCCCTTTGAGCCGATGATAGAGCCCCCGGTAGCGCGCCAGCCGGTCGTGCAGCCCGTCTGACGGGCGCGGCTCGAACACCGCCTCAAGCACTGGCGCTGCCTCCAGCGTGTCGCGCCCGCACAGCCCTGCGCCAAGCTCCGCCAGGCGCGCGGCACCCAGCGCGGCCCCGCCTGCCCCAGCGGCGGCGCGCCCCATGGGCAAGTCCAGCGCATCGGCCAGCGTCTGCAGCAGCGCATCGCTGCGACTGCCGCCGCCAATGACCGGCACCGGCGCAGTCAGCGCAACCTCTGGCCCAAAGCTTGCTAGGGCATCGGCCATGGAGAACGCCACCGCCTCCATAACAGCGCGCGCCATCTCTCCCGGGCCGGTGGCGTCCTCCAGCCCGTAAAACCCGCCGCGGATGGATGGATCGCCATGGGGGCTCCGCTCCCCCGTCAAATAAGGCAGGAACAGCGGCACCCGCGCCCGGTCGGCCTCCGCCGCCTTGGCCAAAAGCTCCGGCACGCTGCACCCCAGCACCTGGGCAAACCACGCCAGCGGCCGCGCCCCGTTGAGCATCGCGGCCATCCGAAACCACCGCCCCGGCACCGTATGGCAATAGCTGTGCAGGTAGAGCTCGGGCCGCGGCTCGTGGCGCGCCGCCGCCACCAACAGCTGGCCGGAGGTCCCGAGCGACATCATCGACCGCCCGGGCGCGACGGCCCCCAACGCCACAGCCCCCGCCGCCGCATCGCCCCCGCCCGCATAGACGGCCACGCCGGCGCGCAGCCCCAGCACCTCCGCCGCCTGGGCCCTCAGCGTCCCGGCCAGTTCGAACCCATCCCGCAGCGGGGGCAGCCAGTCGCGCTCAATGCCCGAGGCCGCAACCACATCCGCCGACCACGCGCGCTGCGCTTGATCGAGCCATAGCGTCCCAGCCGCGTCTGAGCGGTCGGTGCTCAAAGCCCCCGTAAGCCAGAGCGCGAGGTAGTCCTTGGGCAACAGCACCGCGCGGATCCGGGCAAAGAGCGCGGGCTCGTGGACTGCGAGCCACATGAGCTTGGGCGCCGTAAAGCCCGGCAAGGGCCCGATCCCCGCGATCTGCCCGATCCCGGGCACGCGCGCGCCCAACACCGCGCATTGCGCCGTCGCGCGGTTGTCGTTCCACAGCATTGCCGGGCGCAGGGGCGTCTGGGCCCCACCCAACACGACCGCGCCATGCATCTGCCCCGACAGACCGATCCCAACGATTGCGTCCGCAGCCAGGCCAGCGCGCGCCACCGCCTGCCCGATAGCCAGACGCGCCGCGTCGAGCCAAGCCGCAGGGTCCTGTTCGCTCCACCCTGGGTGGGGGCGGTCGACCTGCAAGGGCGCGGTGGCGCTGGCCACAATGGCGCCCGCGACCACCACCACGCATTTCACCGCTGACGTGCCCAGATCGACGCCCAGCACCGCGCGCTTGCTCGCCCCGGTTAGTCCCATGCGCCCTGATCCCCCACGCGCACCGGACCTAGTTGATAAAGAACTTAGCGTGGATCGGCAGCAGCCCCGCCCCGATCGACCGGGCCTGGCGCCCGATCACGGCGTCTTCGATGCTGGGGCGCTCAATCCCCGTGATGTCGAGCCGGGAGAAGGCCGCCCCAATCTGCGCTGTGATCCGCCCGCGCACAGCGTCCGGAAAGGCGCCCGCCACGATGATGCTTTCCACCTCCACCACCGACGCGATGGAGGCGCAGGCAATCGCCAAAGGCTCCGCCGTTTGGGCGATCCAATCGCTCAAGGCTGGCTCGAACGCGGCCCAAACCTCATCGGCTCCGCGCTGCGCATTAAACGGCACACCCTGCGCCTCCAGCGTGCTTTCGAGCACATGCAGCGACGTCACATCCAAAAGCTGCACCGTCTTTCCCTGCCCGTCCGGCACCTGCAATGGCCCGAGCGCCGCGGCGTTCAGGCTTTGGCCCGAAATCACCTTACCGCCGAGCACGAGCCCGCCCCCAACAAACGTGCCCAAAAAGATATAGGCGAAGTCCGCCAGATCATTGCCGCGGCCAAGCAGGTGCTCTGCCACGCAGGCGGCGGTGGCGTCGTTTTCCACGACCGTGCTGAACCCGGTGAGCGTGGCGAGCTCTGGGCCCAGATCTGTGTCCTTCCAGTCGCGCATAACGCGTTCGGGGGCGCCCACAAACTCCCCCCACTCCCAAATCCGGTTGGGCCGCGCGATGCCCAGCCCCGCCGCATCCGCGCGCTCAAGCCCGTTGCGCGCCAAAAGCGCAGCACTCTGGTCGCGGGCAAACTCAAACACAGCCTCCTTTGACGGGTAGGGGTAAACCGACACCGCGCTGTCGACCTTTTGGCCGGTAAAGTTCACCAGCGTCAGCTCGATGGACCGCCGCCCAAGGCTTAGCCCCAGGCCAAAGGTCCCCTCGGGCCGCAGCGCCATGGGCACCGACGGCTTACCTACACGGCCCTTCACGGCGGCCTCGCGGCGCAGCAGCCCGTCGGTTTCGAGCGCGCGCACAATGTTGGACACCGTTTGCGCCGACAGACCCGACCGCCGCGCGATTTCTGCACTGGGCAGCGCGCCGTGGCGGCGAATGAACGACAGCACGAGCCGCGCGTTCTGGTCGCGCAGCCCCGATTGATTGCCGCCCCCTATGGGGTCTCTGACGCGCATATGCCCCATGTCGCCTGCGCCCTCCCGTCGCTCAGTGTTGGGACTTCTACCACAGAGTCAATTTGTAAATCACTTTTATTTATTTATTGACGCCGCCCGCGGATTGCCCTTAGGTCAGTGAGGCCGCGCAATGACTCGGCCTCAATCCTTGGGAGGAATGAATGAAAGAGCTTTTGATTAGCACGGCCTTTGCGGGCATCGCCGCCGCAGGTGCCGCGCAGGCAGAAACCTCGGTCTGCCTTATCACGAAAACCGACACCAACCCCTTCTTCGTCAAGATGAAAGAAGGCGCGGAGGCGAAAGCCGCCGAGCTCGGCATGTCGCTGAAATCCTTTGCTGGTAAGATCGACGGCGACCACGAAACCCAGGTGCAAGCGATCGAGACCTGCATTCTCGACGGCGCATCGGGCATCCTGATCACCGCATCCGACACGTCCTCCATCGTGCCCGCGGTACAACAGGCGCGGGACGCGGGGCTGCTTGTGATCGCGCTCGACACGCCGCTCACACCCATCGACGCCGCGGACGCGACATTCGCCACCGACAACTTCCTCGCCGGTGAGCTCATCGGGCGTTGGGCGGCAGGCACCGTCGACGACACCGCATCTGCCAAGATCGGCATGATGAACATCAACGTGTCCCAGCCCACCGTGGGCGTGCTCCGCAACCAGGGCTTCCTCACCGGCTTTGGCATCGATCTTGGTGACCCGAACAAATGGGGCGATGAGACCGATCCGCGCATCGTCAACAACGAAGTGACCAACGCCAACGAAGAGGGCGGGCGCAAGTCCATGGAAAACCTTCTGACCATGGATGCGGGCACCAACGTGCTCTACACGATCAACGAACCTGCTGCCGCGGGCGCCCATGAGACGCTCAAGGACTTTGGCATCGTCGATCAGGTTGTGGTCGTGTCCGTCGATGGCGGCTGCCCCGGCGTCCAGGCTGTGGCCGATGGCGCGCTCGGCGCAACCTCCCAACAATACCCGCTGCTCATGGCCGCCCTTGGCGTCGAAGCGGTAAAGACCTGGGCCGATACCGGTGCCAAGCCGGAAAACACACCCGGCAAAGCGTTCTTTGACACCGGCGTGGCGCTCGTGACCGACAACCCTGTCGATGGCGTGCCCTCGATCTCCTCAGCCGAAGGGCTCGAGCTCTGCTGGGGCTAGTCTGACCAAAGGGGGCGGGGCGCCCAGCGCGCCCTACCCCACCCTTTGACGCGCCCAGGCCCTTGCCACGGCCCGCATCACGAGACGATGATACCCAAAAGCAATCGAATGATGTGACAGCACAGCCTGTCGCGGGAGGACATCATGTCAACCAATGACGGTGGGAAGGCCTTTGAGGCCGGGCTCGAAGGCTCCGACGATCAGGTCGCGGAGTTCGAGGATACCCGAAAGGGCGTCATCGGCCGCATCCAACACGCGCTCCACGTGAACCCGGCGCTCGTGCCGCTGATCGTGCTCGTGGCCTCCATCATCCTCTTTGGGATGCTGATCGGGCAACGCTTCTTCTCCCCCTTTGCGATGACGCTGATCCTGCAGCAGGTGCAGATCGTGGGCATCGTGGCCGCCGCGCAGAGCCTGGTGATCCTGACCGCAGGCATCGACCTGAGCGTGGGCGCGATCATGGTCCTGTCCTCCGTCGTCATGGGCCAGTTCATATTCCGCTACGGACTGCCCGTGGAAATCGCTGTGATCTGCGGCCTCGCAGTCGGCATGATATGCGGCGCGATCAACGGCTGGCTTGTGGCCCATATGAAGCTGCCGCCCTTTATCGTGACGCTCGGCATGTGGCAGATCGTGCTCGCCGCGAACTTTCTGTATTCCGCCAATGAAACCATCCGCAGCGCCGATATCGAAGAGGTCGCGCCGCTGCTCCAGGTCTTTGGCACTAAATACGCCGTGGGCGGCGCGCAGCTGACGCTCGGCGTGATCTTCATGCTGGTGCTGATCTTTACCTTGGCCTACGCGCTCAAACACACAGCCTGGGGGCGCCATGTCTACGCCGTGGGCGACGACCCAGAAGCCGCCGAGCTCGCGGGTGTGAACGTCAAAGGCACGCTCATCTCCGTCTACGTGATCTCGGGCCTGATCTGCGCCTTTGCAGGCTGGGCCATGATCGGGCGCATCGGGTCGATCTCACCCACCGTAGGCCAGCTGGCCAATATCGAAAGCATCACCGCCGTGGTGATCGGAGGTATCTCGCTCTTTGGTGGGCGGGGCTCGATCCTCGGCGCGCTGTTCGGGGCGCTGATCGTGGGGGTCTTTACGCTGGGCTTGCGCCTGCTGGGCGCCGACGCGCAGTGGACGTTCTTGCTGATCGGGGTGCTCATTATCGCCGCCGTCGCCGTGGACCAGTGGATCAGAAAGGTGTCGTCGTGATGGAACCGATCCTCAAAGGCCGCAATCTCGTCAAACGCTACGGCAAGGTCACCGCGCTCGATCACTGCGACTTTGACCTCATGCCCGGCGAAATCCTCGCCGTCATCGGCGACAACGGCGCGGGCAAATCGTCCTTGATCAAGGCCGTGTCCGGCGCTGTCATCCCTGATGAGGGCGAGGTCTATCTAGAAGGACAGAAAGTCGCCTTCACCTCCCCCATTGCTGCGCGGAATGCGGGGATCGAAACGGTGTATCAGACGCTCGCCATGTCCCCCGCCCTGTCGATCACCGACAACATGTTCATGGGCCGGGAAATCCGCCGCCCCGGGCTGCGCGGCAAGCTCCTGCGCCAGCTCGACCGCCCCGCGATGGAAAAGTTCGCCCGCGACAAGCTGTCAGAACTCGGGCTGATGACGATCCAAAACATCAACCAAGCGGTGGAGACGCTGTCCGGCGGTCAACGCCAAGGCGTGGCCGTGGCCCGCGCGGCGGCGTTTGGGTCCAAGGTCATCATCCTAGACGAACCCACCGCCGCCCTCGGCGTGAAAGAAAGCCGCCGCGTGCTCGACCTGATCCAGGACGTCAAAGCCCGCGGCATCCCGATCATCCTCATCAGCCACAACATGCCCCACGTCTTTGAAGTCGCCGACCGCATCCACGTCCACCGCCTGGGCAAACGGCTGTGCGTGATCGACCCCAAAGACCACTCCATGTCCGACGCCGTGGCCTACATGACGGGTGCAAAAGTTCCGGAGGTGGTGCACTAAGCCCTGAAACGTTGATGGCTCTGGCTGGGGGGATCGCCCTTGCAGGATTTTTCAGGTGTAGGCGTGGCGTTCCTGCTACTCGCGGTCGTGTTGCTGGCTGCGCTGGGCCGCCGCCAGCGATCTCCCGAAGAAAAGGGCCGGAGGGGCGAAGCTCTGGTCAGTGCGCAGCTAAGGTCGGCCTTTAACGCCGCGCATTTCGATGCTCTCTCGGATCTGACGCTTCCAACGTCCTATGGGACGACGCAAATTGACCATGTCATCGTCGCACCTACGGGCGTCTTTGTGATCGAAACCAAAAACATGTCCGGCTGGATCTTTGGCGGCTCCGAGCAGGCAAAGTGGACCCAAAGCACGCGTCGCAACAAGCACCAGTTCCAGAACCCGCTGCGGCAAAACTACAAACACGTCAAAGCCGTGCAACACGCGCTCGGCCTACCGGCGGAGCACATCCACAACGTCGTTGTGTTCGTCGGCACCGCCGAGCCCAAGACGCTCATGCCCCCAAACGTGCTCTGGGGGACCGATGCGCTGACCCGCTACGTTGGCCATAGCCGGGAGGTCATCTTTGACCTCGGCGACGTGCAAGCCATGAAGTCCAAGCTTAGGGCCGCCGCACTCGCAGACACAGCCGCAACGCGCACCGCCCATATTGCAGAACGCAAAGCCGTCGCGGCCCAACGGCAAGACCCAAACCGGTGCCCCAAATGCGGCGCGGGGCTCGTGACACGCACAAACCGGAAGACGGGAGAGACCTTTAAAGGGTGCTCGCGCTTTCCCAAGTGCCGCGGCGCGAGAAAATCATAAGCCACCTCAGGGAGAGCTCACCCCGGGGGCGCGCGGCTCCACACGCGCGCGGAGGGCATCGACAGCCGTCAAAATCGACACCACCTGACGGCCCGTGGCGGCCTCGATCGCGGCTTGGTGGGGGGGCATGTTCGTGCATTCGAGGACAATCACCGTGACCTCGGGATGATCTGCGCAAAGCCGCTCAGCCCCGGCGACGAGCTCCCGCTCGCTGGCGGCGAGGTCTAGCGCAGGCTCGTTGCCCAGGATCGCGCGGGCAAAGGTACCGCCATCGACCCCTTGGACCGGCGTGCCCTCGGGCACCCCGCCCGCAGCCAGATGCGCCGCGCTTAGGCTCGCGGCGGAGATGGTGAGGATGCCAGGCACCTCACCCGCGGCCAAAAGGCCGGGCACAAGCTCCAGCGCGGATGACACGACCGGCACGCCGCAGGCCTCCGCGACCTCCTCCCGCAGCAGCGTCAGGAACCCGCAGGTGGTGGTCAGCCCCGTACAGCCCCCAGCGACGAGCCCCTGCCCCGCGGCGATGAACGCATCGACCCAGGGGCGCAGGTCCTCGCACACGATGGCCTGGGGCGTAGCCCCGGGCACCACAGCGTACCGCACTGGAAACCCAAAGCTTTCGGGGTTCCCAATGTCCCCCTTCACCCGGGGAAAGACCGTATCCAGCATCAAAATTCCGATCATCCGCCGACCTAGCCAGCCCAGCGGCCAGCGCGCAAGTCAGTAGGTCGTCGCCGCGCGGGACGCCTGATCGTACTGCCCGCTCATAAACCGCAGAAGCGCCGCAAAGCGCCGCACCTCGCCCGCATCCAGATCGAGCCCCTCAAGCGACTTGAGCAACAGCTGCTCGCGCACTTCGCGGTAGGCCTCGCAGGCCTTTGCGCCCGCCTCCGTCGCTTGCACGGTCTTTTCCTTGCCGATCCGCCCTTCGCGCACCAGACCCGCCTGTTTCAGCTTCCGCGCCGCGTAGTTCACCGTGTGCGTGTCCTCGATATTGAGCACGAGGCAGATATCGGCGAGCTTTTTGGGTTTGTCGCGATGGTACACAGCATGCAGCACCAGGATTTCGAGAGGCGACAGCTCATCATGGCCCGCCGTCGTCATGCAGCGCACGATCCAGCGGTGGAATGCGCTATGCGCCAGCGTCAGCGCAAACTCCATCTCGCTCACCTCGGGCAAGATGCCCGACGCAAGATGGGCAGAACTGACTATGGGGCCCAGAAAGTCATCGCTCATGGGGCCGATGGTGCAAAGACATCGACAAAATGTCAATAAATTGTTGACGAAACGTTTGTGAGCGTGATGCTGAACCTAGATTCGAGGGTAAATGACGCAAC
Source organism: Pseudomonadota bacterium (assembly GCA_039815465.1). GTDB lineage: Bacteria > Pseudomonadota > Alphaproteobacteria > Rhodobacterales > Rhodobacteraceae > Shimia_B. The sequence continues at coordinate 27,231 of JBCBZG010000029.1, forward strand.
ACGTGATCATCATCGGGGCTGGAATAGTCGGGGCAAGCACCGCGCTGTGGCTGCTGCGCTCGGGCGTTCAGGTGACGGTGATCGACCGCGCGGGCTGGGCCAGCGGCACGAGCCACGGCAATGCGGGCGTGCTTGCGGCGGCCTCCATGGTGCCAGTCACGGCGCCTGGGCTGGCGCGCAAGGCGCCCGCGATGCTGCTCAACCCAGATGTCCCGCTCTTTCTGCGCTGGGGCTATTTACCGCGCCTCTTGCCGTGGTTGCGCAAATATCTGGCCCACGCCAATGACACCGACACGCGCCGCATCGCGACGGGCTTGGCGCCCATTGTCAGCGACAGCGTCGACCAGCACCGCGCCCTGGCCCAGGGCACAGCCGCCGACGCCTGGCTCGAAGACAGCAATTACAGCTTTGCCTACCGCACCAAGGCGGAGTTTGAGGCCGAACACTACGGCTGGGCCCTGCGCGCTGCACACGGCGCCGTCCCCGACCTGATCGAAGGCGCTGACGTCCACGCGTTCGAGCCGACCCTCGCCCCCGATATCCGTTTTATCGCCACCCTCCCCAACCACGGCTACGTCCGCGACCCCGGCGGCTACGTCAAAGCCCTGGGGCAGGAGGTCGAGGCGCTAGGCGGCACGCTCCTCACCGCCGAAGTCACAGGCTTCGACACCCCGGGCGACGTGTTCGAAGCCGTGCAAACCTCCCAAGGCCGGGTCGCAGGCGACCGCGCCGTGCTCACCACCGGGGTCTGGTCAAAACCGCTCATGGCCGCATTGGGCATCACCGTCCCGCTCGAAACCGAGCGCGGCTACCACATCGTGTTCGAGGGCGCGCAGGGTGGGCCAAGCCACCCGGTCATGCTCGCCTCCGGAAAATTCGTGGCCACCCCTATGGCCCAGGGCGTCCGCTGCGCGGGCATACTCGAATTCGGCGGGCTCGACGCCGGGCCGTCCAAAGCGCCCTTTGCGCTGCTGCGACGCCAGACCAAAGCGGCCTTTCCCAACATGACGTGGGACCGGGAAATCGAATGGCAGGGCCACCGGCCCGCCACGACAGATTCGCTCCCGCTCATTGGTGAGGTGCGCAACACCGGCATCTACACGGGCTTCGGCCACCACCATATCGGCCTGACCGCTGGGCCAAAGACGGGGCGGCTGATCGCCCAACTCATTACCGGACAAGCGCCGAACATGGACTTGACTCCATACGCGCCGTCCAGGTTCGCTGACCCATAATCAACCAGGGAGACTACCATGAAACTATCCACTTCTTTGATCGCGCTGGCCGCCGCCGGTGTCGCACTGCCTGCGCTGGCGCAGGAAAGCTGGGACATGCCGCTGGCCTACTCGGCGTCCAACTACCACTCCGAAAACGCTGCGGAGTTCGCGCAGTGCGTCACTGACGGCACCGGCGGCGATATCTCCATCACGACGCACCCGGGCGGGTCGCTCTTTGGCGGTGCGGACATCAAGCGCGCCATCCAGCGCGGCCAGGTCCCGATTGGGGAGCGTCTGCTGTCCGCCCACGCCAACGAAAACGCGGTCTTTGCGTTTGACAGCGTGCCCTTCGTGGCGACGTCGTTCGAGGATGCCGAAAAGCTGGCCGAGATCGCGCGCCCAACCATCGACGCGGTACTGGCCGACCAGAACCTGACGCTGCTTTATTCCGTGCCGTGGCCGCCCCAGGGGCTCTACTTCAAAAAGGAAGTGAACGCCGTCGCCGATATGGAAGGCGTCAAGTTCCGCTCCTACAACTCCACCACCGCACGCCTGGCGGAGCTCACCGGCATGCTGCCCGTGACAATCGAAGCGGCCGAAATCAGCCAAGCCTTTGCGACGGGCGTGGCCGAATCCATGGTGTCGTCAGGCGCCACGGGCTACGACCGCAAGGTCTGGGAAAGCCTGACACACTTCTACGAGGTGAACGCCTGGCTGCCGCGCAACTCCGTCATGGTGAACTCCGAGGTTTGGGACGGTGTCTCTGACGCCAATAAAGCCGTCATCACCGGCTGCGCAGATGCCGCCGCCGCGTCGGGCCTAGAGAAAGCCATCGCCTACACCCAGTTCACCATGGACGGCCTCGCCGAAGGCGGCATGGAAGTCGGCCCCGCAGGTGACGCGCTCGTGGCCGAGCTCAAGGGCATCGGTGAAGTCATGGCCGCTGAATGGCTTGAAACCGCGGGCGAAGACGGCGCAGCCATCATCGACGCCTTCAACGCCAACTAATCGACCAATCTGGGAGGCCCAAGCCAGGGCCTCCCACCACCGCCCGCAAGCCCTCACAGACCGGAGGCCCCCATGGCCACGCTGCGCCGCATCCTCGATTTTCTCTATGGGCTCAGCGGCGTTGTCGCGGCGCTCTGCCTCATCTCCATCCTGCTGCTCATCGTGCTGCAAATGGCCGCCCGCTGGACGGGCGAAGTCTTTCCAGGCGCACCAAACTACGCTGGCTACGCCATGGCCGCCGCATCGTTTTTCGCGTTCTGCAACGCTCTGGGCCGCGGCGCCCATATCCGCGTCTCCATCATCCTGAACGCCGTCCCCGCCCGCATCAAATACGCCATGGAGCTGTGGTGCTTTGCCGTGGGCGCCGCCATCAGCGCCTATTTCACCTACCACGCCTACGAGTTCGTCTATTTCTCCTGGCGTTTTGACGAGATCAGCCAAGGCCAAGACGCCGTGCACCTGTGGATCCCGCAATCGGTCATGATCATCGGCGGCGCCCTGCTGACGCTGTGTATGCTCGACAACCTTCTCCACCTCATCTTGCGCGGCGAACATCGCATCGTCCGTGACGCAGTCGAAAGCCACGCAAAATGACCATCGTAACCATCACGCTCCTCCTCATCCTCGCGCTCTTTCTCCTGCTGGGGTCTGGGCTCTGGGTCGGGCTGTCGCTCGTCGGCAGCGCCTGGATCGCGTCGGAGTTTCTGACGACCAAGAACCTGCAAACCGGCGCCAATATGGTGTCCGAGATCTGGGCCTCGTCGTCGAGCTGGACCCTCACAGCGCTGCCCATGTTCATCTGGATGGGGGAGATTCTGTTCCGCACCCGCCTGTCAGAAGACATGTTTCGCGGTCTGTCCCCCTGGCTCGCGCGGCTGCCGGGTGGCCTCGTGCACACCAATATCGTGGGCTGCACCGTGTTCGCGGCCGTCTCCGGCTCCTCAGCGGCGACGCTGACCACGGTGGGCAAGATGTCGATCCCGGAACTGCGCGCGCGCAACTACCCCGAAAACATGGTCATCGGCACGCTCGCCGGGGCCGCCACGCTGGGCCTGATGATCCCGCCCTCGCTCGCGCTGATCGTCTATGGCGTGACCGTGAACGAAAGCATCACAAAGCTCTTCTTCGCGGGCGTCCTGCCCGGCCTCATCCTCGCGGCGATGTTCATGGCCTATGTCGGGATAGTCTCCAAAACCTCCAGCTCCTGGAACCCGGAGATCGAAACCGACATGAGCTTCGCCGACAAGCTCAAAAACTCCCGCTTCCTGATCCCGGTCTTTGCACTCATCCTCGTGGTCATCGGGTCAATGTACCTAGGTTATGCCACCGCGACGGAGGCTTCGGCCATCGGCGTCATCGGCGCCCTCGCGCTCGCGGCCTCCCAAGGATCGCTTAATTGGAAAAGCTTCTCCGCCTCCCTCATGGGGGCCATGCGGACATCGGCCATGATCGCGCTGATCCTCGCGGGCGCGGCGTTCCTCAAGCAGTCCATGGGCTTTACCGGCATCCCGCGCGCGCTCGCCGACTGGATCGCGGTTCTGGAACTATCACGCTTCCAGCTCCTCATGGCGCTTTTGGTTTTCTACATCATCCTTGGCATGTTCCTCGACGGGATCTCTGCCGTGGTGCTGACCATGGCCGTGGTGGAGCCGATGGTGCGCGAGGCAGGCATCGACCTGATCTGGTTCGGCATCTTCGTCGTGGTGGTGGTGGAAATGGCGCAGATCACCCCACCCATTGGGTTCAACCTCTTTGTCCTCCAAGGCATGACCAATCACGAGATGGGCTATATCACCAAAGCCGCGCTGCCCATGTTCCTGATCATGGTGCTCATGGTCTTTATCCTTATCGCCGTGCCCGATATCGCCACATGGCTGCCGGAGAACATACGACAAACCAGGTGATGCAACGCGCGCTTATCCTATGTGCCGACAACTCCCGCCTGCTCTTGATCCTGGGCCTCGCGCTCGGGATCGGCGCGCCCGCGCTCGCGGCGGCCATGGCCCCGTATCTGCCAGAGATGGTGGCGATCCTGCTCGTGATCTCGGCCTTTCGGATCGGGGCGCGACCCGCCTTTGGCGCGTTGAGCGACCTGCGGTGGAGCCTGCCCGCCGTGCTCACGCTGCAAGTGGCGCTGCCGCTGGTGCTGGCGTTCGGGTTCTGGTCGCTGGGGCTTCACCAAACGGCGCTCGCCACAGCGGTGTTGCTTGCAGCGTCCGCCCCTACGATCACGGGCGGTGCGTCACTGGCGATCATCCTGCGCCAAGACCCCGCGCGGATGATGCAAATCCTGGTCCTCGGCACGGCGCTCTTTCCGCTGACGGTGCTCGCGGTGCTGACAGCCGTGCCGACCTTGGGCACGCCTGCGCTGCTCATCGAGGTCGGCCTGCGCACACTCGCCACCATCGTCATCTCGGCGGGCTTGGGGTTTGGCTTGCGCCACTGGCTGCTCCCCCAGGCAACGCAGGCGCAGACGCGCGCGATGGACGGCGCCGCGATCCTGTTCTTTGCCATCATCGTCATCGGGCTCATGGCCGCGCTGGGCCCCGCGCTGCGCGCCGAGCCCTGGACTGCGCTCGCTTGGACCCTCGCCGCCTTTGGCCTGAGCTTTGGGTTGCAAGCGCTGACGTTGGCTCTGCTGGGCAAGGGCGCGCTTGCCCCGGTCGCGGGACCGCTCGCGCTGGCGGCGGGCAACCGCAATATCGCACTCTTTCTCGTCGCGCTTCCCGCCGATGTGATGGCCCCGCTCATGATCTTTGTCGCGTGCTGGCAGCTGCCCATGTACCTGACACCGATCCTCTTGCCCCGGCTTTACGCCCACCTGCCTGCCCATGACTAACACGCCTCACATCGCCCGCGTGGGCCTCTCTGGCGTTGTCGTCACCTTTGGCGACACACTCACCGAACGCGCGAACCTCGCCGCCATCGCCTTCCGCGCTGCTGTCGACGCGGAAGGCTGGGATGAGGTGTCCGAGACCGCCTCCACCCTCGTGTCCACCTTCCTCTCCATCGACCTCACCACCACGCCCTTTGCCGAGATCGAGCCGCGCCTGACGGCGCTCCTGGCCACCCGCGACTGGTACGCCGAAGCCCTGCCCCCGGGGCGCAAGCTTTGGACCATCCCCATGTGTTTCGAGCCCGAGGTCGCCCCCCAACTGGCGGAGGCCGCCGCCGCCGCAGGCTTGACCGAGCCCGCAGCGCGCGCTGAGCTCACCAACGCCCGCACCCGTGTGATCACCCTGGGCTACGCGCCCGGTCAGCCCTATCTGGGCCTCCTTCCCGACACCTGGGACATCTCCCGCCAGGCGGAGCTTACGCCCCAGGTTCCCGCAGGCGCGCTCGTGCTCGCGATCCGGCAATTCGTGCTCTTCACCGCTGCCATGCCCACCGGCTGGCGCCATGTGGGCCAAACCGCCTTCCGCCCCTTTGACCCGCAGCGCGCAGCACCGGTTGCGCTCGCCCCCGGTGACGAAATCCGCTTTGCCCCGATCACCGCGCGCGAGCTCGGCGCCGCCACCGATACCCTAGGCGGCGCCGTTTGGGAGCCGCTCCCATGACCACGCTCGATATCCTCACCGCAGGCCCCGCCGTGACGGTCCAGGACCTTGGCCGCCCCGGCCACATCGCCCACGGCCTGACCCGCGGCGGCGCCATGGATCGACTGGCGCTTTACGAGGCCGCCGCGCTCCTGGCCCAACCCGTCACCGCCGCGCTCGAAATGGTTGGGCTCGGCGGCACGTTCCGGGTCAGTCACGACACCCGCATCGCGCTCACCGGAGCGCCCATGTCGGCCACCTGCGACGGCGAAGCGCTGTCCTGGCACGGCTCCCACACGCTCCCCGCGGGCGCGGAGCTCCGGATCGGAGGCGTCCGCAGCGGCGCCATCGGCTACCTAACCTTCGCGGGCGGCATCGCATCGGAACCCATGCTCGGTGCGCAAGCCGCCCACCTGACGGCAAGCCTCGGCCACGCGCTCAGCGCAGGTGACAGCCTCACCCTCCACACCGACCCGGGTGGTCCCACCGACCAAACCCTGCCCCCCGATGACCGCTTCCAAGGGGGGGAGGTTGCCGCCACCACCTCCCTCCAATCGCACCTCTTCGGTGCCGAAACACTTCACCGCTTCACCACCACCCGCTTCACCCGCGACGCCCGCGCGAACCGCCAGGGCATCCGCCTCAACCCCGACGGCGCGGGCTTCGCCGCCGCTGGCGGGCTGCGCATCGTGTCCGAAATCATCGTGCCCGGAGACATCCAAATCACAGGCGACGGCGCGCCCTATGTGCTGATGTGCGAAAGCCAAACCACCGGCGGCTACCCCCGCATCGCGACGGTCCTCCCGTCCGAGCTCCCCCGCGTGGCGCAAACCCCCCTCGGCGCCGACATCCGCATCCGCCTGCTCGACCCGGAAGCCGCCATCGCCCACGAACGCACCGCCCGGGCCGCAAAACGCACCCTGCCCCAACGCGTCACCCCCCGCATCCGCGACCCCCACACCATGCGCGACCTACTGAGCTACCGGCTCATCGACGGGGCCATCAGCGCCACCCACGACCCATTCGAAGGAGCCCCGATATGATCACAGTCGACCTCAACGCCGATATGGGCGAAAGCTTCGGGCTTTGGCGCATCGGCAACGACGCGGAACTGCTCAAGATCATCACCTCCGCCAACATCGCCTGCGGTGGCCACGCAGGCGACCCGGATGTCATGGCCCGCACATTCGCGCTCGCCGCCGAAAACGGCGTGGGCATCGGCGCCCACCCCGGCTTTGCCGACACCCAAGGCTTCGGCCGCTTTCGCATGCACCTGCCGACTGAGACGCTGCAAAACATGGTCCGCTACCAGGTCGCCGCCCATACCGGCATGGCGCGCGCGTTCGGTCACGAAGTCCGGCACCTGAAACTTCACGGCGCGCTCGCTAATATGTGCGCGGAGGACGAAGCTATGGCCAAAGCCGCCTATGAGGCTGCGCTGTCCGTCGCACCAAACCTCATCATCATGGTCCTCGCCTGCACCGCCCAACAACGCGCAGTCGAAGCGCTCGGCTGCGCCTGGGCCGGCGAAATCTTTGCCGACCGCGCCTATAACGAGGACGCCACCCTGGTCGACCGTGCAAAGCCCGGCGCCGTCATCCACGACGCCACCGTCGCAGGCCCCCGCATCGCCCAAATGGTCCGCGAAGCCGCAATCATCACCGAAACCGGCACCCGCATCCCCGCCGCCATCGACACGATCTGCATGCACGGCGACACACCCGAAGCACTGGCCATCGCACGCGCTGTCCGCGACGCGCTAAAAGCCGATGGCGTAGACATCCAAGCCTTCAAAGGCCGGGGCTAACGCCGGTCAAACCCCGTATTTCAGATTTCATTTGACTCCCAGCCGCAATTCAAACGACACTTTCCGCGTATTTTTTGTAGCGAAATTTTATTGATGGAGAGATTGATGGTGAACACCAAACACATCGCCGTGCTCTGCGCCTGCACCTTAATCAGCGCCTGCGCCTCAGACCGCGTCACCAAATCCGCCACGACGTTTGGTACACAGGCCACCCAGGCAAGCGGAGCCTATGAGAAGCTCTTGGATGAGTACTACGCACAGAGGCTCAAAGACGAGAGAGCAGGAATTTTGAAAGAACGTATCGAGTTTACGTTGGCACCGGATTGCGGCGTGGCTCTAGCGGATATGACGATCGCCAGCTCAGCATGCAAAATTACGCCAGTCAGGGAGCCTTCCAACCTTGGGACCAAGCTTAAGTCCGACAATCTTCGCGCACTGGCAAAAGCATTGGCCAGTTACGGAACTGCGCTCGCCACTTTGGCTGGCGATTTCAAGGATGAGGACGAAGCGCTGTTGGAAAGCTATACAAAGGCCGGAGCAGCATTTCTTGATCTCGATAAGGCTGTGGCTGATGCCAAGGGGAAAGACGGTTCCATCGAAGCCGACAAACTCAATAGCGCCGTCGCAATCCTTGCGGATATATCGTCCGCCACTTTCCAATTTAAGCGGGAACGCGAGTTACTCGACTTGATCGAGACAAGCAACGACGCAGTTGGTGACGCCGTGGCATTGCTCAGCGAGTCCATGCGCAGAATTAGAGGGGAACGCGCGTCTAGCTCGCTTAAAGCGTTAAACAAAGCCTTCGATGACTATGACGATGCTACGAAAACAAATAAGAATCTATCAAAGCCACTGTCAGATCTAGAAAAGGCACTTGTGGAGCATAGAACCGAAATCAATCTAGGCGATCCATTTGCGAAGCTCGGTGAGGCGCACAATACACTGGCGAATGCAGCCAAATCTGGGATGACTCGTAGAGACTATGTTGTGGTACTCGAAAGACTAGTTGCGATTGCCAAGGATATTGACGCTTTCTCAGACATTTAAGGATATAGGATAATGCCACAACCACAGAAGCGCGCCGAAGATGCACGGGAAGACACTTTTCTGGCCATCGCCAGATCGATAGGAAAAAATATTGCCAGGAGAAACGCGATAATAAAAGGAGAGGCTGAAGGGGATAAAGATAAATATTCAAAGAACATTTCTGATCTTCTGGACCAGTTTAACGAATTGAGCGTCCAAAGCTACAATGAATTGAACAATAGCGAGGAAGTCAGAAACACGACAAAGCGCCTGAAATCTCAGGCCAAGCGCGCAAAGGCGGAAGCTAGAAAGATCAATGAGTTCCAGGACAAGATCGATAAATTCACGAAGTCGCTCAATGATATCACCAATATCGTGACGCGGCTGGCGGGGCTAAAGGCGCTTTAAAGAACCTGATTTAGCTCTGCTATTCAACCCGCCCCGAATACGCCACAAGCAGCTCTGGGTCGACTTCTGACCCGTCCGCGAGGAAGGGCATCACGCCCTTCCTTAGCGACCGGCCTCGCATCGCCTCAATGTCGTCATTCGACAGCGCGACGCGCTGGTTCATGCGGCGGCCCCAGGTGGCGAGGTGGGTATAGAGCGTCTCTAGTACGGCCTCATGCCCCGGGGTTTTGGCGAGGTCATGGAATTCGTCCGGGTCAGTTTCGAGGTCAAAGAGCATCGGGCGCAGACCGCCCTCTGCGTGCATCATTTTGTAACGCCCGTCATAGACCATGAAGAGTCGGCATTGGTCTGGGGTCAGCCCCCGCTCCGCGCTCAGCTTGGCCCCTTGCGGCGTGGCGGAGTAGTCGAATTCAGAGATCGCGACCTGCCGCCACGCCTCCGGTGTCTCCCCGCGGAGCCAGGGCATCAGGGACCGCCCCTCCAGGATATGCGGCGCGGGCGTGCCGCCTGCGGCCTCCACGAAGGTGGGGAGGAGGTCGATCGCCTCCACCAGCGCGTCACAGGTGGTGCCACGGGTCGGATCGGCCTCCGGTCGGGGGTCGTAGATGATCATCGGCACCTTCACGGACGGCTCGTGAAATAGGTCCTTTTCCCCCAACCAGTGGTCGCCCAAATAGTCGCCGTGGTCCGAGGTTAGCACGATCATGGTGTCGTCGGCCTGCCCCGTCGCCTCCAGGTGGTCGAGCAGGACGCCGAGCTGGTCATCGCACTGTTTGATGAGGCCCATATAGGCGGGGATGACCTTTTGGCGGGCTTCCTCTTGCTGGAAGGCCGCGGCGATGCGGTTGCCCATATAGGCCCCAAAGACCGGGTGTGGATCGTCGCGTTCGGCCTCGTGGCGGGTCGCGGCGGGGACGTGGCCCAGGCCGTAGAGCGCGTGGTAGGGGGCGGGCGCGATATAGGGCCAGTGGGGCTTGATATAGCTCACATGGGCGCACCACGGCCCGTCCGCTTGGTCGACGAATTCGATGGCCCGCCGGGTGAGCCAAGGGGTCTCACTGTCCTCTTCCCGGACGTTGGCGGGCTTGTCGCAGTTGGCCATGATCCAGCCGGAGGCGATGGTGCCGTCCTCGTTCACGCCGGCATTGGCGTGGGTCGCCCAGGGGTTGTCGCCCGGGTAGCCCTTGGATTTGAGGTAGGCGTTGTAAGGGCTGTGGCCCTCGTCGTAGAACCCATCCGGCCCTTGGGCCCAAAGGCCATCATCGCGGTCCCAGACGTCGAAACCGCATTCCGCCTGGCGCCGCCCGATGGGGCTATTTGGGTCGATGCCCAGGCGTGTCATCCCCGCGAAATCGGGCTTCATATGGGTTTTTCCGATGAGCCAGGTCGCCATCCCAGCGGCCCTCAGGTGATCGCCCATCGTCCACTCCCCCACGCGGAGCGGGAACTTGTTCCACGCCGCCCCGTGGGAGGAGACGTAGCGGCCCGTATAGTAGCTCATCCGGCTCGCGCCGCAGATCGGGGACTGGACGTAGGCGTTGGTGAAGCGGACACCCCGGGCGGCGACGCGGTCGAAATTGGGGGTCTGAAGGTGGGGGTGACCGGCGCAGCTGAGGTAGTCGAAGCGGAGCTGGTCATACATGATGAAGAGGATGTTCATGGGCCTCGATTTCCCCCCTTGGAACCCGGCCCGGATACCCTAGGGCGGTGGGGACCGGGGCGCTAGGTGGTTTCGCCGCGAAACCAGCTGCGCGGTGGGGTAGGGATTTGTTGAGCGAGGGGTGTTATGGTGCGGCGCGGAGTTTTGACACTGGCATGGGCGGGCCTTCTCGCCCTAGGCGGATGCGTGCAGCGCGCGCTGCCGGTGACGGCTGAGCTTCCGGGCGGCACCGTCACGCTGACGGTCACTCCGCTTTTTGGGCTCCACAGTGATTGGGAACGCAGCCTTCGGGTCACAAACTCTGACGGGCGCATGGTGGAAGAGGCACTGTTTGAGGACAGGGGTTGGTGGCGGGGATCGCATCTCTACTGGCACGGCTCAGGGGTCTATGTGCTGCATGAAGGGCAGCTGGGGTGCACGGGGCTGCGCATCGACCCGCCTGCGATTGGGGTGCGGGTCAATGCACTGTGCGCGAAAGCGCCCGTTGGAGTCTCCGAGCGGCCTGCGGCGCGGGGGTATCCGGCGTCGCGCTTCTATGCTGAGCTCTACTATGTGGGCCGGTTTGTGGAGCGGCATATGGTTCCCGAGTTGCGGGACGAGGCGGGTGAGGTCGTGGTGTTTCAGAGCTATGAGGAGGCGGCGGAGGGGGAGCTGCCTGACCCGATTTGAGGGGGTCGAGTTAAGCGCTGAGGGACGCGCCCGACCTGGAGGGCGTTTGTGGTGGATGGGCAAGGCGCTTTTGTTCTCAGAGGTTCGACCTTGGTTCTAGGTTGAGAGGTTGCAGCGCGCCCTCCGGGGGGAGGTCGGGCGCGGCCCGGTGGTGCCACCGGGCCTGGGTTTGCTGCTGGGTCTGCACCTTGCCGGGGCGGTGGGTAGGTGGGGGGCGAGGATCGACAGTGGTTCTGGTCGCTGCCGCCGCAAAGCGCCCTCCGGGGGGAGCCTCCCCGGGACAGCCTCGCTGCCCTGTCGGTAAGAGTCCGGCGCGGCTCGGTGGTGCCACCGGGGCAAAGCCAGGGGCGGAGTGCGTTCGGTGCTGAAACCTGGGCTTTAGGTTGAGCCGATAGGGCTAGGCAGTTTCTAGACAGGTGCACCCCGATGGTAAGCAAACACAAACGGCGGGATCAGGCGGCTTTGGCGGCGCGGATGCGGGCGGCTGAGGGGGCGGGGCGGGTGATTGAGGACCTGCCGCTCGATCTGATTGACGCCAATGCGATCCCGCGGGACCGGGTGGCACTGGATGCGGGGGCGCTTGAGGAGCTTCAGGCCTCCATCCGGGTGACGGGGCTGAGGCTACCTATTGAGGTCTACCGGCTCCCGTCGCCCCGGGACCCGCATCGCTATGGGCTGATCTCTGGTTTTCGGCGTTTGATGGCGGTGACGCAGTTGCGGGATATGATGGACGGCACGGCCTTTACCACGATCCGGGCGCTTGTGAGCGACCCCGGCGACGGGCCCCAGGATCGGGCCGCCCTGATGCGGATGGTTGAGGAAAACGAGGTGCGCGCGGGCATCACGCCCTACGAGCGGGGGCGCATTGCCGCGGTGGCCCAGCGCCAAGGGCATTTCATTAACATCTATGCGGCTGTGGACGGGCTGTTTGCCGTGGCCTCCAAAGCCAAGCGGTCGAAAATTCGCGCCTTTGCGGAGGTGTTCGTGGCTTTGGGCGATCTGTTGGAGTTCGGCGATGAGATGTCGGAGCGGCAGGGGCTGCGGTTGGCCTCCGCCATTCGGGACGGGTCCGAGGCTGCACTGCGCGAGGCGGTGGAGGTGATGCCCGCGCCGCGGGGGTTTGCCGATGAATGGGCGGTGTTAGAGCCTGTCGTGGCAGCCTATGAGGCGGGCGCGGCCCCAGCGCGCGCCCCGCGCCGGGTGCGGCGGGCGGCCCAGCGCAAGTTGGGGCAGGTTGGGGACACGCTGCATCTGGCGTCGGGGTTCACCATCACGCAGGAAAGCGACGGCCGCGCGTTTGTGCTGCGCGTCGCTGGTCGGCCTGTGCCCCGCGACATGGGCGAGGCGCTCGTGCATGCGCTGAAAAATCGGCTCGATCTGCCCTAAAGGTGCCTCAATACCCCCTTAGGCTTGGATTTACCGCCGTTTGATACGGCGCTAAAAGGTGCCACGGCGCGGGGGTGAATCGTGCAACCATTTGTTATTCTAGGCTCGCGCTCGTCGATCGTGGCGGAGTTTGAGACGACCGCGGAGCGGCTGGGCGCCACGGTGGAGGCGGCTGTTGGCACGCATCCCGTGGTGCGGCTTTTGAACCCGCGGCTGTCGGTGAAGCTTGAGGAGTTTGACCCGGCGGAGACGTCGGGCACCTATGTGCCTTGCGCGTTTTTGCCGGACCGGCGGCGCGTCTATGACGAGATTGGGCAGGGTCTGGGGATGCGGCGGGCGGAGCCTTTGATCGATCCCCATGCCATTGTCGCGCGGTCGAGCCGGATTGGCGATGGCACGTTTATCAACACGGCCTCGGTCGTGGGGGCCTCCACCATGATTGGGGATTGCGTGTTTATCAACCGCACGGCCTCTGTCAGTCATCATGTGATTTTGGCGGATTTTGTGAGCATTGGGCCGTCGGTGACACTCGCCAGTAATGTGCGGGTGGGTGAGGGCACGCTGATTGGGACGGGGGCTGTGATTTTGCCCGACGTCACCATTGGCGCCGGGTGCATCATTGCCGGGGGGGCTGTGGTGCGGTCATCGGTGCCGGATGACAGTTTGGTGGCGGGCGAGGTGGCAAAGGCACGGCCCATGCGCGGGAAGCGCGCGCGGTTTTTCTCGGGAGAGCAAGAGTGAACGAAGAGGCGTATCGGGCCTATTGGGAGCGGGCCACAAAGCTGGGCCGGGCGGAATTTCTGGTGCTGCCCACGCGGCGTCTGAGCTACGGCGACATCTGTGCGGATGTGCGGCGGATTTGCGCGCTTTACGACGCAAAGGGTGTGACGGCGGGCGATCGAATCGTGATCTGCTCAGAACAGGATTATGCCGTGGTGGCGGCGTTTATGGCGGCGCTCCTGCATGGTGTGGTGGCCACGAACTTGGCGCCGGGCACCAAGGGGACGCGCGGGCGGGCGGTGATTGAGGACCTTGATGCCGTGTTGCTCATCACCGATGCCGACATCGCGGAGGACTGGGGCGCGGACTGTGCCACCGTTTTGACGGCGGGGCGGGCGAAGCGGCGTTTGGGCGGGTTGCGGAAGGCCGACACCTGGCCCTTTGCCGAGGACGCGCCGGCGGGGGTTGAGCCGCGCTTACCGCCGGCTGACGATGCGCTGGCCTATATCCTTTATACCTCTGGGTCCGTGTCCGCGCCGTCGGGCGTGATGATCACGCGGCGCAACCTGGTGGCGAATATGACGAGCGTGGCCGAGGTCACGGATCTGCAGGAGGGCGACCGGTCCTTTGTCGATCTGCCTATGGGCCATGCGGATGGGTTGTTGCAGGGGCCGGTGCTCGCCTTTGGGACGGGCTCTGCGGTGATCCGCGCGGGGGGCTTTCAGCTGCCGCGGCTCGAAGAGTGGCTCAACACCATCCGGCGGGAGCGGTGCACCCATGTGCTGGCAGTTCCCTACATTTGGTCGATGATCGACAAGTTCGGCGCCCACGACGACTATTTTGACGACCCGGAACTGAAACTGTTGTCGAGCACCGCTGCGCGGCTTGACCCGGCGCTGGGTGAGCGGTTCGAAGCACGGTTTGGACGGGTGCTCGCGAATGAGTACGGGATGACGGAGACGGTCTATGCCGCCTTTCACGCGGGCGACCGGCCCGGGATGGGCGTGCCGGGGACGATTGGCTTGCCTGTCCACAATGCTGCGCGGCTCGGGGCCTTGGACGGCACTGGCCCGGCGGAGAACGGCGCGCGCGAGGGGGAGTTGCAGCTGAGCGGGGACAATATCTCCCCCGGGTATTGGAAAAACCCGGAACGCACGGCGGCGGTGCGGACGGCGGATGGTTGGTTCCGCACGGGGGACCTGGTGGCCCTGCGCGCGGATGGCAGCTACGAGCTGCGGGGGCGCATCACGTCGATGATCAATTCGGGCGGGGTGCGCATCCATCCGGATGAGATCAATGAGGCGCTGGAAAGCCACCCTGACGTCTTGCTGGCAGTGACTGTGGGCATCAGCGACCCGGACTGGGGCGAGCTGCCCGTCACGGCGGTGGAGGTTGAAACGGACATCGCGGAGACCGCGCTGATCGAATACGCCCGCGGGCGGCTGGAGACGAGCAAAGTGCCCAAGCGCATCGTGGCGATGGACCCGATCCCGCGGGGCGATTCAGGCAAACCCAAGCTTGCAGAGATCGCCGAGCGCCTGGCAGCGGCGGGCACCGTGCCAGAGGCGGGCAGCGGCGCGCCTTCGGCCGATCGGGCGGTGCTGGATCAGGTGATCGCCTTGGCGGGCGAGGCGTTTATTTGCGACCCCGCGACGCTGAGCGCGTCGAGCACGCAAGACGACGTCATAGGCTGGGATAGCTTTAGCCAGCTGCGCCTGTTTCTGGCGGTCGAGGAGCACTGGTCGGTGCGCCTGCCCACGAACAAGCTTGCAGCGATCCGCACCCTGGGCGATGTGGTGGAGGCTCTGAAGCCGCTCGTGTAGTGTGAGGCCGATGACGGTGCGCCAATACGCCTTTGCCTGGATTTCTGCGGCGCTGCTCTCTGGAGCGGTGCTTTTGGGCTTGGCGACATTGGGCGGGGACAGCCGCTACTCAGAACGCGCGCGCGATGCGGTTCTGGGCCCCTGGCCGGAACGTGACGTGGTGTTTGTCGGCAGCTCGCTGACCTATGCGAGTTTTGACCAGTCCACCTGGGACCTCTTTGAGGCGGAGGGCAGAACGCTTTTGCGGCTCAATGCCTCTGCCATTCGGGGGGAGACGCTGCTGCGCGCGGTGGAGCACGCGATCGTGCACGATGCGGCCACGATCTACATCGAAATCGATCCGCTGGTGCATGACTTTTTCGACACCGGCGATCTTGTGGCCCGGGCTGGGCAGTTTAGCGCGGCGACGCGGCGCGGGGCGCGGATGCTGCTCGGTGGTGTGGACCGTCTGCACTATTTGCAGGGGTGGGGCATCCATGACGGAAATTGGACCTGGGCCCTGCGCGAGAACGGATTTTTGCCCCGGTTCTACCTTAAATTCTCTCAATTTGAGGATCAGTGGGATCGTATCGAAACGTTGGCCGCTGAACACGGGACCGAACTGCTGTTTATGACCTTTCCCCGCGCTGAAACCGCTGTCGCAAAGACCCCGCCCCCCAGCTTTTATCTGCTGCGGGAGGAGATGGTCGCGCTGTCTGATCGCCTTGGCGTCCCGCTCTTTCAGCCGGATGTGGCGTGGTCGGACGGTTTGTTCGCGGATGCGATCCACGTGAACGATGCCGGGCGCGCGCGCTTTAGCGCGGAGTTCAACGCGTGGGTCGCTTCGGATCATGGCGTGGATTTCGCTGCTGACGGTGTCGTTGCTCACGGTGTCGTTGCGCACGGTGTCGTTTCTCACGGGGGCGCCGATGACTGAGACGGCGGTGATGTTTTGCGCGATCACCATTGCGGTGTCGCTGTTTTTATCGCGGTTTTCCACGGCCACGCTGCGCTACCTGATCCCGGTGAGCGGCGCGGCGGGGATCGCCTATTTGGCGCCATGGTCGCTGTTGTGGATGGTGGCGCTGGTCGTGGGGCTGCGGACGCTCGCCGCGGTGGAGCGGTTGACGGAGCGGCGGGTGCTGCTTGTCATGATGCTCTGCGCCAGCGCGGTCGTAACGCTGCTTTTCCTGCGCGAGATGCCTTGGGTCACGGCGCTGGGCGCGGCCTATTTCACGCTGCGGGCGGTGCATGTGGCGCTTGATCACTGGGCGGATCGCTATGAGATCCCGTCCTGGTCGGAGCTTTTTTGCTATATGCTGTTTTTCCCGGTGTTCTTGGCCGGGCCCATCAACCGGTATCCGCAGTTTTCGCGCGCCATTGACCGGCGGCGTCAGGATGCGCGGGACCTGTTTATCGGGCTAGAGCGGATGCTCATCGGGCTGTTCATGGTGGTCGTTTGCGGCGGGTGGTTGGCGGATTCCATGGGGTCGAACCTGGCCCTTATCGGCGCGGGCTGGTCGCCCTTTGCCCTGGACTGGGCGCTGTCGGCGGTAAGCTGGGTGGAGCTTTATTTCGTCTTTGCCGGCATGTCGTCGGTGGCCATTGGCGGGGCGCGGATTATCGGGCTCGAGATCGAGGAGAATTTCAACCACCCCTATCTGGCCAAGAACCTCGTGGAGTTTTGGCAGCGCTGGCACATTTCGCTGACGCAGTGGTGTCGCGATTACATCTATGCGCCGATTGCGGCCTGGACGCGTCAGCCGATCCTGGGGGTGTTTGCGGCGATGATGGTGCTGGGGCTCTGGCACGAGAGCTCCACCTATTATGTGATTTGGGCGATGTGGCAGGCGCTGGGGATTGTGCTGTCGCGGGTATTGGGGCGGTATTACGCGCCGGTGCCGCGGGGGCTGAATGTGGTGCTGACGCCGGTCTTGATCCTGGCCTGGCTGTCAGCGGCGAGCCCTGTGGCGCTCGTGATTGAGGGGGTGATCTGGTAGCGCCGGGCGATGCCTCGGCCCTGCCCGAGCAGGTGGACCAACGACGATGTCTAAACCAATCGAGACCATTCTGAGCATGTTGCCGCGGTCGGTGTCGCGGCCCCTGGCGGTGATGGCGATCTATTCGGCGATGATCGTGTCGACGGTGATGCTCTTTTCGCTGCAGGACGCCTCCATCCCCTACATAGATCAGCGCGACGCAGTGGACTGGCGCACGCGGTGATCGCCGCCCTTGCACTGCGTTATAACATAACATATTAGGCGACCATCTTTGGATGGGGTAAGCCTATGGGAAAGCGTGGCGAAGAGCTTCAGGCGCAGGTTGTGGACGCGATGGACCGCGCGAGCGGGCCGTTATCGGCCTATGACATTCTGGCCGCGTTGCGAGATCTGAACCCGAAGATCGCGCCCACCACGGTCTACCGCGCGCTCAGTGCGCTCACCGACAAGGGCGTAATCCATCGGCTCGAATCGCTGAACGCGTATATGCTGTGCCAATGCGCCGAAGACGCGCATCAGGCGATCATGTCGATTTGCGACGATTGCGGCACGGTGGAGGAAACCGTAGCCCCCGACGTGCTCGCTACCATGTCCAAGGTGATCGGAAAATCGGGGTTTGAGCCGTCGCGCCACGTGGTCGAGGTCCATGGCACCTGCGCCGATTGCGCGCCCGAGCAGGCCGGATCATGAGCGCGGTCAGAGGCACGGGCCCCCGCGCCTTTGGGCTGCTCTTGTCCGGTGCGGCACCGCGGCTGGCGGCCGTGGCCGTGATCGTGGCGCTGCTGTGGGCGGGCTATTTTTGGGTGATCGCCACGCCGGGGGCGCTCTGATGGCGGTGCTCGCGTTCCAGGACCTGACGCTGGGCTACAACCGCCACCCCGCGATCCACCATCTGGAGGCGGAGATCGCCGATGGGTCGCTTACCGCGGTGGTGGGCCCCAATGGGGCGGGCAAGTCAACGCTGCTTAAGGGCGTCACAGGGGCGCTATCGCCGCTCCAGGGACGGGTGTCGTTTGGGGCAATCACGCGGGACGAGATCGCCTATCTGCCGCAGCAATCCGACATCGACCGGAGCTTTCCAATCTCCGTGCTCGACCTCGTTGCGATGGGTCTTTGGCAGGAGATCGGCGCTTTTGGCTGGCTGGGGCGCAAGCGCCGGGCCCGCGTGGACGAGGCGATCGCCTCCGTCGGGCTTACCGGGCTCGAAGACCGCGCGATCGGGTCGCTGTCGGGGGGCCAAATGCAGCGCGCGCTCTTTGCGCGGCTCTTTTTGCAAGACGCCAAGCTCGTGCTCCTCGATGAGCCGTTTTCGGCCATCGACGCACGCACTATGGCGGATCTGTTGACCGTTATCCGCGGCTGGCATCGTGAGGGGCGGACCGTGCTGACGGTGCTCCATGACCACGACACGGTGGAGCAGCATTTCCCCGAAACACTGATGCTCGCGCGGGAACTGGTCGCCCACGGCCCCACGCGCCAGGTGATGACGTCTGAGAACCACGCGCGCGCGCGGCTGATGTGCGAGGCGCCCCTGGGGGAGCCGGTGATCTGCGGGAAGTCAGCCGCGTGATCTGGGACAGCATTTTCGCGCCATTTGCAGATTTCGGCTTCATGCGCCGGGCGCTTTTGGGCTGCGTGGCGATTGCGCTGGGCTCCACCCCTGTGGGGGTCTTTCTGATGCTGCGCCGGATGAGCCTGACGGGCGACGCCATGGCGCACGCGATCTTGCCCGGGGCAGCGGTTGGGTTTCTGATCTCGGGCCTGTCGCTCGGCGCGATGACGATTGGTGGGCTGATCGCTGGGATGGTGGTCGCCGTGGCCTCTGGCGTTGTGGCGCGGGTGACGACGTTGAAAGAGGACGCGAGCCTGGCGGCGTTCTACCTGATCTCCCTCGCGCTCGGGGTGCTGATCGTGTCGACGCGGGGCAGCAATGTGGACCTGATGCACGTGCTGTTCGGCACGGTGCTCGCGCTCGACAATGACGCGCTGACGCTTCTGTGCGGCATTGCGAGCCTGTCGCTCATCACGCTGGCCGTCATTTTCCGCCCGCTCGTGCTGGAATGCGCGGACCCGCAGTTTCTGCGTTCAGTCAGCAAGCTGAGCGCGGTGACGCATTTCGTGTTCCTGGCCCTCGTGGTGATGAACCTCGTTGCGGGTTTCCACGCGCTGGGCACGCTGATGGCGGTGGGGATTATGATCCTGCCTGCCGCCGCCGCGCGGTTTTGGACGCGCGGTATCGGCGGGCTTTTGATCGCGGCGGTGGTCGTGGCCATCGTGTCGAGCGTCGCGGGTCTGCTTTTGTCCTATCACTACAGCCTGCCGTCTGGGCCGGCGATCATCCTGGTCGCGGGTGTGCTTTACGCGCTGTCTGTCTGCTTTGGCCCGGCGGGTGGGCTTATCTCCCAAGCTCTGCCCCGCCGTCACTTTGAAACCTGAAAGGGATCCCCCATGCCATCACGTCGTGCTTTGTTGAAATCCGCCACTGCGCTTGCAGCGGCGTCACTTTTGTCGCCCAGCGCCGCTTGGGCGGATGAGCCTGTACCGGTGGTGGCCACGTTCTCCATCATTGGGGACATGGTCGCACGCATTGGCGGCGATCACGTGGCGCTCACCACGCTGGTGGGACCCAATGGCGACCCCCATGTCTACCAGCCCACGCCGCAAGCTGCAGCCGCGGTGGCCGGGGCGCAGGTGCTGTTCCTCAATGGGCTGGAATTCGAGGGCTGGCTGGAACGCCTGGTGGAGGCCGCGTCCTTTGGCGGGGACATGGTGGTGACGACCCAAGGCGTGGAGGCCATCGCGTTTGGTGATGGCGAAGGTCATGACGACCATGAGGATCACGGGGACCATGGGCACGATGATCACGATGATCACGATGATCACGATGATCACGATGATCACGATGATCACGGGGACCACGATGACCATGGGCATGAAGAGCATGACGACCATGGCCATGATGATGAGACCCACGCAGCCGACAAAGACCACGACGACCATGACCATGGCGACGCACACGCGGAAGAACACGGGCATGAAGAAGACGGGCACGAAGAACATGGGCACGACGACCACGGCGATGAACACGCAGCCCATGATGACCATGACGACCACGATGATCATAGCGACCACGGGGACCACGCCGGGCATGATCACGGGGCCTTTGACCCACACGCGTGGCAGAGCATCACGAATGCGCTGATCTACGTCGACAACATCACCGCCGGACTGGCCAAGGCCGCTCCCGCTCACGCCGGGGACTTCTACGCCGCCCGGGCCGACTATGTGGCCGAGCTCGAAGCGCTAAAATCAGACGTTGACGCGATGATGGCCGCAATCCCCGCCGGCAAGCGGACGATTGTGACCTCCCACGACGCGTTTGGGTATCTCGGCGCCGAATACGGCCTGACCTTTGCCGCGCCCCAAGGGATCAGCACGGAAAGCGAAGCCTCCGCCGCCGATGTCGCCGCGCTGATCACGCAAATCCGCGAGGATAACATCGCCGCGGTCTTCTTTGAGGCGACGACCGACACGCGCCTTCTGCAACAGATCGCCAATGAAACCGAGGCCGCCGTGGGCGGGACGCTCTACACCGGCGCGCTTTCGGGCCCAGACGGCCCCGCGGCGACCTATGTCGATATGATGCGCCACAATGCCATGACCCTGGCAGAGGCGCTCGGCTCTTAACACCGTACCAAGGATGCGAGGGGCCAGCCCCTCGCGCTCCCCGAAGTATTTATGGACATAAGAAAGGGGGCCGCGGGAGTCAGCCTCCGCGTCTTTGCCCTTTCTTTCGTCCAAAAATACTTCCCCCGGAGGGCCGCCGCAGGCGGAATGCGCGCGTAGCGCGCCCCCTTAGGGTTCACGCCTGAAAGGCGCAGAAAAGCTGGGCGCGCCCTATCCGTTTGCGTAGGTGGGGGCCTCTTATGCGCGGCGCTTTAGCCTTTCCCGCAGTATTCCAGCCCGGAGCTGTTTGCTATCTCAATGCCAGGCCGCGCGGTGTTCCAAGTTCAACGCATCGCTGAGGCCCGCGCCGCAGGTTGCGGCGGGTTGTGTATCTGTTGGGTGTAACGAGTGGCTGGTTTTGTGTGTTGTAGAGAGTAGTGTGGTACCAGTCGCCCCGACATGTGCTGGGGCGGGTCTTTTGCTAGAAAAGGCCCGCCTCTTTGCCGATCATGGCCGCGTGGGTGCGGTTTTTCGCGTTGAGTTTGCGGCAGAGCGTTTTGACGTGAAGCTTTACCGTCACCTCTTGGACGTCGAGCTCCCGCGCCATTTCTTTATTTGAGAGCCCCCGGCAAAGCCCGTCGAGCGCTTGCAGTTCGCGTTCGGAGAGGAGTTTGGCGAGCGGGGGCGTCTCCTCCTCCTCGTTCATGAAGTCGACGGGGATATAGGTTTCGCCCATGGCCATGAACCGTACGGCGTTGACCACCGATTTCGCGGACATGGTTTTGGGCAGGAACCCGATGGCGCCCATGGCGATGGCGTCCGTCGCCACATCCTTTTTCGCGGTCCCAGACATCAGTGCCACCGGGCGCCCAAAGGAGGCGTCGATGGCCTTTTGCAGACCCGTGAGCCCGTCCATCCCGGGCATGGAGTAGTCGAGCAGCACGACGTCATAGGCCGTGTCATTGCCGATCTTTTCGAGGGCTGCGTCGAGGGAGCCGCAGGTCTCAACCTCGATATCGCCGTGGGCGCTAAAGAACGCGCCGAGGGATTCGAGCACCAGGTCGTGGTCATCTGCCATGAGTAGTCGCATGGGCTGAGCTTACGGCTTTCGCCCGTGGGTCGCTAGGGCCTTTGCGAGGGCGGTGAGCGCGATGGGCTTAGCAAAGAGCCCTTTAACCTGGGGTGTGGTGAGGCGCGGATCGTTGAGCCGTTTGGCCAGGGCGGTCACGACGAGGATCGGCAGGTCCGGCGCCGCCTGCCCGGCCCGGGCGGCCAGCGCGCCGCCGTTCATATGCGGCATGTCGTAGTCGGTGACGAGGGCCGACCAGGCGTCGGGGTCTTCCTCGATGGCTTCGGCGGCGTCGCGGGGGTCCTCGCAAAAGCCTACATCGGCGCCGAGCGCGCGGAGATAGGCGCCCACGGCCTCCCCCACATTGGCGTCGTCATCGACGACGAGGATCGTGAGCCCGCTAAGGTCCGCGCCGTCGCCATCGGTGTCGGCCAGTTGATCGGGCTGGGGCCGCGCGCGTGCAAGCGGCCAGTGGAGCGTAAAGGTCGTGCCCTGGTCGGGGGCGGACGCCACGTCCATTGCGCCGCCGACCGATTTGACCTGGAGCGCGGCTGTGGCGAGGCCAAGCCCCGTGCCTTGGCGCCCTTTGGTGGTGAAGTACGGTTGGAACACCTGCGCGGCGACATCGGCGGTCATACCAGGGCCGGTGTCGGTCACTGTGATTTTGGCGTAGCGCGCGCCCGCGGCGCGGCGGCCGACCTGGGCCTCCTGCGCTGTTTGGGTCGCGACTTCATCCACGGACAGGGCGATCCGGCCTGGCCGGTCGCCCAGGGCGTCGCGGGCGTTGAGCACGAGGTTGATCAGGATCTGGCTCAGCGTCCCAGGCTGCCCTTTGAGCACCAGGGGCGGCGGCGTGTCGGGCACGTCGAGCGTGATATGGTCAGGCAGGCTCGCGCCGGTGAGTTTGGGCAGGTCGGTGAGCGCGGGAGCCAGGGGAAAGTCGCCTTCCCCCTCGGTATCGGCGCCGACATCGAGCAGTTTCGAGATAAGTTTGGCCGATTGCGTCCCGGCGGTGGAGATTCGGTCGAGATGGGGGTGGAGGCCCGCTGGCAGCTCCGGGTGCATCTCCATCACCGCGAGGGAGCCGTTGATGGCTGCGAGGACATTGTTGAAGTCATGGGCGATCCCGGCGGTGAGCTGGGCGATGGCCTCCTGCCGCTGGAGGCGGATGAGCTCGCGGGTCAGGTTTTCCTCCCGCTCGGCGGTGGCGAGCGTGTCGGTGACATCGCGGATCACGATGACGCTGCCGCCGGTGTCGAGCGGGGCGCCGGTGATTTCGTGCGTTTGGGGTGCCGGGCCTGCGCGGCGCACGGTGGCCTCGAACGCCCGGCGGCGGGCGAGCTTGGGCGCGTCGGCGTAGCGGTCGCGCCAGGGGGTTCCGATGGCTGCCTCGGGCTGGGCATAGGACAGGTTTCGCAGGGCGGCGGGGTTAAGGTAGGTGAGCCGGCCCTCGGCATCCTCGATCGCGATGCCGTCGGTGGCGGCCTCGATGGCGGCCAGACGGTCGGAGAGCAAGCGCTGCGCGTCTTTGAGCGGTGTGACGTCGGTGGCTGACAGCACGAGCCCCCCATCGGGGAGCCGGCTTGCGCGCAAAAGCACGTCGCAGCCATCGGGCAACCGGATTTCGAGCGCTTGGTCCATCTGCGCGAGCGTGTCCACTGCGGCCCCGCGCACGAGGCTGCTGACGCGGCGCCCTGCGGCGTCTTCGGCGGCGATAAAGGCGCGCCAGTTTTCGGTGAACGTGGTCCCTGGCGCCCAGCCGAGGGCGGGAGCGGTAAAGATGCCGTCGACGGCGCTGTTGGAAAACGCCACTGTGCCGTCCTGGTCGAGCACGAGGAAAGCGTCGGCGGTGGCTGCGAGCGCCCGTTCCATCCGCCCGCGGACCTGGTCGCGTTCGGCGGCAGCCTCCACCCGCGCGGTGACGTCGGTTTGCGTGGCCACGAGGTTTGTGACCTGCCCTGCGGCGTCTTTGACGGGGGAAAGCGTGAGTTCGTTCCAGAACTGCGCTCCTGATTTGCGGCGGTTGCGCAGCAGGAATGTGCCGCCGTCCCGGGCGGCGACGGCGGCGCGCAGGCGGGCGCGTTCGGGGGCGTCTGGGTCTTCGGCGGTGAGCATCCGGCAGTTCTGGCCGAGCACGTCGGCGGCCTCATACCCTGTGATCCGCTCGAACGCTTCGTTGACGTAGATGATGGGCTGGCGATCGTTGGTGGCGTCCGAGATCGCAAAGCCCGAGGACGAGCCTGCGATGGTGGCTGCAAGCAGCGTGTTTTCCTTGGCCAGGTCGCTGGCGCGCAGGGCCTGGGACGCGAGCCCCGTCAGGCGGTCCACCAGACGCAGGTCGTCGCGGCGAAAGGCGGTGGGCGGCGGGCGAAAGGTCAAAAGCGCC
>JBCBZG010000046.1:0-7760 GCA_039815465.1 Pseudomonadota bacterium
CGCCCCGCTACCTCTGCCACGATTCCACGTTTTCGCGCAAGACCACACGATCGACCCCCTGTGTCCAGGCAGCCGGTATTTCGTGTTTTAGAGCCGGTACGGTAGAGTAACATCAAGCTTTCAACCAAACTTGCGTGGGTCTCGCTTTCTGTCCAGGCAACAAGAGAAAGACTCACACGTAGGTGCACAAGCTCGCTGGAGTCCACTACGTTCAGGCGCGTTTTCCTCTCAAAGCTCGTCCAAAGGTAAAACATGCTTCGTTTTGCATCTATCTCTCGGCCGATCACCCCCCGATGTGGTCCTGTGACCGCTACCAAGTCGAAATATTCTAGGATAAACTTGGATTCCCGGTCCACGCCGCCCCTCACTCGCCGATTTTGATCCATAGCGACAGAAATATCAATACCGTGCGTGTAAGCCATCCACAGCAGGTCAGCGTTAATGCCATGGCCAACCACCAGACCCACCACCGGGGCCAAGTCCACGCCATGCTCACCGCCGCGGGCGCGGCGCCCTATGTCACGGATTTGCAGATGTTGCCCGCGCTCTAGCGCGCCGTCGCCACCCCAACGCGCCCAACCCCGCAAGCGCTGTGACAGCGAGCGGCAAGGCCGCAGGCACCGGAACGGCCGCCGCCTCGATCCGCAGGTTGTCATAGGCGATGGAAATCCCTCCGCCGCCCTGGTTGGCGGTAAAAAAGCCGAACTCGATCACGCCGCCGCCCGAAAAGTTGACCATATCGACCGGGTTCCCAGACCCGTTAAACGCGTCGAAATCGGTGAAATCGGCCTCCACCAGCGCGTCGAGCCCGGTTTGCACAAAGCTCCCAGTGCCAGAGGCGCCCGTGATCGTCGACGTCGCGCTAAAGTAGTTTCCATCTTGGCGCAAAATCAGGCCAACGGCCTGCCCTTGCCCAAAGGCATTCACCGGGGTGAAGTCGATGGAAAAGCCCACCGATTCCAGCGCCGAAACGGTGGGATCAACGCTCGCCCCCACCAGGATATGGGCCGTCGCAACAGCCACCGATTGCGTCGTGGTGACCTGATGGGCGGTGCCGGGCACCCCATTGGACGATTGCGCCGCCACCTGCCCGCCACCCGGCCCCTGAAGCGTCGCCAACGACATTGAGCCTGGGGCGAAATCGCCCTCGGTGAACACAAACGTTGCGGCTTGGGCGCTGCCGCATGCAAGCACAAGCGCGAGAGAGAGTGCTGAAAAGAAACGCATTTAAGACCTGCCAATCTGAATCGGCGCCCAGATTAGCAATCCGTCAGCGCCTAGGCTAGGCCCAGGTGCGCCTCACGCTTCTGCCACCATGCCGGCCCCCTCAATGCCCGCGACCGCAGCGGTGGCGTCTTTGTCAGACGTATCACCTGTCACGCCCACGGCCCCCACAACGCGGCCCCGCGCGTCACGGACAAGCACGCCGCCCGGCACAGGCACCACCGCGCCACCGTAAACGCCATTCACCGCATTCATGAAATAGGGCTGTTGCTCGGCCCGCGCCATCTGGGCAGAGCCCGGCATCCCGAGCATCACAGCACCATAGGCCTTGCCATGGGCAATCGCGAAGCGCCCAGGTGCCGCGCCATCCTCCCGCTCGAACGCGATCACATTGCCCCCGTCATCGAGCACAACGACGCTGAGCGGCTTTAGCTCCATCTCTTTGCCCTTGGCGCGGATTTTCGAAATGATCGACCGCGCGCGGTTCAATGAAATTGGCATGCTCTCTCTCCTTCGCGGGCCGATCCCGCTTCCTTTGGCCTAAAATACCTTGGGGAGTCGCGGAACGCGACGGGGCAACGCCCCTAGTTCGCTTTGGCCTCAAGCCTGCGCCGATGCAAGACCGGCTCGGTATACCCTGCGGGCTGTACACGACCCTCGAACACAAGCTCACAAGCCGCGCGATAGGCCACCCCGTCAAAGCCCGGCGCCATCGGCTGGTAAGCCGGATCGCCCGCATTCTGCCGATCCACCACTGCGGCCATCTTTTCCATCGCGGCCCGGACTTGGGGCTCGCTCACCACCCCGTGGTGGAGCCAGTTTGCCAACGCCTGCGACGAAATCCGGCAGGTCGCGCGGTCCTCCATTAGGCCCACATCGTGGATATCAGGCACTTTGGAGCAGCCCACCCCCTGATCGACCCAGCGCACCACGTATCCCAGGATGCCTTGGGCGTTGTTCTCGATTTCCGCCGTGATCTCCTCGTCCGACCAGTTGGCCCCACTAGCCACCGGGATGGTGAGCAGATCGTCCAAAGTGCCCCGCGCCCCACCCGCGGCGATCTCGTCCTGGCGCGCCAGCACATCCACTTTGTGGTAGTGCATCGCGTGCAACGTGGCGGCAGTGGGCGACGGCACCCAGGCACAGGTCGCACCCGCCTGCGGATGGCCGATCTTTTGGGCCACCATATCCGCCATGCGGTCGGGCATCGCCCACATGCCCTTGCCGATCTGCGCGCGGCCCTTCAGCCCGCAGGCAAGTCCGATATCGACATTGCGGTCCTCATAAGCCGCGATCCAGGGCGTCGCCTTCATCGCGCCCTTAGGGATCATTGGGCCTGCCTCCATGGAGGTATGGATTTCATCGCCCGTCCGATCGAGGAAGCCGGTGTTGATAAACGCCACCCGCCCCTTGGCCGCGCGAATGCACTCCTTGAGGTTGGCCGAGGTGCGCCGCTCCTCATCCATGATGCCCATCTTTACCGCCCCGCGGGCGAGACCTAGGATATCCTCGACCATGGCAAAAAGCGCGTCAGCATAGGCCACTTCATCGGGCCCGTGCATCTTAGGCTTCACGATATAGACCGATCCCGTCTCAGAATTGCGCGCGCCGCCGGTCTTATTGATGTCGTGCAGCGCGATGGCCACAGTGCAGAGCGCATCCAGCAGCCCCTCGCCGATCTCGCGCCCCGCGGCGTCCAGCACCGCGGGCGTGGTCATCAGATGCCCCACATTGCGCACGAGCATCAGCGAACGGCACTTGACCGGGAACGCGCTGCCGTCCGGCGCAGTGTATGTCGCGTCGTTAAAGAGTTTGCGCGTGACCTCCGCGCCGCCCTTCGCAAAACTCTCCGTCAGATCGCCGCGCATCAGACCCAGCCAGTTGGAATAGGCCGTGACCTTGTCCTCGGCATCGACGGCCGCCACGCTGTCCTCGCAATCCATGATGGTCGACAGCGCAGCCTCTAGGTTCACCGCCGCGATATGAGCGGGGTCGGTGGCGCCAATTGCGTGATCGGCGTTGGTGAGGATCTCGATTTTGAGACCGTTGTTCTCAAAAAGATACCCCGACCACGGCCCGTCTTGCATCGTGCCCAGAAACTGCGCGGGGCGTGCCAGCGGGGCCTGCGACACGTCAGTCACGTCGGCCCAGGTCGCGCCATTGAGCGGCACGGCCTCATCCAGAAACGCCTTCGCCGCCGCAATCACCCGCGCGCCGCGGGCCGCGTCATAGCCTTTGCCCGCGGGCAGGTCGCCCAAAGCATCCGTGCCGTAGAACGCGTCATAGAGGTTCCCCCAACGCGCATTGGCGGCGTTGAGCGCAAAGCGCGCATTGGTGATAGGCACTACGAGCTGTGGGCCAGGCACCCGGGCGATCTCGGGATCGACATTCTGGGTCTCAACCTCAAACTCCGGCCCCTCGGGGAGGAGGTATCCGATCTCCCGCAGGAACGCCTGGTAAGCGGCGCCGTCGAGCGGGGCGCCGCGCCGGGCGATGTGCCACGCGTCGATCTGGGCCTGGATCTCCTCGCGCCGCGCGAGCAGCGCGCGCCCCCGGTCGCCAAAGGCAGCCACGATCTGCGCGAGCCCCGCCCAAAAAGCATCCGGCGCGATCCCCGTCCCCGGCAGGGCCTCAGAAGTGATGAACGTCCAAAGAGGACGCGCAATCTGGAGGCCGTGCGCCTCCACCCGGTCGGCGCTGCGGAGTTCTTTGTTCATGGGGGCCCCCTGCTTGGCATACAATCGTATGCACCGGATATAGGGCAAGTTTCCGATCGGCAACACGTGGCGACGAAAGGATCACGTCTTTGGCGCGGATCCCTTCGCCCGGCGGCAGCGATCCGAGCAATATTTGACCTCGTCCCAGACCTTTGCCCATTTTTTGCGCCAGGCGAACGGCAGGCCGCAGGTCGCGCAGGTCTTGCGGGGCAGGTCTGATTTTTTGCGGGCTTTTGGCATGGGCGCGGGCTCGGTCAGGTTTGGCGTTGATCCAGACCTAGGGTCCCCCCGCCCGCAATCACGCCAAAACACAACGTCGCCGCGGAGCGCAGCCTCACGCCCCCATCCCAGAGGGTGCCAAAAGTTTTTCAAAAACTTTTCCATGCGCGGCGGTGGCCCGCTGCGCGGGGCCTTAGCTCTGCACGCATCGGGCCTTTGCGGGATGGGCCACTTCATGGCATGGCAGGAAAACCGTGACAGGAGCCGCCCATGCTGAAATTCATCGATCTCCCCCCGGTCTGGCTCGCGCTCTTTATCGCTGTCGCATGGGGCGTGTCGCCTGGCGCCGCCGGGGCGCCCTGGGCGCAGATTGGCGGTCTCTTGGTTCTGGCAGGGATCGGGCTCATCCTTTGGGCGGCGCTTGTCTTTGCCCGTGCACGCACGACGATCATCCCGCACCGGCGCGCCTCGGCCCTTGTGACCCACGGGCCCTTTCGCCTGTCGCGCAACCCGATCTACCTCGCCGATGCGCTCATCCTGGCGGGGCTCTTGCTGCGCTGGGACCTCGCTTGGGCGCTGCCCTCCGTGGCGCTTTTGATGTGGATCATTGCAACACGCTTCATTGTCGCCGAAGAGGCCCGTCTCACGCAGGATTTCCCGGAGGCATTCGCGGCATGGAGCCTAAAAACCAGGCGTTGGCTATAAAATCATCATGCTGCATAGCAGCGTTGCGCCGGCCAAAGGTTTTATTTTTTCAAAATAGCCGCTACACGCGCCCGAAAATTGCGCCACATTGTGCAGCCAACTCAGTGAAAGGGTGGGACACTTGAAGATCGGAACGCCGAAAGAGACCTTTGAGGGCGAAGCCCGCGTCGCCATGACGCCGGACAGCGCCAAGCAATTGCAAAAACTGGGCCATGAGTGCCTGATCGAAACCGGGGCGGGGGCCGCTGCCGGGTTCTCCGACGCGCTCTACGCCGAAGCTGGCGTGACCGTCGTCAAAACGGGTGCGGCGCTGTTTAAAGAGGCCGACATCGTCGCCAAGGTGCGCCCACCCAGCGATACGGAGGCCAAGCGGCTCCGTGATGGTCAGACGCTGATTTCGTTCTTCTATCCGGCTGCCAACGAAAAGCTGATGGAAACGGCAAAGTCCAAAGGCTCCACCGTCATCGCGATGGACATGGTCCCGCGGATCTCCCGCGCGCAAAAGATGGACGCGTTGAGCTCCATGGCCAATATCGCGGGCTACCGTGCGGTGATCGAGGCCGGTAACAATTTCGGCCGCTTCTTCACCGGGCAGGTGACGGCGGCGGGTAAAGTGCCCCCCGCCAAAGTGCTCGTGGTGGGTGCAGGTGTTGCGGGCCTTGCGGCCATCGGCACCTCCACCTCGCTGGGTGCGATCACCTACGCCTTTGACGTGCGGCCCGAAGTGGCCGAGCAGGTCGAGTCGATGGGTGCCGAATTTGTCTTCCTCGACTTCGAAGAAGAGCAGGCGGACGGCGCGGCCACAGGCGGCTATGCCGCTGTGTCCTCACCAGAATTCGCCGCGGCCCAGCTCGCCAAGTTCCGCGAACTCGCACCCGAGATGGACATCGTGATCACCACGGCGCTCATCCCCAACCGCGACGCGCCGGAGCTTTGGACCAAGGACATGGTCGAAAGCATGAAGCCAGGCTCCGTCATCGTGGACCTCGCCGCCGAGCGCGGTGGGAACTGCAAGATGACCGTGATGGATGAGAAGATCGTCACCGACAACGGCGTCACGATCATCGGCTACACCGACTTCCCCAGCCGCATGGCCGCGCAGTCCTCCACGCTCTACGCCACCAACATCCGCCACATGATGACGGACCTGACGCCTGAAAAGGACGGCGTTGTCGACCACAACATGGAAGACGACGTCATCCGTGGCGCCACCGTCACCCACGCGGGCGAAATCACCTTCCCACCGCCACCCCCCAAAGTGCAGGCGATCGCGGCTCAAAAGAAAGAGCCGATCAAGGAAAAGACGCCTGAAGAGATCAAGGCAGAAGAGGCCGCAGCCTTTAAGGCGCAAACTGCCAACCAGGTGAAACTCCTGGCCACCGGCGGCGCGCTGATCCTGGGTGTGGGGCTCATCCCCGGCATGCCAGCCAGCTTTATGCAGCACTTCATCGTCTTCGTGCTCTCGGTCTTTATCGGCTTCCAGGTGATCTGGAACGTGGCGCATTCGCTCCACACGCCGCTCATGGCCGTCACCAATGCGATCTCGTCGATCATCATCCTCGGCGCGCTGATCCAGATCGGATCGTCGAGCGTGCTCATCTCGATCCTCGCCGGGCTCGGCATCCTCATGGCCGCCGTCAACATCTTCGGCGGCTTTCTCGTCACCCGGCGTATGCTCGCCATGTTCCAGAAATCTTAGATTGAATGGCAAGCAACCTAAGAATTGCGGCGCGGATGCTGAAAGCCGCCATGCGACCAAAGCCCAAGCTGCTCATTGAGCAGTTTGGGCGCACGGATGGCGTGTCTTACGTCCCTGCGTCGCAGTCGCTGGAGCCTGAGGCACTCGGGTCAGAGCTGGCCCGCGTTGGCCGCCTGGAATCGGCAGGTTTTCGGGCAAAGATCGCCGGGCTGAAAATGCCCTTTGCGCATCACAGAAAGCTCTGGGAACTTGCCTACATCCTCGAGGCTCTCGAAGCTAAAGGAAAGGTGTTTGACGGCGCGCGTGGGCTTGCCTTCGCCGTTGGACTGGAAAGGACACCGGCGTATTTGGCAGCCCATGGGTGCACTATCGTCGCCACAGACCTCGGCGCAGAGGACGCGTTCAGCGAGGTTTGGAACAAAAGTGATCAATGGAGCGGGTCGATCAAAGACCTGATCTTTGAAGACGTATGCCCAAGCGACGTCATGGAGCAGCGCGTGTCGTTCCGCCCGGTCGATATGAACAAGATCCCCGATGACCTTGTCGGTTTTGATTTCACCTGGTCGACCTGTTCCTTCGAACATTGTGGCTCCATAGAGCTTGGCCTGCAATTCATTCACGAACAGATGAAGTGTCTGAAGCCAGGCGGCGTCGCTGTCCATACGACAGAGCTCAATCTCAGCTCGAACGATGCAACGCTTCTCCAGGGCAACACGGTCCTTTTCCGCTTGCAGGATATCGAAAGACTCATCCGCGAGTTGGAGGCAAACGGCCACGATGTTGAGCCGCTCGATGTGCGCCTTGGAACCCACGAACTCGATACTCAGGTGGATATGAAAGATGCGCGGACGGGGCGGTTTTCGTCTGAGCGTCACATGCGGCTGAAAATCGGAAAATACGCGTCCACCTCGATTGGACTCATCATCACAAAAGACGGGCGCTCGTCCGTCCAAAAACAAGTGCCCTAAGGAGCGCGCGCCATGGAATTTACCTTTACCGTTGCGGCCTATGTGGTGGCCGCCATCCTCTTTATCCTCTCGCTGGGCGGCCTCTCGGGGCAGGAAAGCGCCAAGCGCGCCGTGTGGTACGGCATCGCGGGCATGGCGATTGCCGTGCTGGCAACGCTCATGGGGCCGGGCTCCGGCAACTGGGTCGTCTCACTCGTGCTGATCGCGCTGGGCGCCGGGGTGGGCTAC
>JBCBZG010000014.1:0-95133 GCA_039815465.1 Pseudomonadota bacterium
ACAGGCCAGCGTGTTGATCCCGCCGAT
This sequence comes from Pseudomonadota bacterium, assembly GCA_039815465.1. Lineage (GTDB taxonomy): Bacteria > Pseudomonadota > Alphaproteobacteria > Rhodobacterales > Rhodobacteraceae > Shimia_B. The sequence continues at coordinate 28 of JBCBZG010000014.1, forward strand.
ATTCATCGCGCAGGAGCCGCAGATCCCCTCCCGGCAGGACCGGCGGAACGTCAGCGTCGGATCGATCTCGTTCTTAATCTTGATCAGCACGTCGAGCATCATGGGCCCGCACGTGTCCATATCGACGAAATACGTGTCCACGCGCGGGTTCTGGCCGTCATCCGGGTTCCAGCGATAGATCTGGAACTTGCGCACATTCGTGGCGCCCTCCGGCTTGGGCCAGGTCTTGCCCACCATGATGCGGCTGTTTTTGGGAAGCGTGAATTGGACCATGGTGCGTCTCCTTAAAGCGTGGCGAGCGTGGTCTGCGCGAGGCAGCTCAGGCTGGCGGGGCGGCGCGCGATGTCGCCGACCAGAGATACGGTTTGTGCGTCAACGCCCGTCAGGGACGCGCGCGCGATGGTGAAGATTTCTTGGCTTGTTGCGCTATTGATCACGCAATCGGTGTAGGGGGCGGTGTTCACGCCCGGGAATGTGTCGGCGGCGACCTCACCCACGACGTCACGCGCTTGATCGCGGGCGATGTCGTCCAATGTCCCCTGCGCAGCGTCGCAGCCGGAGAGCGCGGTCAGCGCCAATGCGGAAAGGATGATCACACGCGCGTTCACTGGTTAGCGGCCTCTTTGGCCACACAGCCCTGGATCGCGGGGCGCAACATAAGCTGATTGAGGAGCTTTGCGTCATCGGCCTCGAACGCCCCCCGGCCCAACTTGCGCAGTTCGGCGCGTTCGGCGCCCGTGACGATGCAGGTGGCTAGCATGGGCGCCATGGCCAAAAGCGCCTCGTTGCCCTGCTCCTCCAGCGACAGCTCGAGCTCGGGCAGGATGGCGTCGTAGGCGGATTGCTGACGATTGGTCAAGTCTTTGGCAACGGCGGGGCCAGCCAGCAGGACCGCCGCGCACAAGGCCATCAATGTCCGGGGCATAGAAGCGACCCTTTCTGCATAACACCCGCGCCCGGAACACACCCTTGGGTCGCGGAAAACGCCACCGGCGCTGCGGCCGGCTGAAACGCGCCAGGCGCACTTTGACCCGTTGCCTGCACCGGTTGGCCACCGACGCGAGAGAGGCACCCGTCGAGGTTGCGCGAAATCTCGGCCTCGATAACGCCCGCGCCCACGCCACCTGCAAGCAGATCGGCGATCCAGTTGCCCGACGACGGCTGCGATTGGACCGCACGGCGCCGCGCGTTCTCATCAGCCTTGGCCAGGACCTCGCAGTCTCGCGCACTCTGAGCCTCAGGATAGGCCTGCAGCGGGTCGGACGCGCAAGCGCTCAGGGTCAACGTCCCGATCATCGTGGCCGAAAGAGGCACGGATCGCATCAGTAGACCCGCGCCTTTGGTGCGATCTTTTTCAGGTCAATCCCGCCGTCATTGTGCGACGTCAGCGGCTGCGTGACGACGCCGCGATAGCCCATCTTGCTCTGGTTGCCGTCGAACCAAACGAGCGAGTGAACGCGCCAGTTTTCGTCGTCTCGATCCGGGTAATCCTCGTGCGCGTGGGCGCCTCGGCTTTCCTTACGCGCCGCTGCGGCCGTGATCGTGGCCACGGCGTTGGGCATGAGGTTCGTCAGCTCCAGCGTTTCCATGAGGTCGGAATTCCAGATCAGGCTCTGATCCGTGACGTGCAGGTCGCTGAGTTTGCCTGCGACGCCGTCCATCTTTTGGACGCCCTCTTCGAGCGTCTCATCGGTGCGGAAGACGGCGGCGTCCTGCTGCATCGTCTTTTGCATCTCCAGCCGCAGGTCCGCCGTGGGCACGTGGCCTTTGGCGTAGCGCAGCCCGTCAAAGCGGGAGAACGCGGCCTCGACCGAGCGCTGGTTGGGCGTCGGGATCGGCGCGTCGCGATCAACGGTTGTGCCCGCGCGGATCGCGGCGGCACGGCCAAAGACCACGAGGTCGATGAGCGAGTTGGAGCCCAAACGGTTCGCCCCGTGGACAGAGGCACAGCCCGCCTCACCCACAGCCATCAGGCCGGGCGCGACGTTGTCTGGGTTGTCCTTAGTCGGGGCGAGCACCTCACCCCAGTAGTTCGTGGGGATACCGCCCATGTTGTAGTGCACCGTCGGCAGGACCGGGATCGGCTCCTTGTTCACATCGACGCCCGCGAAGACGCGCGCGGATTCTGAGATGCCCGGCAGACGTTCAGCCAAGGTTTCCGGCGGCAGGTGGTTCAGGTGCAGGTGGATGTGGTCGCCATCAGCCCCTACACCGCGGCCAGCGCGGATCTCCATCGTCATGCAGCGCGAGACCACATCGCGGGAGGCGAGGTCTTTGTAGGTCGGCGCGTAGCGTTCCATGAACCGCTCGCCCTCGGAGTTCGTCAGGTAGCCACCCTCGCCCCGCGCGCCCTCAGTGATCAGACAGCCGGAGCCGTAAATGCCTGTGGGGTGGAACTGAACGAACTCCATGTCTTGCAGCGGCAGCCCAACCCGCGCCGCCATCCCGCCGCCGTCGCCGGTGCAGGTGTGCGCGGATGTGGCGGAGAAATAGGCGCGCCCGTAGCCGCCGGTGGCGAGCACCACGAGCTTGGCGGAAAAGAGGTGCATCGTGCCATCGTCGAGCTTCCAACAGAGCACGCCCTGGCACACGCCGTCGTCCGACATGATCAGATCGATGGCGAAGTATTCGATGTAGAATTCCGCCTGCTGCTTGAGCGATTGCCCATAGAGCGTGTGCAGGATCGCGTGGCCGGTGCGGTCAGCCGCGGCACAGGTGCGCTGCACCGGGGGACCTTCACCGAACTCGGTGGTGTGACCACCGAAGGGGCGCTGGTATATGTTGCCTTCTTCCGTGCGGGAGAACGGCACGCCGTAATGTTCAAGCTCATAGACCGCTTTGGGCGCCTCGCGGGCGAGGTATTCCATGGCGTCGGTGTCGCCGAGCCAGTCCGACCCTTTCACCGTATCATACATGTGCCATTGCCAGTGGTCGGGCCCCATGTTCGACAGCGACGCCGCGATGCCGCCCTGCGCGGCCACAGTGTGCGACCGCGTCGGGAACACCTTGGAGATACAGGCCGTTCTTAGCCCCTGTTCTGCCATGCCGAGCGTGGCGCGCAGCCCTGCGCCGCCTGCGCCGACAACAACAACGTCATATTCGTGGGTCTCGTAATCGTAAGCTGCCATGTTGGGTATCTCCTCAGAGCGCCATGCGCGCGATGGCAAACAGGCCGACAAAAATCAGGATGTAGGATGCCCAGGTGACGCCCACGAGCGCGAGCTTACCGGGGACGCCGTGGACATAGTCTTCGACCGCCTCGAGGGCCTCGTGCATGACGTGGCGGATGATCACGACGAGCGAGATCACCATGATGATCGCGATGCCGGGGCGGCTGAAATAGGCGACGACCTCCTCGTAGCTGCCTTGGAGGCCCAGGGCGAAGGTCACGAAAAAGATCGGCGCGACGACCACGATGGCCATGGAGCTGACCATCATCTGCCAGTGGTGATGCGTGCCATCATGGCCGGAACCCAGGCCCGTGGCGCGTTTGCGGTCGGTGAGAAAGCGTTGCAAATCCCGTGCCCCCTACTAGCTTGCCACAAAGACGAGGAATGTGGCGATGGTCACGACGGTGGCCCCGCCGAACATCCCCTTGGCCATGAGTTCGGAGGTCGCGACTTCCCACCCGTAGCCCAGGTCCCAGATGACGTGCCGCAGCCGCCCGAGTACATGATAGGTCAGCGCCCAGACGCCGGCGAGCAGCACGAGATCGCCGAACCAGCTTTGAACCACGGCGTTGAACCCGGCAAATGCGCTCTCGGACACGGAGGCCAAAAGCAGCCACAGCACAACCACCGCCGCGAGGCCCAGCACCGCGATCCCGGTGAGGCGCACCATAATCGACGACATCGAGGTCAGTTGCGGCTTGTAGTATGGCCCGATCATAAAGGGCGATAGTGGCCTATTTCCGCGGTTCACGTCCGCCATCGGCTGGCTCCTCGGCTTGCAAATCTTAACGGATTATAGCTCTGCGCGTGAGAGGCGTCACGTCTTGCAGGGCGTTAGAGGCGCGGTGAAAGAGCGCATTTGGCGCGGATTTTGGAATTTGTGATCACTGTGATTTGTTGTGTGATCACAGATTCATGGCATGCGCCCGCGCGACGCGCCCTTAGCTGTGATCACAAAGCCATGTGTACTCAACTACCCGGCATTCGCCTCCCGGTAGCTTTCGCGCAGATAGGCCGGAAATTCAGTGCACATCGTGATTTCCTGGCTGGTTGGATCGTAGAAGGCGTTCGCCTCCTGACAGGGTTCCATGAGCACGGGGATGTCCTGCGGAAAGGCGAAGTTTTCGTTGATCCAGTCGATCTCCTCCCGCAGGATTTCATCCTGCTCGGGGTCCTTGCCGGTCAGCACCAGTCGGCCGGTATCGCTGCCAGTCTCGGACGCCTCGGCCAGACGGTCGAGCACCGCACCCCAGGAGCCGATCGCCTGGTCGTATTCCTCTTCACAGGTTTCAATCCGCTCCTCCGGCAGGCCGAGTTCGAGCGCGACGTCCTCCTGCTCCTCTGGGTTGCCGCCATAAAACAGGCAGATCAGCGTGTAGTAGCGTTGCAGGTCCGGCCCGTGGACGCCCCAGTACGCGACGTCAGCCTCGTCGGTCTGTTCGGCGTCATTCAGGAACCCAAAGGCCGCATCATAGGCGATGGCGACAGCGGCATCCTCTTCCCAATATTCGCCGATCATGAGGGCGCTTAGCACGTCGGCGGCGTCCTCCTCTTGGCCAAAGATAGGCAGGTCGAGCACGTCGATGAGCGCGTGCCCGAGCTCATGGTAAAAGATCGCGTAGACGTTGGATGCGACATAGCGGTCTTCGTCCGCTGCGAGCGGCGTGGCGATAAAGGGGAGCAGAGCGAGAGCGCGCAGCATGGGGGTCCTCCGGTCGGGCGGTCAGAAAACCCGTGCCGCAGCGCTAAGTCAACGGTCCCCGGGGGAGAGCGCGCTGACGATGTCGATGACCTCTTTCAACAGCTTTTCGCGGATGCGGTCGGGGTAGTCTGCGTAGCCATCGGCGGTGACGACAAAGGCGCCCGGCCCTGTGATCACAGATTCAAAGAAGTACCCGGTCAAATCGTCTGCGGTCGCGTCCTCGATGACGAGCGCGTTCACGGTGATGCCGCGTTCGGCCATAAGCGCGCGGGTGGATTGCGGCGCGAGCCCCTCGTTCGAGACACCGTCGCCGGAGATATCGATGAGCTTGCGCGCGCAATCGGGCGCGTCGTCAAAGGCCGCCGCGGCGCTGCGCAACGCCTCCCCGATGGCGGTAGAGAAATTGCGCCATACCCGCGGGTTGTCTGCCGTGGCTGCGGCAAAGGCATCAAGCGCGGGATAAGACTCGATGCTGGTCCAAGGCACCGTGAGCCGCTGGCGTGAGGCGCCTGTCCATTGCACGACCGCCAGCGCAGCCTTTCCGCCAACGAGCGCGTCGGCCACGGGCGGGTGGCGCAGGGCGTGGGCCAAACCTTCCATCTGGATGCGGTATTCGGTGTGATCGACTGAGCCCGAGACATCGACAGCAAAGAGCAGCGCGAGGTTACAGGCCGCCGCGGGGCGCGCTAGGAGGAGGAGGAGGAGGGCGAGGAGCAACATCGGCATGGCGCGATGCTACGCATCTGGTGGGCGGGCGCACATCACAATTTAGCGGGGGATGAAGGCCCAGTAGTCGAGATCGAGCAGCACCGCTGGCAGATATTTCCCATCCTCGCCCTTAAGCGCGCCTGCTGCGCCAGTCGTCGCCACAAGCCGCAGGCGAAGTGCGCCCACGCTTGGCTCTGCCGTTTCCGCGCGGTCAAGCACCTCGCTCCATGCGCGGACGGTCATGCCGGAGGTGCAGGGGTTGGCATGGGCGCCGGAATTGATCGCAGCCACCATCTGCGCATTGGCGAGCCCATTAAAGCTCAACGTCCGCGCGAGCGAGATCACGTGCCCGCCATAGATCAGGCGGGAGCCGTCGGGGCGCACGGTGGCGTCAAAATGCACCTTGGCCGTGTTCTGCCACAGCCGGGTGGCCATCATGTGCTCGGCCTCTTCGATGGTGACGCCGTCGACGTGGTCGATGACCTCCCCCACCTCATAGTCGCCCCAGCGGTGCGGCTCCCCTGCGAGGGTGGTGTCGTAGTCGGTGAAGGTGAGCCCCTCGGGCAATGTGAGGTCGCTGGCGGCGACTGATGGCGCGAGCTCCGGCATGACGGTCGCCGGGGCGGGCGCGTCTAGGTCGCGTTTGCGCACCATGACCCAGCGCACATAGCTGATCACCACCTCGTCACGTTGGTTTAGCCCGCGCGTGCGCACCCAGACCACCCCAGTTTTCCCGTTGGAGTTCTGCTTGAGGCCAATCACCTCGCTTTCCGACCGGAGCGTGTCGCCGGGGTAGATGGGTTTGAGAAACCGTCCCTCGGCGTAGCCCAGATTCGCCACAGCATTGAGCGAGATATCGGGCACGGTTTTGCCAAACACCACGTGAAAGCTCGCGATGTCGTCAAGCGGGCTTTGCGGCAGCCCGCAGGCGCGCGCGAAGTCGTCGGAGGAATAGAGCGCGTGGCGCGCGGGGTAGAGCGCATGGTAAAGCGCGCGTTCGCCGCCTGACACGGTCCGCGGCACCGCGTGGCGGATGACCTGACCCACGCTATAGTCTTCAAAGAAGCGGCCTGGATTTGTTTTCATGGTCAGAGCTGTCCCAGCTTCATTTCGGGGTCGTAGTCGCCATCGACGTCTTTGATCACCGCTTGGCCGCAGCGCATCACGCCCGCTGTGGCGTCATAGGCGTAGGTCGGATCGCCGTAGAGCGCCCACCCTTTATCAAGAGCCGCTGTAACCTTATGACAAAATGCCGATGTGTCATCGGCTGTGAGGAAACGGTAGGCGCGCATTGGGGCGGCTCCTTGTGGTTTAGCCGAAGGGATAGACGCCGAGCCAAGCGTGAACACCGGCGACGAGCGTAAAGACCGCGAGCACCAACGCCAGGTGCACCCAAGGGCTCTTGATCGGGGCGGCGTCGCGGCTGAGGTTCCCACCCATGCGGTTGATCAGGATCACCTCCACCACCGCCCAGGCGAGCATGGAGCCGAACAGCAGGACCGCTGCGAGGTCGCCGTTCACGAGCAAATGCGCGATGGCCCAGATCTTGAACCCTGTAAGCTGCGGGTGCTTGAGGCGGCCCACCACAAAGGCCACGCCGGGGCGCGTGGCGGTCGCAAAATAGGTGTAGAAAGCGACGAGCATCAGCAGGTTATTGGCGTGCGTCAGCCAGGGCGCGGGGGTCCAAACCTCGATAAACGGCGCGCTTCGGTAGCCCAGGATGATCAGCACCACCGATCCAAGGATCAGCACCGCAGAGATCGGGTAGCCCGCTTTGCCCAGGGATGCCGCGAGGCCAGGCAAGAACCGGCGCCACAGGTGCCCGCCCCACCACAGAATTATGCCAAGAATAAGCAGCGTCATGCGGCCTCAAGCTCCGCTATGGCGGCAGCTTTGGCAAGGGTTGCGCGAGCGGTGACGATATGAAGGTTTTCGACAATGCGCCCGTCCACAACGGCCACACCCTCCCCCCGAGCGGTGGCGGCATCAAAGGCTTCGATTTGGCGCGCGGCCAGATCGATTTCGTCAGCGCTTGGCGCAAAGACTTCGTTGGCGATGGCGAGCTGCGCGGGGTGGATCAGCGTTTTGCCGTCAAAGCCCATGTCGCGGCCCTGGACGCATTCGGCGCGCAGGCCGTCATCGTCTTTGAACGCGTTATAAACCCCGTCCACGATGGTGATGCCCGCCGCCCGAGCCGCGAGAAGGCAGAGCCCTAAGGACGTTACCATGGGCTGCCGATCAGCGCGGCTGCGGGTGCCGAGGTCTTTGGCAAGGTCGTTGGTGCCCATGACCATCCCCGCCATGCGCGGCGCGGTGGCGATGGCGGCTGCGTTCAGGATGCCCAGCGGCGTTTCCATCATGGCCCAGATCGTCGTCTGCGCGGCCGCTGGCACGGCATCGAGCACCGATGCGATCGCCACGACATCTGCGGCGCTGTTCACCTTGGGCACGAGAATCGCGTCAGGGCCTACTGCTGCGAGAGCTGAGAGATCCTCGGCGCCCCAATCCGTGTCCATCCCATTTATGCGCGCGATCCTGGCACGTGCCCCGTAGCCGCCCGCCGACAGGGTCTCCGTCAAAAGGGCGCGCGCATTTGCCTTTTCATCAACCGCCACCGCATCCTCGAGGTCAAAGATGATGGCGTCCACCGTCATCGACTTTGCCTTTTCCAGTGCCCGCGCTCGGGACCCGGGGATATAGAGAACAGAGCGGTAGGGGCGGTCGGTCATGGCAGCTCCGGTAATAAAGTTGCGCTTCCATTGGCATGAACGTTGCGAATAGTTCAAGCGCATTCGCGCCGCATTGCAGCAAATTCGAGCGATTGCCACCGGTTTGGCCTGCGCCGCCCGGGCCGTTAACCAATTTTCCACGGCTGGCCGCCAGGGTTTGCGCATCTCAGCCAGGCCGACCCGGGTCTCTCCCACCCGATCATCGCCCCCCTCGCGATGCGGCCTGGCCATAGACATTGGCACCGGCGCGCTCGATGGCCGGGAAAGGATCAACGATGAAGACGCATCTTATCGCACTTTCTGTCGGCGTGGTCGCGCTGGTTTTGATGAGCACCACCGCCCGCGCCCAGGATGTTCACCGCGCCCAGGCAAGCAACTGTGCCGCGCGTGAGGCGGTGATCGACCGGCTCGCGTCGCGCTATGGCGAAAGCCGCCAGTCGGTGGGCGTGGCTGCCAACCAGTCGGTGGTGGAGGTCTATGCGAACGACGCCACAGGCTCCTGGTCGATCCTGGTGACATTGCCCAACGGGACGAGCTGCCTTGTGGCCTCGGGCATGTCGTTTGAGGCTCTGGCCTCTGTCGCGCCGATGCCCCAGGGAAGCGCGCTTTAAGACAGCGCCGTCCAGATCAGCCGCAGGCCTGTCGCCGTGAGCAGGACATAGGTGATTGCGAAAAAGAGACGTTCCGGCACCAGCCGGTGCGCCTTGACCCCCAGCCATGTCCCAAAAAGCGCCACCGGCGCGAGCATGAGTACGGCCCACCACGTATCGGTCGTGAACGCGCCGAGAAACGAATACGGCACGAACTTCATCACATTGATCGCCCAGAATACGAGCACCGTGGACGCCTGATACGTTGTCTTGTTGAGCTTTTGGCTCAGCAGATAGACGGCCAGCGGCGGCCCCCCTGCGTGACTTACAAAACTGGTGAACCCGGCCACGGACCCGGCGAATATGCCTGCCCGCGTCCCAAGCTGCGATTTGGGCTGCGGCACGAGCCCCCGCGCCTTAGCCAGCTGCCAAGCGACAAACGCCAGCGCTATGACCCCGATCAAAAAGCGGATGACATTGGAATTCGCAAAGCCGAAGACCACGATCCCGATGGCCACACCCGCCACTGAACCGATGAGGAGCCGTCGACAGTCGCTCCAATTCCATTTCTTCCAGTAGGTCGGCAGGCTCCCCACATCGATCAACATCAGGAGCGGCAGCATCATGCCCAGCGCGAGTTCGGGCGGCATGATCAACGCCAGGATGGCGGACGCCACAAACGAGGCGCCAGACCCGAATCCACCCTTGGATATCCCAGCAAAGATCACCGCGGGGATCGCAACTGCGAAGAAGAGGAGGTTGAACTCAATCATAGCTGCTCTCTAAGTACTTCATTTCGTACGCCATAGTATACCACGGCACAATGACGCGCTCCCTCCCCTTGCGCGGAGCGGCGCGATTGCCATAAGCACGCCGAGCAAGTTACCAGCCGGAGACCGCACCATGGCCCGTTCAAAAATCGCCCTCATCGGCGCAGGCAATATTGGCGGCACGCTCGCCCATCTCGCTGCGATCAAAGAACTTGGGGACGTTGTCCTCTTTGACATCGCAGAAGGCCTGCCCGAGGGCAAAGCGCTCGATATCGCAGAATCAGGCCCCTCGGAGGGGTTCGATGCGGCCATGAGCGGCACACAAAGCTACGAGGACATCGCAGGCGCCGATGTTTGCATCGTCACCGCAGGCGTGGCGCGCAAGCCCGGCATGAGCCGCGATGACCTGCTTGGCATCAACCTCAAAGTGATGAAATCCGTGGGCGAAGGCATTGCCAAATACGCCCCCGACGCATTCGTCATCTGCATCACCAACCCGCTTGACGCGATGGTCTGGGCGCTGCGCGAATTTTCCGGCCTGCCCCACGCGAAGGTTTGCGGGATGGCAGGCGTGCTCGACAGCGCGCGGTTCCGGCACTTCCTGAGCCTCGAATTCGGCGTCTCCATGCGCGACGTCACCGCGTTTGTGCTCGGCGGGCATGGCGACACGATGGTGCCGCTGGCGCGCTATTCGACCGTTGCTGGTATCCCTCTCCCCGATCTGGTGGAGATGGAGTGGACGTCGCAAGAAAAGCTCGACGAGATCGTGCAGCGCACCCGTGACGGCGGCGCGGAGATTGTGGGTCTGCTCAAAACCGGGTCCGCGTTCTACGCGCCTGCGACCTCGGCCATTGAGATGGCTGAATCCTATCTCAACGACCAAAAGCGGCTTTTGCCCTGCGCAGCCTACTGCGAAGGCGAATACGGGCTGTCTGGGATGTATGTGGGCGTGCCGACGATCATCGGCGCGGGCGGCATCGAGCGCGTGGTCGACATCAAGCTCAACAAAGACGAGAAGGCCATGTTCGACAAATCGGTCTCTGCGGTGCAGGGCCTGGTTGATGCGTGCAAGGGCATTGACGAAAGCCTCGCATAGCGCAGGCGCACGCGGGGCCCCGGCATGACCAGCTGGGGCACCGTAACGCTCGCCGACGAGCCGAGCGAACTTTTGGTCGCGTTTTGTGCGTATCACGCGCGGTTGGGCGCGTCTGAGATTCACGTGTTCCTGGACCGCACCCCCCCGCGGGAGGTCAAGACACTGTCGACCATCCCCGGCGTGATCGTGACCCATTGTAGTCCTGCGTTCTGGGACGAACATGGCGGGCGACCGGGCTTGCAAACCCATCGCCAAGATATCGTTGCCAACGTGGCCTATATGGACGCCGCCGTTGACTGGCTCGCCCATATCGATGCGGATGAGTTCATCCATGCGACCGACGACATGGGGGAGGAGCTGTCGGCGGTCCCCCCCGGGATCGTCGGGCTACGCATGCAAACCCGGGAGCGCGCCTGGCGCACGGGGCCCGAGCCCACGGGCATTTTCGACGGCATCTTTCGCAAACCGATCCCAGGCTCTTTGACGCTCGATCGTCCCATTCTGGGCCCTCTGGCGCGCTACACGCAGCGCGGATTGGCCGGCCACGCGGTGGGTAAGTCGATTGTGCGCACTGGGCTTGGGCTAACCATGTCGATCCACGCGCCCAAGGACCCGAAATCGCACCACCTCATGGAATCGCAGACGATGCGGATCCTGCATTTCGACGGGCTCACACCGCTGCATTGGACGCTAAAGCGGTTGAAATACGCCGTACTGCCCCACGCAGACAAACGCATCGATGGGCAGCATTTCCGCTGGAACCAAATCGCCGCGATCCGCGAATGTACCACGATGGAGGAGGCACTGACGCTTCAGCGCAAAATTACCTGCGTCCCACCGGAGCAAGAAGCACAGCTGCGAACGCTCAAACTGATCGAGGATGTGCCTGATTTTGACCCCGCCGCAGACATTGCTGCGGTGCTACCGGACGCCTTTGTCCAACTCAGCGTGCGGCGGTTCAACCGGCGAATCTTGCGCAAAAACGCGGTGTTTGTGCGTGAGTTGGGCATCACCTGACGCGCTTTAACGCTAACATCTACAGCCCTTAGCGCCGCCGGTCGTGACATTTCGGCCAAGCGTCAAAAATTTGTGATCACAGCAGTTTTTCGTGTGATCACAAATGTCGGAAATACCGCCCCTGCGACCTTTTCCCCCTTAATTCCAAACCAAGAGCGTTGTTAAGTCACGGTAACGATCAAAGGACTGCTTCCCATGAACATACATGAATACCAGGCCAAAGCTCTGTTGCGCAGCTACGGGGCACCGGTGTCGGACGGCCGCGTGGTGCTAAAAGCCGAAGAGGCAAAGACAGCCGCAGGCGCGCTCGACGGACCGCTTTGGGTGGTGAAGGCGCAAATTCACGCCGGTGGCCGGGGCAAAGGGTCCTTTAAGGAGGACGACGCTGGCGAAAAGGGCGGCGTACGCCTGGCCAAATCCGTGGCCGAGGCCGCCGAAGAAGCCAAAAAGATGCTGGGCCGTACTCTGGTCACGCACCAGACTGGGCCCGCAGGCAAGCAGGTCAACCGGATCTATATCGAAGACGGCTCCGGCATCGAAAAGGAGCTTTATCTCGCGCTGCTCGTCGCCCGTGTGACCTCCCGCGTGTCCTTCGTCTGCTCCACCGAGGGCGGGATGGACATCGAAGAGGTCGCCGCATCGACGCCCGAAAAAATCCTCAGCTTCTCTGTCGATCCGGCCACGGGCTACCAGGCCTTCCACGGGCGGCGCATCGCGTTTTCGCTGGGTCTGAGCGGCAAGCAGGTCAAGGAGTGCGTGGCACTCATGGGTCTGCTCTACAAAGCCTTCATGGAAAAAGACATGGAGATGCTGGAGATCAACCCGCTCATCGTCACTGACAGCGGGACGCTCAAGGTCCTCGACGCCAAGCTCGGCTTTGACGGCAACGCGGTCTACCGCAACCCGGACGTTGCCGAACTGCGCGACACGACCGAGGAAGACCCCAAAGAGCTTGAGGCGTCGAAATACGACCTCAACTACATCGCGCTCGACGGCGAAATCGGCTGCATGGTGAACGGCGCGGGCCTGGCCATGGCCACGATGGACATTATCAAGCTCTACGGCGCTGAGCCTGCCAACTTCCTCGACGTAGGCGGCGGCGCGACGAAGGAGAAAGTGACAGAGGCGTTCAAGATCATCACCTCTGACCCCAACGTCAAAGGGATCCTCGTGAACATCTTTGGCGGCATCATGCGCTGCGACGTGATCGCAGAAGGCGTCGTCGCCGCAGTCAAAGAGGTCGGCCTTCAGGTGCCGCTCGTTGTCCGCCTGGAAGGGACGAATGTCGAAAAGGGTAAGGAGATCATCAACACCTCCGGCCTCGACGTGATTGCCGCCGACGACCTCAAAGACGGTGCGCAAAAGATCGTGAAAGCAGTGAAAGGATAACTGGGATGCGTGTAACCACAGCCCTGCTCGTCTGTGCATTTGTATCAGGCTGTTCCGTTGGCGGCGGACGGGATCAAACGGATTTCGATCCGGCGACCTATAGCCCCTACACCTACAAAACGGGTCCCGCGGCCGCTGCTGCTGGGGTGGCCTATAACTGCCCGGCGGGCGGTCAGGCTGTGGTGTTGCCAACGGGCAAGCTGTCCTGCGAACCCATCGGCACGGTCGCCGTCACTGGTGTTGAAGAGCCGCGCCGCGGCATCTTTGCGCGCCTCTTTGGGCGCCGTTAAGGGACGGGTTGGCACCATGGCCCCTGCAAATGGCACCATAGGACGCCAGGGCGCGGCCCTAGGCTGGCGGCGCTTTGCCGCCCTTGCCGCGCTCGTGACCGCGGCGGGGTGTGCAGCCACACCGCCGACATCACCCTTTGCCGGGCCAGGTGCCGCGATCATTGACGCGGAGCGCGCGGGGTTCTTTTTTGCAGAGGCCTGTATCCTCACCGCCCCTGGGTTTGAGAATGTGGGGACCGTGCTCGCCGATCATCCCTTTACCCAAAACGAGGTCACTGGCACCTATTTCCACGACGCGGGCAACCTGTCGATCAAAGGCGGGTTGAGCGGGTGTAGCCTCGTCTTCGGAACCGATCAGCCAAGCGATGATGTGGTTGCAGGGCTTGCGCGCGGGACCGCCGCTGTGATGCAGGGGCAGGCGGTGCCGGAAGGGATCGATGTGTCGTCCCGGATGGGTCCAGACGGCTTGCGCTACTTTCGCATCGGGATGATGTAGCATGGCCGCACGGGCTCCCATAGCGGCGCGCCGCGCTGCGGTGCCGCGTCACCCAGCCCTCACCGGGCGACGGCGGGCGGCGCGCCCGGCGCTCATGGCGCTGGCCGCGGGGGTCGCACTGGCGGGGTGCAGCGAGCCTGTAATGACGCAAGCCGACCGCGCTGAACTGCGCAACATCAAGCCAAGCCATGTGGTGCCAAAGTCGAGCCCCGCACAGCTTGTAAACACCTTTCGCGCCGTCTGTGTCGATGGACCGACGACGTTCGAAGGCCGCGTGGCAAAGCTGCGCGACCTGTCTTACGTTCCGACCCGCCCCCGCAGCGCGCGCGGCATGCAGTATTTTGTGGTCGACGATCGGCGCCCGTCGATCTCCCTGTCTGCGCGGATGTGCATCGCCACCGCCGAGGCCCGCACCGGGCAGTCCGAGCGGTTCGGCGACTATGTTGCGCGCGCCTTTCCCGGGGCCCAGCCGCTCGACCCCGCCACACTGACCGCCACGGCAGAACGCGCCTGGCAGGTCACGACGCCACGGCCAGGCATCATCGCCTCCACCCGTGAGCCGTTCCAATTCATCTCCCGCTATTCGTTGGTCTTTTTCGACGCGCGGGCCCCCGAAACCCCATGACGCGCGTGCGATCCTCAGCCCTGCGCGGCCAGACTAAAGCCATCTAAGGAAGCCGGAAATGTCCGTTCTCATCGACGAAAATACCAAAGTGATCTGCCAAGGCCTAACGGGCTCCCAGGGCACATTCCACTCTGAACAGGCCATTGCCTACGGCACCAAAATGGTGGGCGGCGTGACGCCTGGTAAGGGCGGCACTACGCATCTTGACCTGCCAGTCTTCAACTCCGTGCACGAGGCCAAGCACGTCACCGAAGCGAACGCGACGGTGATCTACGTGCCGCCCCCCTTCGCCGCGGATTCGATCCTTGAAGCCATTGATGCGGAGATGGAGGTGATCGTGGCGATCACCGAGGGCATCCCGGTGCTCGACATGATGCGCGTGAAGCGCGCTTTGGTCGATAGCTCCTCGATCCTGATCGGGCCAAACTGCCCCGGCGTCATCACGCCTGACGCGTGCAAGATCGGCATCATGCCTGGCCACATCCACCGCCGCGGCTCCGTGGGCGTGGTCTCCCGCTCCGGCACGCTGACCTACGAGGCGGTGAAGCAGACGACCGATGTTGGCCTGGGCCAATCCACCTGCGTGGGCATCGGCGGCGACCCGATCAAGGGGACAGAGCACCTCGACGTGCTGGAATGGTTCCTAGCAGACGATGAAACCGAGAGCATCATCATGATCGGCGAAATCGGCGGCTCCGCCGAAGAAGAAGCTGCGCAGTTCCTGAAGGACGAGGCCAAGCGCGGCCGCTCCAAGCCCACCGCAGGCTTCATCGCGGGCCGCACAGCCCCTCCCGGCCGTCGCATGGGTCACGCCGGCGCCATCGTCGCCGGTGGCAAAGGCGGGGCAGAGGATAAGATCGAAGCGATGAAATCCGCGGGCATCGTCGTAGCCGAAAGTCCCGCAAGCCTGGGCGAGGCTGTGCTGGAGGCGATCGGCTGATGGTTGCTGCTGGGCTCAACCGCCGCTGGACGGGTGTCGCGCTGCGCACGGTTTTTGCCGTCGCGGCGCTCAGCCTGACTGCGGCTTGCCCAGCGCGGATGGCTGTGAACGCGGCAGGCAATGTCGCAGGCGCAGCGATCAAGACGACCGGAGCGGTTGTGGGCGGCACTGTGAAAGTGCTGACCTTTCAGGAGGGGGGCGTGAGGTGAAAATGGCGGCAGCCATGATCTCCATTCCACTTTCGGTGTCAGCGCTTGCCGCTGACCCTGCGGCAGACGTGCGCGCGCTCTGCCTTGCCCCGCCGCTCGACCTGCAAACCCTGCCCGAAGAGCTGGTAGAGGCAGGCTGGCAGCCGGTGGAGGGGGCAGAGGTGCTCGACACCCTCGCCGCAGACGCGGTGTGCTCTGACGCCACGCTCGACCTCGCACTGACCCGCGAAAGCTACGACCGGATGATCGCGCTGGACGGCAAAGTCCTGGGCCAGGGTGACGTCACCCTCATCGCGGCCGACCGCCGCGGCGGCGACATCCTCGACCGCATCTGCATTATCTCAGCCCCCGCCGACGGGACCGGGCCCAGTTCCGAGCGCATCAACCTGAACGCCTATGGCTGGACCGGCAAACAAACCATCACCGCCGCCACCTGCGCCAACACCACCACCCACATCACCCGCATCCGCAACCAGATGCGAAAGAACCCGAATTGATGGCTGATCTTCGAAATCTCCGCGCACTGCTTCGTCACGCAGCCACAGCAGCGCTTGCGATACTCCTTGCGGTTCCGCTCCATGCGCAAGACCGAGCCGAGGAAGCGTACAATGCCTGCAGCAACGCGACAGCATTAGAGTCTCAATCGATCGAGGCCCTTGCACAGCTAGGCTGGATGGAACGGCAAACCGCATCTGCAGAGATCAGGGACCACTTTACCGACGGCTTCTTAGCAGCCATGACAACCACACGCGACAAACCAATCGTGTGGGATAATGCCTTCCAGTCATCGATAAATGCGGCCGGAACAATATTGAGCGGGGCCACCAATGGATTTGGTCGTCTGTTCACAGTCGGTGACCCGATAGAATCCATCTTGGTGGTCGTGCCACCTCAAAATGTGAACCCCAACTGGACAATGTCGCGATGCATCTATTCTGGGCCTTTTGGTGAAAGCATTTCATCGTTTTTGAACTCCACCCGCGCCATGGACGAACGGGCCGGTGTGGAGCAGGCGAGCGCCGGGCTCGACATCTTCACGCTTCGCACGCAGCAGCAAGACGCCGAAACTGGAAGAACCATCGTTCTTGACGCCCAATTCGGCGTGTTCACCGACGACGTTGCAGAGGTGATGGGCCGAAAGCCAAAAGTGCCAGGTGGCATGTCCTTTAACCGACTTACGCAGAGATAGGAGGCGAGAATGACCGAACACTCCCCCAATGATCAGTTCCACGCCTCGTCCTTTATGCAGGGGCACAATGCGGCGTATTTGGAGCAGCTTTATGCGCAATACGCCAATGACCCCGCCGCCGTGGACGCGGCCTGGGCGGTGTTTTTCCGGCAGCTAGGCGACGCTGAACTCGATGTAAAGGCGGAGGCGAGTGGCCCCTCCTGGGCGCGCAGCGACTGGCCCCCTGCGCCTGACGATGACCTGACCGGCGCGCTCACCGGTGAATATCCGGTGGAGCCGGAGGCGCAGGCCGTCACAAAAAAGATCACTGAAAAGGCTAAAGAGCAAAAGGTGACGGTCTCCGACGACGTCATCAAACGCGCCGTTTTGGACTCCATGCGCGCGCTTATGATCATCCGCGCCTACCGGATCCGCGGGCACCTCGCCGCCGATCTCGACCCGCTGGGGATGCGGGACATGCAGGACCGGCCAGAGCTCAACCCGGCCTCCTACGGCTTTACCGAGGCCGACATGGATCGCCCGATCTTCCTCGACAACGTGCTTGGTCTCCAAGTCGGGACCATGCGGCAGATCATCGATATCGTGAAACGCACCTACTGTGGGACTTTCGCGCTGCAATACATGCACATCTCCAACCCCGAAGAAGCCCAATGGCTCAAAGAGCGGATCGAGGGGCTGGGCAAAGAGGTGCAGTTCACCCGCGAGGGCCGCAAGGCGATCCTCAACAAGATGGTGGAGGCTGAGGGCTTCGAAAAGTTTCTCCATGTGAAATACATGGGCACAAAGCGGTTTGGCCTCGACGGTGGTGAAAGCCTCATCCCAGCGATGGAACAGATCATCAAACGCGGCGGCGCGCTCGGCGTGCGCGACATCGTCATCGGCATGCCCCACCGCGGGCGTCTGAGCGTTTTGGCGAACGTGATGGGCAAACCCTACAAGGCGATCTTTAACGAGTTTCAGGGCGGCAGCTTCAAGCCCGAGGATGTCGACGGCTCAGGCGACGTGAAATACCACCTCGGCGCGTCGAGTGACCGGGAATTTGACGGCAATTCCGTCCACCTGTCGCTGACAGCCAACCCGTCCCACCTGGAGGCCGTGAACCCGGTCGTCTTGGGCAAAGTTCGCGCGAAGCAAGACCAAACCAACGACGCAGACCGGATCGCAGCGCTGCCGATCCTGCTGCACGGCGACGCCGCCTTCGCGGGCCAAGGCGTGGTCGCGGAATGCTTTGGCCTCTCAGGTCTCAAGGGGCACAAAACCGGCGGCACCATGCACATCGTCGTCAACAACCAGATCGGCTTTACAACCGCGCCGCATTTCTCCCGCTCCTCCCCCTACCCCACGGACATCGCGTTGATGGTGGAAGCGCCAATTTTCCACGTGAACGGCGACGACCCGGAGGCCGTGGTTCACGCCGCCAAGGTTGCGACCGAGTTCCGGCAGATGTTCCACAAGGACGTCGTGCTCGACATCATCTGCTACCGCCGCTTTGGCCATAACGAGGGGGATGAACCGATGTTCACGAACCCCGTCATGTACAAGAAGATCAAGAAACAGAAGACGTCGCTTACGATCTACACCGAACGCCTCGTGCGCGACGGGCTCATCCCCGAGGGCGAGATTGAGGACATGAAAGCCGCCTTCCAGGCCCGCCTGAATGAGGAGTTCGAGGCCGGGAAAGAGTTCAAGCCAAACAAGGCGGATTGGCTCGACGGGCGTTGGTCGCATCTCGACAAACATGGTGAGGAATACCAGCGCGGCCAAACAGCGATTTCATCAGAGACATTCGAACAAGTCGGCGGCGCGCTGACCCGCGTGCCCGATGGCTATCCGCTCCATAAAACGGTCGCGCGGATGCTTGAGACGAAGTCCAAGATGATCAGCGACGGCGCAGGCATCGACTGGGCCACGGGGGAGGCGCTCGCATTCGGGTCGCTCCTGACCGAAGGCTACCCGGTGCGCCTCGCCGGGCAGGATTCGACGCGGGGGACATTCTCCCAGCGCCATTCGGGCCTTGTGAACCAAGATACGGAGGAGCGGTTCTACCCGCTCAACAACATCCGCGCGGGGCAGGCCCAGTACGAGGTCATCGACTCGATGCTCTCGGAATACGCGGTGCTTGGGTTCGAATACGGCTACTCGCTGGCCGAACCCAATGCGCTGACGCTGTGGGAGGCGCAGTTTGGCGATTTCGCCAATGGCGCGCAGATCATGTTCGACCAGTTCATCAGCTCTGGTGAAAGCAAATGGCTGCGCATGTCGGGTCTCGTCTGCCTCCTGCCTCACGGGTACGAGGGCCAGGGGCCGGAACACTCCTCCGCCCGGCTGGAACGGTTCCTACAGATGTGCGGCCAGGACAACTGGATTGTGGCAAACTGCACGACGCCTGCGAACTACTTCCACATCCTGCGCCGTCAGCTGCACCGAGACTACCGCAAGCCACTGATCATGATGACGCCGAAATCGCTCCTGCGGAACAAGCTCGCTGTGAGCCGAAAGGAGGACTTTACCGAAGGCTCCTCCTTCCACCGGGTGCTCTGGGATGATGCGCAATACGGCAATTCCGACACGACACTCGTCGCCGATGACAAGATCAAGCGCGTCGTGATGTGCTCGGGCAAGGTCTACTACGACCTGCTGGAAGAGCGCGACGCCCGCGGCATCGACGACGTCTACCTGATGCGCTTCGAGCAGTTCTATCCCTTCCCCGCGCAATCCGCAGTCAAGGAGCTAGAGCGCTTCAAGAATGCTGAGATGATCTGGTGCCAGGAAGAGCCAAAGAACCAGGGCGCCTGGACCCATATGGAACCCAACCTGGAATGGGTGCTCACGCGCATCAAAGCCAAACACGCCCGCCCCGTCTATGCCGGGCGCGCAACCTCCGCCTCTCCCGCGACGGGGCTCGCCTCCGCCCACAAGAAACAACAAGCCGACCTCGTCAACGAGGCCCTTACAGTTAAGGACTAGCCACCATGACCACCGAAGTCCGCGTCCCCACCCTGGGCGAAAGCGTCACCGAAGCCACCGTCGCCACTTGGTTCAAACAACCAGGCGACGCCGTGGCCGTGGATGAAATGCTCTGTGAGCTCGAAACCGACAAAGTCACGGTAGAGGTGCCATCGCCCGCCGCCGGAACCCTGGCCGAAATCGTCGCCAAAGAGGGCGACACCGTCGGTGTCGATGCGCTGCTCGCATCCATTTCCGAAGGCGCATCAGATGCGCCCGCAGCCGCCCCGGCAGCAGCGCCCGCCGCCGCCGCACCCGCGGCAGAGGCCAGCAGCGGCGCGAGTGTCGACATCATGGTGCCGACGCTCGGCGAAAGCGTGACCGAGGCCACCGTGGCCACATGGTACAAAGCCGTGGGTGACGCCGTGGAGCAGGACGAAATGCTCTGCGAACTCGAAACCGACAAGGTCAGCGTAGAGGTCCCCGCCCCCGCCGCAGGCACGCTCACCGAAATCCTCGCCGCCGAAGGCGCAACCGTGAATGCGGGCGGTAAGCTCGGCGCGATGTCCTCTGGCTCGGCCCCGGCGGCTGCGCCGACCGCGCCCGCCCAGAGCGTGCCCTCCTCGCCTGCGGCGAAGGACGTCGAAAATGCGCCGTCGGCCAATAAGCTGATGGCGGAGAAGGGTCTGAGCGCCGCTGACGTCACAGGCACGGGCCGCGACGGGCGCATCATGAAATCCGACGTACTCGCCGCCAAGGCCCCCGCGCCCGCACCGGCACCTGCCGCGATCCCGCGCGCACCTGTCGCCGCCGATGACGCCGCCCGCGAGGAGCGCGTTAAGATGACGAAGCTGCGCCAGACCATCGCGCGCCGCCTCAAAGACAGCCAGAATACCGCCGCGATGCTCACCACCTATAACGAGGTGGACATGACCGGCGTCATGGAGCTGCGGAACGAGTACAAGGACCTCTTCCTAAAAAAGCACGGCGTCAAACTCGGCTTCATGTCCTTCTTCACCAAGGCCTGCTGCCACGCGCTCCGCGAAGTGCCGGAGGTGAATGCAGAGATCGACGGGACCGACATCGTCTACAAAAACTTCGTCCACATGGGCATCGCTGCAGGCACGCCTCAGGGCCTCGTCGTGCCCGTGATCCGCGACGCGGACGCCATGAGCTTTGCCGATATCGAGAAAGCCATCGCGGAAAAGGGCAAACGCGCCCGCGACGGGAAGCTGTCCATGGCAGAGATGCAGGGCGGCACCTTCACGATCTCGAACGGCGGCGTCTACGGCTCGCTCATGTCCTCGCCCATCCTGAACCCGCCGCAATCGGGTATCCTCGGGATGCACAAAATCCAGGACCGCCCCATGGCCATCGGCGGCCAGGTGGTGATCCGCCCGATGATGTACCTCGCGCTTAGCTACGACCACCGCATCGTGGACGGCAAAGGCGCCGTGACATTCCTCGTCCGCGTGAAAGAAGCGTTGGAGGATCCAAGGCGGTTGTTGATGGATTTGTAGAGCTTTTTTGATCATGCAAGTCGTCGATCTGGACCTTGATAGGTGGGAAGGCCTTTGGGCTGCCGCGCTAGCTATTCATCGCTTTACCTGGACCTACAGTCCAACGCCAACAAGGATGTCTGACGCTGATTTCAATGATAGACTTGTACTTAACTGCAGTACTACCCCACCTGAACTAAACGAGTTTCTTGCAACTTACAGGGTGGCGAGAACCGTGCCTGGAGAAAGTGCTCGGCGGCTATTTTGGTCAGAAGTTAGGGCCGCAGTTAAGTCATGGAACCAATTGGACTCCATTTTGGAAAAAGCGCAGTCCTTGACACGACACGTCTCCGCCATCCCTTTCGAAGGCAAAGAGAGAATGTCGAAACGTTTGCCATTTTCAGCAGCAACTAAACTCGGATGGTTTTTGGCAAACGATAATTGGACCTTGTTTGATAGCAGAGCAAACAAGACGCTCGGGGCGCAAGGCTTCATGCATTTCTACGAAGTTACTCACAGGCTAGGTTTTTCGCGTTGGTGCGTCCGAACAAAAGAGTTGTTCGCGAAAGCCGGCGAGCAAGTCCTTTCCCCCGAAAGAACCTGGGACAAGTTACTCTATCTACTAGGTGGGGAACTGAACCCTGGCACCAAGAAAATTAGCGTAGCACCTCACGATCTTATCCTTGGAGACAAGATTGCAAATGCTGAGGCCAGCGCGGCGTTGCAGGCTTACCTAGAGGTTCGTCTCGGGGTTTGTAGAGCACAGAAATGACCCCCGAACTCACCGCCCTCACCCTCGCCGCCCTCCTCCAAATGGCCACCTTCATCGCCCTGGCGATCCCAGCCAATATCGAGCTTGGCTCTGGCAAAACCACGTCCCCCCGCGACAAGGACCGGATGCCGGAGCCGCTGCAGGACATGGTCTCCCCCAAGATCGCGCGGCTCTTCCGGGCGTTCAACAACCACACCGAATGGCTGATCCTTTTCGCCATCGCAGCCTTGACTATCCACGTCACTGGCCAGTCCACCCCCTTCACCGCCGCCTGCGCCTACACCTACCTCGCAGCCCGCGTTGCCTACGTGCCTGCCTACTACTTCGGCCTCAGCCCATGGCGCTCCTACATCTGGTTCGTGGGTTTCCTCGCCACCGCCGCCATGCTCATCGCGGCGCTGATATGACCTTCATCTTTCCCAAAATACTCCGGGGGCAAGGGGCAGCGCCCCAACCGGCCCGCAGGGCCGCCCCCCTAACAGAAAGGACCGCACCCCATGGCCTCCTATGACGTCATCGTAATTGGCTCCGGCCCCGGCGGCTACGTCTGCGCCATCCGCTGCGCGCAGCTTGGCCTCAAAACCGCCTGCGTCGAAGGACGCGAGACATTGGGCGGCACCTGCCTCAATGTCGGCTGCATCCCGTCGAAGGCACTCCTCCACGCCTCCCACCAACTCCACGAGGCCGAGCACAATTTTGCGGAGATGGGGCTCAAGGGCAAAAGCCCCTCCGTCGACTGGAAGCAGATGCTGGCCTATAAGGACAAGGTCATCGGGCAGAACACCTCCGGCGTCGAATTCCTGCTGAAAAAGAACAAGATCGACTGGCTTAAAGGCTGGGGATCGATCCCCGCCGCGGGCCAGGTGAAGGTGGGCGATGAGGTCCATACGGCCAAACACATCGTGATTGCGTCAGGGTCGGAGGCGTCCTCGCTGCCGGGCCTCGAGATCGACGAGAAAATCGTCGTGACCTCCACCGGCGCGCTCGAACTGGGCAAGATCCCGAAAAAGATGGTCGTGATCGGCGCAGGCGTCATCGGGCTCGAACTCGGGTCTGTCTACACGCGGCTGGGGTCCGAGGTGCATGTGATCGAATTCCTCGACACCATCACGCCGGGCATGGATGCGGAGGTCGCGCGGACCTTCCAGAAACTGCTCACCAAGCAGGGGATCAACTTCACCCTCGGCGCCGCAGTGCAAGGCGTGGAGACGACGAAGACGAAGGCGAAAGTCGCCTACAAGCTCCGCAAGGATGACAGCGACCACGTGATGGATGCCGACGTCGTGCTCGTGGCCACGGGCCGCCGCCCCTACACCGACGGGCTCGGGCTTGATGCGCTGGGGGTCGAAATGTCCGAGCGCGGGCAGATCAAGACCGACGCGCGCTACGCCACCAACGTCCCCGGCATCTACGCCATCGGCGACGCCATCGACGGGCCGATGCTCGCCCACAAGGCCGAGGACGAAGGCATGGCCTGCGCCGAGGGCCTCGCAGGCCAGCATCCGCACGTGAACTACGGCGTGATCCCGGGCGTGATCTACACCCACCCCGAGGTCGCCAATGTGGGCGCAACCGAAGAGGCGCTGAAAGCAGAGGGCCGCGCCTACAAGGTCGGCAAATTCTCCTTCATGGGCAACGGGCGGGCCAAAGCAAACTTCGCCGCCGACGGCTTCGTCAAAATCCTCGCCGACAAGGCCACCGACCGCATCCTGGGTGCCCATATCATCGGACCCATGGCAGGCGACCTGATCCACGAGATCTGCGTGGCGATGGAATTCGGCGCCGCGGCAGAGGACCTCGCGCGGACCTGCCACGCCCACCCGACCTATTCGGAGGCCGTCCGCGAAGCCGCGCTCGCCTGCGGCGACGGGCCGATCCACAGCTAGGGCTGCAGCACCTGAACCCCAGACATGGCCCAAATCTTGGCCATGTCTGCGCAATAGATATCCTCAAGCGCCCGGGCATTTGCTGTGGCAAATGGCTGGAACGCGTGGAAGCGGCTGCCTTTTGGAAAGGTCTTCTTCAGCGCACCCAGCTTGGGCACTGGGTTGCCTTTGCCATCGGCGCGCGCGACCTCTTCGATGGCTTCGGCGCTCAACCCCACCCGGGCGGGTTGCGAGGGAATTTCCAAATCTGCAGCAACGCCGCGTCCCAGAAGAGCGCCTAACGCTGCCGGTGCCACGGCCGGATAGTCCTCATAGCGCCAGAGCGTGACCTTCGCGTCCGTTTCCTCCCGCATGCGGACGAGCAGGTCATGCCACGACAGCGCGGCCGGGTCCGCATCCTCAAGGAAGGCATCGAACGTCACATAGGGGAAGTGAAATAGGTTCTCGGCATAGGCCGACGGCAGAAACGTCGCCATCGACCGCAGCGCGAGCGCGACGCGGACCTCCGCAGGGGGCAAAAGCGAAAGCAGCCGCCCGACCCGCGCTGGCCCCCAGGGGTAAAGCGCCCCACCGCGCAGGAGCATGCGCGGTTCGGTCCCGCCGAGCAGGTTTTCATCGCAGATCAAAATGCGGCCCGCGCCAGGCGCCAGCCGGGCAAGCGTGTCTGCAAGCTCCGCCTTGATCCGCGCTGGAAAGGCGATACCGCGGGCACGGTCGACGAGCGGCATAATCTCGCGCCTCACGACCTTTGGCGGGATCACAACGGTGCCCGCGCGCGCGAGCCGCCCCGGTTGGCTTGTCAGGATGCGCTGAAAGTGGGTGGAGGCCGTCTTATGCGCCCCGCAGAGGACCCAGATCCGTGGCGCGCTCACCCGCGCAGCATCCTGAGCCCTTGGGTGACATCCGCGCGCACGGCGAGCCGCAAGCTTGGCTCGTCGCCCGCTTTGAGCGCGGCGAGAATCATCTTGTGCTGCACCGGCCCTTCCGTGCGTCTGAGCCGCCCGTAGAGCGCGCGCATGGTGGGCCCCAGTTGCAGCCACACCGTTTCGGCCATCGCCAGCATCGCGGGCGCCTGCGCGCGCAGATAAAGCGTGCGATGAAACTCCAAATTCGTGCGGATATAGCCCACCACATCCCCCCGCGCGATGGCCTGGCTGATGGTCGAGTTGATCATCTGGAGCCGCTCAACCAGGGCCAAATGCGCCCGTGGCAGGGCACGCGTGGCGAGTTCGGTTTCGAGCAGCGCGCGCAGCGAGGCGAGCTCCTCAATGCGTTCATTGGTGAGTTCTGGCGTAGACACCCGGCCCGAGGCCGAGAGCGACAGCGCCCCCTCCGCGGTCAGGCGACGCAGCGCCTCCCGTGCGGGGGTCATGGAGACGTCGAACTCTTTCGCGATCCCACGGAGCGTCAGCGCCTGCCCCGGTGCCATTTCCCCATGCATGATCTGGGTGCGCAAAGACCGGTAGACCTTATCGTGGGCGGCAGTGCCAGGTGCGGCAGCGTTGGGAGCGTCTGGGCGGGGTGAGAGCAACATAGCGAAATGTGATCACAGCCACCCGGTTTAGTCCAGCTTGATCCGTTGCAGCGTGCCTCCGTGGGTGCGCAGCCAAGCGCGATGTTCGGCATAGTCGGGCATGAGCTCCCCGACCACGGCCCAGAAGGCGGGCGAGTGGTTCATCTCGGCCAGATGCGCGACCTCGTGGGCGGCGACGTAGTCTTGCACAGCAGGTGGAGCCATGGCGAGCCGCCAGGAATACATCAACGCCCCCGCCGACGAACAAGATCCCCAGCGCGAGCGGGTATCGCGCAGGCTGATGCGCGTAAAGGAGCGGCCAAGGGCCGCGGCGTAGCGGTCCGAGGCCGCCGTAAGCGCGTCCCGCGCGTGGAGCTTCAGAAACCCCGCCACAGCCTGTCCCGGCGCTGCCGCAGCACGCCGTGGCAAAAGGAGCTCGGCCCCATCCAGCGTCGGCACCCGGCCAGAGCCCAGTGCAAGCTGCCGGTCGGTGCCATCCACGGGGACCGTGTCGCCCAGCGCGAGCGCGTGAGCCGGGCCAAACTTGGACAGCTGGGTGTCGAGCCAGTCACGCCGAGAGCGTGCGAAGTCTAACGCAGCCCGCGCGCTGACACCTGGGGGCACGGTCAGCGTCACCCGCCCGTCCTGTGCCGATACACGCAGCGTCAGCCGCCGCGCGCGCGCGTTGCGCCGCAGGGTAATGGTAATTTCCGACCCGTCGCTTAAGGCCAGTGTGGTCATGGGGCACCTTTCTGTTGTTGCGACCCTTGCACGGGCGCGCGCAACGCTCCATATGCGCAGTTCGTTTGACTTGCTCCTCCGGCTATGGCAGCAGGCCGCATTCATCGACACCCGAGTATCAAGAGGGACACCCGCCGATGCCCAAAGAAGAATGGGGCGTAAAGCGCCTTTGCCCCACCACCGGCAAACGTTTTTACGATATGAACCGCGATCCCATCGTGAGCCCCTACACAGGGGAAACTGTGACCGTTGACACCGGCAAGGGCCGCACGATGGTCGCCGACGCCGAGGATGCGCAGACCAAAAAGCTAAAGGCCGCGCAAGCGACGGAAGAAGAAGATCTCGTGCTCGACGACGAGGAAGACGAGGCAGATGTCGACGTCGACCTGGGTGATGATGTGCTCGATGACGATGATGAAAGCGAAAACGTGTCGCTCGATGAGCTGGCGGATGTGCCAGCGGACGATTCCGAAGACTAAACAGGCCGCGCGGGCAGCGAAAATCGCTTGAACCCGCGCGCGCAACTGCCTAAACCCGCGCTGGTTATGGGGCCTTAGCTCAGTTGGGAGAGCGCTTGCATGGCATGCAAGAGGTCAGGGGTTCGACTCCCCTAGGCTCCACCACTTACCATTTCACCACCTTCAAACACCCCTAACGCCTTGAACGGTAACGCTAATTCAGGGGTTCGAGGTCCTTCATTTCGGGTGTATTCAAGCCGCCCTGCGAAGGCGAGTTTCAGGGTGAGTCTCCGCAGCTCCACTTGACCTGTTTCCCAAAGTTTCCAGGGGTTTGCGAGGAACTGAAGCAAGGGTTCGAGTTTTTCCTCGAAGGTGCCATGCGGAATGGTATGTTTCTCGGCTTGTTCGGCCAGCACGGCCTTTTGCCTTTCCAGCTGCGCGATCTTGTCCTCATAGGTTCCGATCACAGAGGCATTGTTGGATGTAAGGATCCGATCCAGAAGGCTTTGTATCTGTTTATCGTCGGCCCCGATCTGAGCGCGCGCTGTCGCTTGCGCATCCTTGGCGAGATCGGCGCGATTGTCCCAAGCCCGGCGGAACATCGCACGGGCCAGCGCGAGTAGCCCCGGCGTCGGCTCTAGTGTCTTCAGTAGTGCACCGACATCGCCTTCAACTCGGTCCTTTGGGATGGACTTGCCGTAGGCCGAACACCCTTTCGTTTGACAATGATAGTAGGCGTACTTTTTGCCCATCTTGCCCTTTGACCAAGAGGACCGGAGAGGGGCCTTACAGCCGCCACAGGCGACCATTCCGCGCAAAAAAGCAAAGTCACGGCCGATGTTTTTGCGCTTAGGAGCCCTGGAGACGCCCGTGCGCCGCTCTTGGACTTTCTCAAAGGTTTCAATCGAGATCAGCGGCTCGTGCTGCGCCTTGAGCCAGGAGATGCCGTAGGTCTCTGAGCAAATGAACCCGGCGTAGAGCGAGCGCGTCAGGATTCGAGTTACCTCTTGCTGTCTGACCTCGCCTTGCTTGGTGCGTGGGAAGTCGGGGAAGCCTTCAAGGAACCGTTTCACTTCAGCCTGCGACCCAAAACGGCCCGTTGCGTATCCCTCCAAGGCTTCGCGGATAATGCCGTCGAGCGGTGGATTTGGGATGAGAACCTTTCCACGACCGCGCTGGGTCTCATAGCGATAACCGATGGGGGCTTGATGCACCCAAAAGCCACTTTCCATCCGCGCGCGCATCTTCTGGGCGACTTGGCGACCATTCTGTTTGCGCTCCAGGGCACCTTGGGCAGCCATTATAGTCTCGATGAACTCGCCCTCGGGTGTCTCATCGAACTTGAAGTTGAGGCAGGTCACGCCCACGCCACGGATACGGAAGGCATCCCGAAGATCGAGGAAGGCGCGGGTATCCCGAGACGCACGCTTAAGATCATCAAAAATCACCGTAAACTGTTCATCCGGTTGAGCGTCGATAAACGAAAGCATCGCCACCATCCCGGGACGCTTCATGAAGCCGCCGCCACCCGTCATTGTATCGGGAAAGACCGCCGCGACCTCTAGGCCCTGTGCCTGAGCATATTGGCGGCAACGGGTTTCCTGGCTTTCAAGACCATGGCCCTCGGTTTCCTGCGAGCGAGAACTCACGCGACAATAGATTAGCGCCTTGCCCTTTGAGTTTGTCTTGTTCACGCTGCGTCCTCCTCGTCTTGTTCGCAGCCTAGCACGGCAGCGGCCAAAGCGACTTTGAGATCGATCGTTTCTCCACAAGTTTCCTCAGCGGCCTTTACCTCAAAACCCAGGTCAACAAAGCCGAGCACAATGGCCCAGAGGGCTTCGATCATGGCCTTTTTTTGGGCGTCGCTCATATCAGCGTCTGCCAAATGAGGGAGCCATTCCCGCCAGTCAAAAGCGAGCACCGATGTGCGCTCGGCATCTTTCACAGGCGGTTCACGTGTTGGTAATTGGGTCTTCTCTTTCATCTCGATCTCTTTCTTTATTGGCGTTCTCCTTCTTGCGTTCCGGCACCGCACCGAACAAAAAGAGAACACTATAGGCATAAATTCCTATTATTGGCAATGGTTTATTGAGTTATCGGCTCGGTCCACTCCGCGCGTAGGTGCGTTCGTTCGACTGCTTTAGCTCTCGCTTCGCAGCCCGCTCCGCCTCGATCACGGGCGTGTGGTGGCTCTTTTCAAGGTCTTTTCCCCAAACATAGAGAACCTCTCCATGCTCGCGCTGGAGCGCATCGGTCATGAGAGACTTTGCACCGACCTCGGAGATGCCCTCGTTGGACGCCATGGCAACGCCCGAGCGATCTAAGGCCTTCCAGAAAGGCATCGTTGGCCCTTCTGTGATCATGCGCTCAATGGACTGCACATAGTCCATCGCGTTGTTGTCCGGGTTTTCCTGAAGAGCGGCTTCGCGCGATACAAGGCGCTCACGGACATCGTTTAGACTTTCACCATAGGCTGCTTTGTGTATTCCACGCAGGATCAATTCCCCTTTGGCATGGTCAAAGCGCTCGTCACTGCAAAAGCTGTGCACTTGATCTTTGAGTTCGCTAACGAATGATGCCGTTGCGTGGACCTCGCGGTTGAGGATTTGCGCATGAAGTGTAGCGCGGTCGAACTGGCGCGCTGTGAGCCGCTGGCCTGCCTTCGAAGCTCGCGCGGCCTCAACGTCGAAGCGCATTCTAGGGGAAGTGTGATCAGACATAGTGGTCTCCTTTCTTAGTCTCTTGACGGCCAGCTACGTTCAGAACCGCCGCGGCGATCTTCGCTTCGGCGGTCAGTGCTGCGGTTGAAGTCTTGCCGCGCCCAGCCTTGGAGGCCTTCGCGGGCGCGGATGGTCTCTGCGAGATCGGCATAGGCTTCTGCCTCCTCTTCTCGGATCGCGATCAGGCGTGACTGGTGGGCGCGGTCCACACGGGCCTCGGCTTCTCTAGCAATGTCATGCGGATTAAAATGATCGGTGCCGCTCGGCGTAGGATGTTCGAAGGTGAACGAACCACCCTCGTCAATGAGCCTGCGTTTCTCATCGGCGATGAGGCTGTCGCGTGTTTCCCGGAACTCTTTCAGTTCGACCGCTTCTCTTTGGCGCGCGGTGCGCTGTATCTCTTTGAAGGCGTCCCAGTCCTGCTGGGTGCGCATCTCCAGGAGGCAGCTTTGGCCTACGACATCGCGGAACATGGCCGAGATACCCGCTTCAATTTCTGAGGCCATCTGTGGATACCTTTCATGGTGAATTTGCTTTGAAGCACTGCCCTGTGGCACACTGAAGTATGGTTATTTTTCAAGATATTCAGGAGGTTGAAGAGTGGCTGAAGCCGATTAGCTACGCCCAGCTTTGGGATGCGCTTGAGCCCTACGCCGTGTTCACCCTGGCAGACCGCGATCACTGTGACGGTCTCATAGAGCGCGGTGAGGTGCGGCAGGATACAATCCTTGAGGTGCTCAAAGGGATGGCGCGGAACGCCATCCGCTCGAACTTCAACCTCGACTTCCGGCGCTATGAGACGCTCGCACGTCAAAGCACGAAGTCACTACATTAGCCGCCTTGGTTCTCCGAAGTCGGGCCTTCGACATGGATGAGCGGGCAGCGCCCGTCCTTGGCGGGTTTGGTGACCGCCTCGTATTGCCAGCCGACATAGGTGCAGGTTTTGTAGTGGCGGTTTGAGAACTTTTCCGGGTCGCCGAAGGTCGAGTACGTGTAGCTCCAGAGCATGAAGACTTTTGGGATGTCTGGCACCTCGGCGGAGGCAGTATGGGGCAAGAGCAATGCTTGGATGAACATCGCTGCGTAAAGGGTGTTGCGTCTCATGATCGGGCCTCCTCGGGCAAGGTTAGGGTGATCCAAGGATCGGCTGGGAGGCGTCCGCCTTCGAGCGGGTTGTCGGCGCATAAATCGCAGTAGGGGGCGATGTTTGCCTGGGAGACCGTATCGGCCTCGAAGAAGCCCAGGCCCTTCACGTGGCCGAGGAAGCGGTTTCTGGGCATGGCCATGAGCTCCGCCGCGGTGCGGATGGGCTGCTTGAAGAGGTTGATATTGGTCTGCACGCGCATGTCGTGGCTATTGCCGCCGAGGGTCGCGCCCACGGCGTGTTCTTCGCCCATGGCCTTGGAGACGCGTTCTGCTTCTTCGAAGCTGGAGAACCCGAACCATTGCTTGAGAACGGCTTGTTCTTCGATGGTGAAAAGCTCGTTCTTACCTAATTTTCGTTCAATCTCGGACCTGCTTTGGGCCACCATCGCCACGGATGTTCCATAGGCTCTGAGCGTCGTAAGCATCTCAGCTAGGCGCTTTGTCGGCGCATTACTGAACTCGTCTGCCCCTATCCAGAGCGGGCCCGCGCCCATGTAAGCGGCGCGGAGGAAGGACATGAGGTGAAGGCCGTAAAAGCTGCCCATGGACTGCATGGTTGATTGATCGCCGCAGAGGAAGATCACGCGTTTCCCGCGGATCAGGTCCCCATGGCCACGCTTTGCACCGTGTCCTGCCATGTGAAGACGCGTGCCAGCGGCAAAGAGCCGTGTGGCTTGCCTAGCAGCTTGAAGATGCTGAGGTCCGTGCTCGTGGCCGAGCATGTCGAGGACTTCTTCAGCGAGAGCTTTGAGGATGCCCTCACCCTCTTCTAACTCCACCTCAGCCACAGCTCGAAGAGTGCGTGTGCTGGAGATCAGTGTCCAAACACCTCCTGGCGTCGCCAGCTCCGGCGAGCGCTTTAGAAGCGCATAAATGGCAAACTCCAGGATCGCTCGTGGTGACTGTCTCCAATAGAGGTTTCGGTCTATGCCACCGCTTGGCTCTTCGATTAGGGTTTGTGTGACGAGATCATTGGCGAAGACCTGATCTTCGG
The DNA here is from genome assembly GCA_039815465.1 of Pseudomonadota bacterium. Lineage (GTDB taxonomy): Bacteria > Pseudomonadota > Alphaproteobacteria > Rhodobacterales > Rhodobacteraceae > Shimia_B. The sequence continues at coordinate 31,623 of JBCBZG010000014.1, forward strand.
GAGCATGGCGGTGCGTCCAGACGAGGCTTTCGAGCGGATTCAGCGGCATGCGCCCATAGACTTCCGGCGGCAGCACGCGGCTTTCGTCGATGACGGCGGTGGGCACGCCGAGCTTTTCCAGCATCGGGCAGCACTGAGCCGCGATCTCCCCTTGCTTGCTGTCTAACATAAGGATCGCCGGGCGGCTCGTGGACGCGAGCAGCGAGAAGAGCCACGGCATGAGGCCTCTCGTCGTCTTTCCGCCGCCATTGGCGGAGAGCAGCAGGGAGTGCGTCAGCGGAGCCCAGATGGGCTCCCGCGATGTAGACGTGAACCCGATGAGCCGTTGGCCTTTTGGGTCCACGGGAGCTGATTTGAGAAAGGGCTGCGACGTGCGCAGCCCTTTTTGCTTTTTTGTCCAGAAGGGAATGCCCATTAACGCCTCCCTAGCTGTGTGAGATCATGCTCCTTGGCCATCGTGTCAGCCTTAGGCTTGCGGCCCAGCCTGCGGTAGCGCCGCCACTGGCCGCTCCCGATGAGGATCTGGATCAGCTCGACACTCGCGCGCACGAGGACGATGAGCCCGCCCCAGAGGCCAAGGATTCCGAAGAAGTAGAAGCCGAAGGCATCAAGGCTGGCATAGGACCACGCGAGCCAGCCGAGAAAGCCGAGGAACGACCCTCCGAAGAAGCGGAGTGTAAGCCGAAAGAGCCTGCCCCAAGGGACGCCCTGTCTCGTAGGATCGCTCATCGTACGTCCTCCTGCGTTGTGCCAGAGGATGACCGCGCCGCATCGGCCGCCAGCGCGATGCGCGTGCTTTCCCGTCGCAGATGGCGATAGGTGCCGTAGACTGCTTCGCCCAAGGGTGAGTTTACGAGTTCGCGGCTCACCAATCGAAGCTGGCCGATGCACCAGCCGCCCAGCACGGCCAAGGCGATAAAGATGCAAAGCGAGATGCGCTCCCCATCATAGAGCAGGTCCCAGAAGCTCAGAGCGAAGCCCGTCAGGAGCGCACCGACTAGGAGCCCCGCAGAGAGAAACGGGCGGCGCACCGAGACCACGCGGATGCCGTGGAGCTGGTAGTGATCGTTGCTGGTCTGAAGCCGCGTCGGGTGCAAAATGAGTTTACCGAAGATCATCAGTTCACCCCCAGATCGAGAGCGCAGGCCGGGGACTTAACCGCGCGCGTCAGCGCCTCAGTTCGGTGGCTCACCGCGCGGGGCGTATAGGCACGCCCAGAGCCAGCCCACAAAGCCAGCTGGACGCGCTCTTTTTCGCTGTAGGCGACCGTTGCGCAGGAGCAGGCCTCACCGATACCGCGTGCGGCGTTTTGAATGCGGGCCTCTTCGGCGCGCTGCTTCCGAAGTTCCGCCGCGCGCAGTGCCGCGTTTGGATCAGGAATGCCGTCGCAGAGAATCTGGAACTCGGGATACGCCCGGCAGAGAAGGTCTGCCCCCGTCATGCCGCGGGGAATGGTGCGTTTGGGCGCGCGCGAGGCTTCGAGATCAGCCGTGAGAGCCGCATCGCAGTCCTCCGCCCAGGACGAGCGGGCAATCGCACGGTCGGACATCTCCGGCCCGGCGATTAAGAGCATGAGGAGGCAGTAGGCCCCGGCGGTGATGATCACCATCGGCGAGATCGGGAGGGTTGAGGCGTCTATGGACAAAGGTCTCTCCTTTCAGATGAACAGACATAGACCCGCCGCCCTCTGCCCCGAGGCTGGTCGCAAGGGCATGCAACAAACCTCAGGGCGGCGACGGATCGTTAGTCGTCGAAGCGGCAGTGGGTGCGGGCAACGCGGTTAAGCACGTCAACGTCGAGCCCGGTCCCGGCCAATGTGTTCCCATCCAAGCCCGCGAGCGAGGAGAAAGCTGGCGGGTCATCGGCTGATTGTGTGGCGAGCTCGATCTGACGCGAGAAGCCCTGCGCGGAGAGGTTCACGTAGCACCACTTGAAGATCGGTCGCCCGTCCACGACGTCTCTCGCAGTAGCAAAGCGGGTGCCCGTATGGACGACGTGGCCCGTCAGATCGATGGTCTCGGTTTTGAAGAAGGTAAAGTCAGAGGCCGCTTTCAGCGCCGCCTCGAACTCATTTACCCTCACGCAGTCGGGGGCATTGCGCCCCGGAGGGCACCAGTTCGTCGGAGTCCAAGGCCCCCAAAGCGCCAGTTTCGCCCGCTCATACTTCTCGCGAAGCTCGTAGAGGTCCGCCTCACTGAGGATGACGAGCGTGCCGATACCCAAAGCAAAGAGACCCACGGAGACCAATACTGCCCCCCGCATGATGCGGGAGGCGGCAGTAACAAAGGCAGCGCGGGTCATTGATCGCCCCCGTCGTCGCCGCGATTGTGATTGCGCAGGTATTTGGGGTCCACGAGCCCAGCAAAAGGGTGCGGCGGCGCGTCCACCGGCCGCTTGCCATACATGATCTCCACTTCCCGCAGCCGCACGAGATACGTCAACGTGTAGAGGAGGATCGGCAGAAGAAGATCTCCGATGATCACGACCACCGCGAAGGCGAGATAGTCGGGAATGTGACGGATGACATCCATCATGCCCGGCTTGTCCGGCATCGTCGGCGCTGTCAGCTCCGTTTGCGGCAGGGCCTCCAACTGCTCTTCAAGCCCCTTGCCGAGCCCACGCAGATACTCCGACAAAACGCGCGAGCCATTGGCATCTCCGGGGATCGCCGCGCCAGCTTGAAGCTCATCCGCGAAGGCCGCCACCAGATGGATTGGCATGGCTTCGAGCAGTGCAGCGCTAGTCTGCTTCACCTCGCCATAGATCGCCTGGAGAGAGGCGCGGCGGTTCGATATGGACGTCGATTTATCTGCCAGAACCTCAAAGTACTCAGAGCTCAGCTCATTGAGCGTCTCAAGGTGATCTTCGCGTTCAGCAGCCCCGACGCGCAGCTGTTCGCGCAAGGTCTCCGCCGTTCCGCGATAGCTCTCCAACGCACGCGTCATTGGACCCCGCCCGCGCGCCGCGCTTAGCGACAGGCACGACTCGGTGATCTCGCAGGAGATTGTGGCGTCGATATTGCTCGCGAGACCCGCGACAGCCGGAGAAACCCGCTCCACCGCCAGCGCCGCTTTATTCGTGGTGTCGATGTAGCGCGATAGCTCTTGGCCAGCGTCAGCATAGACGTTTGCCTCCACCGAGCCGAATGTGAGGCCCGTGAGCGGACTGAGAGATAAAGCTGAGCCTGCGATGACGATGGATGCAATGGCGGCTATGCCAGCCAACTTGTGATTGAGCGCATGGAGGTTCGCGAGACCCGTCAAGCTGAACCGAACCACGGCAAAAGCACCGCCTGCCGCCATCACCCCGACGGTGAGATTTTTGACGGCGGCCAGCGCCCCAGATTCCTCGCTCAGCGAAAAGAGCGCGGCGGGGGTGAGAATAAGACCGCTTACAAGAATCGCGAACTGGGCAATATCGGCCAGCGTCCAATCCGGCCCGCCCTCATGGCGCAACGCAGGCGCTTCATCCCGCATGGGCCTAGTTCCATTCAATTGCTTGCTCATCATTAAGCTCCTGTCAAAAGTGGCAATGACAGGAGCTTCCATGAGAAAAGCCGACCCCGCGGGCGCAGGATCGGCTCTTTTTTCCTTGTACTTAGCTAGCCGCCTTTATTTTTGGGAGCATTTTCCTTGAGTGCGGCAGAGGTGGACTTCGCGTGCGTAATGCAGAAGCAAAACCCGAGCAATCATTTGAGGCGTCATCTTGAGCTGATTGTGGTAGGTAGTTTCTGCACGTTCAAGAAATCGTCGCGTAGATCGCTCCATGTCATCGCCAAAGGCCCAATCGACAAAGTCGATCGTATACACCTCCTTCGTCACTTTATCTATCCGCTGGAATTCCTCGAAGAGATCAATTGGCCTATCATCGGGATCATGCAGCGTCCCGCTGCTATAGCCATAAAGCTCATCCCATATGAAGTTCAGGGCTTGCGAAGCCGGTAGCTCGAGCGAGGCGTAAAAGGTTGCGAGCTCCTTAAGGAATTTGGGGGAACCTAGGCGGCGCTTATGCGGTGCGAGGTGGTCGCAAGTGCAGACAGGTTCTTCATTTTGATCTAAGCAGACTGCTAAGAGCAGCTGCTCTTCTCCTGAAGCGAAGTACGACCTCTCTGTGCTTCCAGCGGTCGGGTGTTCAGTCTGATGGTCCTTCATCATGTTTCTCCAGTTCTGGTGGAGAAGATTGGCCAATCTTCGTGCCTTTCAGCGATGGTTTGCAGGCAAGCAAATGCTTGACAACATTTCGCAAAAATGACCTGATAAAGCTCGGGAGAAATGGGTGTGATACTAGAAGACTTTCCTGAGTTCCTTTCAAAAATGATAAATATTATCGGTGCTGACCAATATACAAAACAGCGCTATCAGGTTCTGATTAAGTCGGCCCTAAAAAAGACTGGACTGCCCCAGAAAAACCATGACATTATTTTCCAGGGTGTCGCTACCCTCCCTGGAGGTCAAAAGCTAATTAATAGAGATCCAATTGATCTTAACCGAAGGCTCTCAAGTGGCTCAGTTGACAACGAATTGGCAATACTGGTGCACTTTGCCCTACATCTATCCGGTGAATGGCGGCCATATGCTATAATTTTGGAGGATGAGTTGGTCAAATTGATTGGTAAATCAGTTAATTTCACTTGGCGTGATGCGAAGCCAAGAAGAGCGGCTTTCGAACATCATACATTATCTAGCACCATAGCCGATAGCCGATCAATCATCGCTGAGCTGCAAAATAAAAGGCGGCAAGAGGATTATGTTCAAGATATGCTTAATGAGGAGGCAGATGAAGCGACGGTGCTTCAGCGACTAACTTCCGAGCCGAATTGTACTTTCCCCGTTTTTCTTAAGCACTCTCACTTTTTTCACTACGTTTCAGATAGAGAGGGATTGCGTCGAAATACGATTAGGCTTTTCAATGGGTCTTCTGCCTCACTTATTGAGGAGAAGTTCACATTGCTTGGCAACATTGATGTGAAGAATAAAGACTGGCTTAAAGTGCGGACTTGGGTGCAGGGTGTTGAGGTCTCCGGTGTAATTAAAGTAGTGGAAGTTGGATAAAATAGGATGGAACTTATAGTTCCATTTTCAAAACCGCTTGCTAAATCTGCTATTGCCGATATAGTCTTTCAATACTCTTGGCCTTTTCGACCTCCGGTTCATGGAAATAGGAATTATGCTATGATAGTGCGTCGTCCGACCTGGCTTCTCTCATTTCGAGCAAGATTCCCGCATGGATATTGTCTTGACAACGTGTTTTTATTCCGAGAGCGAGACGGCTTGTCAGAGCAGATTGTAAATTTCAATCCTTGCATCGATGAGCAGGAAATGAGCGATGTGCTCCGACCAATTCATGTCGGATCTAGCTACAGGGTGAACTTTAATCTTTCAAGGTATGAGGTGTGACGGAGCACGTGACCACTAGAAGCAGAACTTTGAGCGGAATGCAGACCCTACATGGGTTTGTGTACGTAGTTGGCGGAACACTTTTCGGAAATGCTAAACAATTTTTACGAGACGTCGCGAGGGTTTATGGGAGCCATGATGAGAAAAGTGCCATTAGGATCCTAGAAGCTTATCGTTCGTCGCTGGTTCAAGATGATCCGCGTAAAAGAGACGCTGACCTGATTTTGGACGCGATCGCCGAAAAATTTCCTCACGGCTGCGCGACAATTGATGATGTCGAAGAGCAGCTTAATGCAGTAAATGCACAGTATCGATCTATCGGATTTTCACCCTCATCATCGTTCCGCATAGTTGATGAGTTTCCCGAGCCGTACAGTAAACGGCCTTATGCCGCTATGAATTACGATGCTCTTGATCAAGAGTACTATGGTATTACTCCCGGAATCGTATTTCGACGAGACTTGCTTTCGCCGTACTATTCAGCGCTTTTGTTTTCTCACGAGCTTGTCCATTCAATCATATCTAAAAACCCGGCACCAAGATTGGCCAGAGGATTTGAAGACGGTCTGGCGGATGTAATCGGGGCATTGGTTGTTGGCACAAGGGTTTTCTCTTTTAGTGAGTGTGAGAATTTCCTCATTAGGTCTAGGTTTCAATATCCGCAAGAGAAGGTGTGGGGCAGCTACCGACACTATCTTATGCAGGCTTTATCAGTCCACAGTGTATATGGTGAGGGTGGTTTGCTAAATATACTTCAAACCGCGGAAACCCAGAGCCGCACGTATATTAAAGAGATTGAGAGCAGTGCTCTCCTTAGAGGCATTAAATCTCTTTCCATCGCGAGGTCAGATATTAATGAGGAGATTGACGATCTCTTCCAGTACTTCATAGCCTTTCCCCAAAATCTTTGCGTTTCCGCTAATGCGTTTAGACTTGGTGGTGAGATTGCAATTGGGAAAACTCTTTGCGAAATAGAGCAGTATTCCGATATGCATGGATTAGGGGACGCCTATAATGAATTAGCGCACGAGGACTTTTTGGTTGTTGATGACGGAAGTAAGATCACGATAGACGAGGTTACTGATTTGATTGACATAGGAGCGTTGCGCTATACCATTGCAATATGAAAGGGTTCGTGTGGAACCCTCGTGAGTATGGAGGCATCGCGATGGCATATCGTTCTGGTGACGGCGGCGGCGGTTGATTTGGCTGAAGCCGCAGACCCTGGGGTGAGGCCCCAGGGTCTTTCTTTACTGGTCGTTTATAATTTTTGAATGACGCAACCAACTTTTTCTTAGGATATTTTTGTCCTTATATAGTCTCATGGCGGCGGGGTTTTTTTTCGTCTACAAGCCAGCGCATCCATTTCAGCTGCTTATCCATTTGCGACTGGTCATGTATAAATCGATAGATTTTCGTGCCTATTTTAAGGTCGCGGTATTCCGGCAACACAAAGATGTCGTTGATATATGCGACCCGGCATAGTAGGGCGGTTGAAAAGTGGGTGCTTACTGTGCCGAAGCCTACTGTTTTCCTGCCCAATTGAGCCACTACAAGGGTATTCCCTTCAAAGGCTAAGAAATCTTTTAAAGAAGCTTCTACATCCCGATCATCGCAAATGCCCACATTTACCTCATGCGAGTATTTTCTGATGATGCTCAAGAGTTCATGTGTCAGAACGTCAATGCGACGTACTGCTAATTCTCTTATGTTGGGTGTCATGTTGGCGCTCAGGATCTTTCTGTAATAATAGACATCTGCGATTTCTATGCGATTTAACAATCGAAGAAAAGTAGAAAGCAAAAATGCGCTAAAGCTCGTGGGGCAAGGATGTGCGCTAAAGAGCGTGGGGTAAAGCGCTTAGGGCAAGGTGTTTAGGGTCAGACCCCTAACCTTGCAAAGGGGTGCACAGCACCCCGTTTGATCCCCAGTTGAAACGCAATAGTGGTCCATGGCTGCCAATCAATGGTTTGCTTGAGTGCTGCGCTCGCATCCCGCATAGCGGACATTCGCAAACACAGGCGGCGAATGTCCGTTACGAGCCCATTTTGCACGATGCCGCATAATGCATGAATGTCTGCTTTGGTCGAATGATGATCAGCATTTGGCCCGACCTTTTGAATCTGAATGTGACTGACAGCCTTTGAACGCGACTTGCTTGCCTGCGTCGAGCGGTTGGTGACGGCCATAGAGGCCTCAGAGCGGGATTTGACCGCCTTAGAGACACGCTCAACCTGCAGGATCGAGCAGGAACTGACTGTCTAAATGACTGCGTGAACTTGCTCATTCGTTCGCATGCTGCATCTATGACGACCTTGAGCGTATTGCGAAACGACGAGATGAGCTACAAGACGCTGGACGAAAACGTGCAGCAGAGCTTGAACTTAGCGAAAGCCGCCGCATAGCGATTGAGGAACAGCTAGAAAGTCAGGAGGCACATGCGGAAAGTGGGTTGCTGCCCCACTAGCCTTGGTAGGTGCGCCGAACGGGAGACACCCTAGCGACTAGTCCTTGATCTCGATTCTTGCGACGGTTTTCTTTCCGTCGCGGCCCGCTACGAGATTGTACTCGACTTTTTGGTTATCTGCGAGGTCGGTCAAGCCAGAGCGCTCAACTGCGCTGATGTGGACAAAGACGTCCTTGCCGCCTCCTTCAGGCTCAATAAAACCGTAGCCTTTCGTAGTGTTGAACCATTTGACCGTTCCAGTAGTCTTGGGTCGGCCAGACGTTTCCGACCTAGACTTGGATGTTGTTTCGGCGGTCGACACTGTCGGAACGAACTTCACCGGATTCCCAATTTGAACAGCTGTTGCGGGAGTGCTTTCATATGATCTCAGCTCAGCAGACTCAGTACCAGGTGCTACTACTGATCGTCCCAAAGCGTTCAGTATTTTAGATGCTCCAAGGAGCCTTTGAACGGCGCGTTCGCTTTCAGACAAAGACATATAGTCTTCAAATTTCAGAGTTTGATCCATCATTTGTTTCTCACCCGGCCTTTGAGTAGCTCCTGGGCTGCTGGCGGCAAACTAACAACGCCAGCCCTAAGAATTTGGTTGAAGCGGCTTTCTAGCTCTCCAACATTGTCTAAACCCATGATCAGCACCACAACCTCAGAACCTTCTTGTGATATAAGGAATGCGACTTCCTTGCCTGTCTGAACTTCCCGAATTCGCACGGAGCCGACGCATCGATCACTGTTGGATACAGGTACTGCTTTAAGTGCCTGCCCGATGGCCTCGACCTGCCGTTGGGTAAGTCTGTGTGAGGCGAAGTCGAATTCCGCCTCCTTTGTGGTATCGATGACAACTTCGAGCCCTCGGTTTCTGAAGACACTGTCAGTCAAATTACGCTCCGCATCCAGATATACGCCTAAATGATTGCATTTCAAAGTTCTTTGAACCAGATACACAGCATATTGTAGCCGTCCTAGCAACAATCATCATTGGTTGTGATACGTGCTTCTTCTCAACTGTAGTCCACAGTCTCGACATCTGTGGGGACGGTCCGCGTCCATGCAAAGAAGGCGCGCCAATGCCCTCTGATCCGTAACCAATGTTGGACGTTTAGAAATAAATCACAACACTTCTTACGTGGTGCCTTTAAAACAGCCATTGGAGCAGCTGCAGCAAATGCTCACTTTGTCCGCATGTAGGCCATCCATAGAGCGGCACGAGAACGTTGCTCACGGCCCTTTCCGGCTATTCACCAACGGGTCAAGATGCTGCCACGCGGCCCGCCGAACCTGCCGTTCGCCGCGAGCTGTGAATTGAAAAACTCCGGTCCCAGATGAGCGACGATCAACGTTGTCAAAATTGCCTTAGAGTTCCGATGGTGTGTTCCAGACTAGCTGGGCAAATAAGGGTCGCTGCGTTCGCCTGAAGCTTCGTAGGTCGCGACTTCCACTTCCACCGCCTCTGGCAAGCACTTCCGAATCCTTGTTGCCAGTTGCGCACGTGCATTCTGGCCATCTGCACCACAGACAATGTATAATTTGTTCGGGCGGACCCTACTTGCAAACGCAGAGAGTTTCTCGATTTCAGACGCTTTGAGAGTTCTGGAAGTTGTCGCTTCAACCGCGACTGTTTCGCCATCTACCACCGCGAGAAGGTCGACCTCACAGTCATTGGGACCGTCTTCTCGATGTTGATCGAACCAGATCAATGCAGAAGGTAAGAAATAGAACGAAGCTCTCGCGCGCTCGGCAAGTTGCCACAGTGCCCAAATAGCTGGTTCGGTTCCATGATCGCTATAAGCCTCGACAAAAAAGCCGCTTGCCTTGAATTGCCATCCTCCCGAAACAGGCGGAAGTTCTTCATTTTGGCAAACATTGCACGTCATCACGCTGGACAAATCGTCAATTGAGACCCAGTTCCTGTTGAAGCAATTCTGGCATTTCCATTCGTGACCCTGAAACAGGATTTTTCGCTCGCAGAGGTACTGGATCGACGCATCCAACTCACCTGCTGAAAGGTACTCCTCAAGTGGGCCTTCTTTCACATGTGGGTTCTCTTCAATGAATTTTTCGACCAGATCGCTATAGCGAGAGGCTAGCTTGTCATACTGCACGAAGCGTTCCGGACGTCGTAGCTGAGAGGCAATCCTCAATGCTTCCTTCGCAACTTTTTTGCCGGTCCTCTTGGCTACTCACTTCCCATTCTTCATCGGTCGCACGCAATCGCCTAGCCATGACTTTTTGAAAGCGTGCTTCCAGCTCATCATCCAAGTGCGAGGGGTCAGCGCCCAACCTTCGGAGCCCTTCACGCCAAAAACCGTGCATTAGCGTTTGAAACGCATCAGGCAAATTGCCGAAATGCTGTAGGGTGCCAAGCAGATATCGACCCTTGTCGGAATACTTCGCATCCATAACCTTTGGAGGAGGTGGTTTCTGAAGACCTTCTATGTTCTCTCGTGTCCGAGGGAAACGGTCCCTTTGAAAGTCCCGCAGTCCGCCGAAGAAGGCATCATCATCGTTCGGGACCGTTATTGACGCTTGTCGGACTGCTAATTCTATCGAAGCGCTCAAACGACCAGACCTTGTTGGCCGCTGGCAGTATCTCTGATGCATACGAGAAGACGAGCTCTCCCGGCTGATGGAGAACAATGGGTCAATACGAAGTCTGCGAGGCAGGATCCACTCGTGGACGACATTCGAGAACTTGCAGTGGTCGATCTCCCGCTCAATCGACAAATCTACCATCCACTGACCTCCACGGACGCTGGGTGGCAAGTAGTTTTCAGACATGTGCCAAGGCGTCGCGAGCGGAAGCTCCGAGCGACCATTTTTCAGTTCACTTCTCTGCTGACCCTTAGGTTCTCGCGAAATGGCCAACGAGCCAGTTGTGAAGTATGCCCGCTTTTCCCAAAACTCGGGAATTGCCCAGTCGGCACCTGAAATTGCTTCGGTTGCAAAGCGTTGCCACGTCTTGCCTTCTGGCTTGATGCGCTCAGCGATGTCAGCGAGTTCATCCTCTGTCAGCGAGGTTGATCTAACAGTAGCTACGGGCGCGTTCTGTTCACCTTGGATTCCACGGCGATCCAAGACACGCCCCACTAGTTTCAAGAATTCATTGTCTTTTGATTGTTCGACTGAAATGCGAATGGATGATGTGCCGGTTGGTTCATTCCGAGGAAATCGGTTGTGGCCATTCCAAAACACTAAACGATCCGCAATTTCATCCCCTACGACGACGTTGACACCATTTCGCTTCAGAGAGTTCTTCGGTTCAAGATAGTGACAAAACAACTCTGACAATTGGCAGGGCGGAAGAACCGCTCCCGGTTCTGCAAGAGTTTGCAAGAGGGCGCGAGGGTCACTCTCATACTTGGCGTGCTCGCTCTTGCCGTATTGGTGGTTTGCAAGTGATTCCGCTGAGATCAACGTCAAACACTTAAACAACTCCGGAGCTGAGCTAGCGAGTTGACCGTTGCCAAAGCTGGTTGAAAGAAAACCAAAATTCTCACGGACGAACGTGTCATCGGATCCATCCCAAAACTTGTCGAAGCTCAAAATGTCTTGCGGTTTGTCGCCGAAGCCCCAGCGCCGACTAGCAAACATTGGCAAGACAGATAGACAAGACAATCCTTGGAGCGGAAGCTCAATGTCATATCGGCGCTCGCCTTCAGGGTCGCGATACCTGTCCTCATGATGGTGAAGGATTCCAGGAGCCAACTCTTCGTCTAGTAAGCCGATAGCGACGTCAGTCAGATTGGCAAAACTATAAATTATGTCAGCGTCGAATGCATGCAGCCACGACGCATAAGCGGGATCAACCCCATCCTGGGATGCAGGGATAATCGGAGTGCGTCGACCAGACCAACGACTGAAACTCTCGGCAATGATTTTGTCGATCAATAAGTGTTCGCACGTAGCCAAATCTACGAGGTATGCTACGCGCAGAGGCCTTGCCGTACCTTCAATCTTCCGATGCGTGGGCTTCTCCCACATAGCCGACTCCTAAACCAAGGACCTCTCTTTTACGGCGAAGACAGTGCCTTCATACTGCATCTCGGTAAGTAAACCTGCCCGCACTTGTCTCGACAGAACCCGCAAATCAGCGCGCTCCCCGACCAAAGCTATCAGCTCGGCCAAAAACTCCGCCGACTCATTATTTGCCCTGCATTCAACGTAACGATTAGCCCTATCGATAAGCTCTCTCGATGAAATCGAATTGCGCCGACGGATACTCGACCAAGAGTAGGCAGCCATCTCAATACTGCTTCGATTTTCCAGTTCGGCATCAAGCTCCCGAAAAGCCGCCTCATCATTGATCTGCTTGATTGCCCAACCGTCCTGAGGGAGGCGACTGTCCAAGTGTTTGGCACGCCATGCCTCGAATCCTTTCTCGTTGCATTCATCCCAAATCTCTTCAATCAAGCGACCGCCGAGCTGATCTAGGTAGGGTTCAAGGGCTTCCAGCTGCACCGCGTCAGTTATTCCTGGTCTGTTTGGATTGCGAAAACCAAAGGCAAAGCCGAGGAGCTTGAAGTACTCACGTTTGTCCTCAACCCTCTCAAAATGCCGCGCATGTAGGTCAAGAGTAGCGGGCGTGGCAATACACAACAAAACATGGGGGTAGTTGCAGCGGTGCTGCAAGTCTTGCCAATGTTCAAGGATAACGCGCTCAGCGAACTCATCTCGCCGATCTGCTAGAATATCGGTTATGGTGCTGTCCGCGCTATAGTCTATCTTGTCGCCTGTTTTTGATGCGCTACCAATCTCGTCCAGTTTTTGCAGTATAAGGTCTTCGAATAACCGGCTGTCGAACTGGCGAATGAACTGAAACCAGTAGACTCCGGTCGTACGGCGCTCTTCAATCTTTGCTCTTAGGTCAGAAACCGCAGAGACGTCGCCGATATGGCATCTGGAAAGTAGCAACTCGTCCTCAAGGCCCTTTGGCGGGCATTCGACGAGCCGCTGCAACTCCTTCACACCAGCGGATGCCCGCCAAAGCTGGAAGCAGCGCTTTCGGAGGAAGAATTCGTTTGCTGTATTCGCCCAATTGGTTTCTAGCACTCGCGAGGAGGACGCTGAGTACCGAACATTGTGGTCCATACCGGATCCGAACAGACCAAACCTCGAGCTCGCTAGCGAGTTGAACCACCCATCCTTACCTTCGCAACGCTTGTCGATATCAGCAATGTGAGACGCAACAAACGTAGCAGCCAAGGGATGATCGACCTGTTCAAGGCAACCGTACACCACATAGCGCATGGCTGCTCTATTCTCTGCAAGCCGGATGAGCGGAAGGAGCGTCCGTTCGGACTTCACCCGTCGCAATCCACCAGACAGACAGTCCTTAGCCACCCAGTATCGTTTGTCACTCAGTCCAGAGTTATCCTTGCCCTCCGGATCCTCGTGGGGCAAAGCCTCCCATGCTCTGAAAACGCTATCCAGCGTCTCTTCATCGATGCCACTCAAACAAGACACAGCTGCGAAAAGCATCCCGCGGGACAATTCGTCCCCTCTTTCCTGCATGTTGGTCCAGCATTGAGCGACTGCCTTGGCTGTTCGAATGTCAGCGCACTCTCCAGCAAGAAAGAGTGCTGCTTCTCTTTGTTTGTCGGTTTGAGAGGTATCAACGAGTAATACAGATAGATCTTCGAACCATTGGTCACCATGCCGCTTGCGGGCATGCCTGATCAAACGATCTCGAAACGGCGCATTGGTGTAGGGGTCCGCATTGTAGCAAAGGTTCGCCGCTGCCTTGACGCTCCCATTTAGCACTCTCGCTTCGCGACCTGCATGCGAGTCCGGACTAGTGGCCTCCACCAATTTCTTGAACTGCGCACCCATTAGGCCGGCTATCTGCCATTCGATTTCCCATCGAATTTGCTTAGGAATGCCCTCAAGAATCCCTTCTTCAATGAGCTCTTCGCAAAGTGATTTCAAGTGCTTGGTTCTGTTTGGGTTCTCATCTTGAGAGTACTTCAACGCGCTAAAGCAGATTAGCGGATTGTTTCGCTTGGCAAAAATCCAGAATTCTTCAGGTGTATTAGGTTTGATTGCAGCTTGAGCTACAAGTTTTGAGTAGTAGGGATCAAGTAAGTAGCTGTGCGAGTACTCGCCTGTTGATAATGTGTTTGAGATTTTTCCGATCAAAAGGGCGTCTCTGACACGATCATGGCGGAAACCAAGCGTTACCCGTCCGCCTTGGAGAACTTCCCTGAAAAGGCGTCCCTCACTGCAAATCGACTCCATATCTGAGAATACATCCGAAGACTCAAAATCTGCATGGAGCGCTTCAAATGAGGGTTCGTTTGTCCGGTTCTCAAGCATCCAAGAAGCTATTGCTTGGACAGAGCGGCGAAGTGAAAAAACTGAGCGCGCGCTTGACTGACTTACTTCTGACAGCGCGTCATTGACGTAAGACGAAAGAACTTCACTCTCCTTCCCTACGTCCTCTCCTTTCCATAGCCCGATCAACAGGGGATCGTTGCCTAGTCGCTCTCTGACAACATCGGCCTCAACGTTCGTCAATTCGACGCCTGCAGCAAAGCTCCGTCTCTTAATCGCTTCTCTCGCTTCGTCATCGCTGAAATCCGCCAGGTCAACTGTCCGGCATAGAGCAGCTTTGTTCATTTCGCTCGGAAGTGATCGGAGGTTTTCGGGCCATAGTGGACAAAGGACCCTCAGCTTACTCGCACGCGACGAATCCTTTGATCCGTTGAGTTCGCCAGCAGACCGGTTAAGCTTTGAAATTAGGTCGGTTGGCGATGCCGATAAGTTAATATCTTCAATCCAAATTTGGACTTCTCGCCCTTCTGAAACACGAATGATGTCACCGACTGGATCGTCCAGATTCAAGGAGGGAAATTCTGCGACTAGACTTTTGCGAATGGCTTGTCCAAGTGAAGAGCTATTTTCAAAGGCGTTGTGCGTGACGACAAATGCCAAACCGCCGTCATTGACCAGAGTTTTGCACATCTGATGACAGAATGCTGACTTTCCAGAGCCAGAGGAGCCACTAAGAAAAACTACCGACGATGATATCGTTTCGATAGCCGGGCATGCGGACTGGGTTTCTCGAAATATCAACTGGTCACTTGGAACCAGAGGCGCATGCCTAATGAGATGCGTCTGGGAAATCTCGATCGCCAAGTCGCGAGACAGCCTTGTTTGCGGACTGCCAAAGAACTTGGAGCGGATGTACTGGCCATCTGGATTGATGTCCAAAATATTGGCCAACTTATCACTTGGCCAAATTTCCAATTCCACTCTGTCGCGAGCAGCTTCGCTATGGGCTTCTTGCACAAGATCAGATGGAGGCGTGTTCTTGCTTGTAAGGACAAGTCTAAGTTTATGTTCAGGGTTAGAATCCCGAAACGAAGTTAGCTTGCAAACGGCTTTGAACAGGTCACCGTTATTTGGATCTAGCCACTTCTCCCTGAGGTTGGCTCGAGCAGTAATTGTATGCTCGCAGGCGATTGCATAGCATTGACCGTCTAAGGCCCTACAAATTGAGATTCCGTCCAAAGGGTCTGTAACTGTTTGCCCTATGGGGTTCACACCTGTGTGAACGATGCCCTTGTACAGCGGATCCGCGACACGGAGGGCACTTGTTGCCAAACGTTCGAACTCTCCGGCGTTTGTCATCGCTGCTATCGACAATTCTGTTGAGTTACTTGGTTCAGCCATGTAGCCGCAATCGTCCGTGCTCAGTCGCGATGTTCATGTGTTGAGCTCAGCATGGCCTCTTGTCATGCGTTCTTGAGGTGCTCTAGCTGCTCCCAGATAGACCACATTGTATCTGCTATCGTCCAATTTTTGTTAGCAGGGCGCCTACGCAGCGAACGACCGCTTCCTGCGAGACGCACGTTTCCGCTCGCACTCGCAGCGAACGACCGCTTCCCGCCCTTGCTTACGTTCGCTGCTGCGCAGCGCGGTGGTTCACAACCTGCTGTCGGGTTAGTCGATATCCGATTTAACTCGGGCCGTGCGGCGCTGCTCGCTTAGATCGCAAAGTCCTCCAATGACTTTCCTGAATTTAGGCCGTCCTTGATCCACCGAGGCTGACGTCCACGTCCTGTCCAAGTAAGCGCTGGGTTCTCGGGGTGGGCGTACTTCGGAGGCGACTTGGTTGCCTTGCTCGGCGCTTTTCCTAACAACTCCTTCAGCGTGAAGCCCATCTCCGCTGCCTTCGCTTCAAGGGCTGTCAGAGCTTCCTGCTTTTTTCTATCCTCAAAGCTATCTATCGCTTGGGCGACCTTCTTCTGGATATCCTTAAGCTCTTTGAGGGTCAGAGCGTCCCAATCGATAGCCACCATTATCTTCTCCCTTTGCTGTCATTCAGGACTGTCATGAATCCTATTGAATGGCAAATACGGCTTGGCTGAAGGGAGGGATTTAGGAATAAACTCTTGCTCTTGGGAGTGTAATATGTTCTATTTTTGTTCTTATTGATTAACCATGTTACGTCAGGAGTTATTTTATGAGTGATCAAGAAAAACAAAATCAAGACAGTTCTCTGACCGCGGCGTCCCGTAAGCCCTTTATGTTGGGGTATACCGTCCGTCCCATAGCCGATGGTCGAAAGTCAATCTGGACGAAGATTGGCGCTGCTTGGGAGCATCGCGATGGAAAGGGGTTTGAGGTTCGGATGGAAGCAATGCCACTTGATGGGCGTCTCGTTCTTAGAACCTTGCCAGAGGATCATGAGGAGGCTGGCGAAAGCGTTGGCCCTTCACCAAGACCCTAAACCATTGGATTTGTAACGTACTGATAGGGCGGTCTCGTGAGGCCGCCTTTTCCTTCTTATGGGCGCTTCCACGCGCGGAGCGCGGGTCGGGCTCTCGTGAACCAAGCCGCAAATCGCGTCTTGGCCATACGGCGTCGATCCCTTGCGCAGTGGGAAGGGACAGCGATGTTCAAATCGGTTGGTAGATCAAAAGTCACTTAGGGCTCTGCCCCCAGCGCATTCCAAGCAAAACAGATCGCACAGGATCTTTCGTTGCCGGTTCCTCCCGCCGCGTTCCTTGCGGGTCCCTCCCACAAGCGAAGAGATCCTTGCGCCGATTTTCCTTTCCATTTGCACCCCCGCTCTCGGCGAGGGCCAAGGGTTGCATGCGCAACCCCTAAACCAAAAAGGAGACGAAGACATGAGCATTCAATTATATGCACAGCCCTACGATATCTCGGCGCGAGGCTTCTATTTTGAGAGCTACGAGGAATACAGGGCCAAGGCTGAAAAGGCGGTCAATGATTACGGCCAGAACGTCGAAGAGTTTGAAATCCAATTCATCCAAGGTAAGCAGATTGATTGCGAGTTAGCGAGTGCCATCGGGATCAATCAGGCCAATCTCAAGCGTTTCTTTGAATGCGCTGAAGCGTGGGACGACTACGAGAAGGTAACCGTCATCATCGCCGTGGGTGAGTGCGGCTATACCTTTGAAGAGGACACGCGGCCTGATGATTTTGATTTGGACATCTACGAATGCGACAGCCTGAAAGAGCTTGCAGAGCAGTTCGTTGATGAAGGGCTATTCGGCGACATTCCCGAGCGGCTGCAATTCTATATCGACTACGAAGCCGTCGGGCGTGATCTAGGCATGGATTACGCCGAGACAGAAATCGCCGGAAATCACCTGATCTATCGCTGCGCGTGAGGCGGGGTGCAGCCCAAAGCTGCGCGCCACAGCCTGCGGAGCTTTCGGGTGCATCTCGCACAGACCAACCCACATCAGCGAAAGGATAGACCAATGAACCTGCAATTTATCGATTTAGATGACCTCACCGTTTCCAAGCTCAACGTGCGCAAGCACGGGGCGAAGGACATCGCCGACCTTAAAACCAGCATTGCCGCCCTTGGCGTCCTGCAACCGCTCCTCGTGCGCCCCCATGAAGAGGGTGGCTTTGAAGTGATCGCGGGGCAGCGGCGCTTGAACGCCTGCCGTGCCTTGGCTCGAGAAGCGAAAGAAGCAAAGCAAAGCGGAGAGCCCCCTAAGTCCGAGCCCATCCCGTGCCTTATCATGGAAGACGGCGAGGATGCCGCCGCAATCGAGGCATCGCTGGCCGAGAACATCGAACGCCTCCCCATGGATGAAATCGACCAGTTCAAAGCCCTCTCCAAGCTCGTCAAAGAAGGGCGGGGTGTCGAGGATATCGCAGCTACCTTTGGCATCACCGAGCGCATGGTTCAGCAGCGGCTGGCACTGGGGCGGCTCTATGCACCGATCCTCAACGCCTATCGGAGGAATGACATCCATGCGCGTGACCTTCGCAACCTCACCATGGCAACCATGAAGCAGCAAAAGGCATGGTGGGCGCTGGTGAAAGATGAAGAAGCTTACGTGCCAACGGGCAGTCAACTCAAAGACTGGCTCTTTGGCGGGGCGCATATCCCGACCTCAAACGCGATCTTTGATGTTGAAGCGTCCGAGCTAGCCGTGGTCAGCGACCTATTCGGCGAAGAGGCATACTTCGCGGATGCGACAGCATTCTGGAAACACCAAGACGACGCCCTCCACATGCTGGCGACCTGCTACGAAGCCTCAGGCTGGGAGGAGGCGGTGACGATGGAGCGCGGTGCCTACTTTGCGACTTGGGACCACCGCAAAACCTCCAAAAAGGACTGCGGCAAGGTGTTCATCGCAGTGAGCCAATCAGGCGAAGTGAGCGAGCATGAAGGCTATATCACCAACGCCGAAGCCAAGCGGCGCAAGAAAGCGGCCAAAGGTAAAGACGCACAAAAGGCAGAAAAGCCCGAACTCACCAAACCCGCGCTGAACTATGTTGATCTGCACCGACATGCGACGGTGAGAGCAGATTTACTCGGACATAGCAGCGTGGCGTTGCGGGTGATAGCGGCGCACATGTTGGCGGGGTCAGACCTCTGGCATGTTGGAGCCGAGCCGCAGCGCGCCGCCAAGCCTGAATTTGCAGCGAGCCTTGAGCAGAACAAAGGCCAAGAACGGGTGGAAGGAGAGCGTGAAGCAATCGCTGCGCTAATGGATTGCGAGCTACACGATGGCTACACCGCCATCGCCGACATCTTCGGGAAGCTGCAAAGTCTAAGCGATGAAGAGGTTTTGCGCGTGCTGACATATCTCATGGCTGAGACCTTGAGCGTTCATAGCCCGCTGATCGACACTCTAGGACAGACTATGGAGACCAAAATGCGCGACTATTGGGCGCCCGATGAAACCTTCTTCGGGTTGGTGCGCGATAAGGAAATCCTCAACGCGATGGTCGGTGAGTATGCGGGTGAGGTATCAGCATTGGGCAACAGCACTGAGCCCGCGAAGACACAGCGCAGCATTCTGAATTCTTGTTCCAATGGAGCCAGAACCCCTGCCGATCCAATGTGGGTTCCACGTTATTTCAGCTTCCCGCGCGGAAGCTATCGCAGAGACGCCAACTTTGAAGGCAAGGCAGTGCAAGACCATCAGCATGATGCCGAGCACATGGCTGCATAACGCGAAAGACAGGGCGCAATCGCGTCCTGTCTCGTCTGAGGTTAGCCCGCACCAAAAAAAAGTGCTCGGGGCACGCCCCGAGCGCAGTCTGTCTTGCCAGACAGCCAGTTGGCATTGGTGAGGTCAGGGGAACAAACGGCGTATAGATCGCGTAAGTGTCCAGGGATGAACGCCGTAGATTCTGGCGACATGCGACAGTGACATGTTTGAATGCGTGAGATGCTGCCTCGCTTCCCGGATTTGCTGATCTGTCATCTTTGGACGACGACCCAAACGTTTCCCGCGTTTGCGAGCGGCGGCCAATCCCTGTTTGGTTCGCTCACTGAGAAGCTGTCTTTCGAACTCAGCCAAGCCGCTGATGAACGTATATAGGAGCTTTCCATGGGGCGTAGCAGTATCAATCTGCATCGACACGATCTGAATGGCGATACCTCGCTCCGTCAGCTTGTCGAGCTCTGTCAAAGCATCCTTCGCGGATCGAAAGGCTCGATCAAGATCAAGGATGACAAGCGTGTCTCCAGCCTGGAGGCGTTTGGTGACATCGGCATAAACAGGGCGCCTCTTGGCGACCGCCGATAGCCGCTCAATGCAAAGTTCATCGCAAATCGGCGCCAAGGCATCGACCTGCCGGTCAACGCATTGTTCCTCTGTGCTTACGCGTAGGTATCCAATTCTCATAGGTGGTCTTGGCAACAACCCGCTCCGTAGGGGCCGTATTCAACAAAAACGACCCTTTCTGCGTTGCTGCCTGCGAGGAGCTGATTTCGACCATCGAAACGGCTCAAACCCGCGCATTCCTTTCATCTGATACCAGTTTACCAAAGTCCACGGCTCTGGCACAAATTTACCGCACAAACGGTCCTTTATGTTGGATCGTAACGCTCTGAAATTAAGCAAATATTCACCATATTCAGCTATGCTCTCAACGGTGATCGCTGTGTGTTGCGTGGCACAAATTGCAGCCGCTCAAACGGCTGATGATGTCCTCACTCGAATGACCGATGACGAACGCTTTGCGTACATCTCCGGTGTGATTGAGGGCCTTGCAGCGGCCAGATGGGCAGCAGAACGACCAGACAGTTCTGGGATGACGTGCATCTATGATTGGTATTTCGGTGAAAACGATGAGGTGCATCTGACTACGACTGAGTGGCTTGCACGTAATCGCGATCAAAGAGTTGGCTTGTTAATGTATGTTTTGACGCAGAGGGAGTGCCCAAGCGAGTGAAAGGACTAGTCCGATATTTTGATGCAGTAGATGGCCGAGGATCATACTGGGCACAGCAAAGCCGTTTGTTCGAGCAAACCCGCCGCCGCGAGGAGAAGAAGGACCAGCTTGAGGAACGGGAGGAAGCTCACCTATCCAGCTTCACCGCATCCGTATCGATTGCTACCGAGATCCAAATGCAGACCTTCCAAATGCAGCTTGACCAGTATGACGCTGCGACGGTCGAGGCACTCATGACCAATCAAGAAGCCTTGGACGCGGTAAGGGAGAGGCTCGATATACTGCTGCGGCAAGCTCATGTCTTAGGCGACGGGCGCCGTGTCTTCAAAACCGAAGACGGCACACAGGTCTTCGATGAGTTTGGAGAAGAGGTTGGCACAGAGCTTATTGCTCCCGAGGATATTGATGATGCTGCGCCGAGTTGGGAGACATTTTCGAAAGAGAAAGAAGCTGAACATGCTTTGGCGACAGAGCGCGAGCAACTTCTGGAGTTTCAAGAAAAGCTTGATGAAACGCGCGCGGAGCTTGACGGCAAAGATGTCAGCGCAGGGAGGCTTGAAGAACTGGACGCAGAACTCGCAGCTTTGATGCCGCCAGAGATAGGTCCGCCAAATCGGGAGCTTGAGCAGACGAGCCAAACGGTGTCTTTTACGACAAAAACGACGTGGAGTGCGCCGATCGCTTCACCGATTGGTCCCTTTCCAGGTTAAGTTCAACTACGCGGTTTGCGCTGATACGCGCTACTCTTGGAGAGCCATCGAGTACGCACACGTCTTCCGAATGGAGACCTTTGTACTTCTTGCAGAGAAGGTCTGCCGTGAACCCAAAATCACAAATGCTCCACTGCGCGCCAATGACGGCTCTGAAGTTGGCGCTCAACCGTTTGATCGATTCTAAACACCCATCATCGAAATGTCTTAGAGTGCCTAGTCACCGATTGGCGCAAAAAATTGTCCAAATGATTGTCACGGATTGGAGTTCGGAATATGACACCGCGATATGTCTCCCGTATTTTCCAGTCTGCACCAGATAGTACGTGGTATATCTCGGAACATTAGGAAATCGATTTCCTCTTTACTAATTATCTTATCTAGGTCACGCTTCCTGTATACAAAATACGCGAGATCAAGAGGATAGGAGCTACTTGCCGTAATGCTGAGGCGGTTGTCTGTTTCACCTCCGCTGCTCGCAATCCCAACCCATCGCTCACCTTCAACGTCCATTTTCTCGATATGACCGCCCTGCTGTGGAATAAACTTTCCACCATTATCCCTGACTATCGGAAACAAAACAAAACCGGCAGGTAGATTACTCGTTGAAGTGACCGTAATTGTGTAGAGAAAAATTTCCTCGTCGTTGGCATTTGCTCCGGTTTCTGACGTCACCGCAATATCCCAAAGGCCAATTTCTAGTTGCTCTTCCAGACCGAAATATTGGAAAAACTCTTGTTCACTCAGTATAAAATTTGGCGATGGGGAATCAGGTGAAAGCTTGAGGAAGGCTACTAAGCATCCGGCTCCCACGAAAATTGACAATCTGGATATACCCCAATTGGAAAGCCAGTTTGCACTCCACCATTTCCAGATCTTGACGGTCGAATAAATCACATATTTAAAAAGAATCTGTGGTAAAAATAACCAACCCCCCAATGCTGGTGAATCGTCGCTATCCTTTGATGGCGGTTCGTCGTCTTGCTTTGGCATATCACGAAGTTTGTCTTCATGCGCTAGCGGTGCTGTGACATAAAACAAAAGAAAGCAAAAAAACAAAACAGGCAAATACCAAGCCTCTTGAAGAAACCTAAATGCCCACCAAAGAAAAGAAGTATCACCCATTTCTATATCTCACCAACTCTAGACTGTCTTGCGCACTACTTCCCTTGTAATCTAATGTGCCTACTTCCAAATCGGTTTTTTGCTTTTGTATTTTGACAGAAACAGCATTCCATAAATTCCGACATATTTCGTCAAGACCGTATTGGGCTCGCCAACTCATTACCCTTCGAGACTTTGCTGTGTCCGCTTTCGAAGCACTTAGATCCGCTGGTGCCCTTGGAAGCCGGCGAAGCTGGATCTTGATGCCGGAGATGTCCTCAAACTTTCGAACGAATTGTAACACAGAAGTGCCTTCGCCCGTACCGACATTGACCGCCTCACAAAAAGATTGCCTTTGTATCGCCTTAAGCGCCGCAACGTGCGCCTCCACAACATCATTTCTGTGTATGAAATCTCGAACCGGGGAGCCATCAGAGGTCGGATGGTCGGTTCCAAGTACTTCGAGAAATCTCTGCCGATTCAACGCGACCAGAACCAGCTTTTCGGACAGTGATAAGTCCGCATTGCTGTTGGCTTCCCCTTTTATCAAAGAGGCTTCACAACCGCACGGATTGAAGTATCTGAGCATGGCTGCAGATCTCTCGAACGAGTTACTCGCGACCCAATCTCTCACACACTGTTCTCCCAATATCTTCGTTTCACCATATGGGCTTAACGGGAAGAGTGCCGCGTTCTCGCGAACCGGCGGGACGAGTTGTTTTCCATAAACGGATGCGGATGATGAAAAAATCACTCTGTGACAGCCAAAACTGCTCGCGGCTTGAAGGACACTGGAGGTGCCCGCCACATTTGTTGAATGAAACAATTCGGGGTTCTCGAAGGATCGTTCTATGACTTTTTGTCCCGCCAAGTGGATCACTGCTTCAGGGCGAAACCAGTCGAATGCGGCGGTCAAATCCATTTGATTCCTAATGTCTCCCATGACAAACTCGACATTGCCTGAAGACGAGGCTCGAATTGAAGCAAGTCGTCCTGCGCATCCGGAGCTTATGTTATCAAATATCCCCACATGGTGGCCTAAACTTGCCAGCCGTTTCGCGACATGAGAACCGATATACCCCAGTCCTCCAGTGACTAGTATTTTTTGAGAGTCCAAAGGCTCAGTCCCCATAATCTTGAAATAATGGAAGCCTTAGCCATTTAAGCCAGTACCAAGAGCCGCTTTCGTCGGCTATTTCAAAAGGAATTGCTTTGGGTGCGTCGGGCGCTGGGTGGACGAGCAATGCAGGATCAATCGGCCACAAAAGATCAGCCAAGTCACCAAGATACAGCTTTATGGCGCACTTTGCCCTGTACTCGTTGTTGTTTCCTAGTGCGTCAAGGCCCAAATTGGTCATGTCTTGTAGAGCGCAAGCCGCTGGCGGACCTTGTTGATATGTAGGGTCGTAAGGTTCTTTAGCTGCGGCTGTAGCAGTGACTCCAATGAGTGACATCGCGGCCAGAAATCTTGCCATGGTTTTGAATTTTAAGCCTTGTTTCCAGAAGGGTGCTGTGGGCCCATTTGCGGTGGCACGATAACTTTTTGCGTCAACTCGGACCAGGTTTGCGTCCATTCCTTTTCGGGCTACAGCCAAATGGCAGTCCACGCCTGACCAACCAGATTTCAAAAGAAGGTCTCTGATGTCGCACAAAGCCGAGTTAAGTTGCTCACTCGAAAGGTATTCTGGCGATCGAACTAAGACAGCCACTTGGCGTTGTTCCTGTGCCCAGCATACATCGGCCACTTCTTTGAGATAACTTCTTTTCAGTTGCTCGGCGACTTGGACCAGTCCGCCAATTCTATGAATCACGCCGGTTGGATCTAGTAAGACTATGTCTTGATGGAAGATATTTGAAAACTCTTCGAGTGATCGGACTCTTAAGATTGCAGACGCATCGTGCTCCACAACTTCCATACGAAGACTCGCATCTATTGTATGAATCTCGCGCGTTATGAAGCTTATTTGTTCTGCGCTGGCTGCACCCTTAAAGAAGTGGACCGCCAAACACATGCTCTGGCCACCGGCTACGCGGTTCAGTCCGGCAACAAAAATAGGCCCAGCGTCTGGGTGTTGAAGGCTGTGCTTGATGTCTGCTTCAATCGACATGTGTTTCGAGGATCCGCAATGAGTAATTTTTACAGGCCAGTTGAGTAGTTTTTCTTTGGGGCTTAACCTTCAAGGGTGGATAGAAGACGACAGCTGCGTTAGTAACTAGTAAGGAACGCTTCTCGCAAGGCCCTAGCCCTAGGCGATGTAGTATGCGCTAGCGCCTTTCTCCAAAACGGCCACCAGGGTTTCGTAACCTCCTTCCATGTCCATAACTTTGCCTGTTTGACGTTCTCGTCTCCAATGCGGTTGCGAAGCTGCCTGTCGCGAAGCAACAAGCCCAGTTTTTCTGCAAACTCTCTTGGGTCACGGCTGTTAACGATTAACTCCGCTTGATGAGCACCAAACGCATCTGGAACAATCCCAACATTACTTGAAACCACGGGTATTCCGCATGCCATCGCTTCTAGTACGGTATTGGGCGTACCCTCGATGGCCGACGTGCAAACGAAAACGTCTAAGTCGTTGTAAAAACGAGGCATATCACGGAAGTCTATCCGCTGCACCTGGGGATCGGCTACCTTGACGCGAATTGCATATCCATGCTCCTGAACTTGATGAATTGCTGGCTTGAATACTGAATGAAATCCCTTGACATCATAGTTTTGGCTTTTGGCTCCCCATTGGCTATTCCCGGCCCAGCCGATTTTCCAATTTCCGATGGTCCCGCTGTTCGGTTGGAGTGGTTTAAAATGATCGATATCGACGCCATCAGTGATCATAGTATCGGGCGGCACTAAGCCATTGCCGGATGAATAGATATTGCGAAGCTTGCTTGAAGAAACAGTATACCCATCGGCAAGCGCAAAAAGAAAGCGTCTTTGCGATAGCTCTTCCTCGCTGGAGAATAAATGATCATACACCGAAGTTGTGAAAGCGCAGTTTCCGATTGCTCGCACGAGAGACAGGGTACCGAGGTTCAGACGCCGTGCGGCTTTAGCGACTGCCTCGGGCCTAAAAAGCCGAAACAAATCTTCCCTCCAAAAAATGTGACATACGTCTATCTTTCGCGTCAGGATGGTTTCAAAGATTCGATGGGGCGATGCGTTTACATCCGCCATGTAAAGCTTAGATACCCTGTTTGGGCCGCAATGGATTTCGATGTTATTGGCAATGTTGTCGAATGACCAGCCCACCTGGTCAGGGCAAAGCAGGACATGAAGTGGCCTTTGTTGGATCACGTCGATGTTCTGGATCGCTGCGGTTGCGTTCACTTGCAATTACCCCTTGATGCCAACTGGCTTGACTTATCGGAACGCATCTCCTGTTTGTTTTCAAGTAGTACAAGCCTACAACCAACTCGAGGACGCCCACCTTGGCCAACATGCGCTAGCCCCCAGTACGGCGTTAAAAATCTCAGGAGCGAGCCTTAGCCCTTTGGTTCACAAGACAAATCACAGGTTTGGCATGAGAGTATGATTCGAACCCTACTGAGAACACTTCGGTCTGACGGGCAGAAACCCAAATCTGATATGCCAATGTCACGTGCTGTCGTTTTAGTTTTCCAGCCAAGTGACACGAAGAGCCGCGCAGTGTTTCAGAATGCCCGTGCATCTTTAAAAGATGCCAGCATACCGTACCTGGGCTACGAACTGGACACAGTTCATCGAGGCCCAAATTTAGATGACTTCGCCTGCGTGGTCATCTGCGCTCAAATCACCGAAAAACTGTCGGATTCATTCTCTGAAGATGTCTCCAAATACGTCAGCCGCGGCGGAGGGGTTGTGTTTGCTTGTGGAGGTTTCAAGCAAAGCCTGTCTGAGGTTATTGGGATTTCCGACCCTGGCCAAGCAGGAACCTTAGTCGAGTCCAGAGGGCTCCGGTTTGTAGGCGATCTTTTTCCGGGTACCGAAGGTCTCAGTTTAGGTTCAGATACGTGGGATATCCTACAATCGCGAGTTAGCGTCTCTTCAGAAAGCCTACTTAGCGCTTGTTCGATTCAAATTGAAGACTTGGCAGGCTGTCCCGTTCTTTGGCTCCGCAATTCGAGTGTAGGACGTGTGACATTTTGGAACACTGACATACTGTCAGAAAAACTGTTCCGCGGCTTTCTTTTTCAAACTATACTGGCGACGATGGATGTAGCAGTGGCTACAATCGGAGGATTTGCGACAGTCCAAATAGATGACTTCCCACCGTCGGAATCGTACGAAAAGCCAATCCACATGACTGACGAGTTTCCAGACATGTTCGAAGAAGATTTCTTTTTCGGTCCTTGGATCAACGATATGCTCGCCCTACGCAACAGGTTTGATCTTAGGTTTACTTATTTTTTGACGCTGGACTATTCGGACTTTGATACCTCCAAGGAGGCCAAAGTGCCTGATACCACAAAGCAATCACTCCAGTATCGTTTGGGCCGCTTTGGCGAGTTGCCTAGTGGTGATGAGTACGGGTTTCATGGGTTCAACCATGTTGAGCACACCCGGAAGGGCTGGCCGCACGAAAACTCTTTCAAACGAAAAGTCAGCGCCGCGCGTCACCTCTGGAGGCAAATCGTGGGCGAACGCCTCCCCACTGCTTGGGTCCCACCGAACAACAGCTTTGACGAGAGAACGGTTCGGCTACTGAAACGGCACTTCCCAGAGATCAGCATAGTTTGCAGTCTTCATTCTACTGGTGCGTTCTCTAATGGATGTAACCGAGAATTTGGCGGTGAACCTTGGTGTCATGAACTTTTGAACATACCCCGACAGACCTATGGGTTCATCTTAACTGAGGCACAACGCGCACTCTTGTTGTCTCAAATTCTCGGAATGGGGGTCTGGACGCATTTCATGCACCCGGATGATGTTACCGACATTCGTGTTGGAACTACAAACTTAATGGATTTCAGAAATCCAGAAAATCTTAATTGGAAAACAAAAAATGAGGCTGATCGAGATGGAATGTTTGTTGAATTCGAGCGATGGATCGGCTGGGTCACCGACATTTTTCCCTGGCTGGAATTTGTAACGATTAGCGACGCAGCAGGAAGGTGGCAACGCCTTTCGGCCAATGGCCCTTCAGTGGAGGTTTTTCCCGATAGAGTCGAAGTAGCGACGCAGAGTGATCAGCTTTTGTTCATCAGACTTGCTGAAGGGAGAAAACTTTCAAATCGAAAACAAGGCGCAGTCCTAGCGGAATACAAGGTAAGCGGAGGGACTCTCTACGTGGTAAGCTGTTCGAAACGAAAGACCTGTTTTCATTTGATTGAACGCCGACGAAACATCTCCGATTGAGCTGGCGTAGTTCTGTAATGAGCCCCTTTCCCAATCAAGTATGGTTAAAATCATCGAAACCAATTTGAAGTGCATTGGAAGACCGTTATATTTAGGACAAAGCAGCCATTCAAAATGGATTGACCGACAGCGGCTTTGTATGCTCGTTGCTCATCCGTGCCAGGCGGTCGAACATCAGCTTCACGCGCTGACGCAGAAGATCGGCTACCTCACCAATCTCGGATAGGTGTCGATGCGCGTATACTGCTTGCGCGCAGTTCTCTCCGTCTCGCGAGATTTGGTAGCCGACCTGTAAATTCTACCCTGTTCCCTGTGCCTCGTCATCGCGACATAAGTCAGATGCCTGTCCATCGACTTGCTATCGAGAACAAAAGCCTGATCCACTGTGCATCCTTGCGAGCGATGGATGCTCACAGCATATCCGTGATCAAGCGAGTTGTATTCTTCCAGGTCAATGCTGACCGTTCTAGCGTTCTCGTCCAAGCGAACTTTTAGAATGCCCTTTCCGGACTGAATGACCTGGCCGAGCAAGCCGTTTGTTACCTCAAGCGCGCGGTCGTTCCGTGTGAACAGAATTCGGTCGCCATTGGCAAAGGCACGGGGTCCGTGCTCCGTGTCCGCCATCACTTCATCGGTTAGTTCGCCCTGGGCAACCAACTTCGCGCGGATATGCTGGTTGATTGCGAAGACGTCTTTTCGACGAGGGGCTAGGGCGAGGCGGGTCTTGTTTTCAGGGCTCGTTTCAATGTCAGCCAGGTAATCGGCAACAAGTGCACTGATCGCTTTGCTGGGGCTCTGCGACTGAACAACGTGATTTCGCGCCTCATAGGCATCCAGAGCTTGCTGGGTGTTACCCATCGCAAAAGCCTTCGACGCCTCGCGCTGCCAGTCGGATTTCTGACGCCGCACCTCTTCCAATCTCGCATGCTTGTGCACTGCCAACATGTCTTTGAAAGGAGTGCCAGCCTGTATTGGTTGAAGCTGCTCAGGGTCTCCAACAAGAACGACTTTGCATCTTAGCTCAGCCAGCTTTGAAACGACCCTACTGAGTTGTCGCGTACCCACCATCCCAACTTCGTCAATCACCACGACGCAATCCGGCGCAATTGGTTCAAAGCCGTGCTCCCAGCTTTTTTCGAAAGCGGCCAGCGTACGGGATTTGATTCCAGAGGCGCGTTGAAGACCATCAGCGGCTTTCCCGGCAAGAGCAGCGCCTTGCACAGTGTAGCCCTGTTTCTCCCATGCGAGCCGAGCGACTTCGAGCAGGGTCGACTTCCCGGAGCCCGCAATCCCCACAACGCAAGACAGTCCTTCGGCAGACGACAGGTGTTCAAGCGCCACGCGCTGTTCTTCCGACAAGGAACCACCGATCTGAGCGAGGCCTCGGTTTTTGAGACGGATGGCTTCGGTAAGGTTATCGGCGGAAGTAAAAAAGCTCTGATCGTGTTCTAAGGTATCAGCGACGTTCCTCAGCTGCTCCTGCGCGGCGAGGAAGGACCGCGTTGTATATCTGGGCTCTTGATCGCTCGAGCAGGGCGCAAGCTCTCTAGAAGCCAAGATGCGCTTGGTCATGTCAGTGATCCAGTCGGGATCACGCTCGATCTTGTTCAGCGCACGCTTGATATCGCTTTGTGTGATTGTCTCTTCCTTGTCGGAGAGATGCTGCGCAAGCAGGTCTGGATTGAGCTCGAGCGCAGCAGCCGTGGGAAGCGGATCGTCTTGGCGAAGCACGAGACGCTGACGCTTGTCTGGCTGGGAAGGCTCGTTCTGTGGAACGAGTGCATCAAGAGCTCTTTGGTGTTCCTTTGCCCTCTCATAGTCCCGACGTTCACCCAGTTGCCTTGCGATCAAGGTATCGAAGGCCAGTCGATGTCTTTGTCTTTCTGCTCTCGCGGCATCGGCAAGCACTTGAACCTGTTTCTCGTACTTGCCCGTCAGCTTAGCCCAGGCAGCCTTCAAACCTTGTGGCAGCTGTCCCTGTCGCTTTGACCGGGCCGAAGTGCGTTCCGCAGCCTGAGCGACCTCTAGCTCTTCCTGTTCGGTCTTATGACGCGCCACAAGCTTTTCCAGAGAAGCGTCCATGCCCAGTCCAAGAGGCAGCTCAGACGGCAAAAAACTCTGCTTAGCTTGCTCTACCGAAGGGAGCCCGTCGCCAGTTCCGAGCCTTTGCCGAAGTGCCTTCGCGCCAACACTTGTCCAACGTGAGAGCGAATAGACCGTGCCTTGTTCATTCACAGCGACAAACGAGCGGCGAGACCCTTTCGCCAGAACGAACCCCTCGCTGAGGAGTGCTGCCCGAAATGCACCGAGTGAGTCGGACTGCAACCAGCACTCTGCAAAGAACGCCTTGAGCGCCTTTGAATCCCGTTGTGCTGTCTTGGCCTGCGCCGCTTCCACCTGATCAAATCTCAGAGGATCGCGCTTCTCCTGATCAACAAATCCGGGTGGCATCTGCCAACCATGCTCGCGATAGAGTTCACGCGCGATAGACTGCAGCTTGTTCTTAAAGTGCGGAAGGTTCACCGCCTTCATTTCGTTCGGATTGATGCGCGACCAGACGCAATGAGCGTGCCGTCGGGCTTTCTTTTCGTGGAAAACTATGGCGCGTGGTTGGCCAACGAGCCCAAGTTCTTGCTCAATGCGGTCGATAACGGCCTCAAAAACATGGATGGGTACCACCTCACCGGGAGGTGGACTCAAGCTGAGAGAGAACAGGTACTTGGTGCACTTGGTACCGAGCGCAATGGCCTCTGACTCAAGGAAGGCCCCCATTAGGTCGTCAGCAACGAAACCACGGATATCGTGAAGCATGACATGCTCGTTCTCGCGACCATTCATCAAGTGAAGGGCGAGATCGCGCCCATGGCCGCGTTGGTTGCCGACAAAGATCACTTGGATGTCCCAAGGGCAGCAAGCAGCAAAGAGCGCATGTTCACGACCAGCTCATAGGCCTCCTCCACCTGCGCTTGAGCCTTTTCATCAAAGTCGAGCGCGCCGACATTGGCGTGATAAGCAAGCTGGTTCAGATTGTTGGCGATCCGTGATTGACCCAAGAGCCCGAGGATCTTCGCGATAGCAACGCGATCCTCGACAGCTATTCCTTTCGCCCGGCGTCTGGGCAATTCCTGCCCAAGGGCTCGCGCACGCAAATAAACGCTCAGAGCCGTCCCATCCGCGAGTTCGGTCAGCTTTGCATGATCTTCTTGAGACAGCCTAACCGTGACGCGCGGACAGTCTCTGGTCCGCTTTTGCCTAGACGCTGATCCACCAACCTTCTCCTTGGCCGCCGCTGTGAAATCCTGACCCAGCGACATCACAGCGAAGGCCCATTGCGCTTTGGCCCAGGAGATAGCCGCCGATCTGGACCCTTCAGCTCTCGTTCTTGCCGTTCGGCTTCAACGGCTTCAACGGCTTCAAATTCCCGAAGCTTGTGGATAAGCTCAGGCGAATGGTGGAGAATTTCGGCCCAATCTTCTAGTTCTGAAAGCAGGTCTAGCGGTGGAACGGGTTCGAGTTTTATCCCCTCAGGCCCACCAAACCCCACCAGACTTGTCCGAATGGTTCCGCAGGCTCTAGCCGCGCTGCGTTTCGATAACGCTGCCGGACTGCCGTGCGAGTTGGCGGATCTCTTCTGCGATCAGGGCAAAGGCGCGTCCCTGCGCGCCGCAGCGGGCAGCCTCGATCGACGCGTTGATCGCCACAAACTGGATGGAACGGCTGAGCTTAGATAGCTCCGCCAGCATC
This sequence comes from Pseudomonadota bacterium, assembly GCA_039815465.1. GTDB lineage: Bacteria > Pseudomonadota > Alphaproteobacteria > Rhodobacterales > Rhodobacteraceae > Shimia_B. Next base: position 63,045 of record JBCBZG010000014.1, read on the forward strand.
GCGCTCGACAGTTCGGCATGGGCCGACTGCCGCTCCAGCACGCCGCCGATGAACACGCGCCGCACAGCGTCGAGCGACTGCCTGGAGCGTCGCACGCAGTCCTGGTTGAACCGGGTAAGCAGCGCCTCAGGCGCCTCGCGATCCCAGTCCCGTGCAAAGGCACGCCAAACATCAGCGGCGCCCCGGCACTCATCCCGCGCCTCCTGATCCAGGCTGAAGCCCGCAGGCTTCAGAAGGTGGTCAAACCCCGCCTCCAAAACCATCGCGAAACCCGACATACGATCCGGCAAACCGCGCTCAAGCTCCCGGTCCACGCGGCCCATGGCGCGCGCGCAGAGTGCGGAGGGAACCTCCGTTAATAGCGGCAGCAGGTCTGCCTCGATCACGACGATGGGATCAGTCCGCCAGTCCAACGGTAGCGCCATAGTAGTCTCCGGCCCGGTCCGCGGCACCGTAGCGAACCCCCATTAAGTTAGCCTTAAGCCCGACCCAAAGCCGCAACTTGCCAGTTGCTCGATCGTGCAGCCAAACGTTAAGTAACGGCAGTGTCACATTAATTCAGGATCGATTCATGAAATTGCGCCTTTTGCCTGCCATGCTTGCGGCCAGCGTTTGCGCCGCCGCGGCCACCGCTGCCCCGATCACGTTAAATCTGAACGGCTCCGTCAGCTCGGCCTCCGGGGCGTGGGCGGGTGCAGAGGGGACCGGCTTTTCTGCCGCTCTGACCTTCGATCTGGACCCGAACAACGCAGTCGTCATCGAAGACATCGAAAACGAGTTCGAGGAACGCCGCTGGATTTTCCAGGGCGGCTCTTACGGCCTGACCTTCACCCCCGATGCAGGCAGCCCGCTCGATTTCCTGAGTGTGGACACAATCGCGGTTGAAACGATCAACAACATCGATCTCGACGGTATCGGAAACCCGTTTGGACTGACCGGTATTCGTGACGTGCTGAGCTTTACCGCGGGCAACGTGATCGCCGACTGTTTGCCGAGCGAACAGAATGCCGCCGGGTTCTGCCCGCCTGAATCGGCGAATGAGAACGGCACGGATTACGACTTCTTCATCGTTGGCGCGGACAACTGGTTCGCCGACGGGGTAACATTGCCGTCCGTCTTCCCTGACCTCTCATCGGGATATGACATCGCAGGCTCCGGCGTCCGGTTCACCAACAACGCGGAAACTGCCAACGCGGAGTTCACTTTTGACTCGCCCGCCCCCGTGCCGCTGCCCGCAGGCGTCTGGCTGATGCTGAGCGCCGTTGGCGCGACCGCACTCATCCGGCGCAAAGGCCGCGCTGCGGCGTAGGTTTACGGCCAGTTTCACTGGCCAAGCGCGCGAATCTTGTTACCTTCCCTGCGACGGCCTGCCACAGGCCTCACAATCTGGGAGGATACCAATGAAATCGTACATGAGAACGGCCTGCGTCGCGGCCATCGTCACCGCCTTTGCGGGCGAAGCTTTAGCCACGGAATGGAACGTGTCGCTCTGGGGGTCGCGTCGTGCGTTTACCGAGCATGTCGAAAAGCTCGCGGAGCTTGTGAGCGAAAAAACCGGCGGCGAGTTCACGATGAACATCTCCTACGGCGGCCTGTCCAAGAACCGCGAGAACCTCGACGGGATCTCCATCGGCGCGTTCGAGATGGCGCAGTTCTGCGCGGGCTACCACCGCGACAAAAACCGCGTGATCACGGTGCTTGAGCTGCCGTTCCTCGGCGTGTCCACGTTGGAGGAGGAAGTCGCTGTGGCGACCGCGGTCTACAACCACCCCGCCGCCACCGAAGAGATGGCGCAGTGGAACGCCCAGCTCCTGATGACCTCGCCCATGCCACAGTACAACATTGTGGGCACCGGTGAGCCGCCCGCGACGCTCGCCGACATGGATGGCCTGCGCGTGCGCGCCACCGGCGGCATCGGCAACGCGTTCAAGGCCGTGGGCGCCGTGCCGACCTCCGTGACCGCGACCGAGGCATTCCAGGCCATGGAATCGGGCGTCGTTGATGCCGTGGCATTCGCCCAGCACGCGCACCTGTCCTTTGGCACCATCAACCAGGCAGAGTGGTGGACAGCCAACCTGAACCCCGGCACCGTGAACTGTCCCGTGGTTGTTAATATCGACGCGCTTGATGCGTTGTCCGACGAACACCGCGCCGCGCTGGAAGCCAGCGTGCCGGAGGCCATCGACCACTACCTCGCCAACTATGGCAGCCTGCTTGAGCGCTGGGACAGCGTTCTGGCGGAAAAGGAAGTGACTAAGGTCGAAGTGGACGACGCCGTGATCGCGGAGTTCCGCACCGTCGCCGCCGACCCCGTTCGTGACCAGTGGATCGCCGACATGGAGGCGCAAGGCGTCCCCGGTCAGGAGCTCTATGACCTCGTCATCACGACGCTCAACGACTTCCGCGCAATGAACTAGCGCGTTGGCGCAGCCCCGGACCCGCTCCGGGGCTGCGCTCCTACAGGACGTCTGACATATGGCCTCTGCCTCCCCCGTTCTTGAGGACGGCTCGCTTCTGAGCCGCCTTGACCGTGCGCTGCTTCCTGTCGAGCGGGCCTTGGCCTTCGTCTCCGGGCTTGCGGCGTTTTCGCTGATGTTTCTCGCGGCCTACTCCGTCGGCGGACGCGAATTTTTCGAAAGCCCGCTCCTTGGCTATGTCGACCTGATCGAAAGCCTCATGCCGTTTATCGCCATCCTCGGCGTGTCTTACGTCCAGCGCGACGGCATCCACATCCGCATGGACATCCTGATCGGTCAGCTCTCGGGGCGCGTACTCTGGCTGATCGAACTGCTCATGACCGTGCTGATCTTTGGCCTGATCCTCGCCCTCCTTTGGGGATCCTGGTCGCATTTCGACCGCAGCTTTGACTGCGCGCGCCCGCTCTGCTCACGCGACTCCACGATCGACATCAGCCTGCCCGTCTGGCCGTCCAAGATCGTGGTGCCGATTGCCTTTGGCGTCCTGTCGCTGCGCTTGTTCCTGCAGGCATGGGGCTATGGCCGGGCGTTCGTGCTGGGCCTAGACCGCCCCGTCGCCGTTCCAATTCCGCTCTCCGCCGCTGAGCAAGCGCAGGCCGAGGCCGACGCGCTGGAGGGCGACCGATGACCAACATCGAAATCGGCCTCTGGGTCACGGGCGGGATGCTCGTGCTTGTCGTGCTTGGCATGCGCGTGGCGTTCGCGGCGGCCTTGGCGGGCTTTGTGGGCCTCGTCTGGCTGCGCTGGAACCAGTTCGACTACGACCCGGAGCGGTTCGGGAAGGCGCTGGAAATCTCCGTGAAGCTCGCAGGCCAAGTCCCGCATTCCAAGGTCTCGGCCCACACGCTCAGCCTCATCCCCACCTTCATCCTCATTGGGTTCCTGGCCTACTACGCCAAACTCACCCAAGGGCTCTTTGACGCTGCGAAGAAATGGATCGCCTGGGTGCCCGGCGGCCTCGCTGTCTCCACCGTCTTTGCGACTGCTGGCTTTGCGGCGGTGTCCGGCGCATCGGTGGCCACCGCCGCCGTGTTTGCCCGTATCGCCATCCCCGAGATGCTCAAGGTCGGCTATAACAAACAATTCGCAGCTGGCGTCGTAGCCGCGGGCGGGACGCTGGCGAGCCTCATTCCCCCCTCCGCCATCCTCGTGATCTACGCGATCATCGTGGAACAGGACGTGGGCTCGCTCCTCCTCGCCGGGTTCATCCCGGGCATCTTTTCGGCCATCGTCTATGCCGCGCTGATCATCGGCATCGCCGTCATCTTCAAAAATGTCGGACCGCCAGTCACAGGGTTCACCTGGAAGGAGCGGTTCTTGTCGCTCATTCCGGCGCTGCCCATCGTGCTCGTCGTGATGATGATCATCATGTTCGTCTACAACCCCTTCGGCGACGCCTGGGGAACACCGACAGAAGGCGGGGCCGTGGGTGCCTTCATCGTCTTCGTCTGGGCCCTCGCACGCGGGATGAAATGGCCCCAGCTGAAAGACGCGCTGATCGAGACGGCAAAGCTCACCATCATGATCTTCACGATCATCTGGGGCGTGCTGATCTATGTCCGCTTCCTGGGCTTCGCCGACCTCCCCGGCGCATTCTCCGACTGGATCACGGCGCTGGAGATGTCGCCTTGGGCGATCCTCGTCATGATCCTTTTGGCCTATGCCGTGCTCGGCATGTTCATGGACGCCATCGGGATGCTCCTCCTCACGCTGCCCGTCGTCTTCCCCGCGATCATGGCGCTCAACGGCGGGATGTTCGTCGCGGCAGAGGACAGCGCGTTTGGCATGTCCGGCCCCATGTGCGCGATCTGGTTCGGGATCCTCGTGGTGAAGATGGCAGAGTTCTGTTTGATCACGCCGCCCATCGGGCTCAACTGCTTTGTGGTGGCCGGGGTGCGCGATGACCTGAGCGTGCAGGACGTGTTCAAGGGCGTGATGCCCTTCTTCCTCGCCGATGCGGCGACGATTGCTCTGCTCGTGGCGTTCCCGGCAATTGTGCTGTGGTTGCCGTCTCTGGCTTAAATCGAGGACGACATAGCCGCGATGCTCTCGCCCGACGGCAACGTCGGGCCGCGCCGGTCCGCCGCCACGGGGCGGCGCGAACGCCACCCCTCGGACCGGCGCTATAGCGCGCAACACTGGGTTCGGACTATGTGCAAGTCGCCTCGGATTTTAACGATCCACTAAGCCACCATTAAGGTTTTGTTCACGCGCAGGCCCCAACCATGCCACTCGGGAATAGGTGAGAGGACAAAGCCATGGCTTATGTGAACAGCGCAGCGACCGAGAACCGGATTTACGTGGCCTCCTGGCTGGCCACACGGGCCGAAGAGGTGCGCCGCCAGAAAACCGCGGCAACATCGAATATCTGGATCGCGCAGTCCGCCGCTTTGGGCGGCGCAGAAGCGATCGAAAGACTGGCCGAGGCGACCTAGCCGCCTGCCACCGCCCGAATGTCCGCGATGTTCGGCGCATAGGCCGCAGGCCCGCCCTTGAACACGGCTGACCCGGCCACGAGCACATCCGCCCCAGCCGCACGCACGGCGGCTGCGGTGCCCTTGGACACACCGCCATCCACCTCGATATGGATCGGGCGATCGCCGATAGCCGCGCGCAGGGCCGAAACCTTGCCCAGCGCGCTTTCGATAAAGCTTTGCCCGCCAAATCCCGGGTTCACCGACATCACGCAGACCAGATCCACCATGTCGAGGAGCGGCAGAACCGCCTCCACCGGCGTGCCAGGATTAAGCGCCACACCAGGCTTCACCCCCGCCGCGCGGATCGCTTGAAGCGTGCGATGAATATGCGGACCGGCCTCCACATGGGCCGTGATCACGTCAGCGCCCGCCTCCACAAACCCGTCGATATAGGGGTCCACGGGCGCGATCATCAAATGCACGTCCATCACCGTCTTGATATGGGGCCGGATCGCGGCGCAGGTCGTCGCGCCGAAGGAGATGTTAGGCACGAAATGCCCATCCATGACATCCACGTGGATCCAATCGGCGCCCGCGGCCTCTACCGCCTCAATCTCCGCGCCAAACGCGGCGAAATCCGCGGCCAGGATCGACGGCGCAATTTTCGTGGAGCGGTCAAAGGTCATAGCATTCTCCTTTGCGCGCCTGTTAGAAGGCTAGGGACCCGCCTGCAAGCAGGACCGCCATGACTGACACAACTGCATCCACGCTCACGACCGCCCACCTGCCCACCACGACCGAGCCGCGCAATCCCGGCATGGCGCTGGACCTCGACTGGGCGCTTGGCGTGCAGGCCAACACATCGGCCATCGAACGCCGCGCCGCCACACTGCCCGGACGCCGCAGCGTGAAACAGGCGCATCAGGCCGCGTGGCTGGCCAAGGCGATCACGCTGATCGACCTCACCACACTCAGCGGCGACGACACGCCCGGCCGCGTCCGCAGGCTCTGCGCCAAGGCACGCCAGCCGGTGCGCGCTGATTTGCTCGACGCGCTAGGCCTGCCCGCGATCACCACCGGCGCGGTCTGCGTCTATCACGAGATGGTACCCACGGCGGTGGAGGCGTTAGCGGGCACTGGCATCCCTGTCGCCGCCGTGTCCACAGGGTTTCCGGCGGGGCTTTCGCCGCTGCATTTGCGCCTCGCAGAGATTGAGGAAAGCGTGAAAGCAGGGGCGGAGGAGATCGACATCGTCATCTCCCGCCGCCACGTCCTGACCCGGAACTGGCAAGCGCTCTATGACGAGACAAAGGCCATGCGGGAGGCCTGCGGCGACGCGCATATGAAGGCGATCCTAGCCACCGGAGAGCTTTCCACCCTGCGCAACGTCGCCCACGCGTCGATGGTGTGCATGATGGCCGGCGCGGATTTCATTAAGACGTCGACGGGCAAGGAGCCGGTGAACGCGACGCTCCCCGTGAGCCTCGTCATGATCCGCGCCATCCGCGACTACCACCGCCGTACAGGCTACCGCGTGGGGTACAAACCCGCGGGCGGAATATCGAAGGCCAAGGACGCGCTCGTCTACCTGAGCCTGATCAAAGAAGAACTCGGCGACCGCTGGCTCCAGCCCGACCTCTACCGCTTCGGCGCGTCGTCCCTCCTGGGCGATATCGAACGGCAACTCGAACACCACGTCACCGGCGCCTACTCCGCCGGGTATCGGCATCCGATTGGATAGCGCGATGATGCCGAAACTATCTCTGGCGTGGCCCCGCCACGCCGCGCCCGACCTCCCCCCGGAGGGCGCATTGCAACGTCAGCCCCTCGCACCTGCATCTGGGCAGCGAGCAAAGCATTCAACCCGGACAGCCCCCGCTTACGCCCTCCAGGTCGGGCGCGACGTGGCTCCTCTCGTGAGGACATTCTCATGACCCCAAAAGACATCTTCGACACCATGGACTATGGCCCAGCCCCCGAGAGCCCGGCAGAGGCTCTGGCGTGGCTCGTCGACCAAGGCTCCCGCTTCGGCCACTTCTTCAACGGCGCGTTCACCGAGCCCACCGACGATTTCGACAGCAAAAACCCCGCCAACGGCAACACGCTCGCAACGCTGGCCCAAGCCACCCAAGCCGACATCGACGCCGCCGTGACAGCGGCCCGCCAAGCACAGCCGGAATGGGCCGAAGACGCACACGCCCGCGCGCGCGTCCTCTACGCCCTCGCCCGCCTCGTCCAGAAACACGCGCGCCTCTTCGCCGTGCTCGAAACGATGGATAACGGCAAACCGATCCGCGAAAGCCGCGACATCGACATCCCGCTCGTCGCGCGCCACTTCTACTACCACGCGGGCATGGCCCAACTCATGGACGCCGAGCTGCCGGACCGCACAGCGCTGGGCGTCTGCGGTCAGATCATCCCGTGGAATTTCCCCCTGCTGATGCTCGCGTGGAAGGTCGCCCCCGCGCTCGCCATGGGCAACACGGTGGTGCTGAAACCGGCGGAATACACGTCGCTCACTGCGCTCCTCTTCGCCGATATCTGCCGCCAGGCGGGTGTGCCTGCGGGCGTCGTCAACATTGTCACCGGCGACGGCGCGGTGGGGGAAATGCTGACCGCCGCTGACGTTGATAAAATCGCCTTCACCGGCTCCACCTCCGTCGGCCGCGCGATCCGCCGCGCGACGGCAGGCCGGGGCATCCCGCTCACGCTCGAGCTCGGCGGCAAAAGCCCCTACATCGTCTTCGACGACGCCGACATCGACAGCGCGATCGAAGGGCTCGTGGACGCGATCTGGTTCAACCAGGGCCAGGTCTGCTGCGCGGGCTCGCGGCTCTTGGTGCAGGAAGGCATTGCCGAGGATTTCTACGACCGCCTCCGCGCCCGCATGGCGACGCTCCGCATGGGCGACCCGCTCGATAAAAGCATCGACATCGGCGCGGTGGTGGACCCGGTGCAGCTGCACTCCATCACCGCCATGATCGACGCCAACACCGATGGCGAAACCTACCGCGCGCCCACACCGCTCCCCGAAAACGGCTGCTACTACCCGCCCACGCTCATCACCGGCCTCTCTACCGCCTCCACCCTGATGCAGGAGGAGATCTTCGGCCCCGTGCTCGCCTCCACCACCTTCCGCACCCCGGCAGAAGCGGTGGAGATCGCCAACAACACCCGCTACGGGCTGGCCGCGACGCTCTGGACCGAAAACGTGAATCTCGCGCTCGACATGGCCCCGAAACTGGCCGCGGGCGTGGTCTGGGTGAATGCCACGAACCTCTTTGACGCCGCCGCAGGCTTTGGCGGCGTCCGGGAAAGCGGCTACGGTCGCGAAGGGGGGTGGGAGGGGCTCATGGCCTACACCAAACCGCGCGCGCCCAGCACGCCCGCCAAACCCATCGCACCCCACGCTGGCGCGGGCGGCCCCAGCGACGCGATCGACCGGACTGGCAAGCTCTATATCGGCGGCAAACAGGCCCGCCCCGACAGCGGCTACTCCCGCGCGGTCTATGGCCCGGGCGGTGACCTCCTCGGCCACGCGCCCATCGCCAACCGCAAGGATATCCGCAACGCGGTGGAGGCCGCGACTAAGACGAAATGGGGCAACACAACCGGCCACGCCCGCGCACAGATCCTCTACTTCCTCGCCGAAAATCTCGCCGCCCGCGACGCGGAACTCGCCGCCCGCCTAAACGCCATGACAGGCGGTAAGGACGGGGCAGACGAAGTCGCCAAAACCGTCCAGGCCCTCTTCACCGCCGCAGCCTGGGCCGACAAGCTCGACGGCGCGGCAAAGCCCGTGCCCCTGCGCGGCACGGCACTCGCCATGCGCGAACCTGTCGGCGCGGTGGGTCTCCTGGCGGGTGACGCACAACCGCTCCTCGGCCTCGTCGCCCCCGCCGCCGCAGCCATGGCCATGGGCAGCACCGTCATCGCCTGCGCTTCCTACCCCTTCCCGCTCGCGGCACTCGATTTTGTGCAGGTCCTGGAAACGTCCGACATCCCCGCGGGTGTGCTCAACATCCTCACCGGTGACCCGGTGGAACTGAGTAAAACGCTCGCCGACCACCTCGCTGTCGACACGCTCTGGGACTTCACACCACGAGACCTCGCTAAAGACATTGAGAGCGCTTCCGCCGGAAACCTAAAGCGCACCTGGACCGATGGAACACAAAAGACTTGGGGCCCCGCAGATATCCGCGCCACACTGGACCACGCGACAGAGATCAAAACGATCTGGATCCCCTACGGCGAAGGCTGATTGAGGGGCCAGCCCCTCAAACTCCCCGAAGTATTTGAGGACGAAAGAAAGGGAAAAACCCGCCCCCCCTTTCTTTCGTCCAAAAATACTTCCCCCGGAGGGCCGCCGCAGGCGGAACACGCGCGCAGCGCGCCACCGAAGGTCCAAGCCCGCAGGGCGCAGGAGGGAGGCGGGCGGGCCCGCTATCGGCAAAGGGCGCTTAGTCGTCAGAAAAGATTGGTTCCACCCGGTTTTCCCAGAACCGCCGCACACGGACCGAGATGGCCCAGTAGGCGGCGAATAGCAGGATCAAGAACGTGATGTTGAACCAGGGGATCAGCCGCACGTCTGGGCCTTCAACCTCCGAGATCGAAATCGCGTTGGGGTAGATCGACAGGAACTCGCTCCGCCATCCGTAGTGACGGACAACAAACCAGGCATCCTCACGGCGCACCGCGGCCTGCGCATCAGCCTGCAGGTTGGAGCTGTCGAGCTTAAAGTAGGGCGGCCAACCGAATCCAGTGTCCTCGTTGCGGTAGACATAGGATTTGCCGTTAGCGCGTTGCGTATTGATCAGGCGCAGGTCGCGGTTCGTGACCGCACCGTCGCTGCCGGTATCGCCCTGGGCATAAAAGATGCGGTTCCAGCCACCAAAGTCCTGGCGCAGGATCTCCGTCCCGTTCACGCGCACAATGTCACGTTGCGGCAACGTGTAGTGCAGCAAACCCGCGATCAGCAGGAAAAAGACGATCCGAAACGTCCAGCGCAAATAAGTCATGGGCCCTCACATGTAGTTCTGGACATATAGCATCGTGCCAATGAACGCGAGAAAGCCCAAAGGCAACGCATAGACAAGCAAGATCAGCCGCCGTTTGAGCGATCGGTCGTATTTCGCCAACTCCTCCCCCAGCCAGGCGTCCCGATCCCCCACGCGCAAGTCCGCGCGCCATTGCTCTTTGAGCGCATCGCGCCGCGCCGCGCGCGCGTAAAGCGAGATGGAGACGTAGAGCACGGTGGAGATCACCATCATGATGATAAAGAGCCGTAGGATTACCATAGTACTGTCCTTTCTCCCTGCCCGCCGCCTATAGGTCAGGCCGCCATGTCTGGGGCTGCATCGCAAGGGCCAGCAGCAAGATCGGCCCCCAAAAGAGCGCCGCAGTTCGCCCGAGGCTCACGAAATGGTCCACGAGCGGCCAAAGGCGATCAAGCGGCACGCCTTGCAACGCATAGCTCACAGCAAAGCCCGCCGCCGCGAAAAGCCACAAGACAACCGCAGAAAGGGCCAGGTTCGCGCCCAGCGCCAGCATCGTCTCTGGCAGTCGGCCCGCGAGCCAAGTGGGCAACACCCAGGCCAGCGCGGCCAGCACCAGCGCCGGAAGAATGAGCGCGACCGAATATGCGGACGCCTCAGCGCCCGTCATGGAGCCCTCGCTGCGCGTTGAACGTGTAGGAGATCATGAGGCACGGGAACCAGATGATCCCCGACACCACCGTCTGAAAGAGCGCCCCACCAAAAAGCCCCTCTGCCGCCCCCGCCGCAATCGACGCCGCCCCCAGCCACACGACGTGCCAGCCAAAGACGAACATCGTTCCAAACAAGATCGCCCACATCGCGCCCCAGGCGTACTCGCCGCCAGAATGGGGCCGGTCGCGAAACCCGCGCAACCCAGTCAGGACCGCGATCACCGCGGGGACAATAAAGGTAAGGGTTAGGACCAATGTCGCTTCCTCGCTGGCAGAGGCGTGATGACAGGCGGCGCTAGCGCAAAGATACTCACACACCACCTCCTGAGCCATCGCCCCATTTCTGCTTGCCCGTCCGATCTGATCCAGCGTCCCACACGCCGACCGTTATGAGCGCTGCCAGCACAAAAAGAGCTGCCGGCACGTACCAATACCAGGCCGCGCCTGCGGCGTAGGCAACTGCCACACATGCCGCGCCCGCGACGAGCTGTGCTAAAGTGGCGCGCATGGACCCCTCCGACCTGGCACGGTCCAAACCGTATCGCCGCGCTCACGCTCAATCACGGCTGTCTCCGATCAGCCCAAGCGCCCCTGCGAGGCCGCCCACAAAGAGGCCGACGCCCGCGCCGAGGCCCAGAGTGCGCCCCATGCCATCGGCCCAGCCGAGCGCATCGGCGGCATAGGTCGCAGCCATGTATAGCACGACACCCGTGACGATCACGGCGCTCCACCTTGCGACGATACCCATGGTTTTTGTCTGCCTCCGCGCTGCTTGGGATATATATGGGCTCTTTTGCCTGCGGCTTCATCCCTTTGCGGGAAATTCGCTGCGGTCCGGTCATTCGAATGCCAATCTTCACCTCCCTGTCTGGGCACGCTAGGCTTCCGCGGAGGGAGGCACGCTATGCGATTAGAACACAAGACAGCGATCATCACCGGCGGGGCCTCGGGCTTTGGCGCGGGCATCGCGCGAAAATTCGTCGCCGAAGGCGCGCGGGTGCTGATCGCCGATCTCAACCACGACGGCGCACAGGCATTGGCGCGCGAGCTCGGCGCTGAGGCCGCGCAGGTGGACGTGTCCAGCGGCCCGTCGGTCGAGGCACTCGCGGCTCAGGCCCGGGCGCTTTGGGGCGACACCGATATCGTCGTTAACAACGCGGGCATCACCCATATGCCCGCCCCGATGGAGGAGGTCAGCGAGGATGATTTCGACCGCGTCTTTGCCGTAAACGCCAAATCCGTCTACCTTTTTGCCCGCCATTTTGTCCCCGCTATGAAGGCGCTCGGCGCGGGCGCGATCCTCAATGTTGCCTCCACGGCGGGGGTCAGCCCCCGGCCCCGGCTGAACTGGTATAACGCCTCCAAAGGTTGGATGATCACCGCGACGAAGGCGATGGCGGTGGAGCTTGCGCCCCATGGCATCCGCGTGAACGCCATAAACCCGGTGGCGGGGGAAACCCCTCTGCTCGCAAGCTTTATGGGCGGCGACACGCCAGAAACACGCACCAAGTTCTTGTCCACCATCCCGCTGGGCCGGTTTTCGCAGCCCGAGGACATGGGTGCCGCTGCGGCATTCCTCTGCTCAGACGAGGCGTCCATGATCACCGGCGTCGCGCTCGAGGTGGATGGCGGGCGCTGCATCTGATGCCGCGCGTGCCTGCCCGTGTTCCCGCGGCGATTGACGTCTTTGCGGGGCTCTTCGAAAGCCAGCAGTTGTGTTTCGCGCATCTCTACGACCTGGCGTCCAACCAGGGCGCGGACATAGACTTGGGCGAGGTCGACGTGATCTGCAAAACTGATCCGGCCCCCCGGCTCGCGCATTACTTCAACGCGCAGACCGCCCATAACATCGCCACCGACATGGGGCTCAACACCACCTTGGTTCTGGTCTTTGAGGGCGCGTTGGAGGGCACCCTGGGGGCGTCTGACAGGCTGCACGCGCTCGGGCGGTTTCAGGGGTCGAGGCTACGGGCATGACGGCAATCACTGACATTGAGGGGCTGTTCGTTGGGCATGCCCAGGATGCGGCGCTCCGCTCTGGCGTGACGGTGCTCACCGCTGACCGCCCATTCACGGCGGGGGCCCATGTTATGGGCGGCGCGCCGGGTACGCGGGAAACTGACCTCCTCGCGCCGGACCGGCTGGTGCAGCAGGTAGATGCGCTGGTGCTCGCCGGTGGTTCAGCCTTTGGGCTCGCGGCCGCCGATGGGGTGGCCGATGGGCTGCGTGCCGCGGGACGCGGATTTCCCGCAGGCCCCGCTGTGGTGCCCATCGTGCCCGCGGCGATCCTTTTTGACCTGGCGAATGGCGGGAACAAAACCTGGCAGGACAACCCCTACCCTGCATTGGGTCGCGCGGCCCTGTCTGCGGCGGGCGCGGATATTAGCGTCGGCAGCGTCGGCGCGGGCTTTGGCGCCACCGTCGCGGGACTGGCGGGGGGGCTTGGCACAGCGTCGGCCCAGACATCGGCCGGGCACAGGGTCGGCGCGCTTGTGGCCGTGAACGCCATAGGCACGGCCTGCCATCCAGAGACGGGGCAGTTCTGGGCCGGACCCTTTGAAATCGGCGCTGAATTTGGGGGGCGTGGCGCGCCCCAGATCGTGCCCGCAGCGCTGCCAACCAAGCTGTCGGAGCACAATACCACGATCGCCATAGTCGCGACGGACGCCGCGCTCGATCAGGCGCAGTGCACGCGAATGGCGACGGCGGCCCATGACGGGATGGCGCGGGCGTTGATCCCGTCGCACACGCTTTTTGATGGTGACCTGGTCTTTGCAGCCTCCACCGGGGCGCGCGCCTTGGGCGATGACATGGGCGAGGCCATCGAAATCGGCCACTTGGCCGCGACGACGCTTGCGCGCGCCATCGCGCGGGGTGTCTATGCCGCAGACGACATTCCAGGTGGACCGCCCGCCTGGCGCACTACGTTCGGCCCAAAGGCCTGAGGGAGGATATGATGCTCGACACCCAAACAAACCTGGCAGGGATGCTGTCTGACCCCACGCTTCTCGCAACCCAAGCCTATGTGAACGGCGCTTGGGTCGATTCGGCGTCGGGCGCGACCTTTGACGTGGTGAACCCAGCGCGCGGGGATGTGGTGGCCAGTGTCGCTGACCTGGGGCGCGCCGATGTGGCCGCCGCGATTGCGGGCGCGGAGGCTGCGCAGAAAGTCTGGGCTGCGCGGCCCGCGAAGGAGCGCGCAGGCATTTTGCGGCGCTGGTACGAACTCATCATGGCGGCGCAAGACGACCTCGCGATGATCCTGACGGCAGAGATGGGGAAACCCATCGCAGAGGCAAAGGGCGAGATCGCCTACGGCGCGTCCTTCATTGAGTTCTTCGCGGAGGAGACAAAGCGCCTCTACGGCGAAACCATCCCCGGCCACCAGGCCGACAAACGCATCACTGTGATCAAACAGCCCATCGGCGTGGCCGCGTCGATCACACCCTGGAACTTCCCCAACGCCATGATCACGCGGAAGGCCGGGCCCGCGCTCGCGGCGGGCTGCGCGTTTGTGTCCCGTCCGTCGGAGCTGACACCGCTGTCTGCCTTGGCGCTGGGGGTGCTGGCAGAACGTGCGGGGCTGCCCGCGGGGCTCCTCCAGATCGTGCCGTCGAATGACGCCGACGCCATCGGGCGCGAGTTTTGTGAGAATGAAACCGTGCGGAAGATCACCTTCACCGGATCAACCCGCGTGGGACGCATCCTGCTCGAACGCGCGGCGGCGCAGGTGAAACGCGTGAGCATGGAACTTGGCGGCAACGCGCCGTTCATCGTCTTTGACGATGCGGACCTAGATGAGGCTGTCATCGGCGCCATCGCCTGCAAGTTCCGCAACAACGGCCAGACCTGCGTGTGCGCCAACCGGATTTATGTCCAAGCCGGGGTCTATGACGCCTTCACCGCGAAATTCAAAGCAGCGGTGGAAAAGATGACCGTCGGCGACGGCTTCGACGGCGTCGACTTCGGGCCGCTCATCTCAGCCCCTGCGGTGGAGAAGGTGCGCGACCACATCGCCGACGCCCTCTCCAAAGGGGCCGAAGTCGCGCTCGGTGGTGGGGCGCACTGTCTTGGTGGGCAATTCTTTGAACCCACGATCCTGACGGGCGTGACCCAAGATATGAAAGTCAGCCACGAGGAGACCTTCGGCCCCATGGCGCCACTGTTCAAGTTCGACAGTGAGGACGAGGTCATCGCCATGGCCAATGACACGATCTACGGTCTGGCGGCGTATTTCTACGCAAAGGACTTGAGCCGCGTCTACAATGTGGCCGAAGCGCTGGAATACGGCATCGTTGGGATCAACACGGGCATCATTTCCACCGAAGTCGCCCCCTTCGGCGGCGTCAAACAGTCTGGACTGGGCCGCGAAGGGTCGCGCCACGGGATCGATGAATTCCTGGAGATGAAGTACCTCTGCATGAGCGTCTAGGCGCTTTTCTATGGACGAGCCCACCCACCTCCCTTCTGCGCCTTTCAGGCTTGAACCTTAGGGGGCGCGGCTTCGCCGCGTGCCTCCGGCGGCCCTTCCAGGGGGGAAGTATTTGGCGACGAAAGAAAGGGACACCGCCCTCCTTTCTTTCGTCCATAAATACTTCCTCCGGAGGAAAACGCGCAAAGCGCGCCGCCGAAGGCCGAACATCTTCGATGTGAGGGGGAGGCGGGCGGACCCGCCATCTCCACCTTGTACCCGCCGTCGGGTTTGCCATGCTTTTTAAGGCTCTTAGGCCAGGAGGCGGCGAGCGATGACCTGGGCTTGGATTTCAGCGGCGCCTTCGAAGATGTTGAGGATGCGTGCGTCGCATAGGATCCGGCTAATCTTGTATTCCAGCGCGAAGCCGTTGCCGCCGTGGATCTGCAGCGCGTTGTCCGCCGCCGCCCAAGCCACCCGAGCACCCAGCAGCTTCGCCATCCCGGCCTCCAGGTCGCACCGGCGGCCCTCGTCCTTTTCCACCGCCGAGAAGTAGGTGAGCTGGCGGGCGATCATGGTTTCGACGGCCATCATGGCGAGTTTCGAGGACACGCGCGGGAAGTTCACCAGCGCTTTGCCGAACGCCTTGCGGTCGAGCGCGTATTTCATGCCCTCGTCTAGCGCGGACTGCGCCACGCCCACGGCGCGGGCGGCGGTCTGGATCCGCGCGCTCTCAAACGTCTCCATGAGCTGTTTGAAGCCTTTGCCCTCTTCCCCGCCAAGCAGGTTCTCGCCCTTCACTTTGAAGTCGTCGAAGTTCAGCGTGTATTCCTTCATCCCGCGGTAGCCGAGCACCTCGATCTCACCGCCTGAAATGCCTTCGTCCTGCCAGGGCTCCTCATCCGTGCCGGGCGTCTTTTCCGCCAGGAACATCGACAGGCCCTTGTAGTTGTCGGTATCGGGCACGGTGCGGGCGAGCACGGTCATGACATGCGTGCGCGCCGCATGGGTAATCCACGTCTTGTTGCCTGTGATGATCCAGTCGCCATTCTCGTCTTGCTTCGCGCGGGTTTTGAGCGCGCCAAGGTCGGAACCGGTGTTGGGCTCGGTAAACACGGCCGTCGGCAGGATCTCACCAGAGGCGAGGCCGGGCAGCCACTTTTCCTTCTGCGCGTCGGTGCCGCCGCACAGGATCAGCTCTGCGGCGATCTCCGACCGGGTGGCAAGCGAGCCCACGCCGATATAGCCGCGGCTCAGTTCCTCGGACACCACGCACATGGAGGCTTTGGACAGGCCCAGGCCCCCATGCTCCTCCGGGATCGTCAGGCCAAAGACGCCCATTTCGCTGAGCTCCTCGATGGTCTCCATCGGGATGAGCTCGTCTTTCAAATGCCATTCGTGCGCGTAGGGCTCCACCTTCTCCAGCGAGTAGCGGCGGAATTGCTCGCGGATCATCTCAAGCTCTTCGTCGAGCCCGGAGCGACCCACAATCGTGTCGCCCTGCTCCTGCATCAGCTCCACGAGGCGCGAACGTGCTGCCTGCGTGTTGCCGCCATCGCAAAGCGTCATGACCGCCGGGATCATCAGACCGCGCTGGTCCTCCTGGCTCAGCCCCATGTCCTGGAGGCGCACGACCTCCCCCTGGTTCATCTGGATGCCGCCATAGATCTGCCAGAGGTACTCGCCAAAGGCGATCTGGTGGATCAGCTGTTCGGTCTCACCAAACGCGCCCTCGGCATTCAGCTTCTCCGCCCAGGCCTGCATCTGGCGCAGGGATTCGGCGTAGGTGGCGAGCCAGGCGAGGCCGTGGGCGGCTGTTTGGTTGGCGTCCACGAGCGTCGCGGAAATACGATCCCCGTCGCTCACCATATCCGCCACGCGCGCCTTCGCCGTGGCGAGAATACTGTCGACGGGCGCGAGCGCCGCGCGCGTCAGATCAAGGAGCTCTGGCAGCACGAGCGTATCGATCTGCATCTGTCCATCATGTGCCATGTCATGTCTCCTCATTTTCACCCGCCGAGGCCTAATCCGTTTGCACTCGCAGCGCAACAATAATTCAAACCAAAGATTTCCAGCGCATTAAAGTGTCGCGGCGTATTGCCAAGCGGCCATGGTGCCCTAGCGCTGCGCGGACTAAGAGTAGGCATGGATTTATCGATCTTTTCTGAACTCGGAACGACGCTTTTCGTACTTTCGGTGCTTATCACACTCACCGCGGGCGTGATCAAAGGCACTGTGGGCTTTGCGATGCCGCTCGTGATGGTGTCGGGGCTGACCTCGATTGTGGAGCCCACGCTCGCAATCGCAGCAATGATTCTCCCCGTTGTGGCCTCGAACGCGTTCCAGACCTTTCGCCATGGGGTGGCCCCCGCCCTGCGGGAGGCGCGGTTCGTGTGGCGCTACCTGCTCGTCGTGTCCGTGTTCATCATCTTATCCGCACAGCTTTTGCCGCTGATCTCGGCGCGGGTGTTCTACCTTGTTCTCGGGGTGCCCGTCGTCATCCTGTCGCTGATCCAGCTCTACGGTTGGCGGCCCATCATTCCCGAAGCACGCCGGCGTATGGCGGAATGGGGGATTGGCGTCTTTTCCGGCATCATGGGCGGGCTTGCAGGGACATGGGGGCCGACGACCGTGCTCTACCTCATGGCCATCGACACGCCGAAGGACCGTCAGATCATCGTGCAGGGGGTGATCTACGGCACAGGCGCGGTGATGCTGCTGATCGCGCATCTGCAAAGCGGGGTGTTTAACATGACGACCGCGCCCTGGTCCGCGGCCCTCCTGATCCCGGCCTATCTGGGGATGCTGATTGGGTTCTGGCTGAGCGACCGGATGGATCAGCAGCGGTTTCGAACGGTGACGCTGATTGTGCTGGTGGTGGCGGGTTTGAATTTGATCCGGAAGGCGGTGGTGGGCTGATTTGCCGACGACCTGCTTTCTGATCAGCCCTGCAATAAGAGCTATAGCGCCGTTCCGAGGGGTGGCGCTCGCGCCGCCCCGTGGGGGCGGAACGGCGCGGCCTGACGTTACCGTCAGGCAAGTACGTTGCTGCTATGGTAGACCAAACAAGGCTCCGCCTTAATCACCCAATCGCCGCCGCTTTCACGTCGTCGTCGATATGCGGCAGGTACTGCTCGAAATTGTCCGAGAACATCTGCACCAGCTTCTGCGCCTGCGCGTCGTAAGCGTCTCCGTCTTCCCACGTCCGGCGCGGGGTCAGCAGTAGGTCTGCCACACCCGGCACGCTCACAGGCACCTCAAAGCCAAAGTTCTCGTCCTTGCGGAACTGCCCGGTGTTCAGCGTCCCGTCGAGCGCCGCGGCAAGCAGCGCGCGCGTCGCGCGGATCGGCATCCGGGACCCTTCGCCGTAGGCGCCACCGGTCCAGCCGGTGTTCACGAGCCAGCAGGTCGCACCATGCTTGGCGATCTTTTCGCGCAGGAGCGTGCCATAGGCTTCTGGCCGTCGCGGCATGAAGGGCGCGCCAAAGCAGGTGGAAAATGTTGGCTCAGGCTCGGTCACGCCCCGCTCGGTCCCCGCCACCTTGGCCGTGAAGCCGCTCAGGAAGTGGTACATCGCCTGCGCAGGGGTCAGCCGCGCGATGGGAGGCAGCACGCCGAACGCATCGCATGTCAGCATGATGATGTTCTTCGGATGCCCGCCCAGCGCCGTCTTCGACGCGTTGGAGATATATTCGAGGGGGTACGCACAGCGCATATTGGCCGTTAGCGAGTCGTCCTCGAAATCGAGCTCTTTGGTGTCGGGGTCGTAGACCATGTTTTCGATGACTGTCGCGAATTTCTTCGTCGTCGCGAAAATCTCGGGCTCCGCTTCCGCGCTCAGCTTGATCGTCTTGGCGTAGCAGCCGCCCTCAAAGTTGAAGGTGCCGCGCTCTGACCAGCCGTGTTCATCGTCACCGATCAGCACCCGCTCCGGGTCCGCCGACAGCGTGGTCTTGCCCGTGCCAGAGAGGCCGAAGAAGATCGCAGTATCCACCGGATTGCCCGGCGCGTGGTTGGCCGAGCAGTGCATCGGCATGATGCCCTTCTCGGGCAGCAGGTAGTTGAGCAGCGTGAACACGCTCTTCTTATTCTCGCCCGCGTATTCAGTGCCGGCGATCAGGATCAGCTTGCGCTCGAAATTCATCGCCACAACGGTCTCGGACCGGCAGTTGTGCCGCTTGGGGTCTGCAAGGAAGGACGGGCAGTTGATGACGGTCCAATCCGCCTCGAACTCCTCCAGCTCTTCGCCATCGGGGCGGCGCAGCATGTGGCGGATAAAGAGCGAATGCCAGGCAAGCTCGGTCACCATCCGCACGTCGAGCCGGTGCGCCGGGTCTGCACCACCGAACAGGTCCTGTACGAAGTAATCACGCCCCTGCATGTGGGCGACCATGTCGTCATAAAGCGCGTCAAAGCCCTCGGTCGACATCTCCGCATTCTGGTCCCACCAGATGTGATCCGCCACACCCGGGGTGCGCACGATGTGCTTGTCCTTGGGCGAGCGGCCCGTGAACTTGCCCGTGGACACCAGAAGCGTCCCGCCCTGACCCAGTTCCCCTTCCCCGCGCTTGATCGCGGTTTCCACGAGCGAGGGTTCGATCAGGTTATAATAGACCGCGCCGAGCCCCGTGATCCCCTGGGTTTCGAGGGTGAAGTCGGGATTTACGCGTCCGGTGGTCATGGCCTACGGGCTCCTTAAGTTCCTGTCGCAGGAGAAGCGTTACAGGACGTTTATGAACAAGAATAGAGCAGTTTCAGCATGATAGCGCCACCAGCCCCAAGTTAGCGCAACCACCGCGGACCACCGCCCAAAGCCGTGCAGCGATCCAAAAAAGTGCGGCAATTAAGCAAGCCTTCAGCGATTTCGGGGCCAAATTGCGGCGACCACCCCGCTGTGATTCGCATTTCTGTTGATTTTCGGGCGCGCATCCGCGAGCAACAAAGAAAACAGAATAAGAATAACAGAGCAGTATGAGAGGCATCCAACCATGTCCAAAATCGCCCTTGTGGACGATGATCGGAACATTCTGACATCCGTATCCATGACGCTCGAGGCCGAAGGCTTTGACGTTGAAACCTATAATGACGGCCAGGCCGCGCTTGATGCGTTTAACAAATCCATGCCCGACATGGCCGTGCTCGACATCAAAATGCCGCGCATGGACGGCATGGACCTGCTCCAGCGTGTGCGCAAGAAATCGTCGATGCCCGTGATCTTTCTGACGTCCAAAGACGACGAGATTGACGAAGTGCTGGGCCTGCGCATGGGGGCCGATGACTACGTCAAAAAACCGTTCTCGCAGCGTTTGCTCGTCGAACGCATCCGCGCGCTCTTGCGCCGTCAGGACGCGATCAGCGGTGAGACCATTGTCGAGACCGAAGAGACCAAGCAGATGGTGCGCGGCCAATTGACGATGGACCCGCTGCGCCACGCGGTGAGCTGGAAGGGCAACGATGTGTCCCTGACCGTCACTGAGTTCCTGCTGCTGCAAGCGCTCGCGCAGCGGCCTGGCTTTGTGAAATCCCGCGATCAGCTAATGGATGTGGCCTATGATGATCAGGTCTATGTCGACGACCGCACCATCGACAGCCACATCAAACGCCTGCGCAAAAAGATGCGCACCGCAGATAGTGAGTTTTCGGCTATCGAAACTCTCTACGGCATCGGCTACCGTTACAACGAAGAGTAAGCTTTAGCGCAGGGGACCGGGGCCCCAGATGAGCCAACCAGATATCGACGTGCGCGATCTCAATAGCGTCCGGCAGGCAGATGTTCTGCTGGGCGACGACTGGGTTGCGCCCGACGCGACGGTTGAAAAGGAGCTGCAGGCGACACGCAAGCGCCGGTCGCTGATCTCGCTCAACCGCTCCCCGCTCGCGCGGAAGATCATCACATTCAACCTGCTCGCGCTGCTCATCCTCGTGCTGGGCGTGCTCTACCTGAACCCGTCGCGGGAAACGCTTGCGTTTCAGCGGGCGAGCGGCCTCGTCAACGAGGCGGAGCTGATCGCGGATGTGTTCGAGGCGGGGCTGAGCACAGGCGGCGCGACGCTGAGCCTGAACGATAGTATCGAAGTTGACGACGTGCTGAGCGGGCTCGACCTGCGCGGCGGGGCGGATGTGACCGTCTTTGGCGTAACAGAACGGGAAATCGCATCGACCGTGGGGCGCGCTGCGCCTGCTGCAGCGGCACCTAACGCCCAGTCCAACATCGTCGTCGAAACGCTTGGGTCGCTTTGGGAGCGGGCGGCGGGGCTGCTTGGCCCCTCGGACCCCGGCCCGGTGCCATCTGCGTCAGAACAGGTCCGCGCGCTTTTACCTGACGCGCTTGCCGGGACACCGCGGGCCGAAACGGGGCGCGATGCGGCGGGGCGCACGATCTTTTTCGTGGCGACCCCGATTGAAAAGAACGGACGCGTGGTGGGGGCGATTGCCGTCACGACGGCGGCGGGCGAAATTGATGAGCTGGTGAGCCAAGAGCGCGAGCAAGTGCTCCAGATGTTTGTTGTGGCGTTGCTTGTGTCCATCGGTCTGTCGCTTGTGCTTGCCTCCACCATCGCGAACCCGCTCAGCGATCTGGCCGCCGCCGCTGAACTGGGGCGGGACAAGAACGCGCGCAAAATGTCCCCTGCCCGCATCCGCATCCCCGACCTCACGGGGCGCCCGGACGAAATCGGCCGACTATCCGGCGCGCTCCGCGGCATGATCACGGCGCTTTACGACCGCATCGACAATAACGAACAATTCGCCGCCGACGTCGCGCACGAGATCAAGAACCCGCTCGCATCCCTCCGCTCCGCCGTGGGCACGCTCCGCGTCGCCAAACGCGAGGATCAGCGCGAGAAACTCTTTGACGTCATCGACCACGATGTGCGCCGCCTCGACCGGCTGGTCAGCGACATCTCCAACGCCTCGCGGCTCGACAGTGAGCTGGTTAAGGAGGAGGAAGAGCCGTTCGACCTGATCCACATGGTGGAGAATCTGTGCGAGTTCCTAGGCCAAGACGCGGCGGCCAAAGGGGTGGAGTTTATCAGCGACCTCCCCACCGGACCGCTCATTGTGCACGGGCTCGAAGCGCGGCTGGCGCAGGTGTTTGTGAACCTCATCTCCAACGCCACGAGCTTTTGCGAAGACGGCGACGCGATCCGAGTCTGGGCGCGCAAGCGGGACAACCGTGTGCTCGTAGTCGTAGAGGATACTGGCCCCGGCATCCCCGATGGCGCGCTGCAAAAGATATTCAAACGCTTCTACAGCGAACGGCCCGAGGGCCAGTTTGGCAATAACTCCGGCCTCGGCCTCGCGATCTCCAAACAGATTGTGGAAGCCCATGGCGGCGTGATTTGGGCCGAAAATATCCGCCCGACAGAGGCCGACCTGACGTCAGACCCGCTTGGCGCGCGCTTCGTCGTGGGTCTGCCGCTCTAACAGGTGGACGCTGGCGATCCTTTCGCGCTGCGCCCCGCTGGGGCGGGAACCTACCACATCCATGCCACCTGCGTCGCCATAGACGGGAAGGCGCTGCTGATCGCGGGACCATCGGGCAGTGGAAAGTCGTCACTCGCGATCGAGATGCTAGCGCTTGGGGCGGAGCTTGTGGCCGATGACATCACGGAACTGTCACACACAACCGGGATCATCGCGCGCGCGCCCGCGACGCTGCCCCGTGCGATCGAGGCGCGGGGGCTCGGGTTGTTACCGCTATCGCTTTTGCCGCAGGCGCGGGTCGTTGCAGCCCTTGACATGTCTCGCTGCGCTGCGGCACGTTTGCCGCCTATGCAAACGATCCCCCTCCTCGGGCAGACACTGCCGCTCCTTCACAGACCCGCGAGCGGGCCCTTGGCAGCCGCGCTGATGCTATATGTTAAGGGTGCGGAGCTATAGGATATCCATGACGGAGCGCGACACTTCTGCATCGCAGCGTTTTGTGCTGATCACGGGCCCATCGGGCGCGGGGCGCAGCACCGCGATCAACGTGTTAGAAGACTTTGGCTACGAGACAATCGACAGCCTGCCGATATCGCTCATCTCCCGCCTGCTGAGCGGCCCGCCGCTTGACCAGCCTATGGCGCTTGGCATCGCGCCGGCGACACGGGGCTTTTCGGCGAATGCCTTTATCGAGGTTGTCGACCAGCTGTCCGCGTCGGGGAAAGTGGTGCCCGAACTCGTCTATCTCGATGCGCGTACGGATGTCCTGTTGCGCCGCTATTCGGAGACCCGCCGAAGACACCCCTCCGCCCCGGAGGAGACGCCAGAAATCGGCATCGCGCGGGAGGGCGATCTGCTCGCACCCATGCGTGCACGGGCCGATTTCCTGATCGACACGTCCGAACTTACGCCTCACGATCTCAAGGCCGAACTGGCAACCTGGTTTGCGCCCAAAGTGGGCCGCGACTTGGCGCTGTCGCTCCATTCCTTTAGCTACAAACGCGGGTTGCCGCGGGGCCTCGACATGGTGTTCGACTGCCGCTTTTTGCGGAACCCCTACTGGGACCCCGCGCTGCGGCCACACACGGGGCTTCATGACGATGTCCAAGCCTATGTGACCACCGATGACCGCTACACACCCTTCTTTGATCAGGTCCGCGATCTGGTGAATTTGCTCATCCCCGCCTACCGGGAAGAAGGCAAATCCTACCTGAGCATCGGCTTTGGCTGCACCGGCGGCAAACACCGCTCCGTTACCTTAGCGGAACACATGGCCGCAGCCCTTGCGCAGACCGGCCAGCAGGTGTCTATTCGACATAGGGAGCTAGAGCGCACAGTGCCTAAAAGCGCCGCGCGCGTGGGGAAAGAGGGTCGCACGTGATCGGGATCGTGATCGTGGCCCATGGCGGCCTCGCAGCCGAATACAAAGCGGCGGTGGAGCATGTGGTGGGGCAACAAGACGGCATTCGGCCGGTCTCAATCGAGGCCAAGCATGACCGGAGCCTGAAACAAGACGAGATTTGCCAGGCCGCGGACGCGGTTGACCATGGGGACGGGGTCGTGCTCGTCATCGACATGTTTGGCTCGTCGCCATCGAACCTCTCGCTGCGGGCCTGCCAGGCGTCCGGGCGGCGGATCCTTTACGGGGCAAACCTGCCCATGCTCGTGAAACTGGCGAAAATGCGCAAAAAGCCGGTGGATGACGCCGTTCGCGCGGCGCGCGAGGCGGGCAAAAAGTACATAGACAGTTTGAATATGGCGCAAGAAGCGGCAACATAGGCCGATGGAAACTGTCTCCCAGACTTACAAAATTGTAAATCAAAAGGGTCTGCACGCCCGCGCCTCTGCCAAATTTGTTGAGGTGGTGGAGGCGTTTGAGGCCGAGTGCGAGGTCTCGTGCAATGGGCTGAGCGCCGCCGGTGACAGCATCATGGGGCTTTTGATGTTGGCAGCCCCCGTCGGCTCCACTATTGAGGTCGAGATTTCGGGGGACGACGCTGACGCCTTGGCCGACGCGCTGAAATCGCTCATCGCCGACCGCTTCGGGGAAGAGATGTGACACGAGCAGGAGGGCCATCGCATGACCTTTTGCAAATCGGGGGAGTAGGCCGTGGTTGACCAAACCCAAAGGCCACCAAACGCGCTCGTGGGGCCCGGCCGCAAGGCGCAGGAGCGTCACGACCCCGATGAGGTCCCCTATGACAAGCGCAAGCTGAGCTACGCGGGCACCTTTACCAACCCTTGGCAGTCAACCGCGATCCGCGCGATCGAATGGTGCACCGGTAAGATCACGCTCCTGCGACGCATCCGCGAATTTGAGCGCATTGGGCCCGCGACGGGTCAAAAGTTCTGGAAACAAGCGCGCCGCTTGATGCGCATCGATCTCCAAACCCCGCGGGAGGAAATCGAGCGCATCCCAGCCACCGGCCCCGTGGTGATCGTGGCCAACCACCCTCATGGGCTTGTGGATGGGATGATGATCGCCGAACTCGTGGGCGAGGTGCGCGATGACTATAAGATCCTCACCCGCTCACTGCTGACCGGGGTCGATGAGATTTCGCAGTACATGATCCCCGTGCCCTTTCCGCATGAGGATGACAGCTTCAACAAAAGCTTGGAGATGCGCAAAGCCGCGATGACCCACCTCGCCGACGGGGGCGCTATCGTCGTATTTCCCTCGGGCGCGGTTGCAGTGTCAAAGACCTGGTTTGGGCCCGCGATTGAAGGGGAATGGAACCCGTTCACCGCAAAGCTGATCCAACGATCCGGCGCAAAGGTGGTGCCAGTCCGCTTTCCTGGCCAGAACTCCCGCGCCTACCAGATCGCAAACCAGGTGTCCGCGACCCTGCGTCAGGGCTTGCTGATCCATGAGGTCGCCAAAAGCTTTGGCAAGCCCCAGCGCCCGATCATCGGTCACCCGATCACCGATGAAGAGCTCAAGGAAAAGGGCCGCAACCCGCGCAGCTTTATGGAATGGCTCCGCGCGCACACGATCGGCCTCGAGCCCTAAGACACCGCTCGCCCTGTCTTTTCAGCTGGGTGCCGAAATCTTTCAAAGATTTCGGTCCGCATTCTTTGAAAGAATGCGGCGCCCCGGATCAGACCATGGGATCAGCGCGTGGGCACCGGTTCGTCGCCTCGGTAATCGTAAAATCCGCGCTGCGTTTTGCGGCCCAGCCACCCGGCCTCCACATATTTCGTCAGCAGTGGGCAAGGCCGGTATTTGGTATCCGCGAGCCCGTCATGGAGCACGTTCATAATCGCCAAGCATGTATCGAGCCCGATGAAATCGGCAAGCTCGAGCGGCCCCATCGGGTGGTTCGCGCCGAGTTTCATGGAGGTGTCGATGGACCGGACGGATCCCACACCCTCATAGAGCGTATAGATCGCCTCATTGATCATCGGCATCAGGATCCGGTTCACGATGAACGCGGGGAAGTCCTCAGCGGAGGCTGAGGTTTTGCCGAGCCGCGCCACCACGTCTTCGCAGGCCTTGAACGTCGGCTCATCGGTCGCGATCCCGCGGATGAGCTCCACGAGCTGCATCACGGGCACGGGGTTCATGAAGTGAAAGCCCATAAAGCGCTCTGGCCGGTCCGTGCGGGACGCAAGCCGCGTGATGGAGATCGAGGACGTGTTCGAGGTCAGGATCGTTTCGGGTTTGAGATGCGGCAGGATGTCTTCGAAAATCGCTGCCTTGATCGTCTCCCGCTCGGTGGCGGCTTCGATCACGAGATCGGTGGACCCCAGATCGGCCAACCCAGGCACGGGTGCAATGAGGCTGAGCGCCGCGTCGCGCTCCGCTTCTGTGATCTTTTCCCGCACCACTTGCCGGGTCATGTTGCCTGCGATGACGCCTTTGGCCGCGCTCAGGGCCGTATCGCTCACATCCGTCAGACGCACCTCATAGCCGGCGAGCGCCATAACATGGGCGATTCCGTTGCCCATTTGCCCCGCGCCGATGATTCCGATGGATGATATGGCCATGGTCGTCTCCTTGCCTGTGGCGACGTTATACCTCTCGCCGCAAGTGCAAAAGGGCCTGCGGCATTTGGCGGGAATTGAACACAATCCCCCGGGCCCAATTAAGAAACCCCTTACTCCGCGCAGGTACTCACCGCCTCGGGTGAATTGGAGGTGGGCCATGTCGGAGCTTCGACTTGGACAAATGCTGCAGGGCGTGGAGCTCTGTACATACGGATTATCGCGACAACAGTTCCGCGGGCCACCGCCGGATTTGGCGGCGCCGTTTATCGCATTCATCGGCGGAACGGAGACGTTGGGCCCCTATCAGCCGCATCCGTTCGCGTCTCGCGTGGCCGCGGAGCTTGGGCTGGGTGCGCTTAACCTCGGGATCAAGAATGCTGGGCTCGACGTGTTCTTGAGCGACCCGGAGGTGCTGCGCGCGGCCAATCACGCGGACCATATCGTGCTCGAGACGTTGTCGCCTGCGAATATGTCCAACGCGTTCTACCGCGTCCATCCGCGCCGCAACGACCGCGTGGTGGAGGTGCGCCCAGAGCTGCGCACGCGTCTGCCCGCGCTCGACACAAGCGACATCCACTTCACCGGGCATCTTTTGCGCGATGTGGCAGCATTGTCTGCCCCCGCAATGGAAGAGCTGCGGATGGAGCTTCAGCTGTGCTGGATCGAACGGCTCGGCACGCTCGTGGACAGGCTCGCGGTGCCTGTGCACTTGCTGCATATCGTGGACCGGCGCGACCGGCTGCGTGCGCGGCTCATAGATCGCGAGACGATCAACGCGGTTCGCGACTTGGCGCAAAGCGTCACCATCGTCCAGCCAAGCGCCGATGCGAGAGGCGAAGGCACGACGGCGATGAGCGTCTTACCTGCGGAGGCCCATGTCGCGGCTGCTATGCTGAGCACGGCCGCCCATGTGGAGGTTGCTCGCGACATCGCGCGGCATCTTACGCCCCAAACGCAAAAGGCCCGCGCCAGCTAGGCACGGGCCTTTCGGTTCAATGTCGGTGCGTTAGCCTAGCTTTTCTGTGAGCTCTGGCACCGCGTCAAAGAGGTCAGCAACCAGGCCGTAGTCCGCGACCTGGAAAATCGGCGCTTCCTCGTCTTTGTTGATGGCCACAATGACCTTGCTGTCTTTCATGCCCGCCAGGTGCTGGATCGCGCCGGAGATGCCGACGGCGACGTAGAGATTCGGCGCCACGACCTTACCGGTCTGGCCCACCTGCCAGTCGTTCGGCGCGTAGCCCGAATCAACCGCCGCGCGGGATGCGCCCACGGCGGCCCCGAGCGTATCGGCGAGCTTTTCGATGAGGGCGAAGTCATCCTCGGACCCCACACCGCGGCCACCGGACACAACGATCCCAGCGGAGGTCAGTTCCGGACGGTCGCTTTCGGCAACCTTGTCTTCGACCCACTCGGACAGCCCTTGGGAGCCGGGTGCAGAGATCTCCTCAACCGCCGCAGAGCCACCTTCGCCCGCGGCGTCGAAGGTCGACGTACGGATGGTGGCGACCTTGGTGGCGTCGGAAGATTTCACCGTCTGGATCGCGTTACCGGCGTAGATCGGACGCTCGAACGTGTCGGCGTCGACCACGGCGGTCACTTCGGAGATGATCATGACGTCAAGCATCGCCGCCACGCGGGGCAGGATGTTCTTCGAGAACGCGGTGGAGGGGGCCACGATGTGGCTGTAGTCACCCGCGAGCGACACGATCAGGTCCGCGATCGGCTCTGCCAGACCATTGGCGTGGTCGGCGTGGGAGGCGCAGAGCACCTTGGACACGCCGTCAAGCTTTGCCGCGGCGGCAGATGCGCCCTGGCAGCCGGACCCGGCGCAAAGCACCGTTACATCGCCCATGGCCTTGGCCGCGGTCAGCGCCTTGGCGGTTGCGTCCACGGCGAGCTCGTCACCGACGATTTCTGCAATCAGGAGAACGGCCATTACACTGCCCCCGCTTCTTTGAGTTTCGACACGAGCTCATCGACGGAGCCCACTTTGATGCCTGCGGCACGCTCATCAGGCTCGCCCGTGCTCACGATGGCAAGGCGCGGCGTGACGTCGACGCCGTAATCGGCGGCGGTTTTTTCGTCGAGCGGCTTCTTCTTGGCCTTCATGATGTTGGGCAGCGACGCATAGCGCGGCTCGTTCAGGCGCAGGTCGACCGAGATGATCGCGGGCATCTTGACCTTGATCGTCTGGAGACCGCCGTCGACCTCGCGAGTGACGGTGGCGGTGTCGCCATCGACGGCCACCTCGGACGCGAACGTTGCCTGCGACCAGCCGGTGAGCGCGGCGAGCATCTGGCCCGTGGCGTTCATGTCGTTGTCGATGGCCTGCTTACCGCAGAGCACAAGACCCGGCTCCTCCGCGTCGATGACGCCTTTGAGGATTTTGGCGACCGAAAGCGGCTCGATATCGGTGTGGACGTCATCGGCAGCGATGACGAGGATCGCACGATCTGCACCCATGGCGAGCGCGGTGCGCAGCGTTTCCTGGGACTGCTTGACGCCGATGGAGACGGCGATGACCTCGGAGGCGGTTCCGGCCTCTTTCATGCGGATCGCTTCTTCTACGGCGATCTCGTCGAACGGGTTCATCGACATCTTGACGTTGGCCAGATCGACACCGCTGCCATCCGCCTTTACGCGGACTTTCACGTTGTAGTCGATCACACGTTTCACAGGCACGAGGACCTTCATTTGCGTGTTCTCCTTTGACGCATGCGCCGCGGGTGTGCTGAGGCGCGCAATTCGGTTTGCGGCGGTGTAGCGGAGCCCTGCCGACCGCGATAGGGCGGAATCGACATGGGCAGGTGCGCTGACGTCGCGTTCGTGAAAAATACTTGGATTTTTTCACCGCGCTGGCAACAGGGGACAAGAGTTTTTCGAAAACTCTTGCAAGGATTTTCGAAAAATCCTTTGCCCCGTGGCTGGTTTAGGCGCCCATGGCCCGGTCAAAGGCGCTTTTGGCGCGGGCCCATTCGTCGTCGAACCTCGGGAGTTTCTGCAGCGAGGGCAGGAGTTGTTCGGCGAAATCTTCCGACGATTCGACCGGCAGCATGGACGGCAGGTTGTCGATTGCGGTCACATCCAGCGGCGGCGCGTCATGGACGCGGAGCGCGGGTGCGTCCCATGTCGTGACGCGGTCGTAGACCTTGATCGGGGAAAAGTCGCTGTCGGGGTCGCAGGCGATGTCCCCGATAACCTGGAGCGCGCGCTCTGCGGTTTTGGCGGAGGCGGGCACGAAAACAGGCGTCCCCGGGTGCGCGAGGATGCAGTTGAAGAAGATTTCGTGCGCGAGCACCTCGGGGAACGGCCCGCCATGGGCGGTCTCCTCCATATCCCAGAGCGTGGTCGCCACCCCCATATGGGTGCAAAGATCCGCGGCCCCGCGTCCGACGCGGCCCTTGGCCCCGATGATAAGCGCGTTTGGCCTCGTGTAGATCCCCGACATCTGCGCCTGCAGGTCGGCGAGCATCTGCGGGCTGCTGTCATAGGCGCCCACCGGCCCCGCAATCGCGCCCCGCTGCTGCGCGGCCCAGCAGGTTAGCGCCACGGCGGCCCCGGCATAGCCCGCCCAGTAGCCAAAGGCCGCGACGCGGCGGCCCGCGGCGTCGGTGAGGTACTCGATGTCATAGAGCGTCCCGCCGCCCGCCTTGAACCGCGCCAGCAGGCGCTGCCCGGCAGGCTGCCCCTTATACGCGTGGCCGAACATGATGTGGCGGTGGGGGAGTGGCGTGCCGTCCTCCGGCAGTTCCTTGAGGCCGAATATGATCGCGTCAGTGGGGGCTGTGGGCCAGCTGCCTTCGGCCGCGATCTCTGCGCCTGCATCCGCGTAGCGGGCAGTGGGGATGGCGCGGGTGGTGCTGTCCTCGACCGTTACGCGCAGTCCGGCAGCGATCAGGTTTCCAACGCCCTCGGGCGTGATGCCGACGCGGGCCTCGTGGGCGCGGGGTTCGGCACGGACCCAGAGGTGCGTCATTGGATCAGCCCTTCGGCATGGGCGCGGATCACGGAGGGGCGCGCCTCCATCATTTCGAGAAAGGCCGTGATCTTCGGGAACTTGGCCATATCCACCCCGTCCCACGCGAGCCACCGGGCGATGGCATAAAAATAGGGGTCCGAGAGTGTGAGGGTGGGGCCGAGGATGAAGGGGCCTTCGATCTTTGCTTCCATATAGGCTGCGCTGTCGGTCATGGTTTCGGGCACTTTGGCGGTCATCGCCTCCCACGCCGCGGGGTCGTCAGCCCATCGCGCGCCGCGGAACCGGTGGGCGTGAGCGACGTGCATGGTGGAGGCGAGGTAGGTGTTCACCTCCCGCATGCGGGCCTGATCCCACGGGTCAGCGGGGATAAGGCCGGGGCAGGCATATTCGAGGATCGCAATAGTTTCTGTCAGCGGGCCGTGGGGTGTGATGAGCGTCGGCACCCGGCCCTTTGGGTTGAGCGCGAGGTAGGCGTCGCTCTGCTGCGCTTGGGCGGCGAAGTCGACGCGGATGGGCTCGAACTCTACGCCCGCCTCATAGAGCGCCACGGCGCTCGCCACGGAAATCGCACCGGGGGAATAGTAGAGCTGCATGGCGGATCCTCAGTAGTGGGTTTTGAAGGGCGCGCGGTCCGGGGCGTCGAGATGCGGCGTCGCGTTGAAGCCCGAAAGCATCGCGCCCTGTTCGCGCACGGCGACGCGGTGAATGGAGGTATTATAAATCGGCAGCAGAATATGCGCCATGCGGGTCGGATCGAGGCGCAAGAGGTGGCGGAGCACCATGCCGATGACCCCGCCGGAGGTCACGCAGATCACCCGCCTGCCCGGCTTTTGGGCCTCTGCGAGCACCTCCGCGATGCGGGTCTCGAAATTGGCAAAGCTTTCCTGCCCCTGGATTTCGGCGGCGTGCCAAGCCTCCATCACCACCGGAATATGGGCGGCGAAGCCTGCGCCGTCGGGGCGCGGAATGCCGCGGGCCTTTTCCAGCGCGTCGGCGAGGTTGAAATAGTCGAGCTCGTTGAGACGCGCGTCGAGCCGGTCTGGTGTCAGCCCCATGCCGGCTGCCGTTTCCTGATGGCGGGTGAGCGTGCCTGA
The DNA here is from genome assembly GCA_039815465.1 of Pseudomonadota bacterium. Classification (GTDB taxonomy): domain Bacteria; phylum Pseudomonadota; class Alphaproteobacteria; order Rhodobacterales; family Rhodobacteraceae; genus Shimia_B. The sequence goes on from JBCBZG010000014.1 coordinate 94,542, forward strand.
GAGGACGAGGTCGAACGGGGCCTCAACACGTCGCAGGTGATCGCCCAGCATACGCGCCTGTTCGTGGCCTAGATTAGACAGACGATCATAGCTCTCCTCGTCCGTTGCCGCCGAATTGGCCTGTCCGTGACGAACCAAGACAATCTCGCCCATGCGCGTTCCTCCCTTCCTTGCTTCGTTTCAAACGGGGGCGTGGGCTGCAAGGGCGGGTTGCCTCCGGCGGAGGTATTTTTGGCCAAAGGAAGCGGGGCGCAGGAGACGCACACGGGCGGCGTTTGGGGCGGATCGGAAACGGGTCTGGCGGGAATGACGGAATTTGGGGCTTCGCGGTCGCAACTGGGGTCTCGCCCAGTCAGCATACCGTGGTCTATCGTCCCCGGTAGGGAGACGTCATGACAGATATGATCCGCTTTATGCTTGATGGCCGCTTGGTTGAGGCGGCGCCGGGGCAATCCATCTGGGAGGTTGCCAAGGGCGACGGGTTCATCATTCCGCATTTGTGCCACAAGGATCAGCCTGGGTATCGGTCTGACGGGAACTGTCGGGCGTGTATGGTGGAGATCGAGGGGGAGCGGTCGTTGGCGGCGTCTTG
>JBCBZG010000041.1:0-24744 GCA_039815465.1 Pseudomonadota bacterium
CAGACGCGCACAAAAGCCGCGCGCGCCCCCGGCGCCCTGGCCGGACCGGGCAAACCCGCCGGCCTCTAACCCCGCGACCCAAAAAAAACCACAAACGCCCCGCCTGACCCGGCGCCGCTTCTTTTTTGTGTCAGTCCGGGCAGGGGCCCGAAACGGGCGCCATTCCTACTAGGCTTTATGCCTGGGCCACGCGGCCAAAGCGGCGCATCCCCGCCAGCGCCCCAACGCCGGCCATGAGCATCCACACAGCCGCCGGCAGCGGCACAGGTGCAACGATGTCGTTCTGCGGCAGCGTGCCGGTAAACACGACCTCATTCGGCCCCATGTTGTCAAACGGGCGCAGCTCCACGGTTTGGTTGAGCGTGCTGGCCACAAGCGTCCCGTCCATCCCGCCGCGATTGAGCGTCACATCCGCATTCGGCGCGAGCACCGAAAACCCGAACGTGTTCGAAATCGTCAGGTCCAGCGCTTCGTAAAAGTTGAACATGACCGTGCTGTTGTCCTGGTTGAACGTGCCCGTGATCGCATGGGTCAGACCCGCGATGTTCACAATCGTCGTCACCCCAGGGTCAAGGTTCAGGTTCGCCAAGTTGCCATTGCCCAGGAAGGTCTGCGCTTGGCTGGCCGACAGGTTGAGGATCGCAATATCCTCCAGCGTGCCTGTGCCACCCGCGCCACTTGTCAGACCCTTGATGTTGGGATCGCGCATGTCGATGGCCGCACCAGCCGTATCGGAAAACACGGTGAGCTGCGTGGACAGACCCGTCATCGCAGCCGCCACATCGCTCACAAGCACGCCGCCAGGGGCATCCACGCCCAAGTTCTCATTGATCGGCTGCCCGTTTGGGTTCGGATTGGGGTTCGCGACATTAAGCGACCCACCGATCTGGATGGTGCCCCGGCCAGCTGTCGTCAGCGGCGCATTGATGTCGCCCCCAACGATCAAGGACCCCGTGACGTCCCCGATGGTTCCTTCGGCCATGTCGTCGGAATTGGCATAAAAGCCGCCGCCGCCGTTCAGGTTGCCGCCCACATAAAGCGTCCCTTCGACATGGATAGACGACTGCATGTCGCCCAAAACGATGCCATTAAAGCTCTGAATCAGGTCGAGCGGGTCAACGGTAGCGGCTTGGATCGGGGTAGCGGCTGCCACAGCCAGCGCGGCGCAGACGGCGCCAGTGCGTACATTAAACATTTGGTAACTCCTTACGTGCACGTCACGTAGGTACGACACAGGTCGGAGTCCACCCCTGCAAGTTCCCGCGCGCAAAGTTTCGTGCGGCAGCGCAGCATGACGTTGGGTAACAGCGTGGAAAGATGGCAAAGCTAGAAGGGCAGTCCCGAAACGACAAGCGCTCGCGGCGTGGTCTCCCCCACACGCCGCGAGCGCTCCTGCCGCACAACATCGCGGCTCCCCACCCACACAATACCAGATACACAGCTTTCGTGACGGTGGGGTAGTTGATCAAACAACCTGAGTCCACGGCGGCGGTGAAGAAATCGGCCGAATTTTCATATGACGCTACGTCAGCTTTGCGTGGCACCGCCCGCGCCAATGTGACGGTCTGGCTTGACTTCACCGGGTAGAGTGGGTGTACGGGCACCCACGCGACCGGGACCATATCCGGCCTGTTTTTGAGGGAGCTTCCGACCATGCACGCCTATCGCAGCCACACCTGTGCCGATCTCCGCGCGAGCGATGTGGGGGATACGATCCGCCTGTCGGGCTGGGTGCATCGGCGGCGCGACCACGGCGGCGTCATCTTCATCGACCTGCGCGACCACTACGGCATCACGCAGGTGCTCTGCGACCCGGACTCGCCGGTGTTTGCCCAGGTGGAAAAACTCCGCTCCGAATGGTGCATCCGCATTGACGGCACGGTCAAGGCCCGCGCCCCAGAGCTCGTGAACCCCAAGCTTCCCACCGGCGAGGTGGAAGTCTTTATCCGCGATATGGAAGTCCTGGGCGGCATCGACGGCGACCTGCCGCTGCAAGTCTTTGGCGATCAGGAATACCCGGAAGAGACGCGCCTGAGCTACCGTTACCTTGACCTGCGTCGCGAAAAAATGCAGCAAAACATGGTGTTGCGCAGCGATGTTGTGGCGTCCATCCGCAAGCGGATGTGGGAAAAAGACTTCCGCGAGTACCAGACGCCCATTATCACGGCGTCCTCGCCCGAAGGCGCACGCGACTTTCTGGTCCCCTCGCGCCTGCACCCGGGCAAATTCTACGCACTGCCGCAGGCCCCCCAGCAGTTTAAACAGCTCCTCATGGTGTCGGGTTTCGACAAATACTTCCAGATCGCGCCCTGTTTCCGCGACGAGGATCCGCGCGCCGACCGCTCGCCGACCGACTTCTACCAGCTCGACATGGAGATGAGCTTTGTCGAGCAACAGGATGTTTTCGATACGATTTCTCCTGTGATCGCGGGCGTGTTTGAGGAGTTCGGCGGCGGCCGTGCGGTGGATGCCGCGCAGGACTGGCCGCAAATCTCCTACCGCGACGCGGCGCTCTGGTACGGGACCGACAAGCCTGACCTCCGCAACCCCATCAAGATGCAGATCGTCAGCGAACATTTCGCAGGCTCCGGCTTTGCCATCTTCGCCAAGCTGCTGGAACAGGACGGCACCCAGATCCGCGCGATCCCAGCCCCAGGTGGCGGCTCGCGCAAATTCTGCGACCGCATGAACGCCTTCGCCCAGAAGGAAGGGCTGCCGGGGATGGGCTACATCTTCTGGCGCAAACAAACAGCCGACTCCATCGCGCAAGAGCGCGGGATGAAGGTCAAAGAGGTCAACGCGCTCGTCAAATCCGGTGAGATTGTCTTGGGGGAGGAGGCCGCTGGCCCGCTCGCCAAAAACATCGGCCCCGAACGGACAGAGGCGATCCGCCAGCAGCTCGGCCTCGGCGTGGGCGACGCGGCGTTCTTCCTCGGCGGCAAACCGTCCGCATTTGAAAAGGTGGCAGGCAAGGCGCGCACGGTCATCGGCGACGAGCTGGGCCTGACGGACCAAAACCGCTTCGCCTTTGCCTGGATCGTCGATTTCCCGATCTACGAACGTGACGAAGAAACCGGCGCGCTCGATTTCGAACACAACCCATTCTCCATGCCCCAGGGCGGGATGGCCGCGCTCGAAGGTGACCCGCTAGAGGTCAAAGGCTTCCAATACGACCTCGCTTGCAACGGCTACGAACTGGTGTCGGGCGCCATCCGGAACCACAAGCCCGAGATCATGTTCAAAGCGTTTGAGCTCGCAGGGTACGGCCCCGATGAGGTCAAGAAACGCTTCGGCGGCATGGTCAACGCCTTCCAATACGGCGCGCCCCCCCACGGCGGCTGCGCGGCAGGTATCGACCGCATCGTGATGCTGCTGGCAGGCGAAGACAACATCCGCGAAGTCATCCTCTTCCCCATGAACCAACGCGCCGAAGACCTCATGATGGGCGCCCCGAGCGAGCCGCTCAACGAGCAACTCCGCGAGCTGTCGCTGCGCGTCATCGATCCCGAGTAACTCCGCCCCGGACCCGATCCGGGGCCTCGCGGCTTCAGGGCGGAGGTCCCGGGTCAAGTTCGGGACGCATAGCGCTTAGGCAGTGGACTTTCGAACCAGACCAGGGGTTATTTCGGAGCAAATGCACAAGGCGCGCAGCTTTGCTTGGAAATTTAGCGCCGTGAAACCGGTGGTGTGCAGGCGGCCGCAGACTTCGGACTCCACTGCGCGCAGTTTTTTTGCCCGATGGCGGTCTTGCCCCTAAAGCGCGGCGTCGAGGCGGGCCTGTTCGAGGAACGTATCGCCTAGGATCGCGGCGGCGGGGCTCAGCACGAGGCCGAGGATCAGCGTGGCGAGCAGGGCCACGCCCACGATGAGCACCGCGATATCGCCCCGGCGTGAATGCTGCGTTTCGTTCAGGTGATGCGTGACATTTGACAGCATGGCGGCAGCCTCCCATTCATGGGTCCAGGACCAGTGATGTGGCTGATCTACGCCGCGATTATGGCCAATCTAAGGGCTGGGGAGGGCAAGATGGTGCCGCCGTATATCGGAACGAAAACGCCAGTGGACGGCTGGCAGGGCGCGCCGTCGCCCCGCGATACGTCGGGCGAGCTTACGCTTTCAGGGCGCCATGTGGCTTGCGTGCCCTTTCGGACCCAGGCGCAAGCGGCGGAGCTTTTGGCTGCGACAGACGGGCGGCACGACCTCTGGACCTATATGCCTTGGGGCCCGTTTGAAACCGCGGAGGCGCTCGCGGCGCTCATCGCGGGGTTTCAGGCGGACCCGGCGTGGTTCTACTTTGCGATCACAGACCCAGCGTCAGGGCGCGTCATAGGGAAAGCGGCCTATCTGCGTATCGCGCCCGACCATGGCAGCATTGAGGTCGGCGGCATTCTCTTTGCGCCCACGCTCCAGCGCAGCCCTGCCGCGACGGAGGCGATGGTGCTGATGATGCGGTGGGCCTTTGCCCATGGCTACCGCCGCTATGAATGGAAATGCGACGCGGCCAATCTGCCGTCGCGCCGGGCGGCGCAACGGCTCGGGTTCTCCTACGAGGGTGTTTTTCGCCAACACCAAGTGGTCAAGGGGCTGAACCGCGACACGGCCTGGTTTGCGATCACAGACCAGGACTGGCCCGCCCTGAACGCGGCTTATGACGCCTGGCTCGCGCCGGAAAATTTCGACGCTCAGGGCCAGCAAATCACGCCGCTGGGGCAGTTGACGACGCCGGTGCGCGTCTCGTCAGATCCTGCGCTTGGCTAAACGGCAGCGCGGCTGCCCGCGCGGGCCTGGATCAGGCTGGTGAGCCGGGCGCGGTGAATAAGCTCCTCCGGTGCATGGCGCAGCGCCTTGGCGGCGCGGGCAAGCTCTCGATCAGCCATGGATCGTGCCAGCCCCTCCACAAACTGCGCAGAGTAGCGCGCCGCGTCGCTGGCGCCCGATGTCAGGGCATCAAGTGCGTGGGAGAGGTCGTCGCGATAGGCGATTGCGTCGGGCGTGACCGCATCGCTAGTCACCGCGCGCGGGCCGGGGGGCTGCATATCGCGGGGCAGATGCGCCAGGATTGCGGCCTGGAATTGCGCCACCGAGGCGAGAGGTTTGGCCAAAAACCCGTCAGCCCCCGCATCCATAGCGGCAGCTTCACCCGCCTCGTCGCCTGAGCTCGCCAGGATCACCGTCGGACGCTGGTCGGCGCCCACAAGCTCTGCAATTAGGTCGACACCGGACCCGTCCGGCAGGCCCAAATCGACGATGATGACGGTGGGCCTGTAGACGCGCAGATGTTTGCGCGCCGCCGCAAGCGTATCCGCCCGCCGGATGCGCGCGCCAGAGCGCAGGCACAGCAGGCGCAGCGCCTCGCAGGCATAGCGGCTATCCTCCACCACCAGCACCGTTTGACCCAAAAGCGGGCGCGCCGCGGTGGGGGGCTGTTTGACAAAGAAGTCTTCTATCGAGTCCATCTAGTCCTCCATCTCTCTAGGCCATATGACGGCAGGAACGCTAATCGCGCGTTAACGATGACCGCGCGCGCTCGAAAGGATGTGTTCATTATGATCGGACGGCTCAATCACGTGGCAATCGCAGTCCCAGACCTGGAGGCTGCCGCCGCGCAATACCGTACCATGCTCGGCGCCAATGTGGGCGCGCCCCAAGACGAACCAGACCACGGCGTCACGGTGATCTTTATCGAACTGCCCAATACCAAGATCGAGCTGCTCTATCCGCTGGGCGACGGCTCCCCCATCCAGGGGTTTCTGGACAAGAATCCGTCCGGCGGCATCCACCATGTCTGCTACGAGGTTGACGACATCCTTGCCGCCCGCGATCACCTCAAGACCCAAGGCGCCCGGGTGCTGGGCAATGGCGAGCCCAAGATCGGCGCCCACGGGAAGCCGGTGCTGTTTCTCCACCCGAAGGATTTCCAAGGCACGCTGGTTGAACTCGAACAGGTCTGAGCTTTCTTACATCCTAGCCCGCAACGAAAGAGAGCGCCCATGGGGATCACATCAGCCATCGTGCTTTACGCCGTCATCTGGTTTCTCACGCTGCTGTGCGTGATCCCGGTGCGGTTGGAAACCCAAGGCGACCGGGGGGAGATCGTTCCAGGCACCCACGCGGGCAGCCCAACGAATCCCCAGATGAAAAAGCGGTTCCTGATCACCTCCGGCATTGCATTTGTGCTGTGGGTCGTGATCGCAGGGGTGATTGTGTCGGGCGTGATCACGATTGAGGATATCGATCTGTTTGGCCGGATGGAGCGCGGTTAGGTATTATAACACCTCATTAGTCTCAGATTTTAAGGCGCGCGCAGCCCTGGGTTGCATAGGCAAGCTGCAGCGCGCCCATCGGGCAACCTGGGCGATTGTGCCGCTACGGAAACTGTGCGTTTTGGCGCCGCTTTGTTGAAAAGTCGCGTCAAATATGAGAGACGACCCATGGGGAAACTTGTGTACCGAGGAGTGAGTATGTTTTCGCGCGTAATGAAAGTTGCTGCAGTCTGTGTTGCAGGCATGGGAGCGTCCGCTGCTGGGGCCTCCACACTTGTTCTAGATTTTGATGGGACGACCGGGATCTCCGGCAGCTCCACCATCATCGATGAAGGCGTGACCTGGGGTCTGTCTTCGAGCGGCGGCGATGGCCCCGCACTGTTTGACACCACCTGCACGGGCTATGGCGGCTCCGACGGCTGTAACGGCGATGCGGACCTTGTCCCGAGCGTTCAGGGCGAAAACGGTGTCGCAGGCTTTGTGCTGATCCAGCAGAACTCAAGCGCCAGCGTGCCAAACGACGACCCGTTCACCGAATGGCTCGAAATCACCATCGTGGACGACATCCAGGTGGTTTGGGACTCCGTGTCCTTCGTGGACGAAGGCACCTATGTCGCGTCGACCAACCTGGACGGCACGCTGGGTTCAGTCACGATTGCGTCTGACAACCAAACCGATCAGCTGTTCTTTGGCTCTTCGGTTTTGGGGCAGGGCGACAGCGTGCGCATCACCTTCTTCAACGGCTCGTCCATCGGCGCATCGGGCGCCATCGACAACCTGTCCTTCACCGCCGTGTCCGAGGTTCCGCTGCCCGCACCAGCGCTGCTCCTGATGGGGGCAATCGGCGCCTTGACCGGCGTGCGTCGGTTCCGCCGCCGCGCTGCATAAGACATCCAACCAGATTTGAAAAAGCCCCGCTTAGCGGGGCTTTTTTGGTTTAGCGCATCGCCTGCAAGCGGTGGAAGATATGGGTAAATGTGGCTGCGCCCAGGATCGGGATCACCAGGTTCAACAGCGGCACCATCAGCGGCGCAGCCATCAGGCAACCCGCGAGCCAAATCACGCCACTGTGCCGCGCGCGCAGCGCATGGGCGCCCTCGCGCCCCAAATGGCGCATGGCCGCCACGGTGAAATACTCGCGCCCCAGCAAATACCCGTTGAGCCCGATAAAGATCACCGGCGCCGCAAAGGGCAAAAACACATAAAGGATCAGCGCAAAGACATTCGCTAGGATCAAAACGCCGAGGAACCCCAGAGTATCGCGCAACCCCGCCCAGAACCCAACGCGCGCGGGGATCGGAACATGCGGGTAATGCTCCTGCTCCACAGCTTCTGCGACCTCTTCGAGGAAAAGCGACGTGATCGCCGAGGCCACCGGCACCATCAAAAACACGGACGCCACCAGCACCAGCAAAAGAGACCCCCAGCCGAGCAAATCACCCACCCAGCCGACCTCTCCCACCCAGGGCAGCGTCAGCGTATCGCCCACAAACCACCCGATAAGTGTCAGCATCAGCGCATAAGCGCCCACAAGCAGCGCAACCGTCAGCGCCACCCCGCGGAGGAGAACCGCGCGAAAGCGCGGGTCGCCGATTTGGCCCAAGGCCTTTGCAAACGCGTCAAAAATCATCGCTCTAGTCGGCCATCCAGGTTGTTTTCGCGTCCAGATCAGGGCGCGGGCGGTCAGCCGGGGCCATTTCGGTTGTGCCGATATGCACAATGCCCGCCACGCGCTCATGGGCCTCAGCGCCAAACGCTTCTGCGGCAAAGACCGGGTCGTGGCTCAACGCGCCCGAGAGCCAGTTTGCGCCCAGCCCCTCCGCCAGGGCTGCGTTTAACAGCGCCAAGCACACAGCGCCCGTGGAATAGGTCTGCTCAATCGCGGGGATCTTGCCCAGGATCGGGCTTTCGAGCACCACGATGGCAAAGGGGCTGTCCTGGTACTGGCTCGCCGCGAGACTAGGCGCGCCTACACGCTCGATATGGCGTTCCGCGATGGTCGCGATCCGCCGGAGCGCCGGAGCCTCCAACACCACAAAACGCCAGGGTTCGAGCTTGCCGTGGTCGGGCGTGCGCGCCCCGATGGTCAAGATCATCTCTACCTGCGCCCGCGTGGGCGGCTCGCCTAGGCTGCGCAGGGGCTTGGATCGGCGGCTCAGCAGGAACTCCTGCACCGTGTTTGGGGCGGTCATCTGTCTCTCCCAGTCTCAGGCCAGGCAGGCGCGCCGGGCTCGTTGGAAAGGCAGGTAAGCGTCGCCGCACAAAGTTACCAGTCACGCGGTCCCGTGAAAGACGGCAAGCTCGTCGATGATGGTCGCCACGAACTGCTCAAACCGCGGGTTAGGCTGACGGGCCGCGAGCGTGGCCGCGAACGGGTCTGGCGCCTTGGGCGCGTCGGGCAGCAGGGTCTCAAGCACCGCGTGCCCACAAAACGGCACGTAAACCTCTGAATAGCCGCCCTCATGGACGAACGCGATGCGCCCGCCGCAAAGCGCATGCGCCGCCTCCATAACCTGCGCCGTCATCGCGGCAAAGGTGTCAGCCGTCGCCAGCATCCGCGACAGTGGATCAAAGGCCGCCGCATCAAAGCCTGACGCGACCACGATCAGGTCCGGCTGGAACCGGTGGAGCGCTGGCAGCACGATCCGCTCCATCGCGTAAAGGTAGCTCGCATGTCCCGCGCCGGGCGGCAGTGGGATGTTGAGATTGGCCTGCGCGTCGGTGTCCGCCGCGCCGGTGTTGAGCGGATAGTTCCGCTCCTGATGGATGGAGATAGTGAGCGTATCGTCCCGACCCGCATAGATCGCCTCGGTGCCGTTGCCGTGATGCACATCCCAGTCGAGCACGGCCACCCGCAGGTCCGGCGACCCCGCGCGCGCGGCCTCCAGCGCTATGGCGATATTGGCGAGCACGCAGAACCCGTTCGGCCCATCTGGCAAGCAATGATGCCCCGGCGGACGCGACAGCGCATAGGCCTGACGGCAAGCGCCGCTCAATACCGCCGCCACCGCGCCCTTGGCGAGCCCCGCAGACTGCGCGGCAATCTCGTAGCCGCCCGGACCAAACGGCGCGCGCAAGCCAAGCTCACCCCCGCCCGCGTCGGAGGCCGCTTTGAACGCGTCAAGGTAGCGCGCCGGGTGAATGCGGCGCAGATCCTCCTCCGTCGCGGTAGGGGCGCTTCGGCAGGCCAGATGGGCGGCCATCCTGCTCACATCGATGAGGTTCTTGAACCGGCGTTTCGTCTCCGGGTTCTCGGCCAGCCCACTGCCCGCTAGCGGCTGAACGAGCCCGCCCACAGGCGCCATAAACGCATAATTGCCGCCAGACGCCCAAAAGCAGCACTCGTCCCAGAAAAATCCCACGCTCATTGGCGTCACTCCTCGCGCCGAAAGATGCCCTCGGGCGCATCGAGCGAGGCGGCCAGGTCGCGCAGCTGGCTCAGCGAAAGCGTGATGCGCTGAACCTCCTCACTGCGGGGGTCGAGCTGCTCCACCGTCACGCAATCCTCAAAGGCTGACAGCGTGATGTCCTCCTGCAGCGGTCCCTTGCCCTCATCGACCAGCGTCACCACCGTCGCGTCAAAATCGTGTTCCACCGTAAACATGGGGCGAGCTTAGCGGAGCGTGGCCGCGCCGCAAGGGGCCACGGCGTGGCACTCACTGGGGCCCGCGCGGCCGTGGCCGCACGCGGAGTTGACGCCGCCCAGGCAGGGCAGGGGGTGGCCAACACGCACAGATGCTCTAACCTGACATGTGACTTAAGAAAGGGCGCCACCATGATCCGCATCTTCCTGCTGCTCGCCGCGCTTTTTCTTGCCGCTTGCGACGCGGGCACGCCTACACTCCAAACCCTGCCCGCCCCGGTGCGCCCGACGGCACCAGCGGTGTCTGTGTCGCAACCCGTGGCGGCCTTTCGCCAGGTTGTAGACCGGATGGAGCCGGTGATCGAACGCGAGTGCCGCCGACGCACGCGCGGGATGGACTGCGATTTCGTGCTGCTGTTGAACACCAACCCACGGCTGCCCCCGAACGCTTTTCAGACCCTGGGCGACAATGGCAAGCCCGTGCTTGGCTTCACCATCGCGCTGCTAGAAGACATGCGTAACACCGATGAAATGGCCTTTGTGGTGGGCCACGAGGCCGCGCATCACATCTCCAACCACCTGGAACGGCAGCGGCAAAACGCGACCTTGGGCGCGACGACGCTGGGCGTACTCGCGCAGATGTCGGGCGCCACAGCCCAAGGCGTGCGCGAAGCGGCGGAGTTCGGTGCCGCCCTTGGCGCGCGCAGCTATTCCAAAGATTTCGAGCTTGAGGCGGATCAACTGGGCACGATTTTGACCTTAATCGCGGGCTACAACCCAGTGCGCGGCGCCGAATATTTCAACAGGATCCCCGATCCTGGAAACCGGTTCCTGGGCACACACCCACCAAACGCCCAACGCATCGCCATCGTGCGCCGCACCGCAGCCGGGCTGTGACGCACAACGCCCCGCGCAGCGGCCACCGCCGCGCAAGGAAGACTTTTTCGAAAAGTCTTCCCCACCGCCTGGGGCCGCTGTGTATCCCCGCTGGTACGTTGCAACGCGCCGTGCTTTACCTGCCCCACGCACAGCGCCACGTCGGAGGGAGGCTCACATGACCACAGCATCCATGGGTTTGATCGGGGTGGGAACCATGGGCTCGGCCCTGGCGCTCAACATGGCCGAAAACGGCCATGACGTGGCGCTCTATAACCTCGAAGCTGCCACTGTCGACGCGCTGATCGCGGGCGCGGGCAGCCTGGCCCCGCGCCTGACGAAATGTGACAGTGTCGAGGCGCTGGTATCGGCCATGACGCCGCCCCGCGCCATAATGCTCATGGTGCCGGCGGGCGGGCCGGTGGATGCTTCCATCGACGGGCTCCTTCCCCATCTCGCGCCCGGTGACACGATCATCGACGGCGGCAATAGCGATTTCCGCGAAACCCAGCGCCGCACCGCCCGGGTCGAGGCCGCCGGCTGTCGCTACCTAGGCATCGGCGTCTCCGGCGGGGAGGAGGGCGCGCGCCACGGCCCCTCCATGATGGTGGGCGGCACACCGGCAGCCTGGGAGCCCGTTAAACCGATCTACGAGGCCATCGCGGCCAAGTTTAACGGTGATCCGTGCGTCGCCCATTTGGGCCCAGACGGCGCCGGACACTTTGTCAAAACCGTCCATAACGGCATCGAATATGCCGATATGCAGCTCATCGCAGAGGTCTACGGCCTCCTGCGCGATGGGGAGGGCCGCTCGCCCGCGGAGATCGCCCCGCTCTACCACCGCTGGAACGCGGGCGCGCTGCAAAGCTACCTGGTGGAGATCACGGGCAAGGTGCTCGACGCCGTGGACCAGGAGACCGGCAAGCCCGTGGTCGACGTCATCGTGGATCAGGCGGGCCAAAAGGGCACAGGCCGCTGGACCGTGATCGAGGCGATCCGCATGGGCCAGTCCGCCTCCATCATCGAGGCTGCGGTGGGCGCCCGTGTGCTGAGCTCGGAACGCGCCACGCGCCGGATCGCCGAACCCATCCTCGCGCCCGCCCGCGCTGCCGACCCAGGTACGTTTGACGAAGGCGACCTCGAATCGGCTCTGCTCGTGGGCCGCGTGTTGGCCTACGCCCAGGGCTTCCGCATCCTCCAAGCCGCCTCCGAGGAGTTCGACTGGGATCTGGATTACGCCCGCATCGCAGAGATCTGGCGCGCGGGCTGCATCATCCGCTCGTCGCTCCTCGACGATATCGCCACTGCGTTCCGCGGAGACTTGCCCGATGGGCGGTTGATCCTCTCAGACCACTTCGCGCCGCTCCTCAAAGACCACATCGCGCCCCTGCGCCGGGTCGTGGCGCAGGCCACACTCATGGGGCTCCCGGTCCAAGCGCTGGCCTCGGCCGTGTCCTGGTTCGACGAAATCCGCCAGGCCCGCGGCACCGCCGACCTGATCCAAGGGATGCGCGACTTTTTTGGTGCCCACTCCTTCGAGCGCCTCGACAAACCCGGCAGCTTTCACGGACCGTGGCACAATTAATGCGCCGCTGCGCCCCTTGGCTGCGGGCGTAACAGCCTCCGGCGGAAGTATTTTTGGACGAAAGAAAGGGGCAGACGCTTTCACGCTGCCCCCCAGTGCGCGCACTGTGCGATTGCGGGCGCGCCCTTTCTCACGTCACGGCCATCGACACTTCTGCCTGTTCCGTGAACCAACCTTGGCACAGGCTTGGTTAGCAGAGCGTTAACGCCCCCTTTCTTTCGTCCAAAATAACTTCCGCCGGAGGCATCCCGGCCCGTCAGCCGCCGCGACGTTTGGTGCGGAGCGTGGGGTCGGCCTGCGTGGGATCCTCCGGCCATGGATGCTTTGGGTAGCGCGCGCGCATATCTTTGCGCACATCCGCGTAGCTTCCCGCCCAAAACCCCGGCAGATCGCGGGTGGTTTGAACGGGGCGACCCGCGGGGCTGAGGAGTGTGATCAGAAGCGGCGTGTCAGCCACCGTCGGGTGTCGCGTCTCCCCAAAGAGCTCTTGAAGTCGCAGCGCGATGGCTGGAGCCCCCGCGGCGTAGTCAATGGCAATACGCCGCCCCAGCGGGCTGACGTAGTGCTCCGGGCAGCGCTGGTCCAAGGCCGCGGTTTCTTCCCAGTTTAGGATCGCGCGCAAGGCAGGGAGCGGGTCAAAGGCGCGCCAGGCTGCTGCGGTCGTCACACCGGGAAGGTACGGGGCAAGCCAAGTCTCTAACGCCTCAGTCAGCGCATCAAGTGTGAACCGCGCGTCGCCCGCTCGCAGCGCGCGCGCTTGGAACAGTGCCGCGCCGCCGTGCAGGGTCAGCCCAAGTTGCCGGACCCCCTCGACCATCGCCAATGCCAGCGCGTCGGGCGGGGCGGTGGTCCAGGGCCGGTCGCTCAGTGTCAGTGCGCCCAAAACCTCGCGCTCGCGCGCTTGCACAGCGCCGTCGCGCTTTGACCAAGTGCAAACGCGCTCATCCGCGATCAGGTGCCCAAAATGCTCCCGCAGCTCCGCCTCGCTCAGCGGCGCGGCCAGTCGGATCATCGCGTCCCGCGGGGCGCCATCGGTTACCACGGCAACCAGGTAGGGCGCGCCAGCCAAAGGGTCGCCCGCAGGCATCTGCGCGCCCTTGCCGCCCGACAGGACGTAGCGCGGTGCCTCCCCCCGGCGCCGCTGGGCAATGCGGTCGGGAAAGGCCATCGCAACCGCAACCCCGTCCCCAGGATAAGCCGCACGCGGTGCCAAACGCGCCAGGCGCTTTGCCTCTGACTTTGCGTCTTTCAGCGCCCCGTCGCGCAGCGGCACCGCCCGGTCGCGGCGAAAGCGGCCTGTGTCGCGCAGCGCCTCGAGCCTGAGCGACAGCGCGCGGTCCTCGCTTATCACAGGGTCCCGCGCGCCGAGCAGCGCTGCAATTGGCGCCGCTTCACCCCCGGCCGTCAGCAGCATATGCGCGAGCCGCGGGTGTGTGGGCAAGGCGGCCATCGTCCGTCCATGGGCCGTCAAATGCCCGTCCCGCAGTGCTCCGAGCGCGGTCAAAAGCGCGCGCGCCTCCGCTAGGGCTGCGGCGGGGGGCGGGGTCAGAAAGGCCAAATCCCCCTCTGCCGTGCCCCAACTCGCCAGCTCAAGCGCCAGCGGGGCGAGGTCTGCGGCCTCGATCTCCGCCGGGGGGTGGGCCGCGCGTGCGCCGTCCTCGCCCTTTGTCCAGAGCCTCAGGCATGTGCCCGCCGCCACGCGCCCAGCGCGGCCCGCACGTTGCGCCGTCTCGGCCCGCGTGGCGCGCTCTGTCACCAGCCGCGAAAAGCCGGAGCCCGGGTCAAACCGCGCCCGCCGCGCGAGGCCCGCATCCACCACCGCACGCACATCTGGGATCGTCAGCGACGTCTCTGCAATAGAGGTCGCGAGCACCACGCGCCGCTCGCCCGTCGGCGTCAGAGCCTTCTGCTGATCCTTGAACGGCAACGCACCATAAAGCGGCAGGACGGGGCAGGGCAGCGTGAGCGCCCGCGCCACCCGCGCAATCTCTCCCTGGCCGGGCAGAAAAACGAGCACAGCGCCATCGGTCTGCGCGCTCACCTGGGCCACATGGCGCGCCACAAAGCTTTCCAGCCGGTCCCGCTTTGGCATCGGCGCGTCGATATGGGCGATGGCCACCGGAAAGCTCCGCCCTTGGGCGGTCAACACGGGCGCATCGTCCAAAAGCGCGGCAACCGGGCCCGCGTCGAGCGTGGCCGACATCACGAGGACGCTGAGGTCCGGGCGCAGCGCCTCCCGCACCTCCCAGACCAGGGCGAGCCCCAGATCCGCTTGCAGCGAGCGCTCGTGAAACTCGTCAAAAATGATGCAAGAGACCCCCGCGAGCTCCGGGTCCGACTGAATCATTCGCGTCAGGATGCCCTCGGTGACGACTTCGATGCGCGCGCCGGGGCGGCTGTCGCCCCGCATCCGGTACCCCACGCGCGGACCGAGCGGCTCGCCAAGCTCCTCCGCAATACGCGCCGCCGCCCCGCGGGCAGCGAGCCTGCGGGGCTCCAGCATCAGGATTTTGCCGTCATAGAGGTCTAGCAACGCCGGCGGGACGCGGGTCGTCTTTCCCGCGCCCGGCGGCGCCTGCAACACGGCCCGTCGCGCCCGCGCAAGAGTCGCGACAAGCTCCGGCAGGAGCGGATCAATGGGAAGCGGAGGCCGAACCATGACCGTCGGTCTAGGGGGCCGCCGCGGTCCCGTCCAGAATGCGGTCGTGCCTAAGTCGCGGCGCTGCGCCGCCTGGCCGCGACCTTCGCGCCGCTAAGGCCCACAAGCCCGGTCAAAAGCAGCCATGCCGCGGCGGGCAGCGGCACAGGGGCAGCTGCCACCACGTCAAAGCCTCCTGCGCGACCGCCCGACAGATAGACCCCGTCGATTGTCGTGGGCGCGTTCAGCGACGTAATGAATGTTGTGAAGTTGATCCCTGAAAACTGCAAGAAATCCGGCGTCACACCAAAGCCATTGAGGGATGAGGACAGAAATCCGCTCGCGCTGCCGGACCCGCTGGTGAGTGTGCCCTGCTGATTGTCGAGCGTCACAGGCGACGAGAACGTGCTGCCCTGCGCGGTGACAGCCCCGCTCAGGAAAGAAAAGGTGATGGATTCAAAATGCGATCCGGCACCGGAGCTGATGACGTTCGGCCCGCTGGTGATCAAAAGCTCCTGACCCGGCGCGAAGTCGACGTTGAGGATGATTGTGTCCCCCGCACTCGCCGTGAAGGCCGCAAAAGACGCACCGACCGTGCCCGGTGCCCCCGTGATAAGCGCCCCACCGAACCCGTCGGGGCTGATATTCGCGCCCGATAGGTCGAGCGTCACGGACCGGGTGAAGGTCGCGGCATGAACAGCGGTGGTGAAGAGAGGCGCAGCAGCGAGCGCCAGTAGAAGTGCTTTGATCCCCATGGGAACCCTCCAGCTAATGTAGTGGTTCCAGCCAAAGGCAGCGCCGGAACCGACGTAAATGACATGATGAATACCCGCCACTGCGTCGGCCCACGATCCCCACCGCGCACGCGTGACGCCCCTAGGTTAAAGGCGCCAATGGCCCCGTTCAAAGGAAACACTGCGCTTGCCTTCCATTTTGGGTATGACGGCGCGAGCTGTGCAACTTCTCTAGACGTCGGCCCATCGCGGGGGCAGAAGGGGCCCATGACTGACCTTGCCACACGTGTCGCAGATGGAAACCGCCGTGCGCTTGCGCGCGCCATAACGCTCGTTGAAAGCGGGCGGGCCGATCACCGGGAGGAGGCCGCCGCGCTTTTGGCGGCCCTGCCAAAGGGGCGGGAGGCGCTGCGGATCGGGCTGTCGGGAACGCCGGGCGTGGGCAAGTCGACGTTTATTGAGGCCTTTGGGCTGATGCTCGCGAATGCGGGGAAACGGGTGGCGGTGCTGGCTGTGGATCCGTCCTCCGCACGGACGGGCGGGTCGATTTTGGGCGATAAAACGCGGATGGAGCAGCTGTCGCGCCATCCGGGCGCGTTTATCCGACCCTCGCCTTCTCAAACGCATCTTGGCGGGGTGGCGCGCCGCACGCGGGAGGCCGTTAGCCTGTGCGAGGGGGCAGGCTTTGACGTGGTCTTGATCGAGACGGTGGGCGTGGGCCAGTCCGAGACGATGGTTGCCGAGATGTGCGATGTGTTCGTGCTCCTCTTGGCGCCTGCGGGCGGGGATGAGCTGCAGGGCGTCAAACGCGGGATCATGGAGATCGCGGACCTCATTTTTGTGAACAAGGCCGACGGGGATTTGAAGCCCCAGGCCACGCGCACCTGCGCGGACTACGCGGGCGCGCTGCGGCTCTTGCGCAAGCGCCCCCAGGACCCTGACGGGTTTCCGAAGGCGATGATGGTGTCGGCCAGCGAAGGGACGGGGCTTGAGACCGCGTGGGACGAGATCACGGAGCTGAGCACTTGGCGGCGCGAAAGTGGTGTCTGGGACGCGCGGCGTGCAGCCCAGGCTGGGTTCTGGTTCCACGAGGAATTGCGTCAGGGCATGGCGGCCGCGCTCAGGGCGCGCGCAGCGCCGGATATGGCGCGCTTCGACGCCGAGGTCCGCGCCGGCGCCGTGTCCCCGAGCGCGGCCGCCGCGCGGGTGCTTGCATCCGTCTTTGAGAGCTAACCTGGGACGGCAGGACGGCGCTGTTTGGCTGACGCCAAAGGCGCCCCGCCCGCCATCCCCTGGCGTAGGTGTCCATGATATCGGGCGTGCATTTGCTCGGTTTACATGGTAGTGTCAGAGTATGAAGACAGCAGCTTTCTCCACCAGCCTGTCGGTCCGCGATATCGCGGCCTCGCGGGCGTTTTACGAAACCCTCGGCTTTGAGGCCATGGGCGGCGATCCCGATCAGGGGTGGCTCATCCTGAAATCGGGGGCCACCATCATCGGGCTCTTTCAGAATATGTTCGAGGGCAACAGGCTCACCTTCAATCCTGGCTGGGACCAGGACGCGCAGGAGGTGAACCCGTTCGACGATGTGCGCGCCATCGCCAACCGACTGCGCGAGGCAGGCCATGATTTGGGCGAGGAAAACCTGCCCGAGACTGGCGGGCCGGGCTCGTTCATCGTGACAGACCCGGACGGCAACGTCGTGATGGTCGATCAGCACAGATAGTGCGCGCGAGGCCGCTTGACGGCCCTGACCCGCGCCGCTAAGAGGCGCGAACAAGTTTCGAGGCCCCGAACATTTGCTGCGGGGCCTTTCCGTTTCAGCGCCGAAAGCCGCCGCAGTTGCAGGCCCACGGCACAGCGAGGATAAGACGATGTCGCGCCGTTGCGAATTGACCGGGAAGGGCCCCATGAGCGGCCACAATGTGAGCCACGCCAACAACAAAACAAAGCGTCGCTTTCTGCCCAACCTGAATGAGCAGACGCTGCATTCGGATGTTCTTGGCCGCTCCTTCAAACTGCGGATTTCCGCGGCGGCGCTGCGGACGGTGGATCACCGTGGCGGGCTCGACGGGTTCCTGGCCAAGGCAAAAGAGGGCGAGTTGTCCGACGCCGCGCTCAAGATCAAGCGTGACATTGAGAAGGCGCAGGCAGCCGCGTAACGCGCAGTGCCAGCTGTGACACAAGGCCCCGCTTCGGCGGGGTTTTTTGTTGCCCGTTCGCTTGCCGCGCCGGGGTGCGCGGCATAGGTGCAATGGTATGAGGTCCGCTCTCATCACTTTGATTTGTGCCCTGCTCGTGCTCACCAGCGCGGGCGTGGGGGTGGCTAAGGGCACGCTGCCCGCCGCCGATGGCATCGTGATCTGCCGCGGCCACGGCACGCACACCGTCTGGATCGACGCCCAGGGCGAAGAGGTCGCCCAGCACGCGCTCTGCGCGGAGGGTGTGCAGAGCATGATGCTGCTCGCGTCTGTAGATCAGGCACCCAGTGCCTGGACCACTGCGGCGCGGATGGCTTACGCGCCGTGGGCTCAGCGCCTCAACGCCGCCGCGCTTCGGGCCGCGCCGCAGGCGCGGGGGCCCCCTGCCGACATCTGAGCTTCTTCCCTTAACGCTTCAGATTTCGACAGGATAGACCCATGAAACCCACGATCCTTTGCGTCGCAGCCTTGGCTGTGCTTCCCCACCTTGCTTTGGCCAGCGACGGTATGGCGAGCCACGGCGACAGCATGGCAGAGATGCCGATAATGACCGGCGACACGCCCTTTGTGCACGACGCCTACGCCCGGGCCGCGACACCCAACGCACGCTCCGGCGCGGCGTTTATGGTCATTATGAACCCCACCGACACCGCAGACCGGCTGATCGCGGCGCGCTCTGACGTGGCGCAGCGGGTGGAGCTGCACACCCATATCGCCGGCGACAACGGCACCATGCAAATGCGCGAGGTCGAGGGCGGCTTTGAGATCCCCGCAGGGGGCAAGCACATGCTCGCCCGCGGCGGCGACCACGTGATGTTTATGGGCCTGACCGAAAGGTTCATCCAAGGCAAAGAGATCGCCGTGACACTCGTCTTTGAGACCGCAGGCGAGGTGGAGGTGACGATCCCCGTGGACCTAGAGCGGCGCGATGCAGACATGCACAGCGGCCACGGGGACCACGCTGGACACGGGGACCACGCTAGACACGGGGGCCAGAGCGGCCACGGCGACACGGGCCACAATCACGGCCATAACCACGATCACTAAGGCCGCAGTTGCGCCTCTATCTCTCGACACCAGTCCGGCACGCAGGTGCTGGCCGGGCCGGTGGCATGGTGGGCAAAGCGCGGGTTGCCCGAGGGCGCGAGGTTCAGCTCCCAACACGCCGCGCCAGCCTGTGCCGCGACATCGACAAAGCCCGCTGCCGGGTAGACCTGACCCGATGTGCCGATGGCCGCAAAGACCGCGCAGCGGCTAAGCGCGGTGTATAGGCGGTCCATCGCTTTGGGCATCTCTCCGAACCAGACGATATCGGGGCGCGTGCTGCGCACGCCGCAGGAGGGGCAGGGGTCCTGGGGCGCCATAACAGGCGGCGCGCGCCAGGTGGCGCCGCAGGATGCGCAGCAGGCCCCGTCAAGCGCGCCGTGCATATGGACCACACCCTCATGCCCCGCCGCTTCATGGAGCGCATCGACATTCTGCGTCACAAGCAGCATCCGCGGGCCAAGCGCGCGCTGCAGCTGCGCCAACGCGCCATGGGCGGCGTTGGGACGTGCCGCCCGCGCCGCCGCGCGCCGCGCGTTGTAGAACCGGTGCACCATCGCTGGATCGCGTGCAAAGGCCTCCGGCGTGGCCACGTATTCGGGCCTGTGCCCTTCCCAAAGCCCGCCTGCGTCGCGAAACGTCGCAAGCCCGCTTTCGGCAGACACACCCGCTCCGGTGAGGATCACAAGCTCCGTCATGCCCCCACCATTGCCCCGCGCCCGCGGTCATGCAACCGTGCCGTCATGCGTATCCTCTTCGTCTGCCTCGGAAACATCTGCCGCTCGCCCACGGCGGAGGCTGTGGCCCGGGCGCATGGGCTCGATTGCGATAGCGCAGGGACCGGCGGGTGGCACGTCGGCGCCGCGCCCTACGCGCCCATGCAACGCGCCGCAGACGCGCGGGGCATCGATATGAGCACTCTACGCGCGCGCCAGTTCCATGCGGGCGACTTCACCACCTTTGATCTGATCATCGCCATGGACACCGACAACCTGCGCGCGATCGAGGCGCTCCGCCCTCCAAGCAATCAAACACCCGTTCGGTTGCTCACAGACTACGGCGAGAGCGGAGATCGCTGTGTTCCAGACCCGTACTACACCCGCGACTTCGAGGGGGCGCTAGCGCTGATAGAGGACTGTATTCAGGGGCTTGCGCGGTCTTTACAATGCAAAAGATGAGCCGCGCGCCCTAAACAACGGCGGCGCAAATCTCCTCCGCCGCGTCGGTGAAGACCCGGTAGCGGCGCCAAAACGCCTCCGCCAGCGGGTTGTCTGATTGCCGCGTGTCCTGCGCCAGTTGCGGGTCCGCAAAGAACGCCGCCGCGCGCGTCTGGTCCCGGGCCGTCAAGGTCCGGTTCGCCACGCCTTGCACACATTGGCACAACGGGCGGGAGGCCTTGTCACGCCCACCCGCCTCGCAGGCATCGCTGACCGGCCCGCTCGCGTAGGTGATGCCGGACGGCCCTCGGTCGCGGCTGCCACAAGCGGCTAGGGCGGTGAGCAAACAGATGACGAAACATGCGCGCATGGGGGGCCTCACTACTCGGGATGTCCGCTCTGGCGGCGGTTGGTCTAGATGTACCGCAGCCCGTCCCAAAGACAAGCACCGCGCGCCCGCGCCTCGCCCCAGCCGGGCCTGAGGGCAAAAACCTGCCCAAAGGCGCTTGACCCAGCCAGACCCCTGGGCAGAAAGTGCCCCATGACATCGCTCAGCCCCGCAGACATCGCCACTGGCACCGCCGCAGCCCATGCCCAAGCGCTCAAGAGCCTGTCAGAGGGCGGCGTGCCCGTGGGCGCATGCCTCATGCTCGACGGCCAAGTCGTCGCTGTGGGCCACAACCAACGGGTGCAAAAGGGCTCCAACGTGCTGCACGGTGAAACCGACTGCCTGGAGGCGGCGGGCCACACCCACGACCTCACCCGCGCGGCTATGTTCACCACGCTGGCACCCTGCCTGATGTGCACCGGCGCCATCGAGCTCTTCAAAATCCCCACCCTCGTGGTGCTCGACCAAGAAAACATCGCCGATTTCACCCACGGCCTCCCAAGGCTCCGCGAGAGTGGAGTGGAGGTCATCGACGCCCCCCACGCACCCACCATCGAGTTGATGCGCAAGTTCCAGACAGACCCCACCACCCGCCGCATCTGGATGGGGGATGTGGGGCTCTAACGAACGCCCATGTCGACAATTGCGTCAAAAATGCGATATTTTGCATGTGGCATCATATTTGACGCCACCGAGACACGATTCAAACGCAGCATTCGAGAATTGATATGACTATGTTCCAACGCTTCGCTTTCCTCGCAGTTGTTTTTTCCGCTTTGACCACCGCGGCAAGCGCGATGACGATCACAACCACGCTCTTGACTGTTTCTGATAAAAGCGCCGCGAACCTCCCAGGGTTCGCAAGCCCGACACCCAATGTCATTAACGGCCTCAGCAGCAATGTTCGTATGAACACGGCGAACAATAACGGCGGGATCAACGTCTGGCAGTCAACCGACCAGGAGAACATTGCGCCCTACAGCTCGCTCGTTAACAGCGTGTCCATCGAGTATCTCTTTGGCAGCGCGCAAACGGGTTTCTCACTCCTGTGGGGGTCCATAGACTTCTACAACAGCATTGAGCTCTATTCCGGTGGCTCGATAGTGGAGACGATCGTCCCGGGCGCGACCGTCATTGCTCCCGGCAGCCAGGATCCGAATTTTCCCGCCGCCGGGGATCATTTTGTGGTCGTCTCAGGCACGTCCTTTGACCGTGCGGTGTTTGGCACCACACAAAGCGCGTTTGAATTCGCAAACTTGTCGTTCGACGCGGCGCCCGTCCCGCTTCCAGCGGGGATTTGGCTGCTGCTCAGCGTTTTGGCGATCCCTATGTTGCGGCGACGCGGTTAGGTCACCGCGGTCACGCTTCCGGCGCCTTAGGCCAGGGGGCCTCCTCATGGGCGGGCAGGTCGGACGTCGCGTTGGATAGCCTGTCCAGAAGGTCGCCGACATCCACAACACCGATGAAATGGCTTAACCCGGCGCCCAGTGTGCCCCAAAAGGCGGTCGTCAGGATCGTGGCGGAAACGTCCACAGACTTGTCGATGAACTTTGACGCGCGATTTGGCCGCGCGGCCTCGAGGTCCTTCGTCAACGCCGCCACTTGCAGGATCAGAGCCTCAATCTGCGCCTCAAGCTCTGCGATCTTTGCCTTTGCATCCGCCAATTCCGCGATCTGCGCCATGCGTGTCGCAAGCTGAGGCAACCGCTCCATCCCGTCGGGCAGAGCATTGCAGTTTGCGGCGCGGGTGTAGGCGAACGATGCACGTTCAATCACGGCTATACTCGCGCTCGCAAAGGCACGGGTGGCAACCGGATGCGCTTGTAATCGAAGCGCTTGTGCCGAAATCTGGTCCGCATCCAGCGGCACGCGCGCCCGATCACGTTCCAACGCTTCAATCCGCTCCGCAACGGCCGCAGCTCCGCGATCCCAAACGCTTTCCCCTTCAGGCGCATCCCAATCCAGCTTTGCGACCTCAATAGCAAAATCCCAATCGGTAAAGGTGCCGTCCCACATCTGCGCATACCAGTTTCGCCACCAGCGCCAGCGGTCGCTGGAGATCGCCTCCAAGAATTCGTCTTTCGCCGCGTTCACCCATTCTGGAGTGCCATCGCTCGGCCAGAGTGGGCTGTAAAGTTTTTCACCGGCCAGGTCAGCGGCCACAGCGCCAAAGAACTGCCTATCGGTGCCACTAAACGTCCGCCCTTTGGTGTGAGGTTCGTACTTTTTGACCAAACTCGGAAAGGCGTAGCCTGTAAGGGTAAGAGCGTCAGATACTCCAGCGGCGCAATTTGAACGCTCATGTTTGGTTGCTGAACTCGCCGCCATGCTTGCTCCGTCCACAAAGTAGTAAACATTGACTGATGATGGCCCTTTTGAATTTAGTAGGTCTACTGTAACAAGCTCCGCAAACCGCTTCGCCGGCGCTGCAAACGGTTTCGCATCGACGTCTACAGCACTTCGAATTGCGCACACTAGGATAGCGCGCAGTGAACTCAGCGTTGCTCGCTCTTTGAGCTCATAAGTTCCATGGGCCATGCTGGGAAGAGCGCGCAGAACGGCGCGCGCAGCGATGCCGCACTGATACGAAATTGGCTCCGTTTGAAAGAACTCGCGAGCAGCATTAGCGTTAGGGATCTCGAGCACCTTTTCAGGCTCCTTTTTCGCCGCAAGAAGGGCGTCATCATTATGCCCAGAACATACAAAGCCGCGGGTAAGGGCGCTCTGTAAAAGAGCTGTGCGGCTCTACCATTGACCGCCCCCCCAAACCCTTACATATCCCCACCATGACACCGCTGAAAAACATCCGCAATTTCTCCATCGTGGCGCACATTGACCACGGGAAATCGACGCTGGCTGACCGGCTGATCCAGTCCACGAACACCGTGGCGGATCGGGACATGAAGGAGCAGCTGCTCGACAGTATGGATATCGAGCGGGAGCGGGGGATTACGATCAAGGCGAACACGGTCCGCATTGATTACAAAGCCAAAGATGGGGAGGATTATGTCCTCAACCTCATCGACACCCCAGGCCATGTCGACTTCGCCTACGAGGTCAGCCGGTCCATGCGCGCGGTCGAAGGGTCGTTGCTCGTCGTGGACAGCACCCAAGGGGTGGAGGCGCAGACGCTCGCCAATGTCTACCAGGCCATCGACGCGGACCATGAAATCGTGCCGGTGCTCAACAAAATCGACCTGCCTGCGTCCGAACCCGAACGGGTGGCCGAACAGATCGAGGATGTCATCGGCATCGACGCCACCGACGCCATGCATGTCAGCGCCAAAACCGGCATCGGCATCGCGGAGACGCTGGAGGCGATCGTCCAGCGCCTGCCCGCGCCCGAGGGCACCGAAGACGCGCCGCTAAAGGCCATGCTCGTGGACAGCTGGTATGACGCCTATCTCGGCGTAATTGTCCTCATCCGCGTCATCGACGGGCGGCTCAAGAAGGGCGAAAAGATCAAGTTCCTGTCGAACAACACCATCCACCACGTGGACCGCATCGGCGTCTTCCGCCCAGCGATGGAGGCGGTCGAAAGCCTCGGCCCCGGCGAAATCGGCTTCCTCACCGCATCGATCAAACAAGTGCGCGACACCCGCGTGGGCGACACGATCACCCACCAGCGCAGCGAAGTGACCGCGCTTGACGGCTTCAAACCCTCGCAACCGGTCGTGTTCTGCGGCCTCTTCCCGGTGGACTCCTCCCAGTTCGAGGACCTTCGCGACGCCATCGACAAACTCGCCCTCAACGACGCGTCATTCAGCCACGAAATGGAAACCTCTGCCGCCCTCGGCTTCGGCTTCCGCTGCGGCTTCCTCGGGCTCCTTCACCTCGAAGTCATCCGCGACCGGATCGAGCGCGAATATGACATCGAGCTCATCACCACCGCGCCCTCCGTCATCTACCACGTCTTCATGAAGGACGGCACGAACTTCGACCTCCACAACCCCGCCGACATGCCCGACCCCTCCACCGTCAGCCATATCGAGGAACCGCGGATCAAGGCCACCATCCTCGTCCCCGACGAATTCCTGGGCGATGTGCTCAAACTCTGCCAGGACCGCCGCGGCATCCAGCTCGACCTCACCTATGCGGGTACCCGCGCCATGGTCGTCTACGACTTGCCGCTCAACGAAGTGGTCTTCGACTTCTACGACCGCCTGAAATCCGTCACCAAAGGCTACGCCAGCTTCGACTACCAGATGGAAGGCTACCGTGAGGATAACCTCGTCAAGATGAGCATCCTCGTGAACGACGAACCCGTCGACGCGC
>JBCBZG010000030.1:0-50514 GCA_039815465.1 Pseudomonadota bacterium
AGCGACGCCGTGATCTGGCGCAGCGCGCGGTCGTTCATGTCCACAACCCGGCGCCACACGACGCGCCGGGTGTCGATTTCTAGGCTGTTGCCCCAGTAGATGTGGTTGTCGATCATGGCGCTCAGCAGCGAATGCGCCGACGTGATCGCGTGGAAGTCGCCCGTGAAGTGGAGGTTCATATCCTCCATCGGCACCACCTGCGCCATGCCGCCGCCAGCCGCGCCACCCTTCATCCCAAAGTTGGGACCCAAAGACGCCTCCCGGATGCAGATCATCGCGTTCTTGCCGATGCGGTTGAGCCCATCGCCCAGCCCCACGGTCGTCGTCGTCTTCCCCTCACCCGCAGGCGTCGGGTTGATCGCCGTCACGAGGATGAGCTTGCCGTCCTCCTTGGACTTCGCCGCGTTGATAAACGACTGAGACACCTTCGCCTTGTCATGCCCGTAAGGCAGCAAGTCATCCGCCCCAATCCCAATCTTTGCCCCAATCTCCTGAATGGGCCTCTTGGACGCCTCCCGGGCGATCTCAATGTCCGTCTTAAATCCCATGGCGCCGCTCCCGTCGGTGTGCAGTGGTGTGCTTTGGGTTCGCGTAGCGCGAATCTGAGCAAAGGCTGACCCCGTTTCCGACATGATTTGCGCCTTGGGCGTCGGCGCCGTGTCGCGAAGCGGCCCGCGCCGTCACGATCGGAAACGGATGGGGTTCAAGCGCGGCGCGCGGCGTCGAGATGGGCCCAGACCGGTTGGTCGGGGATGTGGAGGCGCAGCGTGTCGCCAACGCTCAGCGTGCCTTCACGCTCCACGCTGACGGTCACGCCGCGGCGGCCCTTGGCGGCAGCGCGGAATTTGCCGCCCTGACCGGGGTCCGTTGCGTCGATGACCCGGGCGGGGAGGTGGCAAGGGCGGTTTTCCATGTCCACGATCAGCGTCACGCCCGACGGCCCCTGGAGGCGCGCGGACGGTGGGATATGGGTGAAATCGGGGATGCCCGAGAGCAGGAGCGAGGCGCCGATTTGGTCGGGGCGGAGTGTCTCGATGCCCATCTTGGCTGCGATTTCGGCCAGGTCTTCGGCGCTTACCACCGACAGCTGCCGGGTGTTGCGGATCGTCGTGCCGCGGGGGTGTTGGGATTTCACCCGGCTGCACGAGGCGCGCGTGAGGCCACCATGGGCCTCCCCCGCGATGCCTGCAAATGTGATCTGGGCGGTGTCGAGCGGTTGCGACGCGAGGGAGGCGTCGCGGTCAGGCACGTAGCCGATCCAGAGCACCTCGGCGGCAAAATCCGTGGGTTTGAGTGCGGGCATGGCGGGCTCCTAAGCGGCGCGGGACTGGCGCAGCGCTTTTTTGCAAGAGGCCCGAACAAAGAACAAGCCGCGCCGTTACCGGGTCGGGGACCGGTGATCCGGTATTCGTGCTGTGTACTTTATGGCCGAAGGATATTGCGTGGTTTCACCGGGGCACCCAGCACTGCCACATCACCGGGCCGCGGGACGACCCGGTGATGGCGCGGCGGGCTTACGCCCGTGTTCCGCGCCGTCGCATTCTGGACTGGCAGCAAGAAGCCCCGCTCGCAGGCGGGGCTTTCAGGTTAGGTTGGTTCGGGCTCTAGATCCCCGCCAGATGGCGGCGTGTCCTTCTTGCGGCCCTTGGCTTTGGGGATCGCCGTGACGGACGGGGTGCCGGTGATGTCCTGATCATCCTCGTCATCGTCGCGCTTGAGCGGCTCGCCGTTCATCACCTTGCGGATCTCGGGTCCTGTCAGGGTCTCGTATTCGAGCAGGCCCTGCGCGAGGTTTTCCCATTCCTCGTTATGCTCGGTCAGGATGCGCTTGGCGGTCTCGTAGCCCGTATCGATCAGCTCTTTGACCTTCTGGTCGATGATCTTCTGCGTCTCCTGAGAGTGGTTGGTGCCACCGCCATAGGAACCCAGATAGGACTGTTGCTCGTTGGCGTAATCCACATGCCCAAGCTCTTCGGCAAAGCCGAACTGCGTGACCATGGCGCGCGCGATCTTGGACACCTGCTGAATGTCCGAGGTTGCGCCGGAGGTGACGTTTTCGGGGCCGAACTTCAGCTCCTCCGCCACTTTACCTCCCATCGCCATGGCGATTTTGGAGGTGTATTTGGTGCGGCTCACGCTCAGCTGATCCCGCTCTGGCAGCGACAGGACGAGACCCAGCGCGCGGCCGCGCGGGATGATCGTCGCCTTGTGGATCGGGTCGTGCTGCGGGACGTAGAGCCCCACCACAGCGTGCCCGGCCTCGTGATAGGCGGTGAGCATCTTTTCGTCCTCGGTCATAACCATGGAACGGCGCTCCGCGCCCATCATGACCTTGTCCTTGGCGTTCTCGAAATCTTCCATCGTCACAAAGCGGCGTCCGACACGGGCCGCCATCAGCGCGCTTTCGTTCACGAGGTTGGCGAGATCCGCACCAGAGAAGCCCGGCGTGCCGCGCGCGATGATGCGCAGGTCGACATCAGGGCCAAGCGGCACCTTGCGAGCGTGAACGCCCAGGATCTTTTCCCGGCCTTTGATGTCTGGGTTCGGGACCTGGACCTGGCGGTCAAAACGGCCCGGACGCAGCAGCGCGGGGTCGAGCACGTCGGGGCGGTTGGTGGCCGCGACGATGATGATGCCTTCATTCGCTTCAAAGCCGTCCATCTCGACGAGCAGCTGGTTCAGCGTCTGTTCCCGCTCGTCATTGCCACCGCCGTATCCCACGCCACGGGACCGGCCCACGGCGTCGATTTCGTCGATGAACACGATGCACGGCGCGTTCTTCTTGGCCTGTTCGAACATGTCCCGGACACGGGACGCGCCCACACCCACAAACATTTCGACAAAGTCGGAGCCGGAGATGGTGAAGAACGGCACGCCCGCCTCACCCGCGACAGCGCGGGCCAGAAGCGTCTTACCCGTACCCGGAGGGCCCACGAGCAGTGCGCCTTTGGGGATTTTACCGCCCAGGCGGGAGAATTTCTGCGGATTGCGGAGGAATTCGACGATCTCTTCGAGATCATCCTTGGCCTCATCGATGCCCGCCACGTCGTCAAACGTCACCCGGCCATGCTTTTCGGTCAACAGTTTCGCACGCGACTTGCCAAAGCCCATGGCGCCGCCGCGGCCACCGCCCTGCATCCGGTTCATAAAGTAGACCCAGACGCCGATCAGCAGCAGGAACGGCAGGAGCGTCAGGAACAGCGTTTGGAAAATGCTGTCTTCCTGCGGACGCACCTGAAGCGGCACGTCTTTTTCGATCAACAGCTCGCTCAGGTTGGCGTCATCTGGCCGCACGGTCATGTAGGTGCGGTTGTCGGTGCCTTGGAACGTGACCTTTTCCCCGTCAAGCTCGACCGCGCTCACCGTGCCGGTTTCGACGGCATCGACGAACTCTGAATAGCTCAGCGTCGAGGAGGAATTCGTGGCGCTGTCCCCGGAAAAGAGCCGGAAGAGAGCCAACAAAAGTAGGAACAAAACGATCCAGAAGGCGAAATTTCGTGCGTTGCCCAAGGGACTCTCCTTGCGAGGGGTAACTTTGGTCGCACGGCCTGCGCCATGCGTAGCTTAGCAGAAGATAGAGATTATCGCGCAGTGTTCAACGCATTCTGAAGATTCGCTGCAGCCGTGCGTGGCCCGCCGCTGGTTTCCAGCGGTCCAATTGCCCAATTCGGGGGCATGACACTACGGTGTCAACGTCCCAGACCGCGGGGCACGGCCAAAGCACGCGGGCTGGCAGGTCGCTCAGGTGCCTGATTTGGGCAGCGCCCTGTTCCCCCAAGGCTCGGATATCGGCGGCGGGGGTGGGGTAAACACCCCGCCAGCGGCCATTTTCGGGCCGCGTGTCGCGGATTTGGGCGTGTTCGGCGCAGATATAAAGCTGGGCGCGATGGGGCAGCACGTACCCCCCATGGAGCGTTGTGGCTCCGCCGCCAAGCGCGCGGTCACGGGCGTCTTCGAGCGCGGTGAGACGCGGGCGGTAGGGGTTGAGCGATACGAACTGTAACGCTGCGGCAAGGAGCCGCAATTGCAGCTCCCCCGGCAGCGCGGCGAACCCGTCGCGGTCATAGGCGATGTCAAAAAGCTGCTCGCCGGGGCCCGTGGCCGCGAGACGCTGGTGCGCGGCCCAGGCTTGGTCAGTCAGCACCTCTTGCGCGCGGGCCATGTGGCGCGCGGTTTCCGCCAGGCGCGGCGCCGTCAGCCCCAGCGCGTCGAGCGCGGGCTGGGCCTGGCGCATCTTGACCCGGTCGTAGCGGGGGTCGTCATTGCTGGGGTCATCGACATAGTCGATCTGGAGCACCTTAAGGTAGTGCCGCAGCTCCGCGCGGGTGGTGGTCAAGAGCGGGCGGATCACGTCGAACCCATTGGTGTAGGCCGGCACGCCCGCCACGCGGCGCTCCGGGATCGGGGGGTGCGGGCCGGTGATATCGGCTGGGTCGAGGGCCGGGTACCCTGCCGGGTGGGGATGGACCGGGTGGCGCGCCTCCATCACTGCGAGGCCGTCGACGCCGGAGCCACGGGCGAGGCGCATCAGAAACGTCTCCGCCACGTCGTCTTGGGTGTGGGCAAAAAGGATATGTTCCACACCTGCGCGCCAGCGGTCCATGAGCGCGAGCCGCGCGGCGCGGCCTGCGGCCTGCACGTTCCCGTGCCCGTCCCAGTGCCACCGCAGGGTGGTGTGCGTCAGCCCAAGTTCCGCACAGGCGCGGGCGACCATCGCGGCCTCCCCCGCGCTCTCCGCGCGCAGCCCGTGGTCGACTGTCACGGGCCATAGCGTGATCCCCATGACCCGCGCCCACGGCGCCGCGAGGTAGAGCAGCGCCATGCTGTCACCCCCACCGGACACGGCGAGCCCGAGATGTTTGGGAAAGTCTGGGCCAAGCAGGCGGCCCAGCTCCTGCGCCATGCGCTGGGGCAGGCCGCCGGGCTGCATCAGCAGCCGAGCGCGCCCTGCCGGGTCACAGCCTCAGCGGCGGCGTCACTTGTGGGGAAGCGGTTGATGACCTCGCCCAGGGTCACGCAGGCCTCCGCCTGTTGGCCGAGTGCGCCGAGCGAGGCGCCGAGCTTATAGAGCGCATCTGGCGCGCGGGGGCCGCTGGTGTCGGATGTAAACGCGCCGAGGAACGCACGCGCGGCGGCGCGGGTTTCGCCCAGGCCCTCATGGGCCTCGCCCTGGAAATACTGCGCGTCGACGGTCAGCGGCCCGCCGGGATAGGTGTCCACAAAGGCGGCAAAGCGGTCGGCAGCATCGGCAAACTCGCCCGCCTCCAGCGCAGTTTGCGCGGCTTGGTAGTCGGCGTTTTCGTTGACCGTTAGGCCCGAGGTGTCCGGCGCGGTGGGCACGGCAGGCGCGGGTGCGGCATCGACGCCGCCCAGAGTGGGAGTTTCGCCCAAGGTGGCGATATCGCAGCCGTCCTCCATCTCGCAGATGCGGAATTCGAGGTCGCCGATGCGGTTGGTGCCGTCGCGCACGATGCGGTCGATGCGGAACTCAAGCTGCTCGGATTTAGCGGTGAGCGCTTGCACGCGGCCCTCAATCGCGCTGACGCGGTCGAGCATCGTCCCGCCCCCCACGCCGCCAGCGGCGCCGGTGGTGTTAAGCTCCTGCTTCAAACGTTGGAGGTCGACAAAAAGCACCGAAAGCTCCTGCCGCAGGTCTGCGAGCGTGTCGGTTCCCTGTGCGGTGACGGGCGCGGCCAGCACCAAAAGCGACAGAGCCAGCGCGCGCATTAGCTCAGAGCCCCGATGGAGATCACAGTGACAGCGCGGCGGTTCTTGGAATAGCAGCTCTCGCTGGAACACAGCTCCGCCGGGCGTTCCTTGCCCAGGGGCAGTGTGCGCAACCGGGCCGCGGGCACGCCGCGCGCGACGAGGAACTGGCGCACCTCATTGGCGCGGCGCGCGGACAGCGCGATGTTGTATTCGGTCGTGCCCTGCTCGTCGGCGTGGCCCTCGATGATGGCTTGATAGTCGAAATTGGTGATCAGCCACTGAGCCTGGGACGCCAGCACCGCTTGCGCCTCTGCGCTTAGGGTCGACTGGTCGACGGCGAAAAACACCCGGTCCCCGATGGTTTGGGAGAAATACACAGGCGATGTCGGGTCGGAGGCGGAGCCGTCCGCGATACCGGGCAGCTGGCCGTTATTGGCGCCCAAGATCACCTCGTTATCGGCGTTGTCAAAGCGGCTGTTGCCCGCGCAGGCGGCGGTGAGGCCTAAGGCCAAGAGCGCGGTGAGGCGGAGGAATGGGGTCATCTGTCTGCTCTCTTTTCTTACTTTTATCTAACACAAATTCGCGGTGGGCCTAGGGCTGGAGTGGCCCCCAGGCCGGGTCTGATGCGGTGCCCGCCCGGTCCAGGCGGCGCAGGTTGCGGCCTGTGATATCCACCGAATAGATCGAGGGCGCGCCGTTTTCGCCCAGCGTCTCCCGCGTGAACATGATGACGCGGCCATTGGGGCTCCAGGTCGGGCCCTCGTCGAGGGGAGAGGCGGACAGGAGCCGTTCCTCGGACCCGTCCACGCGCATCACGCCGATGGCGAAGCGGCCTTTTGTCTGCTTGGTAAAGGCGATGAGGTCCCCGCGTGGCGACCAGACGGGGGTGGAATAGCGGCCCTCGCCGAACGAAATCCTACGCGCCTCCCCCCCGCTTGCGGCCATGACATAAAGCTGCTGGGTGCCGGAGCGGTCGCTTTCGAACACGATCTGGCGGCCATCGGGGCTAAAGCTTGGCGCGGTTTCGATAGACGGCGCAGAGGTCAGGCGCGTGCGCGACCCGTTGGCGAGACTGATGGTATAGAGGTCGGTGTTGCCGCCCTGTTCCAGCGAGTAGACCGCCGTTTGCCCGTTGGGCGCAAAGCGCGGCGCAAACCCCATGGACCCGTCCCCGGTGTCGAGGCTGCGACGCCCGACGCTCGCCACATCGAGGACGAAGATTTGGGGAAAGCCCGTCTCGTAGCTCGTGTAAAGGATACGGTCGCCCGTGGGCGAAAACCGCGGGTTCAAGACGATGGAGCGGTCATCGGTCAGGAATTGGATATTGGCGCCGTCGTAATCCATGATCCCGATACGCTGGCGGCGGTTGCCCTTGGGCCCGCTCTCGGAGACGAACACGACCCGGCTGTCGAAGTAGGGCGTTTCCCCTGTGATGCGGCTATAGACCTGATCGGCGACCTTATGGGCCATGCGGCGCCAACCTGCGGCGGTGCCAGTGAGCTGTTGCCCCTGCCCTAGCTCGGTGCCCGAAAAGATGTCGTAGACGCGGAATTTGACGGTGACGCGGCCTGACCCGTCGACATTCACGGCGCCTGTGACCATGGCTTGCGCGTTGATCGCGCGCCAATCTGGAAAGCGCACAGGGGACGCAAAGCGCGTGCGCTGCGCGATGAAGGACGTCGCTGGGATTTCCCGGAAAAGCCCGGTGCCTGACAGGTCCGCAGCCACC
Source organism: Pseudomonadota bacterium (assembly GCA_039815465.1). Taxonomy (GTDB): domain Bacteria; phylum Pseudomonadota; class Alphaproteobacteria; order Rhodobacterales; family Rhodobacteraceae; genus Shimia_B. The sequence goes on from JBCBZG010000030.1 coordinate 7,439, forward strand.
ACGCGCGTCACCTGGGTGGCGAGCTCTGCGGCGGCGGGGCTTTCAGGTTCAAAGGTGGGAACCGCGAAGGTGAGCGGTTCAACCACGCCTTCGGTGATCTCGATCCTGAGCGGCCCTTGCTGGGCGGCTGCGAGGGTGGCCCAGCATAGGGCCATCACCAGCAAGACAAGACGCATTACCTGATCCTCATCTGCTCTGGGTTGAAGGTCATCTCGATCTCCTTCCACTGGTCGTATTTTTCGGCGGGCAAGTCAAAGCCGGACACCCCGCAGCGGATAATTGCGCGGCGCGCTGCCGCAAAGGCTTGGGCGGCGGCGGCCTCTGGGCCGTTTTCAAAGCCGATGAGCCGGATCGTGTTCGTCAGTGGCGTACCGTCACGGGCCATTTCGACGCCCACGACAACGGTGGTGCCCAGTGCCTCCGTCGACAGCGATCCGACGTTCCAGCAGCGCGAGACGGCGACGCGCAGCGCGTCACGTTCCCCGCCGGTTAGGGGCGGGCCGCTGGGAGCAGGCGCGCTGGCGGCGCCTGCAAGCGCTTCGGCCAGGGCATTGGCGACGTCATCGGCGTCGTTTTGGGGGGCGGGAGATGGGTCCGGGGTCGGGTCTGCGGGGGTTGGATCGGCAGCGGTCGGATTTGCGGGGGTTGGCTCCGCTGGCGCCGCGGCGGTCGCGGTGGGCGCAGGCGTGCTGAGCGCGAGCCCTGGCGGGCGCGGACGGGGGCGCAGGGAGCTCGTCATCGCCCCGCTCGGGGTGGCGATTTCGGCTTCGGTCACGGATTGGGTCGTGGCGGCCTCCGGCGCTGTGTCGACCTCGGCCTCCTCCACCAGTTCGGCATCCTCGACGGGGGTGGCGGCTTCTGTCACCTCTTCGGCGATCTCGACATCAGGCTCAGGCGTCGCCACGGGTTCGGGCGCCACACGCGGCGCGGGGCTGGGCGCGGGCGGTGCGTCTGTGATGGGTTCGGGAATTGGCGCGGGCGCGGTGGGGGTGAGCGGTATGGTCGGCTCCCCACTCGGCTCCGGGTCTGGGGCTGGGGGGGCCGCGGCGGGTTCTGCTGGGCTCTCTGGTTCTGGCTCGGGCACGGGTTCGGAGGGAGCTTCGGGCGCGGGCGCGGGTTCGGAGAGAGCTTCGGGTGCCTGTGGCGTCGGTTCCGGCTCTGCGGCTGGTGTGGGCGCCGGTTCGGGCTCGGGCGTGGGCGCGGGTTCCGGCGCTGCGGGCGCCAGGGCCACGGGCGTCGCGACGGGTTCCGGCGCTGGCAAAAGCAGGGCCGCGAACTCTGCCTCGCTGATCACGGAAACCTGCTGGACCTCTTCCATGGGCAGCGGTTCCGCCGCGAAACCCGGTCCAAAGAGCAGGTAACCGATGAGCCCGACATGGCCCGCGGTGGAGATGTATCCGCCGACGGTCATCGGCGCCTAGCCGTCCTCGGCTGCGTCAGTACCGTCGAGCGCGGGCCCGCCCAAGTCGGTGACGAGGCCGATGTCGGAAAAGCCGCCATTGTTGAGCGCGCCCATGACCTGGACGACGCGCTCGTAGGGGATCGACCCATCGGCGCGCAGGAAGACCTTATTGTCGCGCCGTTCCTCGGCGATGCCACGCAGGCGCGTCAAAAGCTCTGCCTCTGGCACCTCGGTGGTTTGGATGACGATGCGCCCATCGGCGGTGAGCGTGACGGTGAGCGGCTCCTCTGCCTCCGTGGGCAGAGCGCCTGCGGAGGTTTTGGGAAGCTCCACCGGGACACCGACCGTGAGGAGTGGGGCGGCGACCATGAAGATGATGAGGAGCACCATCATGACGTCCACGAAGGGGGTCACGTTGATCTCTGCCATGGGGCGCGCGCGGCCCCGGCGGCTGCGGCGGCGCCCGCCGCGCTTGTCCTGGGATGTGACGCCCGCGCCCATGGCTCAGCCGTCCAACTGGCGGCTCAGGAGCGTGGCGAACTCGTCTGCGAAGCCTTCAAAGCCTGCCACGATGCGGTCGCTGTCGGCGGCGTATTTGTTGTAGAACACCACCGCCGGGATAGCCGCGAGCAGGCCGAGGCCGGTGGCTAGGAGCGCCTCTGCGATCCCCGGGGCCACGACGGCAAGGTTGGTGTTCTGCGCTTCTGCGATCTCGATAAACGCATTCATAATGCCCCAGACCGTGCCAAAGAGCCCGACGAAGGGCGCCGTGGAGCCGATGGTCGCGAGGATGGGCAGGCCCTTTTGCAGCGCGTCGGCCTCCTTGGCGATGGCCACATCCATGGAGCGGTCGATGCGCGCCGTGGCGCCGGCAATGAGCGCGCCATCGGCGCGGTGGGATCGGTGCCATTCGGTCATGCCCGCTGCAAAGATGCGCTCTGACGCGCTCGCGGGCGCAGCCTTGATCTGGTCAAAGAGCTCATCGAGCGGCTCGCCTGACCAAAATGCCGCGTCAAACAGAGCGGCGCTTTTGCGGGCGCGGCCATATTGGATGGCTTTGTTGATGATGATGGCCCAGGCCCAGCCTGAAGCCACGATGAGCATCACCATCACGATTTTGACGGTGATCGTGGCGCGGGCAAAGAGCCCCCACATGGAGAAATCGACTGCTGCTTCCATCTCTGCCTCGGTTTTGGGGCGTTTTGCCCTCATTTCCGCGATCTTAGCGCAATTTAAAGGGGAAAGCTACGGCCCTGCGCGCCCCTACCCGGTCCCCAAGCGCCAGGTCATGAGCAATTTCCCGCCCGCGCGCTCTGCGCGGGGGCAAAAGTTTTTGAAAAACTTTTCCGTGCGCGGCGGTGGCGCGCTTCGCGCGCAGGCCAAGACTTTGGGAAAGTCTTGGGACCTTGCGGCGGCCCATAACGCGCAGGTCAGACGTCTTGAAGCGCCGCGGGCAAGCGTTGAGGTCGGCCGTTTGTGCCCATCGCGACGATGGTGACGAGGGCGGAAAAGAGCTCCGTTTCGGCGCGCCAGACCTCTTGCCGCAGGATCCAGCGGGCGGGCGTTTTGGCGTCAGTGGTGGTCCGCACGTCCAACCTGTCACCGAGGCGCGCGGGCGCGCGGTACTCCGCCTCGATCCGGCGCACGACAAAGACGGTGCCCGCGTCCCGCAGGGCGTTTTGGTCGACCCCGAGCTCGGCCACCCAGGTGGAGCGGGCGCGTTCGATGAACTTCAGAAAATTCGCGTGGTAGACAATCCCGCCCATGTCAGTGTCTTCGTAATAGATGGTGACGGGGAAGCTGTGGGTCATGGGCTTGGGTCCCACGAATGCACAGTCCAGGACAAGAGCGATTGCTGGTTTGGCAATGTTGCGCCGGAGCGCTCAGACCGAGGCAGGGTAAAGTGTGGCCAGATCGCGCGGTCACACTGCGGCACGCAAGGACCAGGGGGGCTTGCCAGCTCCCCCCCGCCCCTCAGGTGAACGCCCCGTTGCCGTGGCAGGCGGAGGCCTCTACCACAAGGCCATGTGGCCCGAACCGGAGCGTCTCCGCCGCGCGGCGGCCCGCGTGGTTGGTATAGAGCAGCACCAGCATATCCTCGCCCTCAAACACCTCCTCCACCTGGAACCGCAGGTCTGGCTGGCGGGCAAGCGCCGCGGCCCAGTAGGCGCGGAGCGCGGTTTTGCCTCGCACAACCCCGTCCCCCACAGTCGCCCGCGCCTTGGCGGAGCGGAAGACAACGTCGCCACCATAGTGGCCCATAATGCGGTCGAGCTCGCGGCTGTTCCACGCGGCCTGCCATGCCGCGGCAAATCGATCTGGGATCATGGGCGGTTCGCTCCCTCTGATATCTTTTACACAGCGTCTACCAAACCGGCGCCGTAACGCGCAGCCCGAGCGTCAGAGTGACATAGTGTATCTCGCCCCGCTGCCGGTCGGGTCGCACCTGCTGGACCCCGCGCAGCGCAAGCGTGGCGTCGTCCATCAGCCCAAACCGCCGCCCGGGCAGGGCCGTTTTGAGCATGGCCTCCAGCGCCTGCAAAGGCTGTGGGACGGCCAGAGTGCTCCGCACCATGTCCACTTGCAGCACCCCTGGGATAAGCTGCATGGGCCTGCCATCACGCTCCATCGTTATCGGATCGTCAGACAACATAGGGGTCAGCGAATAACCCATACTCGCCCCATCCGGCAGACGCAGCAGCCGCGGCACGCGAGGCACGGGGGGCACGGGACGGCAAACGGTCTGAATCTCCCGCGCGATCACGGCCTCAATCTGACGGGCAAAGGCCGCCTGCGCGTCCATCGCCCTAATTCCGCCCGTGCCCCAACCGCGCAGCCAAGCGCAGCGCATGGCTCGGGTCCTGGGCCGCCACCGGCATAACCGGGTCATAGGCGGCACGGATGAGGTCAGCGACGTCTGGGCGCAAAATGACGGTGCCATCCACCTGCGCGAGCGGGGACAGATCCATGAACGCCGTGTCCGACCACAGCAAGATCGTCTGCACCGCCTGGCTCAACGCCAGCGTATCCGCGCTGACCGAGGACATATGCGCGTCCATCCGGACAAACACAAAAGCCGCCTTGATCGCCCCCGCCTCATCAAACCGGAAAATACGGTACTGGTTGGCATCGGCGGCCCGCAAGCGATCCAGCAGCGGCCCAAGATCGGGGACAAGCTGGCCGAGATGCGGCACCTCTGCGAGCTCATCCCAGGAGCGGGTGAAAAACACCATGACATTGACGCCAAGCTCCGGATCCGTCTCCGCCATCTTGTGATTGGCGAGCGCGACAACCGCCTCGAACGCGGCTTTCACGACATCGAGGGTCTCCTGCTCAACCCCAAACACCACGGGCGCGAGGGGACGCCCCCAACGAGCAAAGACATAGGTCCCTTCGGAGCGGGTGAAGTAGGGGGAGACGTCAGTGGCATCCATACCGCCGATGTACCGCGCACTCCTGCAGGGGACCAGCCCCTCGTCACCTCGACAGTGCCGCGAATATCGCGCCCTGGCCGCCCGCAGATAAAAGTTTGGCCAAACGCGCCGCAGCTCCTTGTGTCCTTCGTCCCAAACGACCTCCCCGCCCCGGGCCCGGCAGCGGTCGCACGACCGCGAGAGGCGGGAGTGCGCCGCAGGCGAAGCGCGGCGCAGCCGCGCCCCCCTTAGGTTCAAGCCAGCGCAAGCTGGCGCAGAAGGGAGGCGGGTGGGCCCGCCCTAGGAGAAAAGATCCGTTCGGGGTTTGGGCGCCGCAAGGCCCAGATGGGACCACGCCTTTTGCGCGAGCATCCTGCCGCGGGGGGTCCGTTGGATGAGACCCTGTTGCAGGAGGTAGGGCTCTATCACCTCTTCAATCGCATCGCGGCTTTCGGACAGGGCCGCCGACAGCGTCTCCACCCCCACCGGGCCGCCCGCGTAGTTTTCGGCGATGAGGCGCAGGTACCGGCGGTCCGCACCGTCGAGGCCCAGCCCGTCCACGCCCAGCCGTGTGAGTGCGCCGTCGGCAATGGCCTGGGTGATGCGCCCGTCGCCTTCGACCACGGCGAAATCCACGACGCGCCGCAAGAGCCGCCCAGCGATGCGGGGCGTGCCGCGGGCGCGGCGCGCGATTTCATGGGCGCCGTCTGGATCGGTCTCGATCCCCAAAAGCGTCGCGCCGCGGGTGACGATCTGGTGAAGCTCGTCCACCGTGTAAAACTCCAGCCGCGTGGGGATGCCAAAGCGGTCGCGCAGTGGCGTCGTCAAAAGCCCGAGCCGCGTTGTCGCGCCCACCAGCGTAAAGGGTTGCAGCTCGATCCGCACCGTCCGCGCGGCAGGGCCTTCGCCAATCACGAGGTCGAGCTCGAAATCCTCCATCGCGGGATACAGCACCTCCTCCACCACCGGGTTCAGGCGGTGGATCTCGTCGATAAAGAGCACATCGCGGGCCTCCAGGTTCGTCAGGATCGCGGCGAGATCGCCCGCCTTGGCCAGAACAGGGCCCGACGTCATACGGAAGTTCACGCCCAGCTCGCGCGCCATGATCTGCGCGAGCGTCGTCTTGCCGAGGCCGGGGGGCCCGTGGAACAGCGCGTGATCCATCGCCTCGCCCCGCCGCCGGGCGCTTTCGATAAAGACCCGCAGGTTCGCGCGCGCCTCCGCCTGGCCGATGAAATCGCCCAGCGCCTGGGGCCGTAAGGCGCGGTCGGCCTCGCCCACTTTGTCCTCCGGGCGGCGCTCGGGCGCCAGGTCGTCACTGTCTCGCGTCATGCGTTCAACCCATAGCCGCGCGTATGGAGCCGTGTCATCCAGGTTTGTTCGCGGCGGGTGACCTCGCGGGCGTCCAAATCCGGCGCCAGGCGTTCGAGAATGGAGAAGCGGAAGTTCAGGGGGTCACGCGCTCGCAGCTTGGCGGTGATCCCCGCCGCACCTGCCACATGCTGCTGCCAGCGGCCGAGCAGGTTATCCGCGCCATAGGCGGCCCCGACATAGCGCGCCCCGTCGGAGGCATCGAGGATGTGGTAGATGCCGCGCCATTCGCGGAGCTTGGCCGCCCAACTGAGGGGAAGCGCACGCAAAAGACCCCCGCTGATCACCATATCGCGCCATGGAGGCGGTCCCGCATCGAAGGTGCTTGTCGCGTGGATCGCCGCAATCGGAGCGTCGATGTTTTCGGCAAGCCGCACATAGGTCTGTGTGAGCCGCGTTTCGATCAGCAGCCGCCCCTGAAGATCGGCAAGCGCGTCGTCCAGGCGCAGATCGAACCAGGTCCAATGGGTCCAGTCATCCCGTGCGATCTCCGCGAACGCGCCGAAACTGCGGTAGAGCCACTGCACCTCCTCATTGGCTTCGATCTCCGCCCGCGGTGTGCGCGTGCCGCCGTGGTTCTGGTAGAGCCCCGCAAAAAGCATCGCCGATGTCCCCGGCGCGCGGCCCGGGCCGGTCTTCACAAAGCTCGCCACCCAGGGCCGGCCTTGGCTCAGCGTCCGTTCCGCGAGGGGGGAGTGCGCGGCCTGATAGGTCTCCATCGCGTGGCGGCGCGTGCGGACAAGGCCGGGGAGCATCGTCAGCATGTCGCCGTCCCGCGGCGAATGCAGCATCACGTTGACGTCCTGGGGCGCGATGCCTGCGCGGGTCAGCACGTCTTGGAGCGTGAACATCCCCTACCCTTTCGGCGCGAGCAGCTTTAGCGCGGCGCGGATGAGGTCGGATTCGGTGGCAGCCCCGTCGCCTGCGGCTTGCGCGACGGCACCTGCGGCCTCCCCCGGGGCGTAGCCTAGGTTTTGCAGCGCGGAAAGGGCGGCGGCCTGGGCGCCTTGATCTTTGGACGGGGCTTTGGGGGCTTTCGGCGTCGGGGCCACGGGAGCGGCGGGTTCGATCACCGTGTCGTCAAGCGGCGCGCCCTCGCTGCCCATGGCCATGACCGCGGGCGCCTTGTCCTTGAGCTCGTTGATGACGCGTTGCGCGGTTTTGGGGCCGACACCCTTAGCGCGGGCGATGGCGCTCCAATCGCCCAGGGCAATCGCGCGGCTCACGCCGTCATCGCCCAGCGCGCTGAGGATCGACATCGACGCCTTGGCGCCAATGCCCTGCACTGACACCAAAAGCCGGTGCCATTCCTTTTCCGTCAGGCTCAGGAAGCCGAAGAGTTGCAGGTTGTCTTCCCGCACCAGAAGATCGGTATAGAGCGCCACAGCCTCCCCCGCGCCGGGCAAGGCGCTGAGCGTGCGGTCCGAGCAGTAGACCAGATACCCCACCCCGCGCACATCCACGAGCACATGATCGGCTGCGCGGTAGTCGAGCCGCCCTGCGATCTTGCCGATCATGCGCCGGCCTGGGCGAGCGCGGCGCTGAGCCGGTTTGCCGATTGCGCGTGGTGAGCGTGGCAGATGGCCACCGCGAGCGCGTCCGCTGCATCGGGGCCAGAGAAATTCACGCCGGGCAGCTGCATCGCCACCATATGCGCCACCTGCTGCTTTTCGGCGTGCCCAACGCCGACCACGGTCTTTTTCACCTGGTTGGGAGCGTATTCGCCGATGGGCAGGCCCGCGCGCGCCAGCGCCACCATCGCAGCCCCCCGCGCCTGGCCGAGCTTGAGCGTCCCCGCCCCGTCTTTGTTCACGAATGTCTGCTCCACCGCGGCGACATCTGGGCTATGGGCCGCAACCACCGCGGAGAGCTGATCAAAGAGCACAAGCAGCCGATGCGCGAGCTCGCCCGAGGCCGTTCCGCACTGACCATTGGCCACGTGTCTGAGTCGCGATCCCGCCACTTCAATCACGCCCCATCCGGTGGACCGGAGCCCCGGATCAATGCCCAAAACGCGCATCGCTCACGCCTCATGTCTTATCGTTACAACAGCGTTAGCACGAAGCGTGAACATACGCCAAGGGTCGCGTTTGGCCCCGCAACCGCTTTGGAGGGTCAAAATCGCCATTTCGAGGTCGGTTTTCGACACGCGCCACCCTAAATTCACCTCTTTTTTACAGTGCCTTAGCGGCCGTTTGAGTCATGCAAAAAGCGCATGGCACCCATGCAAAAATAATCTCTTGTTGGGCCGATTTCCCGGGACTACCTGCGGCTCACTGAACGGGCTGGATTGGCTAGCCCCAAAGCCTCTGGGAGGACACCATGGCTGCATTTGACACGACCCGCCCCGTCACCACTGCCACTTTTGAAGGTGGCCTCCTTAAGCCGTTTTTCAGCGTTTTCGCGGCGATTTCTGCATGGAACGACGCGCGCGAGACCCGCAAAGCGCTCAAAGCCCTGAACACGCACCAGCTTGACGATATTGGCCTGGTGTCCGCGGACATCGATCTGTTCATCGCGAAATACCGCTAAGTCAGAGGCAGCGCGGCGATCTCTCCCCCGCTGCGCTGCATCTTACCGGCGCGCGCTTACCCTGAAGCGACAGCGCCTTTAAAAAGCCGCCCCATCCCCCTGGGTGCGGCTTTTTTCTTGGGGCATGACGTTGTCGTCTTCCCATGGTTCGGACGTCAGGTAGGAGTGCCATTCCACCGCTTTTTCGACGGACAAAAGCGAGAGGGAAATGCCAGTGTCTGCCATCCAGACCGTGACGGGATCGGCGGCCATGACGACCGACATCGCTTTGTCCGGCGCGGGTCCGTTTGCGAGGGTGGTGATCCGTTCTTGGTAGTCGATGGGGCCTTCGATGGCGTACATCGTGGCTTTCAGCGTCCAGGTCAGGCCAAGCAGGAGCGCGAAAAACACGACGATGCGTGGCAAGCGGCTTTTGCCTTTGCGCACAGTGGTATGGCCGGAGAGGTCTGCCTGCAGCACCCCGCCCCGCGCGATCGCATTATGCTTTTCTTCCAGCCTCGCCAAACGCTCGTGGAAAGCCTGGGACCCATGGCGCGCCATGATCTCAACCTGTGAGCTGCTACAAACACTGCGCGCGGAGATAGTGACAATTTGTGGCGAAACTTTGGCGAATGCCGCCTAAGAACCCTTACCCTAATCACGCATGAGGGTGAGCGTGACCCATTCGCGGATTTGCAGCCGCTGGGCTTCGCGCAGGCCGTGGGCGGCGTAGGTGGAGCTGACCTCGTCGGCCTGGTGTTCCAAGATGCCCGATAGGATCGCGTTGCCCCCTGGCGCCGTGGCCGCGGCCATGGGGGCCGCGAGCGTCAGGAGCGGACCTTTGAGGATATTGGCAAAGACGAGGTCAAAGGGCGCCGCCGCGGCAATCGCCGCGTGCTCGAACCCTGGCGCCTCTAGGCACAGCACGCGGCCTGTCAGCCCGTTCGCGGCCACGTTGGCCTCTGCCACCTCGACCGCCACAGCGTCGATGTCAGCGGCGAGGATTTGCGCGTCAAGCACCCGCGCGGCGGCCATAGCGAGCACAGCCGTGCCGCACCCAATATCGGCCACATTGGCATAGCTGCGCCCCGCGGTGAGCAGCGCATCAAACGCGTCCAGGCAGCCCTTGGTTGTTCCGTGGTGGCCGGTGCCAAACGCCATCGCGGCCTCGATCAAGAGCGGCTCCACCCCGTCTGGCACTTGGTCGGCGTCGTGGGAGCCGTAGACGAAAAAGCGCCCGGCCCGCACCGGGGTCAGTTCGCGCTGCACCTTAGCGACCCAATCGACATCGGGCACCTCGCTGACAGTAAACGCCCGCGCCCCATGGACGGCCGCCAGCAGGTCGAGCGCGACCCCGTCCGGCGCATCGAGAAAGTAAGCCCCGACCTCCCAAAGACCGCTGCCGTCTTCCATCTCAAAGACGCCGACGCCCGTGGGCTCGGGCTCAAGCGCCTCGAGCGCCTCTCCCAGCGCGGTCGCTGCGTCTTTGCCTGAAAGCGTCGTAAGGGCGGAATAGGTGGGCATGGGCGGGCTCCTCGTCAGAGCCCCGCCCTAGCCCGGGTTGCGGCTACGCGCCAGAGTCAATCCCGGTGCCAATGGGGCACGTCACACCTGTCCCCCCGATCCCGCAATAGCCATTGGGGTTCTTGGCGAGGTATTGCTGGTGGTAATCCTCGGCATAGTAAAACGTGGGGGCGTCGAGGATTTCGGTGGTGATGGCACCGTAGCCCGACGCGCTGAGCCGTGGGGCAAAGGCGTCGCGCGCACGCTCCGCCGCGGCGCGCTGGGCCTCCGTATAAACATAGATGCCAGACCGGTACTGGGTGCCGCGGTCGTTGCCCTGACGCATGCCCTGGGTCGGGTCGTGCCCCTCCCAAAAGACGCGCAGCAGGTCGTCGTAGGTCACGACTGAGGGGTCATAGATCACACGCACGACCTCGTTGTGGCCAGTTTTGCCGGTGCAAACCTCCTCATAGGTCGCATTCGGGGTGTAGCCCCCCGCGTAGCCCACCATGGTCACGTGGACGCCGGGCAGGCCCCAGAACATCCGCTCGACGCCCCAGAAGCAGCCCATTCCGAACATGGCCTCTTCCATCCCGTCGGGCACGGGGCCCTTGAGCGGCGCACCATTCACGAAATGCGTCGCCGCCGTGGGGATCGCAAAATCGCGCCCTTTGAGCGCGGCCTCTGGCGCCACCATCTCTGCCGATTTGAACATCATCCCAAACATCGCGTGCCTCCTCTGTCTTCGGGAAGGATATAGGGTGCCAAGTGCAAAGCCCCAATCCCACTTCCTTTGGCAAATGCACCTCCGCCGGAGGCATCACTCCGCCGGCAGCGCGCGCGGGGTTAGGATCGTCTCGTTCCCCGGCCCCGGATGGCGCGGGATAAGGAGCGACAATATCAGCGAAATCAGCGCCATACCCGCCGCCAGAAAGAACACCGATTGCGGCGAGGCTAGCCAGAGGTAGCCCAAAAGCGCAGGCAAAAACACCGCAGCGATGTGATTGATCGTGAAGGACACCGCCGCCGTAGGCGCGATATCAGCGCCATCGGCGATCTTCTGAAAGTAGGTCTTCTTCGCCAGCGCGAGCCCGAAAAAGATATGGTCCACGACATAAAGGAACGCCGCCACCGCCACGCCCCAGCTAAAGTAGTAGAGCCCGCCGTATGCCAGGAACACCAGCGCGAGGCCGGCATATTCAAAGCTCAGCGTATTGCGTTCTCCAAAATACCCCACCGCGCGCCCCAGAAGCGGGGCCACCACCATGTTGATCACCAGGTTGATGAGGTAAAGCGCCGTGATCTCGTGCACCTGAAAGCCGAACTTTTCGACCATCATAAAGCCCGCAAAGACCACGAAGATCTGTCGTCGCGCACCGGCCATGAACTCCAGCGCGTAGTAAAGCCAGTAGCGCCGCCGCAGGATCATCTGCTTGCGCTGCGGCACCGGCGCCTCGATCTGCGGGAACGCGACAAAGCAGTAAAGCGCGATGGCCACTGTCACGGCGCCCGCCCCGACATAAACTGTCGCGTAGCTCAGCCCCAGCGCCTCCCACGTCAGCACGATCGCGCCATAGGCCACTAGCGTCGCCGCCGACCCCGCCGCCAGGAGCCACCCCAGCACCTGCGGCGCCCGCGCCTTGTCGAGCCACTGCAACTGGAGCGATTGATTGGCGGTCTCGTAATAGTGAAACCCGATGGAGCTCAGGAGCGTGATCGTCATGATGCCGCCAATGGTCGGGAAATAGGCCGTCAGCGCCGTGGCCACGCCCAAGAGGACAAGCATCAAGAGCGCCAGGACCTGCTCGCGTACAACGATAATAATCGCAATGACCACGACGGCCAAAAGACCCGGGATCTCGCGCACGGTATGCAGCCACCCGATATCTGCCCCGTCGAAATTGGCGACATCAATCACAAAGTTGTTGAGGAGCGCCGACCAAACCGAAAATGACAAGGGCATGGCAATCGCCATCAGCACCAAAAGCGTTTCAGGCCGCCGCCAAATGGCCCCCGCCCGGGCCTCAGAAAGAGCTTGATACCGCATACGTCCGCTTACGCTGCAGCGCCGCAAGTGGAAATACGCAAAGACGCACAGGTCGGCCGCAGGGCCTTGGGGTCAGGACAGACACTTCTCCCTGACGGGTGCGGCAAAGCCGATGGCTGGCAGGACGCTCTACGGGCACCGGCAGGGAACAAGCCGAAATGCGGAGGACACCGAGGTGTTGACCGTCCACAAGACCGCCAGACCGACATTGAGCGACCGTCGCTGATTGGCACGATCCGGCACCAAGCTTGGTCTTCGCGTGGCTACAGCGCCCTTGCACGACCAGCTGCATCAGATCGCAAGACCTGCCTTATGCTAGTGCCGAGCCCCTTCTCGTGGGTCACTTCATAGCCCTCATTCGCCAGCACGATGCCCAAAGGGCAGTAGCCGAACCGGCGGGGTTCACTTGCCTGTTCGCACAACCGCTTGCGTGGGGCGACATCGTCCCAATCGTGCTTTATGCAGTCAAAGACTAACCGCCGCAGATGCCCCAGTCACAAGGCCCTGCCAGCAGCACACAGCGTCCGCAATTCCTTGGCATCAGATACGTCATCTCGCGCAGCTTGAAGAAACTGGCGTCTGAACATCCTGCTTAAGCGTGAGACGGCAAAGGAAAACTTCTACGCGTGGATCGCAAGCGGAACTCAGCTCACGCACGGCACCATCACGCTGACTACAGCCAGTTTAAAGATGCCTGGGCCAATCGGACAGAGCAGGCTCGCCATGCCTCTCAATCAGCAAAGACGGCGGTTAAGACATTAGACAAGCAAATTAATGGCCTGCTGGATCGCATCATTGATGCGACCCAGCCCAGTGTCATCACCGCCTATGAGAAGCGCATTGCGAAGCTGGAAGAAGATAATCTCACTTTAGAAGAACAAGCGGCAAAACCAGCCCCATCACACACCGCCTTTGAGTAGGTGTACGAACTCGCCCTCCGATTCCTCTCAAGCCCCTGGGATATATACGAAAAGGGCGATCTGAGATGGAAGTGACTAGTCTTCAGAATAGGGTTTGCAGAGCCCGTCGCATACGACAAGCAATCAGGTGTACGAACCCCAAAAATCAGTATGTTTTACAAGGGGTTAGAGGTAATCCCAGGGCATGAAATGTAAAATGGCGGAGACTAAGGGATCGCCTGAGATTTTCTGCTGATTAAACGATTACAATGGGTTGGCTGAGGCCGATACGCTGGTTTGTTCGCTCACTGTACCAGTTGACTGTACCAGTGGAAGGGGTGCCCGCCAAAATGTTCCACCAATTCCGCGCAGGTATCGGGGCCGCTACACTTGCCTTCGCGAAGCTGTTCCAGAATTCATGTTTGGATGAGAAATCGCCGCCTCTTTTTCCGAGGCTTACCATCCCTAGCGCTTGGTCCCTTTGAGGCGCAACCTGATTGGCTTTGGGCAACACTTCAGTCACCAGAAAGCTAGCCGGTGTGATCCTCAAATAGAGATAATTGTCGCCTAGGCAGCCATTGAAATGCATTGCTTTCGTCCCACGCTAAAGCTCTGGCTCTCATATCTGACAGCAACGTGTCAGACAGCCGCTTACGGAAGAAGCTACTTGCTTCGTAGGACAAAATCTCTTCGTTCGAGATTTTATCAAGCCCACTCACAACAAATGCAGATAGCCTTCGCCCTGTCTGAATTTCATCAGACAAGCAAAGTGTTCGCAAGGTGCGGACTAGTGCTCCAACGGTGTTTGGGTTGTCTTCCAGTACAAGTTCCAAATACCTCTGAGACAGATCGGAGAAATAATTCTGGCCGAAGTGAAGCGAACTAGACCGCCAGTCATATAGTATAGCGTCCCAGTTGAAGAAGGTGGTTTCGAGGAGGGATAATGGACTAAGCGCTTCGACAACACCCTCTGTAAAGGCCCAGGTTCTTGAGACCTCCCATACATCAAAGTTCCATCTTCCAATCCGAACGCGATGTCCGCCAAACTTGTTCTGCGCTGCTTCGTAACGCCCCAAGATGTCCATGAAGGTTTCAACATCATGCACCTGAACAACCGCATCTACATCGCTTGCGAAGCTCGGAGCTCCAAGAAGGGAGATGTCCCTAAGCGCTCCACCAAAGATAAAAATATCTGCAGAAATAGATACTTCATCGATAAAGCAGCCAACCGCCCTACGCTCAGCCACTGGCTCATCAAAAAAGCGACGGATGCGCTTCTTGGCGGCTCTTTGGTCAAGTGCAGGTTTCATCTCTCTCCTCAACAGCGAAGTTCTCTAAGTTCCCGCTCAAAGCTTAGTGCGAAGCTGTCAGTCATACCAGAGATCATGTCTGCGAGCAATTGACAGCGACGATAACCCAACGGCAGGTCCTCGTTTGGGCTTTCAAAAACTCGCCGATAATTCTCCGAGATACGTCCGTAGGCATACTTCTCGAAAGGAGTTCCGGGATGCCCTTTGGTCTCCTTCTGCGGGTCGCCACGGTTAACGATGGCGGGCCAAAGCATGTCCATGATTGAATGGATAACTTTGTGCCCTTCTAATTCCAGTTCGAGAACACTTCGGTGCTTGTAGGCGTTTTCGAACGCAAAACCTTTGAGCTTTTTGCACAGCAATGCTGCGCTCGACATTGCGATGAGATCGTCTTTCAAGGCGCCTTCCTCAATATCGTGTTGCTTCTCCTTGAAAGCCTCAATCACTGCAGAAACCATATTGTGGATGGCGAACACTCTAAACATTTGAGTGGAAAGGTCATTTACCTCGTTTGGCGATAGCTTCGCTTCCTTATGTTTTTGGTGTTGCTCGTCTGCTTTCGAGCAAACGTCCACAATCACCTTGTCGGTCTCAGACCTCCCATCCGACCCGGCCATCAGGTAGCTGATCAAGTCTCTGTAGGAAACCAGTCCTTTCTTTACCGCGTCTTCCACATCCAAAACCGAGTAAGCAATGTCATCGCTAGCTTCCATCAAGAACGTCAATGGATGCCGCAACCCTTCTTTCAACCCGGTCTCTTTCCAAACATCCGTCACCACATCAAGTTCGGAATGAAAGCACCCGAACTTTTTAGTCGCAATGTTTGACTTGTCTTGTTGCTCCGAGGTCCCAGGGTACTTCATTAGAGCAGCGAGTGCGCCACATGTAAGATTGAGCCCAAAGTTGTCGTTCATGATCTGGAGCTTGGTGAGCACGCGAAGCGCTTGGGCATTGCCCTCAAATTTTTCGAAGTCGAGGCGCATACGCTTTCTTATATTCGGCGAAAAGTCTAGGTCCTCATCGTTAAGGAATTCGAATGCAATCTCGTCATTCCTTTTAAACCAATCTCCAATGGCATACTCGCCTTGATGGCCAAATGGTGGGTTCCCGATGTCATGTGCCAACCCTACCGTCGCGAGGATTGCGGGCAGATCACGCTGAAACTCGACTGAGTTAAACTCGGTTCCATCACGATGAGCGAGTGCAACGCCTATGCTCCGCGCAATATTGGAAACCTCATGGGAGTGAGTAAGGCGCGTTCTAACGCTGTCGTTTTTTTCCAATGGGAAGACTTGAGTTTTGTCGGCCAACCGCCGAACGGGCGTGCTAAAAAGAACTCGGTCATAGTCGCGTTCAATTTCCGTTCTATCACCACCTGCGTTCAGGGGCTTCTCATTTTCCTTGTACATGTCCTTACGCCGGGTTGCGGACATAAGTTTTTCCCAATCCATTACATTCTCCAAAATGTTCTATTGCCACCCGCCTCGGGTCAAAGGAAGTGAAACGACCTCTGTGGCGTCAGTCGTATTGTGTCTGTTCGTTTGATCATCTGTGGCTTTCGCCGTCTTCCGCCCGTTGCGGTTAAAACCTCTACTTCCGGTGATTTGATTAGTGCGCTGTTGAGATCGTCGGAGTGGGCAGGTGTTTGGTTGTATGTTTGATCGAAAAAGTCTGCGACGGATAGATATGCCTCGGGAGTACAATCCTTCAGGAACTTAGGTATGTCAGCCAAAAGTTCCTCCCTTGCTCCCCGCCGCGAGTTCGCATCAAACAGGTACAGCGAAGCGTCTTCGATTGAGTTATACCTCAACATTTGAAGACCAGACCGACCCACATGCGCTTGCGAGTTCTTTTTTCGGTGCAAGATATCGTTGTAAACCTGCCTAGCCCGGAAAGAATTTGCGAAATGTACCAGCCAGTACTCCCATCCACTTTGGTTGTTGATCGAGAACGGGCTGACGAAGGTTGCAAGCGTTTGGAACTCCTCAAATACGACCTTTTCGACAGCCGCAAGCCATTCCTTCTTGGTCTTGTGCAGGGAGATTTCTGAAATTTGTCCGTCAAACAATCTCTTGTCTTGCCTTCTCGTGGGGTTGATAAATGCCAAGAAGGACTTGATAGAAAATGTTAGGAATACTTCGGCAGATCGCGTCAGCGAGAGAGCCGTTCGAAGATGTTTTTCCGATACATCAGCGTGACCATACTGATCGAGGTTAAAAATGGTATTCCGAACCCTAGAGGCTACAACCATTTGAGCGATACTTGGCAGGTTGCTCCCGAAATCGCCTTCGAAATACTTCACGCAGAACTTAGCATCGTTGTGCTCGTCTTGGTGTTCCTGCAAGAACGCCTCAACACTACCTCGCAGGGCCTGTATGGCAACAGGGGAAAGGTCGTTGAAGTACATGAAGAACTCGAAGGAAATCGGTTTGAACCCGTCTATTTTCCTTCGTAGATTTACCTCGGCGCCCACTGACTTGAGTGTTTGCAGCGCCATCAGGGGTGAACCAAGCGTACCGCATTCGTATGCCCCAGCTCCGCAGAAACCATCCACAAAGGACAATCGAAATCTCTCTTGCTGAGGCAAGCTGCATCTAACACGAACATACTCGTGAATGTACTCTTTGATAATCGCAAGCTTGATCTTGGAGTGGGGTCCGATTTTGGCTCCGTTCTCCCAGTCATATTGTCTCTTAACCATGCTAAAGGCGCTCCGAAAACCCTATGGAGACACCGAAACTGTCGGCATTTCTTCCCAAACTTTTCCCCGAAACAGTCTCCCGTTCGCCTTCTTGGAACGTTTCTTGTTGTCCTTTCCCCAGGTCCCCCACTGCTTGAAGAAAAACGCAGTTCCATAACGCTGACACAATGAGTGTATTTCATCAATCCACTCTTCCTTGATGGGGCGCGCTTGCGGCCCACTCTCTCCTCCAACAATGGCCCAATGAATTCTGCTTAGATCAACCTCTCCAATCGGTGCAATTAACGGTTCGAAGGAAATAAAGCGGATTATTGCAGGAGTGACCGAAAGGGCATCAACTCTCTCAGCCGTTTCAGCGTTTTCAACGCTAGTACCTAGCCAAACATTTGGAAGCACCTTATTGAGGCGGCCTTTCGCAAACTCATGCATACGCTCGGGTCTTTTGGTCAGAATTTGATACTGATGGTGTGGCGTTTCCTCCATTGTCCGCCAAACTCTTTCAACGAAATCGAATGGCACTCTCTCATGAAAGAGATCACTCATGGAGTTAACAAAAATTTTCCTAGGCTTACGCCATTTCAGCGGGGCCTCCAAAGATCTTTCATCCAGATTGATGGCACCTGTCCAAACGGTTCTCCTCCCCGAACGACGCGCAAGCCCTTGATATTTCTCTATTCCCATCGCTTCCAGCCGCAGAGCCATATGCATCGCGTAACAGTTGGTGCATCCGCTAGATGCCGCTGTACACCCTGCAACTGGGTTCCAAGTTGTGTCAGTCCACTCAATCTCTGACAAAACAGTCTCCATGGATCAAAAACCATCAATACCTCAGAGAGATAGCACGAGATCGGAAATCCTGCATCCCAGATAAGAGGTGGTTTCTGATCGCGGAAGCGTACACCCCGGAGACGGCAGCAGAACTATTTTGCTAACAACAACCGATCCGCTCGTGATCAAAATCGTCGAACGCCACCGGAGTTGCAAGAATGTTCTCACTTCGTCGAGTAATTGAAATGAGGGCGTATTCCAGCCGCTCACAACAACGCCCCCGCCGCGTTACAGTCGAACAGCCCAGCATCCCGCACATAGCGCGATAGCATCAGGTCCGAGGCATGGCCGGTTTGCTCTCGCACCCTATAGGTCGGCACCCCGGCCTTGATGGCGCTGGTGGCGAGGCCAGCGCGGAGGCTGTGGCCGCTATAGCCTTCGGGGATGATCCCGGCATTTGCGAGGCGATTGCGCAGGATGGTGGACACGGCGTCGGAGCGCAGGCGGTCGGGTTGCACATTGCCGTGGCGATCAACTGGACGAAAAATCGGGCCATCTTCTGACGCAAGGACGCACAACCAAGAAGACAGTGCGGCCACGGGGCAATGGCGGGTGCGACCGAGAGGAATGCCGATCTTGCGGCCTTGGCCCGTCTGGTCGGTCTTGGAGCGGCGCAGATGCAGGACCAGACCTTCGCGGACCTCTTCGATGTCAGTCAAATCAAGCCCCACCAGTTCCGACGACCTGAAACCACCGGCCCAACCGATCAGCAGCAAGCCTCGATCCCTGAGGGCACGGGGATCATCTCCAAGAGCATCCATCAGGATGAACAAGTCTTCGCGCAGGAGTGGGCGGGCCTGATCCTGTGCCGTGCCTTTCACCCGTTTGATCCCCCGCATCGTGGCGCGGACGATTTCGCAGCGGCAGGGGTTCGGCCAGGCATTCGCCTCGTGGACCTTGCTTAGGGTTGCCATACGCCGTGCGAGGCTGGACGGGGCGAATGCCTCGGCGTGATGTGCCAGATAGCGGGCGACCATATCGGCGGTGGCCGGGAGCAAACCGCCCCAATCTACGAAATGGGCCAGATCGGAGCGATAGGCTTTGCGCGTGTTTTCCGACAGGCTTTCGCGGATGAAGTGCTCAACCGCTTCGTCAGTCGTCAAATCGGGGCATCCCGCGCCCTACGTGGGCCGGGATAAGAAAGGATTATGCCGGTTTAGGACCACGTCGCTCATGATCGCACCCCCGTCAGTACATCCTGTCGTATTTGGTTCAACGTCGGGATCGCAGCCAACAACGCGTCCATCCCGCTGCGCGTTACGTCTGGCGAGAGGCTCAGACACTCGGAAACCCAACGCTCCCTCAGCTTTCGGCTCAATGCTCCATCAGCCCGGCGGGTCAAGCACTGTCCCTCGACCCGGAACAGCAATTCGCCAGCCACCTTAACGCGGCTGCGAGATGGTACGTGCGCGTGCAACCAGTCCACCATGCCTGCTTCTTCCAAGCACAGACGCCGCAAGGCGTGCTTGCCGGGCCGCGTGTATTGGTCGAGCGCCCAACTCGGAATGTCGCCGATGAAGTCTTCAACCGGGGTCTGACCGTCTCGAACCCCAGTTGCGACGATACCGTTCTCTAGGGACAAAAGCGCGACAAACGGGGCCAGCATGGACTGTGTCTTGGTGAAGTTCTCTTTAGCGATGGCCACCAATGTTGGCGCCACACCCAAGTCTAATAGCGTCTCGAACGCCTGATCGGGATCAACAACCCGGTAGGTCAGGTGATCGCTGGGGCAGCGGCGTGTCCCGACCAGATACCAAAGCGCCAAAGCCTTCCTGTCGAGGTCGGGGCACCCAAGCACGATAGACCGTAAACAGTCGTTCGACATCTCAGCAAAGCGGGTGCGGTCGTCGCTGAGATCAGGCCAGGTCTCAATGGCCATCAGCAAATCATCCGCTGCACGAGATTTGCGGGCATCGCACATTCGTCGGATCAAGTAATCGGTCACAACAGCATCCCCGCCCAACTGGCGGCGGATCGTCTTGCGGGCCAAACACGCTGCCGCAATGCCCACAGTGTGGATGTCGGCTAGCCCGACGTCCTCAGCCGCGATGGCATTGAGGCGGCGGAGAAGGGTGTTCCCATTTGCCGCCAACAAAAACCGTCCGGCTTGACGCGCAACGTGCGAGCGGTTTCTGCGGATGGCCTTTTGCAACATGCTGCTGGCAATCCACTCTGTAGTGTCGAGCGGGGCGACCCTTGGCCCCGGATCGAGCGCCGCAATCTCCTGCGCAGCCATCGTCTGAAATCGGGTGAGAGCTGGGTGTGATGTCATCGCGGTCCCTCCTTGGTGTGCGAGAGGGGGCGAGATCATCTGACCCAGCTTTACCGTACCCTATGGCACCACCATGGGAAGGGAAATCGGCCCGTTCTTAGCCTCAAGCCGGTCTGAGTTGCAGATAAATTCACAAAGTGTGCAACGCTGCGTAAGCGTTCAGCCCCGCAGGTTAACTGCACGAATTACCACAACTTGATTTGGCTCAAGGTGTGGAATGCATAAACAAAGTCAATGCCTTGCACACTTCTATAGATTGTCCCTGCTTGCACAGGGTGGTGCAAATTGTAGCCCACACTTGGCGTCCGTGCTTGCGGGACAATTCGCTCTCGACGATGTTCACCCGAAAGGAACGGCGAGGTCCCCATGGATAGCAATCAAGCATTCATTCAAAGAGCTAGAGCGATGAACCGCTCGCATGTCACGGTGAAAGAAACTGCTGCCATTCTTGGGGTCTGCGTTCGCACAGTACGTTACTGGCAAAGCCAAGGGAAAATGCCTCCACGCGTCAGGTTCGGGCACACCTACCGATACCCACGAGAAGCGGTCGAAGAAATGGCTCTGCTATATGGTTCCTTCGATGCTTGATAGCGTTGTTGATCCAGACCTTGCCCAAGAAAAGAAGTGGCGTCGGAGGATTTGCGAAGACCGAACAGAGGTACGGAAGCGACGTGCAAAATTGCGTAAGGCCGGTGCGGTTGGCAACCTTGATGGCATGGCAAACCATCGAGAGTTTCTCCTAACATCTCCCAAAGCTAAGCGGGTCGCGATTGCCGACCTGATGAAGCGGGGAAAGATCACCGGCATAACAAATTTGGATGATATGAAAGGTCTTGCAGATCAGATCGACGTGTTCGCTGCAAACACAGAGCCCGTAAAGGTTTCTCCGAAGGAGAAAACCTCAAAACTCGGACACCGCATCATCTTTGAGTTTGGAATACGGCACCGAGTTGCTCAGGAAATGATCAGACGCGTACTCGATTGCCAGTACACACCCCGCAAATTTCAAGTCTTTAACTCTGGAGTACCAACAACGATTGTCAAAGCCCTTGCGCTTGTAAGTTCGGGGTACGTGTATGCTGCGCACCTCGATATTCGCGACTGTTTTCCATCCTTCAAGAGCAAACGATTGAGTGAGTTTCTGTCACTTGAAGAGCAAGTGATAGAAAATGCCCTTACAGGGCAAAAGATGGTGTTGAAGCCAACACACCGCTTGGGGGCTTACCCCTATAGCGTTCAACACCTCACAGAGGCGGCCCGCCGGGGCCTGCCACAAGGCGCGTCTACATCTCCAGTTGTTGCACATACCTGTTTATCAGGTCTGGAATTGCCTGACACCACCCTTGAGCACTCTTTCAACTACGAGGATGATTTTCTCGTATTGGCCAAATCGGAAGCCGAGCTTGATCATAAGATCGCAGCGTTGAAGGCCGCAGTTGGCAATCTCCCCGGCGGGCATTTCGTTCTGGTTCTCAAGGCGCAGGAGCATCTGGCCAATGGGATCGACTTCCTTGGCCATAGGCTCTCGATCATCAATGGACAGCCGGTCGCGGAACCGACAGAGGAAAACATCCAGCGGCTGTCGAAGAAGCTTGCAAATATCGAACAGCGTTCCGGCGCTTTCTCCAATGCAAAGGGTGTGGTTGATCTGCCCGCCCTGAAACAGTTGACCTCAGACAAGCTCGCTCTGCTGGATGGCTGGATGTCGGCCTTTGGCGCATGTGCACCAATCACAGAGACCTGGTGCTCAGTCGAGGGCATGAAAGAAGACGCCTTCACCGATTTATCAAAGCATGGCTGGGATGGTTCCGCGCTTCCGCCACCCAGTTCAAACGCAGTTCGGCAATCCAAGAAATTCTATTCTTACAAGTGGTTCAGCTAGACGCAGGCCAATCCGCTCCAGGAATATCAACCGGATAGGAAATCTTTTCGATCTCCTCCTTGAGACGGCCTATCGACACGCCCTTACCGTAGCTCCAGTGCGCTGCATCGTCGGCATGACCGCAGAGCTGCATCGCCACAGCATCCGTGACATTGGCCTCGTGCAGCGCATCAACGAAGTTGTGTCGGAAGCTGTGGAAAACGCGCAGCTTCGACCTGAAACCCCACTTCGCCCCGTAATTGCCCCAGAACTTTGACCAAGTCTGCGAATAAGTCCCATCGCTGCCCTCCCGGATGTCCGGGAACAGGCGACCCTTGCTTGCACCTTTGACGAAGCCGAGGAACCCCAGCTTTAAGATTTCGGAGTGGATCGGAATGCGTCGGTAACTTGAACCGGTTTTCAAGCCCTTCACGACCACAACGTCGTCTTCTCCATCATCCTCGAACTTGCAGACATCGAAGTACCAGATCCCGTCCTGTTCTGTGATATCGCTTCCGAGAAGCTGGATGATTTCTCCTGCCCGCATCCCCGAGTAGAGCGCGATTATCGGCACCCAATACTTGCCGTCTTTCCGCTTCAACTCTCCTGGAACGCCAGAGTGTTTCGTCGTGCGTCGCCCTGTCCAAACGGGCGAACTGAAAATCATGTCCAAGTGCTCGGGTGAGTACGGAAGGCGGCGAGGTACACCTTTTGGCGGTTTTTTGACCAGCAGCTTGAGGTCATTGCCCGGAACCCGGTCGATGTGCTCCTCGCTCACGGCCCAGGCAAGAAAGCGTTTGAACATATCGAAGCGCTTCTTCTGCGTCTCATAAGACATCTTCGGCAGATCGGCTCCAGCCTCGACAGCTTCCAATAGCGGAAGATCACGGGTCAGGGCTTTCTTCTGATAGTGCGCTGGGAGCCTACCAACCAGATCCCGGAAGGCTTTCATGTCCGCGATGTCGAGCGCCGCGATTGGGGTCTCGAAGTCGATCACAGCCTTGGCGACTTCCATCGACAATCGGACATCACCGACTGTCTTTGATTTAGCGGAAACAGAAATGTGGGCCAGATACTGCTGCGCTGCTTCCTCGACCGAAATTGATGATTGGGCAGGAGCAGTGATGTCTTCCCACGCGGTCGGTCGAACGTCCTTGAACAACGGGTCCAGAACCTCGGCCTTGCTGTAGTCTCCACCAAGTTTGGCGAGCAGAATACGGTCAGCCTCGATTTTGGCTCTGAGAATACCCTCCTGAGCGCGTTGGAGCGCCTGATAGCGGCTTGTGACCTTGTTTGGACGTATTGCCCCCACGAGGCCCTCAGCTTCGCTCTGCTCCCATTTGTCGAAGTTCCTGACCGCGAGGCGGGAACGGTTGGCCCCCATCCGCGTCAAGATGTCGAACGCACAGTCTTGGACGTTCACCTCGGGTTCGGGGGCAAAGACCTCCACGAACTCCTGTCCTTCGGCCAAGGCCGCCGCGAAGTAATCTCGGATCGACTGATCCAACATCTGATCTTGTACTTGAGCCATTCTGCGCACCTCCGCGAACAGGTTGTCGATGTTCAGGCTTGACTGGGCGCAGCGCAGGTTTGCGATCTTCCGATCAGCGGTCCTGAGCGAGCGTTTTATCTCGCATCGGTCCGCAAAACGCACGATGTCGCCGGGAATAGCTGCTCTGAAATAAAAGACCCGTCCGCGTTGAACGAGCCTGGGTAAGCTGGCCATCCTTGCCCTCACTGTACCACCAGACTGGACCAGTGCAACGGCTCAGGCCTTCCCAGAAAGCCGGATCGTTTAATATCAGCAAGTTAGAAGGTCTTTGGCGGAGACGAAGTCCGCCGAAGTATGGTCCGGTAGGGTCTAGAAGCGTCTACCGTTAACTATTTATATCAGATACTTGCGTGATTTTTCTTCCAGATAGGCCTTGATAAATCCCCCTGCATCCGCCCATATTGTGTGGGTAGATCATGGGTAGAGGATTGGCCCGATGGCAAAGAAGATCACGAAGCTTGAAGTTGACGCATTCGACAAACGCGGTCGGCTGTTGGTGTCCGAAGGGCTTTACCTGCAAGTGTCGAAGTGGGGCACGAAGTCTTGGGAATTTCGGTTCACGTTGGACGGTCGCACCCGCAGCATGGGGCTAGGCTCATACCCAAAAATTTCGCTGGCAGATGCACGTGCCAAGGTGAAGTTGCTAGCCGCCGACGTGGAAAACGGCATTGACCCCATAGAGGTCAAACAAGCCAAGCGACGGGCGAAGACCAAGGCCGAAAAGCCCATGACGTTTGCCGAAGCTGCGTCGGCCTATATCGACGCGAAAGTTGACGTAGACGAAGGCGGCTTCAAGAACCCGAAGCACCGCCAGCAATGGCGCAACACGATTGAAACCTACGCCAACCCCATTATCGGCGACGTGCCCGTAGCCGACGTAAATACCGATCTTGTCTTGAAGGTGCTGCAACAGGAAACGAAGGCACGAGGCAAGGCCGGGCCGCTGTGGAACACGAAGACCGAAACCGCGTCGCGTCTTCGTGGTCGCATTGAAAAGGTGCTTTCTTGGGCCGCATTTCGCGGTCTTCGGGCAAAGGGCGACAACCCGGCCCGCTGGAAAGGGCACTTGGAAACCGAACTTATCGCACGCAAAGACCTGCGAAAGCCGAAGCACCATGCGGCGTTGCCCTATGCCGAAGTCGGCGCATTCATGGACGACTTGCGCAAGCGCGAAGGCGTAGCAGCGCGGGCGCTGGAATTCAGCATTTTGACCGCCGCACGTTCCGGCGAAGTGCGCGGCGCGACTTGGGCCGAAATCGACCTTGAAGCGAAGGTTTGGACTATCGACGGTTCCCGCATGAAGGCGGGCAAGGAACACCGCGTAGCCCTATGCGACGAAGCCGTTGCATTGCTGAAAGCGTTGCCGCGCGAAGAAGGCAACCCACTAGTGTTCGTCGGCACCGCGAAGACGGGCGGGCTTTCCGAAAACGCCATGAACAACGTGCTTGGCAGCATGGACCGAAGCGAACTTACGCAACACGGTTTCCGCTCTACCTTCCGCGATTGGGCTGGCGAAACGACCGCACACCCGCGCGAAGTGATTGAACACGCCCTTGCCCACAGCTTGAAAGACAAGGCGGAAGCCGCTTACGCGCGGGGAACGCTCATGGCGAAACGGGCGCGGCTGATGGCCGATTGGGGCCGCTATTGCGGCATTGTGCAGCCCAAGAGCGGCGACGGCGACAACGTGGTTGCCATGCGCTCGGGGGCTGTGTGATGGCCCGCGCAGGATCAACCGAACGCCAAGTTGCTGTGTTGCTGCATGAGGCGACGACCGGGGCGCGACCCGATGCGGCGGCGGGACTGTTGGCCATTGCTGCGGACTATCTGCGCAGCGGCGGCACAATGCCCGAAGCCTTGGCGATGTATCTTGCCAATGCCCTAGACGAATCCGCCCGCGCCGAAGCCCCGGAAAGAGGCAACGTCCTTGCCCGCGAACTTCGTATCAAACACAGCGCCAACGCGCCAACGAAGGGCCGCAAGTTTGACGTGTTCCTTGCGATAGTTAAGCACGACGCGAAGTCGCCGAAGCCGCTGGAAAAGGAACTTGTGTCCGAAGTCATGCAAGCCCTTAGCGTATCCGAACGCACCGCGCGGCAACGCATTTCCGAAGCCCGTGTGGGCATGGCTAACGCTCCTATTCGGTCAAGCGAATAAGTTTGCAAATACCCCCTGACTTTCTGCATTTAGCTTTCGTTTCAATACTCTGCGCGCTGCGGCATGGTCCTTTCCATACCGATCCATAGTGATCCTGAAAGGAACCCGCCATGAACGTCCACACGACCCCCGGACCGTCCGACCAGAACGCCCTTGTGCGCCTGCCCGGCGTGATCGCCCTAACGGGCATGGGCCGGGCCACCATCTACGACTTTATGCAGCGCGGCTTGTTCCCGCAGCCGATCAAGCTTGGCCCGAAGCTGGCGGCATGGCCCGCCGACGAAATTTCCAAGATCAACGCAGCGCGTATCGCCGGGAAGTCGCACGACGAAATCAAGGTGCTTGTGGCCGCACTCATGGATGGCCGCAAAGACCGCGCGTAGCCATTCGGCGGATCAATATTCCGCCTGAGTACCCCAATAACTGCACAATAACAATACGCTATAGGTAGCGCGCCAACGGGCGAACCCCTACCCACGCATCTACCCACAGGCCGTACCGAAATGAACGCGACAAGTCTACTTCTAACCCCATCGCCCGGCACGCTAGGTTTGCTAGAAGACATTGCCGATTATGTCTATCGGCAAGCCCCACGCCCAACGCACGAAGCCGCCATGGTGGCCGCAATCGCACTTTCGGCGGGCATCTATGGGCGGGCGTTCAACGTTTCTGAAACAGGGCTAAACGTGTGGTTGCTACTTCTAGCACCAACCGGCACTGGCAAGGATGCGATAGCTTCGGGCATTTCCAAGTTGCTACGGGCCGTCGCGCACGGGGGCGATATGGCGCAGGGTTCTCCCGAAGTGTTCCCCGCAGCAAAGGAATTCGTGTCGTTTAGCGACATGGCTTCCGGGCAAGCTATGCACAAACACCTAGCGGAGTGCGCCAGCACGCTATTCGTGAATGGTGAAGCCGGGATTAGCTTCTCACAGATGAATAGCCCCAAAGCGCCGCAACACATCCAGAACATGAAGAAGCTTCTTCTTATGTCCTATAGCAAGAGCGGGGCGGGCGAGACACTTGGCGGCATCAAATACAGCGAACGCGAAAAGGACGTACCGCCCATCGCATCCCCGGCACTGAGCATCGTGGCCGAAAGCGTTCCCGAAACGGTCTTTGCCTTGCTGGACGAAACGCAGATTGCCGACGGCTTCATGCCGCGTTGGACGATCATAGATTACCCCGGCGACCGCCCATACCTGAATGAGCAACGCCAATCGCAGCCCCCCGCAGGCTTGGTGCGGAAGCTGGCGGAGCATTGCGAACTTGCGCACCGGATCAACCAAAGGGGCGTGCCCACAGTTGTAGGCATGACCGGCGACGCGGCACGGGAACTTCGCGGCTTCAACGACTATTGCGATAGCCAAATCAGGGGTAGTGGCGAAGTGCACCGCCAGCTTTGGAACCGGGCGCACCTGAAAGCCATGAAGCTTGCCGCAATCGCCGCCGTCGCAGTTGACCCGCACAACCCCGTCGTGACCTTCGGCCAAGCCCGTTGGGCGGCAATGATCGAAAACGATAGCGCCCAACGCATGTTGCGCCGCTATGAGGCGGGCGAAGTTGGCGACCAATCAAAATCGGATAAGGCGCAGCAAGAGCATGTCCGCCGCGTTATCCGCGAATGGGTTGAACGCCCATGGTCCGAAATGCAGCGTTACAAGATCGCCGACGCCGACGTGCACGGCAAACAAGTCATCCCGTGGTCGTACATTTCCAAGCGGCTAACGAACGTCGTGGCGTTCAAGAATGCTCGCAACGGCGCAACCAGCGCAATTCGCCAAGCGGTCAAGGAACTGGTTTCCTGTGGTGAAATCGCACGCGTGCCGCCCGCTGAATTGTCGAAGATCACAAATAGCCACGCCGAATTCTTTACGCTGGCCGAAGAAACCGACGCATTCGGCGGCGAAGTAAAGAGACGCGCTAGCGAGCATCGAAGGGCGAAACAAGCCATAACGGGCATCTTCCCAGCAGGCACGCCGCCGGGCGAGGAAATCTAAGGCGTCTAAGGGCCGTCTGTCAGCTAAGCGCATGAAATCGCTGAAATCTAACGTTCTAACGTTTCTAACGTCAGATACCCCAAACCAGCCCAAACACGAAATGGGGACTACATAACAATATCCTTAGAACATTAGAAATATATATATTCATAATTTTTTTCAGACACTTAGCAAATCTAACGCCGTCTCAGAAAGGCTTAGACCCTCAGAAACCGCCCGCTGTGGGCACAGTGAAAGGAACACGACATGCAAACGAAAGACTACAGCGCCGCAGCCTTCATAGAGTTTGTTGGCGGCGCATATGTGCGTGCCTATCAATTCGCATATGACGAAGGCGAAGGCTTGTTTGGCCGCGTCATTCATCGCGCGAAGCCAGACGGGCACCCGTTTGACTGGAAAACCGCGTGCGACTTTGGCTTAATGCAGATGCTTTGCGGCGAACTTATTGAAGTATCGGAACGTCGTAGGCTCAATTGCAACGAAGCCGGTTTGCTTGCCGAAGCTTGCGCGTCGCTGGTCGATCAACGGTTACACCAGTTCCTGCAACATGTGGGTACTGCGGCGCACCCGATGCTGGATTACCCCAAATACCTAGTGTCGCAGATAGAGGCCAAATTCAGCGACGACGGTTTGATGCCGCGTATGGTGGCAGATGTTTTGACGCAAGAGCGCAACAAGCTTTTCGATGCAGAAGAATACACACGCAAAGACAATTTGCTAACGACGGTGGCGCACCCAATGCTCACGTTTGTAGCATGGCTGGATAAGTTGGATCACGATAAAGCCGTCGATCCATCGGGCTACAAGCAGAAGTATGATATGCGACGACGCATCGTAGCCTTGCACCGCTTCGGATTGGCGATGTTACCGCCTGAAACTTGGCATAACGACGTAGCCGCATAACGCAGCTTTGGCGGAGTAAGATTCCGCCATGCAAACGCATCTAAACATCTGTAACGAAGCAGAAATTTCCGAAGCGCCTAGCTAACGCATGACAATTACACATTTTCTGCCCATTTTAGCTTGGGCCAAGCCAGCCCAGAGTTTAATTTTTGTCCGTTCTTATCCGTGCAAATCCGCGCGGAAATTTGAGCGTTGACCGGCTGACTTTAGGTCGTCTTAGGTGCCTTTAATCGCATCAAAATAGTCAATTCGGTCGGGTCAGAACATTGGATACTTCAAGCACAACAGACACTTCCGGCGGAACCCCCGTCAAGGCACCGAAGCGCCGTCGTCGCGTGCGGCTAGACACCATTGCGGACTGTCGCGCAGAGAGTGCCCGGATATACCGCAAGGCCGTCAATGGCGAAGTCAAAATCGAAGACATGAGCCGCCTAATCAACGCGCTTTCCGTCATTGGCCGCATGACAATCGACAGCGACCTAGAGGCGCGGCTTGAAGCACTGGAAGCGGGCTAATGAGCGGGGCGTTCAAATCGCGGCTGGCCAAGTTGGAAGCCTTGCGTAAGCGCCCGACCCGCGTTCGCAACCACGTTGTCACGGTAGACCCGGAAGGCCGGGTTATCGGCCCGCTGACAAAGCGCCGACCTGTAATGATCGTCGTTGACCATGGGACGGGCGACGAATGGGAAGCGGCTCTTTTGGCGCAGCAATCAAAGCTAATCGGTGAGGCCAAAGCCGCCGAACAACCAACGCACACAGAGGATTAAAGTCATGTTTTTGGTTAGGAACGACAAAGCACAGAGTTTTCTCACGGCACTTGGCACGAACACAGGTCGCAAGGTTGCGTTAGGCGACTTCGAAAGGCTGGAACGGGTTAAGCCCAATGTCCAAGGGATGCATCTTCGCGCAAAGGAAACCTACGAAAAGCTGCGCTTGCTGCACTTCGATCAAACGCGAAAGACGGTTGATAAGCATGTTGCCGCCCGCACGTTGGCAACGCAGTTGGTGCAAGCCGCCACGAACACCCGCAACGAAATCGTCGCACAGAGCAACGCGCTATCGGAAAGTGGCCAGCGCGCCGCCGACGAAACCTTTGCGCCAGTTGGCGACCGCGCGACCTATGACGCCAAGACTCTGGATTGGATCAAGGAAACCGCCGCGCAGCCCGACGGCATTAGCAAGATCAAAGCAGAAGCGAACAAGTCTATTGCGGTCGCGTCGGTGCTGTACAATTCGCCGCACTTTTTGACCGGACTTGCCGAACAAGTGCATAGTAACATGCGCTTGTCTGCCGTCGAAAAATACGCCCCTAAAGCCTATGCCGAATTGCAGGAAAGCGTTGAATTGTCGGGGCTTGTGCCGAAATACGACAAGTTCGCGGCCAATGTGCATAGCAGCTTCTACACGCCAGCTATCGCGGAGCAAGCCGACACCCGCGTAGATATTGAGGCGTAAGACCATGACCCCGGCGCAGGCGGACATAGCGACTATCGCACAATGGCTCGCGGACACGTCGCGTATGCGCCGCACGCCTTTGGGCAAAGACCAAGTACTTGTCGGCCCATACGCCACGTTACTTGGCGTAGACCCCGGCGGCACCGACTGGCCCGACTTGTCCGGGCTGGCAGAAAACGGGCTTGCCCTGTTTGTGCCCACAGGTCAGATGCCCGCGACCATGCCAAAGGCCCGCCTTGAGATGGAACCGTATGGGCACCCGAGAAGGGCGGTAGAGCGCCTTGATCACCTGTTTGGGCATAAGCTTGGCGTGGAACTGCCCGACGTGCTGACAATCGCCTTAGACGACCCTGCCGTGAGCCTCACAGACGCCTTGTCGGCCGAAGGGCTGGCCGATCTGGACCTAGACAACGTGGCGGTGCTTGCCTGCCCCCTGTGGGCAGTTCCAGCGTCCGACCGGGCGGAAATCACACGCCTGTGCAAGCACCCATAGGATCGAACGCGGCGGGGTATTGGTACTGCCCTCCAACGCGTTCGTAGGCGGTGGTATCTGCGTTGGTGTGCCGCCGGGGCCGCGTCGCATAGTGGCGCGGCCTTTCTACATGGTCGGAAGATTCGCTTGATCCTCAATTGCTTGAAGCAAGTTGTTTCGTGCT
The DNA here is from genome assembly GCA_039815465.1 of Pseudomonadota bacterium. GTDB lineage: Bacteria > Pseudomonadota > Alphaproteobacteria > Rhodobacterales > Rhodobacteraceae > Shimia_B. Next base: position 38,276 of record JBCBZG010000030.1, read on the forward strand.
TCCAACAGGTTTGCCGCTGCTTGCCAAAACAGGCCCATAGACACGACGCCGTCCACTTGATCTATGGCTTCGCGCATTTCTCGTAGTGCCGCCCGATAGGTCGAAGCGGCCATCTGGGTATTTTCATTCAAGACCGTGAACGACACATCTACGGCAGCGTCCTGTGCTAGGATGTTGCCGACAAGCGCGTCTCTAGCTTCCTCAACTCCGGCGTCGCCATCTAGGACAGCAGACACGAACGCTCCGGCGTATGTTTGGAACTCTACCGAATGTCGCTGAATTTCGATAAGTTTCGCTTCTACGCGTTGTTGGGCTTCGCGTACTTGAGCGTCGTTTAGCGACCTTTGATAGTTGAATTCGTTGACACCGAGGCTCGCCAAAAAGGCAACAATCCCGACGGCGAATACCTGCCATCGGGGGACTTGATCTGTAGTAAAGAATCGTTTGATCCAGTCCATCTCAATTGCCATCAGCCTGAGGCGTCACAGTTGTGATCGACCTTAGACCTTCATTCTCACTTGCGTTCTGACATGCGTTTTGGATTTGCAGCCAACGTTCGTAACCTAGAATGTTTAACGTGTCCCTAACACCCTGTTCGATGCCAAGTTCGCAGGGGTCAAACGCCATGGACTCTGAGTTTACCACATTTACCCCGTCCGCTCCATTACCTTCGGCGTCCAGTGGTTGCGCGTTCGTATCGAGCGCCAGAGCAAACAGCGCTGACATGACCGCAGGAACCAAAACTGCACCGCGCAAGGTCATATAGCCCGGTGAGTGTATGCTGGCCTCTTGGTCAGGCACAAGCTGATCGTCACCATCAACCGTCGCTGCAATATCGTAGATCGACTGCCGATTTTGCCAAGGTTGCTCACCGTTCTCGACTTTCCTGCAAGCAGCGACAACAGCCATCACAAAAGCATTGAAGTGAAAATTCTCAAATGCCGTGAATTCCGGGTTGTCAGTTACAAATCGAGCAAGAAATTCATCGCCAATAACGACGTTTTTGTATGCCGCCCCAAGAACTCTTTCAAATGAGCGAGCGCGCATAGCAATGAAAGCGTTCTGAGTTCGAAGTGCCAAGGCAACTTGGGGGTCCAATTCAAGTTCGTTGATTTCGGCAAGCCAACGCACACGACGAACAACGTATTGCCCCAAGAAAACATTCCGAGGAAATTCACGAGTCCAACGCTCCGGTTCGCCGACGATCTCACCCACAAGGGTGCTGCCCCGCACAAGTTCACCTTCGTCGTCCTTGTATAGCCCAGGGCTGGGAACGACGATTAGGTCGCCAATCTTTGCTTGGTGGTACAGACCGTTGAGCCACCCAAGGTTTAGTTCGCGTTTCTTTCCCCATCTTGAGTTCGAAAAGTCCTTGGCATCGACTGCCGCTAGCTCTGCACGTAGGTTGTCACCATTCGCGTTGACGAATGCTTGTTTCTCTTCTGAGCGCGCAATTTGCTCAAGTATTTCCGGTGTTTTTTCGTACCCCGTGTCACCCGGCAGAGGAATTCCGGGATTGTCGAGGAAGACAATAGAATTTTCTTTCATTTCACGAAAGAAGCGATAGCCCTGTCCGGGAAAAAGCCTGTAGGCGGTATCGTCTTCGTCAAAAACCCGTGTCTTAATATCAATTACAATGCTCAATTTACTTCCCCAAATTACCACGGAGTTTCCGGCACACTATCGGCGTCGTTGACTAAGGTCTACACGTTTGGCGCGTTTTCACGTCGAGCAGCGCAAGGCTTCTAAATCTCTCGCTACGCACTTCAAGTCTCCGATTTTCCCGTGGGTAGACTGTGGGTAGGATTTATCTAAATCCAAATTACTCAATTAAATCAATGAGTAATGGCGGAGACGAAGGGATTCGAACCCTCGAGACGGTTTCCCGCCTACTCCCTTAGCAGGGGAGCGCCTTCGACCACTCGGCCACGTCTCCGCCGACGTGCATAGGTTGAGAACTGTGGAACGACAACCTCTTTTTGCGGCGCCGAAGCAGCCTGTCAAAGAGGCCAAGCTGGGTGGTTCACTTCGCTTTGATCACGGTCTGCGTGTGGCGCGCCCCAGGCGCGGCTTACCCGAAATCAAAGGACGCTTGGCTAGTGAATTGCGACCCGGACATGTTGTGCTGATCGACCTGTGCCAAAAGCAGGCGCTCACCGGTTGCGTCGATGGTGATCACAAAGGAGCGCCTGCCACTTATATACGTGCCCCAGAAATCGCGGTCTGAGACGTCAGACAGGTTCGCATAGCCGTTCAGCGCGATCTCGTCGGCGCTTAGGCCACCGTAGATCTCGTCATTGCCAGCCGCCCGAACACCGTGTCATTGCCCGCGCCGCCGTGGAGTGTGTCGTGGCCAGAGCCGCCCCATAGTTTGTCATCGCCTCCGCCCACTTCAACCGTGTCGTCATTCAAATCGGCCGCGATGAGATCGCCGAGGGACGATCCGACGACTACGTCCTGGACCAACCAAAAGAGATCATTGTCCGCTTCGTGAGAAAATTGGTGGCTTTCGTGATGGCGCGAATTGGCATAACTCAAGTTACGCCTGCCAAACGTCCGGAAACTGCTCTCCCGATGCAATGACTTTTTGTGGGTCAACAACGTAAGGGCCGAGACCCGTTGAGTATCATGAGATGGAGTGATTCACGCTCCGAAAACCGAGCGGTGAACGTGTCTGATCTGTTTTGGCTAACCGACGCCAAAAGAGGCGCGACCGGATCGAAATCAGGTGCGGCAGGCTGAAGAACTGGCCGCATGTGGCAACCCGATACGATAGAAGTCTGAAGGTCGTCGTACCTGCCTTCGCACTCGCAACAGCAGTCATTTGGTTATGAGCCCTGACTCTAGCGTCGTCGAGCTAACACTGGTGCGCAGAGAAGGAACGACCACACGGATCCGAGGATTGCTTCGCGGGAATACCGCTTGATGGGCGCTCCGGGCGACAGGTGTGGCGCTCAAACAGAGCCGGTCGCCTGCAAGCCATCAAGGCATGCAGACTGGTCCAGCACTCAGGTCGGCAATGTTAAGCTTGGCGCGCCTTGCGGACGGTCCAGAGCGCCCCGAGACCCGCAAGCAGCAGGGGTAGGCCAGCCGGGAGCGGCACGGGGGCTGGGCCCGCGTCGGCGGAGAAGATCACGTTGTCGAGGCCAAAGAAATCACGGCCGTTTGTCGCGCTGATTTGGATGGCGTCGATCCCTGCCGCATCCGTGAACCCGTAAAAGCCCCACGGCTCAGCGCCGCTCACCACGGCTGCGCTCAGCACGATCTGAGTGGTAAAGATGCTGGTGCCGCCGCGCATCAGGTCCACATCGACCGTGGCCGGCGCATCGCCACCGAGTTCGAAGCCGACCTCGGTCATCAGGGCCCCACCAAAGTCGATAGCCGCGGGTGCGAAGACCAAAACGTTGTCACCGCCAGCGTAGCCATTTGTCCAAGAGCTATCTGGCCCTAGGAAAACGCCTCCCGTCACCGACAACGGCGCGGGAACATTGGCCAGACTACCGCCTAATCCTTCGAAACCTTCTGTTGTGGCTGTCGCTGAAAACGACGCCAAAGGCTGCACTGTTGCAGCCTGCGCACTGCCCGCTGCAATCAGCAGCGCCGCCAAAACACTCATTAAGCGCATGTTTTTTATCCTGCTCGTCCGCGCCCCATTTGTGTGATGATTACCCAAGCGGGCCGCGCAGAGGTAGCGTTATCCACAACCGCCCTGGGCGACGCACGGCTTACCGCGGCAAAGATGCAACGGTTGCCTCGCTCTTGCCACGGTGGCGCCCAGCCCTTGCCGCGAAGCGCGTTGGGCGCCTAACGTTGGCCAAACTACCGGAGGATCTCATGGCCAAAGACACCCCGCCCCGCTGGGGGCTCACCAACGATTACGGCCCCTTGCGGGAGGTGCTGTTGGGCCGTCCCGACCATTATCGCTGGGTGGAGGCGGGGCCGCTGATCGGGCGCACGCTGGCCAATGCCGACAAGACCGGGCACCGCTTTGACCTGCAATTGGCGCAGGCACAGCACGCTGCGATGGTGGCGATTTACGAAGACAACGGCGTCACGTGCCACTACCTGCCCTCCGACGAGGTGCTGCATCGCAACTTTTTCGCGCGCGACAGCTCAGCTATGACGCCCTGGGGGCCGCTTGTGTGCCACATGCAGCTGAAATGCCGCCGGGCGGACTACGCGACGGTGGTGCAGTTTTACCAAAATCACGGGGTGCCCATCTGGAAGTTCGCGACCGCGGGACATTTTGAGGGCGGAGATTTCAACATCATCGACGAGGGCCGCGTGCTCATTGGCTATTGCGGCGAGCGCTCGGAAAAGGAGGGCTCCGAACAGGTTGCCGCGTTCGTCCGCGCCGAGGGGTGGGAGGCGGTCGTGGCGCCGATCTCCCGGGAGTTTGTGCATATGGACGGGCTGATCGTGCCCTTAGCCAAGGGGCTGGCGGTGGCCTGCGTGGACGCGATGGAGCCTTGGCTCGTTGACATCGTGCGCGACTGGGGGATCGAGATCATCGAGGTGGAGTATCGGGAGGCGAAGAACCTCGGCGTGAACCTCGTGGCGCTCGGGAATGACAAAGTGCTGAGCATGGCGGGTGCCCACGACCTCAACGCAAAGATGCGTGCCATGGGGTTCGAGGTCTATGACCCAGACATGTCCATGTTCACGCTGGGCGGTGGCGGCGTGCATTGCCTGTGCCAGGCGTTGTGCAGAGAGTGAGCAGCGGGACCGGTGTGGTCCACATCACTCACGAGATCGCGCATATCGCGGCCGTTCGACGGGACTGCATTGGCCACAACGCCGGTTGGCTGCGGAACTCCCTGGCAATCGCGGAGCGCTACGAGGCGCTCTCATGAGGAGATTTGGAGCAGCGTGAGGCCAACGCAGCGCGTGATGCGCAACGCGGCGCGTCACGGCATCACGCTCTGACCGTGGCGGCCTCTGGGCCTAGTCGAAATCCGCCGCCGAATGCCGCTCCGCCATGTGTTTTAAGTCCTTGCCAAACACCCGGTTTACGCGGCGGCCGCGTTGAACAGCGGGGCGGGCGTTGATGGTTTTGGACCAGCGCATGACGTGCTCATAGCTGCCGACATCCAGGAAATGCCCGGCATCATAGAGCCGCCCAAGCACAAGCTGCCCGTACCAGGCCCAGATGGCCATATCAGCGATGGAGTAGCTGCCTGCCATCCACTCATTTTCTGCCAAGTGGCGGTCGAGCACGTCGAGCTGGCGTTTGGTTTCCATGGCAAAGCGATTGATGGGGTATTCCCATTTTTCCGGTGCGTAGGCGTAGAAATGTCCGAACCCGCCGCCAAGATAGGGCGCCGAGCCCATCTGCCAAAAGAGCCAGTTGAGCATTTGCGTGCGGTCGTCGCCGAGGAAGGCGCCGAACTCTTCGGCCAGATGCACCATGATCGACGCGCTTTCAAAGACGCGGCCCTTGGGGCCTGACATGGCCGGGATCTTGGAGTTCGGGTTGATGTCGACGAAGCCCGACCCAAACTGATCGCCCTTGCCGATATCGATGAGCCAGGCGTCATATTCGGCGTCGTGGCCAGCCTCCAACAGCTCCTCAAAAAGTACGGTGACCTTAACCCCGTTGGGCGTGGCTAGGGAGTAGAGCTGGTAGGGGTGGTCCCCCACGGGCAGCTCTTTGTCATGGGTCGCGCCTGCGATGGGCCGGTTGATATTGGCGAACTTACCGCCGGAGGCGGCCTCCCATTTCCAGACTTTGGGCGGTGTGTAGGTCATGGGGTGCTCCTTTGAGTGTTGCGAAGGCACTTAGGCACAAACGCGGGCGGTGCAAGCGCCCGAGGTTTGAACGTCCCACCAAGCGGCTCTACGGCGCTAAGTCCCCGGCCCTGAAACCCGCGGTGAGGCAAACGTGACTGGCCTGTGAGCAGATGCGCGGCGTAGGTTCGCGTCCATGGGCCCGTCGCGGGCTTTTGACCGTGCCGAAAGGACCCTGACATGACACGCCTCCTGACCCTTATCACCTTGTGCTTCACTTGGGTTGCCGCGGCCCAGGCCGATGAGCTGCCTGATTATGTCATTGCGGAGTTTGGCGCGCCGCCGCCGGTGCCCGAGGGGCCGCTGTCTGACGATCTCGCGCGGGCGGTGCAGGTGGCGTTTGTGGACAGCGTGACGCAGTCGCTGTGGAACCGCGATGTGGCGCTCGCGATGCAGGAGGTGGCGGAGTCTGGCGACCCGCGGCTGGCCTGGATCGTCACGGACCTGATGCGCTTTGTGCGGCCGGGGCAGCTCAATGATGTGCTCACGCTCACGGCCTCTGACCTGCTGGGTCAGGAGTTCAGCACCCGCAATCCGTGGGATGATGTCACAAACCATCTGATGGCGTGGGAGATCCCTGCCCCGCCGGACTACCTGCGCATCAAGCGTGCGGTGTTTACGACCATCGTGCCGGGGTGGGAGGACATCTTTGTGGAGGGCGATGTGGACTGGCGTCTGGTGTCCTGGGGCGGCGTGCTGATCGACGACCGCGCCTATGATACCACCGACGAGCCCTGCAACTGCATTCCCGCCGCCGACAACCCGGAGGTCACGAGCGCCGAGGACGCGACCTGGCTGAGCGATGACGCTGTGGTGTTTGGCATCGAGCTCAACGGGGAAAGCCGCGCGTACCCCCGCCGCATCATGGAGGTGCGGGAGATGGTCAATGACACCCTAGGTGGCCGCGACCTTGGCATACCGTACTGCACGCTTTGCGGGGCTGCGCAGGCCTATTTCACCGATGAGGTGCCCGCCGGTGTGGCACGCCCCGTCCTGCGGACCTCTGGCCTGCTGAGCCGGTCCAATAAGGTGATGTATGATATCGAGTCCCTTTCGGTGTTCGACACGTTCCGCGGCGTGGCGCTAACCGGGCCCTTGGCAGAGCGTGGCATCACGCTGCCCCAAGCCACGGTCGTGACCACGACTTGGGGCGATTGGAAGGCCGCGCATCCGCAGACAACGGTGCTAGCAGAAGCGCTCGCGCTCGGGCGCGATTTCGACTTCCGCAACAACCGCGACGCGGGCGGGCCGATTTTTCCAGTCGGCGATGTCGATCCGCGCTTGCCAGTTCAGGAGGATGTCATAGGCGTCATCACCGCCTCCGGCACGCCTGTCGCCTTTTCCCGCGCGCAGGCGCTGCTAGCGCTCCGCGCGGGGGAGGAGATCGCGTTTGAGAATGTGCGCTTGGCTCTCGACGGCGGTGGCATCCGGGCGGTGGACGCAGACGGTACGGACCTGGGCTCCCACCAAGCGTTCTGGTTCGCTTGGTCGCAGTTCTATCCAGAGACGGCCCTCTGGGCGGGGTGAGGGGCAGCGCGCCCCAATGGCGTGGGCCCGCTTAGGTGTTGAACAAAAAGTGTAGGACGTCACCGTCTTTCACTTCGTAGGCCTTGCCCTCGGCGCGCATTTTGCCTGCGTCCTTGGCCTTACTTTCCCCGCCGAGTTCAACGTAATCCTGGTAGGCAATCGTTTCCGCGCGGATGAAGCCCTTTTCGAAGTCGCCATGGATGACGCCTGCCGCTTGGGGCGCCAAGGTGCCAGCCTTGATGGTCCAAGCGCGTGCCTCCTTGGGGCCGGCGGTAAAGTAGGTCTGCAGCTCCAGCAGGGTGTAGCCAGCCTTGATCAAACGGTCGAGCCCGGCCTCATCTAGGCCCATCTCCTCCAGAAATTCGGTGGCTTCGTTGGCGTCGAGCTGGCTGATTTCTTCTTCGATTTGGGCGGAGATTACGACGCTGCCCGCCCCTTGCGCGGCAGCCATTTCGGCGACTTTGGCTGAAAAGTCGTTGCCCTCGGAGGCCGCCCCCTCATCGACGTTGCAAACGTAGAGCACGGGCTTGGTCGTCAGAAGCTGGAGGTTTTTCCACGCCTTGGCGTCGTCCTCGTCCACCTCAACGACGCGGGCGGGCTGACCTTCCTCGAGCACCGCTTGCGCGGCGGCCAAGAGCCTGTCCTGCTGCAGCGCTTCTTTGTCGTTGCCCTTGAGCTTGCGCACCAGGTTGGCGCGGCGGCGTTCGATTGATTCCAGGTCCGCCAGCATCAGCTCGGTTTCGATCACTTCGGCGTCTGCCACCGGGTCCACGCGGCCCTCCACATGGGTGACGTCGCTATCCTCAAAGCAGCGCAGGACATGGGCGATGGCGTCCACCTCCCTGATATTGCTCAAGAACTGGTTTCCGAGCCCTTCGCCCTTGGACGCGCCTTTTACCAAGCCCGCGATGTCGACAAAGGTCATCCGTGCGGGCACCACCTGTTTCGACGCGTTCATATCCGCCAGCGTCGCGAGCCGTGTGTCGGGCACAGCAACCTCGCCCACATTGGGTTCGATTGTGCAAAACGGAAAGTTCGCCGCTTGCGCCGCTGCCGTCTTTGTCAACGCATTGAAAAGGGTGGATTTTCCGACATTCGGCAGCCCTACGATGCCCATCTTGAAACCCATGTCTACGCCCCTTTTCCTTGATCGCTTCGCCATCTAGGCGCAACCTCGGCCCAAGACAAGGAGGCCACCGATGCATCTCAACCCCTATGTGACGTTCGACGGCACCTGCCGCGCAGCGGCGGAGTTCTATGCCACTGTTTTCAAGAGCGAAATCGCAGAGCTGATGACCTTTGGCGAGATGCCCGATGGCGGCGCGCCTGACCCGAGCCTGAGCGAGCTCATCGCCCATGCCCGGGTGCCGATCGGCGACCGGCAGCTGATGATGTCGGACACGGGGCCGTGGTCCAAGCACGAGGGGTTTCACGGGATGACGCTCCAACTGTCGATGGACACGCCAGAGGAAGCCGCGGCGCTCTTTGCCGCGCTCTCAGACGGGGGCGAAGTCTCAATGCCCCTGGAAAAGACCTTTTGGGCCCGCGCCTTTGGCATGTGCCGGGATCAGTTTGGCGTGGCCTGGATGGTGAATTGCGATTGACTTGAAGCACGCCCCGTGATGCCAGCGGGTCGGGCGCGGTGCCCCCCTCGCGCGGCTGAGGGACTGACACATCTGACGACGCTGGGGGCCCGCCGGTGTTGAGGGAATTGCCATGCAAGTCTCGCCATCGCCGACCCGTGACGAAATCAAACCGGTGGTCAAGCTAGGCGTGCCGCTCATGATCGGGCTCGCGGCGTCTTTGATGATTGGAATCGTGGACACGATCATGATCTCCCCCCTGGGGACGGTCCCGCTCGCGGCGGCGGGGATCACCACGGCGGCGCTGATCATCCTTATTTCCGCACTTTGGGGCGTGATCACGGTCATCAGCGTGCGGATCAGCCAGGCCGACGGCGCGGGCAGCCCAACGCGGGTGTCTGAGGAGCTTCGCGCAGGTCTCGCCGCGTCGGTCGTCGCAGGCGGTGTCACGGTGGCACTGATGATTGCGGCGTTCCCGCTCCTTGGGCCCATCGGGCAACCGGCGGAGGTGATCGCGATCCTCTTTCCCTACTGGCTGTCCATGGCGGTGTGGATCATGCCCTTTATCCTCTATTTCAGCCTCAAAGCGCTCTTTGACGCCGTGGGGCGGGAATGGACTGGGGTGGTGATCAGCTATGTGGGTGTGGTCGCGAACATCCCGGCAAACTACGCGTTCATTTACATCTTTGACCTGGGGCTCGTGGGGGCGGGATATGCGTCGATCCTGTCGCAGACGCTGTCGCTGGCTGCGGGGTATGGGTATTGGCGGCTCGCGCCATCCATGGCGGCCTACCGCGCCCCGGCGCGCATCACTTGGGCGCGTGTTGGGACCTGTCTGAAGGAAAGCTTGCCCTTGTGTATCGGATACGCGGGCGAAGGCGGGGCCTACGCGATGATCGGGATCATGATGGGCTGGCTTGGCGCCACGGCGCTGGCCGCGCATCAGGTTGTCAACGCGGCCTCTGGCCTGGCTTATGTGGTGCCCCTTGGCCTTGCAGGCGCGGTGTCGATCCGCGTGGGCCAAGCGGTGGGGCAGGAGCGCCGCGGGCGGCTGCGCCCGATCCTCAAGGCCGGGATCGGTGTATCGGTAGTTTGGCAAACCGTCATTTCAATCCTTTTCATCACGTTCGGTGGCATCATGGCCGCGTCCTTGTCGACAGACCCTGCCGTCGTGGCGCTCGCCACGCTGCTCTTTATCGCGGTGGCGCTCTTGCAGGTGGCCGATGGTATCCAAGGGACTTCGCTCGGCGCGCTGCGGGGCATGTCCGATAACAGCATCCCAACCGCGATCACGCTGATCGCCTATTGGGCGTTGGCGCTGCCCCTGGCCTATGTGTTCGCGTTCTGGCTGGGCTACGGGGCGCTTGGGCTATGGGCTGGGTACACGGTGGGCCTCGCCGTGGCTGCCATCGCGTTGCCGTGGCGATATTGGCGGCTGACCCGTGTCGGCTTGAAATCCCCCGCGTGATGGCTCATTCCCCAGCTACACAGCGGGGAGAGGGATAAGCCATGTCACGCATCGACGCCAAATTTGCAGAGCTGCGCGCCCAGGGGAAAAAGGCGTTTGTGTCCTACGTGATGGCTGGCGACCCGGACTACGACACCGCGCTGGACATCGTGAAGGGCCTGCCGGCCGCGGGCGTCGACATCATCGAGCTCGGCCTGCCCTTCACCGATCCGATGGCCGACGGCCCGACCATCCAACTCGCCGGACAGCGCGCGCTGGAAACAGGCATGACGCTAGAGAAAACGCTCGACGTGGCGCGGACCTTTCGGGAGGGCGACGACACCACACCCATCGTTCTGATGGGCTACTACAACCCGATTTTCTCGCGCGGCGTGGACCGGTTCCTGGCGGATGCGAAGGAGGCCGGGATCGACGGGCTCATCATCGTGGACTTGCCACCAGAAGAAGACAGCGAGCTCTGTCTCCCCGCACAAAAGGCGGGGCTGAACTTCATCCGCTTGGCCACGCCAACAACTGACGACGTACGGCTGCCCACAGTGCTGCAAAACACGTCGGGCTTTGTCTACTACGTGTCCATCACCGGCATCACCGGCGCCGCAGAAGCCCAGGCCACCGATGTGGGGCCAGAGGTCGCGCGCATCAAAGCCGCAACCGACCTGCCGGTGATCGTGGGCTTTGGCATCAAAACACCCGACCGGAGCCGCGCGATTGCGTCCGTGGCCGACGGGGCGGTGGTCGGCTCCGCAATCGTAGAGCGCATTGGCCAAGGCGACAGCGTGAGCGACGTTCTCAGCTTTGTCAAAACGCTCGCCGACGGCGCGCATTCGGCTTAAGCTGGGTGAAAATCCTTTCAAAGGATTTTGCCAATTTTCTTTGAAAGAAAATTCCCGCGCGCGCGGTACAGAAAGGAACTTTGCCCATGACACCGCATATCTCAGCCGCCGCGGGTGATATCGCTGAAACGGTCCTGCTTCCCGGTGATCCGCTACGGGCGAAATGGGCGGCCGAGACATTTCTGGAGAACGCGCGCTGCGTCAACCAGGTGCGCGGGATGCTGGGTTTTACCGGCACATGGCGCGGGAACCTGGTGACGATCCATGGCTCGGGCATGGGGATGCCGTCGCTGTCGATCTACGCCAATGAGCTGATCACCCAGTACGGGGCGCAGACGCTGATCCGCATTGGTTCGTGCGGGGCGATGCAGGATCATGTGGGGATGCGGGACGTGATCTTGGCGATGACCTCCACCACGCTCTCCACCCCATCGCGCGGCATTATGCGGGAGCTGAACTATGCGCCCTGCGCGGATTTCGGTTTGCTACATGCGGCCTATGGGGCGGCGCAGTCGAAGGGCTCCAAGATTCATGTGGGCGGCATCTATAGCTCAGATGTATTCTACGATGAACGCCCGGACCTGAACGAGCAGATGGAACGCCACGGCATCCTGGCCGTGGAGATGGAGGCAGCGGAGCTTTACACCGTCGCCGCCCGCCATGGCCGCCGCGCCTTGGCCGTGCTGACGGTGTCCGATCACCTCAAAACCCACGAAGCGCTTCCCAGCGAGGACCGCGAGAAGAGCTTTGGGGATATGGTAGAAATCGCGTTGGAAGCTGCGTTCGCCTAAGGGCTTAGGCTCGGGAAAGGTCCACCTGGGTCGGTAAGTAACCTAGGAGTTTAGGCAGAGATCGGAAGAGCCATCCGGGTTTAAGTTAGCGGGCTGTCCAACAGTGAAATTGCCCACAGCGACTGCGATGCTGCAAGACAAGCCAGCCGTGGGAAGATCAAAGCGGTCGACAAACACAAAGACAAGCATCGCCCAAAAAGGTTCATCCGCGTATCGCTGTTCACTGCAATATGCGCATGTGTGGGCCTCA
>JBCBZG010000006.1:0-206930 GCA_039815465.1 Pseudomonadota bacterium
CTCCGTAATCAAATCGTCCCCGTCGCCCGCATTCAGCACATAGCGGTCCGCCCCGTCGCCCCCGCGTAGGTGGTCATCGCCCGCCTCCCCGATCAGGGTGTCATCGCCTGCGTGGCCAAAGATGACGTCGGCATTGGCGCCTGCGAGCATGTAGTCGTTGCCGCCATTGCCCTTAAGATAGTCCACCACAGAACGCCCGACGAGCAGGTCGTTTTCCGCCCCGCCAAAGGTTTCTTTTGTCATCTGGACCGTTTCACCGCCCGCCAAAATCAACTGTTCGACCACGTAGCGCCCGTTGGACGCGAAGTGGTTGAGCACCGTTACGCTGTCGCTCGCACCGGTCGACAACACCAAATGACCCTCCCACGTGCTGCCGTTCGACGTGCCGCGCGCGATGCTGATGTCCGTGAGCGCATCCACATCGCTCAAAAGCAGCTGGTCGGTGGACGTCAGGTCAGCCGTCCCGTCATACTCGATGATCGTGTCATGCTCATCGCCCGAAAACACGACGTAGACATCTGCGCCCTGCCCGCCGACGAGCAGGTCGTCGCCCTCTTGACCCACCAGGATGTCGTTATCGGCATGGCCGCGCAGCGCGTCATCGTTCGCGCCCGCGACCAACACGTCATCGCCGCCATGGCCCTTGAGGAAATCGACAACGGAGCGCCCCACAAGCAGGTCATCGGTGGTGCCACCTGTGGTGCCCGTGTGCATCCGTAGCTCATCGCCACCGCTAAAGCGCAACGTTTCCACCAAATGACGCCCGTGGGAGGCGAAGTGGTTCTTAACCTCGATCACGTCGTCTTCGGCTGTCTCGATGTAAAGCGTCCCTTCCCAACTCGATCCCGCCTGGGGGCCCCGGTACAGGTCATAGATTTCGCTGATCCGCGCCACATCCAGAAGCTCAATGACGTCACCTGCGCCGCCATCCTCTTCGATCCGGTCCATCCCGTGCCCGGCGTCAAAGACATAGGTGTCGGAGCCGAGCCCCCCCTCCATCACCTCATCGAACGCCGATCCATAGATCTGGTTGTCCGCGCTGTCTCCAAGCAACGACAAAACGAGCGGAAGCTCAAACGCCTGCACAATGGACTCCGCCACGGCATCCTGTGGCGCCCCGTAGCTTTCCCAGACAATAAAGAGATTGTTTTCGTCATCAATCGACACGACCGCTTCGTCAGAGAAAGAATTGCGTTCGACGAGGTCGGGCAGGAACATGCTCTCACCAACAGGCTGCCCGTTTTCATCGAACCGTGTGACGACCACGAAACCTGTCGATCCGCCGTCCTCTTGACCAATTGCAAATCGCAGGCTCACGACAAAGCCGCCAAAAGGCGACGCCGCCACGTCGAAATCCGTAGAGTTTGCTGAGATGTTGCCCCCAAAATCTTTGGCGATCTCGGCAAGGCTTGGCACATCTGCCGGCGCAGGCGTGTTGGGCCCTATTAAGAAGTCCCCGGATATCAGTGACACTTCTGTGCCGTCTTGCTCCAACACAACCGCGAACCCGGGGAAATCATCCCCGGAAGAGTAACCCACCACGACCAATCGCCCATCCGCCAGCAACTGCATTTCTTGTGCCGCAGGTCGGTCGAGGTTTGTTACCAGCGGTGTATTTTCGACAACAACGTCACCGGTTACTGGGTCAAGGACCTTAAAGAGCATGCCGGACGTGTCAGAGGTTGTCACGATCGCAAGGGTTCCATTTGGAAGCTCGACAACCTGCGTAGGGGTCGACGGGTTAATTTCGGTGTTTGCCGTGAATGATTTCTGAATGCCGCCCTGCTCATCGACGTCGAATTGCAGCACAATAGCGCGCTCGTTCCCTTGAGCGTCCGTTTGCCGGATAAATTCAATCGCAAAGCCATCTTCCGTCGGCTCCACGCCGCGCAGGGAGGGGAAGAAGGCCTCACTCGCGTCGCTCAGGTCGAACACGCCGCCTGCCGGGGTCCCGTCTGCTGCGAATACGCGCCCCCAAATTCCGCCATTTCCCTGGCCGAAGGGCGCACTGGATTCCCACACCACAAGGATGCGCCCGTCGCTCAGCACGGTGACATTGCCATCGAAGTCATCAAGCCCGCTGCGCGGATCGACAACAGTTGGCGTGCCTACCGCGCCGGACGCGTCCACGATCTGTAGCATCATGCGCGTCTCGGTGGCGGTGTCTTCTTCATAAAGGACAGCCGCCCGCCCATTGCCGATGGCCACGATCCAAGGGTCGTCATGGTCAAACTGCAAATCTGGGGTGTGCGCCAAAAACGCACTACCCGAGGGATCGAACACCGGACGCGGGCTCAGCCCGTCCGTGTCAGGAACGTCTGTTATGGAAACGGTCACGGTGGCCGTATCAGCCCCGCCCCTCCCGTCGCTGACGCCATAGACAATGCTATCGGTCCCAGAAAAGCCGTCGTCGGGCGTGTAAACCACTTGGCCGTCAGACGTGATCGACACAGTCCCGTTCGCAGGGCCAGTGACGACATCATAGGTGAGCGCGTCACCGTCAGGGTCGCGGGCAAACAGTGCAGCGTGGACCGGCTGGCCTTCAAAACCATCGATTGTAAAACCATTTGCGATGGGTGGTTCATTCACCTCGTTCACCAGCACATTGATGCGCGTCATGCTGGCATCGTTTTCAAAGGTCTCGGCGGTGTCTGCCACCGCGGTAACGCGCCCTTCGCTATCTCGGAAGCGGGCGCCGACGCGTGTCGTTAGACTAGAAGGCGTGGTGACCCCGTCGCCATCAACCAGTTGAAAGACGACCTCCTCTTCATATCTCGGCGCGGTGCCTTCGATAATCGTGTCAGTCCTTGTTTGAACGAGGAACGTGGTTGTGACGAACTCCTCGCCATCCGGCAGTGCCACCGTTTGTGTCGGCACCACACCACCTATGAAATCATCGCCATCAAGCCAGTAGGGTATTATGGATGACAGGGTGATTTTGATGCTTGCATCACCTTCAAGATCACCGGTGCGCTGCAACACAATCGTGTGCTGGACTGACTCCCCTTCATTGTAGGCGAACTTTGGATATGTAACTGATCTAAACGAAACGACGTCCATCTGTGTTTCCTGTAACGCAAAGCGGTGCAATCGGTTTTGGAGAGCCCGCGCGAAAACGGGCCAAATATCACTTCCATATTGGGTATCGCGTCAGCCTTGAGAGTCAAGAACAGCAGCCAGTGGAAATCAGTCCCCGGCGTTCCGCCCTTTGGCGGCTTCTATTCTGACGTCACCTGCAAATGGATTGGCGTTCTTTACAAATCTTTGTGGGACCAGCGCTTGCTCTCACCATGGTGCGGAACCACTGTGCAAGTGGCCTAGAATAGAACGCCTCTTGCGATAAGGTGCACATCTTGAGTCGCACTGAAGTAGTAGTTGTCTGGAAGGTGTCCGCGAAAAGGCTGCGAAAGCAGCCCACGATACAAGCGACCAGAATTGCAAAGAGGTCGTCGAATTAAGACGCTTTTAGAGGCGGAATTGATCTCCAAATCTCTGACGTTCCGCTAAATTGCGGCGCGTTTAGGAGAGGCACCGAACGCACCGTTGGAATTCAACCTCTAGCCTTTTCGTGTCGGCTTGCGAAAGGGACGCGCATCCCCGCCCTTGTTTTGCGTGGATTTCGCCCGCGGGGGCTTTGCGCCAGTGCCCTTAGTTCCCTTCCCGGATGCCCTCGCGCGCAATGGCTTGGACGGGTCGGGCGCATCGGCGTCCCGCGTTTTTGCCTTTTTGGGTTTCTTACCTGCCCACGGCTTTGCCTTGTCTCCATCCCGACCCGACGGCTTTTTCGGCGCCGTCCCCCCTGCCCCGCGCTTGTCCGGCGACTTGGGCGCAGGTTTTTCCTTGCGGCGTGGTTTTTCGGCGGTCGCCTCGGCGCCCTCTTTAACCCGCTTAGGCTTTGGCGCAGGTTTGGCGCCTGGCTCTGGCGCTGCGGGACGATCCTGACCGGCGCTGCGCGGTTTGTGGGGCGTGTGCGGCGCGGCAGGTGGCCCTTTGGGCGATGCATCAAAATCCGGCGACTCTGCCAGCTCCGTTAAGGTCGCGCCATGCTCAACGGCGAGCCCCTCGCCCAACTCGCGTTTCATTGCGGGGACGGCGTCGCTTGCAATCTCCACAAAGGTTTCTTGGTACTGGACCCGGATGGCTCCGATGGCGTCCTTGCGAATGCCCGCGTTGCGGCACAGCATCGGCAGCAACCAGCGCGGCTCCGCCCGGTGTTTGCGCCCCAAGGACAGCGAAAACCAGGTGCTGGGTCCAAAAGCCGACCGATCAGGCGCCACGCGCCGACCCGCGTCCGGCGCAGTTTCCAAGACTTCCGGGGCGGAGTTCGATTGCCGATAAAGCCGCAGATACGCCGTCGCAACCTGTTCCGGCGTCGTTTCCGCCAGCAGCCGCTCTGCAAAAGCCGCCTCCTCAGCGCTCATGGGGTCGCTCAGGGTCGCACCGGCAATGATGCGTCGCTCCTCTTGGGCCAGAACCGCCTCGGCCGAAGGCGGCACGCCCCAGTCTGCTTGCAGCTTTGCGCCCTTAAGCAGCCTTTGCGCCTTGGACCGGAACCGTCCCGGCACAATCAGTATGGCCTGCCCCTTTCGCCCCGCACGCCCGGTCCGCCCAGAACGGTGCTGCAAGGTCTCAGAATTCGACGGCAAATCCGCGTGGATCACGAGCTCCAACCCAGGAAGGTCGATCCCCCGCGCGGCAACGTCGGTCGCCACGCACACGTTCGCGCGTTTGTCCCGAAGCGCCTGCATGGCGTTGGTTCGTTCCGCCTGGCTCAGGTCACCCGATAGCGACACGACAGAAAACCCGCGGTTCGACAGCTTTGCCGTCAGCCGCGCGACCATGGACCGGGTATTCGCAAACACAATCGCGGTTTGAGGGTCGTGATAGCGCAGCAGGTTGACGATCGACTTCTCAATGTCTGACGGCGCCACCGTCAATGCGCTATACGCGATGTCCAGGTGCTGCCCCTCGGCATTCCCGACCTTAAGCCGCTCGGCGTCATCCTTTTGGTAGGTCTGCGCGAGCTTCACGATCCCTTTTGGAACCGTGGCCGAAAACATCAGGGTCCGCCGGTCCTTGGGCGTCTGATCGAGAATGAACTCAAGATCTTCGGCAAAGCCCATGTCGAGCATCTCGTCGGCCTCGTCCAACACAACCGCACGCAAGTCGCTGAGATCAATGGCCCCGCGCGCGCTGTGGTCCCGCAATCGACCCGGCGTCGCCACCACGATATGGGCGCCCCGTTCGAGCGCCCGCCGCTCCGTGCGGATATCAAGCCCGCCAACTGCCGAAGCGGTCACGATGCCTGCCTGGGCGAAAAGCCAATCGAACTCCCGCCGAACCTGCATGGCAAGCTCACGGGTGGGCGCGATCACCACAGCCAACGGCGCCGCGGGCCGCCCAAACTTGCCCTGGTCATCCAACACTTCCTGCGCGATGGCCACGCCAAAGCCCACGGTCTTGCCCGATCCGGTTTGAGCGGAGACCAGCAAGTCCTTCCCCTTCAACGCATCGCCCAAAACCGCCGTCTGAACGGGGGTAAGCTCACTGTACCCGCGGTCGAGGAGCGCCGCCGACAGCGTCTGCGGAAGCTGCGAAATGTCTTGCATGGATCACCAATAGCCGAGGAAGAGCTTGCCGTTAGTGGCAACTGGGCCGGATGTATAGACTGTTTGGGTGAAACTTTAGGACCACGGACACTTAGCCGCCGGGCCATCGGCACATCCGGGCATCTATTCGGTCTGACACTGGTCCAGGCATTGCGCAGGCCGTACTGAACCGGATCACGGCCTTTGGCGCTAAGACATGCAAATAGAACGAGAGTTAGGACCCTTGGATTTTTGCAACTTGGCAAGGTTCACGGCTCGATACATTAACGGTGCCATGTGGATTTGAGCGCGACTTTCCGAAACCTCGTCGCAAGCCGCACATTGATGCTTTGGCGTGTGTCGAATGGTATTATCCGCAACAACCACAGTGACTGACCGGAGGCGATACGCAGTAGCCTCTCAAGACTCAAACAACACGTTCCAAAGGCGTTATGCGACCGGGACGTCGCCTGGTCCGATCTCAACCTCGGTGCTGATCTTGACCACATCGCTTTGCCCTGGCCGGTGACCCGGGGCAACCAGCAGATCTTGCACGGCGACCTTCTGACCTTGCCGATCCTCAACTCTCAATGCACCAGCCTGCGGCAACCCGCAAATCACGCGGCCCATGCGGAAAAGATCGGCCTTTTGAGAAGCTTTGAGCATCTGTAGCGATGCGGTTTCATCCCAATGCTGACGGTTGGTTTGCGCCGTAGCGGCCTCACTTATAAGTGTACGGATTGCCTGGTCCGCAGGCTCCAGTTCATCTTCCACGGGGTCGACGGTGTAACTAAAGGATGGAGGTTCGGTCAGCCCATAGGCGCGGGCCACCTCCGCCGGAAACACGGCAGGCTCTTCGGTTGCGCGGCGCAGCATGCGGCCAAGCATGATGTCGATCACATCGTCCCAAGGCAATTCGACCGGGTCGCCCCCTGGGCCGGGCTGTGGCGGTCTTATAAAGCGCTGTCGCTCTGCGGCTGTTAGGCTATCATAGCCGTAGAACTCCCGCGGGCGGATCAGCGTCAGGTCGGTCATAAAATCCGCCAGAGTGTGGATGGCCATCGTCTTGATTTCGGCATTCTTGGACGCACTGGCCGTGAACTGTGCGGCGCGCACTTGTGTGTTCCCGACCGCATAGGTCATCTGCCGGGTAAACCCGTAGTGAACATCCCCCGACAAGGCGATCACAGCCTCATATTCAGCCAGACGGGCGATGAACGTCTCATAGCCCTTTCCGTAAGCTGTCCATGGCTCGACATCGAGCGCGGACCGCCCACCGGGCAACAGGTTCGCAGCGGGCTGGGCAAAATGTTCCAAAAGGTTAACGCCCAGGAATGGCGCTGGCAGCGACAGGATTAACGGGCGCGCGGCCTCTGCGGCATCCGCAGGCGAGGGAAGCATAGCCTCAAGCGCCGCAGGCGCGATGCGCCCGATGGCGTCATCAGGCCCCGGAAAAGCACGGGCCGTGCGCGGATCAAGCGCAACAAGAGACGCGGGCCACCCCTCAGCCGCGCCGAGGCGGTAGTCAAACCGGATCGCCTGAGACCCATCCATCGTCCGCAACGGATTGACCGGGTCTGGCGCTGGA
This sequence comes from Pseudomonadota bacterium, assembly GCA_039815465.1. Taxonomy (GTDB): domain Bacteria; phylum Pseudomonadota; class Alphaproteobacteria; order Rhodobacterales; family Rhodobacteraceae; genus Shimia_B. The sequence goes on from JBCBZG010000006.1 coordinate 7,177, forward strand.
AACTGCGCCCCGGTTGGCGGCAAGGCCAGCGCGTCATCAAGGCCGGTGCTGACCCCCTGCGACAGCCCAGCCATAACGGTGTTCTCTGGCGTTCCGGGCTGCGCAAAACGATCGGGGACATTGCCCCAATGCTGAAACGCAGCATAGGCGGCGAGCCCGTTTCGGATCACCTGTCGCCCGACCGGGTTTTCGTAGATTGTGGATATCCAAGCATAATCGAGGTTCCAGTCGTCGGTGACCTCGTGATCATCGAACATCAGGAAATTCGCTGTGTTCGCAAGCACGCGCCGGACGGCGGGCAGGGTTTCGCGAAATAGCTCAAGTGCAGCGACACTGCCGTTCCACTGCGCCTCGGCGGCCTCGGCCTCCTCGGCGGTGTCGGTGGTGATGCCCGACCCAGCGAACGCCGGAAACGACGCCGGCCACAGCGCATCGGACCAGGCCAGCAGATACATCGCGGCGAACTCACCGAACCGCCACAGATGGTCATGAGCCACAGCCCCTGCCGTCAGCCCGAACTCCGCTGAAAACTCGGTGCGCTGGTTGAGGGGCGGCAGGCCCGCCGGGTTGTCGCCGAACACGTGAAACTCTGGCTCGTCCCCTCCGACCAGGTCATTTGCGATCTCGACAACGCGGGTCATGAGCGCGGAGGCCACATCATCGGCATAAATCTGGTCACCGGTATGCATGATAATGTGCAGCCGCTCCCCGCCCGAGCCATCGGGGTCTGCCTGGAGTGACGCATCAAACAGGGCTAGCGCATCCCGGCATCCGACCTCAGCACTGCTGCCGCCGTGGGGCTTTCGGCAGGACACCTGGCCAAATCGCAGATCCTCCACACGCGCTGGTGGCGCAACAAAGCCGGGCCGGGTCTCGATCCCGGGCCCAAGGTCGGCCCAGAACGCAGCCATGTTGAACGCCGGATCACCGGTCGGCCACTGACCGTTCTGCGGCTCGATGATATAGGAATACTGCGCGCCCGCCTGAAAGCTGTCCCCGCCCGGCACCTTGAACGTAAACATATGCGCCCAAAGCCGCGCGCCTAGCTGAAACGACACTGGTGGCGCACGCCAGTCAGCCTGAGCGCCCGGGCCTGTCACAACCAACTCCGCAGGCAGGGGGCCCGCCGTCGCACACCACACGGAAACCTCTGACAACGTGAGCCGCCGCACCATCGGACCGGCAAGAAGCGGAGGGAGGTTAGCGGGATCAATAGGCATAGGAACGCTCCTGAATCGGCTAATCAAATACGCAATGATGCTAGAGCCGATCTGATTTGGAAACAATCTTGCTTGAAACGGGAAACTGTGAAAGCTTTCGTTAACATTCTTCTTTCTGGCGCCGCCAGTCGCCTTTGAACCAATTTTGCCCGGGGCCGCTGCTTATGGCCAACAGCTCGTTCTTATACTCCATCACCTCCTTGTTGGAGTTGCTTGCTCAAGACTATGAAATCGTAGAAGAAACGATCCTCCCCGTCGGTCGGATGCAACGGGCTGATGACATGGAGGTCCGTCTTTCAGCATTGCGCGCCGCAACGGACCTTATGGCCCAGGCCGAGGCCGCGATGGTCGCCCCCTCGGATTGGTTTGCTCAGTTCAGAACGTGGCGACACGCGTTTGACGAGACGCTGTCGGGCCTCAACATGGCGCATGGGGAGCTTATAGCCCAAGCCCTCATTCGGGAGACCCCGGCCCTGGCGGCATTGATGTCGCAGGCTGGCATTCTGGGGTTCCAGCCCATTGATGGGAACCCGTTCATCGACACGCAGCGGCTGATGGCGCTGCTGTCCGATCCCACAACCGTTGTGACGCCGGATTTCTGGGAGGAACTCTTTTCGGATACCGACGATGGCGCCGCGCGGGCACGCCGGATTGCGATAGGCATTGCCCTGCTGATCGTCGCCCCACAGACCGCGCTGGCCCTGCGCCATGACGAGCTTGTGTCCACCGCGCCGCCGGAACGCCGCGCGCGCAACTCGCAATTCTGGGACAGTTGGCACAGCTCGCGCGACGGATGGGTCAGCTTCACCCTGCCCTTGCGGGACCCCAGCACGCCAGAAGATCAGAGCACGAGCGTTTCCATGTTCGATCTCGCGCCCGGGGTTGAGCCGGACATAGCGCTGACGATCGCGATCCGGGTGGTTCGACGGCCCGACGACACCGATCCGAATGAGCTCGTCACGGACTTTGAATTCTGGATCGGGTTCTCACCGAGCCAGTCGGTTTGGGAGCATACGTTTGACAATGGATGGCGGCTGAAGATTGAGCCGGGCGTAGCGGTCGGCGTTGGGCGGGTGGGCTCCGTCGACGGAGCGCAATGGCACGCCGCCTATAACGCGCTGGATGTGAATGCCCCCACGATGCCGAGCGATTCCGATCCGTTCCGGATTTCGCTCGATTATGTGTCTGAGGACGGGCAACCCGACTTTGTCTTTGGCCCACCTTACGACACACGACTTGAGATCGGTGAAATCGGCGCAGAGCTTGTCCTGCGCGAGACCAGACCGGTTTTTGAGATCGGCGCTTATGTTCAGGATCTGTCCCTGGTCCTTTCGGCCAGAGCGTTCCGGACCATGGGGATGATCATGTCCTACCTCGATGAGGGACTGAGCATCGATGGCGGCGTGGATCTTCGGTATTTTGAGGATACGGGCTTTGCGTTTGAGGGCGGCGCAGTTCTGGAAGTGCCGATCAACCTCAAGGGCGTGTTCAAGAAGCCGACCTTTGCGCTCCACAGGGTCTTGCTCCGCGCAGGGCTCGATATGACCGAAGGTGAGTTCACCTGGTTCATCGAAGCGCTGGCGCATATGTCGGTCCAGTTCGGTCCGATCCAGGGGGTCGTCGATAACATCGGCATCCGGATAGATACGAACACGGAATTCAAATCAACCCAAGCTGCGGCGCTGACGCTGGCCGACTTTGCTCAACAACAGGCCGAGGCGTTCACGGACGAGTTCATCGAAACTCTGGAACTCGGCAACGCCAATGGCGCGGTCAGAACTGCGTTCCAACAGGATGTCGCCCAGATTCTTCACTCCCACCCGCCAGCACGCTGGAACGTGCTGATCACTGGGGCCGCGATAGAGCATTTCGGTGGCCAGGTTATTGATCTGACGATCGAGACAACCGGCCTCATCATGGGCACGCTGGCGCATTCATTCTCGGTTGTAATCAACTTCCTCGATGAGCTCGAGGACCTGATTGTCTATCCGACAGGGCTGGGCATCGGTGGCCCGATTGGCCCCGCCTGGGTGGGCGGGTATCTGGACTACACCGGCGGCCCAACAAACCGCTACGGCGGCCTTGTGACAGTCCAACTGGCCAGTTCACCGTTCGATGTTCTGCCCGGCATGGCCGCAATCACTGGGGCGATGCTGAAAGAAGACATCGACGGCGAAAGCTCCTTCATCAGTTCGTTCGGTGTCAGCGGCCTGCGCTGGCCAGTCGGGATGTTTGTCACATTTGACGGCTTTGGCGCAATCGTTGGCCAAAACCGCACCGCTGACACCGACAAGATGCGCGAGATGCTGCTATCGGGCGCGTTGGGCAACGTCCTGTTCCGCGGCGATAATGGGATCAGCGCAGGGCTGCAGGGCGTGGCTGGGATCACGGCAGACATGGTGGGGGCGAGTTTCGGCGATCCGACCTCGACAAGCCCGCTGCGCAATGCGCCCGAGTTGATCCGAGATCTGGACGCTCTGTTCCCCGCCGAACTGGATGATTTCGTCTTTGGGCCGACGGTCAAGTTCAAGTGGTTCGACATCCCTCTCGTCGGCGCCCTGCTCGTGGGAGACTTCGGTCTTGTGCTGACTGGCGCCCGCGGGCCTAGCATGATTGTCCTGCTGGGAAGCGCTCGCAGCATTTTGTCGCCACTCGGGATCCGTCTGCACAGTTTGCGGCTGGACGGTGTGGGTGTGATCGACTTTGCGCGGCCAGCGCTAGAAGTCGACGCCTCGATCATCTCCACAGACTCTATCGTGATGATGATACTTGTCGCCACAGGCGACGCCACAATCCGTATTGGCGGCGGCAGCAAACCTCATTTCATCGTTTCGATTGGCGGCTTTCACCCCAGCTATGAGCCTGAAAACGCCGTCATGTTCCACAAGATCGAACGCATAGCAGCGACGTTGCCTGCGGGAGGTTTGATGGACTTCTCGGTCTTTCGGGCCGAGGCCTACGTTGCGCTGGTTTCAACCAGCTTTCAATTTGGTGGCCGATTTGAGCTGAACCTAGGCCCGGGAAGCCTGCACATCCAAGGCTTCTATGGCATCGATGCCCTGTTCCAGGTCTCACCATTTTTCTTTGACGTGAGCTTTCACGCCGGTTTCCGGGTCCGGTTCCGGTCGATTTCGCTGGCCAGCCTGCAGGTGTCCGGCCAATTGCGCGGCCCCGGCCCGCTGGAATTCATAGGACGCCTGACCATCGAAGTGCTCTTTTTCAAGAAGCGCTTTAAGGTTGAGGTCGACATCGGCGAGATGGTTCGACAGGTGCAAGCTACGATCAACGGCCTGCTCGGTCCCTACATTGGGATGCTGACCGATCAGGCCCGGCTGGTTGCAGGCGCGGCGGCTGATGCGGGTGTGCTGATCCAACGGTCATTTGCGCTCGACTCAGCGGGGCGGGCAATCGTGTCACCGGTCGGCGGGCTCAGCTACACGCAAAGCGAGCTCCCCTTTGGCCTGCCCATCGACAAGGTGGGCAGCACCATGCTCGACCAGACCCGCTCCATCAGCATTGAAGTCGCAGAAGGCGAAGACATCCGCGACTGGTTTGCGACGCCCAACTTCCTTGATCTGACCGCAGAAGAGGCCTTTGACCTGCCTGAGTTTGAGCGTCAGCGGTCCGGAAAGTCCTTTGCCACTCAAGAGCCGGTGAATGCCCCCGGCACCGGTCAGTTGCGCCCGGTTCGAACCCGCGTCATCCGGCTTCCGGAAAAAGCAGAGATCCTCGGCTGGGTCCCAGATGTGATCGCCGCAGCCTACTCGCAAGCGATAGCCGACGGACGGGGCGCGGCCCGCGTCAACACCGGGTCGGGCAGAGTGACTGTGCGCCCGCTCGGCCGCGACCTCGTGTTCGACCACACCGGCCAAGCCATGAGCCAAAACCGCGACATGACGGCCGCCGAAGCCCATGCCTTCAGTCGGACCCTGGACACAATGGCCTCACGACAGCGCGACGCCATGCCCGATACCCAGCGGCCTCAGGCCAGCCGCATGACCTCAACGATTGAGGCTGGCGACCGTATCGAAATGGGGGATTTCTAAGATGACCGACCTGCGCTTCCGCCCCTGGCGCCGTTCGGCGTTGTTTGGTTTGGCGACCCCCAATCAGTCTCTGCCCACCCCGCGTCTGCGCGCAGAACTGCCGGTCGACTTTGTTGAACGCAACGGGCTCAATCAAGTCGTCGAAAGACGCACGGAGTCGTTAGACTTTGAGATCGAGGGGCCAGCAGATGTCATCGGCCTGCGCCCCGAGACAATCCGCGCGACCTATCCGCCGCATCTGTCGCGCGGGGCCGAGCCCACGTTCTGCGTCCACGTGGATTTTCACGATGCCGACCTTCCTTGGCGCTATACGGCTGAAATCGCAGGCCAGAATGGTGCACTGAGGCCATGGTTCGTCCTCCTGGTCGGGGCCGAAGGAACATGGGGCGAGGCCGCAAGCGGCGACATCGCCTTGCAGGGACAAATCGCGCAAGTTCAAGCGCGCGCGCTGGATGCCCACCCGCCCTCCGCTGCGGCACGTTGGGCTCATGTCCAGGAGATCGTGCCGGAGAACGGCGTCGAAGATCGCGGTCAGGGACGGATCTCGCGCCTGTTGTCGCCACGCCCCTTGCGGCCCGAGGCTGACTACCTCGCCGTCATCGTGCCGCTTTTTGGCGAGGATGGTGCGCCGCGCTGGTCGGATGCCGGAAACACCGCGATGGAGCTTCCGGTTTATCATCACTGGCGGTTCCGCACGGCCAAAGCAGGCGATTTCCGCGAATTGGCACAGAGGCTTAAGCCACAGCGGGCCGGACCGGATATGGGCGGGGCTCCCCTGCGGTATGTGACGGATGATGGCCCTGAAGCCTTCCGCGCCCGTGGCGCTATGGGTCCCATCGGATCGCAGGATGCAGCGTTGCCTGGCAATGTGGCACAAGACCTGGCCGGTCGGCTTTCGCAACGCGACACGGATAGCCGAAACCGACCCATCACAGCGATGCCACGCTACGGCAGCGACTGGGAAGAGGACCCGGTTCAGACAAATTGGGGACGTGGGGTGAACGCGGATCCAAGGCACCGGGCCGCCGCTGGGCTCGGTCGCAACACGGCGATCGCGTTTCAGGATCTGCTCATGCAAGAGCTGCGAACGCAGTCCGGGGACCTTTATGAAGCGCAGACGGCGGTGCGTGCCGCGGGCGCCGGGCACGGTGCAACAACAGCGCTTTGGGGACGGCGCCTTCCCCAAAACCGCGATGCACGGCTGTCGTTGTTCGGGCCATCTTTTGCCCGCTTGCTTGGCAACTCCGGCTCGGTGCTGAGCAAGGCGACGGCCCCGGATCGCCCGTTGTCGCGCGCGGCGTTTTCGACGCTGGCCCATCGGGTCCTGCGTAGCGGCGGCGCGCTCGGGCGCCATGCCAAACCCGGGGCGACCGACCCAGAGAACTGGCTTCGACTGGCCAATCTGTGCCCGCCCAAGCCGCGCAAACCGCGCGCCTTGCCAGACCTGGTCGATGCCTTGCGCGGCGTGAAAAACAAGGACACCCGCAAGGCGCTGGAGGATGTGCTCACCAATCAATCGCCAGAGTTCGACCTCAACGCTCTAAACAGCTACCTCAATGACCGTTTCGATCTCTCGGCCCGGGCGAAACGCAACGCAGGCATTGTGTTGCTGGGGATGGTGATCCGGCAGGGCCAAAAGAAACCCCTGCCCATCCCGGAGCTGCTTTGGCTCTACAGCATCAAGCCGGATATGAAGGTAAGCTCACTGCTGGCAGAATGGGAACGGCGGGTCCGCGAAGCGACAGCGTTGTTGGATCAGGACAGGAACGGCTTTGCCTATGATCCCGAGAACCCGTTTGCGGGGGCTGTGCCGCCGGAATTTCGGTCGCCCGAGCCCGATCCGTGCCGCCCTGTCGATCTCGATGCGCTGGATGACGTGGTCACGAACGCCTTTGACCCCGACAGGCCGAACAACCGGCACAAGACACGTATCCGAGACAGGGTGGACGGCCATGCACGCGACCCGCTCGACCCTGTTGAGATCTGCGTGGACTATGACATTGCGCCGTGGACCTACCTCCGGGACAAGGCGCCCGATTGGCTGGCCCCGGGCGCAGGAGAGATGCAGCCCGATGCCGTGACGGCGCTTGAAACCAACCCGTCATTTATCGAAAGCTTCCTGCTTGGCCTCAATGGTCAGGTCGCGGAGGAGTTGCGCTGGCGAAACGTTGCGCTGCGCTCTGGCTGTACGCCAGTTCGGATGTTCTGGGGACGGATTGACCCAGCCGATCCACACCACCGCCACCGCGACATTGAAGGTGTCGAAAGCTGGCGCGCCGCGACGCCGATTGGTCACCCCTCGCACCGCACGCCCGAAGCGGGGGATGTCGACCTTGTGATCCTGCTGCGAACCGATCTGTTTGAGCGCTATCCGGAGACGATCGTCTCGCTGGTCCCAGCCCCGCGGATGGATGGAACGCTGGACTGGGATGCGCCTCCTGCGCCCACGGCGGAGAGGCTGTTGCCGTCGTTCCTCGGCCAACTGGCGCCGGGTCTTGTGTTCTTTGGGTTTGACATCACGCCAGAGGATGCACGCGACCACTGGTTTATGCTGGAAGAGCCGCCATCGGGCTATCGGTTCCTATCGGAGGCTGGGCGCGTGACCGAAGAGCCCTTGGATGGCGTGGACCTAGGGCAGCTTCACGCCACGGCGCGCGACGGGGCCAGCTTTGCGACAGCCGCGTTGAACGAACCGGTGCTGGTCATGATCCGTGGCGACAGCCTGATCCCGGCGACCTGACGAAGAGGAACCGACGATGCAGACCACCTTTCGCAAACGTCAGGATGAGCTTGCCGCGGCGCTAGAAGCGGCTCAACGCCATGTGCAAACGCTTAGCTTGAGCATCATCCGGGGTCGGTTTGGGCGTCGGAACCGCTTTCAAGAGGTGATGAAGCGGCAACGCCGGCAGGTCGTCGCCCGGATCAAGCGTGAACAGCAACTGCTGGTTGCCGGACAGCTGTCGCCTGAAGCGGCGGAACAGACTGCGCTGGATTGGCTCAACGCGGCGAAAGACCCCCGCCAAACGGCGCGGTCGGCTTCGGTCGATCCGGTTCGGATGACGGGCGACAAACTCCCGACATCGGCAAGCCGCGCCGAGATGGAGCAGGTCCTGGCGCTCCGCGATGCGCAGGAGGGCGGCGTGCTGACAAGCTTGCGTCCGCTACGGCAGGCAGCGGGGCTGCGGACGGGGCTGATCGACGATCTGATCTGGTCGGCCTATTGGAATGACCGCCTGCGCGACCGTGCTGGGAACACCGTCGGTGTCCTGCTCCCTGCCCGGCTTGAGACCCGGTTCGACCAGCGTGGGACCAGTTGGCACCTGCGCTTGAGGATCATCCCGGATGAGCCATGGATGGACGAACACGATCCGAGCCCCTCAAAGGTGGAGCTTCGCGCACTCGGCGATTTCTTGACCCATGGCACGGCAGATGATGTTTCAGAGGAGCTAGAGCGCAGCGCCTGGGCAGAATACTGTGGGGCGGTCGGGTCAGCGGCCCGCGCGTCTTTCCTTCTGCGCGAGATGCCGCGGGGGCCGGTCGCTGCGAACGGGGCAGAAACGCTCGCCGAGCAGATCGAAACGCGGGAGAACGTGTCTGGCGGTGCCCTGCGCGATCTGCCGGACGTTTTACAAATCTACGCTGAGAAACAGGGCTCCGAGCCGGAGCTCATTGGCCGAACTGAAGTACAGCACGACCGCTTGACCTTTGATCTGATCGCGCCGGAGGAGCCAGAGGGCCCACAATGGTGGTGGGACTGGCAAGCCGCCGTAGACGCGGGCCTCGCAATCGAGATTGACCTGGGGCAACTGCATCCGCGGGATATCGAGGCGCTTTATGTTGTTGGCCTGTCGGACACATCGCCGGACAGACTGTTCGAAGCCCACGCCGATGCGGGTCAACTGGGGGCCATTCCTTTGGGCACCCCAACCAATGCCCAGGAAGGCCAAACAACCGTTTCGTTTGACACCGCGCCAGAACCCTGGCGTGAAGCCTTTGGCGGCGGAAACGCAGAGGCCCACGCCTGGGACGCGCTCGGTCTGGCTGTGCTCGGGGATGAGACTGCCTTTGACCGCCTTCCTGGGGGTGATTTCGATCATGCCGCGCCGGGCCGGGCCATTCTGAACGCCCTTTGGCCCGCGATCTGGGGGCACACATTACGCAATATCCTGGGCGCGGGCGAAGCGGGTTTTGACTTGGGTGTTTGGGCCTGTACGTGGCTCCACCCAGAAGGAGGTCTGCCCGCGCTTCGGATCGGCGACAACCCCTATGGCGTGCTCCCGGTCGCCGATCTGGAAGGCTGGCAGCCCGAGGACGATGATCCGCAGATTGAGGCGACCCTCCTTCCGCTGGTCCGCCAAATTGAAAGTGTCTGGGCGGACATCGCCGCACAGGACGGGAGCGGCACCATCGTCGGGGCCGACTCCCAACGGCTGCTTGACCTGCTGGCGCGCACCGCCAGCACCGAGGCATTCCAGCTCCGGGCATTCCTGCCTTTCGAGTTCCTGGTGTCCGCCGGGCAGACAAACGGCGCCGACACCACCCTTGAACGCGCTCTTGAGCGAGAATGGGCTGACGCCATGCGCGCCGCACAACCGCTATCGGTGGACGTGGTGCGGAAATACCTGTCTGTGGGCGGTCCAGCGCCCCTGCGCCTACCCCTCGTCATCCCCGACAACTATCCCGCAAACACCCTACCCGCCTTCCTTCAGGCCCTGCACCGCGCGAAGGGTCCAGACCTGCTGGTCGCCCGAGAGCTCGACCCTGACCTGCCCGCACCAGACGCGGAGACACCACAAGTGCCCGCCGACACCAAGACACCAATGTCCGAACGGGTGCCGCCAAACTCTTTGCTGCTGCGCCTTGTTGAGCATGCGACGATTGTCGCCCATGCGGATGCTGTTCGTTTTCTCAACCAGGTCGGTGAGGGGCCGCAGCTCACGCCGGTGCTCGGTCGAGAGGGTCAGATGCCACTGCTGCGGGACGGGCGCGGTGCGCTCAACGGGGTGGCGCTGAACGCCCGCATGCACAGCCCGGTCGCGCAGATCTACCGGCTCCAGAAAGAGGCGGTCGAGACGCTGGCGCGTCTTGCCGCCACTCAACCGCTGGCGCTGGAACGGGCCCTGCGCGCCGTGCTGGATTGTGCTCAAAACCGGGTTGATCCCTGGGTCACTGCCTTTGCGGCGCGTCGCTTGAGCCAGATGGACGGGGCGGAGCGTAAGCTTGGACTTTATGCCTGGGTCGACAGACCGTTCCTGGGGCAACCCGGTACAATCGACAAAAGTCTCGTCCCGGCGCCAAGCGAACGGCAATTGGCCGCTGCGATCCTCCTGCGGGACCGCGCCTTGAACGATCCCGAGGCCGACCGCTGGAAGATGGATGTCCGCTCGGACAAGGTCAGGGTCGCCAAATGGCTGGCTTTGGAGGTGCGCGAAGGCGCGTACTTCGCTGAAGCAGTCGGGCGGCTGGTGGAGGAAGCGATCCCGTCCGAACGCGCGGTCAAGCAATTGCGACAGGCATTCCCTCTGGGCGAACAAACCCAGGGCCGCCGCACTTGTGACGGGCTCGCGGCCCTTGACGCCCTGCTGGCAGACACCGGCAGCCTGTCGCCGGACCAAACCGCGCAGCTAAAAGGCATCCGCGCGGGCGTCGATACCTATGGCGATCTCTTATTGGTCGAGGCGTCCAGCTATCTGACGGAAGGCAAGGCGGACCGAGCCTCCAAGGTGCTCGACGCCGCCGCTGGCCGCGGCCAGCCGCCGGAATTTGAGGCGATCACCACCGATCGCAGCGGACGCAGCGTGACGACTGAGCTCTGCGTCATCCTCCCAAATGGCGACGAGCACGTCGGTGACCTCGCGCAGGGTCAGGGCCCCGTGCGTATCGCAGAGCCGGCGTTGGTCCGATGGCTCGATCAACGGTTTGACCCCGACGATTCCGCCGCGTGGCGTTGGGTGTTTGTATCCGCGCAAGAGGATGGCAGCGAACTGGTCGAAAGCTTCACGCTGGCTGACCTCGGACACACGCCGAGCGATACGGTGACGATCCCAACCGATATGCTGACGTCCGCGCTTCAGCGGCGGACAGGTGGCGGGACACTCGAAAAAGCACGCTCCACGGGTCCCGCAACCCACGCGGCCTTGCGGGACCTGTTGCCGATTGTATCGGGGAAACCAGAGACACCGGTTGGAAGCGGACCGGCGTCCGCCTCCGGAGATGCCCGGGTGTCGGGACTGCTTGCAGCCCGCTACACCGCTCTGCTGGCCGCAGCTGAACGCGATACGTTGGCCGCCGCCGCCGCTACGGACGCCTCCGCGGAGGCACTTGCCGGGCGACTGCGTGTGTGGGGCATCGACACAGATGGGACCGCCGGGGCGGTTCAACTAAAGTCCAGCGAGCTTGTCACAAGGATCACCGCCGCACTGTCCGAGCTTGACCCCAACACCGCCGCCACCCGCCGACCGGAGGACATCGCAAAGGCCATAGCCGAGCTCGCAAAATCAGACGGGCGCTTGCCGATCTTTGCACCGACCGACGCGGCCGCCCTGCCCGACCTCCATGCCGAAGACCAAGATGCGGACGGCGCTTTTGCCTTTGATGCTGAATGGCTTGGCACTGTTGCAACGGTCCGGGCGCCCGCGCGCCGGATCGAGGCGCATCAATTGGGTAGTCTGCTCGACGCAGGCCATGCCGATTTCACGCCAGCCCACAGCCGCCCAGGCGACATCTGGCAGCAGACCCGGCCCGCTGGAGTTGAACCCGGCGAGCCGTGGACCAGCGCTTTGACCGTGGGATACTTGGCCCAACCCGATGTGCTGGCGGCCCACAACGGGCAGGTCGCGGTGGCCATGCTTGATACCTGGACCGAGACCGTGCCTGGCACCGCCCATGACGCCGCCGCCGGGTTTGGCTTTAACGCGCCATCCGCACGCGCGCCTCAAGCAGTGCTGCTTGCCGTTCCCTCAACACTCGACCGCCCGGTCGGCCCCGACGAGATCCTGGGGTCAGTCCGCGCGGCCCGTCGGTTGTCCAGGGCACGGATGATGGCCCCGGAAACGCTGGAGCGTTTCGCCGCGCTCCTGCCAGCCTCCATGATGACCGACGAAGGCAAGGCGGGCCTCGACACTACCAGCTATCCCCGACCGGAGGCCCCGACATGAGCGCCCATCGCGACACCCGACCGCTGCTGCGTGTCTATGACCGTCAGGTCCGGCTGGAGTCGCAACGCCCCTCCGGCAGTTTGGAGCGGGGCCTGCGGGCCGAGGTCCATGACGCAGCTTGGTTTCTTGGGCGGCAATGGCAGATGGGCGAACTACAGGGGGAGAACGCCTCCACCCCGACGCGCGTGCGCGCCCGCGTGCGCCACATCCCCATCGAGGGCGACAGCGACGCGCCGGAACACGACCCCAAGGTCACGCCTGCTGAGGTGATTATCGAAACCGAAGCCGACGATTGGTGGACGATGTCCCGCCGGGTTATGATTGGCCGACGCTTGGCAGAACGCCTCAACGCCCTCGGCGTCGCAGAAACCAAAAAGTACCTCATTCAGGATTTCCCCCCACCCTATGACCGGTTGAACGGAAAGGGCCTCGACGGGCTCCTCTTATGGCAAGACGCGGAAAAACTTGGGCTGCGCCCCGAAGACGTCCCGGACATGCCAGCGCACAGGGACGCCTGGCGCTATGATCGGCTGCATTATTCGGACAGGTTCTCCGCCGGGGGGACGGTGCTACAGGTGCCGCAGCACGATGGCGGGTCTGTCGACTGGTACTCGATTGACGCCGAAGGCGCAGCACCTGCCGGCGGCGAGGTAACAACGGTTGATGTCTACCCAGGTCGGTTCAGCTTCCCCGGTGCGCCCAACCCGCGCTATTGGGAAATAGAAGGCTCAGACGTGACCTTTGCAGGCATTGTCCCCGATCGCTCCAGCTTTGCGACGCTCTTGGCGCTTGAGATGATCATGCGCCAGTCAGACAACTGGTTCACCTTTCCGATTTCGGCACGCTCCGGGCATCTTGCGGTGATCGAAGACGTTGAGATCACGGATTCATTCGGGGACACCTACACGGTTGCCGCCGACCCAGACTGGGAGGTCTACCGCGTCGCGGGCCTATCCGCCGATACGATCGCGATCTGGCCGCGCGCCGTTTCACCGATGCGTGGAGAGGTGATTGAGGACGTGCTCCTGGCTGTGGACGAAGACGCAAACCGCCTGTGGGCTGTGGAGATGATGGTGGGCATGCGGAGCACCGACGCTCGCCGCGAAGACCCCGAGAGCAAGGCCGCCAGACGCGCCGCCGCCAAAGGCGAAGGAATGACGACGCTCAAGGGGCAGCAAAGCTACCTGTTCCGCCCGTCGTCGCATCTGCCCTTGCATTGGCACCCCTACGAGCCGGTAGAGATCGGGGGCAAGCGGATGTACGTGCAGGGTCGGCTCGCCGATCTGTCGCGCAGCGGCGCGGACGGGCTGCTGCCCGAAGCGACGGCAGGCTTGCTGCAAGATCCCGCAGCACCCCAGAAAGGTCCGGTCCACACAATTGATCCGGTGGCTGTCCCGCGGACAGGTCTCAAACTCGAACGCCGCTGGATGAGCGCCAGACGCGCCGACGGCTTGCCAGTGATATGGCAACAGAAACGGCGCTTGCCGCTGATGTCGCCCCCGGTTTCGGGTCTGCGCTTTGATGTGTCCGAACCGGTTGTGGGTAGCCTTGAGGACTAGGACCCGGAGTCATAATGAGTAGACCGCGGTTGAAGCGAGGGCGATGGCTGATGGGAAGGCGATGGGATAGCGGTCTTGGTGTGTCGCCACATCCCGCCAGCCTTTGAGCCTGCCAAACGAGATTTCAATGCGATGGCGACGTGTTGTATCGGCGCATGTCGTAATTCACCGTTTTGATGCGTCGCTTTCGGCAGGAATAAAGGCAAGTAGCCCTGTGTCTTTCAACGCGTCTCGGAGCCACTCGACGCCACAGCCGCGATCCCCATGAAGCCAATCTACATCGGGTTCTCCGCCAAGAAGTGCCCGCGCGCCAATGTAATCGCGGACTTGCTCGGCGGTCACGAACAGGCTCAGCGGACGTCCTTGGCCGTCGCAGATTGCATGAAGCTCCATGTTAATGCCTCCTTTTGTGCGACGACGACAACCGACGCTCAATTCGGATCCTGGACGACTCACTGCGCCACGGGATGATGATGTATTCGCGCGAGGCTTATCGTGCCTTGGGCGGCACTGACGCGAAAATGATCGGGCAATCGGTGCCGCTTGCACCAGGCGAATTGCTGTGATCCGTGTCACCTCAAACGTTGCCCCTGAGCCAAAAGCAAGAAACACCCCGTGAGGTGCGCTTACTTATTCAACTGATTTACTTGAGATTTTGGCTCCGGCGGTAGGGATCGAACCACTGTCTCGTCTTGTCTCGAACTGTCTCACATACTACTGATTTAGATTGTTAATTTCGGATTGAACGTCTCTACTCGTCTCAGCCAATCTCACCGTTCCCCACACCATTTGTGGGGAAAATTGTGAAAAGAAGTAGTAGGGTATAGATATGCCGCGGTACTTGTTGTCAGTCAAAAAGGTGCAAGCCCTTAAAGAGCCGGGCCGCTATTCCGACGGTGGGGGCCTTTATCTGCACGTGGGCAAAGGGGACGCCAAGTCTTGGATCATGCGCATCATGCAGCGCGGCAAGCGCCATGACATTGGGCTTGGTTCTGCGCACTTTGTCACTCTGGCAGAGGCCCGAGAATATGCAGAGGAAATCCAACGCCACGCCCGCACCGGGGGCAGCGTAGAGGCCTTCATTCGCAAGCGCCGGGACGAGCAGGCGAAGAACAAGACAGTTGAGCAGGCCGCCCGCCTGCACTTTGAAGAGGCCAGCAAGACGCTGGCCAAGCGCACCCGCGACCTTTGGGAAAGCCGGTTAGAGCAATACGTGTTCCCGGTGATAGGCCACATACCAATTCAGGATGTGACTTCGCGGGAAGTGAAAAAGGTGCTGGCCCCGCTGTGGAATGCCACCCCTGATACTGCGCACCGGGTGCGGGCGCGACTAAACCAGCTTTTCAAGTGGGCCAGTATTGAAGGCATCTACCCGCACAACAACCCGGTGGACGGTGTAGAAGAGGTGCTGGGCGACAACCGGCGGGAAACCAAACACCACGCCGCGTTGCCTTGGGCTGACCTTCCCGACTTTATGGCAGACGTTGCTAAGCGCGATGGCACATCCGCCCGGTGCCTTGAATGGCTGATCCTGACGGCCACACGTTCAATAGAGGCGCGGGGTGCACGTTGGGATGAAATCGACTTAGACAATGCCGTGTGGACCATCCCCGCCGAACGGATGAAAGGGAAGATGGACCGGCGCAAGGAACACCGGGTGCCGCTATCCCCGGCGGCGGTTGCGGTCCTGCGCAAGGTCAAGGGCCTGCATCCCGAATTGGTTTTCCCCAGCCCGCGCAACAAGGTGCTGTCGGATATGAGTTTCAAGAGCGTGTTCAAGCGCATGGGGCACGACAACATTACGGCCCACGGTTTCCGCTCTGCTTTCCAAGACTGGACCGACGACAACAACGTGGCTGACACAATGCTGGCCGACAAAGCACTGGCCCACGTCGAAAAGGACGAGGTGCGCAAGGCATATGCACGCAGCGACCTATTCGAGCGCCGCCGGGGCCTTATGAAGGCTTGGGGTGCCTATGCCACTGGAAAGTCTAACTAATCCAGTTCGCACCCGGGTGCGGGGAAATCGTTTCAGATCAATAGGTTGACAGTCCCACGCTTTCTCATCCAGTCTTGTTATCCGAATTGGAAACGAGGCCGGAAATGGAAAACGCATCAAAGCTGATACGCGACACAGAGGCGGCCGAATTGCTGGGCTGTGGCAGGTCAACATTCTGGCGGTGGGTAGCCAATGGCGTGGCCCCGCAACCAGTTCGCTTGGGTGGTGTGACTCGCTGGCGTCTAGGCGACATAGCTGCACTGTCCCAAGGCTCACAACCTGCGCCCCCGGTGCGAAAGCGGCGTCGCAGAACGTAGACTATTTTTGGGTAAGTTTGCCACGCCCAGTTCACATTTTGTGAACTGCTATTGTTTACCCACAGGGTTACACTCTATGTGTGGAGCACCACGGAGGGTAAGCATGGCATTTAATGCCCGTAAAGCTGCGCAAACGTTAGCATACTTCGCTATACGAAACGGCGGTAATCCAATTGAAAAACTTAAAGCTGTCAAGTTGGTGTACTTGGCGGATCGTAGTGCAATTGAGGCACATGGCCATCCCATATTAGATGAAAGCCGATACTCAATGCCGCATGGTCCGGTTAACAGCGACACACTTGACTGCCTGAATGGAAGTTTTTTCCCTTTCCAGAAGGGGGATTGGGACGCCTTTGTATCGTCTGGCAATAACAAGGTTGGTCTCGCGAATCCAGTTGGTATTGATGAGTTAGATGAGCTTAGCGACTGCGAGCTGGAGGTTCTTGAAGCCGTTTGGGAGCGATTTAAGGGCTTTTCCGCGTGGCAGTTGAGGAATTGGACGCACGACAAGGAAAATGTACCAGAGTGGCAAGACCCTAGCGGCTCACGCCTTCCTATCCAGTTGGAAGACATTTATGCTGCAGTAGGTGTCGGCAATGTGGCCGCGGCTGCAGAAGAGCATCGCTCTGCGGAACAAGCGACGGATTTTCTCAGGAGCCTTTAACTCTTGATATTTGCAAAAGGCACTTTGCTAGTGCCATCTGGTACCGGGCATGATCCGCACCGAAAGCATCTTTTCATCATTTGCAATGATACTGATGAGAGCGGCCACAATCTGATCGTTCCCATTAGCACGTGGACAAATGACTTGTGTGACGGCACCTGTATTCTTCTGAAACACGAGCACGATTGGCTAACGAAGCCCAAATCTTACGTCGCATACAGGCACGCCTTAGTTGAAGAAGCGGCCAAACTGGTTCGTGGTATCAACGATGGCAAAGTGGTCGTTCAAGCACAGTGCAATGCGCAAGTATTTCTTCGCGTTAGGAACGGAGTATGCAAGTCGCCGCGTACGCCTCGAAAGATCAAAAACTACTTCTGTGACCCCAAGCCGTAGTATAATCCGCTAGCCACTCCCACAACATATTGCGCCCATGTATCCTGAGGGGACCCCTGCCGGGAATGGTCTTGGGAGGGGAGATGTACGGAGCAGGGGCGGGCCTCTCTCTGTGTCGCACAGGTGGGGTCCCATGGATGGCACACAGGTATATTCCCCGCACCGGGTGCGGAAACGCAAAGTGGGCTTGGAAAAGCGCTTTGCCTATTGGCTTGCGTCAAACTTCATAATTCCCACCGGCCAGAACGCGGGCCAGCCCTTTGACCTGCACCCATTCCAGTTGGCATTTCTGCGTGAGTATCTGGCCAAGGATGTAGATGGGCCGCTTTGGCGAACGTGCATTTTCAGCACACCGCGCAAACTGGGCAAATCCACGTTCCTTGGCGCGGTCCTGTTGGGCCATATGTGCCCCGATAGCCCAATTCATATTCCGGGCTTTGCCGGTGCGATTGCGGCCCCGACCGAAAAGCACAGCGGCTATATCAGCAACGCCATGCGGGCCTTGATGGAAGGGGCGGGCCGGGCTGAACAATTCGTGACCAAGGCCAACCCACGGCCCGGCATGATCTACATTGGCGACGGGTCTTTGATCTTGTCCACCGGCACCCGTGTGCAGGGCCACGGCGCTGACCTTGACCTTGCGGTGATTGACGAAACGGGCCTGATACCCGGTCATAAGGATGAACTGGTGCAGGGGTTCTTTGACGCCCTGTCAGCCCGAAATGGCCAGCTTGTTTTGACCGGGACACGTGGGGACGCAGCCGAATATAACGACCTGATTGAGCGGCCCGACAAACGCACCTTTGTGTGCCTCTACGGTGCCGACAAAGAAGACAACGCGGCGGACCCAGAGACTTGGGACAAGGCCAACCCTGACCAAGGCCGCATAAAGCCCCGCCGGTTTCTGCGTGACGCATACGACAAGGCCGAACAATCGGGCAGCCTTGGCGAGTTCAAGGCGTGGCACCTGAATATGCCGCTCAGCCCCACCCGCGAATTGCTGGTGGACTATGACACCTTGGCCAAGTCCTATCGGGACCCACCCCAGCCTATACCGGGTGAGCCGGTGCATCTGGGGATTGATCTTGGCGGCGCGGCGTCCATGACGGCAGCCACCATCGCCTATGAAACCTCTGGCCTTATCCGCGTGCTGGGGGCGTTTCCCGGCGCTGATTTGGACCTTTTGGCACGTGGCAAGCGGGATCTTGTGGGGGACCTCTGGCAGCGCTGTGCGCAGGCCGGGGAGTTGATTGAAACCAGTGGGTCAGTGTCCGACTTGCAAGAGTTCCTGCCAGAGCTTTTGCAGCGCATTGGGGCGCACCCGGTGCGCAGCGTATCGTGCGACCGATACCGGCAACACGAGTTTGAAACCGCGCTGGCCCGTGCACGTATCGCGTGGCCCGTTACCTATCGCGGCACCGGCCCCAAAGACGGGGACCACGACATTCGCGCCACCCGCAAGCTGTTTCTGGCCGGGGCCGTGCACATGCGGCGCAGCCTCTTGCTGGAAGGGTCGCTGGGCGAAGCGGATGTGAAGGTGTCCACCACGGGTGCCTGCCAGTTGGACAAGTCCCACATTCACGCTCGCATAGACGTGGCCCAGTCTCTTGTGCTGGCCTGTAGCGCCTTGCTGCGTGCCCGCGAAACCGTCCCCCCTGAATATGAAGTGGAGGTGCTGTAATGGTCCGCTCCGATACCCGCCCCATCAACCGTGCGCATTGGTTTGGCACCGTTCGGCCCTTTGTGGCCCACCGGGCTAGCTTTCGATGTGAGCAACCCGATTGCCGAACCTATGTCGGCATGCACGGCCATGTAGACCACATCATTCCCCGTTCCGAATGCGAGATGCTGGGGGTGCACGTCTATGACGTGACCAACCTGCAGTATCTCTGCCCGTCCTGTCACTCGGTGAAATCCAACGCTGAGCGGCGGAAAGGTGGGGGGCAATCCGCCCCACGGCCTCCCACCCGGTCAAACGTCCAAGGTCGCGAGGCATTCCTTGCCGCTGCGGGCATCCCCCAACCCCAGCATGCAAAGGAAAACCAATGCTGAAATCCCAAGAAATCCAGCTTGCCCAGAGCAAGCGGCGTGAACGCATGGCCGAAATCCAAAAGGCCGATGAAATCACGGATGATGCCCGCACCGAACTGCGCAGTCTGACAGACGCATATCAGGGTGCAGAGGTGGAAATGCGGGCCGCGATCCTGTTGGAAGAGGCAGAGCGCGACACCATCAAGGAACCTGACAAGGCCCAGACCGATTTTGACCGGGAATGCCGGGCGTTTGACCTGTCGGCGGTTGTGGCGGCACAGACCGACGGCAAGGTGCTGTCTGGCCGCGAAGCTGAGGTGAGCGCCGAACTGGAAACGCGCCATGGCCAAGGCCAGAAAGGCATTCGCTTCCCTTGGGAAAGCCTGATGGAAACCCGCGCCGACGCTGTGACCGACACCCAACCGGGCACCAGCCAAGAGCTTGCCAGCCGTCCTGTTATGTCGGCGCTGGAACGCTTCTTTGAAACCAGCGCAGCAGGCCGCTTTGGCGTCAACGTGATGCAAGTGACCGGCACGCCCACGTTCCCCGAAATCACCAGCGGTGCGGCCCTGTCTTGGGTTGCTGAGGGTGCAGGCGCGGACGCGGACACCATCACGACCACCAGCAAGGCCCCGGCGATGCACACAGCCACAGGCCGCTATGTGCTAACACGCCAAGCCATTCGCCAGAACTCTGCCTTGCAGCCCATCCTGCGCCGCGATCTGGCAGAAGTGCTGCGCGAGGGGATCGACCTTGCGATTTTCCAAGGTACCGGCGCGGATGAACAGCCGGCGGGTTTTGACGCTGTCCTGAGCGGCGGGCGCACGACAGCGTTGGATGATGTGGCCAGCTTTTCGGAGTTCCTCTTGCAGGCGACCGAAATTCAGGAAACGGCCAAGCTGTCCAGCCCCGCCGGTGTGCGCATCGCAGGTGCGCCGATTGTCCACCAGACCCTTGCGGATACGCTGGTGACCGGCACGGCGGTGTCCGAACTGGACCGGCTGAAATCGGCGGGCTTTGGCACACTGTGGTCCAGCCAGGTATCCACGCGCGGGGCACGGGATGCGACCGATAAGGGAGCCAGCATGGTCTACTTTGGGGCCGGGTCCAACAATGCCTTTGTCCCGACTTGGGGCAGCCCTGAGCTGATCGTGGACCCCTATAGCGAAAGCAAGAACGGCAAGGTGGCGCTGACCATGTTTGCCTTCCTTGATGTGCTCATTCAGCGGACGGCCACGCATTGGTTCAAGCTGACGGGCGTGCAGGACCGCGCCTAATGGAACGGCGGCCCGTGTATGAGGGGGCGCAGCTAGAACTGCGCCGCCGGGGCAAGCGGCCCCTCATTGCGGGCCGCTTTCCTTACAACAAGCTGGCAACCGTGGCCGACCGTGGCCGGGTCCGCAAAGAGCGGATCGCACCGGGTGCCTTCAACTGGACGCTGGACCAAGAGGACCGGGAAGTTTCGTTGTTGTTTGGCCACGACTTCGACAAGCCGTTGGCCAGCCGCAACAATGGTAGCCTGACCCTGCAAGCCGATGACGAAGCCCTGACCTTTGAGGCGGCGATTGCCCCCGATCTAGAAGACGTGACGCACGTGCGTGACGCCATGTCCATGCTTGGGGCTGGGCTGGTGACGGGTATCAGCCCCGGCTTTCGCGTGCCCCCGGCTGAAGTAACGGGTCAGTCCGAGCGCTTGGACTCTGAGCCGGGCAATCCGGGCGTGTTCATTCGCACCATCCTTTCGCTGGTGCTGTATGAACTCAGCCTTGTCACGCGGCCTGCCTACAACGACGCGCAAGCCGAATTGCGCGGTCTGCAACACCCGCACCCGGTGCGGCCTGACAGGATCATATTGCCATGAGCATCACCGAATTTTCTCAAACGCGGGGCGACATGCCCACGACGCCAGACGCCACCAGCGTGGCACTCGAAGCGGGCACCACAAACGAGCGGGCGGCGTCCATGATTGCCGCCTCTTGGTCCCTTGCTGAGACCTACACAGGCCGCCTGTATTGGCCTGTGAGCGCCGCGACGGCGGCGGGGGCACTGGACGCAGGGGGCAGCGCTTGCTGGCCAAGATACCCCTTCCCAGAGGCTCTGACGGTAGAGCAATGGGACGGCACGGCATGGGCTGCTTATGCCGCTGAATACGTGCCCGACACAGGCGAGGTCCTGAGCCTGCCCGCTGGCCGCTATCGCTTCACATCGGGCGCGGTCACACCTGAGCAACCCCAGCCCCATGTGGTTGAAGCGGTGCGGGCCTTGGCGCTGTATCAGCTTGTGCACAGCCCGGCCCGGCGCGAGTTCCGCAACATCACAGCGGGCGATAGCACGCTGACCCGTGAAGCCTTAGCGGGCCTCTTTCGGGCCAGCGGCGCGGGTATTCTCTTGGCTGGGGAGGTGCGGTTTTGATCTGGCCATTCAAACGCAAGGCCCCTGAGATACGGGCCGCGTTCCCTGCCGTCACCGGGGAATACATCGCGGGGCGTCAGAAGGCCCTGCAATCCAGCGCGGGCGTCAACCTGTCGGCTAGCGTTGCGACCTGTGGCCAGACGTGGGGCCGCGCTTTTGCCATGCTGACACCCGCACCGGGTGCAGAGACACTGACCCCAGATGTGTTGGCCGCCATTGGCTTTGATCTTTGCATGCAAGGCGAAAGCTGTTGGCACATCCGGGTAGAGCGCGGCGATTTGCGCCTGCACCGGGTGGCCTATTGGGATGAACTGGGTAACGGTAAGTTTCACCTGCACATCGCCCGGCCTGCGTCCACAGAAACGGTGCGGGCGATTGAAGGTGAAGTGCTGCGCCTGACCGTGAACGCGCCCGCCGATCAACCTTGGCGGGGCCGGTCGCCCTTTGCTCTCATGGGGGCAAGCCCGCGTCTCATGGCTGAAATTGAGGGGGCAATCTCTGGCGCAATGGAATGGACGGCGCGGGGCCTCTTGCCGTTCCCCGATAGCGTGCCAGAGGAACAACAGACGGCGGCCCTGCGCGGCCTCAAGGGCGGGGGCATGCTAGCTGCGATCAAGAGCCGGGCCGACTTTGCAGCCAACACAGGCCAGACCCGTGCAAACGAGTTTCGTCGGGTGGACCTGACACCCGATCTGCAAAAGGCTGACCTGCACCCGGCCACCGACGGCCTGCACCATCGCCTGCTAACTGCCTGTGGCATTCCCCCGGCATTGGTCACAGCGCAGGGCAACGCGGGCGCTATGCGTGAGGCCTACAGGCTGTTTGTGTTGCAGACGGTGGAACCTTTGGCCCGCACGCTCTTGCCTGAGTTTTCCAAGGTGGGTGTCACCGAGCTGGATAGCAGCGCCATGCTATCGGCGGATGTGGCAGGCCGCGCCCGCGCGGTGGGCATTCTCACCAAAGCCGGGGTGCCTCTGGAAAAGGCCATGGAATTGGCGGGGTGGGCCGATGGCTGACATTCCCCGCGCATTCCGTAGGGCGGCGCAGCACTCGCCGCTTTATACCCGGTTTCATGTCTACGCGACGGTGTATGACGAGGATACGGGCCGCCCGGTTGCGGGCACTTTTGACTGGGTAGACACCTGCCATGGGTTTATTCAGTGGCGCGACTTGGACAAAACCGAGGGGCGCAACGACATTGCAGAGGGCGACGGGCGGGCATCCCTCATAACGCATTGGCCCTTTACACCTGAGTTGATCCAAGACGTTGACGGCACGTTTTATTCGGTGCGTAGCAAGCTGGGAATGGATGCAGCAGGCGTGGCCACCAAACTGCATGTGCGGTTCTGGCGCGATGATCCGCCCACCATTCGTATAGAGGCCCCATGACCGAACCCGGCCCGCGCGATGTGTTGCTTGATCTTGCCGCGCTCTACGGTGTGCGCGACGAGGTGGCCGCGCTTGTGCGGGACCGGGCAGAGCCAAAGCTATACCCTGACATGCCCCGGCTTTTGCGGGCAGCGAAACGTATCTCTGGCCTGACCATTCCAGAACTGAGTGAGCGCGGCGGCTATTCGCGATCACTGGTAAAGGACCGCCTGAACATCTCGCCAAAGAACGTGGGCGTGCGCACCTTGGCCGATTTGTCCACGGCATTTAGCATCCCGCTTGGCCTGCTATTTGCGCAAGCCTTAAAGGACACGCATTTGAGCACCCCCGCACCGGGTTCGGAAAGCCTTAAAATATCTCTTATTCGCAATAGGTTGAAGGTCTAGATTAATGTTCCTTTTTAGCTGCGCGGAGTAAACACCAGCGGGGTATTCTGTAGGGGTGCATTACTCTGTAAGGTTGTTTTCCCAAATGAGGAGATGACCATGACCGGCACCCAAATCAACGTGCGCAAAAGAAAGCGGCGGCCCGCCCCCACAGATGAATTGGCACTGGAAACCGCATGGCGATTGAATGCTCTGGTCTATTGGCTGAGCGGTGCAGAGTTCAAGCTGGTGCACCATATCCTGAGCGCCACCCTGCTAAACGGACGCTGGCGTGTAAGCCTGTCCTATAACGAAATCCGCAATGGGGTGGATGACAAGCGCGGGCGCATTGGTGGCGTCAACATGTGCGCCAGTAGTATCATCACTTCGATGCGCAGCTTAATTGAGCGCGGGCTGGTGACAAAGCACCAGTCCAATGGGCGTGTGCCCAATGCCTATGCGATCAACATTGATGGCCTGCACGCGCTGGTGAGGGAACGGGTGCCTGAGGCGCTGCAGCCGAAATAGAAAAGGCCCTGCCAACGGGACGCGCGGCAGAGCCTTTAGGACCATAAGCGCAGCACTGTCGATGAAACGCCCTATCCCGATGACCGTGGCCCAAATCAACGAAAGGCCAAAGCCATGACAAGCTACTTACCAAACGCAGCACGCAACAGTGCAGAAATTCATACCCTAATCCCGGATGACAACGGCCAACATCGCCGCATGTGCCGGTTCTATGACGAGGTAGCAAATCGCACCGCTTCCGAATGGCCGGGACCAAAGCGAAAGCGAACCACGCTGGTGAATGCACGGTTTCCGACCAAAGGTGAGCATCAGCCAAGAGTGAACCCTTACAAGTTTGCATGGCCTGACGAGGCATTTAGAGAAGTGTACCTAAGGTGGCTAATGATGAAAGGGCCAAACTGTCAGTATAGGGCTAGGGACGCTTTGCGTTTTTTGTTGTTTAGGTTTGGGGCGGCTGAAACTGCCAAAGTCTCCGGTGTGCCTGAATTGAGAGGCTACAGATGGCGCTACATATCAAACCCTGAAATGGACAAATACCTTGGGCAATGTGAAAGGGACCGTCGCGCTAGCTTAGCCTATCTCATTGACCATGGCCTTATCGAAAAGGTGTTTGTGCAGGGGAGGACACGGTTTCCATACTATCGCCCATCCGATGACCTCTTTCGCATTTGTTTGAAAGTGACGCAGCTAGCAGACAAAGACTATCTGCGTGCGGATGGAAATGGCCAATGCTTCCCAGAAGAGACTGCAGCGTTCAAAGGCGCACTCAATCAGATTTTTGAAGACAAGGCACCTGAGTTGACAGCGATGTGCTCCGACTTTGTGGCCAGTGAAGATGCGGACCGCGCAGCGGTGTTCTGCCAGCAGTTTCAGGTTTGGATAGATCAGTATTGGCCGGAATGGGACTAGGCTGCGGAGTGCAGCACTCCGCAGTGGGTGCGGCCTAGGCTCCAAGGGTGCGGGCGGAGAACTCCGCAGGGGCGGGTGTAGAGCGCACAGTCAAATAAGAAGATAAATCAGAATTGAATATCAGGATGACATTCGCGCCGCAGGCGCGTGGAAGCAGACGGATCGTGGGTCTACAACACAGCGGCGCAGCCGCGTTGCCCTACCTGCCAAGGGCGTTGCCCATGTGTGCCTATTCAGCCACGCAGAGCGCGGCTGAGGGCCTTGGTCGCACTGACCCTATGCCTTCATACCCCTAACAAAGTCGGCCCTCTACGGGCCGTTTCCTGATAGGGTCTGCAAATCAAGGGGTGATTTGCACCAACGCAGGCGCGGCGCTGTCTCGCACAGTGTTGCAAATTGGGAACCGAACCCGCTTGCCATTTGTGGGGAAAGATGTGGGTAAGGCTTAGTGCCAATCGCCCTTAAGTAATTGATAAATATAAGGAATTAGGGATGAATTGGCTCCGGCGGTAGGGATCGAACCTACGACCAATTGATTAACAGTCAACTGCTCTACCGCTGAGCTACGCCGGAACACCGAGGCGCGTATAGCAATGGGGTTCGGGGGCGTCTAGGGCGATTTTGGGGGAAATTTCGGGTTATGTGAGCGCGAACGTGGCGCCTTGCGTCAGCGGACCTTTGGGCGTGACGCAGCCGCGGCGTGTGAGGTCGATGAGGTGGGCCAGCACATTGCGGGAGGCCGCGGGCCAGAGCGTTCGCGAGACATCTTGATAGATGAGTTCGGTCAGGGTCGCCACCGTGGCGGGGCGACCCGCGAGGGCCGCGCAGATCTGCGCCTCACGGGCGCGGCGGTGGGTGACGAGTTCAGCGATGCGGGCGCCCGGCGCGGTGATTTCGGCACCGTGGCCGGGGTAGAACACGCGCGCGGGGATTTGCTCTAGCGCGGCGCAGGACGCCATGAAATCCGTGAGATCCCCATCCGGTGGGGAGATCAGCGTCGTTGACCATCCCATGACGTGGTCGCCGGAAAACAGCATATCTCGCCAGGAAAAGCACAGATGTCCGCCAAAATGGCCCGGCGTGTGATGCGCGATCAGCGGCGCTCCCTCATGCGCAATCTCCGATCCACCGGCGAGCGTGGCGTCTGGGCGGAATGTCATATCGGCACCTTCCCCTCCCCCGATGTCGCCGGAGCGCGCGAGCTCCTGCATGATCTCGGACCGCCCGGCGGTGCCATGGCCAAAGGCCAAAACCGGCGCATCCACAGCCGCAGAGAGCCGCGGTGCAAGCTCGGAATGATCGCGGTGCCAGTGGGTGAGCAGGATGTGATCGACGGGCCGCTCCCCCACGGTTTGCAAAATCGCACCAAGGTGACGGTCCATATTCGGGCCAGGATCAACGATCACAACGCGATCCTGCCCCAGGACATAGGTATTTGTCCCCTGCCCGGTCAGCGGCGACGGGTTGGGCGCGGTCACGCGGATCAGATCGGGGCCCAGCGCGTCTGTCATGGCTTTCTTCCCTTGCAAGAGGCCCGTAGGCTTGGCCCATGTTCAGATGGCTCAAACGCTACTCCCCATTGGGGCTCTACGGCCGTGCCGCGCTCATTATCGCGCTGCCATCGGTGGCCTTGCAAGTCATCGTCTCTGTTGTGTTTGTTCAGCGGCATTTTGAGGATGTGACACGGCAAATGGTGGATGCCCATGCCCACGCGCTGTCTTACCTGTTCGCGCAAGTGGACGCTGTGGGGTTAGAGGATGCGCGGGCGGCTGTGGGCGAGCCGCTCGCGCTGGATATCCGCGTGGCGGAGGATGCGCCCGTTGGCACAGGGCGGGCATGGTTCGATATCGCGGGGCTAACGGTCGCCGCACGCCTGGCGGAGCTATACGATCTGCGCGGCATCGAACTAAGCGACCGGCGCATCGTGGACGCGTGGATCGCCCATGGTGGCACGCTCTATGAGGTTAGCTTTGACCGGCGGCGGGTGTCAGCGCGCAATCCGCACCAACTCCTTGTGTTAATGGTGGTGGTCGGCGGTTTCATGATCCTCGTCTCCTACATTTTTCTGCGCAACCAACTGCGCCCAATCCGGCGGCTGTCGCGTGCGGCTGAGGCGTTTGGGCGCGGCCGGGTGGAGCCCTACACGCCGCGCGGCGCAACGGAAGTGCGTGCCGCGGGCAGCGCGTTCTTGGACATGCGCGCGCGCATCGAACGCCAGATTGAACAGCGCACGCTGATGCTGAGTGGGGTAAGCCACGACCTACGGACGCCGCTCACCCGAATGCGGCTCGAACTGTCGTTGATGGACCCGTCCGAGGAGGTCGATGCCCTGCGCGCAGATGTGGAGGATATGGGCCGCATGATCGACGCGTTCCTCGATTTTGCCCGCGTGGGCGCAGCGGAGGAGGTGGAGACCGTGGATTTGGGCGCCATCATCGAGGACGCTGTGACGGATGCGGAACGGGCGGGCCGCTCTGTCGAGCTGGCGGGCGATGTGCCCGCACTAGCGCTGCCGTTGCGCCCCATGAGCGTGCGGCGCGCCATCGACAATCTGATTTCGAACGCCGCCCGCTACGGGACCGTAGCGCGGGTGAGCGTCGCGCTCTTTGAACGCTCGGTGCGGATCCGCGTAGAAGACGACGGGCCGGGCATCCCCAGCGCTGACCGCGAGGCGGCACTTCGCCCATTCACGCGGCTCGACCAGTCGCGGAACCAAAACCACGGTGGCTCCGTGGGCTTAGGACTGGCGATTGCCGCCGACACCGCGCGGCGTCACGGTGGGACACTGCGACTGGGCGAGAGCGAAGATTTGGGCGGGCTCTGCGCAGATATCGTGATCGCGCTATAAGGGCGTGCGCTTGGCGCTTGAGCCCCCTGCCCGGCTTGGCTAAAGCGTTCCGGTCAGAAGGAGGCCGTTCCATGCTTGATCTCACCCCGCCAAAGCCGCGCGTGATCCAAGGCGCTAAGCAGGATTGGGAGCTCGTCATCGGGATGGAGGTGCACGCGCAGGTCGCCACCAATGCGAAGCTCTTTTCCGGGGCCTCCACCGCGTTCGGATCGGAGCCGAACTCCAACGTCGCTTTCGTGGATGCAGGCATGCCGGGGATGCTGCCGGTGATCAACGAGGAATGCGTGGCGCAGGCCGTGCGCACGGGGCTCGGCCTCAAGGCGGAAATCCACCTAAAGAGCGCCTTTGACCGCAAGAATTACTTCTACCCCGACTTGCCGCAGGGCTACCAGATCAGCCAGCTCTACCACCCCATCGTGGGCGAGGGCGAGGTGCTGGTGGAACTCGGCGACGGCACCGCGCGGATGGTGCGGATCGAGCGGATTCACCTGGAGCAGGACGCGGGCAAGTCGATCCACGACATGGACCCCCATATGTCGTTCGTGGACCTCAACCGCACAGGCGTGGCGCTGATGGAAATCGTCTCCCGCCCTGACATCCGGGGCCCGGAGGAGGCCGCGGCCTATGTCGCGAAGCTACGCCAGATCATGCGGTATCTGGGCACCTGTGACGGGAACATGCAAAACGGGAACCTGCGGGCGGATGTGAACGTGTCGGTCTGCACGCCGGGCGCATACGAGAAGTACTATGAGACCGGCGATTTCGGCTTTCTGGGCACGCGGTGCGAGATCAAGAACATGAACTCCATGCGGTTCATCCAGCAGGCCATCGAGTATGAGGCCCGCCGCCAGATCGCCATCGTCGAAGATGGCGGGAGCGTGGATCAGGAAACGCGGCTCTACGATACGGTGAAGGGCGAGACGCGGTCCATGCGCTCCAAGGAAGAGGCGCATGACTACCGCTACTTCCCCTGCCCGGACCTGCTGCCGCTGGAGATCGAGCAGGGCTGGGTCGATGATATCGCGGCCGGCCTCCCAGAGCTTCCGGATGCCAAGAAGCAGCGGTTTATCGGGGATTACGGGCTGAGCGATTACGATGCGTCGGTCCTGACCGCTGAAACCGATGCGGCGGCCTATTTCGAGGAAGTGGCGGCCGTGGACGGCAAGCTTGCGGCGAACTGGGTGATCAACGACCTCTTTGGCCGTTTGAAGAAGGATGACACGGACCTCACCGAGAGCCCGATGTCGCCGGCGCAGCTCGCGGGAATCATCGCGCTGATCAAGACTGGCGATATCAGCGGCAAGATCGCCAAAGAGCTGTTTGAGATCGTCTATACGGAAGGCGGCGACCCCGCGGAGATCGTTGAGGCCCGCGGGATGAAGCAGGTGACGGACACGGGCGCCATCGAGGCGGCGGTGGACCAAATCGTCGCGGACAACCCCGCGCAGGTGGAGAAGGCCAAGGTGAACCCGAAGCTTGCGGGCTGGTTTGTGGGCCAGGTGATGAAGGCCACCGGCGGCAAGGCGAACCCTGCCGCGGTCAACCAGATCGTCAAAGCCAAACTCGGGCTGTAACTCCCCTCACCCCCAACCCCCTCTCCCGCGGGAGAGGGGGCTTTGCTGCGCCGTTCAGCGCGCTTGCGCCGCGAGGCCGCTTAGCATCTGCGTCATTCCAGGCACCATGTGTTCAGCTATTTTAAGCGTTGCACGGTCGCGGCGGGGACCGGGTCTCACGGCGCTGCCCCAGAAGTTTCGGATCCCGCGCCCCGGCGCGGCGACCTCAAAACTGGCAAAGGGGTGGCCAGTTGCTGCATCTAGAAAGAGCGCCTCGCCCGTGTTGCGGCCTGGGGCAAGCTCGATCACGAGCAGGTAGTCGAGGTTTCGCGAAGCGGCGAAGCTTTTGAACGTATCGCTTCTGACGTTGAGCGACCGCATCCCGGCCAGGCGGGTTTCGAGCGGACCGATGGCGACAAATTCTCCCATCGGGGGCGCTTTACCCAGAAAGAGCTTTTGTTCCTCGGCCGGCGCCACGGTGAGGCGGCCATAGACGATACGCACCACTCCGATCCGCGCTGGGAATTGGAGCTCTGGCACCTGGGTGACGGCTCGGGTCGCGGCCCCATTCGCGTGAAACCGCGTTGGGCCTAGGTCTGGCCCGCCGCACGCAGCGAGGGTGAGGACGGCCATCAGAAGCGCGGCGAGGCGGTTACGAAACAGCATGTGGATCTCCGATCATTTATAAATGTGCAAAATGCACATCTCATGATTCCGTTTCCCAAGTCCAGAAAAATGTGCAATACGCACATTTGTGAACTCTGCCCTGTCCCGAATTCTACGCCCCCTGGCCCGGCTCGCCGTGGCCCGCGGCGCGCGTTTCACCGATGTGGCGGAGCTGTTGCGGCGGGCTTTTTTGACGGCAGCGCAACAGGTTGCGGGGCCTGAGGCCAATGTGAGCCGCCTGAGCGTCCTATCCGGTCTTCAGCGGCGCGATGTTGCGCGGCTCCTTGAGGCGGATGAGCCCCCGGCTCCCCGTCCCAACCCGCTATCGCAGCTGGTTGCGGCGTGGTTGGCCAAGCATGGCGGCGCGCCGCTGCCTCACCACGGGGCGGAGGGGTCTTTTGACGCGCTGGCGCGTTCGGTGCGCAAAGACGTGCATCCTAAGGCGCAGCTGAGCGCACTTCTGGCGGCGGGCACGGCAGAACTGCGGGGGGAGGAGGTGCATCTATTGCGCCGCGCCCATGTGCCGGAGGCCGGAAGCGCCGAACAGCTCGCCTATCTGGGCGCCAATGTCGGCGACCATTTGGCCGCGGCCGTCGGCAATGTGGTCGACGGGCGCGACAGTTTCGACCTCGCCGTGCACTACAATGGGCTCAGCGCGGAGGCTGTGGCGGAGCTCGACGCGCTGTGGCGCGCGCAGGTGGGCCCAGCGTTGCAGGCGCTCAACACCCGCGCTACGGAGTTGCGAGCGCAAGCGCCGGGTTCGGAGCGGTTTCGTGCAGGCGGGTATTTCCATTCGGAGACAGAGACATGACACGCATCCTTGCCCTGCTCGCAGTTCTTGCGCTGAGCGCCTGTATGCAAGCGCCCTGCCCTGACCCCGATGGCGGGATTGGCGGCACAGGCGGCTGCGGCGCCAAAGTGGAACGCGCCCGCTAGGGAGCCCACGGAGCGGATATGTGTGCGCTGGGTCACATCCAGTAACCCTTTGTTAACAATTTCTAGGCGGGGCGACGGCCCCGTGGTACCTTTGGCGCGTTTGTAGGGGTTCGATATGGATTTATATGAGTACCGGGTTGTGCCAGCGCCCACACGCGCGTTGCGGTGGAAAGGCGTCCGCGGCGTCACGGGGCGTTTCGCGCGCACGATCGAAGCCGTGATAAATGATTTTGGCGCGGACGGGTGGGAATACCTGCGCGCCGACATGCTGCCCATGGAAAAGCGCCGATTGCTCAGCGGGCCTGAAACCATTCTGCAAAATGTGCTCGTCTTTCGGCGTACCAAAATCGCGGAGGACAGCGAGGTGGTCGTCGAAGCCGCTCCCGCGCCGGTCGAGGACATCGCCCAACTTGATGACAGCGACGCCATTGACCAAACCGACAGCGACGTCGCTGCGTTTGCGGACGCCGATGCGTTTGCCATCGCGCCGCTCGAACCCACCAACAGCGCAGCCGAGCCGGAGGAGAACGACGCATTTCGCCGCGCCATCGCCTCCATCGCGCTGGGGGGCCAGGGGATCCAGAGTGGCCAGCAAACCGCCGTTGCACCGCAGGAACCACAGGTGCTGGCTCAGCCGGTGATCGAGACAGAGGTCGTGGCCTCAACACCCGCATCCGTAGAGAACGTCGTCGTAGAGGAGCCTACGCTCCCACCCGTCCGCAGCACCCGTGTGAACCCCGCATTGGCTGCGCGGGCCGCGCGGCTCACCGCCAACCGCACCGCGGCAGAGTAACTTAGGCCTCTGGGCCGCTACCGGATTGTCAACGCGAGCGCGTGGATGCGGTCCATGACATCTGGGCCCAGCGCGGCGTAAACCGCGCGGTGCTTGGCCAGCCGCGTCTTTCCATTAAGCAGGTCGGAAGCGATTTCGACGCGAAAGTGACTTTCCCCGCCCTCTTGGAAACCAGCGTGCCCGCGATGGGCCTCACTCTCGTCGATCACACTCAAGTGGCTCGGCGTAAAGGCCGCGCGCAGCTTGTCCTCGATTGTCTGAACCATCCCCATCTTTTTCGCACCCGCCTCTTCCAACTCGGACTTTAGTGATTACACTCCCGTCTTCGAGTCGAAAAGGAGAGAGCATGTCCAAGGATGACCCCTTCGGTTTCAACATGTCCGTGTCCGCCGCGAAAAAGAAAAATACGCGCGGCAGACGGGGGATGTCCGGCGCATTTGAGACGTCCACGCGGCGCTGTGACAAGCCAGGCTGCCAAGAGGCGGGCAAATACCGCGCGCCAAAGAGCCCCGATATCCTCGACGACTACTACTGGTTCTGCAAAGACCACGTGCGCGAGTATAACCTAAAGTGGAACTTCTTCGACGGCTCGACCGAGGCCGAGTATATGGAGCAGGTCGATAAGGACCGCGTCTGGGAGCGAGAGACAAAACCGTTCAAACAGTCCGCAGAGGAACGCGCTTGGGCCCGGCTGGGCATCGACGATGCGCACCAGGTGCTCGGCGGCAACGCCACGCAAAACCCGGGCAAAGCGGCCACAGGGTCGCGCCGTTTGCCCGCCACGGAGCGGCGTGCGGTTGATATCTTGGAAGTCGCGGACACAGCCACAAAGGCCGAGGTGCGCAAGGCCTACAAGGCGCTGATCAAAGTGCTCCACCCCGATATGAATGGCGGTGACCGCAGCCAGGAAGAGCAACTGTCGGAAGTCGTTTGGGCCTGGGATCAGATCAAGGACAGCCGCTACTTCAAATAGCAAACCCGCCCCGGCCCCGCGCAGCGGCCACCGCCGCGCAGGGAAAATTTTTGCGAAAAATTTTGGGCGCCCAGGGACAGCGTTGAGCGGTACGCCCGCCATCAGGCGTGGCGGGCGCCGCCGTTAGGCGGATTTGAAGACCAGGCTTGCCCCATTCAGGCAGTGGCGTTTGCCGGTTGGTTGGGGACCATCGTTGAAAATGTGACCGAAATGGCTGCCGCAGCGGCGGCAGTGGACCTCTGTCCGGCGCAGGATGAGCTTCCAATCCGACTTTGTCCGCACAGCATCGTCTTGCGCCAGCCAAAAACTGGGCCACCCGGTCCCACTGTCGTACTTATGGTCCGACGCATAGACAGGCAGGTCGCAGCCCCGGCAATGATACATGCCGGTCTCGTAGAACTTGTCGAGCGGGCTAGAAAAGGCGCGTTCGGTCCCTTCTTCACGCATCACGCGGTACTGGAGCGGGGTCAGCATCGCGCGCCACTGCGCCTGTGTCCGCGTCACTTCAAAGGGGCCGTCATTCGCATGGCTGGGCAGCGCCGCGAGGCTCACGGCAGCGGCAGCGGATCCCAAAAGTGCGCGGCGGGTCAGGGCTGTGGTCATGGCGATGTCTTTCGTCTGTGGTGCGGTTTACTGGGATATACACCCTCCCCCACGCGCACGGGGCGATTGCGACACCCGATGACGCGATGGTGACAGGCCGCGATGGCATTGAAACATCTCTCCCCGGGCACAAAAATCTTGCGCACCTCCCTAGGAAGGCGCCGCCACCCCGCTAGGTATCGCCCGTGGGACGGTGACAGAAATCTGCACCCGGACGATCCGGTGGGGCCTTGCCCTGCCCCAAGATATAAGGCACCACGCGCGGCGTTGGTGCGAAAAGAAGGAACACGGTGCCATGGCCGACGGTGCGCTCGATCTCGATATGAACCCTACCCGCGAGGTCAAAGTGCGGGAGGTGTTCGGCATTGACAGCGACATGGTCGTCAAAGGTTTTGAGGAGCCGACAGACCGCGTCCCGGACCTTGATTCCACGTATAAATTCGACCCAGACACGACGCTGGCGATCCTGGCGGGCTTTAACAACAACCGCCGCGTGATGATCCAGGGCTATCACGGCACCGGGAAATCCACGCATATCGAACAGGTCGCGGCGCGGCTAAACTGGCCCGCGGTGCGCGTTAACCTCGACAGCCATATCTCGCGGATCGACCTCATTGGTAAGGACGCGATCAAGCTCAAAGACGGCAAGCAGGTCACCGATTTTCAGGAAGGGATTCTGCCTTGGGCGCTGCGCAACCCCTGCGCCATCGTCTTTGACGAATACGACGCGGGCCGCGCGGATGTGATGTTTGTGATCCAGCGGGTGCTGGAAACGGACGGGAAGCTTACACTGCTCGACCAAAACAAGGTGATCGAGCCTCACCCCCATTTCCGCATCTTTGCGACGGCCAACACCGTGGGTCTTGGCGACACGACGGGTCTCTACCACGGGACCCAGCAGATCAACCAAGGCCAAATGGACCGCTGGTCGCTGGTTGCGACGCTCAACTACCTGAGCGTCGGTGCCGAAAGCGCGATCGTGCTGGCCAAGAACCCACATTACAACACCGAAAGCGGGCGCAAGACGATCGAGCGCATGGTGACCGTTGCCGACTTGACGCGCACCGCCTTCATGGCCGGCGATCTGTCCACGGTGATGTCCCCCCGGACCGTCATCGCCTGGGCCCAAAACTCCGAGATCTTCCGCAACGTCGGCTACGCCTTCCGCCTATCGTTCCTCAACAAATGCGACGAGCTGGAACGGGCGACCGTGGCCGAGTTCTACCAGAAGTGCTTCGATGAAGAGCTGCCAGAAAGTGCAGCGAATATTATTGCGTAGGGGATACGATGGCGGACTGGATTTACGTAGACAACTCGAACGTATTCATAGAAGGAAAGCGCGTTTCTGCGGTCCGTAAGGGGCTAGCTCTGGACGTTTACGATGCCATGGCCAATCGCATCGTTGATAACGACTGGCGAATGTCATTTGGGAATCTTTACCAATTCGTCGCGGGCAACAATAAAGCAAATACAGCACGAGCTATGCTTTTTGGATCGCGCCCCCCTGAGAATGATGCGATTTGGGACATCGCTCGACGCGCTGGGTTCGAGGTTGTTACGCACGATAGAAATCGAGCGAACAAAGAAAAGAAGATTGATACCGGGATCGTGGCAGCCTTAACTCGCGACGCCTATGCAAACGCTGAACCTGGCGACACTTTTACAATTGTAAGCGGTGACGCTGACTATGTTCCTGCTGTCGAGCAACTCGTTGAAGACGGCTTCACGGTTGACGTTGTGTTTTGGGAACACGCTTCAAGCGAGTTGCGCGAAGCTTCGTCAAGTTTTGTTAGCTTAAACGAACACCTTGATCTTTTGGCTATATGAACAAGTCTGACAACCCAGCCGATCCGTTTAAGAAGGCGCTCGCAGAGGCGGCGAAGGTCATTGCCGATGATGCGGAGCTGACGGTGTCTTATTCCGTCGACCCTCCAGGGGCGACGAATGACACGCTGCGCTTGCCGCAGGTCAGTCGTCGGATGACACGGGATGAGGTGTTGCTGGCGCGGGGCACGGCCGATGCGCTGGCGCTGCGGCACAAATATCACGACACCTCCACCTATGACCGCTACATGCCGCCGGGCAACATGGCGCGTGACCTCTACGACGCGATGGAAACGGCGCGGTGCGAGGCCGTGGGCGCGCAAGCGATGCCGGGGACCGCGTCAAACATCGACCACAAGATCGCCAATGAAGCGATGCGCAAAGGCTACGGTGACATCAAGGAGGCCGCGGGTGCGCCACTTGCCGTGGCTGCGGGCTACCTCATCCGCCATTTGGCCACTGGGCGCCCCCTGCCCGCGGATGCAGCCAACGTGATGGAACTTTGGCGCGGGTATATCGAGGGTCAGGCGGGCGATACGCTCGAAAACCTGGGCAACAAGCTAGCCGACCAGGGGCAGTTCGCCAAATTTGCGCGTCAGATCATTCAGGACCTGGGCTATGGCGACCAGCTCGGCGACGACCCGGACGAGCTCGACGAGATGAACGAGGACGAAGCGGAGGGCGATCCAGAGGATCAAGATCAGCCCGATAGCTCCGGCCAGGATGACAGCGACGAAGAAGAGGATATGGATGCCGCCCCTGAGCAGTCTCAGGAGCAGCAACAGGATGCCGCGCAAGCCTCCGTCACGTTGGATGACATGGCCGAGGCGGAGATGGCCGATGAAGCGGAGATGCCCGAGGGCGAGGCCCCGCTTGAGCCCCCCGCCCCGCCGCCGCATTCGGAGGCAGACCCCGAATATGTCGTCTACAACACCGACAACGACGAGGAGATCCGGGCCGAAGACCTCGCCGAACCGGCAGAGTTGGAGCGGCTCAGGACCTATCTGGACCAGCAGCTTGAGCCCTTGAAAGGCGCGGTGTCGCGTCTGGCCAACAAGCTGCAACGGCGGCTTCAGGCGCAGCAAAACCGGTCCTGGGAGTTTGACCGGGAGGAAGGAATGCTCGACGCGGGCCGTCTGGCGCGCGTGGTGGCGAACCCGACGACGCCGCTGTCGTTCAAGGTCGAGAAAGACACGGAGTTCCGCGATACCTGCGTGACGCTCCTCCTCGATAACTCCGGCTCCATGCGCGGGCGGCCAATTTCGATTGCGGCAATCTGTGCGGACGTGTTGGCGCGGACGCTGGAGCGGTGCTCGGTGAAGGTCGAGATCCTGGGCTTTACCACGCGCGCGTGGAAGGGCGGGATCTGCCGGGAAGCTTGGCTGGCCGAGGGCCGTCCGCAGCAGCCCGGGCGTCTGAATGACCTGCGCCACATCATCTACAAAAGCGCCGACGCCCCGTGGCGGCGCGCGCGGCCTAATCTGGGCCTGATGATGAAAGAAGGCCTGCTCAAGGAGAACATCGACGGTGAGGCGCTCGAATGGGCGCATAAGCGCATGGCCGGGCGGCCTGAGGCGCGCAAGATCCTCATGGTGATCTCTGACGGGGCGCCGGTGGATGACTCGACCCTGTCGGTGAACCCGGCGAACTACCTCGAAAAGCACCTGCGCGACGTGATCGCCATGGTCGAGAAAAAGAAGATGGTGGAGCTCATTGCCATCGGCATCGGCCACGACGTGACGCGCTACTACGATCGCGCGGTCACGATCACAGATGTCGAACAGCTCGCCGGGGCGATGACCGAACAGCTGGCGGGGCTTTTTGACAGCGACCCGCGGGCGCGCGCGCGCCTTATGGGGATGAAACGCGCGAGCTGAGGGCTTTGATGCCTCCGGCGGAAGTATTTTTGGACGAAAGAAAGGGCCGGGGTATGTTTCAAACGTTTGAGAGCGCGACCCGGCCCGAGCAGGGGCCGCCACGGCTGAAGGCTTTGCGCGCCGCTATGGCGGGTGCGGGGGTGGATGGCTTTATCGTGCCGCGCGCGGATGCGTGGCAGGGGGAATATGTGGCCCCCTGTGATGAGCGTTTGGCCTGGCTCACAGGCTTCACCGGGTCGGCCGGGTATTGCGTGGCGCTTGGGCATGTGGCGGGCGTCTTTGTCGATGGGCGCTACCGTGTGCAGGTCAAGCAGCAGGTGGCGGATGTGTTCACGCCTGTAGACTGGCCGGAGACGTCGCTGGGCGATTGGATTGCGGATCAGGGTGCGGAGGGCGCGGTGATCGGGTTTGATCCCTGGCTCCATCCCCCCAAGCAGGTGGAGGCGCTGCGTGCGCGATTGGCCCGCGCTGGGATGACGTTGCAGGCCGTTGAGAATCTGGTTGATGCGATTTGGGAGCACCGCCCCGCGCGACCCGATGGCCGCGCCTTTGCCCATCCCATCGAGCTGTCGGGGGAACGGTCGCCGGCGAAACGCGCGCGCATCGCCCAGTCGTTGCGAGACGCGGGGGAGGATGCCGCGATCCTGACGCTGCCGGACTCCATCTGTTGGCTTTTGAACATTCGCGGCGCAGACATTCCGCGCATTCCCATCCTCCAATGCTTTGCCATCCTGCACAGCGACGGGCGCGTGGGGCTTTTTGTGGAGCCGGAGAAGGTCGCAGATCTTGGCCCCGATCCGGAAATCGACGTGGCCCCACCCGCAGCGTTCCTGCCCGCGGTCAAGGCACTCGCAGGTCGCGTGCGCGTGGATGCCGAAAGCTGCCCGCAAGCGGTCGTGGATGCGCTGACGGCCGAGGTCGTGATGGGCACGGACCCCTGCCTTTTGCCCAAGGCGCGCAAGAACCCGGTCGAGCTTTCAGGTGCCCGCGCCGCGCACCAGCGCGATGCCGTAGCCATGGTGGAGTTTCTCGCCTGGCTCGACGCACAAGCACCGGGCACGCTGAGCGAAATCGATGTGGCCCAAGCGCTCGAAGGGTTCCGGCGAGGAACGAACGCGCTCCAAGATATCTCGTTCGAAACGATCTCCGGCGCGGGGGCTCATGGGGCGATCGTGCACTACCGTGTGACCGAGGAGACAAACAGGCGCCTCGCAGACGGGGAGCTTTATCTCGTTGATTCCGGGGGGCAATATGTGGACGGGACCACCGACATCACCCGCACGGTGACCATTGGTGAGCCGCCAGAGGGCGCGCGGGCAGCGTTTACGCGGGTGTTGCAGGGGATGATCGGGCTCTCCCGGCTGCGCTTCCCGCGTGGCATTGCGGGCGGGCATATCGATGCCATCGCGCGCGCGCCGCTTTGGATGGCGGGGCAGGATTACGACCACGGGACGGGGCATGGCGTCGGCTCCTACCTGTCGGTCCATGAGGGGCCCGCGCGGATTTCGCGGGTGTCGCTTTTGCCGCTGGAACCGGGCATGATCCTGTCCAATGAGCCGGGCTACTACCGCGAGGGGGAGTTTGGTATCCGCATTGAAAACCTGATCGTTGTGGAAGAGGCGCGTCCCCTGCCCGGCGCCGATGCCCGCGACATGCTGAGCTTTGAAACGCTGACCTATGTGCCGATCGACCGCCGTCTGATCGTGTCGGATATGCTGAGCGCGGGGGAGCGTGACTGGCTCAATGCCTACCACGCTGATTGCGCCGCGCGTGTGGCGGGGCAGCTGTCGGATCGGGCCGCGGCTTGGATCGCGGTTGCAACTGCCGCCATTTGACACAAAACTGTCACCAAGGCGCGACAGAACGCGCTCAGGGGATGACGGGGGAGAACCGCATGGCAGATCACATAAAAATACGCAAAGCTCAGGGCACTTGGGTGGTCCGTGTCGGGGGCGCTGTCGTGGGCGAAAGCAGCGCCGCGCTGGAGCTGTCGGAAGGCTCCTATCCAGAGGTGATCTATTTCCCCCGCGGCGATATCGCGATGGCGTTTCTGGATACCTCCGACAAGGTCACGCACTGCCCCCACAAGGGCGACACGGTCTATTTCAACATCGTGACAAAGAGCACGACGCTCGAAAATGCAGCGTGGAGCTATGAGGCGCCCAAAGAAGATGTCGCGGCCATCGCAGGCCATCTCGCGTTTCACCACGCCGATGTGACCGTCGAAAAACTTTAGACCCGGGCACGGGCGGCCCTCTTATCAGGGTGCGGAGGCGCCTTGGGACGTGCCCTGTAGACTTACGAATGCTCCTCCGCCGCGGTTGCGGCGAGGGCGCGGTTATACGCTTTCAACGCGTCCACCTGAAACAGCGCCCCGATGAGGCGTGGCTGGTCGTCCTGGAGCGAGACAACAGGCAAAAACACCTCATTCGTCGCCTCAAAGATCGGCATCGCGGTCTCCAACGTGGCCGTGTCGAGAACATAGAGGCTCTCGCCGATCATGTCCTGGCACCGCTGCTCGGGCGCGGCGCGCGGATGGTCGGGGCCGCGCATCATCTGAAGCACACCAAAGGTGGCCAGCAGATAGGCTTGCGGGCCCGCTGCCAGGTGGACACCGCGCCGTTCGATCTGTGTCAGGAAAAAGCTCTGCGTCACGAACCGCGCCGACAGTGCAGTGGACAGCGAGACGGACACCATGACCGCCAGCCCCGTCTGCCAATTTCCCGTCAGTTCAAACACGATCAGCGTGGTGGAAATCGGCGCGCCCAGGACCGAAGCCGCCACCGCCCCCATCCCCGCCAAAGCGTATAGCGTGACGGAGCCTGACACGGTCGGAAAGATCGACGTGGCAATCAGGCCAAACGCGAGCCCCGTCAGCGCCCCCACCATCAGCGAGGGCGAAAACACGCCGCCCCCCATGCGCCCAGCCATGGTGATGGCCACGGCCACGACCTTGAGCATGCAAAACACCACCGCCTCATGCAGCAAGAGCCCCCCTGACAGCGCGGCGGAGGTCGTCTCGTACCCAACGCCGATGATATGCGGGAAAAAGATCGCCAACACGCCGAGCAGCGCGCCCGCCATCATCGGCCGCGTCCACCGTGGCAGGCCCGTGCGGGTGTGGGCCGCCGTCCCCAAATCGTCGAACCAAAAGATCGTGCGCATCAGCACGATGGCCACCGCCCCGCATAGAAGGCCAAGCAGCATATAGGCGGGAAGCTCCTGATAAAAGCTCAGCATGCTCTGGGCGGGAAAGCCGAACTCGGTGAAGTTCCCGAAATAAAGCCGCGACACCACCGTTCCCGCCACCGACGCGATCGCGATGGGGGCAAACGCATGGAGCGCGAAGTGGCGCAGGATCACCTCCAGCGCGAACAGGGAGCCCGCGATGGGCGCGTTAAACGACGCGGAAACGGCTGCGGCCACCGCGCATCCCAGCAGATCGCGCCCCGTGATCCCGTCCGCTTTGATAAACGCGGAGACTTTCGTGGAAATCACACCGGCCAGGTGCACGACCGGCCCTTCCCGCCCCGATGATCCGCCCGACGACAACGTGATAAGCGACGCAACGGCGGAGGCCAGACCCGCGCGCACCTCCACCCGGCCGTTATTGAGCGCGGCGCCTTCGATGACATCGGCCACCGACCGCACGCGGCCATCGGGTGTGAACCGGTCGAGGATAAGCCCCACCGCCAGCCCGCCTAGGATCGGCAGGATCAGCACCGTGTACCACGGCAACGTCGCCGCCCAGGTGTGCAGCATCCCGATGTCGCCCGTCCCGTACAGCCACCCCTGAAGCGTCTCGATCCCGAGCCGAAACACCACTGCCGCAGCGCCCGAGGCCAGGCCGATGACAAGCGCGATAAACCAGAATTGCAGCTGGCTCGGCCCCCGGTCGCGCAGCACCTCCCAGGACGTGCGGCACGTGGTCTTTAGGCTCAGCAGGATGGACTGCATGGCGCGGGGCCTTTGGTTCGGCGCGAAACGGCGCGCCGCATGAAACTTAGACTGTTCCCAAAAGGTTAAGGGATGCCCGGGGGCGCGCCAAGGGTGTAGTTTGCCTCAGGACCCGCGGAGCAGTTCAGCCGCCGCCGCCCGGGCCGCATCGGTGATTTTATCGCCGGAAATCATGCGCGCGATCTCGGCCACGCGCTCCGGCGGGGCGAGCGGGTCAACGCTGCTGAACGTCATCTCATTTTCCACCCGCTTGGCGACCCGCCAGTGATGCGCACCGAGCGCAGCCACCTGCGGGCTGTGGGTGACGACGAGGACCTGCGCCTCCTGCGCCAGCCGCGCGAGCCTGCGCCCGACCGCATCGGCGGTGGCCCCGCCCACGCCGCGGTCAATCTCGTCAAAGATCATGGTCTGCCCCCCGGCCCCGCCGCCATGCAGACAGACCTTGAGCGCGAGCAGAAACCGGCTGAGCTCCCCGCCCGAGGCAATCTTGTTGAGCGGACCCGCCGGCGCCCCGGGGTTTGTGGCGACCGTAAAGGCCACGAGGTCGGAGCCGTCCGGCCCCGGCTCCCCCGCGCTGATGCGCGCCTCAAACACCGCGCGCTCCATCTTGAGCGGGGCAAGCTCGCCCGCCATGGCAGCGTCGAGGCGCGCCGCCGTCGATCTGCGCGCAGCACTCAGCGCCTGCGCCGCACGGGTGTAATCGGCATCCGCAGCCCCGAGCGTCTTTTCCAGCGCGGCGATATCGGCCCCAGACGCCTCAAACGCATCGAGCCGGGTCCGCAAATCATCTGCAAACGCCGCAAGCTCATCCGGCGCCACCTGGTGCTTGCGCGCGAGCGCGCGGAGCGCGAACAGCCGTTCTTCCACATCCTCAAGCTCGCGCGGGTCAAAGGACAATTGGTTGAGCACGGCGTCCACACCCGCCTGCGCCTCCCCCAATTCCACCATAGCCCGGCTCAATGCGCCAAGCGCGTCTTCGAGCCCGCCTTCGGCCTGGGCGGAAGCGCCTTCAAGCCACCGAGTGGCGTCGCCCATCATCCCCTCAGCGCCGTCGGTCCCGAGCGCTTGCGCCGCGCGCGCGATGTCCTCGCGGATGCGCTCTGCCCCTTGCATAAGACGACGGCGCGCATCGAGCGTCTCGTCTTCGCCCGCCTCGGGCGCCAGCGCGTCGAGCTCCGCCACGGAGTGGCGCAGAAAATCTTCCTCCTGTGCGAGCGTGTCCGCTGCGGCGCGGGCGGCAGACAGCGCTTTCGCCGCCTCCGCCCGTGCGCGCCACGCCGTGCGCGTCGCAGCCTTTTGCGCCCCAAGCCCGCCAAACGTATCCAGCAGCGCCGCATGGCCCCGCACGTTCAACAGCCCGCGGTCGTCGTGCTGGCCGTGAAGCTCTACCAGGGTTTCCGACAGCGCGCGCAAGAGCTCGCCAGAGGCGCGGCGATCGTTGACATAGGCCGTCTTGCGCCCGTCCTTTCCGTTGACGCGCCGCAGCACCAGCTCCCCTGTCCAGTCGTACCCCGCGCCCTCTAGGGCGGCGCGCGCGCCGTGGTCATCAGGCAGTTCGAACCAGGCCGTCACCTCCCCCTGATCGGCGCCTTGGCGCACCAAATCCGCCCGTCCGCGCCAGCCCAGCACAAAGCCCAAAGCATCAAGCAGGATGGACTTTCCCGCACCGGTTTCCCCCGTCAACACGTTCAGGCCCGGCTGGAACTCAAGCTCCAGCCGGTCGATGATCAGCATGTCCCGGATATCAAGCCCGCGCAGCATCGTCCCTTGGTGCGCGTGACGCGCACCTCCCCCTTGTCAGAGCCACTCGCCCCTGAGGACCTGACGATAAATCGCGCTGAGCCAATTGTCACCGATGGGGTTCGCCTCCAGCCCCGCCCCTTCGAGAAGCGCAAAGCTGTCCTCGTAGAACGGCGAGCTCTGGTAATTGTGCCCCAAGATCGCCGCGGCGGACTGCGCCTCGTTGTCGAGCCCCATAGCAAGATAGGCTTCTACCAAACGGTGCAGCGCTTCGGCGGTGTGGGTGGTGGTCTGGAAATCTTCAACCACCACGCGGAACCGGTTGATGGCCGCGGTGTAGTGGCCCTGCTTTAGGTAGTAGCGGCCCACCTCCATCTCCTTCCCGGCGAGATGGTCAAAGGCGAGGTCGAATTTCACCACCGCTGTCCGCGAGTATTCGCTTTCTGGGTAGCGTTCGATGACGACGCGCAGCGCCTGTAACGCTTGGAACGTCAGCCCCTGGTCGCGGCCCACTTCGTCGATTTGATCGTAGTAGCTCAACGCCAGAAGGTACTGCGCATAGGCCGCATCCTCATCGGCGGGATAAAAGTCGATGTAGCGCTGCGCACTCGACCGGCTGCTTTCGTAGTCGGCGCCCGAGTGGAACGAGAACGCCTGCATGATCAGCGCCCGCTTGGCCCATTCGCTATAGGGATAAAGGCGCTCAACCTCGCCAAAATAGAACGCCGCGTCATCGGGGCGCGCGCGGTTTAGCTCGAACTCCCCCCGGTCATAGATTTCCTTGGCCGAAAAGTTTTCAAGCGGGACGCGCGGCGCGTCATTGAGCCCGCAACCTGCAAGCCCAGCCAGTGCCGCTGCAAATGCAATCGATCGGAGGTGTGTCATCCCGCTCTCACTTCTGCTCTGCGCGCCTGTCGGGCCGGGTCGCTGCACCGCGCGCGCATATGCCTCCTCAGTTCGTTAGCACACTGGGAAGGATACGCAAATCAAGGCTTGGGGATCGGCGGGGATGGGCCGCTTTGGCGCGCGTTTAGTGCAGCGTGCGCGCGTCGTCGCGGGTCACGCCCGCGCCAGGCAGACAGGCCGCCATCGCCGCGTCGCAATCCACAAAACGGAATGCGCCAGGCGTCGCAAAGAG
Source organism: Pseudomonadota bacterium (assembly GCA_039815465.1). Taxonomy (GTDB): domain Bacteria; phylum Pseudomonadota; class Alphaproteobacteria; order Rhodobacterales; family Rhodobacteraceae; genus Shimia_B. Next base: position 51,074 of record JBCBZG010000006.1, read on the forward strand.
GGTGCGCAACAGCTGGTTCGTGATCGCATGGCCCGCGCGGTCGCCGATGTAGCGGCCAATGATTGGCGCACCTGCGAGCGACAGATCACCCACTGCGTCGAGCATTTTGTGGCGTACGGGCTCGTCCCCGTGGCGCATACCGCCCGGGCTCAGGACCTGGGCGCCGTCTACGACAACTGCGTTGGCCAGCGTCCCGCCGAGCGCGAGCCCATTGGCACGCATGGCATCGACGTCGCTTTGGCGGCAAAACGTGCGGCTATCGCTGAGCTCATGCACAAACGCCCCATTGGCGAGGTCGAGCGACTTATGCTGTGCCCCAATCGCCGCGTCGGCAAAGTCGATCCCGAAATCCATGACAAAGCCGTCAGCAGGTTCGAGCCGGGCGCGCGCTGCGCCTTCGACGACCTCCACCGGCGCCAGGATCTTGAGCGCGCGCGTGGCGCTCGCCTGCTCGCGCAGGCCCCGGGTCAAAAGCCCGCGCACAAACGGCGCTGCCGACCCGTCGAGGATCGGCACTTCGGGCCCGTCGATATCAATCAGCGCATTGCGCACGCCACACCCGGCGAGCGCGGCCATGACATGTTCAATGGTGGACACCGACACGCCCGCGGCGTTCACAATCTTTGTGCACAGCGGGGAGCGTTCGACCGCGCTCCACAGCGCGGGCACGAGGTTGTCTCGGTCGGTGATGTCTGTGCGGCGGAACCAAATGCCGTGCTCGGCCGATGCCGCATGCACAGTCATGCGCACTGGCTTCCCAGTGTGCAGGCCCGTTCCTTCGAATTTCACAGCTGACTTAACAGTCGCTTGCATTGGTCGTCCCCCACCGCTGGTTGGCTTGTGCCGAGTTCTTGGTCACAGCGGTTTCTGCACCTGCGAAGATATTAACGGGGGCTTGGGGTCTCAACTCACGCTTTGCTACGGTGTGAAACAGATTTGTAACATGGGCAAAAAGCCGCCTGCGCAACGAAAAAGACCGCCCAAGGGCGGTCTTTCCGTGTCAGCGTCGGCGCTGGATCAGTTGGCTTGGCGGCGCAAAAAGGCAGGGATTTCAATCTTTTCCTGCTCAGCTTGCGCGGCCGGATCATCGTCATAGGTCTGCGTCGGCACAGGACCGCGCGCGTGCGGAGCTTCATGGGCGTCACTGCCGCCTGTCATGCGCCCGATGAGCGAATTGATCCCGAATCGTGGTTTCTCCACCGGTGCTGCAGCTGCAGGGCGCGGGGCGGCCTGGGTCTGCGGCTGGCGCGCAACCGCCTGTTGGAGCCGTTGCATCGCCTCGGGCGACGGCGTGCCAGGCGCGGGGCGCACGGGGGCGACATAGGCGGCGGCGGGGGCCTCCTCCTCAATCAGGGTCTCCATCGGCGCGGGCGCCTTGGGCTGATAGGCGGGCGGCGGCAGGTCATCGACCGGCGTGGCCTGCTCGAACAGATCCGCCACTTGCTGCTCCGCCGCCACGGGCGCAGGCTCCGCCGCAACGGCAACCTCTGCCACGGGCTCTTCCACTGGGGGCTCTGCCATCACCGGCGCTTGGATCGGCTGCGCCAGGCTGCGGCGTGGCAGCGGGATGTCGGAATGGGACTGGGCTGCGTCGATGCCCGTGGCCACGACGCTTACGCGCATGGCGCCTTCCATCGCGGTATCGAGCGTGGAGCCCACGATGATGTTGGCGTCTGGGTCCACTTCCTCACGGATGCGGTTTGCCGCTTCATCGAGTTCAAAGAGCGTCAGGTCATAGCCGCCCGTGATGTTGATCAGCACGCCCTTGGCGCCCTGCAAGCTGATTTCGTCGAGAAGCGGGTTCGCGATGGCTTTCTCCGCGGCTTGGATCGCGCGATCTTCGCCCTCGGCCTCGCCGGTGCCCATCATGGCCTTGCCCATCTCGTCCATCACAGACCGGACGTCCGCGAAGTCGAGGTTGATGAGACCGGGCTTCACCATCAGGTCAGTCACGCCTTTGACACCCTGGTAGAGCACGTCATCGGCGAGCGAGAACGCCTCTGTAAAGGTCGTGCGCTCGTTGGCGAGCCGGAAGAGGTTCTGGTTCGGGATGATGATCAGCGTGTCCACGACCTTTTGGAGCGCGTCCACACCGTCCTCAGCCTGGCGCATCCGCTTGCCGCCTTCGAACTGGAAGGGCTTGGTCACCACGCCTACGGTCAGCACGCCGAGCTCCCGCGCGGCTTGCGCGATGATCGGGGCCGCGCCCGTGCCGGTGCCGCCGCCCATACCGGCGGTAATGAAACACATGTGCGCGCCAGCGAGGTGATCGACGATCTGTTCGATGCTTTCCTCAGCCGCCGCAGAACCGACGGCGGGCCGTGCGCCTGCGCCGAGCCCCTCGGTTACCTTCACGCCCATCTGAATCTTTGACGGTGCCTTGGCGCCTGCCAGCGCCTGCGCGTCAGTATTCGCGATCACGAAGTCCACACCATCGAGCTCTTTCTCGATCATGTTGTCGACGGCATTGCCGCCTGCGCCACCCACGCCAAAGACGGCGATGCGGGGCTTGAGTTCTTCCTGGCCGGGAATGGAGAGGTTAAGTGTCATCGGTCTGCCCGCCTCTTATGTGCCTGTGTGTGCCTCTGGCCTCTTTTTGACGCCGCGCCTGCCTGCGCGATCAAAGAAACCTTTATATTTCTAGCAACGATAGCCGCTTGATCCCCCCGCGTCACGCCAAAACCGCAATTTTGCCGCAAAACTTTGAGCGCGAATTCGCTTAACCCGCTGAATGTCGGAGGCCGCGCTAGATGTTGCGGACGCAGAAGGGGCAGCACCAAAAGCAGCGCGTGCGCCGCCGTTGACGTTATCGGTATCCTGTGTCGGCCTGGGCTGCTCGGCCTGCCGCGTCGCCGGTGTCGCCCGACGTTATGCACAGTTTATCCACAAACCCGCTGAAACCAAAGGGCTTATTGCGGCGTCTCGTTCACCAGTTCTCCCGGAACCACCGCACCGCACGTTTGAGCGACCGCGCGGGGTAGCTGTCAGCGGGCAGTTCAAAATCCCACCATTCGTCCTGCGGATGGGCGGCAAAGAGACTGAGCCCCACCGCGCCTGCAAAGGCCGGCCCCGTTGCCGCCTGCGGCAGGCCCTGAACGCGCAAAGGTCGGCCCAATCGGACCTGACGCCCCAGAATGCGGCTTGCGAGCCCGTCGAGCCCCGGAATTTGACTACCCCCGCCGGTGAGCACAATGCTCTGCGATGGCAGATGTTCGAACCCGGCGGCATCGAGGCGGTCTCGGACCTCCTCCAGGATTTCTTCCACGCGCGGGCGCATGATCCCAATGAGCTCTGACCGGCTCACCTGGCGCCGGTCATGTTCCCAGTCGCCCGTGTCGCCACCGATATCGATCATCTCGCGGTCATCCATGCCCGTGGCCACGACCCCGCCGTAGAATGTCTTGATCCGTTCCGCCGTGGCGGTAGGCACTTGCAGGCCCATGGAGATGTCAGAGGTGACGTGATCGCCCCCCATCCGCACGCTGTCAGCATAGATCATGTGCCGCTTCATAAAGAGCGAGATCCCGGTGGAGCCGCCGCCAAAATCAATGCAAGCGGCGCCGAGCTCTTGCTCGTCTTCCACCAGCGATGACACGCCTGACACGTAGGCCGAGGACGCGAGCCCCGCGAGCTCCAGGTCGCAGCGTTTGATGCAATAGGCGAGGTTCTGGACGACCGTGCTGTCCACGGTCAGCATGTGCAGATCCGCCATCAGCCGGTTGCCCATCTGCCCCCGCGGATCGCCGAGCCCGGTCCGATGATCGAGCGCAAAGTTCACCGGCTGCGCGTGCAGCACGTCGCGCGCGGCGCCGTAGTCAGGCACGTCGCAAGCGGCCAAGCAGCGGCTCACATCCTGCTCGCTCACCATCTCGTTGCTCAGCTCCAACTCGCCATTGAGCCCGTAGGAGCGCGGCTCCGCCCCGCTGAAACAGGCGATAATGTGGTCCACGCGGACATTGGCCATCTTTTGTGCGGATTGGATCGCGTAGCGGATGGCGCGCTCGGACTCTGCCATCGCGTCGATTTCGCCGAAACGCACCCCGCGCGACCGCGTCGTGGCCGCGCCGATCACACGAAACGCCGACTGACCCGCCATTGATCCCAGCCCGTCCTGCTCCCGAAACTGGTCGGGGCCGTCAAAGCGCAGGATCAGGCAAGCGATTTTGGACGTCCCCACATCCAGAATGGCGATCACGCCGCGCTGCATGGCTGCCTTTCGCATGTTCCGCATCGCGCGCTGTGCGGCGTAGAGGTCACTCATTCCGGGGTACTCCAAACTCTGAATCTTTGATCTGCCGGAGCTCTTCGAGGCTCCGTTCGGCGAGGCGTAGGGTCGGGCGGCGGGGGTTGCGCAGATCGACATGGGTGATGTCGCGTGCCAGCAATTCTTGCGCCGTATCGAGCAATATGACCCGCTCCAGCGCGGAGACCGCGCCATCCTCTGGCAGCATGATCACCTGCCCACGGTCGAGCACGACATCCCAGCGGCGTTCACCCATCCGACGCAGGCCGCGCAGCCGCGACTGCACGGGCGTGGCCGCTTGAAACAGGCGCATCGCCTCCTCCACGGCTTGGTCTGCACCCTTTCCGACCACGAGCGGAAGCGTCGCGTGATCGCTGCGTTGCGCTGCGGGCCGGATCGACACACCGTCAATATCAAGAAGCGTCAGCCCTGCCTCGCTGCGCCAAACCAGCACCGGGCGGCGCTCCTCGACTGTGACTTCCAGCACACCGCCTGGGCGCACGCGCAAGGCTGCGCCGCGCACGGCGGGCAAGGTTTCGATCTGCGCGCGCAGGTCTTCAAGCGGAAGGTCAAAGGAGGAAGCCGGGAAATCGAGATGCAGCGTATCGCGGATCGCCTCCGCCACTTCGGGCGCTGCGCCTTCGATGGCCATGAGCTGGACCATGAACTCCGGCCGCTCCTGGATGGAAGCGCGAAGTTCGGCGATACGCAGCTCGATCACCTCCTGCACATGGGCCTGGGACAGGTAAGCGTAAGCGATGCCACCCACGAGCGCGAAGGGCAGTCCGATGCGCAGTAGAAGTCGGAAGAGCGGCGTGAGCCAGAGCCGCTGCATGCGGTAGCCAAAGCGCGAGCCGGGGTCGATGTTTAGCGATCGCATGACGCATCCTCGACCAATATCTTGCACAATTCGCCAAAGCTGATCCCGCAATGCGCCGCCTGCTCTGGCGTGAGCGATGTGCCGGTCATGCCCGGCTGGGAGTTCGTTTCGAGCAGGATGAGCCCATCGACGCCGCGCGTCTCGTCCCAGCGGAAATCTGTGCGGCTGATCCCCCGGCAGCCGAGCACAACATGGGCGCGTTTGGCATAGTCGAGGCAGGCGTCGAAGACATCCTGCGGGACCTGGGCCGGCACGTCATGGCGCGACCCGCCTTCGACGTATTTCGCGGTGTAGTCGTACCAGCCGTCGGTGATGATGTCTGTAACCGTCAGCGCCCGGTCGCCCAGCACCGTCGTCGTAAGCTCCCGCCCTGGCGCATAGGTTTCCACCATCACGCGCTCTGGCATCGTATCAGCGAGCTGCGGCGGACCGTTGGAGCCTTCCTGTACGATGTAAATCCCGACGGATGACCCCTCATTATTGGGCTTCACCACATAGGGCGGCTGCATCACATGACGCGTGCGCACCTCGGTGGCGGGAGCGATAATGCTGTCGACGACGGGCAACCCCGCGCGGATGTAAGCGGCTTTGGAGCGCTCTTTGTCCATGCAGAGCGCCGACGCGAGGATCCCGGAATGCGTGTAGGGGATGCGCGCCCATTCCAGGAGCCCCTGGATTGCGCCATCTTCCCCCCAGCGGCCATGGAGCGCGTTGAACACGACATCCGCGCCGGAGGCCTTGATTTTGTCGATAACAGCGTGATCTGCGTCGATTTCCACGACATCCACACCCACGCCGCGCAGCGCGTCAGCACAGCCTTTGCCCGTGGAGAGTGACACCTCACGCTCCGCCGACATACCGCCCATCAGGACGGCAACTCTCTGGGATGCCCCGCTCGACATGCCCGCTCTCTGCCTCGCACTCCGCCTGATTGGTGGCGGATTATTCTTTGGTTTTGCGTGTTTACGCGCCTGTATCCGGGGCAGGTTCGCCCACCCTCATGACTTCCCACTCTAGCGTGAGGCCGCTCGTCTCAGCAACCTTTTTCCGCACGAGCTCGCCCAGGTTTTCCAGGTCGGCGGCTGTGGCACCGCCCGTGTTGATGAGAAAGTTTGAGTGCATTTCAGACATTTGCGCCCCGCCCAGCGTAAAGCCGCGCATGCCTGCGTCGTCGATCACCTTCCAAGCTTTTAGCTCATGGGTGTCATCGGCGCGCCCGGTGGAGGAGTATCCCGCCGGGTTTCGGAACGTCGATCCCGCACTGCGGTCCTTTGTGGGCTGCGTCGCGTCACGCTTGGCAAGCTGTTCGGTCATACGTGCCTTGAGCACCTCCGGATCGCCCAGAGGGCCGCGAAGGACGACCTGCGTCACCACGAGCCCGTCGGACAAAGCGCTTTGCCGATAGGCGAAACCCATATCCGCGGGACCAAGCGTCACGACCTCGCCCGCACGGGTAACGGCCTCAGCCGACACAAACACATCTGCCGTATAGGTGCCGTAGCAGCCCGCATTCATCCGCACAGCCCCACCGATGGACCCGGGGATTGTGCGCAGAAAGGTCAGATCAATGCCTGCCTCCGCGGCTTTGCGCGCCGCAACGGCGTCGAGCATCGCGGCTCCGCAGGTGACGGTATCGCCGTCAATCTCGATCCCATTGAAACCGCGCCCAAGCTTTATGACCACACCGCGCAGCCCACCATCACGGACGATCAGGTTCGAGCCGACACCCATCGGAAAAACGGGCAGCTCAGACGGCAGTTTCCAAAGAAACTGCCGCAGGTCTTCGACATCTGCCGGCTGAAACAAGTAGTCACACGGTCCGCCCACGCGCAGCCAGGTCATCGCGTCGAGCGGGGCATCTTCGACCAAGCGTCCCCGAACCTCTGGCATAGACATAGCGACATCCTCCCGCGGCTTGGCCCGCCTATTGCCCAAGATTGCCCAGCGCGAAAAGCCCATATTTCCGCACTCACCTGGCGCGCAGGCGTCAGAAACGCGGACTTCGCGCCACACTCCGCCCTCACTGGCCTGCGTGCCCGCTCAAAAGCTAGGCGTGCGCACAGCCGTTGGCCATAGTCGCACAAACCTGCGTTCCAAGCGGCGCCCGAACCAGACGAGACGACATCCCATGCAAAGCTCCGCGACGCGATCACTTGACAGCAAACTCCGCGCGCTGGTCAAACAGGTCTACCCGGACAAAGACGCCGCCGCCCTGACCCGCGAGATCATGGAGGCGTTTTGGCCCGGTGAGGCACGCCCCCGCAAGCGAGGCCGCGTGCCCAGCAACGACCTGTGGAGCGAACGCGACGCGCTCGTCATCACCTACGGGAACTCGGTGCTCGACGGGGTTCACAAACCGCTCGACCTGCTGCATGACTTCCTCGTGCGCAGGCTCAAAGGCGTGATCAACGGCGTCCATATCTTGCCCTTTTTTCCCTACACATCAGACGACGGGTTTGCGGTGTCGGATTTCCGCGCGGTGAACCCGCAATTTGGCGACTGGGCCGACATCAACCGGATCGGCGACGACTTTCACCTGATGTCAGACCTCGTGCTCAACCACGTGTCGAGCCAAGGCGCCTGGTTCAACGCCTACCGCCAGGGACAGTCGCCCTATGACCAGTTCTTTTTCGAGGCCTCGCCGGAAGACGACCTCAGCGACGTGGTGCGCCCGCGCACGACCCCGCTCCTGCAAAAGGTCGAAACAGCCAATGGCCCGCGCCACGTCTGGTGCACCTTTAGCCACGACCAGATCGACCTCGATTTCCGCAACCCGGAGGTGCTGCTGGAATTTCTGCGCATCGTGCGGCTGCATGTCGACAATGGCGTGCGGATCATCCGGCTCGATGCTGTGGCATTCCTGTGGAAACAGGCAGGCACCCCATCGATCCACCTGCCCCAGACCCATGCGGTCGTAAAGCTGATGCGCGTGCTGTGTAACTACGCGACGGAAACGGTGATCTTGCTCACTGAAACCAATGTGCCCAAGACCGAAAACCTCAGCTATTTCGGTAAGCGGGACGAGGCGCACGCGATCTATAACTTCCCCCTGCCACCGCTCATTTTGCATGCGGTCATGTCAGGCTCCGCAGCCTATCTGCGGCGCTGGCAAAGCGGGATGCCGCCCGCGCAGTTGGGATGTGCCTACCTGAACTTCACCGCCAGCCATGACGGGATCGGGATGCGCCCGGCCGAAGGGATTTTGCCGCCCGAAGAACAGGCCCGCATGATCGAAACGATCCGCGCCATCGGTGGCCTCGTGTCCATGCGCGCCCTGCCGGACGGTGGCGAGGCGCCCTACGAGATCAACACAACCTATTACGAGGCCACCAAACGCACCTTTGCGGGCAGCGAAGCGGACCATATGGCGCGCTACATCTGCTCCCAGACAATCCCGATGTCGCTCGAAGGGATCCCCGCCTTTTACATCCATTCGCTGCTCGCCACCCCCAACGACCACGAGGGGGTCGAACGGCGCGGGATGAACCGGGCCATCAACCGGCACCGCTGGGACTATCCAACGCTCAATGAGCGTCTCGACGACCCCACAAGCCCGCAAGCGAGGGTGCTGGAGGCGCTGTCGCAGCGGCTCAAAATCCGCACACGCCAGGCCGCATTCCACCCCAACGCCACGCAGTTCACCATCCCGCTGGAGGATCGCGTGTTCGGCGTCTGGCGCCAAAGCCTCGACCGGTCGCAGTCCATTTTTGCGCTGCACAACGTAAGCGGAGACACGGTGGAGATGCCGCATCTGTCCATGAATCTCATCGACGATGAGGCCTGGGTCGATCTGTTGAGCGGGGATGTGGTCGACATGAGCACGGATGTGGTGACGTTAGCCCCCTATCAGTGCCGGTGGATCACGAACCGGGTTTGAGTTCCGGCAACGCCCTAATGAGGTTGCAATAGCTTGATAAGCCGTCGTCAGACGGCGAACACGCCGACCGCCCCCACTGGCGGCGTGTACACGCCACCCTCGGTCGGCTTTCTCTGCTTGGCAAACGATGGCGCCTCCTAATATTCTTCCTCGTCGGCCCGCGCGGCCTGAGTAAAGTCGTTCAGGAACCCCGGTGCGGCGGCATGTATCCGGTTCCATGTGGGGATAAAGGGCGTCTCGTAGGGGTTGTCGATGAACACCTGCCCGGCACGCATGATGTTCTCGGCGAAGAGCTCGATCGTCTGCTCCTCTTTGTGGCGATCAATGGACAGCCCGTTCATACGCGCATCGTTGTAATAGGCCTCCAACAGGTCCAGCGCGCAACGGTAGTACGTGGCTTTGAGCGTGCGGAAGACATTCGGGGTGAACACGGTGCCGTCCGCGGCCAGCTTACGAAAGATTGCCTTGCAGATGTCGGTGGACATGCGGTTGAGGCCCGCATTCGCCTCCTCCGGGCTCAAGTCCTGATGCTTGTGATCATAGCGGTCGGAGATATCGACCTGGCACACGGCCTTTGGCGCGAGGTTGCGCCAGGCCTCTGACAGAACACCAATCTCCAGCCCCCAGTCCGACGGGATCCGCAGGTCAGGCAGGATCGCGGTGCGCATCGCGAACTCACCTGACAGCGGGTAGCGAAAGCTGCGCAGGTAATCGAGGTAGTCACGGTCCCCAATCACCCGCTTGAGCGCGATGAGCAGCGGGCTGACCAACAGGCGCGTCACACGGCCATTAAGCTTGTTGTCCCCGATGCGCGGGTAATACCCCTTGGCCACTTGGTAGGGGAAGCCGGGGTTCGCCACGGGATACACAAGGCGGGCCAGCATCTCCTTATCATAGGTCAGGATATCGCAATCATGGATCGCCATGACCGCACTGTCCGCGCAGCCAATCAGGTAGCCGATGGATGACCACACATTCTTGCCCTTGCCCTGCTCCGTCGGCGCAAGCCCCATAGCATCGAGCCGCGCGCCAAGCTCCAGCATTCGCGGGCTGTCGTTCCAGATGACGATGTGATTTTGGCCAAGCGCCTCGAAAAAGCGTTTCGCATGCCGGAACTGATCTTCGTCCGCGGCGTCGAGCCCGATGACGATGCGGTGCAGATAGCTGACCTTTGCCAGCTCCGACAGGATATGGGGCATCGCCTCCCCCTCCAGCTCGGAATACAGGCAGGGCAGGATCAGCGAAATCTTGCGCGTCTCCGCGAATGTCGTCAGCTCATACTCGATCTCGTCGAGCGAGCGCGTGCGCAGGTTGTGAAGCGTGGCGATGTTGCCGTTCTGATGAAAGTCACTCATTGGGCAGGGGTCCTGTGCAAGTCTAACGTGTCGATCAGCGCGAGCACGGCGCTGTTCCAGCCTGTGGGTCCGGGATGCTGGCCGCGCGTGATGCGGCCAAGGCGTTCCCCCCGCAGCGGGGGTATGGGGCGGCCTTCGGGGTTGGGGATGATGACGCCGCGGTCGGTCACGCTCAGCATCTCGATATCGTTCGGCGCGTCACCCAGCGCGAGCGTATGGCGCGGCCTATAGCGGGCCACAAGCGCCCGCACTTGGTCCGCCTTGTTGCCGCCGAAAGACAATGTCAAGAACCGCCCGCCGTGCTGCGCTATGATGCCTTGGTCGGCGAGCGCACGGACAAAAGCCTCCCGCGCGGGATCGGACCCAGACCATTGACCCGGTTCGGAAAAGGCACGGGTCTGCGCAAGCTTGGCGTCTGGCAGTGGCAGGCCCGTCCAACGCGCGACTTCTTCTGCGGTGACATCGCCAAACCCGCGAAACGAGGCGCGCAGCTCGGTGGGGAGCGCGTCAAGCGCCGCGCGCAGTTGGCCATAGGGTGCGGCATCGGGCAGTGCAGCGCTGCCTTCCGGCAAAAGCCCCGCGCCGTTTTCGACAATCGCAGGCCAGCCGTCAAAGCCCAGCGCCCTGCGCAGCGGGGCAATCTCTGCGGCGGTCTTGCTGCTGGCCAAAACAAGCCCGCAGCCGGCCGCGGCCAATCCATCCAGCGCACATTGCGCCGCGTCCCAGCAATACGTGTGGTGGTCGAGAAGTGTTCCATCCAAGTCGGTGAACACAATCAGGCGCGGGCCAGCTTCCATAGGGTGTACATAGTGCTCCGTCCCCTGGGACCACAACCGGCGGCGGTGCTGCGCTGCGGCACAACCGCTCAGCTAAGTGGCAATCGCCCAAAAAACACGCGCCCGCCTGCAAGCGGCCCTAGCGCAAAAAAAATGTGGGGGCCGAAACCCCCACACAGATCGTCATGGAAAATTGATGCTGGCAGGCGACGAATGACAGACCCCTGCGTACCAATTTTATTTCTTTGGGGCGATGAACATCATCTCCCAGCAATGCGTATCGACGTGGTGTGTCGAAATGATCCCGTAACCGGGCTGTGGGGCCACTGGGGTGGGGTATGCGCCGAAATTTGCGCTGTGGCCAAAGCGGCGCCCCCAGCTGTTGCGGAAGACAAACCATCCGCTGCCGGGTTCGCCGTCATCGCTGGCGTCGGGGAAGTAGCCAACGATGCATACTGAGTGGCCGCCAATATTGTCGGGTTTTTGGGAGCCATCAGTATTCGGGTCCACCTTTGGGTCGGCGATCACGCCCGTCGACCAGCCAGGTGAAAAGCTCCACACATTGTGCCCGCCGCGCTCTGCCAACATCGGGAAGGACAGGCACACAGGCACTTTGTGGGATAAAAGGTATCGGACCGAATGGGACAAGGGATCGCCAGGCCGGTCATCGGGCGTGGGCATTTCAGCTACACGGTGGACCCGCTTATCGAGCGTCTTATACGCGCCCGCAGGGATCCCCGCGGCTGCGTCCGGCACGTGATACGCCGGCCGTCGTTCGCTCCACTTATAGGGCAGAAGCTCTTCACCGGCGGCACCCGTTGCATCCAGCGCGGACCCCGCTTGCCAAAGGAGCGACGCGCCAAAGTCGTCATACCCCTCGATCGGCTCCTCACCGGCGGGCGGCGCGGGTTTGGCGCGCTTACGCAGGTCGAAAGCGGTGCGCATCTGCGCGTAAAGCAGCTCTTCCGAGAAATCTTCGACGGGCGCGCCGCCGTTATTCCAATAGCGGTAGAGCTCATAGGCCGCGAGCGCGGCGAAGGACACGCAGGTGCCCCGCACCCGCCCCTGATCCCGGGCCAGCCACCCATCGGGCAGTTGGTGCAGGATCGGCTGATTGTCCCCAATTCCGCCGTTGCAGGGATCGTCGAAATAGCTGCGCACCACGCGAAGCAGCTTGACCGATGCGTCCAGGTCGAGCCGCTCACAGCCCTTCACCGGGCCACCGCCACCGCGCACGGCATCTGGCAGCGAGCTCAGCTTGGCGCCGGGTGTCTTTATGGGACCCTCGCGCTTCATTCGTCGTCCTCGGGATCAATGCTGGACACCGCGGGGTCGCGGTCCACGTCCCAAATGCCGGAGTAGATATCGCGCTGCTCGATCACTGCGCCAAACGTGCCGAGCGCATTGACATCGGCGATGGCATTGGCCCGCAGTTGGGCAAAGGCGGTGCCAGCGTTGGCCTTGATTTCCGCCACGATCGCCTCTGCAAGCGCTTTGCCCGCCAGTGTGTCGGACCGGTAGTGCACCCCCCCGATCTCCCGGTTGACGGCAACACGCGTCGCCATCGCCTTGAGGTAAGGCGCCCAGCCCTCGCGCGCGTCCAGATCGTCGCACAGCATATGGGCCACAAGGAACGCCTGGGTGGCGTGATTGCTGGGAAAGGACGGATGCGGCGGCGTCGGCAACAGCGGGATCAAGCCAGGGAAGCGCTGCGCCGGGCGTGGCTGCATATGTTCCAGCTTGTGCTTGAGCCCGAACGTGCCCGCGATTTGGATCGCAAACGACACGGCCATCACGATGTTGCGGCTCACCGAGCTGCTTACGGACAACATGCTCAAGAAGTAGTGATCAAAGGCCGGGCCCTGATCGACGATCTCTGCGGCGCGCATGGACAGGTTTTCGTTGCCCAGGCTGATGATGTCGCGCACCTCCTGCTCGACATCGTCGGGCAGGAACGATGTCAGATCGATATCGACATCGAGCGTGCGGATCGCCTCCGCCGCGTGGACCTGCGCTTCGAGCCCTGGCGCCACCTCATCGTTTGGGAACGCGTCGGGGGTGAGAAACTGAAAGGTGTTCGGCTCTGTCGGTGAAAAGCTGTCACCGATGGGCAGCGCTGCGCCGCCGCCGAGCCCAGGGTGGAAGCCGCCGTGGAACCCTCCATGGAAGCCCCCGTGAAACCCACCGTGAAAGCCGCCATGGAACCCACCGTGAAATCCGCCGTGGAAGCCCCCATGGAACCCGCCATGAAACCCACCGTGGAAGCCGCCATGAAACCCGCCGTGGCGCGCGCCCAAGCCATTGTTTGAATTCGTCATTTTTTCCCCACGCCATCTGTGCGAATGCGTAAAGAAAGTGTTAACGCCCGGCGTTAAACCAGCATTAAATCGCCGATAGGCGCTAGCCGAACGCTTCAGTCAAATGCGTCCCGAGGCGCGTTCGCTGGTCTTCGATCTGGAACGCCTGCCACTCCAGGTAAGGCGCCATCTCAAACCCAGGCTCCAACACGCGATGGTGCTGGGCAAGCGTGCGCGCTTGGGCCAGTTGGCCCGAGCCCACAAGCGCGGCCATCGTAATACGGAGGTTGGAGAGGTATTTGTCGTTGAGCTCAAAGCTCGACATCCCAAGGTTCGCCGCCGCCTCGTAATCGCCGCGGGCATAATGGGCGATGGACAGAAAATGCGCGTTGCGAAAGCGCGACGGGTCGAGCGGCGACAAGGCCAACGCCCGCGTGCCAAGCGCTACGGCGCGATCCGTCTCTCCCAAGCAGGCCAGCGCAGGCACCGACCAAATCATCGTCTCCGCCTCACCGGGCAGCGTGTCGAGCGCTTCTTCGATCAGGCGCCGGGCCCCTGCCCCGTCCTTGTGCGCCACCCACCTCATATGACCCAACATGGCGCGCGCGCGGCCTTCATCGGCCGAAAGCTGGCTAGCAAGCTGCGACCGGTCCTCGATCTCTGCCTCGACGGCCTTCCGATCGGCAAGCCAGCCCTGCTGCATCCCGAGCCAAAGCCATTCCGCCAAAAGCGTGTGGGAGGGCGCGTGATCGGGATCCTTGTCCACCGCACGCTGCAAAAGGCTGATCGCCTTTTCCGCCGACGCCCGGTCGATGCGACCAAAGAGCTGCCGCGCCCGCAAGTACAGGTGATTGGCCTCCAGGCTGTGTTCGCTCCAGTTGCGGATGCGGCGCAGCTCCTCGGAATGGAGCGACGGGATCACCTGCTTAACGATGCGGCGCGCGATTTCCGGGAATGTCGTTAGTACGCCCTTGGCGTCCGCCCTATAAGGCCGGGCGGAGATGATGCGGTTGTTCGTGGTATCCGACACTTCCACAAAAATACGCAGCTCATGGGCGGCCTCGATCACACGCCCGGTTAGGACGTATTGCGCACCAAGCTGGCGCCCAAAGCTGATTGCATCGTCGCGTTCTGGCGCAAAACGCCGCGCCGAATTGCCCGAAATGACCGCAGGCGTGCGCAGCGTCGTCAAAAGGCAGATGAGCTCGTCCATGACAGCGAGCGACACAAGCTCCGCAGGTTCGCTGGCGAGCGTGCACTCAAACGGCAACACCGCGAGCGAACTATCCAACACACTCGGCGCGCGCGCCTGCGCCGGGACTTGCGAGGGCTCCAACACCCGCGACTTGATATCAACCGCAAGCTCTTGGGTTTCGACATCGGGATCGACGTCAAGCTCCGCATCGAGCATTGCGTAATGCGCGTCATACAGCTGAATGGCGCGCGGGCTTTCCCCGGCCTCGTCATACCCGCGCATCAAGGTCCGCAGCGCGGCCTCCTTGAAGGGATCAAGCTGGTAGGCGTACCGCGCCGCCGCTAAGCGCAGATCAAGAGGGCGAGACCCATCCGAAAAGATCGCGGTGAGCCCTGCCGTCAAGGTCTCTATGCTCGTGCGGCGAAACTCGTCGAGCCACTCGTCAAGCTCTTCACTCATGCCGTCGAAATTGGGCATGATGTCGGCGGGGGATTTCACCCGATCAGCGAGCGCCGTGACATCGTCGGGGCTGCGCAGATCATCGGCCAAATGCTCATGGCACACCCGGCACTGCGTCCGGTCCACGTAAACCTCCGCCAGGGATGCGCATAGCGGTGGCTCGGGAAGCTTCTTGAACGCCGCTTTCACGTCAAAAAGCGCCTGGCGCAGCGACGACCGCGCCGAACTGTCCTCCGTGCCGGGCCAAAACCGCGCCGAAAGCTCCCCCCGGCTCACCGGGCGCGGAGATCGAGACAGGAGATATACGAAAAGCGCCGCCGACTTCCGCGTCTTTAGCCGCACCTCACCGGTGTCCAGGACAAAGGCACAACGGCCCAATACGTCCAACTCAACCACGTTCGCCCATACCCCCCAAACGGTCTGTCAGAACATAAAGGTTTTGAACAAACGGACAAATTAAAGCTGCAAAAATCGCAAACCTGATGCGCAATCCACACGCGCCGCGTGCTCAGTAGGCGCTGAATCAAACCTGCAAGTCTGATCCTTTCGACGCAAAGGAGAGCTGCTGTAGAGAAAGGATGGCCACATCGAACAAAGACGTCGCCAGGCCACACGATTGATAGCCTACGCCGATCAAAGCCAAAGTTGGAGCCGCTCAATTCTCGGAGAATATACACGAAGCACGCGCGCATATTTTGCAGCTCAACAGTCGTGCAGAACGATGTTACGGAGTGGATGTTGGGCGACCAAGGACAGCCCTAGAACGCCTTGAAGCTTCCGATTTACCGAGAAAAGTGGAAGACTGGACCAGTGTTCTGCGGGCTGAACCAGAACTTCGCAGCCGCTGAGACTTGCTTGGACTAGGGCCCGGACCTTTTGATTTCCGCTTGCGTCTTGTTGCAGGCTTCAAAAAAGTGAACGGTGACCATGTCCGACGATTTTTCTGGCTGACCACTGCCCGTCAGTGCATTGCGCAGGAATGTCACGAAAGTGGATGCGCAGAAGGCGCGCCAACCCGCTACAACCGCTGTCCGAGAGTGTTATTGTCAGCAATTTTCCGCGCGACAACCGTCAGCTACTGGATTTGGGTCCTGACCCAAGAAAATCTGCGCTGTGCTCTGCAACGAGGTCGATGCTTAGAATCCACGTTGTTCAACTTACAAAAAACGATGCTCCCTGGGCGCCGCGCATAAGCCGCTGAAACTTCGAACCCTTCGAGTCCGCCAACAAAATGACAGGATTTGCGTAGTTGCCTGAACCGAAGGCGGGCATGCACGCGGCAAATCAACGGGAACAAGGGGCCGCCAGCCAGCGCGCAATACGCATTGGAGCATCTTTGCTAAGAATATATTCCCCGACCCGCTGTTCCATTGGGTTGGGATAAACTGCTTGGTCACAACGCTGATTCATCGGGTCGCACTTGGAATGAGTCCTCTTTGGGCGTCACAGCTCCGGGCGAAGAATGGAGTACTGGCTCAATGCCAACTGGCACGAGCCATCGTCCCATTTAGGGACTGAAGCTCGGCCCCGTACAGACCATCAAGCCGATGCACTTGAAACAAGCCAGTCGAGATGGGCGCCTCTAACTCAGAAGCGCCCCAGCTTGCATCAACTGCGTTTACAGGGGGGGCAGTCCGACCAGCGAAAACCATTGAAGCTCATGGTTCAGCGCACGCTCCAAAGTGGGCCGGCGGTTTGGTAGTGCAGGGCTTCGAGGATCACTGCGTTGGTGTTGAGGGTGAACACCTCGTTCACCGCGCCGTCGGCTTCGTAGATGCCTGCGGGGAAGCCTTCATCGGTGGCGAGCTCGAGCGCCGCGTCCCGTGCCAGGTCGGCGTAGTCAGACCCGACCAGAGCGTACCAGCCGAACGCGGCTTTGGTGCTCATGGTGCGCATGTCGGAATGGAAACTGCCGTCCTCGGCCACCACGGCCCAGGCGCGCCCGTTGGCTGTGACCGATGAATAGGCAAAGAAGGGCGCCGCATCGAGGTGGTCTTCGGACACCATGGTGATGTGGCCGGTTTCGTCGTAGCGCGCCTCCTGCGCCTGGTAGACGCGTTCGGCGAGCGCTGCGCTTTCAGTGTCGAGGCCGAGCTCGAAGGCCATCAGGAGGTAGGGTTCGCTCAAGACCGGCGTGATCGCTTGGAAGGTGATCGCGCGGCGGCGGTCGGCGGCGACTTCGACCCCTTCGATCCGGTTCCAGTCGACGATCCGTTCCGCAGACATCGCGCGGATCACATCGAGCCCCCAAAGCGCGGCGGCACGGGCGCCGTACTGCTCGTAGCCAATGCGTCCCTCTTGCCATAGCGCGCCCTCCTCGTCTTCCTCCGGTTCGCGGGTGAAGCCCATGAGTTCACCGTCCTGGGCCATGGCTGCGAGATCCCACCCGCGGATCACGTCCCGGATGGCGTCGCCATGTTGCGGAAAGTGCTTTTCGACCACGCGCAGCCCCATCAGGAGCCGCGCCATATCGAGCGCTGACCAGCCAATTCCGCCTTCCACCCGGGTGTTGGCGTAGTCCGTCATTTGCAACGTTTGGGTGTCGTAGACCTTGTTGGGAAGCTTGTCGTGAAACAGCTCCAACCGCGCCAAGCCATCGAGAAAGGCCGCGACCCGTATGTCGAGCTCTGTCTCGGTGACGATCCCTAGGCGCACGGCGGACACTAGTCCGAGCAGGTAGGACCCTTGGTCCCAGAGCGTTGCAGATGGAAAGCCCGCCACGGCGTCGACAAAGCCGGTCTCGCTGCGCGTGTTGGCGGCAAAGTAGCCCCAGGCGGCGCGCGCGGCCTCCATCTCCTCGACGGTGAGTTTACTTTCCTGCGGGACGTGCCAGTCGGTGGCTTGCAGGTTGAGCTGTCCTTGAAAAGCCAGCGCAATTGCGCCGCTGGCCCCGTCGAGCATCATGGCCGAGCCCGCCGCGAGCGCGAGCCCCGTGGCAAAGACGAGCGAGGACCGGGGGACTGTCACTCTAGACATGGGAAAGCTCCTTTTTCACGGTTGCGCCGGACGTGGCAGACGTTTGCGCCCCTTTTGGCGCCCAAAGCGCGGCTAGGACGACGCGCAGGAAGGCCGATCCGCACCAGGCAATCCAAAACGCGTTCACGATCAACAGCGGCACGGAATGCGCCTCCGACCCGAGCACATGTTGCGCCACGCCGTAGCCAAGCGCGACAGCCATCACAGCCAGGATAAGAAGTTGGGGCCACACGAAACGCAGCGAGGCGGAGAACAGCGGAATTTTCGGGGTGGGCGCAAATCGCACCCGCTTTCCGCGCAGCACCAGCCAGAACGCACGCAGCGTTATGGGCAGCGTCGCCACCGACTGCACCCGCCCCTGGTGGCCATCTTGCCCCTTCGCGCCGAGCGTAAAGGCCAGTTCATTGGCCAACAGCACGGGCAAGAGGTGCAAAAAGAATGTCACCGAATAGGTCGCGACGGGCGACAAGCCCGTAAAGAGCGTGATGACGGGCGCCGCGAGCAGCACCACGAGCACAAGGCACGACACATAGGACCAAAAGGTTGCGGCGTAGTGCAGTGCGACCTTCCACGGCATCTTGGGCAACGCTGTGGGCGCCACGCGCAGCATCAGGTCCAGCGTCCCGCCGGCATATTTCAGCTTTTGCGCCGACCAGGCTTCCATGCTCCAGGGGGACAGCATCTTGCTTTCGACCTGCGGATGATAGACCGACCGCCAGCGCGCGCCTGCGTCCTTGCCGCCGTCCCCGTGCAGGAGGATCGACGTATAGATGTCCTCGGACACGTGAAACCGAAAGGGCTGCAAGGGCTGCATCCGCGCCGCAAAGCGCCGGAGCCCCGCGCCGAAGGCCTGGCGCCCGCGGTCGCCGCGGTGCTGGTCCAGCGCATCAAGAAACAGCGGCTCCCGCCGATGGATGGAGGCTGCGCCGCAGCAAAAGCTGGCCCCATGGCGATTGCGACGGCGTTGAATGACGTCAAAAAACATCATGGAACCGCTCAGATACGGGTCGCGGCCCGAACGGGTATCGCCGGTGAGCCATCCGATAGCGCGGCCCATCAGGCCGCGCCGCGGCTCCCCCTCTGGGATGTCATAGAACCAGTGCGGGGTCTGGACCCAGGCGACACTCGGGTCGCGAAAGTAACCCAGCGTATGGTCCAGAAACGTTGGAAAAAGCCGCGTATCGGCGTCGCAGATCACCACAAATTCGCCATCTGTGAGCGTCAGCGCATTGCGCAGATTGCCCGCCTTAAAACCACGATTGCCCGCGCGTGTGATGTAGCCCACGTCAAATCGGCGCGCTAAAGCTTCGATCAGGGGCCGGTTGCCGTCATCGAGCACATGGGTGCGCACCGTCCAACCCGGGGGCACCACAAGGCGCGCGGCATCCTCCAACGTCGCTTCGAGCACAGCCACATCCTCATCATAGGTGGTCACCATTACATCGACGCTGAGCACTGCCCCCGGGGGCAAAGCGGCCTCGGCGGGCAGGCGTGGCGGCGCGGCGCGGGGTGTGTCGCCCTCCTCCCAGATGTCATAGAAAAAAAGGAGCGTGCCGAGGAACGCCAGCGTCTCAGCCCCGGCAACTGCGGCGGAAAAAAGGAGCGCATCTGGGTTCAGCGACGCGGTCCAGCGCCAGTGCAGATACCACGCACCCAGTCCCAGCGTGAAAGCCGCGGCAAGCTGCCAGATCAGTCTGCGCCGCTCTGTCATCGGGGCCAGCACCGGCGGGCGCACGTGGTCGAACGCGCGGAAGTAGTCGGGCGCTGTCATGTCGCGCAATGCACCCGCGCGGGTTGGGGTCTGGTCTGGCATTATCAGGCTCCGGCCTTAGCTTGCGCGTGCAAGCGTGGCGGGTGGGGAAAGATGCGTGACGCCATCTGGCACGCCAACCGCAGCGGCGGCATTACCGAGCGGGCTGAGCCCTTCTACCGGGTCCCAAGGTTGCTCAGAGCCATCCGCGTAGGCATGGGCGACGGCCCAGCGTGGCCCGGCAATCATTCCGTCAACCAGCGCCCCTGCGGCGGCACGGGTTTGCGGCATGAGCACGCTGTTGCGGATAAAGGCCCCAGCCTCCACCACGCTGCCCGCGCCGATCACTGCCGGACCACGCAGGCTTGCGCCGCGGGCGATGTCGACATCGGGGCCGAGATATGCGGGGCCTTCGATATCTGTGAGACGCGCAACTTTGGCGGTGTCATGGGCCCAAATGCCCGGCGCGAGCTCCACCGCGTCATGTTCGAGCCACGGCAGCCTGCCCGCGAGCGCTTGCGCCCAGGCCGCCGCGTACTCGCGCCCGCAACCGATATCGACCCAGTCGAACGGTTTCGCAAACGCCTGAACGCGTCCGCCGGCGGCCAAGATCGCTGGGAGCAAATCGCCCGCGATGTCGGCCCCGTCACGCGCAACGAGCTTGTCTGCGGCACGGGGCGACACAATGTAGATGCCGGTATTGGCCAAGCGCGATTTTGCGTCGGCCACATTTGGTTTCTCCTGGAAATCGGTCACGCGCCCGCCGGCGTCAGTGACCATGATCCCGTATTTGTGGACCTCCTCCGCGCGCACGGTGAGCGCGGCGATGGTCACGTCCGCGTGCGCCGCGCGGTGGGCCGTCATCATCGCGGGCAGATCGACATTCACCAACGCATCGCCACACATCACAATCGTGTCGCGCATCAGTGCGTTGTGATCCTGCACCAACCGCGCCAGGGTGGAGGCCGAACCGAGCGGTGCCGCAACCCAGCGCCCGCCCCGCTCCATCCCCTCGTTGAGGTAAAAGAGCGACTGGCCCGTCCGTTCCCCCGTGCCGAAATGGGCAGGGAGCTGTGGCCCCAAATGGCCCGGGTTCAGCATGACATCGCGCACCCCATAGCGCGCCAAGTGACCCAAAATATGTTCGAGCACGGGCTTTCCCATGATGTCGAGCATGGGCTTAGGGCAATGCTGGGTCAGCGGCGCCATGCGGCTGCCCTTTCCGGCCGACAAAACGATGGCCTGCGTGCGCGCCAGAAGGCCCGAGCGCACCTCCGGTGCCTCAAGCGCGCGGGTGAGCGTGGCATAGATCGGGATCACCTCGTCCAGGGCATAGTCGCGCAGGGCGGTCATGGGGCCAGGCTGCACGTTCACGAGGCTCAGCCGCGCCACGGGTAGCGCAAGACCCGCAAGCTCCACCAAGCGTGCGATGTCGGAGGCGCGCAGGTGCGACGCCTTTGCGATGTCCAGAAGGATCGCCCGCGTTCCGACCTTGAGCGCGGCACCAATCGCCGCCCGCGCGGCTATGAACCCCTGTGCCCCAATCCGGTTCCCGTCGAGGCGCAGCATCGTCACGTCGCCCAGGGGGGCGTCAACACGGATCATCTATTCTCTCCTGACAGTATAGCACCCACCCGCGTGGGAAGGAGCTTTGGCAGCGGCCCGAGCCCCACCGTCCAGGCCAGCAGGCGCACACGCTCCAGCACCAGGACGAAGAGGGAGGTTGCGACGATGGCCAGCACGATTTTGATCAACACCTGCTCAAGCGGGGTGAGCGCGGCCTGGGAAATTCCGATCTCTATGAGATCGAGGAAGATCGGGTGGCACAGGTAGATGCCAAAGGAATACTTCGCCACGCGGCTGATCACGGCCGGCCAATGCTTGTGCGCCAGCACGAGGCACCCAGCAAAGAGCACACAGGGGAACAGGAAGTCGGCCCAGTACCCCGGCACATAGCTGTGCTGCCAAGCCCCGGCCTGCGCCGTTTTCCAGGTTGCAGCGAGCTTGATGAGGAACAGCATCGTCCCAACGATGGCAATCGGCGCGAACCAACGGCTAAGGTCTTGTGTCTTGCCCCACCGGTCCCACACGCCAAGCAGCGCGGCGGCAACAAAGCCATAGCCGGTGTAGGTCAGCACTTTGACCGCGCGCAGGGCGTAGTCGAACCAGGGCTCTGCGGCAAAGGTGCTCCACAAAAACACATCGAGTTCGCGTTTGAGCATGAGGCAGGCAAAGACGAGCACGCCCAGCCACACATGCTCCTTAGCGATCCGAAAGCACGGGTAAAAAAGCACGAGCGCAAAGAGCGTGGGCAAGAAGTGCATGTGGTACTTTGAGGCGCCCAGCAGGAAGTACTCCGCCCAGGTGGCAGGCATCATCAAGGCCGCCCAGATCGCGTGATCGTAGCCAAAATGCGTGGCCTTGATGAGGCTGTAGAACGCATAAAACACGGTCCAAAACGCAAACGGGACAAGCAGCCTGCGTGCCTGCTCTTTCAGCGTCGCGCCGTAGCCCCGGGGGCGGCGGTCGAGCGCCATCAGGAGCAGGAAGATCGAGATTATGAGAAACAGTTCAGTGCGCGCGGTATAGATCACCGCGCGCAGCAGCAGTGGCGCGAGCCGGTCTTCCATCGGCCAATCCACAAACGGTTGCCCCGTCGCATCCGCCGTCGCGTGCAGCCCCACCATGGATACGCCCGCCGTCAGTCGCAACGCATCCAGCCATGTTAGTCGCTGAGAGCTCAAAAAATTCGTCCCCGATCAGTCTCCGGGGTGGTTCTGGCAAGGAGGCCCTACCAAAGCCTAAACGCGGCCCCGTGGGATGCGAAAACTTTTTCAGGGCCACTTAACGGTTCTTTCAAAGCTGCCCCTTATGCCCGCCCCACGTGGTTGAGGAGAGGTGTCATGGGCCGTGTAACGACAGCAGTGTTTGGAACGATTTTGGTGCTCGCCACCGCGGCCCCTGCCGGGGCGGCGGTGGATTGCAGCGCGGCCGATGCCCCAGGCGCGCCCCATTGTCCAAGCGACGCGCGCATCGCCGCGCTCGGGCAAGATTACCGCGAAAACAATGTCTTTTTCCCGCGTGGGGGCAGCACGCTCGACGCGGATGCGCAAGCGCAGATCGCGCTTCTTGCGCGGGTGCTGTCGACAGAGGCGCTATCGAACACCTGCCTCCGGTTGGTGGGCCATTCCGACAGCTCGGGCGACAGATCCGTCAACCAACGCATCAGCGAACGCCGCGCAGACGCCGTTGAGGCCAAACTGGGGGAGCTGATGGGCCCCGCCGCCTTGCCCATGGTGGCCGAAGGCGCAGGCGAGGACGCGCTCCTGGCCAGCTTGCCGTCGACACATGTCGCCCAACGCCGTGTGACGATTTGGGCGCGCGCCTGCCCGGCGGGCTAGGCGCTTTGCGCGAGCGCGGCAGACTCTAGCGTGATCACGCGCCCCTCCGCCGCGGATTGCTGGGCTGCCAGCCCCATCGCAACGGCCCGCGCCCCGTCTTGGAGCGTCACCTCCACCCTGCCCTCACCGCGCACGACCGCGTTGAACCGCTCGTGCTGGTAATAGGTCGACCCGTTGTGATCCCCAGCCTCAAGCAGCGTGGCATCCACAGGGATGTCGCGCACCACGGGCCCCTTGGGGGAGCGCGGCGATAGCACGAGTTGCGGGACCGGCGCGGGGCCAAGGTCTTCGGACCAGAAGCGGCCCGGCCCCGGGACCAAACATTCGATTTTGCCGTCTCGGCCCACGGCGTGGATCTTTTCCTGGTATCGACTGCCCTCCGCAAACATGCACAGTTCGAGCATCGCGCGTTTGCCGTTTGCGAAATCCACGATCACGTAGCCGTTGTCCCAGATATCGGGAACCTCGCCCGCGTAGCTTTCGCCCGTGTGGTTCACCGCCTGGCCAGCGCTGGCCATCACGCGCACGGGTTCTGATTTCATCGCAAGCCGCATCAGGTCAAAGAAATGGCAGCATTTTTCCACCAGCGTCCCGCCGGTGTTGCGGTTGAACCGGTTCCAGTTCCCGATCTTCGGTAGAAACGGAAAGCGGTGCTCGCGAATCGTGAGCATCTCAATCCCGCCGGTGGCGTTTTCAAGCTCCGCGAGGAGCGCGGCGATGGGTGGCATGTAGCGGTATTCCATCGCGACCCAGACCGGCGCCTGATAGCGTTCCTCGAAGATCGCGAGCCGGGCGGCCTGTTCGGGATGGGTATAGAGCGGCTTTTCGCACAGGATCGGCAGGTGCCGGATCGTCGATATCTCAAAGAGTTGGTCGACATGCAGGTGATTGGGCGAGACGATCACGAGCGCATCAACCGTCTCATCAGCGACCACATCGCGCAGTGTCGGCGCGACCTTTGCACCGGGCGCCATCGCAGCGGCTTCTTGGGCGAGTTCGGGGACCGGGTCGAACACATGTGTCACCTCACCTTTGGGCAACAAGGCGATGTTTTTAATGTGTTCTTGACCCATCATGCCACAGCCAATGATGCCGTATCTTACGTGATCCATCCCTACCTCCTGCGCGACACAAATTCTGCGCGCGCCCCATCAAACCAAGTTTCTGATTGCTCAATGACCTGCTCGCCAGACCATCCCCGGCGGCGCACATGGCCGCAGATTTGGCCCGCTGCAAGCCCGATCTCCCGCGCGCCCCATCCTGGGACCGTGCCGGTCGCCACGCGGTCCTCTGTCCGCTCGATACTGACGCCAAGCTCGCGCTGAAATGACAGGTAAAGACTGTCGGATAGCGCATCGGCGTCGAGCCCGGCAGCGCCTGGCGCGTCGAGCCAGATTTCTTCGAGCGCGGCGGGCAGGCCATCAAGCAGCCGCAGGCGCCGAATGCGCAGGACATCGGCGCAACCGCCTTCAGTCCCTAGATCCGCTGGCCGCGCGACCGCGCTGGCATCGAGCACAATCGCCGTCGGAAGCCCGCCGCCGCCTGGACGTTCCAACCCGAAAAACGCGTAAACGGACCGCGGGTCCGCCCCCTGCCGCACATAATTGCCGGAGCCTTGCACACGCTCCATCAGCCCCTGTTCGGTGAGGTTGTCGAGCGCGCGCCGCAACGTCCCGACCGCCACGCCAAGCTCGGCGGCCATGTCGCGCTCAGACGGCAGGCGCGCACCATCCGACAGCCGCCCCGCTGCGATTTCGCGCGCGAGCATTTCGCTGATCTGAATGTGCTTGGGTAGGCTCCCGCGCTCTCCCATGGCGACCCTAACTTTTTGCGCGCCTCGATTGATACACTATTGATGCACCGCAACTCCGGTGCTACGCAAGGGTAAATGATAGCGCAAACTGGCCCGAAATGACCGTCGTCCCCGTCACATCCCCCGATCTCAAAGGCGCAGAAGTCAGCTGGTTCTCGGCGCTGTGCTCTGATGACTACCAATTCCTGGGCGTGCCCGACGGCGCGCTGCGGTCAAGCTGGGCCCATTGCCGCGACATCGTGCTTGAGGCGGAAAAGCAGGGGTTCAGAAACATCCTGTGCCCGTCCTCCTACCAAGTGGGGCAAGACACGCTGAGCTTTGTCGCGGGCTGCGCGCCGTTGACCGACAAGATCAACATGCTCGCCGCCGTCCGCTGCGGTGAGATGCAGCCGATCATGCTGGCGCGCACCATCGCCACGCTCGACCACATGATGGAAGGCCGCCTGACGGTGAACATCATCTCCAGCGATTTCCCAGGGGAGAAGGCTGAGTCGAACTACCGCTACCAGCGTTCCCGCGAAGTGGTGGAGATTTTGAAACAGGCGTGGACCCAGGACGAGATCAACTACGAGGGTCAGGTTTACAATTTTCAGGGCCTTACTACCGACCCCGCGCGCCCCTACCAAACCGGCGGGCCGCTGCTCTACTTCGGGGGCTACTCCCCCGCCGCGCTCGACCTGTGTGGCCAGCATTGCGACGTCTACCTGATGTGGCCGGAGCCCAAGGAAAACCTCGCGGGCCGCATGCGCGACGTGAATGCAGTGGCGGAGAAATACAACCGCACGCTCGATTACGGCCTGCGCGTCCACATGATCGTGCGCGACACCGAGGCCGAGGCCCGCGAATACGCCGACTACATCGTATCAAAGCTTGACGATGAATACGGCACGCTGATCCGCGACCGCGCCCTGGACTCGACCTCACTGGGCGTGAGCCACCAGGCCAAAGCGCGCGAACTGGCAGACAAATTCGGCTATGTCGAACCTAACCTCTGGACCGGCGTCGGCCGCGCGCGGTCGGGCTGCGGCGCGGCGCTCGTCGGCTCCGCCGATCAGGTCCTGACCCAGATCGAAGAGTATAAGAAAATGGGGATCCGGGCCTTCATCTTCTCCGGCTACCCCCACATCGAGGAGGCTCAGCATTTTGGTCGCCTCGTCATGCCGGAACTCGAGACCGTGAGCCTGCCGCACGCCTATGGCCGCGTGCCGGCCTCCACACCAGCCACGCCGCTTGGCGTAGGAGAGCGAAAATGATGGAACGCGTTACGCTGGCAAAGGGCGAAGACAGCCCGCTCGAACTGTCGCGCATCGTCTATGGTATGTGGCGGCTCGGGGATGATACCGACACATCCCCCGCCCATGTGCAGGCCAAGATCGAGGCCTGCCTGGCCCAAGACATCACCACGATGGACCAGGCCGACATCTACGGCGGCTACGAGGCGGAAGAAGTCCTGGGCAACGCGCTGAAAGCCGCGCCCGCGCTCAAAGACCAGATCGAGATCGTCACCAAATGCGATATCTTGGCGCCAGCAGGCCGCTATGCCGATGCCCGCGTCAAATACTACGACACGTCCCGCGCGCATATCCTGGCCTCTGTCGACCACTCCTTGCGGTTGATGGATGTCGATAAAATCGACCTGCTCCTGATCCACCGCCCGGACCCGTTCATGGACCCGGCTGAAACCGGCGCCGCACTCGATGAGGTGGTCGAAAGCGGCAAGGTGCGCCATGTCGGCGTGTCGAACTTTAAGCTCCATGACTGGAACCTGCTGCAATCGGCCATGGACGCACCGCTGGTGACAAACCAGATCGAGATGAGCCTGATCCACCACGCGCCCTTTACCAATGGCGACCTGGCCTACCTGCAAGAACGCGGCATCAAACCCATGGCTTGGTCCCCGCTCGCAGGTGGGGCGCTCTTTAGCAACGCTGCCGTGATGGCCGCGCTCAACAAAGTGGCAGACGCCCAAGGCGTGGACGCGACAGCGGTGGCAGTGGCGTGGTTGCTCGCGCACCCGGCACAGATCCTGCCCGTCATGGGCACCAACACCCTTGCCCGGATTTCGACCTTTGGGGATGCGACGCGGGTCGAAATGGACCGCCAGACTTGGTTCGAACTTTACACCGCCGCGCTCGGCGCTGAGGTTCCGTAATGAAACACGACAGGCAAACGCCCATGGACGCGCCCGAGATATTTGAGCCCTGTTCCGAAACCGCCCGCGCGTTCCGCAACGCGCTCGGGCGCTTTGCGACGGGGGTCACCGTGGTCACGACGGCCTCTGACGAAGGGCCCATGGGCTTTACCGCCAATAGCTTTGCGTCGGTGTCCCTCGACCCGCCGCTGGTGATGTGGTGCCCGGCACGCAGTTCCTCGCGGTTCGACGCCTACACAAGCGGAAAAGCCTTTGCGATCCACGTGTTGCGCGAGGACCAGCAGGCAATTTCGAACGCCTTCGTCAAAGATCACGACGCTTTTGATGGGCTCGATTGGACGACGGCGGCCGACGGCACGCCGCTCATCAACGACGCCATCGCACGCTTTTACTGCGACGCGCATGCCTATCATGACGGCGGCGACCACGTGATCGCCGTGGGCCGCGTCCGCGAAGTCTTCACGCGCCCCGGCGCGCCGCTTTCGTTTTACAGCGGCGCATATGGGCGCTTTACGCAGGGCTAAGCCCCGCACATAGTGGTGATAGAGGCCGGCAAACGGCCCACGCCACACAACTGGGAGGGGGGAGCGCTATGTCGCTTCTGCTGGGGCTGCTTTGGCCCCTTGAAAAAGTGAACGATGTCCTTTTGGCCATCGGAAGGGCGCTCGCATTGACCGCACTCGGGGTCATGGTGCTCTTTATCCTCTACCAAATCTTCATGCGGCTCTTTTTCGACGCGCCGAACTGGACGGAAGAGGGCGCGCGGTTTCTGATGCTGTGGATGACCGGTCTGATTGGGCCCCTGGCCTACCGCCAGGGCGGCTTTGTGGGCATCGATATGCTCGAACGCGCCTTGCCCCGGGTGCTTGCGTCGCTCTTGAGCCTCGCGCTGCTGGCCATGGCGATGGTCGTGATCGTGCGCTGCGTCGAACTCGGCTGGAACTCCCACGTCAACAGCTTTACCGGGCGCGGCTCGTCGGCGACGCTGCGCCTGCCGCTCGACTGGTTCGGCGGGGAACGGATGAAGTTCAAAAACTCCTGGGCCTATGCTTCCCTCTTCGTGGGCTTCTGCCTCCTGACGCTGGTGAGCATCGAACTGATCCTGCGCCAGATCATCACGCTCCTTGGCGGCGGCGACCGGCTCAAGCCCCTCGCAGAAGCGGGACCGATTGACTGATGGCACGCACACGCCCCCCCCTTCCTTTGGCTAAACATACCTCCGCCGGAGGCATCCCCCCCTCGCACCCCGTACAGGAGCCGACATCATGCTAATCTGGTTCCTGCCGGTCTTCCTCTTCATGCTCATGATCGGCCTGCCGGTCGTCTTCGGCCTCCTGCTCGCACCGGGCGCGCTACTCGTCCTCGACGGGTCCTCCCGCGACCTCGCGATCCTTTATCGCAACCTTTACAACGGCATCGACAGCTTCCCGCTGATGGCGCTGCCGTTCTTTATGCTCGCAGGCGAAATCATGAACCGCGGCGGGATCACGATCCGCCTCGTCGAATTTTCCCAGGCGATCATGGGCCACCTGCGTGGCGGTCTGGCGCAAGTGAATATCCTAAGCTCGATCCTCTTCGCAGGCCTGTCGGGCTCCGCCGTGGCGGATACCTCCGCGCTAGGCTCCACGCTTATCCCGGCGATGGAAAAACAGGGCTACACGCGGAAATTCGCGGCCGCGATCACCGCGGCGTCCTCCGTCATCGGGCCGATCATTCCGCCCTCGGGCATTATGATCATCTACGCCTATGTGATGGGCGAATCCGTCGCCGCGCTTTTCCTTGCGGGCATCGTCCCCGGCATCCTTGTGGGTGTGGGTCTCATGATTATGGTGCGCGTCACCGCCGACCGCTACGACCTGCCCAAGGCAGAGCGCGTCATTCAAAAGAACCAAACGATCACGCCTGTTGAAAACTGGGTGTCGTTTGTCCTCATCCGCCTCACCTTTGGTTTCTTCCTCTTCCGCATCATCGGTTCCACCGCAGGCTTCTTTGAAGATGGCGCACCAGCGAGCCAAGCTTGGATCAACCTCGCGCTCTTCTTGGCCTGCGCGGCTTCCATGGACCTCGTCATGCGCGGGTACCGCAAGCGGGTCAGCGCGGACTTCCGCATGACCTGTAAAAAGGCCGTGGCCCCCCTGCTTACCCCCGTCATCATCCTGGGCGGTATCCTCGGCGGCTTCATGACGCCGACGGAAGCGTCCGTGATCGCTGTGGCCTACGCTCTTTTTGTCAGCTTCTTTGTCCTGGGCTCTATGAAGATGTCGGATATGGGGCCGCTGCTGGCGCGGGCGGCGCTCGCCTCCTCGGCGGTGCTGTTGCTGGTGGGCGCGGCGGTCAGCTTTAAGACGGTTGTCGCACTCTCGGGCGCGCCGCAGATCCTGGCGGATTTCATCCTGAGCCTGTCAGAGAACCCGCTGATCTTGCTCCTGCTCATCAACATCCTGCTCTTTATCGTGGGGATGTTCCTCGACGCGGGCCCCGCGATCATCATCTTGGGGCCAATCCTGGGGCCGATCTTTGTCGATCTGGGCGTCCACCCGGTCCACTTCGCGATCATTATGTCGGTGAACCTCACTGTGGGGCTCGCGACACCGCCCATGGGCCTCGTGCTCTTTGTGGCCTCATCGGTGAGCCGCGAAAAGGTGGAGACCATCGCAAAGGCAATCCTGCCCTTCCTGGCGGTGGAGGTCGTGGTGATTTTCCTGATCACCTACTTCCCCTTCATCTCCATGACACTTCCGCGCCTGACAGGCTTCGTCCAGTGACGGCGCGCACCACGAGACCAACCCAATACCGGGGAAAACCCGGTGAAAGACCTCAACAACATGGGAGGCTATCATGCTCAAAGGTCTAACAAAGGCAGCGCTCGCCGCTGGCTTCCTCGCGTCCTCGGCGGTTGCCGGCTGGGCGGGCGGTCACGCGGAATTCAAAATCCGCGCGACGGCAAACTCGAACGAAAACGACGAGGATTATGACGGCCTCATCGTTTTCAAAAACTACGTCGAGGCCGCATCCAACGGCGCGATCGAAGTGGAACTCTTCATCGGCACGCAGCTCTGCTCCAACGGTGCAGAATGCTTGCAGGGTGTCTCGGAAGGCTCCATCGACGTCTATATCTCCACCTCCGGTGGGGCGGCTGGCGTCTTCCCCTATGTCCAGGTGCTCGACCTGCCCTACCTGATGGCCGACGACCGCATCGCGGAATATGTGCTCAGCCAGACGGACTTCACGCGCACCATGCGTGACAAGGCACTCGCAGATTCCGGCGACACGATCCGCCTGATGACCATCGGCAACACCGGCGGCTGGCGCAACTTTGCCAACACCAAGCGCCGTCTGGCCACGCCTGCGGACTTTGACGGCCTGAAGCTGCGCACCGTGGTTGCGGACCTTCCGCAGGAGCTCGTGCGTGCACTGGGCGCCTCTCCCACCCCGATCCCATGGCCGGAGCTCTTTACCTCCTTCCAGACGGGCGTTGTGGATGGGTCCAAGAACGGCATCACCGACATCATGGGCATGAAGTTCCCGGATGCGGGTCTTCAGTACGTCACGCTCGACGGCCACGCCTATATGGGCGCGCTGTGGTGGATGTCGAACGAGACGTTCATGGGCATGCCAGAGGACCTGCGCCGCGTCGTCGTGGACGGTTTCTACGCGCTTCAGCAGGCCACGTTCGCCTCGCCAAAGCGTAAGTCGATCCAGGCCTATGCCGACTTCGTCGCAGGCGGTGGTGACCTTTATGTGCCGACACCCGGTGAAAAGGCGGCCTTCGCAGAAGCAGCGACACCCGTGCTCGGCTGGTTCTCCGGCAATGTGGACGGTGGTGAGGAAATCCTCGCAGCGCTGCAATCCGCAGTGGCAGAGGCGGAAGCCTCCGTCGGCGCGGCACGCGATGCTGACCTGAACTAATCAGGCACCTTCGAAAACGAGGACCTCGCCCCACCCGGGGCGGGGTCCTTTCTATTTCGGGCATACGACGTCGGCACGATATTGCACTCGGCGCTGCCGAACCCCGGCAACAGGTTTTCCTTGGGGCTCATTGCGTCTAAAGGGGCCATATCCCCCGCGCCCAGCGGCGTCATAAGCGTGTTACATATCTGTTGCGTTCGCGGCGTAGGCCCTGCCAAAAACCGCGCTATATCGATCCATGCCCCACCATTTCGGACCCGACATGACACAGCTCCCCGATGTTCACCAAGCCGAACCCATCCCCGCCGCCGCCCGCGCCGAACTCGACGCGTTGCTGAGCTCCGCAGACCTCTTTCGCTACACGTCGCAGACCAGCCCTGTTGCGCGGTTGGAGGAAGCATTCGCTGAAAAGCTCGGCGCGAAATACGCGCTCGCGGTGGCGTCCTGTTCTGCGGCGCTCTTTCTGTCGCTCAAAGCGCTCGACCTGCCGCGGGGTGCGCGGGTCCTGATCCCCGCTTTCACCTTTGCGGCGGTTCCATCCTCTGTTGTGCATGCGGATTGCGTGCCCGTGCTCGTCGAAGTGGGGCAGAACTACCGCATCGACCTCAATGACTTTGAGACCAAGCTTGCGGGCGCGGACGCGGTCATGATTTCCCATATGCGGGGCCATACCTCCGACATGGACGCGATCATGGCGCTTGCGGATCAGGCGGGCATCCCC
Source organism: Pseudomonadota bacterium (assembly GCA_039815465.1). Lineage (GTDB taxonomy): Bacteria > Pseudomonadota > Alphaproteobacteria > Rhodobacterales > Rhodobacteraceae > Shimia_B. Next base: position 82,878 of record JBCBZG010000006.1, read on the forward strand.
GTGATCGAAGACGCCGCCCATTCGCTGGGCACCACCTGGAACGGGCGCAACATCGGCACAATCGGGCGCGTCGGTTGCTTTAGTTTCCAAAGCTACAAAATGCTCAACGCAGGCGAAGGGGGGATTTTGATCACCGATGACGCCGACCTGATCGCACGGGCCGTGATCATGTCGGGCGCCTACGAGCATAACTGGAAAAAGCACCCCGTGCTCCACGACGCGTTCGCGCGCTGGCAAAACAAGCTGCCGCTTTACAACACGCGCATGTCGAACCTGAGCGCGGTGGTGATCGAGCCGCAGCTTGACGCACTGTCTGACCGCTGCGCGCGCGGGCTCAAAAACCACGACCACATGGCCGCGCTGTTGCAAGCCAGCGGCCAGTTCGATGTGCCGCACGCCTTGCCGCAGGAGAAACGCGCGCCGGACTCTATCCAGTTCAACCTCGTGGACTTTTCCGACGCCCAGGCCCGTGCGCTCGTGGCGGAGCTGAAGTCCCGGCACCTGTGCGCGCAAGTCTTTGGCTTAAGCGATGACAACGCGCGCGCGTTTTGGAATTGGCAGTTCTTGCCGCCGGAAAGCATTCCCGGCGGCGACCTGCCCCAAACCCGCGCCATGCTCACCCGGGCTTGCGACGTGCGCTTGCCCGTGCGCCTGACGTTGAACGAGGTCGAGGCGATTGCCCAAGCCATCATCGCCGCCGCCCATGCCGCCAAAGGCAACGCGCAAGACATCGCTGCGGAGTAACCAGGCCAACCAGTCTGGCCGCATCGCCGGGCGGACATGCGACCGGTACCAGCAGGCCATAGTGGGAAGGCCCTTTGGGGCGATCCGAGGTAGGGTCGCAGGCGGTCGACTTGTGAGCTGTCGCGTGAGCCCTGAGCAGCTGCGCTGACGCACCCTCAATCTCGGGCTCGCCTACGTTCCAACTTAGATGCCAAACGGGCGCCAAAGGTGTTTCAGCGCAGCCCCCACACCCGCCCATCGCTGATACAATTGATACATTCAGAGACGTCAGACTGATACTTCCACTTGTTAGGACTGCGCCACAGACAAGGTCGTCACCCTAACAAAGGATAACATCATGAACCGCGTTACTCGCATCGCAGCACTTACAGTCGCACTCGGTCTCACAGCCGGGACCGCGACAAGCGCGCAGGACAGCCAACACATGCAGCTCGTTGAAAACGGCATTGCGATCAACGGTCTATCGCTTCAGGGGCTGACGCTTCAGGGTCTCACGCTTCAGGGTCTCACGCTCCAAGGCCTCACCACAAATGGCACCTATTTCAACGGGCGCTTCTTTAATGGCATCGAGCTTCAGGGGCTCAACTCCAACGGGACCGCACTGCACACGGCCGTCGTGAACCCGTTTGAGGGGCTGGACCGCGCGCCGTTGGGCCAGTGAAAGCGCTTTTGATTGGTGGCCTGTTGCTCCTCTATGGAGGAGCAACATCCGCCCAGGATCGCACCTATGTTGAGATCGTGAACCCTGACCGGATCGCGACAGAAGCCGCGCGACATCAGCTAAAATACTTGGCGTCCTGCGCGTTGGCCCAGGGCACCGTTCTGCGAGGGTCGGTCGGGGAACAACGCTACGAGTTTCCGGGCGCCATGGGGCTCGCGCCTCATTGGGGCACCCGAGCCCTGAGTGCGTCAGAGCGGCGATGGGTATCGGCCTGCATTCTGGCGCGCACCAATGCCTTTGGGGCGAACGTTCTGATTTCCATGCGCAATCCGGACGGCATCCATGCGGTACTGAACTCCCAGCCAGAGGAGCTGGAAAGCCACACATTGTACGAAGGCGGGTTCTTTGGCGATGTGTTTGCCGAGGATGCGGTGGCCTTTGTGTGCATCGGGGCCGATCACGCCGCGGACATCCCAGCGCGGCTGGCGCGCAAACGTGTGTGTACCCACCCCACGGACGACGGGTCCGGCATCACCCAATGCGGCTTCGTTTCCCTTGGTCTATGCCCAACAGACCATCCCCCCCTCGTGGATGGGGCCCCCTGGCCCGAGATCATCCACGTCTGGCTTAAGGGAGATGACCCGCAATAGGCACCATGATACCCATATGGCAGCGTGGATCTGGCAGAACGGAACAGCATGTGAACCCGTCGCGGGCAGATATCACAGAACGGCAGATCGATTTTGGTCTGGTTCTGAAATGTATCCGCTCGCTCGACCCGCTCGGTTTGACGCAACAGGAAACGCGGGAGCTCGAAACGGCGCAGTTGCAGCGGATTGCAGCTATGGCACCGGGCCTGTCGGCGATGACGATTGTGTCTGTCGCGGTGCCACCCCTGATCTACTTTGGCGTCAACGGGTTTGAGGGCGCAGCTGGCATCGCGCCGTGGATGGCGGTTGTCATCTTGGGCGCTTTGGGCCTGTGCGTGTTCATCTGGCCGCTGCGAAAACTCGACACCGCGACGCAACCGGACGTGCTGCGGCGCAAGCGCAGGCAGTTGCATATCGTCTCTGCGGTGGCGCTTTTCTGCGTGGGGCTCGTTGTTGTTTTGGGCGACCCGGTGCCCATGGGCTCGTCCCAGGACATCTTTTTGCTCGTTTATGTCACCTTTATCGGGATGGCCGCGTTTGCGTGTACGGTTATTGCGTCATATTCGAATCCGCTCATCTCTGCCGGGGCGCTCTTGGGCCTGGTTGTGCCGTTCGTGGTCGCGTCGGTTATCAAGCTGCCGGATTATGCGCTCCCGCTGGTTGCCTTTCTTTTGGTTTACACAGCCTGTTTTTGGCTGCTGGGCCTGAATGCGTTCCAGAACTTCCTTCAGCTGGAGGTCAACAGCCTCGAACGACGGCGCCAGCGGGATGTGATTTCGCTGCTCTTGGGGGAGTTCGAGACCCAATCGTCAGACTGGATTTGGGAGACGGATGCAGAGGGCCGTCTCACCCATGTGCCTGCTCAGATGTTACAGGCCTCAGGCGGGGCCGCTCAGTCGGGGCGGCGGCTTTTTGATCTGCTGTCCGGGGACCCCGCCGCGCTCAGGGACGCGATGGACCAAGGCAAAGCCTTCCGCAACTTGGAGGTCACCCTCCCCGGCACAGCGCAAGACATTCACTGGCGCCTGTCCGGCACCCCCCGCCGCGAGGAGCACGGCGGGTACCGAGGTGTGGGATCCGATATCAGTTCGGAAGTGCATGCCAACAAAGCCCAAAGGGAGGCGGACCGGCTCGTCCGGTCCATTGTGGAGGCTAGCCCCACGACCTTTTTGGTCTCGCGCGTCGAGGACGGAAAAGTGCTCTATCAGCCACCCGCCTCCCGGGATCGGTTTGGCGATATTGTTTCGACCTTGGAGTTCTTTCTCGACCCGCAGGATCGGGTCACCTATCTCGCTGCGCTTTTGCCCACGGGCACGCTGAATGAGTATCCGGTGCGGTTCAAACGGCAGGACGGCTCGATCATGCAGGGTCTGACCTCTGCCCGGGTAATAGAATACCGGGGGGAGCAGGTGATCATATCCTCGACCCGCGATGTGACGGAATTGCGCGCGATGGAAGCAGAGCTGGAAGAACAGCGCGCGATGGCCCGGCAAAATGAAAAGATGTCTGCGCTCGGCGGGCTGCTCGCGGGCGTGTCCCATGAGTTGAGCAATCCGCTGTCTATCATTGCGGGTTACACCCTGATGGTGCGCGAACAGGTGGACGACCCCGAGCTGTCCAAAAAGGTCGAGCGCATTGAAGAGGCCACAGATCGTTGTTCCCGCATTGTGCGGACGTTTTTGGCCATGGCGCGGCAGCGGCCCACAGCCGTGGAGCCGTGCAGCATCAACGACGTGATCGAGGCCGCCTGGGACGTGGCTGGCGGCGCTGTGCGCGGCGCGGGCGGCACCGGCGTGTTGCAGCTCACCCCCGCCCTGCCCGATGTTCAGATTGATCCCGATCAAGTCGTGCAGGTCTTTACGAACCTGATCTTAAACGCGGGTCAGGCGATGGCAGAAATGCGCGCGCAAGACAGGGCAGCGCAATTGGTGATTGCCAGCGTCTTGGACGAAACGGCGTCAGAGATCACCGTCACCTTCCACGACAACGGTCCGGGCATCCCGGCTGATCTGACCGAGCGAATCTTTGAACCCTTTTTCACGACGAAACCGGTTGGGGCCGGCACGGGGATTGGGCTGGCGCTGAGCCACAGGATTATCGCGGCCCATGGGGGCCGGATTACCGTGACCTCCGCCCCAGGGGACGGGGCGTGCTTTGCTGTGCACTTGCCCCTGCCTGCGTCCGCACCCGCGTCCCACCCCCCGTCACAAGGACATGTGGCATGACCGATACGCCCAAGGCCCGCATCCTCGTCTGCGATGACGAACAACACCTGCGAGAGATGGTGTGCGAGTATCTGGAGGCACGCGGCTTTGCGGTCACCCAAGCGTCCGATGCAGCGGCCCTGCACAAGGAGCTTAAGCGGGCGCTGCCTGATCTCATCCTGCTTGATGTGACCATGCCGGGCCAGGACGGTTTGACAGCGCTCAGAACGCTGCGCGCCCAGTTTCAGACCCCGGTCATCATGCTGACAGCCTCTGCCGATGTGATCGACCGCGTGGTGGGGCTCGAGCTTGGCGCGGACGACTACCTCGGAAAACCCGTCGATCTGCGGGAGCTTGAGGCACGCATCAAAGCAGCACTGCGCCGGAGCGACAGCAGTGCGGCCATGGTTCAGGCCGATCCGCAAAGCCGTGTTGCGTTTGGCACCTGCCAGCTCGACCTCGCTGCAAAGCGCCTGCTTGGTGCCAACGGGCAAGAGGTTCCCATGACCGCGATGGAAATGCGGTTGCTCTGCGTCTTTGCTGAAAACCGCGGCCAGGTTCTGAACCGAGACCAACTGCTGGAAATGGCGCATGAACGCAGCTGGGAGCCCTTTGACCGCTCCATCGATTTGCGGATTTCCCGGTTGAGACGCAAGATTGAGGCGAACCCGAGCAAACCCGAAGTGATCCGCACCGTGCGCGGGATCGGATACATCTTTGGGTAAAGGCTGTTGGCCTGGGATTTCAGGCACGGCCTGAACCGCTGCCGCGCGCGACACCGAAACAAACATAGCTCGGCCCCAGCGAACAGGAGGAATTTGACTTTTGCAAAGCTTGGAGCCTTTTTGATGCAACCTATTCCAGGCACCCCGTGGTCAAAGACGCTCGGACCCGCCTCAGTCGAAAGTGAGCTCCACGGATGCGGCTATTGGTACTCGAAGACGACGCTGCGCTCGGCCCCTGGACGGAAAAGGGCCTGTGCGAGGCTGGGCACGTGGTCGATCTATTTACCGACGGAAAAGACGCATTGGTGGCGGCAATGAGAGAGGGCTACGATGTGCTCGTGCTTGATCGTATGGTGCCGGGACTAGACGGGCTATCGGTGCTCAAAGCGCTGCGGCAGGCGAAAGTCACGGCCCCCGCGCTCTTTCTAACCGCCTTGGGGGAGGTCGACGACCGTGTCGACGGCCTGCGCGCGGGGGGCGATGATTACCTGGTAAAACCCTTTGCGTTTAGCGAGCTTTTGGCGCGGATTGAGGTGCTCGCCCGTCGGGGCAGCACGCAAGCGGACCAGTCCTCCATTCTGGCGGCGGGGGACATCACGATCGACCTGCACAAACGGACCTGCACGCGGCAAGGCCAGACGATTGACCTCAACCCAAAGGAATTTCTTCTGTTGGAGGTCTTTGTCCGCTCCAAAGGCCGCGTGCAGACCCGCACGATGCTGTTGGAACGGGTTTGGAATATGAATTTCGACCCAACGACCAGCGTCGTGGAAACCCATATCAGCCGGTTGCGGCGCAAGATCGAAAAGCCGTTCGGGGATACGGTGATCCGCAACATCCGTGGCACCGGGTATGTCTTTGAGCCGGTTTAAGGCTTTGATGCGCCTGTCGGCGGTGCGTCAGGCGTTGGGCTTTCTGGTCTTGTTCTCGGTGATCTCCGTCGTGGCCTGGGGCGGGACGTATCTGCTGGTTTGGCAGGAAATGCTGCGCACTGTGGATGCCCGCCTAACCGCGCGGATGGAGGCCACAATCGCAAACCTCGACGCGGGGGACGGCCTGCTGGCCGTGGGCGCAGGTGAAACGACCGGATTTGTGGGCGATGCGCCCCCCGAGGGGTTTCGCACGCTCAACGCCGAAATCGCCAACATAGAAATGCGGTATCTAATCCGCACCACCGCCCATGGGCGCGTGGAACTGGGCGAAAACACCGAACGTCAGGAGGAGCTGCGCGATATCCTGGCCGCCGGGATGCAGATCAGTCTTGCGGCGACGATTGTGCTAACGGCACTCTTTGCCCTCTGGATCGCGCGGCGCAGTCAGGAGCGTTTGAACGTTATCAACGCGGGGCTCACCCGGGTGGCGCAGGGTGATCTGGCCGCCCGAATTGCCCTGCGCGGCCAGGACGACCTGAGCATGCTGGCAGATCGCATCGACACCACCACCGCGCGGCTCGACACCGTGATGACGCAAATCCGTGTTCAATCGTCCAACATTGCCCATGACTTGCGCACGCCCTTGGCCCGTTTGCGCGCGCAGATCGAACGCTGTTTGCTTGATCTGATCGAGCGCGACCAGCCCGTCACCCAAAGCGATCTGGAAACCGCGCTGGCGCAAATCGACCGCCTGACCGCGACGTTTGAGGCTTTGCTGCGACTGGCCCGCATCGAAAGCGGCGCGGGCCGAGACGCGTTCGAGCCCGTCAACATGCGCGCCCTGATCGACGAGGTGGTGGAGACCTATGGCCCAGTGGTGGAGGACGCGGGCCAGGTGCTCACCGTTGCGATCGAGGATGCGGGCGCAGTCCACGGTGATCATAACATGCTGGTTCAGCTCCTCGCGAACCTGCTGCAAAACGCGTTGCGTCATGGGGCGGCCATGCAAACCATTGCGATCCGCATGTATGGTCATCAGCTCTCCGTCACGGATCAGGGCCCCGGCATCCCGGTTGAGCACCGCGAGGCCGTGCTGCAGCCGCTCTACCAAGGGGAAGCGACGCGCCAGGGCGACGGGTTCGGGCTTGGCCTCGCGCTCGTGCGGGCCATTGCCGAGCTCCATAACGCAGAAGTGGCGTTGTCTGAGGGACCGGGGGATCGGGGCCTGTGCGTGACGCTGACATTCCCGAAACTGACAGAATTGTAAGTTTCGGGCGAAGCTCTGGACAATGTTCTATCCGATGACCGTGCTCAAACGCCGACCTCGGGTGTGGTTGAGAAGGATCCGCTATGAACCGCCGCCAGTTTCTGTTTGCCAGTACCGCCTCTCTCGCTGTGGCGGGCACATCGGGGGTGTCGCAGGTGGCCGCGCGGCCGTTGCCCGTGTTGCCCATGACGGATCTCATCGGCGGGATGTCTGAGCGGATCGTGCTTGGGCTGACGGCAGGCACCCATGACTTTGGCACGGGCGCCCGGAGCAATACCTTTGGCATCAACGGCGACTATCTTGGCCCCGTGCTGCGGGTCAAACAGGGCCAGACACTGCCCATCGACGTGGTGAACGGCATTGGCGATCCCAGCACGTTGCACTGGCACGGGCTGCATATCCCCGGCGATGTGGACGGAGGGCCCCATCAGGAAATCGCTCCCGGCGACACCTGGTCCCCAGACGTGCCGATTGCGCAAGCGGCCTCCATGAACTGGTTTCATTCCCACCAGCATGGGCGCACCGCGAGCCAGGTCTATCGCGGCATGGCCGGTATCATGGTGATCGAAGATGACGCAAGCCTGTCGGCGGACCTGCCAAAGACTTATGGCGTGGATGATTTCACGCTCGTGCTCCAGGACAAGCACTTCGACGCGGCAGGCGCGCTGCACTACGACCTAACCGCGGCAGCGCTGGAGGACGGCTATCTTGGCGATACGCTGGTTGTAAACGGGGCCATCGCCCCGGTGTCGCAAACGGTTCCCACGGGTCTCGTGCGGCTCCGGATCCTCAACGCCAGCAATGGGAATTTCCTGACCCTGTCGATGGCGAACGGGCCGTTGAACGTGATCGCCTCGGACGGCGGATTTTTGGCTGCGACGGTGGCGACCGACACCATCGTCATGTCCCCGGGCGAGCGGTATGAGATCCTCGTCGACATGACGAAGACCGCGCGCAACGACCTGATGGTCACCTACAATCTGGCCGAAACCCCAGGGCTACGCGGCCTGTGGCGCGAGCTCTGGTCCGGCGGTGAAACTCAGACCGTGGCCCTGACCCTCACCCGCCAGGCGGAGCGCGGGTTTGATGGCGCCATGCCCGACCGCTTGGCCAATATCGATGCGCCGGATGCCTCTGCGGCCACGGTCACCCGCTCCTTCGAGTTGCAGATGGAAACCGGCGCCGATTTCGATGCCATCGCCCTGGCCAGCGGCGACTTTTGCGGCGACCTAAGCGCCATGCACATCAACGGCCGCCCGATGGACATGACCCGCATCGACCACCAGACCCGCAAGGGCGACACAGAATTCTGGCGCATCACCGTCGACGACATGCGCCATCCGTTCCACGTCCATGGGTGCTCCTTCCGCATCTTGTCGATGGATGGTGGCGAGGCCCCCGCCTACGCACAAGGCTGGAAAGACATGGTGCATGTGAACAACGGCACCTGGTCCGAAGTCCTCGTCCGCTTCGATTACGACGCCCCCGCCGACGCACCCTACATGTATCACTGCCATATTCTGGAACACGAAGACTGCGGGATGATGGGCCAATTCACCGTGACCTAGGCCGCGACAGGAAACGTCTAAGCCCCCGGCGTCGCCAAAGCTGCACGGGCCACACAGGGGGCGTTAATCAACTTTGGGCCGACCGACTGGGCGTCCACGCCCCCCATTTGAAGCCAAAACGCGTCGCTTCACGCCGGGCGCTGAGATGCGTGACATCAATCGTCACGGCCTTTTTCCCGCCGTCTTCGCCAGCAAGGATCTGACCTACTCACCTCCCAATAATCCACCGATAGGGCACGCTGGCGCATGGACACATAACCCTCGCATCGGAATGGCCCCGTCCAGCAGCAAAACGATGCGCCGACGCAATGAGTTGACCTAGCGCTTACCGGTGGTTCAAGCCGCCCTACACGATCACAAAATCATCCACGTTGTACACGGACCCATCGCCTAGCTCGATCTGTTCGACCTTGTAGCGGTCGTTGGAGGCGAAGTGGTGTTGGATGCGGACACTGTCGGTGGCGGTCTCGATCAGCAGCGACCCTTGCCAGGTGGCGCCAGCCTCGGCCACGCGAGACATGGTCAAGTCGTTGATATTGATTATATCCTTGAACACCAACACGTCGACGGAGGTTGTATCGGTAACCCCGTCGTATTCTGTGATCAGGTCGTCGCCGTCGCCCGCGTTCACCACGTAGCGGTCGGCGCCGTCGCCGCCGCGCAGGTGGTCGTCGCCGAGCTCTCCGATCAGCACATCCGCGCCGGCGTGCCCGAAGATGACGTCGTCGTTTGCGCCCGCGAGCATGTAGTCGTCGCCGCCGTTGCCCTTGAGGTAGTCGACCACCGAGCGCCCCACGAGCAGGTCAGCGTCGCTGCCGCCGAAGGTCTCCTTGGTCATTTTGAACGTGTCGCCGCCCGCCAGCACCAGCTCCTCCACCACGTAGCGGCCGTTGGAGGCGAAGTGGTTCAGGATAGTCACGCTGTCCGTCGCCGAGGTCTCGAGGACCAGGTGCCCCTCCCAGGTGCTGCCGCTCGAGGTGCCCCGCGCGATGTCGATGTCCGCCAGCGATGTGACGTCTTCCAAGCGCAAACGGTCGGTGGACGCGAGGTCCGTCGCGCCGTCATATTCAATGATGGTGTCGTGGTCGTCACCACTGAAAAACATGTAGGTATCAGCGCCTTGTCCGCCCACATTGAGATCATCGCCGTCCTCACCGGCTAAGTCATCATTGCCAGCGTGGCCGCGCAGGACGTCGTCACTGCCACCGCCTAGCAGGATGTCGCGGTCCTCGTTTCCTTTCAAAAAGTCCGTGACAGAGCGCCCCACCAACAGGTCGCGCCCGGCGCCTCCAGTAGACCCGGTGTGCATGTTGAACGTAAATTGAGCGCTCCAAAATGGACCGTCAGCCGTATAGGTCAAAGTCTCAATCAGATGCCGCCCGTGGGACGCAAACTGGTTCTTAACCTCAACCCGGTCATTGCCCAGAAGTTCGAGGACGAGCGTCCCTTCCCACGTCGAACCGGGCTCTGCCTTGCGGTAGATTTCGGTGATATATTCAACTTGCAGGACATCGTTCGTACCGCCCGTATCCTCAATGATATCCACCCCATCGTTGATAAGAACGTTGTATGTATCCGAGCCCAAGCCCCCGCGTATGATGTCGTTGCCTTTGCGCCCCCAGATGGAGTTATCGAGGTAATTGCCCGCGATGATGTCATCGCCACTCGTTCCGGTGATGTTTATCGGGATGACATTTGAGATCGCCACGGGGCTATAGCTTTCGAGCTCGCCCGCTCCGTCGAGGAAAGTGAGTTCGACGGTTATATCGGTCCCGACGTCGGCATGCACAAACGTGTAGCTGCTAGACGTCGCCCCTTCGATGTGGACCCCGTCGCGGAGCCAGCGCCAGGTCTCACTGCCGGATTGAAGGCCAGTGGGGTCACTGAATGCCTCTACACCGGCCACTTGAACCGTTTGGCCTACACCGGCCTCTCCGTAGACACCTGTTGCATCGGGACCAAGCCATGGCGCGGCTATAAAGAAAGGGTCTTCTAGGGTCGCTGGGGCGTTGGTTGCTGTAGTAAGCTCGGCATCGACCTTCACATTCTCCCCGCCGATGCTGACGTTCTGACGCGTCACCGTGTCGAAGCCATCACCGGAGAACGTGACGGAGTAGCTGCCCGCGGCAAGCTCCAATTGGTAACCGCCGCTCGCCCAGGTGGTAGTCGAAAAGGTGCCCGCCGACCCGACAGCAGTGACGGTAATGCCACCCAACCCTTCGCCGATGTCATAGAAGTCATCGCCATCGGCGTCATCGATAACCACGCCTAGCAGTTGCGGGGTATAGTTGAACCGATTGCCCAAATTCTGGGTCACGGAGTAAGGCCCGACATCGTCTGATGCGTCATCGGCGCTATCATCCAACGCTCCGATGCCGATTTCGGTGAAGGCCGCGTTCATAAGGCTGTTGCGGTGCCCCGGAGGGTCCTGAATGCCATCGCCATGGTCCGCGAAATCCGAACGGATGGAGCCATTCACGATGTCCTCGTCGTCATAGCCCCAGTCGATGATGAACCCGGCGTGGCCATGCAGCGGATCGTCGGTAAAGGCATAGATGTTCTCGCCAACCCGGCTCCATGAGGTGTAGCCCGCATCGGTGATCCGGTCGCCCAAGCTAGGCTCGCCTGGTAGGTTGTGGGACTGTTGATCAAAATCGATCATCAACTGCGAATGCGTGTCAGCCGCCGTCGCCAGGTTTCCGTTCCACGCCAACGGCGCCACAGCCTGCAGCGCGTCAAGCTGCGTTTCCAACGCCGTCAGATCGACGCCAAAGTACCGGACCGCATTGCCTATGTTGCTTTGAACCGCGACCCCATTTTGGAAGTAGCGATCAAACTCCCCGCCAGGATCCGTGCGAAGCTGGTTTGTGAGTTCGAGCATCAATTGTTCGAAATCACTCGGGGCGTGAACCGTGCTCATGGCAAACCTTTCAAAATAAGTTTGGGAACAGCCTAAGACCCCAAAGGCCCATGGTACATGAGCAATTGTCGTCCCGCGCCCAATATGGCGGCTTGGTGCCGACGCGGAGGTCGTCGCCCAATTCACCGATCAGCGTGCAAACCCCGGAATGGTCGAAGCCTACGCCCGCCGCGCTTGGTCAAACGCACCACAAAGGACCCCAAAACCAAGTTCGCAAGTCGTGCTACGAATGCGAGACGCTTCGGAGACAGGCAGTAGAGTCCGATCCAAAGGGGCCGATGCCACCTAAAGACAGCGCCGCGAAACAGACCCGCAAAACACAAATACATCCGATAGATTGGCGATCCCTCGAGGACTCGAACCCCGAACCTGCAGATTAGAAGTCAGCTGCTCTATCCAGTTGAGCTAAGGGACCGCTGCTTGACCTTTTGAGCGGTTTTGGGCAGCGGATCAAGCGCAGAGAGGGACATGACCATGCCACTGGACCACGCCACCAAAAACGCCCTAATCGACGCCGTGCGCGCCGCCGCCCGGGCAGAGATCCTGCCGCGGTTTCGCCAGCTCGATCCGGCCGACATCAAAGCGAAAACCTCGAGCTACGACCTCGTCACCCTCGCCGATACAGGGGCGGAGGCGCATATCCGCGCCGCGCTGCCCGCCATCTTACCCGGCGCCCGCGTCATCGGGGAGGAGGGCGTGGCCGCCAACCCGGCGGAGCTTGATGCGCTGGGCGACCCAGGCCTAACGGTCATCATCGACCCGGTGGACGGCACCTGGAACTTTGCCCGCGGGCTCGCGACCTTTGGCACGCTTTTGGCGGTGGTCGAGGATGGCGTTACGGTCTTTGGGCTGCTCTATGACCCCGTGCTCGACGACTGGGTGGAAACGAGCCAGGGCGGCGGCACCTACCACGTTGCGCGGGGCCAGCGCCGCAAGCTTACGCTGCCCCCGCCCCCGCCGCTCGCAGACCTCACCGGGCTCCACGCGCGCTACGGGCTCAGCGCAGCGCAGTGGGTGGCCTGCGCGGCGGTCCATACCCGCTTTGCAAAAACGGTGGCCCTGGGCGCCTCGCTGTGGGACTACCGTACACTGATCACGGGCGGCGCGGGGTTTTGCCTGAACAAGTACCTCAATGTGTGGGACCACGCCGCGGGCGTGCTGGCCGTGACGGAGGCAGGCGGCCACGCCGCGCTCCTCGACGGCTCGCCCTACCGGCCGAACCTGCGGGAGGGGGAGCTCCTCGTGGCGCAATCTGAGCCGCTCTGGCAGGAAATCGCAGCCCTGTTCCGACCCGCACTTGACGCCAGCTAGGGAAACTAGGGCGCTTGGGCCAATCGAAATGTCGGGGTGATCTTCGCAGCAAATGCCCGGGAAACGCAGTGCGATTGGTGGGTGGGGAGTGTGCGCCCCCGGGCATCAGTGCTGCTGTACAAACACGCTACCCCAAGCGCGGTTTAATGAAAAGAGTCAATTTCTACTCAAGGTTGTTTCTCGCCGACGCACTATTTGCCCAAATCCACAACTTATATCGCAAACAATGTGTTAACCTCGGACATCGCCATTCCACCCTCCCCTGATCTGGGGAGGATTTTGTTCACGCCGCAGAATGGTCCCAGCGTGAAACTGCCGGGTCAACAGCGGGTTAAGGCGACCGGTGTTTCGCCTTACTCAGCAACACTCAAAAGCGGCGTAGCGCGCCCGCCCCATGAAGCTCTGTCGTATCTGCCCAAAGCCCGTGCAAGCGCACGCGCAGTCTGCACAAAATGACCCCTTGAACCTGACGGCCAATCGATCACCTTAAGCCTTAAGTGAGGTCCCCCAATGCACAACAACTCCCCCGAGGCGATGCCCGCCCTGACCCATGCCCCCGCTGGCGACGTGCGCGCGCGTGAAAAGCTCGAAGGTGGCAAAGCCTTTACGATGCACACGGAATTTTCGCCCGCAGGCGACCAACCCACCGCCATCACCGAGCTCGCCCAAGGCGTGCGCGACGGGGAGCGCGATCAGGTGCTGCTCGGCGCGACAGGGACAGGCAAAACATTCACCATGGCCAAGGTGATCGAGGACACACAGCGCCCCGCCATCATCCTGGCGCCCAACAAAACGCTCGCCGCCCAGCTCTACGGCGAATTCAAAGGTTTCTTCCCCGAAAACGCCGTCGAATACTTTGTCAGCTACTACGACTACTACCAGCCGGAGGCCTATGTCGCCCGCTCCGACACTTACATTGAAAAAGAAAGCCAGATTAACGAACAGATCGACCGGATGCGCCACTCCGCCACCCGGGCGCTCTTGGAGCGCGACGATGTGATCATCGTGGCTTCCGTGTCGTGCATCTACGGCATCGGGTCGGTGGAAACCTACGGTGCGATGACCCAGGACCTTTACGCCGGGCGGGAGTATGACCAGCGCAAGGTGATGGCCGACCTCGTCGCGCAGCAATACCGCCGCAACGACCAAGCGTTCCAACGCGGCGCCTTCCGCGTCCGCGGCGACAGCCTGGAGGTCTGGCCCGCCCACCTCGAAGACCGCGCATGGAAGTTGAGCTTCTTCGGGGAAGAGCTTGAAACCATTACCGAATTTGATCCGCTCACCGGGGAAAAGACCGACACGTTCGACCGCATCCGGCTCTATGCCAATTCCCACTACGTGACCCCGCGTCCGACGATGCAGCAGGCCGTCATCAACATAAAAAAGGAGTTGAAGACCCGCCTCGATCAGCTTGTAAACGAAGGGAAATTGCTGGAAGCCCAACGTCTGGAACAGCGCACGAATTTCGATATAGAAATGCTGGAGGCCACGGGCGTCTGCAACGGCATCGAAAACTACTCCCGCTACCTCACAGGCCGTGCGCCGGGGGAGCCGCCCCCGACGCTCTTTGAATTTATCCCCGACAACGCCATCGTGTTCGCCGACGAATCCCACGTCTCCGTCCCCCAGATCGGCGGCATGTACCGGGGCGACTACCGGCGCAAATTCACGCTCGCCGAACACGGGTTCCGCCTGCCGTCCTGCATGGACAACCGCCCCCTCAAGTTCGAGGAATGGGACGCGATGCGCCCGCAGTCGGTCTTTGTCTCCGCCACCCCTGCCGCGTGGGAGTTGGAGCAATCCGGTGGCGTCTTTACTGAACAGGTGATCCGCCCCACCGGCCTCCTCGATCCGGAGGTCGAAATCCGCCCCATCGACATGCAGGTGGACGATCTGCTGGACGAAATCCGCAAAGTCGCAGCCAAAGGCATGCGCGTGCTTGCGACCACGCTGACCAAACGCATGGCCGAGGACCTGACCGAATACCTCCACGAACAGGGCATCCGCGTGCGCTACATGCACTCCGACATCGACACGATCGAGCGGATCGAAATCCTGCGCGACCTGCGCCTGGGCGCCTTTGACGTGCTTGTGGGCATCAACCTCTTGCGGGAAGGGCTCGATATCCCCGAATGCGGGCTCGTGGCGATCCTCGACGCGGATAAAGAGGGGTTCCTGCGGTCGGAGACGTCGCTCGTTCAAACCATCGGGCGAGCTGCCCGGAACGCCGACGGCCGCGTGATCATGTACGCCGACAAAATCACCGGCTCCATGGAACGCGCCATGGCCGAAACCAACCGCCGCCGCGCGAAACAAATGGCCTACAACGTGGAACACGGCATCACGCCTGAGACCGTGAAAAAGAACGTCGAGGACGTGCTGTCTGGGCTCTACAAAGGCGACGTGGATATGAACCGCGTGACCGCCAAGATCGACACGCCAACCGGCGGAAACCTGCAAACCGTGCTCGACGGGCTGCGCGACGACATGCGCAAAGCCGCCGAGAATCTGGAGTTCGAGGAGGCCGCGAGGCTCCGCGACGAGGTCAAACGCCTGGAAACAGTTGACCTTGTGGTGGCCGACGACCCGCTTGCGCGCCAATACGCGGTGGAGAAAGCCGTCGACGACGCCCAAAAGGCGTCAGGCCGCAGCACCGCCGGCCGCGCCGGTCAGCGGGGCGGCAACGTGAAGCGTCGTAAAAGGTGATGACCATAGGGTCGCCACGTGCGGTATTCGTTCACGAAGGATTAACGCTTCCAAGTTTATGAAAATCGTATGGACTTGCAGCACTCTCCCCTCGCTCCCGATGTGTGGGTCAATGACCTTTTCACGTCAAAAGCCGCCCAACGGGGGGAGGTCATCCGCCGCAAAGCGCGCGATGTGGAACGCTTCGCCGGTATGGCGTTTTTCTTAAACGAGGTCCGCCGCCGCGGGTTCCAGGTTGTGGAAAACAGCGGCCAGCTTGTCATCTTTTGCAACCAAGCGCCGATCAAACGCCTCACACCTGCCCCGGCGGCACCGATTTCTTCAAAAGAAATCGGACCGAAATCTTTTAAAGATTTCGGCTCCACGCAAAGACCGGCTCAATTAGGGACCAGGTATCGCGAGGGCTGAGCTCAGCGCGTGCATATGATATCTGATCAAAAAAGATGGTACCGACACCCCGGCTCGAACGGGGGACCTCTTGATCCACAATCAAGCGCTCTAACCTACTGAGCTATGTCGGCACGCCCGCGGGGATTAGCCATTGCCCCGGATGATTGCAAGTGTTCCGACGCGTATCCCCTCGCAAGATCTGGAGGATCGTTTTTGCGCCCCAGACTTGCAGCGCGGCGCCCGGGCGCTCATAACCAACGCTCCAAGGAGGCACCAGAATGGGCATCAACACCGAACGCGAGATCGAGGCGAACCTGCAAATCGGGCCGACCGACCAAGGTATGGTGCGGCTTTTCATCGAGGCTGCCAATGCGGAGATACCCATGGACTTCGAACCCTCCGAGGCCCGTGAGATCGCGGAAGAAATCCTGGCCGCCGCCAAAGCGGCCGAAATGGCGCGCCGCTAGGCTCAGCCCCAAATCAACGCGAGCTCCGGGTCCCGCGCCGCGTGATGGCGCAGGGCCGCGTGGCGCGCGAATTTCTGGATCATGACCTTGCGGCGCGCAGGCGGGAGCTTGTCCTCCGGGGCCATACGCAAAATTTCGGCGTCATAGGGATCAGCAATGATCAGACCCGTGTCTTCGGGCAGCAGCTCGGTGGGAAAGGCGTCATCGACCGCCCAGAAATAACGATCGCACCAGTCCAAATACCCTTCCCACTTGTGGTCAGACTGGAAATCAGCGCGGCTTGACTTGCATTCGATCACCCAAACCTCGCCCTTAGGGCCAAGCGCCATGACATCCACGCGCAGGCCTTGGGTCGGCGTAAACTCCTCCACAGTCACAAAATCATAGCTCAACAGATGCCGACACACCCCGCGGGCGAGCAGTTGGCCCGGCTTCATATCAGGCCGGATGGTGGATGTTCTCAGATCGTTCATGCCAAAACTGTGAACGAATTATGAACAAATGCAAGCCCCCCTCCCCCTTGTCAGCATGGGGCGCAGCTTCTATGTCACGGGGTGGCGGGTTCTGCCCTTCTCGTGACGGCTAAATTCCGGTGGCCTTAAGCAAATCCGAGGGAGCTGGCTCTGTCAGGATCCTGGTCCTGTTACCTGGCGCCCACCTGTAATTACAGGTCCTCGGGAATTTTGCACGCCGCACGGCTGCGACTGCGGGCCCGCCACTTTTCCCATTTGCTCCGCGGGCGCGCCGGAATTTTCAAAAAATTCCGGTCCGAAGTCTTTTAAAGACTTCGGCGCCCCGCCGCAGCCCCGATTGCCCTCACCTTGCGCGGCGCTATCTCCGCAAGAACAGGGAGAAAAGACCATGCCGCAACCTATGTCCACACTCGCAGCCGCCGTCGCAGGCGCGGCGCTTTGGTCAACAGCGGCGACCGCCGATATCGTGGTGAGCTTCGTCGAAAGCGCCCCAAAGGACCGCTTTGTCATCGAAAACACCGGCGCCTGCGCCACAGACGCGCTCCAAGTCACAATCGACCTTAGGCCAGCCCCGGCGGGGCTCATCTTTGACACCACCGCCGCTGGTGCGGGCGTCGAAGTGTTTCAACCGTTCGAGGTTGCCCGCGGCGCTGATCTGTTGACGGGCGCGGTGAGGCCAACCGACGGCAGCACGGCAGTCAAACTTGACCTGCGGGCGCTGGGACAAGGCGGACAGTTTGCCTTTACCGTCGACGTCGATGACACTGGCGTGTCCTCGGACCTCGGCCAAATCCGCGTCTCAGATGCCGAAATTGCGGGGGCGGAGGTTGTCATAAACGGCGTGCGCGCGGCTTTCGATGGCACCGCACGCGCCCGCGTCCCATTCGCCTGCCTGTCCTAACGCGCCGTCTCCGTTGCGTCACACCACGCGCCCACGCGGCTGAGCCAGTCGCGCACGGCGCTGTCTGACGCGCCGTGGTGCAAAAACGCGTGCTCGTGCCCCTGAGCATGCCAGAGCGTCACATCCCGCCCGTGCAGATCCTGGGCAAGGGCTATGGCGTCGTCAAACAGCGGGTCCTCGGTCGCCGCAATCACCAGCACCGGCGCCCCCGTCTTTGCTACATCGCGCTGCAGCTCCGCGGGGTCAGCACCCAGCCGCGCGTACATCGCCGCAAGGGCAGCCGCATTGAGCGCCGCATCGCCGGGCCCATGCCGTGAAATCGACGCCGACTGCGTGAGCCCGTAGGCCGGATAAAACGCTGCCACCCCCGCCACGTGCGCCGTGTCGTCCCCTGCTGCCCAAAGCGCCATCGCCCCGCCCGCACTGTCGCCAGCAACAAAAAGGGGCCCGTCCTCCTCTGCGAGGCACGCCATTAGCGCCGCCCGGGCCGCGTTGCGCTGTGCGGGGTATGGATGTTCTGGCGCCAGCGGGTAGCGGACCGACGTCACCCGCCGCCCGCTCAGCTTTGACAGCCAAGCACAGAGCGCGCGGTGCGTCTCCGGGCTGCCGAGCAGCCAGCCGCCCCCGTGAAAGTAAAGGATCGGCGCCCCCTGCCCGCCGCCCGCGGGCACAAAGCGCAGCCCCGAAAGAGGGCCATCGTCCATGGGCGACACTTGGACATCTGCGGGCGCGGTCGCATCAAGGACTGCGCGCTCCGCAGCATAGGCCCGGCGCAGCTCGCCCGGGTCGCCATTTACCCAATCGAGTGTCACGCGAACGCCCCCGGCTGCGCCTCCCGCGCCATGTGATCGAGCACAGCATTGACGAAACGCGTCTCCTTCCCCTCTGGGAAAAACGCATTGGCGACATCCATGAACTCCACGATCACCACGCGGGGCGGCGTGCGCGTCTCCACCATCTCCGCCCCCGCGGCGCGGAACAGCGCGCGCAGCGTCGGATCAATCCGCGCGATAGGCCACTTGGCCACCAGCGCGCGGTCGGTCATTTGGTCGATCTTGGCCTGCTCGTTGACGGCCGCATCCACGAGGGTGCGGAAGAGATCAACATCGCCCTCCTGCATCTCCCCCTCGTCATAGATTGCGCCAAAGCGGTGATCCTCGAACTCCCGCTCCACCTCGCGGGTGGACTGGCCCGACACTTCCATCTGAAAGAGCGCCTGCACAGCGTAAAGCCGCGCCGCGCTCTTCATCTTGCGCTTTTGATTACCTGAAAGGGTCATGCGATTTTGACAGCGTCCGAGGGTTTAAAACCGATGCCGCCCTTGGGTGTGCCCCAGCGACGGTTGAGCGCGAGCAGGTGCAGCGCAGCCTCTGCCGCGGCCCCCGCCGTGTTCAAGCGGCTCACGTCAGCGCGCTCCTCCGCCTGCTCCATGTTCTCAACTGTGATAATGCCATTGCCGATGCAGAGCCCCTGAAGCCCAAGGAGCATGATGCCGTTTGACGACTGCTCCACCACCACATCGTAATGCGAGGTCCGCCCCCGGATCACACAGCCCAGCGCGACATAGCAATCATAGCTCGACATGCGGCTGGCCATGCCGATGGCCGTGGGGATCTCCAGCGACCCGGGCACCTCAACGGTGTCGAGCCCCGCGCCCACCTTATCAAAGATGCCCTGGACCGCCGCCACCTGCTGCTCCGCGATCTTGGTGTAATAGGGCGCAATGACGATCAGCCCCTTCACCGGCTCGTCAAAGCTCGGCAGCCCCATATCGTTGTCAGAATGTCCGGCCATCAGCCCAGCTCCGAAATTTTACGTGTGCCCACGATGTCGAGGCCATAAGCCTCCAGCCCCACGACCTTGGGCGTGGGCGAATTCGTGGCGAGGATCAAATCATTGATGCCAAGCGACGACAGGATCTGCGCGCCGAGCCCGTATTGCCGCAGCGTCTGGGGGGAGACTTCCTCGCCCGCCGCCAGCTTCATATGCACATCGCGCAGCAGCACGACAACGCCGCGCCCCTCGGCCGCAATCATGTTCATGGCATCGGCAAACTCACCCGCGCGGCCCTTGGGCCCGATCCCGATCAGGTCGAGCATGGGGTCGAGCGAATGCATCCGCACAAGCACCGGTTCGCCATCTTCGATGTCGCCCTTTATCAGCGCGATGTGCTCCGCGCCTTGGGTCTCGTCCGTGTAGATGCGCAGCTGCCACTCACCGCCAAACTCGCTCGTGATCGTCTCCCGCGTGCGGACCTTAACGAGGTTATCGTGGCGGCGGCGGTAGGAGATGAGGTCAGAGATCGTCCCGATTTTCAGCCCGTGGAGCTGGGCAAAGGCGATGAGGTCCGGCAGGCGCGCCATCTCCCCGTCTTCCTTCATGATCTCACAGATCACGCCCGACGGGTTCAACCCTGCCAGCCGCGAAATATCGACCGCTGCTTCCGTATGGCCCGCCCGGACCAGAACGCCGCCCTCACGCGCGCGCAGCGGGAACACGTGGCCGGGTGTCGCAATGTCGGCGGCGCCCTTGGCGTGGTCGATGGCCACAGCCACCGTCCGCGCGCGATCCGCGGCGGAAATCCCCGTCGTCACGCCCTCGCGCGCCTCGATGGAGGTCGTAAACGCCGTCTCGTGCCGCGAAGAATTCTGCGAGGACATCAGCGGCAGCCCCAACGCATCAATCCGCTCACCCGTCAGTGACAGGCAGATCAGCCCGCGCCCATGGGTGGCCATGAAATTGATCGCATCAGGCGTGGCCATCTGCGCGGGGATGACCAGATCGCCCTCATTCTCCCGGTCCTCATGGTCCACGAGGATGAACATCCGACCATTGCGGGCGTCGTCGATGATCTCCTCAATAGACGAAATCGCATCGCCCCATTCCGATTCCACCGGACCCGGCTTTTCGTAAAGCGTGCTTTCCGTGTTCATACCGCGCCTCCGAAATAGCGTTCTGCGGGCAGGAACCCGGCGGTGCGTCCCGCCACGGCCCATTCCCGTTCGAGTGAGGTCGCACCTATGACGAGAACCCCGTCCGCAGGCAAGCGCTGCGCGGCCATGACCTCGCGTGTTTTGTCGCGCATCACCGGCCAAGGATCGGTAAACGCGGGCGCCGTGTGCACGACATCAAGCGCAGGATTGGCCCGCGCCACCGCGTCTGCGCTCATGGGGCGATGCACAAAGGCCAGCTTTCCCGCCCCCTTGATCGCCTCAACATCCCGCGCGACGTCCTCTGGCAGCTCGGTCCGCACAAGGCGCAGAGCGTTGGACGAAAAAAGAAACCCGATCACATCCCGCCCCGTCGAGGCCCGCACCCCCGCGTATGTCGTGTAGTCGAGCCCCAGCTCTTTCGCCCGCTTCACCCGCATCTTGAGCACCATGAGCGGCAGCGTCGGCACCAGCGCTTCCCGTGCCTTTTTCCAGCAGTGGCGGCGGTAGGTCACGCCGCGCTCCATGCTCGGGCCCTTGTTGTGGCCCAGACCGGGCAGCGCGCTCATACCGTGTCCGCCAGCCGCGCCACGTAGCGGGCGAGCGTATCGATTTCGAGGTTCACGGCATTCCCCTCATGCGCATCGCCCCAAGTCGTGACGGCCTTCGTGTGGGGGATCATGTTCACACCAAACGTCGCGCCATCGACCTCGTTCACTGTCAGAGAAGTGCCGTTCAAAGCCACCGACCCCTTCTCCGCAATGAACCGCGCCAAGGCGTCCGGCGCGCGGAACGTGTAGCGCGTGCTGTCGCCCTCATCGCGCATCGCCTCGATCACCGCGATCCCGTCCACATGGCCCGACACGATATGCCCGCCTAGCTCGTCACCCACACGCAGCGCGCGCTCTAGGTTCACCCGCTTGCCCGCGACCCACGTCGTAAGGTTCGTCTTCGAGACACTCTCCGCTGACACATCCACATCAAACCAATGCCCGTCCGCATCGGTGCCTTTGTCGACTACCGTCAAACACACACCATCGCAGGCGATGGAAGCCCCCATATCCACCCGCGCCACGTCATAGGCCGTGCCAATCCGCGCCCTCATATCGCCGCGTTGCTCCACCGCGCGGAGCGTGCCGATGTCGGTAATGATCCCGGTAAACATCTCTTTCCCCTTTTCGGGCATGAGGTAATCGTTGCACCCCGGTGCGGCAAGTCGCAGGGTACGGGCAGCGCTAATCGCGGGCCTGCCCCGTGACCGATCAAGTGATGTGTTCGTAACCCCGGCGCAAGCCAAAACGCAAAGGGTCCTGATGTCCCACGCCCGCCGTTTTCTGTTCCTGCAGGGCCCCCACGGCCCGTTCTTCAACCGTCTCGCGGGGATGCTGATGGCAGCCGGGAACGAGGTCTGGCGCGTGGGCTTTAACGCGGGCGACCGCGCGTTTTGGTGGCGCCGCAGCCGCTACATCCCGTTCACGGGTCCGCTCGACCACTGGCCGGACAGATTCTCCCAGATCGTGGAACGCCACGGGATCACCGACGTCGTGCTCTACGGCGACACCCGCCCTGTCCACGCTGAGGCCATCGCCCAGGCCCGCGAGCTAGGCCTCACCATCCACGTCTTTGAGGAGGGCTACCTGCGCCCCTACTGGGCCACTTACGAGCGCAATGGCTCCAACGGGAACAGCCCACTGATGACCATGAGCGTCGACGACATGGCCCGCACGCTATCGGCCCGCGAGACCGAACCGGTGGAGGCGCCCACCCATTGGGGCGACATGCGCCAGCACGCGATCTACAGCTTTCTCTACCACCTGTGCATCCTGATCGGGAATCGCCGCTACCGCCGCCTACGCAGCCATCGCGCCCTGCCCGTATATCGGGAGTTTCTCGTCTACCTGCGCCGGGTGCTTTTTCAACCGCTCGTCCTGCTCGACCGCACGGTCGTGACCTCGCGCATCATCAGCAGCGGCCACCCGTTCCACATCGTGCTCATGCAGCTCGAACACGACAGCGCGTTTCAGACCCATTCGCCGTTCAAATCAATGGAAGCGTTTTTGTCGATGGTCGTCGCGGGCTTTGCCCAAGGCGCCGCCAAACACCACCACCTGGTCTTTAAAGCTCACCCGATGGAAAGCGGGCGGCTGCCCATGCGGCGGCTCCTGCGAGACCTGGCAGAGGCTCACGGCGTCAAAGGCCGCGTGCACTACGTGCCAGGCGGCAAGCTCGCGCGCATCCTCAACGCCGCGCGCAGCGCCGTCACCGTCAACTCCACCGCCGCGCAACAGGTGCTCTGGCGCGGGATGCCGCTCAAAAGCTTTGGGGCGGCGGTCTATAACAAACCGGAATTCGTCAGCGATCAGGCCCTTTCGGCCTTTTTCAACGCGCCCCAGGGCCCAAACGCCGCCGCCTACCAGGCCTACCGCCGCTATTTGCTGGAAACGAGCCAGGTGCCCGGCGGGTTCTATTCGGCCCGCGGTCGGCGCCAGCTCTTGCGCCGGGTGGTCGATTTGATGCTTGCGCCGCGCGATCCCTACCAGGCGCTCGCTGCGCCAGGTGGCGCGCCAGAGCAACAGTTGCGGCTCATCAAACGCTGACCACAACCCCTAGCGCTTCCATTTTCGGGGCGATTCCGGTAGCTTGTAAAAAAAAGCTAAACCAAATTCAGGCTTGAGAGGTCGAGGCAGTGACTTCCAATTCCATTCAGCGCCGCTCTGGCGCGTCCCGTGTATCGTCGCGCCTGCTTGGTGCCGTCTGCGCGCTGGCCGTTGTCAGCGCCTGCGGTCTCCCCCGGTCGGGCCCATCGAAATCGGAGATTTTCGCAGGCTCCGTCCAGGAAGAAGGCGACGCCTTCATCGTGCTCGTCAATGACCGCGTCACGCGCGCCACCGCCGTGACCCCGGCGTTCGGGTTCTCCGAAGCGTTCTTAAACAAAAACGACATCGTAAGCGACACAATCCGCCCCGGCGACACGCTGGGACTGACGATCTGGGAAAACGTCACCGACGGGCTGCTCGCCGCAGAGGGCCAAAACCAAACCGTGCTGGAGGAGGTCCAGGTCGACGGCTCGGGCTTTATCTTTGTGCCCTATGCCGGTCGCCTACGTGCCGCAGGCAACACGCCCGAGGCGATCCGGCGCATCATTTCTAGCCGGCTCGAAGACCAAACACCCGATCCCCAGGTGCAGGTACGCCGCATCGCAGGCGACGGCTCCACCGTGACGATCACGGGCTCAGGCGCAGGCGCCCAGGGCAACTTCCCCATTGAGCGGCCCACAACGCGCCTGTCCTCCATGCTGGCGGCCGCGGGCGGGGTGTCGATCCCGCCAGAAATCGCACAGGTCACCGTCGTGCGCGGCAACCAACGTGGCACCGTCTGGTTCCAAGACATCTACAACAACCCCGACTTTGACATCGCGCTCCGCGGTGGCGACCGCATCTTGGTGGAGGGCGACGCCCGCAACTTCACTGCCCTCGGCGCCACAGGCAGCCAAACGGTCGTGCCGTTTGAAAGCCAAACTATCAGCGCGATCGAGGCGATTGCGTCCGTTGGCGGCCTTAGCTCCAGCCTTGCGGACCCCACAGGTGTCTTTGTGATGCGCAACGAACCCGAAGAGATCGCACAGGTCGTCATGGGCCGCACGGATCTCGTTGGGACCCAGCGCGTGGCCTATGTGCTCGACCTGACGCAGCCAAACGGGCTCTTTATCGCGCGCGATTTCGTGATCCGGGACGAGGACACGGTCTATGTGACCGAGGCGCCGTTTGTGACCTGGAACAAGACGATTTCAGCCCTCACAGGCTCGCTGAACTCCGTCAACGCGCTTGGCACAGCCGCAACCGGGGGCTAGGCGGCTTGGGTGACCGCCTGTTTGTCTATAACGGCGGTTTCCTAACCCAGTCGCGCGTGCGGCGCATCCTGACACTGGCAGGCTACGACATCCGCTTGGGCGCGCCCACCGCTGCGGGCGACAGGGTGGGCGTCTGGGGCCAGTCCCCCACCGCGCACCGCGGCGAAAGCGTCGCCAAACACCGCGCGGCCCCCATGCTTCGGGTCGAAGACGCGCTCCTGCGCTCCGTCCTTCCGGGACGTAGCGGGGCGCCGGGCCTCGGGCTTTTGCTCGACAAAAGCGGCGTGCATTTTGACCCCGCGCAGCCATCGGATCTGGAGACGCTGCTCGCCACCCACCCGCTCGACGATACCGCGCTCCTTGACCGGGCGCGGCGCGCCGTGGCGCTGATCCAGCATTACGACCTGTCGAAATACAACACCCACGATCCCGCGCTAGAACCGCCTGCCCCGGGCTATGTGCTCGTGCTCGACCAGACCGAGGGCGACGCCGCCGTCGCCGCAAGCGGTGCAGATCGCACGCGATTTCAGGAGATGCTGGTCTTTGCCCAGACCGAACATCCCGGCGCGACTGTGCTCATCAAAACCCACCCCGACACCGCCGCAGGCCACCGCGCGGGCTATTTCAGCAAGGCCGACGTCCAGGGCCGCGTGAGGCTCTGCACCGACCCGATCTCCCCCTGGCGACTGATGGAGGGCGCGCGCGCCGTCTACACCGTCAGCTCGGGGATGGGCTTTGAGGCGATCTTTGCAGGCCACAAACCCCGCGTCTTTGGCCAACCCTTCTACGCAGGCTGGGGCCTGACCGACGACGAATACCCCGTCCCCCGCCGCCAACGCCGCCTGACGCGCGCGCAGCTCTTTGCCGCCGCCATGATCCTCTACCCCACATGGTACGACCCCTACCGCGACCGCCTTTGCGAGATCGAAGACGTCATCGCCACACTCACCGCCCAGTCCCGCGCCTGGCGGGAGGATCGCGCAGGCTGGGTCGCCTCCGGCATGCGGCTGTGGAAGCGACGCCATATCAGCCAGTTCTTTGGCGCGGAAAAGGCGCCGATCTTCAGCGACACCGCCAAACCTGACCGCCCCCGCATGGCCTGGGCCAGCAAAGCCGCGCCAGACCAGGACGTCACCCGCTGCGAGGACGGCTTCCTCCGCTCCCGCGGGCTCGGTGCAGACCTGCGCCCGCCGCTGTCGCTCGTGCTCGATGACCTCGGCATCTACTACGACCCCAGCCGCGAAAGCCGGCTGGAGCGCCACATCACAGCCTCCCGCACCCTGCCCGACGCCGCCCTCAGGCGCGCGGAAGCCCTGCGCCGCCAGATCGTTCGCAAAGGCGTGTCCAAGTACAATCTGCACGGAACGCTCCCAGACCTGCCGCAAGGCCACCGCATCCTGGTCCCCGGCCAAGTGGAGGACGACGCCTCCATCCTCGCGGGCGCGACGGGCGACACCCGCACCAACCTCGCGCTGCTCAAAGCCGTGCGCACAGCGCACCCCGAGGCCGTCATCGTCTACAAACCTCACCCCGACGTGGAGGCTGGCCTGCGCCCCGGCACCGTCGACGACGAGGCTCTAAAGGCGCTCGCCGACGTGGTGGCCCGCAAAGCCGACCCCATCGCGCTGATCGCCGCTTGCGACGCGGTGCACACCATGACCTCGCTCCTGGGGTTCGAGGCTCTGCTGCGCGACACGCCTGTCACCTGCTACGGCGCGCCTTTCTACGCGGGCTGGGGCCTGACGACGGATTTCGCCCCCGCACCCGAGAGGCGCCAAGATGGGATCACGCTCGACGGGCTCACCCACGCCACGCTCATCGACTACCCCCGGTATCTCGACCCCGTAACGCGCCAGCCCTGCCCGCCAGAGGTCGCGGTGGAACGTTTAGCAGAAGGACCAGACGCCAAAGGTGGACTCGCGCTGCGCCTTTTGTCCAAACTCCAAGGCGCAGCCGCCACTTACGCCCATCTCTGGCGCTAACACCTTGGGTCAAGCGCGGAGGGCTGTCCCCGACCGAGGGTGGGGCATTTGCCCCCGCCCGTGGGGGCGGTCGGGGGCAGCCCGGTGGTTCCCACCGGGCGCGCACTCAGATCCCAGACAAAGTGTCAGCCCGGAGCACGCCCCCAAACATGCTCCACATCCGCCCCAACACGCCGCACGGACTGCAACTGGAACCGCGGCGCGTCAGCCAGCGCGGACACCCCCATCGCCCCAATCGCAGGCTGCCCTTCGGCGCCAAGCGCGACGCCGGCCGTGTAGCCAATGAGCCGGTCCACCAACCCCGCATTGAGCAGCGATGCCGCAAGCGCCCCGCCCCCCTCACAAAACACCGATGTCAGCCCCGCAGCCCCCAAGGCCTGCGCCATCGCCACAACATCGAGCTGCCCGCCCTCGACCGGCACCTCGATCATCTCCACACCCGCCGCGGCCAAGGCAGCCCGGCGGTCGGCATCGGGTTTGGGGCCATGGACCATCCAAACCGGCACCTTACCCGCGCTGACCGCCAGCGCGCTCTGTGTGGGAACATCGAGCCGCCGCGACGCCACAATCCGCACCGGCTGGTGGCTGACGCCCAGCCCCCGCACCGTCAGCGATGGGTCATCCGCCCGCGCTGTCCCCGCGCCCACAAGCACCGCGTCATGGACCGAACGCGCCCCATGCACCCCGCGCCGCGCCGCAGGCCCTGTAATCCACTGGCTTTCCCCCGACGCCGTCGCGATCCGCCCGTCAAAGGACGACGCGAGCTTTAGCGTAATCAGCGGTCGCCCCGCGGTTATACGCAGCAAAAACCCGGCATGCGCCTCCGACGCCTCAGCCGCACACAGCCCCGCTTCAACCACGATCCCAGCCGCGCGCAAGATGTCAGCGCCGCGCCCCGCCACGCGCGGGTCCGGGTCGCCCAAGGCGTACACGACGCGCGCGACACCGGCAGCCACCAAAGCTTCGGCACAAGGCGGGGTACGCCCGTGATGAGCACAGGGTTCAAGCGTGACATAGGCGGTTGCGCCGCGCGCCGCGCCACCCGCTTGCGCGAGCGCCTCTGTCTCCGCATGGGGGCGCCCGCCCGGCTGGGTCCACCCGCGCCCATGCACACGGTCCCCTCGGGCAATCACGCAGCCCACAGCAGGGTTTGGCCACACGCGCCCGCGCCCCCGGGCCCCTAGCGCCAGGGCCAGGCGCATAAAGCGCGCGTCGCGGTCTGCGCTCACTCCTCGCGGGTGGGAGAGGGCCGCAACTCTTCGATGAACTCTTCAAAGTCATCGGCCGCTTGGAAGTTCTTGTACACGCTCGCAAAGCGCACATAGGCCACCGTGTCGATGCGCTGCAGCGCTTCCATCACGATCTCACCAATGGTTTTCGACGGAATATCCGTCTCCCCCATGCTTTCCAGCCGCCGCACGAGCCCAGATATCATCTGATCCACGCGTTCCGGCTCAATCGGACGCTTCTGAAGCGCAATGCGCAGCGATCGTTCCAGCTTATCGCGGTCGAAATCCTCACGGCGGCCATTGGACTTAATGACCGTCAGGTCACGCAGCTGCACCCGCTCATACGTGGTGAAACGCCCGCCACAGGCCGGGCAGAACCGCCGCCGCCGGATGGCCGCGTGATCCTCAGCCGGGCGGCTATCTTTCACCTGGGTGTCGACATTCCCACAAAACGGACAGCGCATGGTCCCCTCACAATCTGCCTCTTGGGGGTATTCCCCTCTTATCCACAGTGACTATAGGGCAACGCCAATCTTTTGGGTAGACCGCAAATGGGGCCACTTGATGTTGCGGCATTTATGCGTCGGGCGCAAAATGCGCAGCCACCAAACGGCGGTGCGGCCGCGCGCGATGCTCAAACAGATAGATCCCCTGCCACGTGCCCAGCGAAATGCGCCCGCGCACCACAGGAATTGAAAGCGACACCGGCAACATCGCAGCCTTGATATGCGCGGGCATGTCATCGGGCCCCTCCGCCGTGTGCCACAAGTAGGACATGGACGGATCATCGGCCCCTGGCACCAGCCGCGCAAAGAACGCCTGCAAATCGCGCTGCACATCCGGGTCCGCGTTCTCCTGGACCAAAAGCGAGCAAGAGGTGTGCCGCACCAAAAGCGTCAGCAGCCCCGACGCGCCCGATGCCCCCGACGCCCCCGGATCAAGCCAGCCCGCCACATCCCCGGTGAACTCATAGAGCCCCGGCCCCCGCGTGCTGATCTGAAGCTCGGTGACGGCCATGCGACGGCGCCCTCCCCCTTCGTCCACGGTTTAACCAAGTTTGCCGAAAACTGTCCGCAAGTCAGTAAGGATTTCTTAAGGATTTGCCACAGCGCGATGAGGGGCAAAGAGGCAAATGCATGCGACACACATGGCGAACCGCCCTCACAGCAACCGTCGCCTGCGCCGTGACAGGAGCCTGCGCCATGGACCAGGGGTTCAACAGCCAGTTCGCCAACCTCGACGACCGCGCCTGGCACCGCGCGCATTATCAATTCACCCACCCAGACTTTGACACAGACTGGTCCCGCGCCCATGTCGTGGCCGACGCGGGCCTCACACTGCTCCTGCGGCCGCAAGCGGGGCATAACGGCTTTCTCGGCGCTTCCATCCGTCGGCAGGCGCCCAGCCACTTCGGCACTTATAGCGCCCGCATGAAAGCGGCACGCGGCGACGGGCTGGTGACGGGGTTCTTTCTCTATACCGGGGCCGCCTACGGCACCCCGCATCACGAGATCGACTGGGAATTCCTGGGCCGCGACACGACCCGCGCCCAAGTGAGCTGGTGGGTCGACGGTGCCCAACGCAACGCCACGGTGCCCCTGGGCTTTGACGCCGCCGACCGTTGGGCGACCTACGCCATCCACTGGTCGGCCACGGGCATCACTTGGTCCGTAGACGGGCGCGTGGTGTACGAGGCGACCCGCGATATCCCGCAAACCCCCATGCGGCTCTTTGCCAATCTCTGGGCCGCAGACCGCTCCATCGCCGGATGGGCGGGACATGCAGCGCCAGACACAACCGCACGCGTCCAGATTTCAACGCTCGCGCACCGCCCCCAAGACGAAACGCACCAGAATTGAGTCAACTCCCAAAGCTCAACCACGCGTTAAGACGCCACCCCTAATCCTGCGCCGCAGGAGGTGGGTGAACCATGCGTAAAATCTTGTGCGCTGCGGCAATGTCCGCGGCTGTAACTCTGCCAGCGGCGGGGCCCGTATCGGCCGAAACTGCCGAAGAAAACGACTTCTGGGTCATTTGGGAACGCACATTGCCAGGACTGCCGGACTGCGACGGTCAAACCTGCGACGAGGCATTTTATTTCGGCCACCTGATCGAAGGGATGGCCCCCGGTGAGGCGCAGCAATTCTTTGCCGGGCTCGGCGCCTTTGTGGAGACACCCGGCGCCGCCAATATCCGCATGCCCCGCAATCCGATGTGCCTCGGCCCACAACCCGCGACACTGCCTGACGCCACACAGCTCGAACTGGCGCAACGCCTCGACACCCTGCGCGGGTTGCCCGCGGTCCACGTGGACCTGCGCGGCGTCCGCGGCCCGCAAAGCTTCCGTGGATCGTTTGGGGAAACCGCCCAAGCCTTTCTGGAAGAGGTGTTCACCAAACACGGCATCGCCATCCTGACAAAAGAGGAGGCCGCCGCGACCCAAGGCAACGCAACCCTGACCATGCGGTATTCGTCCGAAGTCTTTGGCTGCCGCCCCTGGTCGGTGAGCATGAGCATGTCGCAACGCGTGCTCTTGGCCCGCGACCCGACGCTGATGCTGCAAACCAGCACCTGGTCGTCCAGCGCCCGCCAAAACGAAGCGGATGCCGATTTTATGGAAGAACACGCGATGGAACAGGTGATCTTAGCCTTTGCCCAAGCCTGGTCCGAAGCCAACGGCAAGGCAGTAGATACCGCCCAGTCGAACTGAGGGCGCCGAAATCTTTCAAAGATTTCGGACCGTTTTCTTTGAAAGAAAACGGCGCTGAGCCGCTAGAAAATGCGCTCACCTTGCTGGTCGATGAGCGCCTTAGCTTTGAGGAGCGTCGTCGTTTGCGCCTCCTCAAGGCTGGCCACCACGTCGGCCCGGATCATCTGATGGACGCGCCCATCCTTTTCAATCCGCGCCGCCACACGGTAGCCGCCCGCATCCTTTTGCGGCGCGACGTAGACAGTGAAGCCTGCGTATTCCTCCCCCGCGGGCTCGTCCTTGGACGGCTCCGACCCGCCGCCGAACAGTCTTGATAGAAGTGACATATGCCGCGCCCCTGATACTGCTTCACTCTTGTCGATGGACCAGCAGGTTAGTCAGTGACGCAAACAAGACAAGGGTGCCAACGCGAGGATCGCCGATCAAAATTCGGCAAAAATCGCAATCAAAGGGCCAGCAACAACGAATACCATCCCGATCCCGAAACCAAGGGCGGTTTGGGGCAAATGCTGACCAGGGTTCTTCGGATTTGCGCGAACAAACATCCTTTGCCCCACATGCTTTGAACCCGTTTCGGTCAAACTCCCTGAGTAACTGCGCCCTTCGTAATAGTAGACATACCTGACCGTCTGGTCCTCACTGGAATTGTCCACGTGATGAATACTGGCGCTGCATGAAACCCAGTTCTGGCGCGCGAGAACATCAGGAACGCAAAACGCGAGGCCAGCCACCATAAAGACCCAGCCTATTGCACTTGGCTTAACCGCCTCGAACCACAAAAGTGCGATCAGCACAGCGACCATCGCAATTGCCGCAACGCCCAAAAGGGCGTTGCGCAGCGGGATGATGAGATTGGCGATACCTACTGATCCAAGAACGACCGCAGCTTCCGGCTCCGGCTTGGGTGCTTGAGCTTCCGCAGCGCCTTTGCCTCGATCTGACGGATCCGTTCGCGTGTCACGCTGAACTGCTGCCCGACCTCTTCCAGAGTGTGGTCCGTGTTCATCCCGATGCCGAACCGCATCCGCAAAACACGCTCCTCACGCGGCGTCAGCGACGACAGCACCCGCGTCGTCGTCTCCTTCAGGTTCTCCTGAATCGCGCTATCGAGCGGCAGCACCGCGTTCTTGTCTTCGATGAAATCACCGAGCTGCGAGTCTTCCTCGTCGCCAATGGGCGTCTCCAGCGAAATCGGCTCCTTGGCGATCTTCATCACCTTGCGAACCTTTTCCAGCGGCATCTGCAGCTTTTCGGCCAGCTCCTCCGGCGTGGGCTCGCGGCCGATTTCGTGCAGCATCTGGCGACCAGTCCGCACGAGCTTATTGATCGTTTCGATCATATGCACCGGAATACGGATCGTGCGCGCCTGATCAGCAATGGAGCGCGTGATCGCCTGGCGGATCCACCACGTCGCGTAGGTGGAGAATTTGTAGCCCCGGCGATATTCGAACTTATCGACCGCCTTCATCAGGCCAATGTTGCCTTCCTGAATGAGGTCGAGGAACTGCAACCCGCGGTTGGTGTATTTCTTCGCGATGGAGATCACGAGGCGCAGGTTCGCCTCCACCATCTCCTTCTTGGCCTGACGGGCTTCTTTCTCACCCTTCTGGACCTGCTGCACGATGCGACGGAATTCAGAGATATCGAGACCAACATAGGTCCCGACCTGGGCCATATCGGCGCGCAGGTCTTCGGCCTTGGGCCGGCTGCGCTCCATAAACATCTGCCACCCGCGGCCCGGCTTTTCGGACATGTCCGACAGCCAGTTCGGGTCCAGCTCGCGTCCGCGATAGGCGTCGATAAACTCGCGACGGTTGATGCGGGCCTGGTCGGCAAGCTTTACCATCGCGATATCGATCGTCATCACGCGGCGGTTGATGCCGTAAAGCTGGTCGATCAGCGCCTCGATCCGGTTGTTGTGCAAGTGCAGCTCGTTGACGAGCTCCACAATCTCGCTGCGCAGCTTCTGGTATTTCGTCTCGTCTTTTGCAGAAAACGACCCGTCCTCATTCAGAGTGGCCGAAATCCGTACATCCTGCATATCGCTGAGCTTGGCATAGTCCCGCGCGATCAGCTCAAGCGTGTCGAGCACGCGCGGCTTCAGCGCAGCCTCCATCGCGGCGAGCGACATGTTGGCAGCGTCATCTTCATCGTCGTCATCGTCGGTTTGGATCGGATTGCCGTCCGCATCGAGCTCTTGAGTGGCTTCCTTCTTTGGCGCGGCGTCCACGCCGGGGGCGGCGACCACGGGCTCTTCCTCGTCCTCACCCTCTTCGCCCATCTGACGACCGAATGTCGTCTCCAGGTCGATGACATCGCGCAGCAGGATGTCTTCGCTCAGAAGTTCGTCGCGCCAGATCGTGATCGCCTGGAATGTCAGCGGGCTCTCGCAGAGCCCCGCGATCATCGTGTTCCGGCCCGCCTCGATGCGCTTGGCAATGGCGATCTCACCCTCACGGGACAGCAGCTCGACCGAGCCCATCTCACGCAGATACATCCGCACCGGGTCATCCGTACGGTCGAGCTTTTCAGCCTCCGCGCCGCCCAGCGTGACCTCACGGTTCTGCGCGGTCGTGGCCACCTCGGTGGAGCCTTTTTGCTCCTCCTCCTCGGCCTCTTCATCCTCGATGATGTTGATGCCCATTTCGCTGAGCATCGACATCACGTCTTCGATCTGTTCGGAATTCACCTGATCCGGCGGCAACACCTGGTTGAGCTGGTCGTAGGTAATAAAGCCTTTTTCGCGGGCCTCGCCGATCATCTTTTTGATCGCGGCCTGGCTCATATCCACCAT
Organism: Pseudomonadota bacterium; assembly: GCA_039815465.1. Classification (GTDB taxonomy): domain Bacteria; phylum Pseudomonadota; class Alphaproteobacteria; order Rhodobacterales; family Rhodobacteraceae; genus Shimia_B. The sequence goes on from JBCBZG010000006.1 coordinate 116,232, forward strand.
TGGCTCGTTGCCTGCGTCGTCTGCTTTGCGGTCGTCGTTCGTATCTTTGGCGGCCATTGGCGGCGTCCCTCCACGAATCAGGTCACTTGGCTATAGCGAATCACACGTCCCAAGTGATTCGCGACCTGTTTACCCTGATTCCTTTATAGGTTCCTCACCAAACTAAGCGGTCCCACCACTGCGCTTGGCGAATGTGATTTTATTGAGCAGCTCATCGAGCTCCTCACGTTCGTCGCGGTTGAGTTTCGCCCCGTTCGGCGCGGTATCATATTCGGTTTTGTCGTCGTCATCTTGACGGCCAGCACGCTGTAGCGCCTCCGCCGCTTGGCCGAGCCGCCAGGTCAGCCCCTCGTCGGCTGGCCCGTCTAAGTCTTCGATGGCGTCCGCCACCTCACGCGCATGGCCCCGATGGGCGGTGAGCTTTGCGAATTCTTCGGCCAGTGTCAGGCGCGCAAGCTCCAGGTTCCCGGCGGCGCGCACCGCTGGGTTGATTGCGATGTGGGGAAGCCGGAACAGGTTTTCAAGCGGCTCGGGCCCAGTATGGTGCAATATTTCCTCGCGCGCCTGGGCGCCGTCCGGCAGGGTGAGCAACGCATCGCGCAGCGCAGCATGAACGCCCGCGCAATCCATATCCTCAAGCTCTGCGTAAAACTCCGGCAATGCGCCGGGCGTGGCGATAAGCGTTGCAAGGATGGCGGATTGTCTCAACTCTTCGCCCGACAGCCCCGCCGCGATGGCGGAGCTCTTGGTGCTTTGCTGCGGCGCCTGCGGACCACGGCGACGGCCCGGCTGAAACGCCTGGCGCGGCTGACCGTAGCCAAACAGCTCCATGCGGAGGCGCTTAACCTCCTCGCCGTAATGCCCGCGCAGTGACGGGTCCTTGATCAGCTTCAACGCCTCGCGCAGCGCCTTATCGAGCGTGGCCTTGCGTTCGGGGCTGTCGAAACTCTTCCCTTCTGTCTCCCGCCGCCACAGCAACTGAACAAGCGGCAGCGCCCCCTCGATGAGCTCCGTCATCTTCGCGGGCCCATGGGCCTTCAGCAGATCATCGGGGTCCTGCCCCTCGGGCATCAGCGCAAAGCGCAGCGATTTGCCCGCCTCAAGCAGCGGCAGCGCCAGATCAATCACCCGCATCGCCGCGCGCAGGCCCGCCGTGTCGCCATCAAGCGCGATCACAGGCTCCTCCGCCATCCGCCACAGCAGCGCGAGCTGCGTGTCCGTCACCGCCGTCCCGAGCGGCGCGACCGTCGCGCCAAACCCCGCCTCGCTCAGCGCGATGACGTCCATATACCCTTCAGCCACGATCAGCGGCTGACCCTTGCCCGCCGCCTCCCGCGCGGGGCCGTGGTTGAACAGCGTCCGCCCTTTGTCGAACAGCAGCGTCTCGGGGGAGTTCAGGTATTTCGCATTGTCCGCCGGGTCCATCGCCCGCCCGCCAAAGGCGATCGCCCGCCCCCGCGGATCGCGGATGGGGAACATGATCCGGTTGCGGAACGTATCATAGGGCTCGCGCCCCTTATCCGATGGCTTCGCTAGACCGCAGGCGATGATCTTCTCCGCCTCGATCCCCTTGCCGCGCAGATGCTCCCAAAGGTTCTGCCAGCCCGCAGGCGCGAACCCGATTTCCCACCGCTCCAGCGCCTGCCCCGTGAGCCCGCGCCCGGCGAGGTAATCGCGCGCGTCCGACCCCACGCCACGCGACAGTTGCAGGCGGAAAAACTTCACCGCCTCCTCCATCACCTGGGCGAGCTCGGTGCGCTCATCCGCCTTTTCCTGCGCGCGCGGATCCCGCTCGGGCATGGGCATCCCGGCCTCACCGGCGAGGATCTCAATGGCCTCCATGAAGCCCACATTTTCTGTCTCGCGGACAAAGGAGATCGCATCCCCCTTCGCCTGGCAGCCAAAGCAGTAATAATACCCCTTGCGGTCATCGACGTGGAAACTCGCCGTCTTTTCCTGATGGAACGGGCACGGCGCCCACAGGTCGCCCTTGCCCTGGTTCGACTTGCGCTGGTCCCACATGACCTTGCGCCCCACCACGCCCGCCAGCGACGTGCGCGAGCGCAGTTCATCAAGGAATCCGGGGGGCAGGCTCATAGGGGAAGTATGGGGGTGACGCCCCGGTTTGCAAGGCGTCCACGCGCCGCTAGGCTCAGCGCATGCGTATAGCCTGCTTGGCTCAGCTCGACCTAGCATTCGAAGACCATCTGATGTTCGCAAGCACACTAAGTTTCTTAGAGCTACTTAGCCCCAACGCACTCGCCCGACGGCAACGTCGGGCCGCGCCGTTCCGCCCCCACGGGGCGGCGCGAACGCCACCCCACGGACCGGCGCTATAGCGGAACCAGCATCGAAACGACTAAGGAAGCGACCGCATCGCCTCCTTCAAGTCATGCACCAACGTCACCGCCATCGACCGAAACGCCATCAGTTCATAAACCTTGGCCTCCCGCCGCCAGATAGACGCATTGAGGTGCTTGATCTGCGTCCGCGCCAAAACGCCTACAGGAAACGCCCCGTCCCGCAGGTCAATCGGCGTCAGATAGCTCAGCGCCTCAGCCGCCCGCGCGCCCGACATCACCACCCGGCACCACGCATCCGACTGGTCCGTTACGGTCCCGGCAAAGGGCGCATCGCCCTCCACCCCAATCAGCATCCAATGCGCCCGCCCAAACCACAGGCAGTGCCGCACGCCATCGCTGGCCACCTGCCCCGGCGCAGGCAGATCGAGCCCATGGGCCGCTTTCAAAGCCCCACCGATATCCCCGGCCAAGGAGGTCAAAGGCGCAAACGCCGCCTCCTCCACACGCACCCCGGGCCCCTCAATCGGCAGCAAATCCTGCGCCGCGCTCCGCGCAATCAGCCTAACCACGAAGCCGCCCTCCCTCTGGGTCCACAAAGACGGGCGACGTGATCTCCACCTCGCAATCGATCCCGCGCAAGCCGTCCCAGAAGCGCATAACCTCGCCCAAGCGCGCGCGCCCACCAGTCACAAAGCCCAAAGCGACCTCGTGCCCAAGGCTCGGCGAATACCCCGAGGATGTGCAGTACCCCTGATCGTTGACCGCCACGGGCGCCGCACCGCGCCGATACAGATGCGCCCCAGCGGTCAACCGATCCTTCGCATTCACCGGCTTCAAACCCACAAGCTGCGCCCGATCCGGGTCCATCAGCCCAGGCCGCGCGGCCATGGTCTTGCCCACGCAGTCCTTTTTTGCGGACACCATCCGCCCTAGCCCGACGTCATCGGCCGTGGTGCGGCCATGGATCTCCGCATGGGTCACATGCCCCTTCTCGATCCGCAGCACATTGAGCGCCTCCATCCCGTAAGCCCCGCCGCCCAGCGCCTCCGCCTGGGCGACCAACAGCCGGAACAGGCTGTCCCCATAGCGCGCCGGAACCGCCACCTCATAGGCATGCTCGCCCGAGAATGAGATGCGGAAGAGCCGCCCGGCAACCCCCGCAACCTCCACCGACCCGCAGGACATGAACGGCCAGCTTTCATCATCGATGGCCTCACCCAACACGGTGTTCAGCAGCTCCCGCGAGCGCGGCCCGGCCACCGCAAACTGCGCCCACTGCTCGGTGACAGAGATAAAGCTGACATCGAGCTCTGACCGCAAACACTGATGCACGAAATCCAGATGCTGCATCACGAGCCCCGCCGCCGCGGTGGTCGTGGTCATGACGTAATGCTCATCGCCCAACCGCGCAGTTGTGCCGTCATCCATGACATGGCCATCCTCCCGCAACATCAGCCCGTAGCGCACCCGCCCGGGTTTGAGGGTCGAAAACATGTTGGAATACACGAAATCGAGGAACGCCCCCGCATCCGGCCCCTGAATGTCGATCTTGCCCAGCGTGCTGACGTCGCAAACACCCACGGCCTCCCGCACCCAGCGTACCTCCCGCTCGCAGCTCTGGCTCCAATGCGTTTCACCCGCGTGCGGGAAGTAGGAGGGCCTGTACCACAACCCCGCCTCGATCATCGGCACGCCCACCGCCACACTCGCAGCGTGGGAAGTCGTAAACCGCTGCGGCGCAAACCCTTCCCCCTGCGCGCCTGCGCCGAGCGCAGCCAAGGCAACCGGCGAATAAGGAGGCCGAAACGTCGTCGTCCCCGTCTCAGGAATGCCGCGCCCGGTTGCATCCGCCAGGATCGCCAGCGCCGCCACGTTCGAATTCTTCCCCTGATCGGTGGCCATGCCCTGCGTGGTATAACGCTTCATATGCTCGACGCTGGCGTAATTCTCCGCCGCGGCTTGCTTCACGTCTTTCACCGACACATCGTTTTGGAAATCGAGCCACGCCCGCCCCTTTCCCGGCACATGCCAGTAGGGGGTGACGCTATAAGGCGCATCGTCGGCCTCCGGCACGGCCAACTCGGGCGCCGTCGCCCCAAGCTCCCGCGCAACCTCCGCCGCAACCTCGCCCCCGGACCGGATGCAGACCGCCGTCTCCATGACACCCGCTGCACTGCCTGCGACGCTCAACCCAGGCACCGCGCCCGGCGTCGGCACAAAGCTCGCAATCCCCTCGTCCCAGGTGGGCCGCCCATTCATATGGCAGGTCAAATGCACCGTCGGGTTCCACCCGCCCGACACGGCGAGGCAATCCGCGATGATAGGCCGCTCGTGGCCTTGGTGGCGCAGCTTGATCTTTTCCAGCCCCTGCCGCCCGACCGAGCCAACAACCGCCCCACCGGGATAAAACGGCGCATCCCCGTCAAACGTGGCCTCAGCCCGGCTATCGACGACCGCCGTGACCCGCACGCCCGCGTCGATCAGATCGCGCGCCGTGCGATGGGCATCGTCATTATTCCCAAACACCGCCACCCGCTTACCCGGGGCCACGCCAAAGCGGTTCAGATAGCTGCGCACGGCCCCCGCCATCATCACGCCGGGCCGGTCATTTTCGCGAAACGCGATGTGCCGCTCTAGAGCCCCCGCACACAGGATCGCGCGCCGCGCTGTGATGCGCCAAAAACACTCCAGCGGTGCCTCCGCATCATGAGGCTTATGCTGCCCCCGCCGCTCCAACGCGCCAAAGACGCCGCCGTCATAAGCTCCAGTCACCGTCGTGCGCGCCATGACCCGCACGCCCAGCGCCCCCAGCGCCGCAACCTCACCAGCCACCCAATCCGCAGCAGGCGCGCCATCAATCGACAGGCTTTCCGACAAAAGCCGCCCGCCAGCCTCCCAGCTTTCATCCGCCAGAATGACATCGAGCCCCGCCTCCGCGGCCACCCGCGCCGCACGCAGCCCCGCAGGCCCCGCCCCAATCACCAGCACATCGCAATGCGCAAAAGCACGTGTGTAAAAGGACGGGTTCGCCGCCCCGCTCAACGCGCCCAGACCTGCCGCGCGGCGGATGAACGGCTCATAGATCTTCTCCCAAAACGCCCGCGGCCACATGAATGTCTTGTAATAGAACCCCGCCCCCAGAAACGGCGCGAGCAGATCATTAACGGACAACACATCGCGCTCCAGCGACGGCCACGCATTCTGCGACCGCGCATAAAGCCCGTCATAAAGCTCCTGCATCGTGGCGCGCACATTGGGCTCCTGCGCCTCCGCATGGCCCACCGTCATCAGCGCATTGGGCTCCTCCGAGCCCGCCGTCAGCACGCCCCGCGGGCGGTGATACTTGAACGACCGCCCCACAAGACGCACGTCATTGGCCAATAGCGCGGAGGCCAGCGTATCCCCCTGAAACCCGCCATACCGTTTGCCATCAAACTCAAACGACAGCGGCGCCGTGCGATCAATCCGGCCCTTCCCCTCAACCCGCATCGCGCACCTCCTCGGAAGCCAACCGCGCGCCCAGCACCTCATGCGTGATCGTATTGCGCGTCACAATCAGCCACGACCCGCACCCATCGCGATGATACCAAAGCTCGTCCACCACACCGGCCACATTCTCCCGGTTGTGCAGGTAGTCATCCCAAACCTCTTCACCCGCATCAGGCGCAGGCCGCGCCAACCGCGCGGCAGAGCCCTGACACACAAACTCGCGCGCATCACGCGGACCACAAACAGGACAAGGGATAATCATCAGGACAAACCTCTGGGGATGGCGGGCGGGGCGATACGCGCAGCGGGAGCGCCGTCTGACATCCCCAAATCAATGCAAGTTATGCTGCGCACCGGTCGCCTCCTCATCCATGAGCCCCACACCCGTCCGGAACCGGTCCAGCCGGAACCGCGCCGCAGGCGCATGCCGTTCCCCCGTGGCGAGCAGATGCGCCGTCGAATAGCCCGACCCCGGCACCGCCTTGAACCCGCCGTAGCACCAGCCGCAATTCAGGATCAGCCCCTCCGTGGGTGTCTTATCGATGATGGGCGATCCATCGGGTGTCATATCCATGATCCCGCCCCAACTGCGCAGCATCTTCGCCTTCCCGATCATGGGCATCAGCGTCATCCCCGCCTCCAGCACATGCTCAGCCATCGGCAGATTGCCCCGCGACGCATAGGACGGGTAGAAATCCAGATCGCCCCCAAACACCAGCCCGCCCTTATCCGATTGGCTGATATAGAAATGCCCCATCCCGTAAGTGACCACATTGTCGATGCAGGGCTTCAGCCCCTCGGTGACAAAGGCCTGCAGCACATGGCTCTCCACCGGGATCGTCATCCCCGCCATCGCCGCCGTCTGCGACGACCGCCCCGCCGTAATCAGCGCCACCTGCTTGGCCCGGATCGCCCCGCGGGAGGTCTGCACGCCCTTTACAACGCCCCCCTCGATATCGATCCCCGTCACCTCGCAATTCTGGATGATATCGACGCCCCGCATGTCGGCCCCACGGGCAAAGCCCCAGGCCACCGCGTCATGCCGCGCCGTCCCCCCGCGCGGATGGTACAAAGCCCCATAAATCGGAAACCGCGTCTGATCATAGTCGAGGTACGGCAGCATCTCCCGCACGCCCTCCCGATCCAGCAGGAACGCATCATCCCCCTGGCTCAGCATCTGGTTGCCCCGCCGCGCATAGGCATCCCGCTGCCCGTCAGAGTGGAAGAGGTTCAAAATCCCCCGCTGCGAATGCATGGCGTTGAAGTTCGTGTCCGCCTCCATCCGCTCCCAGAGCTTCAGCGAATGCGAATAGAATTCCGAATTGCCGGGCAGCATGTAATTGGCGCGCACAATCGTCGTGTTGCGCCCCACATTCCCGCCACCGATATAGCCCTTCTCGAGCACCGCCACATTCGTGATCCCGTAAACGGAGGCCAGGTAGAACGCGGTCGCGAGCCCATGGCCCCCGCCCCCTACGATCACAATGTCATACTCCGACTTCGGCTCCGGGCTGCGCCAATGCGGCGTCCAGCCCTTGTTACCCGTCAGGCCCTGCTTGAAGATTTCCCACGCGGAAAAGCGCATCACTGATCTCCCTGTCAGCGCGCAATCCACCACCTTGGCCCGCAGGGTGCAAGCGCGGGTGGCGACAAAGATGGGTGTGGGGGCGACATCGACGCGCCGACATTGAAACAGGTCGAAAAATCGCGCAGTCTGAGGCCAGATAGTTTTTGACGCCGCGCGGGTGGTCACATCACAACGCACGGCCATTTAGTCTAAGGATTGCGCATGACCATTCTAGCAAAAGTCCTCGCCACGACTGCGTTCCTCGCAACCGCAGCCCCAGCGAGCGCCGTTACCTACACCTTCACAGATCGTAGCGGCACGCCTGTGATGACCGGCGCCAGCGGCGTCATGGTGAACGGCACGTCTTACAGCGTCTCCTTCGTCCGGGGCGACGCCATCGCCGTTTTTGGCCTCAGCGGCCTGCCTGGCTTCATTCCGTTCGACTTTGCAAACGAGGCAGAGGCGACACTGGCAGCGCAAGCGCTGATGGACCAGGTTTTCGTGGATGACCCCTCCGGCGACCTTACGCGCCAGTTCGATTCCGACCCAGGGTTGACCCACTATATCCCACTCGATCTGAATTCTAACGTGCCTCGTGTCCCCACTGGTGACCCTCAACAGCAATCCGGCAGCCGATCTGAGTGGTACGTGGCCTATGAGGATGTCCCTGGCGGCAACCCCGGCGTCATCTTGGCGGAGAACGTGAACTTCGAGATCCAAGACCGCGTCGTCACTTGGGGCTATTTCGGCGGGGTGGAACACTGGGCCGTCTTCTCCGCAGACACCCCAGCACCAGTCCCGCTCCCCGCGTCCGCCTTGCTCCTCGCGGGTGGTCTTGGGCTGCTGGCCACCCGCCGCAAACGGCGCGCAGCCTAAACAGTCGCCGCCGCCCGCGCCTCTTTGCTAATCAGCTCGGGCTTCGCGATGGGCCGGTCGCCCTCAAAGAACGGGTTGCGCTTTGCCGCCCCCGTCACCATCCCCGGCAGCGTCCGCTTGGCAAACCGCCAGCCGAGCTTGGCGAGCCCCCGGTCTTTCATCCCCGTAGGCGGATCGAGCGCCGAGGCCGTAAAGCCCAGCGCGATCTCAGGGCCCAGCGCCCCCACATCCATCGCCGCACCGCCTGCAAAGCCGATGAATGGCACCTTGGGCCGCCCGCCGGTCGCAAACATCGGCGTTGAACAGCACCCAGCATACCAGCGCACCAACCCCTTCGGGCTCAGGCGCAGCGCGCGCAGGTGCTCCTTCCCCTTCACCACCCGCACCCAATCGGGCCGCGTCTGAAAGATCCGGTTGCCACCGTGGTCAAGCAGCATGTCATCGGCCCCCAGATGCCGCGCGAACGCGCGGCAATCCTTGCAGTAGCAGATCAGGTGCGACCCATGCCGGGGCGCGCACCCCGGCATGTCGATTTCCACCGCGCCGCAGCGACAGGCAAAACCGATGCTCAAAGCCCCTTGGCCTCATAGGCCTGCGCAACCTTGCCAATCGACACAAGATACGCCGCCGTCCGCAGATCCGGCACGTCATCGCGTGTGCGCCAAACCTGCGCCATGTCCTGATAGGCCCCCCGCATCGTGTCATCGAGGCCCGAACGCACCAGCTCCAACTCACCCGCACCCTTGAGGTATTTCTGCTTGAACCCTGGCGAGAGCGTCCAGTTGATGGAGCTATCGCGCGAAATCCGCTCCAGCTCGTCTACGATCAGCTGGTGGCGCGTCTCCTCCTGCCGCCGCTGCATCCGGCCGAACCGAATGTGGCTCAGGTTCTTGACCCACTCGAAATAGGACACCGTCACACCGCCCGCATTGGCATACATGTCGGGGATGATGACCGTGCCCTTGTCACGCAGGATCTCATCGGCCCCTGCCGTCACCGGGCCATTGGCGGCCTCGATGATGAGCGGCGCTTTGATCCGCGCGGCGTTGTCCATATGGATCACACCCTCCAGCGCCGCCGGGATCAGGATGTCGCACTGCGCCTCAAGGAGCTTCGCGCCATCGGCCTCATAGGCCGCCCCAGGAAAGCCTTTGACCCCCCCGGTTTCGCCAATCCAGTGCCGCAACGCATCGATATCGAGCCCCGCCTCATTCGACACCGCCCCGTCGCGTTCGATGACGGCGGTGATCTTACACCCGTCCTCGTTTCGCAAAAAGATCGCCGCATGATAGCCCACATTGCCCAGACCCTGCACGACAACGGACTTGCCATCGAGGGAGCCTGAGAGCCCCGCCGCCTTCACATCCTCTGGGTTCCGAAAGAACTCCTGCAAGGCATATTGAATGCCCCGCCCCGTGGCCTCCGTGCGGCCCTGAATGCCGCCCGCCTGCACAGGCTTGCCAGTCACACAGGCGCGCCCGTTGATGTCGGTCGTATTCATGCGCTGGTACTGATCGGCCATCCAGGCCATCTCCCGCTCGCCGGTGCCCATATCGGGTGCAGGCACGTTTTGGGACGGGTTGATGAGGTCGCGCTTGATCAGCTCATAGGCAAAGCGGCGCGTGATGCGCTCCATCTCTTCGGCATCCCATTCGCGCGGATCGATACATAATCCGCCCTTAGAGCCCCCATAAGGCGCCTCCACCAGGGCGCACTTATAGGTCATCAGCGCCGCCAGCGCCTCCACCTCGTCCTGGTTGACGGACATTGCGTAGCGAATGCCGCCCTTCACGGGTTCCATATGCTCGGAATGCACAGCGCGGTAGCCGGTGAACGTCTGGATCGTGCCCCGCAGCTTCACGCCAAAGCGCACCGTGTAGGTGGAGTTGCAGACGCGGATTTTCTCCTCGAGCCCGGGCGGCAGGTCCATCAACGCGACCGCGCGCGCAAACATCATATCTACACTTTCCCGAAAAGTCGGCTCTCCCGCACGTGCCATTGGCGTGCCCTCTCACCTAGCCAGGCGACGCCGTTGCCGCCCTGCCCTCGACGTTACTGGAAGCCGCCACAATTTCGACCTTTTTCTTCGCGCAAACACAGGGCTCACACCGCCGCGTGATCCACAGGTGCCCCCTAATTGCCCTCAACTTGTAACTAAATTCCCCAATTCAGCCCAATTTCAGCCGCGCCGCGGCGCCATATAGGCTCCGATAGACCCAGGCGCGCAGGCAAACGCAGGCAGGCCCGGACTGATCGGGGGTAAGAAACAGCGGTGTTGAGCAAACATCTGATCCAAAGAGTCAACGAGCGCGCGCAGCGCTTTGCGCAGGATACGTCCGGCGCGGCCCTGGTGTTCGGGATCACCATGTTTTTGCTGATCGTCATTGTGGGCGGTCTGGCCGTCGACCTCGCCCGGATGGAAGCGCAGCGCGTCAAGGTCCAGCAAACGCTCGACCGCGCGGTGCTCGCCGCCGCAGACCTCGATAACGCATCCGATTCCAAAGTCGTGGTGCGCGACTACTTCGCCAAAGCCGGGCTTTCGAGCGCCCTCGTGGACGTGCAAGCCGCCACGCGGTTCAACGGTAAAACCGTCGTCGCCGAAACAGAGGTCGACATCGCCACGATGTTCCTGCGCTTGGTGGGGGTTAATTCGCTCAACATCCCAGGCTCCGGCGCGGCCCAGGAACAGGTCTCCGACATCGAAATCTCCCTCGTCGTCGACATCTCTGGCTCCATGGACTGGGACAACCACGACGGCACCGAATCCAAGATGGACACGCTCAAAACCGCGGCCGCCACATTCTTTGACGAGGTCGCCGCCGACCAATCCGCCGACAAGGGCGTCACGATGGTGTCCATCATCCCCTACAACGCCAGCGTGAATGTGGGCGCAGACCTGCTCGGCCACTTCAACGCCACCGAATGGCACACCGACAGCCACTGCGTGCGCTTTTACGATGACGACTTTACCACCCGCGCCATCACGCCCACCCAGCAGATCGAACGGCTGGGACACTTTGCCGATGGCCGCAATAACTACAACGACCCTTCCGACAGCCACATCCAGTGCGACATGGATACCGATCACGAGATCTTGGCGTTCGAAACCGACATCCTGGAGATGAAGGCCCATATCAACGCGCTCGACCCCGCAGGAGCCACGGCCATCGACAACGGCATGAAATGGGCCGCAGCGCTCCTTGACCCGGCGGTGCAGCCTATCGTCACCCAGATGATCACCGACGAAGAGCGCTCCGGCCTGATCGCGGGTTGGCCCACGAATTACGGCACGCCCAACTCGATGAAGGTCGTGGTGCTCATGACGGACGGCGAAAACACCGTCCAAAGCGACCTGAAAAGCGCCGTCAAATCGACCGACGGCGTGAACCCCGCCATGTCCAACGTCTATTGGTCGCCCAAAAAGGGCAACCGCAACTGGTGGAACGGCTGGTATGTCCACTTCCCTAACAATCATAGCTCTGAGGAATGGTACCGCCCGCGGTCGGCCTCCGACACCGACGACGACCAGTGGCGCAAAGACAGCAAGGTCCCAAACGACCTGATCCGCCAAAGCTACCAGGACCTCTTTCGCCAGTTCTACGTGGAGGACGCCGCCTACTACTTCTACCGCTACGCCGATCCCGACGGCTATTGGGGCTGGTGGAGCTGGGTGGGCGACATCCCAAGCGAATTCTACACAATCCGCGACGCCGTGACGGACCATGATGAGGACAGCGAAATCGACGACCGGCTCAAGGACATCTGCGATGCCATCAAGCAAAAGCCAGTCATCGTGTTTTCCATCGCCTTCGAGGCCGAGGAAAACGGCGAAGACGTCATGCGCTACTGCGCCTCAAGCGATGGGCACTACTACGACGTAGAAGGCACCGACCTGAACGCTGCGTTCAAATCCATCGCCAACCAGATCAACCACCTGCGCCTGATCTCGCCCGAAGACGCGGATACGACGCAATGACCCGGCTGCGCGCATTCATAAACCGCTTCAAACGCGACGAGGGCGGCGTGGCGGCCGTGGATTTCGCCGTGGTCATGCCGCTTTATTTCGTGGTGTTCCTCGCGGCGTTCGAAACCGCGATGGTGATGACGCGGCAAGTCTTTCTCGACCGCGGCGTTGATATGGCCGTGCGCGTGGTGCGGCTCAATACCTCCAACCCGCCGGACTATGATCAGCTTAAAACCATGATCTGCCAGGCCACCGCCATGATCGAAAATTGCGACACCGCCCTAAAGCTGGAGATGTTCAGCCAGGACCCCCGCGGCACCATGACCTTCAAATCACGCCCTGATTGCGTGAACCGCGGGCTGGAGGTTCAGCCGGCCTCGATCTACCAGCCGGGGTTGCAAAACCAGATCATGTTCGTGCGCGCCTGCGTGAAATACGAACCGTTCTTTCCCACCGCGATGATCGGCACGGCCATCCAGGACGTCTATGGCGAATACGCGCTCGTGGCGATGTCGATGTATGTGGCGGAACCCAACGGATGATCGCAGCCCTGCGCAAATGGGTCCGTCGCTTTTCACGCGACGAGGATGGCGGCGCCGCGGTCGAAGCGATGCTCGTGCTGCCAATCCTGCTTTGGGCGTTTGTGGCATCCTTCGTGATGTTTGACGCCTATAAAAAGCAGACCGACGGGCTCAAGGTCAGCTATGCGGTCGCCGACGCGCTCTCGCGCGAGGAAAACGACATCAACCAGACCTTCCTCAATTCCATGCTCAAGCTTTCGGACTTCATGACGTTTTCGCCTGAAAAGCTGACGCAACGCGTATCTATTGTCTGCTATTCCCCCCAGAATCAAAGCTACACCGTCGCCTGGTCCCGCAGCACCGGCCCGAAAAAGAGCAGCTACCCCGCCCACACAAACACCTCCATCCACAACGAGCGCGGGCGCCTGCCAGTGATCCCGCTGGGTGACCAGCTGATTGTGGTGGAAACCTTCATGCGCTTTACGCCCATCGTCGATATCGGGCTGTCCGACCAGATCTTTGAATACTGGACCTTCACCCGCCCGCGCTTCACCAATCAGGTGAAATGGCAGGGCCAAAACAGCTGGGTCTGCCCGTCGGCATAAAGAAGGCGGGCGGATTCAAGGCCGAAGGCCGCCGCATCGAAGCCGGAAGGACCGACCTAGCCCAACGCACTTGCCCGACTGCAACGGCGCTATAGCTCACAAGGTACATGTCACAGCTTTTGGCGTTTATGCTGGCGCCATCACAATAACGGCCTCTTACCCGTCCCGCTCTGCAATCAAAGCTTGGATCATCTCGGCCATGAACTTGCCCGCCCCCGCGCTCGTGACGCCGCCCACGCCAAGGGACCGCCCAAAGCGCCAGTAAAGCCCCGGCGCGCGCAGGCTCTCCGCAGGTGCCTTGAGCCGCAGCAGAAACCCCTGCGACGGCTTAAACGCGAGGATCCCGCGCTCCACCTTTGCGATATCGTCAACCGCTGTCAGCACCACACCATCGCTCGACTTCAGCTCCCGCCGCGTCAGGATCAGCCGCGCCTCTGTCACGCTCCACTGCACCCAACCGCGCCACAGCACAAAAAACGCCAACAGCGCGAGCCCGATCGACATCACAAACTCAGCCTTCGCCAGAACCGCCAGGGCAAACAGCATCGCCCCCAACATCGCGCTCATCACACAAGCAAAGATGCGCCGCGGGGCGGAGGCGCCGAGCTCTGCCAAAACCTCGTCAGGGTCAGGCGCTTTGCGGGACCGGCGGCTCACTGGGCGATGACCACTTCGCCACCGGCCTCCTCGGGCTCATCGTCCACCATCTCCGGCGGGAAGCCCGGCGCGCGGATGTCGAGCCCCGTGGCGTCCTCCAACCGCTTGATGATGTTGGGCGACAGCTCCCGCGGGCCATAGCGCGCGATCCCATCGTTAAAGATGCGAATGAGCTCCGGGTTGAGCTCCACCGGCACGCCTGCGCGGTCAGCCACCTCCTGGAACAGCCCGATATCCTTGGCCACCAGGTCCATCGTGAAGGAGATATCGCGCGACCCGTTCAAAATCACCTGGCTTTCGGTCTCGTGCACAAACGACGTGCCCGACGAAATCCGGATCGCCTCATAGGCCGTGCCCAAATCCATGCCCGCGCCCTTGGCCACCGTCAGCGCCTCCGCACAGCTCACCAGATTGGCCGTCGCCAAGTAATTCGTGATGACCTTGAGCACAGAGGCCGAGCCGAGTTCACCCGTATGCAGCACCCGCCGCCCCATGACCGTCAGTAGCGGCAGGATGCGCTCGAACGTCTCCCGCTCACACCCCGCAAAGATGGAGATATTGCCCGTCGCCGCCCGGTGGCATCCGCCGGAGACCGGACAGTCAACCGCGGCACCCCCCGCCGCAATGACCTGCGCGCCCAGCCGCTTCACCTCCGCCTCGTCAGTCGTCGACATCTCCATCCAGATCTTGCCGGGGCCGATCTTGGGTAGCATCTCCTCCATCACAGCCGCCGAGGCCGCGGGGCTCGGCAGGCAGGTGATGACGGCGTCGCAGCTCTCCATCAGCGCCGCAGCGCTTTGCCCGTCGCGCGCTGTGCCCGGCGTATCTGCCAAAACGCCCGCGACGAGCGAGGCGTCCAGATCGTGGATCGCCACATCCACCCCGTTGCGGATCAAACTGCGCGACAGCTTGCCGCCCACATTGCCTAAACCGATGAAACCGACCTTCATGGCCCTCTCCCCACCTTGCCGAGTCGGGGGCAGGCTATGCGCCAACCAACGCGCGCGCCATGGCCAAATACTTGGCCTCCACATCCGCCTTGCTCAGCCGCCCCGCGTCGCGAAACCAGTTTGTGACACCGGTGAGCATCGCAATCAGCGCCAGCGTGGCGAGCTTTGTGTCCTCCACCCGGAACGCGACCCCCTGCCCGGCCTGCAAAATCGTCTCCAGCCGCGTCTCGTAGCTATGCCGCTGCCGCGCGATATGGGCGAAATTGTCGGGCTCAAGCGACCTGAGCTCCATGTAAGAGATAAAGACGAGATCCACCCGCTCCAGGTGGAAGCGGATGTGGAACCGCACGAACGCATCCAGCGCCGCCGCAGGGTCCGCGCCCGGCGCTAGGGCTGCATCCGCGGCGGCCAAAAGCTCTTCCATATGGGTGCGCAGCAGCTCAAAGAGCAGCGTTTGCTTATGCGGCACGTAATTGTAGATCGCGCCCGCCTGCACGCCCACCTCCGCCGCGATCTGACGCATGGAGACCGCCGCGTAGCCATGGCGCGCAAAAAGCGTCAACGCCGCCTGCTGAATGCGGGGGCCAGTGATGTCGGAATGCGAACCGGTTTTGCGCGCCATCTCCCACGGGTAACTGAACGGGCGTTCAAATCAAAGCCCTTGGTTTTAGCCAAGTATGCCGCGCGTAAACTCCGCCCGGTGGAACACCGGGCAGCCCCCGACTATTACCGGCAGGGCCGCTTCGCGGTCCCGGGAGGCCTCCCCACGGGAAGGGGCTACAACCCCCACCCAGGGTCGGGGGCTGCCCTCAACACTTCGGATCGACGTTGCAGATGTCTTCATACAACCGATAGAATACACCCATGCGCCCTGCCCTCCTCCTCCTCACGTTCCTCGCCCTCACCGCCTGCGGCACAGGGCCAGAGATCCACCGCGACCCGGGGCCCGAGGTCCGCGATGCCGACTACATGGCCTTCCTGAACTCCGACGCGCTTGCCGCGCTCGTGGCCGACACGCGCCCCGACACCGCCGCAGACGACGCAGCCAACGCCGCCCGCATCGCCGCGCTCAAAGCGCGCGCCGCACGACTTCGCGCCGCCAGCCTCTAGGCTCCCCGTTGCACCCCCCGCCCCCGCGGCCTAAAGGGAACTCAACTACCTCGGAGGTCCCAATGTCCGCACCGCTTCGTATCGCCATCGCAGGTCTCGGCACCGTTGGCGCTGGCGTCATTAAGATGATGACCGAACACGGCGCCCTCATCGAGGCCCGCACCGGCAAACGCGTCGAAATCACCGCCGTTTCCGCCCGCACCCGCGCCAAAGACCGCGGCGTGGACCTCACCCCCTACGCGTGGGAGGACGACCCCGTCGCGCTCGCCACCCGCGACGATGTCGACGTCTTTGTCGAGCTTATGGGCGGCGCCGACGGCCCCGCGAAAGCCGCGACCGAGGCCGCACTGGCCGCAGGCAAGGACGTGGTTACGGCGAACAAAGCCATGCTCGCCCTCCACGGCAACGCGCTCGCTACCGCGTCCGAGGCCGCAGGCCGCGTGCTCCGCTTCGAGGCCGCCGTCGCAGGCGGCATCCCCGTCATCAAAGCCCTCACCGAAGGCCTCGCCGGGAACCGCACCACCCGCGTCATGGGCGTCATGAACGGCACCTGTAACTACATCCTCACCCGCATGGAAAGCGCGGGCCTCCCCTATGCGGAGGTCTTTGCCGAGGCTGACGCGCTGGGCTACCTGGAAGCCGACCCAACCCTCGACGTGGGCGGCATCGACGCGGGCCACAAACTCTCGCTCCTCTCGGCCATCGCCTTTGGCACCCAGGTCGATTTCGACAATGTCGAACTCGAAGGCATCGACCGCATCACGATCGACGACATCCGCCAAGCCGCCGATATGGGCTACAAAATCAAGCTCCTCGGCGTAGCACAACTGACCGAGCGCGGGCTCGAACAACGCATGTCGCCCTGCCTCGTGCCCGACACCTCGCCTCTGGGCCAACTCGACGGCGGCACCAACATGGTCGTGCTCGAAGGCGACTATGTGGGCCAGATCGTGCTCCGCGGCGCGGGCGCGGGTGAAGGGCCAACGGCATCGGCCGTCATGTCCGACATCCTCGACATCGCGCGCGGCATCCGCGTGTCGACCTTTGGCCAACCGGCGACCACCCTTGTCGAGGCCGCCCCGGCTAAGGCCGTCACGCCCGCCCCCTACTACCTGCGCATGTCGCTCGTGGACCGCCCCGGGGCGCTGGCAAAAGTGGCCGCGATCTTGGGCGACGCGGGCGTCTCCATCGACCGGATGCGCCAATACGGCCACACCGACGGCACGGCCCCGGTGCTCATCGTGACCCACAAAACCACCCGCGCACAGATCGACACCGCCCTCGCGGCCTTCGCAGCCACCGACGTCGTCGCGGCCCCGCCCGTGACGCTGCGCATCGAGGCCGTTTAAGGCTCCAGGCCCCCAAGAGGCATTGCCACACAGGGTGAACGCGCCTGCGCGCCACCAATAAATTGCGTGCGCGCGCACGCGAGCTTATACACCTGCATAGTTAATACCAAAGTACTCCAAACTTTCCGGAGCCAACCATGCAAAACAGCAAGGCATTTGCCCGCAGCCTCTTCATCGGCCTAGGCCTCGCCCTCGCAGCCACACAGACCCACGCAGCTACGTTTTTCGGCGGCACCCCCGGATACTTTTCTCAAGCCGACATCCCCTTCGGTCTCTACGCCACCGGCCCCACCTTCCTGGAGGATTTCGAGGACGCCTCACTCGACGGCGGCATCACTGCCTCTACGACGCAAGGCAACCTCTTCGTTACCGGAGGCAGCAACAACACAGACAGCGTTGACGGCGATGATGGCAGCATCGACGGCTTTGGTCGTGGGGGCAGATCGTATTTCAACAACATCGGGAATGCCGGGATCACCTTCACCTTTGCAAACCCAGTCACAGCGGCAGGCGTCGTGTTCACTGACGGATCTGCCTTCCTAAACTTCGTCACCTTTTCCGCCTTTGACGGCAACGGCTCGCAGATCTTCACGTCCACATTCCCCGGCATTGGCGACAACAGCTTCGCAGGCACAACAGCCGAGGACACGTTTTTCGGCATATCTGACGCGAACGGCATCGGCTCCATTTTCATTTCAAGCCGGGCCGGAGCGGGGATAGAGGTCGACCATGTCCAATACGGCGACATGGCTGCGGCCCCTGTGCCCTTGCCCGCCACTCTGCCTATGCTATTGGCTGCCCTAGGTTTGGGCGCAGTGATCCGCAAACGCAGTGGAGGCACCGCAGCCCGAACACCTGCATAGATAAGGATCGTTCTCCCATGGCTGCCACCCCCGAATTTCATGACCGTATGCTGTCCCTCGGCCTCGCCCGCGTGTCGGAGGCCGCGGCGCTCGCCTCCGCCAATTGGATCGGACGCGGGGACGAGAAAGCCGCAGACCAGGCCGCCGTGAACGCCATGCGCGAGCAGCTCAACAAGCTCGACATCCAAGGCACCGTGGTCATCGGGGAAGGCGAGCGTGACGAGGCCCCCATGCTCTATATCGGGGAGGAAGTCGGCGCAGGCACAGGGCCCGAGGTCGACATCGCGCTCGACCCGCTCGAAGGCACCACGCTGACAGCCAAAGACATGCCCAACGCGCTGACCGTGATCGCCATGGGCCCCCGCGGATCGATGCTCCACGCGCCCGACGTCTACATGGAAAAACTGGCCATCGGCCCGGGCTTCATGCCCAATGTCGTGACGCTCGACATGGCCTATGGCGAACGGGTGAAGCGGATGGCCCGCGCCAAGGCCTGCTCGACCGAGGATATCACCGTCTGCATCCTCGACCGCCCCCGCCATGAGGACATGATCGCAGAGGTCCGCGCCACCGGCGCCGCCATCCGCCTGATCACCGACGGCGACGTCGCAGGCGTCATGCACTGCGCGGAACCCGATGTGACCGGCATCGACATGTATATGGGCTCCGGCGGTGCGCCCGAGGGCGTGCTGGCAGCCGCGGCGCTGAAGTGTATGGGCGGGCAGATGTGGGGGCGTTTGACGTTCCGCAACGACGACGAACGCGGCCGCGCGGCCAAGGCCGGGATCACCGACCTCGACCGCATCTACAGCCGCGATGAGCTCGTCCAGGGCGACGTGATCTTTGCCGCCAGCGGCGTCACCGATGGCTCCCTCGTGGCAGGCATCAAACGCGAAGTGGGGCACCTCACGACCGAGACGATCCTGATGCGCTCCAAAACCGGCTCCGTCCGCAAAATGACCTACCGCAACCCGATCCAGTAGATCTCAATACAGAGTACCCGCCCGGCGGCGACGCCGGGCTGCCCCCGTCCGCGCTCCGGGCGGGGGCAACTGCCCCCACCCGCGGACGTGGGCAGCCCTCCTTTCGCATCACACCCTTGCCGCCCCCACCACAGATTTGGTAGCCCCTACGCCACACACCCCCAACACATCGTGGCCATGGCCGATCAACCCGCCCTCCTCAACGTAGACAGCTCTCTCACAGACCGCCGCTGGCAAGGCCCTGACGCCACCCGCCTGCGCGCCGCCGAGGCGCTGACCCAGGCCCACGACCTGCCCCAGGCCGTCGCGCTTATCCTCGCCCGCCAGGGCGTCACGCCCGAGACCACGCAAAGCTACCTCGCCCCCGCGCTCCGCGACCTGCTGCCCGATCCGCGCAGCCTGCGCGACATGGAGAAAGCGGCGAAAATCACACTCGACGCCGTCGCGCGGAACCAGCGCATTGCAATCTTTGCCGACTACGACGTCGACGGCGGCGCCTCCGCCGCGCTCCTCATCACCTGGCTCCGTGCCCTTGGCCGCGAGGCCACGCTCTACATCCCCGACCGCATCGACGAAGGGTACGGCCCCAACGCCCCTGCCATGGCGCAGCTCGCAAAAGACCACGACCTGATCATCTGCGTCGACTGCGGCACGCTCAGCCACGACCCCATCGCCGCAGCGTCAGCGGCCACCACCATCGTCCTCGACCACCACCTGGGCGCAGAAACGCTCCCCCCCGCCGCCGCCATCGTGAACCCCAACCGGCAGGACGAAACGGGCGAGCTCGCCCACCTCTGCGCCGCTGCCGTCGTCTTCCTGATGCTCGTCGAAGCAGGCCGCCAGCTGCGGGAGGCGGGCCAGCGCGGCCCCGACCTCATGGCGCTCCTCGACCTCGTGGCGCTCGCCACCGTGGCCGACGTCGCACCGCTCATCGGCGTCAACCGCGCCTTCGTGCGCCAAGGGCTGAAAGTCATAGCCCGCCGCGACCGGCCCGGCCTCCGCGCCCTCGCAGACACAGCCCGCCTCGACAGCGCCCCGGAATCCTACCACCTGGGCTACGTGCTGGGGCCAAGGATCAACGCAGGCGGCCGCATCGGCGCCGCGGACCTCGGCGCGCGGCTCCTGGCCACCCAGGACCCCAACGAGGCGGCCGCGCTGGCCGAACGCCTCGAACGCCTCAACGAGGACCGCCGCACCGTGGAAGCCGCCGTGCGCGAGGCAGCAATCACCCAAGCGCTCGCCCGCGACGACACCGCGACACTAAGCTGGGCCGCTGGCGATGGCTGGCACCCGGGCGTCGTGGGCATCGTCGCCTCGCGGCTCAAAGAAACCACCGACCGCCCCAGCATCGTCATCGGTTTCGACGGCGACGCGGGCAAAGGCTCAGGCCGCTCTGTCCCCGGCGTGGACCTGGGCGCCAGCATCCAACGCCTCGCCGCAGAAGGGCTCATCGAAAAGGGCGGCGGGCACAAAATGGCCGCAGGCCTCAGCCTCTCCCGCGCCCAACTCGAACCCGCCATGGCCCGCCTCGACGAGCTTCTCGCCCGCCAAACCGGGGGCCGCATCGGACCCCGCGCGCTCCGCTGCGACGGGCTGCTGATGGCAGGTGCCGCCCAGACCGACCTGATCGAACGATTGGAGGAGGCCGGCCCCTACGGCGCCTCCGCCCCCGCGCCTCGCTTTGCTATCCCCGACCTCACCGTTCGCTTCGCCAAACCCGTGGGCGACGGACACCTAAAGGTCACCTTCGCAGCCGCAGGCGGCACAACGCTCGACGCCATCTGCTTCTCGGCCTTCGAGTCCGCCCTCGGCCCGCGCCTCGCCGACGGCGCAGGCACGCGCGTCCACGCCGCAGGCCGCCTCGAACTCAACCGCTGGCGCGGACGCAGCACAGTCCAGCTGAAACTCGAAGACGCCGCAGAGGCCACTTAAGGAACCGCCTTCGCGGCAAGCGCTCGCCCTGTGACAACACCGGTCAGCCCCCGACCGCGGGCGGGGGCTACCCTCAACACAAAGTCTCCCCGTCCCACCCCGCGAGATCAGTAAAGACACCAAACTTTTTCTGAGTTTCGACTTGCCCCGGCGCGCGAGTCTTTCTATCTACCCGCTCACACCGATGCGTGCTCCCTTCGTCTATCGGTTAGGACGCCAGGTTTTCAACCTGGAAAGAGGGGTTCGATTCCCCTAGGGAGTACCATTGGTGGAAAAAATCTTTTAAAATCAAATGGTCAGTGTCCCGCAGGGACGCGAAACACCCTGAGTTAAATCAACGGCTTACCCACAAGGTGTCCCGCAGATCCACTCAACACAGCGACCTCTGCCTGTGTGGTGGGACCTTCCGGCGATTCTTACTGGGCACGGCGAGACAAAGGCACTTTTTTGAGCGCCACCCGCTCACATTCTCGTTGAAGGAAGAACTTGATCGTTGCGGCCAAATCTCCGCGAGCGCCGCCAGGTGGCGATACACGCAAAGCTGCAAACAACAACCACTGCATGAGTGCGCCACGAAGGTTGCAGATGATCTGATCAATCCAATCTCGCATCGCTTACCCCTCCTTCTTGTTGCAGCCTTTGCCGGGCTCGCACTCACCACCGGACCACCATTCGAAATCGTTTGGTCCGTACTTAAAGGGCACGAAGCGACCGCACTTGTCACAGGTTGGCTGGGGGTACTTAGGCATCGGTCGAAGGCTCCTTTTTGGTGAACGTTGTCCAACCGGTATGCTTGTCCGCCTCTGGCCCAAAGGGGTTGAGGTGAGGTCTATCTTTCGGGATAGGCAAAACGGACTTCACGCCTCGATAGTGCTCGCGATTGGGCCAGCTATCCAACGGCTCACACGGCGCTACGTAGCCAGCCACGATAAGCTCTGTGAGAGCCGCCTGCGCCCGACGTGTGATTTTCATCTCCGCATGATCTCCGCCAAACGAAAGCGTTGATCCGGCCTTGGGGAAGTGCCCCATGCCAAAGACATATGCGTCGTCAGAAAGGTTCACTCTTGGCCCTCCATTTTGTCTTTGCAGTTTGGGCAGGCATAGAACGCTTGAGCATCTGAATTCCGCAACGTGTACCCCCATCCAGATGCCTCATGCTCAGCGTCCCAATCCCCATGGAACTCCGCATCGCAACCCCATGACTGATCGCCTTGCGGCCCCCAGCATTCAATGTGTTCAGTCGCCATGCTGCGGCTCCTCTAGTGAGTTCACGTTTCCGTATGGCGGTTGCAATCTTAAACACCTCGGCGCATCCTGCGCGACCGAGCCCACGGCGGGCGCGGACAACTTCGGAGAGGTGAAACTATGAAACACGCCATCCTTGCGATTGCCTTTGCAATTGCCGCAGCAGGTGCCGTCAACGCCAATGGAGCCGCGTATCAATGCGATATGCTTAAGAAGCCCGCGGGCGAAGTGGCCTGCTACGAATACTAAATCAAGAACTCGGGGCGTTAGCGATTGCTGACGCCCTATTTCCTTT
Organism: Pseudomonadota bacterium; assembly: GCA_039815465.1. Lineage (GTDB taxonomy): Bacteria > Pseudomonadota > Alphaproteobacteria > Rhodobacterales > Rhodobacteraceae > Shimia_B. Next base: position 138,941 of record JBCBZG010000006.1, read on the forward strand.
GCGACCCGTCTCTCGCACCACACCAATAATAAAGGTTGTTGCGATCCACCTCGCCGCCCATGATATCGGACGCGCGGCTTAGAACGTGATCCACTGGCGCTGGCGAATACCACAACGCGCAGATGTGTTCTTTCTGTTCGGGCGTGGGTTTGAGGCGCGGCTTGCGGCCCTGGACGCGCTCGCCTTCTGGTCCCGGCTTGACCTCGATCCAAACGCCCAAATCGGTGATCATCTTTTGCAGGCGCTTGCTTTCGGCACCCTGCCCCAGATCCGACAACGCCCGCAGAACAAGTGTGTCGCCCTTCCTGACACCACCGCGCTGAACCATGTCGGTCAGCTCTTTGCGACCGGTGCCGCGGTAGTCCGCAAAGGTCCGTTCGGCACCCATTGCCGCGCCCTCTGCGACGGGCCGATTGTAGAGATAAGCGATGATCATCAATAAGTCTGATGCACGCCTTCTCCACAGTTAAACAATGGTTGTAAGAATTCCACATCTCAGCATCTCAACGCTCTTCGTCCGCAGTCCGATCACGCCGCATTCGTGCGTCGCAGCGTGTCTTCAGTTTCTTCCAAACAGCATTGTAGCGCTCGACTATCTCAGTCTTTTCATCGGCAACCGCCTCAAGCTCGGCTTGCTCCGCAGGGGTGAGATAGTCTTTCCAGCTCATCTCGCCTGTGTATGCGGATTCTTGGCGTACCGTCATGCGCTTTCTTGTATGCTATTTATTGACATACTATGTATGCTAAATTATGACATACGTCAAGACACGAGAAAGGACCGTCATGCCAAAACGTGAAAGTCAGCAAGAGCTGCAAATCAGAATGCAGGCCGCCGATCACATGGTCCCTACGGGCGTTGTGATCCGTCACGTCAGGACCGGCGGTGAATACATCGTTGCCGGACATTCGCTTCGCGTTGGCGACTTGGCCGGGATGGTTCAGTATCGCCCACTGACAGGCCCAGTCATCGAGTTTAGCCGCGAAGCAACAGGCATTCAGGCTAAATTCGTCCGCGCTGATGGCGACGATTGGCGCGGCCTCGAAACCTTTCAAGCGACTACCACTTAGGGGGCCGATTGACCAATGGCTGAGAACAGCGGCATCGAATGGACGGATCACACGTTCAACCCATGGACGGGTTGCACGAAGGTCTCTCCTGCATGCGATCACTGCTACGCCGAGGCTTGGTCAAAGCGATCTGGTCATGTGGAATGGGGGCCACACGGCGCGCGGCGTCGGACGAAGACATGGGGCAACCCGGTCAAATGGAACCGCAAAGCGGCCAAGGAAGGCAGGCGTTTCCGCGTGTTCTGTGCCAGCTTAGCCGACGTATTCGACAATCACCGCTCTATCCAATTCGACTGGCGGCGCGACCTCTATCAGTTGATTGATGACACGCCCCACCTGGACTGGCTGTTGCTCACAAAGCGCCCTCAGAACATCACGAAGTTGGCACCCGAGCGCTGGCTCACACACGGCATTCCAGAGAACGTTTGGCTGGGCACGACGGTTGAGAACCAGAAGGAGGCCGATCTACGCATCAAGCACCTGACACAGATCCCGGCCCGTATCCGCTTCCTATCTTGCGAGCCGCTGGTTGGCCCTGTTCGCATCTCCGCTGGGGAAATTCGCAAGCTGCATTGGATCATCACCGGCGGTGAAAATGGGCCGAACTATCGTCCAGCCGATGCCGACTGGTTCCGAGCGCTGCGCGATCAATGCGCCGAGCACAAAGTGCCGTTCCTGTTCAAGCAATGGGAAGGCAAGAGCCAAACCAAAATCAAGGCCATGGGGCGCCAGCTGGATGGGGTCGTTCACGACGGCTATCCGGAACCCTTGGCCGCAGCCTGAAAAGGGACCCTAAAAAAGGGGCCCAAACCCGTAGAATTGACGTTCTCTCACTTGCGCCACCGGACATTATGTCCTATATCCTGTGCATGGGCGATGAAGCCCGCCACGAAAGGATAAACGACATGACCCAAGCAGAACAGCAGCTCGCCGATGACAAGGTGCGCGCCGAGATCGCGAACCTCGTTGCTCAAACAGCCAAATTAAATGCCGAAACCGCCAAGATCGCGCGCGAACGCTTTATGATCCCTGTGACAATCTTTACCGGCCTTGTCGTCGCAGCTGCTACGCTTTTGGCTCGAGTTCTTTGACCGCGGATCAGTTCAAAGAGGCCCGGGAATCCCTGGGCCTCACCCAAACCGAACTTGCCGCGAAATGGGGCATGGGCAAGAACGGCGAACGCACGATCCGCCGATGGGAACAAGGCGAAGTTCCGGTCAATCCTATAGCGGCTTACTGCATTGGCATGATGATATCCAAGGATGCAGCAACCTAATTAAGGCCTGTTTCAGCCGTGCGATTGCCCCCCCTTTGCATATGCGGAAGGATACACTTGATCTCGCCGTGCACCGCGCGGCAAGAACATTGAGTGAACAGATATCTAGGACCAACACAGCGACCCGTGGCTTACGTCACCTGCGATGCGTGTGGTCGCACAGCAACCGTGACGCGCGCGGAGCATGTGAAGCGGCTATGGACCCAGGGGATACGGCCCAGATGTCGCTGCAAGTCTTGCGGCTGGCGTGGCTATCCGCAACGCGTCCAGCGCGCTGTAGATATGGGGCACGGGCGAGCAACGTAGAGCCTACTAATCCGTTCCCGCCATCCAGGTCACGATATCAAATAGGCTTTGAGGGGAGATTCGTTGAGCTTGCGTCATCCATATCGCCGATGCGCAAATCTCAGAACATGTCCATCTATCCCTGCGATGGAGCCCTAGTGCCATAACATGCGAGAGAAGAATCCCGACATAGTCATACTTCGCCCCTATCTGCGCGCGGATGAAAGCGACCGGTTCAGCCGCATCGATGTCCAGATAGACCAGATCCCAGCTTTCAGGCTTCAACAGGATACGCTTCGAACGCACCCCGCCGTCGCGGCCCGAGGATGACAGGCAGAGCGCCTCTTCGCCCAGCACGGCCCTGCCCCCGATCAGCTCACAGTGACTATAGATCCCACGGGTCGCGAAGCGGATGGCAGCGTCTTGGATGCGTTCGCCGAGGGTCCGACCTCGACCCTTGTAGAATGCCAGGGTGATCATTGCGCCGTCTTTCCGCGCTGCTGGTCGTACCAGGCCGCACACCGCCGCGTGCGGGCGTTTTGGCGGGTTAAGGCGTCATCGAGCTTCAGGACCGCCACATCGAGCCTATCGCCGGTCTGGACGTCGCCACGAGCTGTGCGGCGGCAATCCTCAGGGTAATCCGGCCAAAGGGATGCGGCGCGAACCTCGCCCAGTGCCTGCCCCGCGGCCTCGAGCCGCTCGGCATCAGTTGGAGCGCAGGCGACGCATGAGATCAGCATCGACCAGGCCATCAGGATTGACTTGGGTTTCATCTTCGAATGCCTCCAGCTCAGCGGCGAAGCGGCGCGCAGTACCTTCCGCTAGTTGGACCTTCTTTTGCAGGGCGCGGTTTGCCTCTTGGGTGCTGGCCATACGGGCGCGGAGCGCTGCCAACTCGGCCTGGCTCGCCTCAAGCTCGAATGCCCGCACAAACCCTTCCCGCGCCGCGTTTACCGCTTGGCGCTTGTCGTATTCGTGCCAGGCCCACAGCGCGGCCAGGGCAAGGCTAGCAGCCCCGGCCCAAAGCCCGAGACGGCGGATCGCAATACCGCCTAAGAGCCGCGCAAGCACAGCGCCACTTCCTCAGCACGGCGGTTAACGAGGCCCCGAACAACCCGGCCCCCGGCCTTGTTCCACCAGCCAATTGCGCGGCATCCCCCGGCAATGTTCCCAGCGTTGAGCCGACGTGTCGCAGTTGACCGCCCTGCACCGTAGATCCCCACATTGTAAGCGAGCGAGACGTAGGCCGCGTCACGCTCCGGTGTCAGTCTTGTCTCCTTGGTCTTGGTCGTGAAGCTGCGATGCAGCCCCTCTCGGAAGTCAAGCGACAAGCGGCGCTTGAGCATGTTCAGGCATTGCTGGTCGGTGGCACGGTCACCTAACTCAACGCCACGGGTTTCGCCGTAGCAAAGAGTCGCGACGCCAACGATGTCGAGATAAGCGCAGTGCATAGCGGGATTGTCTGCACAGCGGTGCTCACCTTCCCATTTTACGACGAGGGGCACGAGGACCGCCATCGTTTGGCGCTCTGTCGTTTGGGCTAGCGCTGGAATAGCCGCCGAGAGGGTAACAAGGACAATCACGCCGATAATAAAGCGCCGACGCCAGGCCCCAGCCTTTGGCTGCAGCACCACACGACCCAACAGGCCAAGAATGGCCGTTAGCGCCAAGAGCGCCGACCAAACCAAAGGGTTGGTGTCGATGCCAAAGGCAAAGAAAATCAGGTCGGGCAGGAACACCAGCGCGATAACGACATAAAAGGCGATGGCGGTGTATGAAGTCAGAAGGCGTGCCTTCCAGTTTGGATCAAGCATGTCAGCTCTCCACAGAAAAGCCCGCATAAGGCGGGCGAGGGTTACAGCAAGGAAATTGGGTTTGGGTTCGGCTCAGCCCTAAAGGTCTGGATACCGAGCGGGCGCCATCTTGTCCCCAATGAGAAAAGGGAGCTGTGGCGGAACGATTACCGTTTGGTGACCTGGACAGTCGGGATAGTGAAAGTCATTGAGCCAAGCGAGGCCACTGCCCGGCGTAACGCCGTCATCGCTCGGGATGCGCGCAAAGTACTCGATAATTTGATCGCGCTCCGGGTCGACCGGCAGATTAATGCCGCGACCATCGGGGCCGACGATGCTGACATCGGAAAACCGATGGAGCGCGTCAGAGCCATTGTAGAACACCAAGTCAAAACTGGGCGCGCCGCAATCGCGCATCTTCCGGATCCTGAACTTGACACGGACGAAGCTGCCTATTTGCCCCGCGCTCACGCTGTGGCCACGACGCGGAAATACCGCAGGGACGGCGTGATTGGGGCTAGGTCTGTGCGTTTCTGGCGAGTCAGCGCCCTCGACGATGCGAAGCACCTCCCGTTCAAACTCCGCATGCAGCACTGGCAGAACGAATGTGTAAACGAGCCATGATGCTGCAGCCACCAGAACCGAAAGAAGCGACCGATAATGCACTATGAAACCGGCAAGCGCACGCCAGGTAAGTCCCCGAGCGCCTGAAGTATTCGATTGATCCATTTATGATTTCTCCAAAGAAAGTGGCGCGAACCTCGAAAGGCTCACGCCATCCCGTTGTCTACAGGTCGCCGCTTAGCGCCTCTGTGACCGCAGTGGCGCGCGCCTCCATTTCAGCGATGGCGACGTCCGCGCCTTTGGCGAGATGCGGCAGCTTGGTTACACCGCTCTCGACACGGGCCAGGAGCGGCGCGGTCAGATCAGCCAAGGGCTGCGCGGCGGCCCGCACTTCCGCGAGGCTGTTCGCAGTCGAAAGCGCCTTAGACAGCTTGGCGAGTTCGAGCAAAGCGAGGGCAGCGGCGTCCGACGTGGTGCCGAGCAGCGACTTTGTATCCCCCGCAGTCGCGGCGATCTGCTGGCGAATTGCAATGCGCGCCGTACGCGCCATTTCCGCCTGTTCCGCCGCCGCAATGGCCCCCGCGCTGTAGCCGAGCTGCGCGGCCTCTTCCGGCGTGGTGTTGGCCGTCACGCGGCCATCTTCGTCTACTGTGATCATGGGAGTGTTCCTTCTCGGATCAGTTCATCAGAACGTTTTGGCCAAGGGTTCCACCCTCGTGGTATTGGAACCCGTTTTGCGCGGTCACCGAAACGCGGGCGATGCTCGCGGTCCCGTTTGCGAGGCGCTTCACTCCGAAGCCCGGCCCATCGCAGGTCATATTGCCAAGTTGGAGATGCGCGTTAGCCTCGAAAGCGGACATGATGCCGGTGGTGTCCGCAAATGTGACGGTGCCCCAACGCATCTGGACGGTCATGTCGCAGGAATAACGACACATCGTGTCGTTAAGGGCGTCCCAAGGCAGCCCGGCGTCAGCCTTAGCAGGCATGGCCCAATCCACCCCGTTCGACAAAATGCCCCCGCCATGGACGTCGGCGCTGAAGCCGTTCACCAGGTTGTGGGTGCCGTTAGAGACGGCAGTTGGGGCGACAATTGGGTTTGCCCCGCCGCCGGTCGGCAAGAACCGCACAGACCGGCCCCGCAAGAAGTTCACCTGGTTCACGACATGGGTTTGATCCCGCATGAGACGAAGGGTCAGATGGCAACCGTAAGGCGCGGCGTCCATGGCTTCGTCTATGGTCTCAAAGAACACCCCGTCAGCACTAACACCGCCAAGTTCGCTGTCGATGATCGCTTGGAAGCCGATCCGATCATCAACAACGGCCGGAACTTGCGCCAGAATGCTCGCCTCGATGTTTGCGGGGTTGACGAGGAGCCGATCCGCCTCTGCCTCCTGCGCCGCCGTCTCGGCCCGCAGCGCGGCTTCGAGGGTCTGGGCATCGACGTCAGCGTCACGCACCACCGCCTCGGTCAGAAGCGTCGCGAGGTCATGGGAGCCCGCCGCAGTCACCTGGAACGACCCGAGCTTATAGGCGACTTCTACACCTGACTCCGCGATGTACGCGACCGCGTTATAGTGCGAGTTCTCGAACCCGCGCTCGTTGGCCCAAAGGTCGAGGCTGATATTGCCATTGGCGTCGGTCACGGCCTCAAATGGCTTGCCGAGAACAACGGCATTCGACGTCAGATCAGAGCTTGCCACTGACAGGGTGAACTTCACCCGCGCATTGGCGATTGGGTCAGAGTTGGGCAGCGTGAGCTGCCCCCCGACTGTAACGGTAGGCAAGGCCATAAGAGCTTCCTTCTTTCTGGTTTAGAGTGTGTCTTCCGGGTCGTCTGTGGACGTCCCAAAGGGGGCGATGGCGCGCAGGCTGTAGATGCGACCTTGACCGTCGTTGGCAGGATCGACAGGCCACTGTGTCGAATAAGACTGGCCGGTGCCGGACCAGTCAAAGGTCACAAGCGTCACGGGCTCATGCCCTACCTCGCGCACCCGCAGCGCGTAGCTATCAACCGAAGGCGAAACACTGCCGGTGAAGTTGACAACGACATTGCCACCCGAACGGTTGACGCTGAACAAAGTAGCGGGATGGACCACCGGCGGCGGAGGCGGGTCATCATAGGTTTCGTCAAACACCTGCTCATCGGCTTGCGTAAAGTCGAATTGGTCGGCTGGCTGGCCGAGCATCACGCAGTCATAGTGCACGGCATGGCCACCGGATTTGAGCGGCGTGCAGACCGCCGTAGCCTCCTGCATCTCATAATCGCGCGCGATGACCGGCATCTCGGGCGGATTGACCGTACCGACCGTGCCCGCTGGCCAGTCTTCCACTTCTGGCCCGAACTGCGCGGTCAGGCGCTTGGGTTTGAGGCGCCCGCGTAGGTATGCCTTTTGAAGGCGCATCGCCTGTGTCGCAGACGACACCATGCCAAAGGACAGCGGCTCGATGCGCCCCGTCGCCGCTCCACCGGACACCACATCTGAGGCCCAAAGGATTGGCAACGTCGTTTCCACCCAGCCTCGGCGCTCTGATATGAAGCGCGTCTCGACCCCCTCGGGAACCTGCCCCGATGGATCCTCTTCGTCGTACTCAAGCTGCTCCCCAATCGGGTTCCCGAAAGCGAGCCCGGTGTGATTTACGCGTCCCGGCACGTAGTTCACAATGCCGCCGATCTTTACGAGGCGCGACGCTGCGGCTTGTAGAACAGGCGCCAGAAGATCGTATTCGCGGGTCTGGAGCTGAACGATGCCGTGACACTCAAACCAGCCTTCCTGATCGCCGTCCACGCGCGTGTAGATAGTTTCCTCATAGCTCGCGCCTTCGGTAAAGCTATCGAGGTTCAGGCTTTCCGCCGAGCGCGCCAGGGCGCGGCGGTTTAACGATAGATCGAGCGCCACGAGTGCCGGGGTCGCAGACCAATCATGGGTCTCGGGGTCCGCTATGTCATGGGTCGGGTTGCGCGGGTCAAACACACGGCTCCAGTATCCATCGACTTTAAAGCTCGGAACTTTGCCACCCCAACGCGCCTGCGCTTGACCGCTGTCGCCATAGTCGAGCCGGACCCATAGCATGGTCATACCAAGTCCAATGTCGCTCGCCGAGAAGACGTCCGGGTCGTTGATCTCATCGAGCCATTGCTGCGGCGGTTTCGCGTGGTTGCCGACACTCGCCCAAAGCCGGACGACGCCGTCCCAAGGCGCGGTTTCGACGTTGGCTCCTAGGTCCATATCATAGAGGCTGTTATCCACATCGTTCGCCACATCGATGCTGGTGTCGTTCAGCTTGAAACTGAAGCCTCCGAGCGATGGACGCGAGTTGAGGATATACGCATCATATCTGATGTTTCCCGACACATATCGAAAAACGCGGATCCCTTCGAGCTGGCACTTGCCATAGGCGTAACGATAGAACGGCGCGGTCGAGATCACCCCGGCGCGAAGCTGCTGTTGGACTGCCGCCGATGCTGCTTGCCTGGCCTTGTTGGCCGCGTAGATCGCCCCACCGATCACCACCACCGACGACAGGGCTGCACCAAGGGTCAGGCTGCCAATGAGGAGCGTCCCGAGACCCGCGACACCCGCTGCGGCACCCGCGGTTAAACCGGCGGCTGCAACGGCTACAACGACGGGCGGCACATTGGCCTCCAGATCACAGCCGGACGACCAACGCGCGCCATCCCGCGGGACGACTTTCCCCACCAATAGACGCCATCAAAGATCGCGCCGCCAAGGCTCGAAGAGAACCCAAAGCACCTCGCCTCCGGCGTCTCTACTTCTGGCCAGCCAAGCGATGCGACATGGGCGGCAATATCCCCCATGAGATCGGTGCGCATCACCATCGCGCTGTCATAGGTGCCGCGCCAGGGGGCAGCCACGTCTTCATAGCCGAGCGCCAGCAGCACATTCGCCACCGCCAGGCAACAGTCTGACTTGCCCCACTCAAAAGGGCGAAGGAACTCCTCCGCCACGGCGGCTTGAACGGTCCTCAAGCTGGCCATGCAGGTTCCTCCTCTTCCACCCGCTGCAAATGCCGGTAGAGCGTATCGCCCGCAGGCGCGTTGGCTGCACTGTGCACCGCGGACAGCACTAACCGCGGGTTCTCTTCACCCGTTACGATCATGGTCAGATCAACGGTGCGTGCCGTCTCGTCGCGGGCGACGCGGATTTTCGGGCCACGGATGTAGCCGAAGAACTCCGATTTGAGATCGCCATAAAGCAACCGGTCAGGGCTGAAGTAGCCACTCATTAGCCTGACCTCGGCGCCAATGGCGTCCTCGTTGAACGGGTCGTTCATCAGGTCATCAGGAATTCCGAGCAGACCCAGCTCAAGCCGATCTTCGCCACCTGCGTCGCCGCTGACGACTGCCGAGATCGAGCCCAGCCCCCCGACACCGAGATAAGTCACGCCATCAATCTCAATCTTGCCCTGGGCAGTATGAGCCAACACAGGCTCACCCGGCCAGTCAATCCACAGGAACACGATCCGGTGCTTTGCTGCGCCACTGACGAGGTGCTCGCGGCGCGTGATGTTAGGATGTCGCGCCATAGGGATCCCTCAAGGTCAGACCTTCCGACCGCTCTGCCGCAAACACTTCAACAAAGCTCAACTCAAAGGAGCCGTGGCCGTCACCATCAATTTCGCCCGATTTGACTTCAACTAGTTGGAACAGCCCGAAGCTGGCTGGACAAAAGACGTCTGCACCAACGGAGGCAGCGACAGAGACAAACGGGGACACCTCGAGGGTGGCCATCCCCCCGGCATCCGCCAGCGCCTCCCGACGGGTCGTATAGCTCTCGCCACCGATACGAACCGCGGTACGCGCGGCGATCCGAATGTGCGGCGAGAATCCGGCCACGTTGATACGAGCTGCACCCGCCACGGCTGGGCTTACCAAAGTGTGCAATGCCTGAATTGCCAGAGCGCCCGACCCATCATTCATCACCACGCCCTTCAGCGGGCAGGTCAGGTGCCGTTCCCAATCCCAAAGCAGGGCAAGATTTGCTCCATATCCAAGGTCAGCCAAGAACGCGTCATAGGCGGCGTGCTGCACCGCTGTCTTGAGCGGGGCCTTGGCCACGGCGCGAATACGCTCTTGCCCCTGGAAGACGCGGACAGAGCCCGACAGAAGCCCCCGCTGCACCAGGCCACCGTCTTCTGGCCTCCAGCTCGAAGACTTTACCGATAGCGCTTCCGGCCAAGGAATGACGGGCGTCATGTCTCGAGATACCCGGGATTGGCGCGCGCGACGCGCTGGACCTGCCGCACAGTTGCCGCCTGATGGCGCGCAAGCACTGGCTCAAGCTCTGCCTTGACCTCCTGCATCGTGAGGCCACTGCCGTCGAGCGAGATGGCGAGCGACGCATCAAGGATCATCGTCCCAACGGCAGGGGCAACCATCGGCGGCGCGGGAAGCGCTTGCGGTTGTGCCGGCATGTCCAATGTCACCGGAATGGTCCGCCCATCCGGCAGCGGCACAAAGGCTTCTGGCTGGGCCCCTTCCCCGAACTCAGCAAACTGGCGCGCATACGCGATGCCGCCTTTCGCGTATCGGCGCAGCGGCACGGGACCAGCAGGCGTCATCACGCCACCCATTGCAAAAGCAGGCGCGGGAGGGCCAACAAGCGTCGGGTTCGCTCCAACCAAGGCCGCTCCAAACCCGGCGACGCCCCCGCCAGCGAACAAAGCTTGGAACGCGGCCACACCGTTCATCTCAAGGAGTTGGAGAAACACCGCGGTAAGCACGTCGCTCAAATCCCCGCCGCGCGCGATTACACTCGCCATAGTGTTGGCGATCCCAGCAAAGGCTTCTGCTCCAACCTGGCCCAAACGACGCGTCGCCTCATCGAGCCGTGCCACTTGGTCGCTTTCAGCTCCATAGGCCTCGACCAGCGTTGCCCGTGCCGCGGTGATCTCTGCCGTCTGCTCGGCCTGTTCCTCGAAAACGGTGCGCGTGTCGGCGTAAATCCGGTCGGCCAAGGCTTGCGCATCGGTCAAACGCCGCTTCTGTTCGGAGCCTGTCGAGCGGGCCAATCTGCGCGCCTGTTCAAGCCGCCCTTGCTCGGCAAGCCTAAGCTTCTCTTCCTCCTCCGCCGCGGCAACGCGCGCAGCCCTTTGGCGGGCAATGTCTGCCACGGCACCATCAGGCGCTGCGTCAGGAACGGAGACGGAGCGGTCGAAGTCGAGACCGGCCAAAGCCCCGGCCCGCGCGACAGGATCCGCGGTAGATGAGATGACCCGCTGACGTGCCAGGGACGCCTCGCCCGCCGCCACAAGATCGCGCGCCTCCTTTGAGGCATCGGCGAGCGCATCCGTGAGTGTGTAGGCCGATGAAACTGCATCATCCAACTCTGCGACAAAGCCGTCGAGGGTCTGTTGATCCAGCTCGTGGCCACCGTACAACGCATCTTCGAGCTTTGCATCGAGATCAAGTAGCTTTGCCCGCGCCTGGCCGTTCTCGTCGAAGGGCACGTGGCGCATCGCTTCTAAGGTTTCAGTAACGGTGCTGCGCAACACTGCAACCGTTCCAAGCGACCCTCTAACCCGAACATGCGTCCCATCGATTGCGGCGTCGATATTGGCGAGAGCCTCTCGCCAACTCGCCGTCAGGCTCGTGTCTCCCGCCGCGATTGCAGACTGCAGCGCCTTCTCAGCGTCCGATTTTGCCAGAGCAAGCTCTTCTAGGCGCGCAATTCCATCCGCGTATGTGTCTAGCAATTCAGCCTGGCGTGACCGGAGATCCTCTAAATTTGCAGCCGGATTAGACGCCTGCGACCCGTTCGATCTTTCGCGTAGTGTCGCTTCGAGAAGGCCTAAATTTTGCTCCCGCTCCTGCAGGGCCATAAGGTCTTCTATGAACGCCTCGTAATCAGAGAGATAGGCCTTGTCTTTACCGGAGCGATCCGCAGCTGGCGTGTCGAGAATTGACCGAATGTTCTCACCGATCCGGGCGTCGCGCTGCTCAAGCGTGAACGCAAGGCGCTGATCACCTGGACGTTTCGGGCTTAGCTTGACCCGCTGCTCATCAACGGCGGAACGCGCAGCGTCCAGTGCCGCGCGCTGGGTCGCGATAAAGACCCCAGCGAGCTCCCGATTCTTCGCGATCCGCTTTTCAAGCGCAGCCACCTCTTGCTCGGCAGTGATCCGCGCCACATCGCCCTGGTCCGCAATGGCCTGTGTAAGCCGCTCTTGGGCTTGAGCAAGAGCTTCAGTGTCAGCTTCGATGGCACGACGCGTTGCGGCGTGTTTCTCCGGCAGGCCATCGATCTTGGTCAAGGCATCATCGAAACGCTCTCCGGCCGATTTTGCGTTGCCTGCAAAGATGGTGAGCGCCGTTGCGCCCATCAGCACCAGTCCAGGCACGCCGCCAAAGAAGGAAAGCGTTCGACGCAGGAAGAGCATCGAGTTAGCTGCCGCACGGGTCGTGAAATTCAAACGATCCTGCGCGACCTCAAATCGGTTCACCGCGGCAGTCGCGGCAACGGATGCAGCCTGGTACTGCGCTTGAGCCTTGGAGAGCTTACGCAGCCCTGCATCCACCCGTGTTTGGGCCGCGCCCTTTGCTTGAAGCGATTGCAAACTGGCCTGCGCCGCCGTGAGTTCCGCCCGGCGCGTGACCAAGGTCTGCCGGGCTTGTTTTGCGCTGGCAGCCGAGGCCACCGCTTCCGCGTTTCGAGCTTCAGCCAGTGAGCGAAACTGCTCCGTCACGCCCTGGATGGCACGTCCACCCAAGCCACCCGCCAGGACCGTCGCCACGAGCTGCAGCGATGTCGCAAAGTTCTCTGCGACCTGTGGGTTCTCCCCCATCGCCTCACCGAGACGGCGCATCCCCGCGATTGCCCGATCAGAGGCTCCGAGCGCTTGGTCTAACGCCTCGACCTGCACAATCGCGCCGTTCTGGATGACGGTCATGGCGTCACCCCACGTCAGCTCGACTTGCGAGAAACGCGCCTTCGTCTCCGCCTCCAGGCTTTGCAGCGCGCCGATCATCACTTCAGTCGTCAGCAGGCTTTCCCGACCCAGCTCCTTGAGCTGCGACCGCGTCCCGCCCGCCTGCTGGGCCAAGGCATCAAGTAGCTCGACAGGGGCATTTTCGGCGATGGACCGGAGTTCTTCACCGTCGAGGTAGCCTTTATTCAGCGCCTGGCTGAACTGAAGCATGGTTGACGCGCGTTCAGACTGAGCGCGCCCGCCAAGTGCGAGTAGGCGGTTCAACGTAGCAACCTGGCTGACGGTTTCATCAAGTGGCTGGCGGTCCTGCAGAACCTTGTGAAAACGCTGTGCGCCCTGCGCCATCGTCTCAAAGCCGGTCAGTGTGGCCGTCGACTCCTGGAACAGCATCTCAAAGGTGCCCTGGCTTTCATCGCCCATCTCACGCATAGCATTGCGCACCCGCGTCGCCTGATCCGAAAACCGCACCAGCTCACGGCCCGAGAACGCTGTCGCGAACACAGCCGCGAGGCGCGTCGCGCCACGACCCAACCCGGCAAAGCGGTTATCGATGCGCGTCAAATGCGCGTCGGTCGTGCGCTCAAACCGGTTCAGTCGGCTGTCGAGCCGATTGACGGAACGCAGGAAGGGGCCGTCTTCAGCATCGAAGACAGCTAGAACTTTACGCATCATGGGTCAGGAGCGATCTCTTGTGCATAGGTCAGCGCGGCCCAAAACTCACGGGGCGTAGCTTTCCAGAAACTTTCAGGGGACCATTTCAGGCCAATTGTGGCAGCTAGGAAGCACTGCTCGACATAGCCGCGACGAATTCGGCTTCTGCTTCCGCCGCGGCCAGCCGCTTTTTTGCGAGATGCTCGGGTGTGTAGCAAAGCGCGTCGAGGAAGTCGGTGACGGGGCCGCGCACAGCGTCGCCTGAGATCCCCATTTCGAAGAGGCGTTTAGCGATATGCTCCGCAGTGAACTCATGCGGATCATAGGTGGCGTCCGGCACCTCTGCGGATTGCAAGCCCAGCAGAACGACTTGACCAAGCGTTTCCATAGTGAGGCGATGCTCAGCATGGAGCGAGCGCAGAACTGGCAAAGCGGCGCCGATCTCCTGTTCAAGCTTGTTGGCCGCGTCGAAAGTGGGGGCCATGGGATAGTCACGGCCCCCAAGTGTGATGGTGACGACAGGGCGCATCAGGCGCTCAACGAAGGCGTCGGATCATCGCCATGAGCCGCAAAATCGACCGTCATCGTGGCTTCGGTCTTGGCCTTAGAATGGTTCTCTGTGGTCACTGTGACCAAGAAAACACCCGCATAGCCGCGCACCCCAGGCCGTTTGCCCGTCATTTCACAGTACCACGGCGTGCTTGTGTCATGGGCTTGCCAAACAAGCCCCTGCCCTTCGGGCTGCGGACGCTCGATGCCGACCGTGCATTGCGCAGTCATTCCCGTGTCGTTGTGAACGGCAATTATTGCGTTCTTGTACCGCTCCTGGTTCATGGACTTGCCCGGGTTGATCGTAAGATCACCCTGAATCTCAAGTTCGACCATCTCGCCGCCCTCTTGGCCGGTACGAGACATTTTTACGATCATGTCATAGCCGGAGTGGACGTTCGGGTTGTTGGACATTTTAGCCTCCTTCAGGCGCTGCTAGAGAATGACGCGATACCGGGAGACGCTCGACGGCTCCGCGCCGTCATCCCCGTCATCGAAGTCGGTTGAAGTGTGCTCCAATGGGCAATCGAAAAGCCTCGACGCCATCAGTGCGGTGTGGAGCTTGCCCGTGATCTGCTTCACGAACATGAGCCCCATGTCGTAGGCCACCTCGCCGCCTGGCCGGATCAAAACCCGCACCAGGAATGGATGCGCCGCGACCTCGCGGTTCTTCATCGACCGATCCTGGACGCTGAACCCGTCCATGACGATGTAAAGCCCCGTCTGGTCGCGCGGCGCGTGATCGAAGACCGGCACATCCACAAGCTCGCCATGACGCTCTACGTCCGCGACGGCGGCTGTTAGAACCGCATAGAGCGCGGCTTGAAGGTCAGGTTCCTGCGCGACCGTCATCGCCCAAACCGCCTTAGAATATCGCGCAGAACCGCTTCCTGGTCCGCGATGTAGACATGCTCGTGCAGCTCGAACACTTCGTCATGCGCAGGGCGCGCAGGCTGCGTTGCGGTGCCGTAGAACAGTGCGCGAGCCTGAATCCCGGCCTCACGTTGCGCGCGCGATGACAGGAGCCCTACGCGGCCCGACAGTGCGGCACGCGACGTCGAGGACCGATAGAACCGGCGTAGGCGCCCCGTACGGGATTGCACGCCGCGCTGCCCGTGATGAAAGTCATCGTAAGACGCCAGGCGGTCCATCACCTCGGCACGCATCTCGCGCGTGTGCTTGCGAATGGGCTCGATAGCCCGGTCAGCCACATCGAGCCCCATCGCCTTAATCTCACGCCGGAGCGATCCGACGCCGCGCACGCGACTGGCCATCACGATACCTCCACCGCAACCACAAAGAGATAGCGAGGGTGCATCTCGACGATGGTCGGGCGCGACTTGATCTCATACGTCCGGGCTCCGACATGGGCGCGCATGTCCGGCTTGAGCCCTTCGGTTTTTGAGCTCTTCGTAAAGAACAGACGCGCAGGCGTGTCGTGGGTCACGGCTCCCGCGGTCACTTGCTCGGTTGAGGCGCGGAAACCGGTCGGTTTCTCGACGCGGCACGCGCAGGAATGATATTCCCTCCAAGCTCCGCTGCGACCACCCGACAGAGATGCATCATTCGAGGACCGCTGCCTGATCACGGCGCGGCTGTTCAAAGAACCCGGTTGCATATCGGCTTAGCCCATCACACAGCAGAGCGGCGAAATCAGCGCTTCAGCGCCGAAGGGAATGGCCGTCGCGGCGGTAGAAGGCGACACAGCCGCGCGGTTCACGAACCAATGGGCCACCAGCAGCCTGACGATCTGCTTATAGTCCTCCGGGACATTGGACGCGTCTGCCCACCCGGCGCGGAACGTCAGGAAGAGCCCGTCTGCGTTCGAAGGCAAATCGCTGAGCGACACCTGGTCTTCAAACACCTGCAATGCAGCGCCAGGAACCTCGACCCAACTGTCTGCGTCCTTCCGTTCGATTGCGAAGCCTCTGCAATCGGGGAAAGGCAAATTCACGACGTCAGGCCGTTTGTTTAGCGGAAGCGCCCATTTCTGATCGAGAATGCACCGCCCCAAGCGACCCGTGTAGCCATCAAGAAAGCTGACAGCGGCGCGCTCGAAGCTCATGATAAGATCATCATGATATTCCGGCTCGCTTTCGCAATGGACGTGCAGTTCGGCGACCGGGACCAAAGGGCCCTGCGGCGCTTCCACCAAAACGGGACGCATCAGGCTTTAGACCCGCCGCTCTTGTTCTCTGGCGCGCCTCCTTGCGCTTTCTTCTCGGCAGCGGCCTTGTCAGCAGCGGCCTTGTCAGCAGCGGCCTTGTCAGCAGCGGCCTTGTCAGCAGCGGCCTTGTCAGCAGCGGCCTTGTCAGCAGCGGCCTTGTCAGCAGCGGCCTTGTCAGCAGCGGCGCTGGTTTGGCCTTTGCCCAAACCAAGCGCCTCACGGACGGCTTGCGCGTCACCGTCGCTCAGACACTCGAGGTCGAGCGCAGCCTTCAGCGCAATCGCATCCTCTTCGAGGTCAAGTTCCGCGTCAGTTTCGATTTCAACTGGATAGGCTGAGCCAGGAAGCACCACCAAAAAGGCGGCAATGGGATTGATTTTCATAGCATGTCCTCATGAAAAACCCCGCGAGGCAAGCGCTCCGCGGGGTCTGTTTCAGGTTGCCTTCAGTGCGGACTTAGGCGGCGCACTTCAGGAATTTGATGGCGTCGTCGTTGGTGGGCGTTCCACCCAGACGCTGCCGAATGTGCCACTTCTTGAAGCCGGGCTTGGTGATCTCGTCTGGCGTGATGCGCAGGCCGTGACGCTCGACGAGGGTATAGCCCTTCTTGAAGTCACCGAACGCCAACGGGGTGCTGTTGGCCGCGATGTCGGGCATCGCCTCTCCTGTTGCCACCGAATACCCCAGCAGCGTCGCTGGCTGGCCGACGACCAAGCTGTCCGTCCACAGAAAGCGGCCGTTTGCGTCCTTCATGGTGCGCACCACAGATGTGGTCATGGAATTCATGAGCCACGACGCGTTAGCGCGATACTGCGCCTTCAGCTTGTAGACGAGCTTTATGAGGCGGTCTGCGTCGCCGATATCGTTCGCAACCCCTGACGCGAGGAACTGATAGACCATGTCGGCGCGCGCCCCGTCTTCATCCGCGACCGGCGCTGTGCCGAGCATCCCCTTGGGCTTCTTTGTGCCGTCACCAGAGATGACAGCAACATCGCGGGCGTTTGCGAACGAGACACGGGCGGATTTTGCCAACCAGTCTTCGATGTTGAAGAAAACATCATCGAGCTGTTCCTCTTGGGCCTCGGGATAGGCATAAACCGTACCCATGCTTGGCTCCGCTTCGTAGATTTCCGGCTTAGCGGTCGTGTTGCGCGCGTCGCCCGCACCGACCCAGCCGAAGCCCATGCCGCCCTTGTCCACGAGTTCCTTGTAGTCGCTGGTGCCGACCTGGACGACATTGACTAGGCCCGACATCACGCTGTCGTCGTTCGTCTTGGATTGGATGTCCTGAGAGATTACCGTTGGAACAGCTACGCCTGCCCCGCTCCCGGCAGCGGATCCCAGGGCCTTCAGCTCTGCTTCCTTCACCGAAGCTTCGAGCGACGGCGCGCCGCGGCCACGGAAGTACTCCAGGAACGCCGTCTTGTGCGCCAGCTGCTCCTCGTTTTGATCATCCCCAGCACCACCGCCACGACGACCGGCTTTCAACGAGGCCTCTTCAGCCATCTCTTTCGCTTCTTTGAGCTCCGCCAGATACTCGTCTTCCTTTGCCTTGCGATCTTCGAACCCTTTGGTGACCAGCTCCTCCAGTTTTTGGAAAGATGCCTTGTCGACCGCATCGCCTTTCAGCTTGTCGACTTCTTTGCGGATGAGTTCGCTGTTTTTGCGGTCCTCAATGATGAGGTCCTTTACTTCAGCAAGAGTTGCCATGCTGTCCTCCTATGACAACGAGTTCATGAGGCTGGAAGCTTCCAAAGCTTCCAGCAGTTCCGAATAGTCCTCACCGCCCGAGTCACTCAGGGCTTGAACACCTTTCCAGCCGTCGCGCATCAGCACGTCAGCCACGCGGCGCGACATGGGGACTCCCTCACCCAGTTTGCGCTCAAACTCCCGTTGCGACATCGATGCAGCCTTCACCGCGTCGATTGTCGCCTCCGGGTTCATCGGGAAGGTTACAAGCGACACCTCCCAAAGCTCTGCTTTTTCGATGATTCGAACCCATCGGTCATCGACCTTGGCTTCGCGGAATTCGAGGGTCCGATAACCGATCGAGAGGCCGTCGATGGCCCCGGCCTTGACCAGTGCCGTCGCGCTAGGCCCGCCTTCGACGTCACCGAGAATGCGACCTTTGACTCGGAGCCCAGTGTCATCCTCTTTGACCTCATCCCAAACACCAATCGGGCGAGATGGGTTGTGCTGCCAAAGGAACTTGACCTTGATGCCGCTTTTCAAGCTGTCGGTAAATGCGCCGGGCTCAACGATGTCTCCGCCCGTGTCCACGTTGCCAAAAATGGCTCCATAACCCTCGACCGTTCCATCATTGGCCGCTTTGAACTGCGGCACCATGTTGCCTTCGGCAACGGCAAGGCCCGATTTGCGCTCCGGCGCACCGAAAGGTTTAGTCTTCAGCATCGTCGCCGTCCTTCTCTGCACTTGGGTTCGGGTTTGTTAAAAGCGGGGAGGCGGGATCCTCGCTGACACCCGCGGTGGGTAGGTCTTCCAGCATCGCAACGGTTTTCGGGGCCATTGCCCCAACTGTGCGGAGCGCAACGTAGAGCTTGCCGCGATCCGCGGGTGCTCCCTGCAACAGGCCCTGCAAAGCCACGTCGCAATAGAAGCCCTCCTCCAGCCGTTTTGCGCCAAGGGCGTCCTTGTCGAAGCTCTGGCGGAACCGGCGGGTCCAGGGCATGACGCAGTCCTGAACGTGAATGATGTTCCACGTATAGGCGCTTGCGTTGTTGTGGTCGGTGATGGCGTGCATCAACCGCGCGGGCTGAACCCGGTAGGCGCTCGCGATCTGCGTCACCACTCGAGAATAGGTTTCTTCCTGCTGTAGCTCCTGCGGCGTCAGGCTGAGCTTGGTGTAGAACAACTCGCCAAGATCAATCGGCATCAAGCCACCGTCGGACGATGGCCCGAAATACTTCATGATGCGATCAACGAACGACTGGGCCTTGTCCTTCGAGTTGATCTTGTCGGAGCTTATGATCCCATTTGGACGGCCTGCCTTCCGGGCCAAAGACGTCATCATTGCGTCGAGGCGACGGGCCAGGTCGATCGCCTGGCGCGCCGTCTGCGTGATGTTTAACCCAAGCTGCGGCCCCCGAAGCACCAGCAGTTCCGAACGCGGCACAACCTCCCAAGCACCGTCTGCCAGTCGAACTGACCACTTGCCTTGATCGTTGCGCCAGTTCCCGTAGGGCAGCGGCGTCACTTCCCGCGTTTTGCCACCGACCTTGTTTAGATGATGTACTCCGACGCCATGAAGAGCGGCGTCAGCCACAAGCGCTTCGATCCACTCCATCGCCGTGAAACCATCATCGACATCGTTGGCTTCTTTGCCGATGCGGCTCAACACCCGATGCTCAGGCTGATCCGAGGCCGTGATGCTCCCGTCATCGCTCGAAAGCTTGAGTTTGGCAGGCAACTTCGCCACGTCTTCAGCGATCACGCGCTGCGCCGCAAAGACAGCCATTACACCGAGTGCCTGTTGCGGGCTGACCTTTATCGACGACAGCGCCAACGGAGTGCCGCTGTCGATTGCGTCGAGCACAGCCGCATCCACGGCAGATTTTCGGCTCCACAACCCGAACATCAGACGATCACCCCGTCCATATCGAGGAGCGCAGAACCCACGCCGGATGGCTCAGGGTTTTTCACCATGAGCTGCGCGGCGTTAAGGAGCCCGATCACCACATCGATTTTCGCCGCGCCTGCCAGCTCTTTCGTGATGTAGCTGTTGGATCGCTTCACCTCGACTTTCGCGTTCCCTACCGACCAGGAAAATACCTGCTGCGGAGCAGGCCGCATAATTTTGGATTTCAGACGAAGCGGAATGGATTTGATCGAGCTTTGAAGGGCCCAGCCTTGGGCGACGCCGGTCACAAAAGGCTGTTCGTGTCCGGCAAGCTCAAGCTCTGTGAGCAGTTCCGGCAGGCCCGCGACGTCGAGGCCGACACCCTCTTCTTCGGGCATCTTGCCGGTTTCACGCAGTTCGCCCACCAGCTCGACGATCTCCTCGACATGCTGAAACGCCGTCTTGCAGATCACCAGGTCACCCTGCTTTTCAAATAGCTCGAGCGACGGCGCGATCGATTTACGCAGCTTCAGGACTTCAGGCTGGCACCAAGCTCGCGACCAGGCGAGCCACGTACCGGTGTCGAACACCTTGCCGAGTACAACAGCGCCGCAAAGGTCATCGTCACCGCCGCCATCCACACCGAATGTGATGACGTCACTCCGCTCAATGAGTTCTTCAAGCGTCAGCGTCGGATCCGTCGCAGCGTCCCAATAGGCCTGCGCCCGCCATCCGTTGTCGCCTTGGGCAGTGCCAATCTCGACATTGAAGTGCTGGCTGGCCACGAGGTCGAGGGTCTCAGACCCTTCATCCTCGGCCTTTACGAGCTGGTCGCGCAAATAGCTCCGATCCACGCTCCGCCCAAGATGCGGATTGACCAGCGGCCAAAGATCCTCGTTTTTCCAGCCGCCCTTCTCTACCAGCTTGGCGGGCAACTCATAGATCAGCGCCAAAAGCGGCTGCTTGATCTCTCCATCCCGCACTCTGCGCGCCGTTTGCAACTCGCTGCGATACACGCCCACCGGCGTCTTCTTCGATTGTGTCGTGATCTGAAGCAGGAAGTGCTTGTTCTGCGGGTGCGACAGCGCACCACGGATTTCGATGAACACGCCTTTGGCCGCGGGCTTCGAGGCAAAGACGTGTGTTTCGTCCACGAGGATCGTCGCGTTTTTAGCGCCGGTGATGATGTCGGCGTCCGCGGCCTTGATGACGATCTCTGACGGAATGTCCGGATTGAGGTTTCTGACGGTCCGCTGCGTCGTCTGCGGCTCAGAGAATAAAGCCGAGATGCTGGTGGTGCGTTTGATGATCCCGCACGCGGTTTTGAATGCGTTGCCCGCAAGCTTGGTGGTTGGAGCGATCAGGATGAACTCAGCCTCAGGGCTGATGTTCAGGATACACGCCGTGACGATGATCGCCGCGGCAATGGCCGTTTTGCCATTTTTCTTCGGAATCATGACGAAGAACTCGCGCAAGTAGCGCTTTTTCAGCTCCGGATCATAGCTGCCGAAGATGACGCGAACCAGATCGAACACCCATTGGTCACAAATCTCACCAAAGGTGGGGAAGCCGTCCATGTCAGGGTTATGCAGCGATTTGAAGATGCGCAGGGCCTTCTCGGCGTAGGCATCATGCACCGGCAGATCAGGCAGAAGAGAGCGGCCCTCAATCAGGCGCTCCGCCCAATCGGGAACCGCCGTGTCCCATTCATCAAACTGGCCTGGAGCAAGCATCGACATCAGTGCACCCTTGGGTTCAGTAAGTCGTTTGTTGCGATGGCATCTTCAGCGGCTGCGACTTGCTTCTCTTTCTTGCCGCGGGGCGCAGGCGCCTCTGGTTTCTTGGGCTTGGAATCTTCGGTGCCATCCTGAACATCCGCCGCGCGCTGCCGGATCGCCTCATCCGCCAAAATCGAGTTCAGTTCCTTGATCGCCGAAACGTTGCCCTTTTGCGCCGCCGCGTCGAGGCGCAGGATGTTTTTGGCCCGCTCATCCGCTACCGCGCGCCGCCGAGCCGCCTTGATCGCTTTGGACCCAGACTTAAAATAATGCTTCGTCAGCGTAGGAACCGAGACGCCAAGTTCCTCTGCGATCTGCTTTTGATCCACCCCCGCAACCAACAACAGCCTGACTTTATTGCAGTTTTCGGCTGTAGCGATATGCCCATTGGCCCCAGCCTTCCCGTGGTTATCCGGGATGGGGTCGCCAAGAAGGTCGAATTTAGGGTTCACAGAAAAAAAATCTCCGAATGAGATGTGTGCGGGTCTAGCCGCGATGGGGGTTGCAGGTTTTCGACCGCCCCCCTTCTGGCGGCGCAGTCGGCCCGGACGGAGCTAGGCAAGGCCGCGCCGCTCGATGCTTTGCTTCGTCTTGTCGTGGTAGGCCTTGGATACGGCCTCCAGGTTGCCCTCGTTCCAGAATAGCGCCTCGTCGCCGCGATGCGGGACGATGTGGTCAACAACCGGGCTGTTCGGCGCGGGATAAACGCCAACGAGCGCCACGCCGGTTTTTTGGCAGATGTAGGCGTCACGCTTCAAAACTTGGCGTCTAAGCTTTTGCCAGCGCGCTGTCTTGTACCAGGCGCGCCAGGGTTGCGCCGCATCCCGTTGCCGGGACCGGTCGCGCTCGGAGGTTGCCGCGCCGCCCATCTGGAGCGACGCTTTGCCAAGCCGTGGCTTGACTGATTGTAGCCGGGCCAAGCTTTAACCTATGTGCTTGCTGCGTCAGGCTCTGGGCCGACACCCAACATGATCGGCGGATGCGCCCGCCCGAGAAGCGTCACGTAGATCGGCGCCCCATTGGCCAACGCCTTAAGCTCCTCGGCGCTCGGGCGCCACGCCGTGGTCATGGTGGGTGTATCAGGGCCATTGACCGCGCAGTCGATTTTGGCGTCAAGAATGGGCAAGCCAAGATAGCCCTGGCCCTCGCCGATGACGCGTGTCGCGCCAGCGATGCTTGCGATCTCCATGGTCTCTCCGATGATGTGAGATTTACGAACGAAAAACGCCCGCCGGTTTCCCGCGGGCGCATTTCGTGTGTTGGCATTTTGTCTAGGGGGCTAGAAAACTCGCGTCAACATGTTTCCCGTTTGCAGCCCATGGCGCACGCGGCGGAAGCTTGTTGGTGACGATGATCCAACGCAACGGTAGACCCTGCAGAAGCGGCCTCAGTCCCAGCAGCGCAAGATACCAGTTCAGGTAGGTGCGACGCATCGCGGCGATCTTCCGCGGGTGGTTCTCAAATGTCACCGGCACCCACATCACAGGCATGTGGCGCGCCCCTTGCCGGGTGTGGTGCAAGTACGTTTCATTCGTCGCAGCTTGCTTGCCCCGCGGCCCAAACCGGTTGTGAACCCACTCGCGCGGCACACAGCGCGGCTCCAAATCCGTGGTGTCCGGCGGGGTGG
The DNA here is from genome assembly GCA_039815465.1 of Pseudomonadota bacterium. GTDB lineage: Bacteria > Pseudomonadota > Alphaproteobacteria > Rhodobacterales > Rhodobacteraceae > Shimia_B. The sequence continues at coordinate 162,223 of JBCBZG010000006.1, forward strand.
TACAGGCCCGCGCCATGCTGGCGACAAGAATGCCGAGGTCTCGGCGATCACTGAACTCATGAGCGACCAAGTCGGCAATAAGACTGGCGTCTTCGCTGGGTGCCGACCGGCCCGGTGACGTATCAATGCGAACCCCACCGAGGTTGCCCTGCTGCAGGAGCCGCGCCTCGGCACTGAGCGGCGCACGTCGCGGGCTAAGACCATCAGTATAGTCGAGTTCGGCAAACTCGGCGCTAAACGCCCACTCCAAGGTCTCTTTCACACTCAACCGCCTGACAGCACCAGGCTCAGGAGATCGATAGCGCGGCACCTCCGCATAGCACGCTTGAAGCGCGACTTCATCAATAGGCGCACGCCAGGCGCCATCCCGTTCTTCGTTCCAATCGTCAGGTCTTTCAACGTTACGCCTTGGAACATCGTACTGATCTAGAACGCTGACCTTAGTTCTTTGAGGCAAAGCACCCATAAGAAACCTCTATTCGCTAGATTTTGTTGACTTAGGTGGGATGCAATCAAGATGTTGATTGCAGAGAGGTAAGAGACGGATTGACCGGTCCGAGTGACAGAAAGCAGGGCTCGAAACCCGCTTGAACGGCACCACCGCAACCCATTGAAATCATGAATAACCGTAGGAGGATCACGGCTTGAACGGCGTGAACGGCCCGAGACGGCAACCAATGCGAGATCATTTTCCGTTCCCCCCAACCCCGCTCTTATCCACGCGCGCGCAGTAGGTGAGATTTCAAGCCGTTCGGGCCGTTCTGACCGCAATCGGGGCGCAACCCTCTGATTTCGCGAAACATCCCCCAGACCCCGGTTTCCGCGCCTCCGACCCTGAGCACGCGTTTCTGACCGGTCAGACCGGCTCAATTTCCGAAGGAAGGTAAATGGGGTGCGGGGTTTTGCGGCGGCAACGCGCGGGGTATGCCGCCGCGCCGTCACGTTCGACGACCAGTCGAGGCCCTGCTCGGGCCGATCCCGCCGACTTGGCGGGGCCACCTGAGGGATAAGAGACGCATCAGGCGGAGCCGCCTGTGTCATCGCCAAAAGTGCCGCCCCTAGCCGCGGCATAGGCCACAGGGCGCCCTTTGGAATCGCGTGGCGCTTGGTCAAACGAGGCGCGGAATGACGTTGTGAAGCGGACGCCCCGGTAGCCGGTGACGTCGCGCTTGCCGACAGTGAAGGGCCGGTTCGTCGTGGGATCCCGGTATCGTCCAGCCTCCGCCTTCAGCTTGAGCGAGACGGTTCGTTGCCCCCACATGCCTTCACCGCGCTGATCCATCCAAAGATTGAACCCGTCGATGAGCTCACGCGAGGTGACGAAGTCGTCAGGCCCGCCCGAGACGATGCAGCACTCCGCAAGGAAGCTCCCGATCGGGTCGCTGTCCGCACGGTATTCCTGCGTCGCCTCAAGGACCTCCTTAGGCTCCTGCAGGCCACCCTCGAGATAGTCGAGAAGACCCTCCAGGAGCCAGTTCAGAATGCCGCTGCGCTCTTCCCAAAGCTTGTCAATGAGCTTCTCATCCCGCTCCTCCTCTGGGATCTGAACATCGAAGGGCACCAACAGTACGCGGCGCCAAATCCCGTCATCGGTGCCCCGAATATCCGGCTTGTGATTGCCCGATATCGTGAGCTTGGCGAGCATGACAAAGCTGATGAAGTCACCGAATAGGTTCCGGGCCAGCATTGGCTCGAAGCTAGTCATGTCCTTGATCGTCTTCTCTTGGAGCTTCTGCCCCTCTTCTGCCTCGTTGATGACTGCGACACGCGCGCCCCTCAGAAGCATCAAATCTGGTGCCGCATCGCTGGCGCCGCGCTGATTGCGCCCCGTGATGCTCTCGATCTTTGCGATCGCGGCGTAGTCGCCCATGATCCGGCGCATAAGGTCGGAGAGCACCGATTTCCCGTTGGCACCCTTGCCATATTGGAACACGAACTTCTGGATGGGCAGGCCGGTCATCGACAGGCCCCACCAGCGCTGCAAAAACCGGCGCATGTCCTGGTTCGGTTGAACCCGTTCAAGAAACGCCTTGAATAGCGGGCAATCGGCCTCCGGGTCGTGATCAACCGGCATCAGCTTTGTGATTACCTGCGTGCTCTGTTCATCCGCGATCGGCAGCTCGCGCGCATGGGGGATAAGCTTGAACGACGCGGTCTTAGAGAACTCTTCACCTGGCCCACCATCCACCGTCACACGTAGCACTCCGCTCTGGGTGTTGATGGTCAGCGGATCCGCGTCGAGTTCATCAATCTCACGGCTAAGGCTTGTCGTGGCCTCCGTGAGCATTGCATCAATCCGGCCCTTGTTACCGGACGTCTTCGCGAAGCTCCGATGATCCGACTTCATGCCGCTGCGACGGTCCTTGAGCTTCTTAATCCATCCCAGTGTCTGGGTCAGTTCCTCTAGCTCGATCTTTTGCTCTGTGCTGCGCGCCTCGGCATCGAGCGCCATCAACTCCTCGTGGCGGCGGCGGGTCGACACTTCGGTTTCGATGGTTTCGAGCTGCCAGTCTTCCAGCACGACATGCGGGATTTCCTGGATGATGCGCTCCTGGATGGTCTGGGCTTGACGGCGAACAACGATGCCGTCAGGGTCAAGCCTCCAGCGCATCCCGTCCCAGATGTGCCAGCCGACGCGCGGCACAAAGAGGCAGCGTTCACCGCAGTAGAGCGCAAAACGCAGGCCGTTGCCGGTGTCGTTGAGAGGGTAGCTCGCACCTTGAACCGCGGGGCCCAGGTCATCCGGGGTGCGGGGCGGTGGCGTGTCGTACCCACGCCCGTCATTGTCGGACCGCGGGGGCGGGTTGATGTCGCTTTCCGTGTCGACGGCCCGAGGTTCGCTGGGCGCTTGGACGCGATCATCGGGCGCGATGTCTTCCGCGTCCTGCATGGCCGCGCGAACACCGTCGAGACCCGCTCGTTCGTCGTCGCTCATGCCGCGCTCTCCGGGAACTGATCCCAGGTCCGCCCGTCGAGAAAGCGTCCTGAGTGTTTCTTGGCGAGCCGGATCGATGCGGAATGGTCGCCCCAGAAGTGCAACGCGCCCAGCTCTTCCGCTTCGGACCAATTCCATTGATCGATAGAATCAACCGGACTGCCATCAAGCAGCGAAGGGCAGGCTTGATCCTCTGGGAGCCAAGCACCCCATTGCTTGAAATGAAACGCGACCGCGGCCTCTAAGCATTGATCTCGCAATGAGCGCGCCCAGTCGGCGTGCATCGGACGCGCGCGGCGTCCGCTTTCGCCGCCGCAGATAACCCAGTCGAGCTTGCCGCCTAGAAACTCTAATCCGACCTCAGAGCTGCCAAGCCTATCTCCAGATGGACCGCGAGCTTCTGCGCCCATCTTGCCGCTTAAGGCATTCAGCCATGTCGCATCTTGGGCAGCAAGCGGCCATGCGGGGTCGGGGTGCCCACCAGCATCTTCAAAGGTGTCCACGAATTCGCAAAGTCGATCTAGCTGAATTCGCCCAAGCAAAGGTTCCGCGCTTACAAATCGAACAGCGGCGTTCGCAGTAAGTAGGTCTGAAACGCGCTCATCTGCGCTGATCTGATCACTGATCGAAGTCCCCAACCAAACATTGGCAAGGGGCCATTGGTGCAGACGAAGCACGTGCTTGCCGTGGCTTTGCGCCAGTTTGTCATGCTGGGGTTGCGCCGAGAGAGCGACCTTCCCGGTTAACGGCCTACAAGGATCGCAGACAATATCCGTCGCCTCACCCATCACCCCGAAATGGGCCTTCTCCAAGAACTGCTGTGCGCGATCAGGCCGTTTCGTCAATACTTGGAAGGTGTGCCACGGGCACGAGGCCATGATCCCAAATACGCGGTAAATCCATTCATCTGGCACGCTGGGGTGAAACAAATCCCCATGGGCGCAGACGAAAATCATGCGTGGCTTTGACCACTTTAGTGGATCCAATAGCCAACGCTCATTAAGCCGGACCTCGCCCGTAAACTTTGCGATCCCGACCGCGTTCCGACGCGCTAAACCCTTGCGCGAAGGATGGTTTTTGAGGCGCGTCGCCGCCAGTTCCGCCGCATAGCAATTCCGGCACCCGTCATCGACCAGGGTGCAGCCAGTGATCGGATTCCACGTCGCGTCGGTCCATTCGATGGGGGAGTTGTCAGCCATGCGGCGCCTCCAGCTCAGGGTTGCGCCGCTTGTGGGCGTAGGTCAGAAAGTCCGGCCGATCTTCGGCAGGCAGATCGCGCCAATCGAGAAAGAGCTGCTGCATGTGCGTAACCCGCGTTTCGCCGATCTCTTTGAGCCGAAGGGCGAGCACCTGTTTGGCCTCGCGGAACGCGTAGGCCTCGACCAGGTCGAGAACCGCTGCCTGGACCTCGCGGTCACGGGGCGATGGGGGTGCCAGGGCGATTTCAGCCATCGTCACCATCCCCGTCGTTACCGCTTTCGCGATTCAACACGTCATTGAGGTCTACCCCTGCACCAGCATGGACGATCTGCGCCCGCAGCCCAGGACGCAGCGCCATCGCGCGCTTCAACCCGCTTTCGAGCTTGGCGCGCGTCATCTTCGGGGCACTGTCTCCGTCCTGGATAAAAATCAGCCGTCGGACCCAAGGCGGGGGCACGAAAGCGGCATCATCGGTCATATCCGGCACCCCGGAGTGCTTGATGCCCGGCTCGCGGACCATACGCCCAGACATGTTGCCGAGATCCACACCCGCCCAATAGGCCGCACCGGGCAGCGGTCCGGCCAGAAGCGCGGTGAGCGTGGTCTCAATCCCCTCGCCCATCACCAAGGTGTCAGCGCCAGGCGGCGTAAAGAGCCGGATCGCGCCGCCCTGTTTTGACCCACGCACAAGCTTTGAGGTCCAGATTTCGCCGAGCGCCTCAATGCGCGCCTTGCCGTGGGGCGGCTCAGGGTCGACCCATGTTTGATGCACTGCGGTGAGGGAGCCATCGGGTGCCAGCACACCCGCGATCATGCAGGGGCCCGTGTGGAGCGTGACCAGCTCTTTGCCGATCTTCCTGCAATAGGGATGCTTTGCCACAAATCGTAGCGCCACGGGCACGCCTTCCGGCAAAAGCGACGCGTCGATCCCCCGCGCCAGCAGATACTTTCCGACCACACCCATGTGACCGGGCCGCGCGCGGCCCCAAGTCCGCACTGCAGAGCGGATGGCACTCTGCCGGTAACGATCCGCCTCGCGCCGCTGCTTTTCCGCTTCGCGCTCATGCGCCATGCGGCGGCGCTCAAACTCGCGCGGGTCAACTTCGACCGCGCGCGCGCCGCACAGATCCTCTAGGGCCGCGGGAAAATCGCAGTCCAGCAGGAACTGAACCAGCGCGATCTGGTCGCCGCCCTCGCCGCAGATGCGACAATTGAAAAGCTGCTTCTGCAAATTGATCGAAAACCGGTCGCGCCCCCCGCATTTTGGACAGGGCCCTGCCATCTCCACACCATTGGGCCTGAGCCCGGAAATCCCGAACTTGTCGACCAGGGTCGTCATCGGGATTTGTTTGGCGTCCATCCGGCGCGTGTCATCGGCGTAAGACATCAGAGGAGCCTCTTAGGGCGACACCAAACCGGTTGCGGGCGACATGTAAGACAAGTGGCGTCGTAGCTCTTTCCCTTCCGCATCCTGATCAGCATTCCCAAGTCACGCGAGCTGCACTCCAAAGCGCCAGCCTCAACCGCAAGCCGACGCTTCCGCATGCAAATGTCAAAGTGTTCAGCCGGTGTTGCTCGATGCTGCAGCCAGCGCCGCGACACCCCGATCTCGAAAGCCATCTCAAACAGCTCGTCCGGTGTGCTCGCCATCATGTGGCACATTTTCAGCCGACCGTGTGACGCAACCATGTTGTCGACATAGACCGCCATCACAACACCCCGCCGAGCTCGCGGAACCGATCAAGGAATGCGGCGCGCGCGCGAACAGGGGGCCAACATTCGACGCATAGCGGCGGAAAAACATAGTGGTCCAAACCCCAGTCGTCGTGGTTCGACATGACAAGCACCTGCTCGGCACGCAGCATCTCAAGATCGGCCCGCTTGACCGCCGCCGACGTCCCAAGCGGGAGATTAAACCGCCGCCGGATGGCGCGCTCAACCCGCGCCTCGATGCGCCGATAGTCCGGCAACAAAGCCTTAAGCGGTGCCGCGACATCGCCTACATAGGCCTCCGCCGCATCATGCATCAGTGCCTCGAGGGCAAACTCGGGCGGCACCAGGTGGCTGGCATGAACGCAGTGTTCTGCAACGGAATAGAACTGGCGAGCATGCCCAGTAAATCGGCACAGGTGCGACAACGCGTGAGCAATGTCTTCAACGTGGATGTCCGATCCCTCTGGGTCAGCAAGATCGAAATAGGCTCCACCTCGGCAGAGGATCGTGGGCCCCTTTATGCGCGCACGCCCACCCATCACTGAAAATCCGCCCGAGCTTGCCACGCATAGGCGTATCCGGGGTCGCCCTGGTCACGCAGGTCGCGCTGCACCGCATGCGGCTGCACTTTGAGCCATGCTTGGTAGCGGTCGAGCAGCTCACGCCCAGCATTGGTGGGGTAGTTCTGCGCCGCGTCCGCGAAATCGAGGCACATCTCGCGAATGGCTTCATCGTCATGGCAGTGGCGCAGGGCCATACTGCAAAGATAGGCCGCGTCCCATGCCGTAAACTGCCCCGCCTTTGCGCGGTAGCCCACCTGGATGCAGGCCAGACCAAAACCGACAACAGCGTTCCGGCTCATACGGGCACCCCACACTCGACCACCGCATCGCGGACGCGGCGGCAGGCTGTCTCAAAATGCTCCCGCTCAATCTCGACACCGATCCCGCCGCGCCCGGTCTCGACCGCGGCCACCAGCGTGGTGCCGGACCCCATGTATGGATCGAGCACGATGTCGCCAGCGTCGCTCGAATTGTCGATGTAGTGCCGCATCAGGGCGACGGGCTTTTCCGTGATGTGATGCCCCGCCTTGGGCTTGGGCGTGCGATAAAGCTGCTTTGACCCCTTGTTGCGGATCGGGCGACCGCGCCCCTTCCATAGATAGAGCGTGAACTCGACATGCTTCATGTACCACTTGTTCGGCGTGGGGGAGTGCTTGTCCCACATCAGCAGGTTGTGGAACCTGAACCCCGCACCGATGAACGCCCCGCCTGCCAGAAACAGGTTCTTGTCATTGACCATGACATAGGCGTCGGCGTCGGGCTTCAGCGCGCGGAAAAGCGGCCCGCCCGTACGGTTCCACTCCGCCATTGCCATCAGGTCGCCAGAATTGTCGTAGTCCTCCGGGTCAAACATGCCCGTCATGGTCTGGTGTTCCGTCTTTCCGCGCCCGCCCGAAGTCAGGCGATACGGGTGATCGGTGCAGAGCATGTCCGCCGCGCCGCGGTAGTCTGGCAAAACCTCCTGCGCGTCCCCATGGATCAACGTCACCGGCCCGATCTGAACGATATCGGGCCCGCTCACGACAGCACCTCGATTGCCTTCTGACAGGCGCGGATCGCATTGCCGTAGTGCGCGGCGTATCTGCCGTTCTTGCGTGCGGCCAGGCCGCGGTAGAACGTCAACCGTTCCCTCCACCCGGCAAGATTGAGCTGCTCGCTATGGCGATCACCGCCGACCACAGCGAGCGGTGAGCCTGTCGTATGAAGAACCCGGATGTTTCCGAACCGCGCCACCTCAGCCATCACAGCCTCCCGCGATATGAGCGGCGCCACAAAGGGCGCCGCTCGTCCAACAGGGAAGACAGGGGGCACACAAATGCAGGCGACCACGCCCCCACGGTATGGTCGAGGCCGGTGATGACATCCGAGCCTGCGTGTTTCGGGAACGGCAAATCCGCCATCACAATTTTTGATATGACCCGACAAAAATGTCGGAGGACCGACAAAAATGTCGGAAAGCGCGTCGGAACAAAGCGGGAAGATTGAGCCATATCGATCACTCCGCCGCGATGTCGAAAAGAATAGGGAGAGCCGTTCTCGGGTCGTCGCGAACGGCCTTGCGCACGTCGTTCAGCTTGGGGTTTCCACCCTTCGCCGCCAGCCAACGCTCTGCCTGCCTTACAGATTTCCCGAAATGCGCCGCCACGCGCTCCGCCGCAGATGCGCCGCGATACTGTTGCTGCAGCACCATAGCCCAAAGCTCAGGCGACATGTCACGGGCGGCGTCCGGGTCGAAGGGGCGCTGCCCGACATTTTTGGCGGACGCGGCGACACTTCTGTCAGAAGACAGCACCGCGCGCTGGCTTGTAGACTCAACGACAGAATCAGCGTCGACGACAATCCGCACAACCGACCGCGTCATGCTGCCAATCCTATTGAAGGAGCCCGATTTTGAACCTCATCCGATTTGTCACCGTCGATGTTGAAACCGCAAATGAGGACGTCAGCTCCATCTGCCAGATTGGCGTCGCCGCCGTCATGAGCAACGGAACGATTGAAACCGTGGGCTCTTTCATCGACCCCCGGGTTGACTTCAGCCCGATGAACATCTCCGTCCACGGCATCACCGCAGAGACCGTCCAGGGCGCGCCGCCCTTCGACGAGGCCATCAATACATTGCGACCCCTGATCTATGGCTTCCCGCTCTTCCAGCACTCCAACAGCAACTTCGACCAGCGCGCGATTGACGCGGCCCGAGACAAGCACGCCATGCCCGCGCAACCAGCAGACTGGCGCAGCAGCTGGCAGGTTGCGCGGCTGGCCTGGCCCGAACGAACCGGGGCAGAAGGCCACAGCCTCAAGAGCCTCAAGGCCTTTCTCGGCCTGGAGTTCGACCACCATGACGCCATCGAGGACGCCCGAGCGGCAGCGCAGGTCATTCTGAGAGCAGAGGCGCATACGGGGAAAGACTTCGAGCGGATCCTCAAGGGAGGCAGACCGAAGAAGGGCTTCGACCGTTTCGTCGCGGTCCTCGGCGACAAGAACGGCCAGCTCTACGGCGAAACGGCATGCTTTACCGGGGCCCTTTCGATAAACCGTCAGGCCGCAGCCGAACGCGCCGCCAAGCTCGGCATCACATGCAAGGGCAGCGTCACCAAGAAAACCACGCTGCTGATCGTCGGCGACCAGGACCTCGCCCACACAGGCGGGCATCTGAAGAGTTCCAAGCACCGCAAGGCAGAAGAGCTGATCGCAGACGGGCAGAGCATCCGCATTTTCGGCGAAAGCGAGTTCATGGCCCTGCTCGCCGCGCATGACGCGTGAGGCGGGACGCAGCCGCTCTGTCTCGGCAAGAGGCCTCATGCGGCGGTGTCCTGCAAAGCTTCGACGGGCCGAAAGACGCGCTCAGCCAAAGCGGAGGCAGGAGCACGATCCACGTCTTCCGGCCAGTTGTCACACAGCCAAGACACGGCCCGCCCCAAGCGCTCCGTGGTCAAGTCGGCCCCTTCTGCGATCTGGTCCAGCGTTCTGCTGTCCCCAAGCATGCGCGAGGAAAGCGTTGTGCGTTTAAGACCGCGATGAAGGAACAGATATTTGTCCGATACGGTGAGGAGTTCTTCAAGCAACGTCATGGAATGATCACTTACCACGTATTTTTACGCTGTAAATGATTTTTTTCCCTTTGCAGGTAGGATAACCGGGAAACTATTGATTTCGTATGACTATTGATGAAGCCTTAGAGGTCGTTGAAGCCTTGCGCGGCCAAAGCCGAGTAAGCGATGCAGAGATTTCCCGCACCGTTGGCATGTCGGATTCCGCGGTTCAGAACTGGCGGAAGCGACAACGCCGCGGCGAAGGCCACATGGGCGTTAGCAGCAAGGCGGTTACTAAGCTTACGGAGCTCAAAATGAGGATAAATGGAGCACCAGGCGCACCAAATTTGCCTGCGCCTGACGCTAGCGCCGTTGCGCCAGCCCAGCTTGATCCGCGACGTGAGTTCGCGCCCCTTGGGCACAATGACATGCGAATCTCGTACCTAGACGGCCAGATGATCGTGCACGCAGCCGTCACGAAGTCCAACGTTGCAGCCCTCATTAAGGTGATCGAAGCGGGGGCCGAAAACATATAGAGGGTATTTTTACCTTTACATAGTATTTTTACCTCATATGGTGCCTTCGAACTCAGGAGGCGCCGATGAAAGACTCTGTCACCCCAGCACCCAAGCCCCAAGCGACCAGCCGCACCTGCCGCCCCATTGACGGCACGCCATGGCACGATCTGGTTCCCGATGACGAGCTGCGCGCACTGGCGAAGGGCGAGCCGGGCTGGATTTACGGCGAACTCTCCCATGACATGCAGCAGAAGATTATCATGCTGTTGCCCGATCTCTGCGGTGAACTCTTGGCGCACCGGCTGTGGGCCCGTGCCGACGCGCAGGCCGCACCGCGCAACGATGCCGAGGAGATCGCCCGCGCACGCCAGACGGCCGAGCGCGACGCCTTTGCCGCGTCGCTGATCGATCATCTAATCAATGAAAACGATGAACGCGGCGCGCTCCTCCGCGAGAGCCAGCAAACCTTGCGCCTGCTCACGGCGCGTCTGGGGGGCGCATGATGACCGTCACCCTCTACGACGTCGCAAAGATCCACGGCGCGCTGCTCCTGCTGGAAGATTGCGACCCCGACATACGGCTGATCAACCTCGAAAGCCTGTGCATCAACAATGACGGCACATGGTGCGTGCCGCCCCGGGCGGAAGACTACGCGCCGGTGCTTTACGAGATTCAACTTTTCGGCGTCAGCGCTGTCTCTCCCGACCCCGCGCAGCTTCCCGTCAATTGGATGCGCGCGGCGCAGGCCGTGCTAGACGGCTGCCGGGCACGGTCCGAGGCACCTGCGACCATGGTAGGAGGCGAACTGAGCCATGCTCTTTGACATCGCCAAACCTAACCCCCGCGCCTTAGAGAAGATGCATGCCCTGGACAAGGTCCGCCTGCGCGACCCCGACACCGGGCGCCTGCTCCACATGTCAGGCCATGGCACCACCGATTCCGCACGCTACGCCTGGCTGGGCTTTCTCCACCAAGCTGAAACGCTGAAAGAACACGCCGAAACTCGCGGCGAGGTTTGGCCGTTCCAGCCCGTCCCCCGCGCCCTTATCGACCGCCCCACCGGACCGCAGGCGATCAAAGCCGCAAAGGATTTGGTGAACGGCCTCGATCCCTGACCCCGGCACAGCCCACCGGGCACCACCATCATCATCCCCCGCAAGAAAGTGAGCCCAAACATGCAACGCTTCACAGTCCTCCTCAACGTCCACGGCACCGGCAAGGTCCAGCACATCATTTGGGCCCGCACACGCCCTGCTTTGGAGGCACGCATCGAGCGCGTCTATCCGCGCCGCGACATCCGCATCCTGTCGATCACCGCGTGAGCCACGCATGCCGCGCCCCTTGATCATCGACAGCTTTGCGGGCAGCGGCGCGTAATGCCCGCCGCCCCCGCCACAAAGGCCGCGATCCAGCGCGCCATCGACGCCGTCCGCGCCTGCGGCCTGACGGTCAGCGGCGTCTCCGTGTCGCGCGACGGCACCGTCCACGTGGACACGAGCGATAAGATTCCGGTGGACAGCCAGCCGGAAGTCCCCAAAGTCTTGGAACCCAAAGCGTGGGCTAAGCCAAGGTGATGGATATGCGGATTGATTTGCCGGGGCTGCTGATCGAGAAACACCGCAACGGAACCCTCAGATATCGGGTGCGGGTGGCGCGCCAGAAGACGCGGCGCATTGCAATCCCGGTGCCCCCGGACCACCCAGACTTTCTGCACCACTACCACGCCGCCCGCGCTGGGGAGACCTGGGCCCCCGCCGCCCCAAAGCACGCAGAGCATTCCCTCGACTGGCTCGTCGCGCTCTACCTCAGACACTTCGAAAAGATGGTGCAGGCCGGGCAGTCCTCCGCCCACACGCTCAAACAGAAGCGGAGCGTGCTGACGCGCCTTTGCGACTTTCGCGACCACGAGGGCACGCGGTACGGCGATTGCCACATGAAGGCGCCAAGCTCCGCCCTGGTTATCGTTCGCGATGAATGGGCCGCAACACCTGGTGCGGCGAACTACATGCTCAAAGCCGCCAGCGCGCTCTTCAGCTGGGCCTGCGCGCGCGATCACATGGCCCATAACCCCGCGGCTGGGATCGCCTTCATTGACACCGGCCCCAAGAAAGGCGCCACAGCCTGGACGGCCCGCGACCTGAAGGCCTTTAAGAAGGCGCACCCAAAGGGATCCACGGCATACCTGTGGCTAACGCTGCAGGCCTTCACCGCGTGCCGGATCGGCGACGCAGTGTGGCTTGGCCGCGACCAGGAGGTCACGTTCAACGGCCAGGTTTGGCTGGAATGGCAACCGCGGAAGAAGAACTCCGCTCCGGTCTCGATCCCGATGCTCCCGCCACTCTTCGAGGCTACGCGCGAATGCAAGGTGATCGGCCCAAGCTACATTTTGAACGAGAACGGCACACCCTTCTCCTCTACCGCTGCCCTTGGCGTGCGCGTCCGCCGCTGGTGCGACGCCGCTGGCCTCAAGTGCCGCAGCTCCCACGGTGTCCGCAAAGCCGTCGCCGAGCTGCTGGCGGAGTCCGGCTGCTCACAGCACGAAATCATGGCGGTGATGGCTCACACGGAAGCGCGGACATCCGAAATCTACACCCGCAGCGCAGAGCGCAAAGTGCTCGCAGCGAACGGCATGGAAGCCCTGAAGAAAATGACCTGGTAGAACCAAGGTGTCCCGCACACCCCATTTGCGGGACACCCTAACATTGATTTACCTGCGGAATTCGGAACCGACGCATTCCCCTAGGGAGTACCATCGGTGTTTCCCACCACATCGACGCAACAACGCCCGCCTCACGCAATCGGCGCGACCGCGGTCAGCCGTGCCAGAATCTCCGGTCAGCTCGCCCCGTCGATATAGTCCACCCCGTTCGCATTGATCTCTACCCGCTGCCGCGGCTTGACCGTCTCGAAATGGTAGGAAAACGCGATCTGCGGCAGGCCAAACGTCGCCACGGCAGTCAGGCCCCCGTGCTGGCCAACGGCATTCCCATGGTAGCAGCCGGGATCGACCTTAAACTCCCGCGTCTGCCCCGGAAGGATGGCCTCACCGGGCTGCAACCGGTCAACGCTGCGCGTGTCGCAGTGACCAATTCAGAACTGGGTATAGGCAAAGCTTTCCACATTCGTGACCGCAATCGTCGCCTGCTGATCCTGCGGCCCCAAGGTCAATCCCCTGATCGGGTTTCAAGACAGCCCGCGACCGCAAGCGTGGCAAGCAAAAACGCACCGGTGATGGTCTTTGAAGTCATGTGGCCGATCGTCCTTGCTGAGGAATTTTCTTTCTACGGGCTACCGTTACACGCTTCCAATACACTCTGTGCAACCCTATCGGGCGATTGGGCACACGCCAAGCTTTTCGCGCACTCGCGCCCGTTCCTCGTCTCATCGCCTCCCGAACCTTCGGTGTCCCCGAGAAAAGTCCCTTGACACCCATACGAGCCACTTCAGCCGTGGGTTCATGACACTTGATGTTGCGCCTGAACCACCCCGTACCCTTACCCGCAGGGGCAGCCCACCGCCCGTGTTTTCAGCACTCTTTTTCACGTTAAAGTTGCACAGGGCGCGCAAACCGATTAACCACGAAAAACAGCAAAGACTAAAGGTGTAACATGTTTAGAAACATAGACTTTTTCCAAATCAAGTCCTTTCAGATCGCAGCGCTTTGCGCCCTTTTCTTGGCGAGCTGGGCCCCAAGCGTCCGCGCGCTCACCATCACGGGGTTCCAGGATGGGAACAATTATCAGTTCATCTTTAGCGGAGCCGTCGATACGACAGGTGCAACGCAGTTTGGTCTCAGATCCGGCAGCGCGCTGCTCGATCCATCCACAGACCAGATTTTTCTCGGCGCCCCAGGGTCGCAGATACGCTCAGACCTCTACTTGCTGGTTGGCGCGTTTACGTCTTTCGGCACCGGGTTCACCAGTTTGCCCTCCTCAAGTACGGGTGACCGGGTGGGACTGCGCATCCTGAACGGAAACCCGATCGTGGCCTTGCCCGAAAACTACGTCAGCGGCGCTGCAATTTCTGGGTCGAGCACATTTACCAACCGTAACACGACCTTCCTGGGCATCACGCCCGGCACCTATCTTTACGATTTGCCCAATGACACGATCACGCTGCAAATCCTCGACACCGCGCAACCCGCCGCCGTGCCGTTGCCCGCAGGTGTCTGGCTGTTTGGCACCGCCCTCGCCGGGCTTGGCTTCGTGCACCGCCGCGCGCGGCACAAATCTTTCTGAAAACCACAGGGCACCCTAACGCGCCCCTACCCCACCGCGCAGTTGGTTTCGCGGCGAAACCTCCCGGTGGAGCCGAAAGAAATAAGGCCGCTCGATCCCGCGCGCCTCCATCCAGCCCAGCAGTGTGTCCGGCCCCAGCCAGACAAAGACGTCATGGATCGGCTTGGCATCGTAGCACATCGCCCCATGAACCCGGCCCCGAAACGCCAAATCGCGCAGCCGCGCCTTGGGCTTTCTGGTTCTGAGGAGCGGCGCGAGAATGGGCATGAGGACAGGGCCGAGTTGGGCCCGCAGGGGGAGCTGCGCGGCGAGGTGAAAGGGGATCAGTGCCGGGTTCAGCGCCTGCCGTCCCCAGAGCGGCAGATCGTGGATCAGGGGGTGGGCATCGTCGGGGCTTTCGAAGCGTTTGCCCCACCAGAAAGACGCCGCGAGGAGGCCGTCCATGGGGTGGCCGGTTGGGACCTCCTCCCCCCGCCAGTCGCCCAAGATGTCGGCGACCCGGGCCGGTTCCGAGGCGTCAAAGAGGGCGATGGCCTCTTGCGCCGTCATCGCCATCAGATGAACCTCTGGAGGAGTTCGCCCACCCGTTTCTTCAGCCCCGTGATCGGAGGTTTGAAGAGCAACGTGCCGTTCAGCTTCGGCTGGTAGAGCACCGATTTCAGGTGGCTGAACGTGTCGAAGCCTTCCCTCCCATGATAGCTCCCCGTCCCCGAGGCCCCAACCCCGCCGAAGGGGAGCGCGATGACGTGGAAGGCGGTCTCGTTCACTGATACCCCACCCGCCAGCGACCCGGTCAGCCACGCATCCCGCTCAGCCGCCCGATCCGTAAAGATATAAAGCGCTAGGGGCGCCGGGAGGGCGGCGACGAAGGCTTGGGCCTCCTCCTCGCTGTCGTAGGGAAGGATGGGGAGGACGGGGCCGAAGATCTCCTCTTCCATGCACTGCAGGCCCGGCGGCGGGTCGAGGATCAGGACCGGGGCCTCCGCGCGGCGCGTCTCGTCGCCCGAGAGGTCGGCCAAGCGGCGCATTTCGGCCCCGGCCTCCTCAGCCTCCGCCACCATCGCCTGGATGCGGGCGCGGTGGGGCTCAGAAATCATGGCGGTGTAGTCGGGATTGCCGCGAAAGCTGGGGTATTGGGCGCGCATGGCGTCTTCGACGAGGTCGGCGAACTGGGTCAGCTTTTCGCGGGGGACGAGGACGTAATCGGGGGCGATGCAGGCTTGGCCCGCGTTCAGGGTTTTGCCAAACGCGATGCGTCCGGCAGCGTGGGCAAGGTCCGCGCTGCGCCCGATAAAGACGGGGGATTTCCCGCCGAGCTCGAGCGTCACGGGCGTCAGGTTCTGCGCGGCGGCTTCGGCCACTTTGCGGCCCACGGCGGTGGAGCCGGTGAAGATCAGGTGGCCGAAGGGGAGCGCTGCGAAGGCCGCGCCGACATCCGCGCCGCCGGTCACGACGGCGACTTCCTCGGGGGCGAAGGTGCCCTCGATCAGGCGGACGAGCACGGCGGAGGTGCGCGGCGAAAGCTCCGAGGGTTTGATCATCGCCCGGTTGCCCGCCGCGAGCGCCCCGGCGAGAGGGCCGAGGGCCAGATAGACCGGGAAATTCCACGGGGCGATGATGCCCACGACGCCCTTGGGCTGCGGGATGATCCGCGCGCGGGCGGGCAAAAGGTGCTTTGCCAAAAGCCGCCGCCGGGGCCGCATCCAGCGCCTGAGATGCCGGCGGGCCTCGCGGATTTCGCCGATCACGAGAGTCACATCCACCATCTCCGCCTCGAAAGCACCGCGGTGGGAGAAGTCGTCGCTCATGGCCTGCACCAGCTCATCCTTGGCAACGATCAGCGCGCTCTCGAGCCGTTTCAGGCGGTTGATGCGCCGGGCGGCAGTCGGGTATGGGTCGGCGGCGTGGGCGGCCTTTTGCGCCTCTAGGATATCCATCAGGGGCGCGGTTTGCGCGTCGGTGAGGTCTTTCATTGGGCTACTCTCCGGCGGCGATCATATCTGCGGCCTTTTCGGCGATCATGATCGTGGGGGCGTTGGTGTTGCCGCTGATGATACGCGGCATGATGGAGGCGTCCACCACGCGCAGGCCGGTGACGCCACGTACCCTGAGCTCTGGGTCCACAACGGACGCGGCGTCAGTGCCCATGCGGCAGCTGCCCACGGGGTGGTAGACGCTATCCACCTCCGACCGGATGCGGTCAAGGAGGGCCGCGTCGTCATGGATCCCGTCGGTGGTGAGGTCTTTGGTGATGCTCCCAGCCATCGGCGGGCTCGCCATGATCTGGCGGGCGGTTTTGACGCCCTTGAGCATGAGCGCCGCGTCGCGGTCAGATGTCAGGAACGCGGGGTCGATGACGGGGGCGTCGGCGGCATTTGCCGACCGGATGCCGACCGAGCCACGGCTTTCCGGGCGCAGGATGCAGGTGTGGAGCGATATGGCGTGACCCGGCACTAGTTTGCGCCCGTGGTCCTGCACGCAGCCCACGCCGAAATGGAGCTGGATGTCGGGCCAATCGGGGTCGCTGTCGAGGGAGAAGAACGCGCCGGATTCCGCGATGTTGGAGGACCAGAAGCCTGCGCCGTCCCTGCGGTACTTGCCGATTTGGCCCAGCGCGCGGCGGGCGGTGGCGAGCGACACGCCGAGCACGTCAGGGCGGTTCACGCGGTAGCCGATGATGAAATCCGGGTGGTCGTGGAGGTTCTGGCCGACCTCTGGGCGGTCCGCGTGGACTGTGATCCCGTGGCGTTGCAGTTGGGCTGCGGGGCCAATGCCGGAGAGCATGAGGAGCTGGGGGGATTGGAAGGCTCCGGCGCTCAAAATGACCTCCCGGTTTGCGGTGACCTCTGCCTCCCTGCCCTTGCGCTTGTAGCGCACGCCGGTGGCGCGCCCTTCGGTGATCGTCACCCGCTGCGCGTGGGCGTGGGTGAGGATGTGGAGGTTCGGGCGGTCGAGGTTCGGGTGGAGGAAGGCCGCGGCGGCGGAGCAGCGCCAGCCCCGGCGGTCATCGTGGAATTGGGTGACCTGGAAATGGCCCGCGCCGGTTTGGCTGGCCCCGTTAAAGTCGTCGTTGCGCGGGATCTGGACGGCCTCGCAGGCGGCGATGAAATCCTCGTTGATCGCGTAGGGCGTGGGCAGGTCGCGGACGTGGAGGGGGCCTGTGTCGGCGTGGTGGTCGCTCGCGCCGCGGGCGTTGTTCTCGGATTTCAGGAAGTGGGGGCGCACGTCCTCCCACCCCCAGCCGGGGACGCCCCATTCGTCATAGTCGCGCGGGTTGCCGCGGATGTAGATCATGGCGTTGACGGCCGACGAGCCGCCCAGCCCTTTGCCCCGGGGTTGATACCCGGTGCGGCCTTTGAGGCCCGGTTGGGGAACTGTGTCGAAGCCCCAGTTCAGGTTTGTGACGCGGCCCCCGTGGACCGCGCCCAGCACCATGGTGGGGACGCGCACGGTGAGCTGGGTTCCGTCGCCGCCGGATTCGATGAGGCAGACGGTGGTTTGTGGGTCCTCGCTGAGGCGCGCGGCCAATGTGGCCCCGGCGGAGCCGCCGCCGACGATGACGTAGTCGTACGCGCTCACGACATGCGGATCCCGGCGTCGAGGCGGATGGTTTCGGCGTTCATGTAGGGGCAGGTGATGAGGAAGGTGGCGAGGCGACCGAACTCCTGCGGGTGGCCGAGACGCTTGGGGAAAAGCGGTTGGTCGGCGAGTGCTGCTTGGGCTTTTTCGGGGAGCCCCGCGAGCATGGGAGTGGTGAAGAGGCCCGGTGCGATGGCGTTCACACGGATGCCGTGGGAGGCGAGGTCGCGCGCCATGGGGAGGACCATGCCCACGATCCCGCCCTTGGAGGCGGCATAGGCTGGCTGGCCCTTTTGCCCGTCGAAGGCAGCGACGGAGGCGGTGAAGATTATGGAGCCGCGTTCGCCGTCTGCGTTGGGCGTGTTTTCGGCCATGGCCTGCGCGGCGAGGCGGGCGACGTTGAAGCTGCCCTTGAGGTTGATGTCGAGGGTGCGGGCGTAGGTTTCGAGCGCGTGGGGGCCGTCGCGGCCTAACGTTTTTTCCGAGGTCGCGATGCCTGCGCAGTTGATGGCGGCGGTGAGGGGGCCGAGGCTTTGCGTGGCGGTGATGGCGGCGGCGATGTCGCCCTCGTCCGTCACATCGCGGCCTGCGTGGATGACTTGGCCCGGGAATTCGGCGGCGAGCCCTTCGGCGCGGTCCCTGTTCAGGTCCACGATGCCCACGTGCCCGCCCGCGGCGGTGATGGCGCGCAGCGTTGCCTCGCCCAGGCCAGAGGCCCCGCCGGTGATCAGTGCGACTGAGTCCTTGAGCTCCATTCTCGCCCCCCTTGGTCGGGGAGCGTGGCGCTACCGCTTCCCGTAGTAAAGCCCCACCACGTGTTCAGCTTCGGCAAAGAATAGCCAGCGCGACGCTGCGACACCCAAGCCATGGATGATGACGGCGATGAGCGCGAGGAAGATGGAGTTGGATATTAGGAGGAGCGCGAAGGGGACGACGAACCCTGCCGCCAGCGCGATGAGGCGCAGGCGCTGGGCGTGTTTGCGGCCCACGACGTGGACGAATTCGCGCAGGAGGTAGTTGGTGCCCGTATGGGGCGGCTCGAAGGATTTGACGCTACCGATGGAGCCGAGGCCCGTGGCGGTTTCGAGGTTCGTGCCGCTGTCACGAAGCGCACCGTCGCCGCGGTACCACCAGGCGAGCTGGGCGACTGCGGCGATGGGCACGAGGATGAGCGCGATGGCGCCCTGCCCTGCGAGCACCGCGCCGCCCGCGAGGGACAGCGAGACGAAGAGCACCGGCGTGAGCGGTGTGTTCCAGCGCGGAACGGTCTTGAGCTGGGCGTAGATCATGGCGGTCGTGTAGACGGTGCCGAGCGACAGGAGCGCGCCGAGGATGCCGATGACGGTCCAGCGTTCCCCGAGGAACACGAGCCCCGCGCCGTAAACCGCCATTGTCAGCAGCGCGGCGACCGAACACACCCCTTCCCGGCTGAGCCAGGAGCTGCGCCACTGCGTGAAGGCGCGCCAGGCGCGTTCGGGGTGGCCCAGGTGGAAAGTGGAGGCGAGCAGGCCCACAACGGCGAGGAGGTAGGCGATGGTGAAATAGCCGAACGCCACCCAGCCGGTGACAGCAGGCATCCCGAGGCCGAGATAAAAGAGCAGGCCGAAGCCCAGGCCAGAGAGGGTCGTAAAGACGATAACTGAGGGTGCGGGATGCATTAGACTTTATCCAACATCTTATCGAGCCAACCGACGAAGCCCTTCGCCTCCTCCGCGACGGGCGCCATGTCCGGCATCACGAACTCGGGTTTGGAGATCTTATCCTTGGGCCGGGGTGGCAGGTATTTGTTGACGGGCTTGGTGCCCTGCTCGGGCATGAGGTCCATGCCGCCGCGTTCGGCCACCAGCAGGCTCACGGCGGAGTTCGGGTCGCCCAGATCGCCGAAATGGCGGGCATTGGCGGGGCAAGTGCGCACGCAAGAGGGTTCGCGATCCTCCTCCGGCAGGTTTTCGTTGTAGATTCGGTCAACGCAGAGCGTGCATTTCTTCATCACCTGCTCTTCGCCGTCCATCTCCCGCGCGCCGTAGGGGCAGGCCCAGGCGCAGAGGCCGCAGCCGATGCAGTGATCCTCGTTCACGAGCACGATGCCATCCTCCACCCGCTTGTAGCTCGCGCCTGTCGGGCAAACGGTCACGCAGGGCGCGTCCTCGCAATGGAGGCAGGATTTGGGGAAGTGGATGAGCTGCGGGGGCGCGTCATTGGCGGGCGTGACCTCGTAGGAGTGTACGCGGTTCAGAAACGTGCCGGTGGGGTCGCCGCCATAGGCGTCCTGATCGCTAAGCGGCGCGCCGTAGTTTTCGGTATTCCAGCCTTTGCAGGAGATCACGCAGGCATGGCAGCCCACGCAGGTGTCCAGATCAATGACGAGGCCGAGCTTTTTGTCGGTGCTTTCGGGCAGAGTAGTCATGCGATGCCTCCTAACCGGGCGGCGGATTCAACGGAGTTGAGCGAGCGGATGATGTAGCCGACGAAGCTACCGAAGGTGACAGCGACGAAGACGGCGATGAGGATGAGCGTGCGGCGTGGGGTCATCGCAGACCTCTCCGCCCGGCGCAAAAGTCTTTCGAAGACTTTTGGCAAAACTTTTCGCAAAAGTTTTGGGCGCTCATGATTGCACCTTCCACGCGAGTTTGTCGGGGCCTTTGCCAACCGGCGACTTGATCGGGGGCAGAGCGGGCTGCGTTTCTGCCGGGGCGGTGGTTTTTTCGATCTTTACGCGCAGGTCGAACCAGGCGGCTTGACCTGTCACGGGGTCAGAGTTCGCCCAGCGGAGGCCGTCGCCTTTTGGCGGCAAAAGCTCGTGGATGAGGTGGTTGAGGAGGAAGCCCTTCGTGGCCTCTGGCGCGTCATCATCCAGAGCCCAGGCGCCTTTGCGTTTGCCGATGGCATTCCAGGTCCAGACGGTCGAGTTATTGAGCGCGGCCATATGGGCCACCGGCACGGTGATGTCGCCGTGGGCGGAGGAGACTTTGGCCCAGTCGCCCTCCTCGAACCCTTCCTTTTCCCAGATGTCGGTGGGGACATAGAGCGGGTTGCGGCCATGGATCTGACGGAGCCACGCGTTTTGCGTGCCCCAGGAGTGGTACATGGCCATGGGGCGTTGGGTGAGCGCGTGGACCGGGTATTCGTCGGTGTCGACGCGGTCATCTTCGAACGGCGCGTACCAGATGGGGAGCGGGTCGAGCGTTTCCTTGATGCGCTCGCGCAGGTGGTCGGGCGGTTGGCGGTCGCCGTGGCCCTCTGCCGCGAGTTGGAATTTCCGCATGGTTTCCACATAGACATCAAAGACATAGGGCTGCGGGCTGTCGTAAAGCCCCATATCCACCGCCCAGTCCTGATAGGCTGCATTCCAGGGTTTCATATAGGCCGCGTCCTCGGGGATGTGGCTGACGAAGAAGCCGCCATTTTCGATGTAGCGGTCGATCTGGTCCGGGTTCACGTCGCCGCGCCCGTGACTGTCGCCATTGCCGCGGAAGCCTGCGAGGGGACCGATGCCGGGCTTGCGCTGGTGGTTGGTGATGTAGTCGGCGTAGTCCTGATACTTCGCGCTGCCATCCTCGTTCGTGAAGCCGGGCAGACCCATTTTGTTGGCCAGTTGCACGAGCACAGTCTGGAAGCCGCGGACGTCGCGGTCGGGTTCAACCACGGGCCAGCGGATGGCGTCTGCGGCGGCGTCGGCCTCGCAAATCGGACGGTCGAGCAGGCTGATGCAGTCGTGGCGTTCGAGGTACGTGGTGTCGGGCAGGATCAGGTCCGCGTAGGCCACCATTTCGGAACTGTAGGCGTCGGAGTAGATGATACGCGGGATGACGTAGTCGCCGTTTTCATCCTTATCCGTCAGCATTTTGATCACACCCGACGTGTTCATGGTCGAGTTCCAGGACATGTTGGCCATGTACATGAAGAGCGTGTCGATCTTGTACGGGTCGCCAGCGTAGGCGTTGGAGATCACCATGTGCATCATGCCGTGGGACGACATGGGGTTTTCCCAGGTGAAGGCCTTGTCGATCCGAGCGGGGGTTCCGTCTTCCTTGAGGCAGAGCCCTTCTGGCCCCTGAACGAAGCCCAGGTGCGGGCCGTCGAGCGGTTTGCCGGGGGTGACCTTGCAGTGCGGCTTTGGGTGGGCGCTGACCGGCTTTGGATATGGTGGCTTGAAGCGGAAGCCGCCGGGGACCTCGACCGTGCCAAGCAGGATCTGCAGGAGGTGCAGCGAGCGGCAGGTCTGGAAGCCGTTCGAGTGGGCGGAGATCCCGCGCATGGAGTGGAAGGAGACGGGGCGGCCCGTCATCGTTTTATGGGTCTCACCGCGGAAGTCGGTCCATTCGATGGGCAGTTCGAACGCCTCGTCAAATGCGACGCGGGCGAGTTCTGTCGCGATGGCGCGGATCCGATCGGCGCTGACGCCGCAGCGGTCGGCGACGGCTTCGGGCGCGTATTCGTCGCTCAGGTAGCGTTCGGCGAGGAGGTGCATGACCGGCACATGGGTCACGCCGCCCGCGCGGTGGGTCATGGAGAGTGAGGGCTTCACGCCCTTCTGGTCGAACGGCGTTGGCTTGCCGGTCGTCCGGTCCATGACGAGCAGTTTGCCGTCGTCGTCGCGCAGCAAGAGCCCGTATTCGGGCGACTTTTCGTCCTGGTTCACGAGTACCGGGCAGTTGGTGAAACGCGCGAGGTAGTCGAGGTCGATCTTGCCCGCTTTCAGAAGCTCATGGATGAGCGCGAGGATGAAGAGGCCGTCGGTGCCGGGCGTAATGCCCACCCATTCGTCGGCCACGGCGTTGTAGCCGGTGCGGATGGGGTTCACGCCGATGATCTTGCCACCGTGTTTCTTCAAGCGGCCGATGCCCATTTTGATGGGGTTTGAGTCGTGATCCTCGGCCACGCCGAAGAGCATGAAGAGTTTCGTGCGGTCCCAGTCGGGTTGGCCGAATTCCCAGAACGCGCCGCCCATGGTGTAGATGCCTGCGGCGGCCATGTTGACGGAGCAGAAGCCGCCATGGGCCGCGTAGTTCGGGGTGCCGAAGTTCTGCGCCCAGAAACTCGTGAAGGACTGCGACTGGTCGCGGCCTGTGAAGAAGGCGAGCTTTGACGGGTCCTCGGCGCGGATAGGTTCGAGCCAGTCCGCCGCGATTTGCAGCGCCTCGTCCCACTCGATCTCCTCAAACTCGCCGGAGCCGCGTTCGCCGACGCGTTTGAGTGGCTTGCGCAGGCGCGACGGGGCATTGTGTTGCATGATCCCGGCGGAGCCTTTGGCGCAGAGCACGCCCTGGTTCACCGGGTGGTCGCGGTTGCCTTCGATATAGGCGACCTTTCCGTCCTTCATATGCACGTTGATCCCGCAGCGGCAGGCGCACATGTAGCAGGTTGTTTTACGCACCTCGTCGGAGACTTTGGGCGAGAGGTCGAGCTTGGGTTGCTGGAAGGTCATCTGGCGTCCGCGGCTATAAGTGGGATGCGGGGCGGCGCAGGCCGCCCCGCGAAGGATTATGCACTCCGGTAGAGTTTGGTCATCGAGAATTCGCGGTGACCCAGCGCCTCTGCGGCGGTTTTGCGGCCATTGGCGGTGCGGCGGATCATGTCGATCAGCGCATCGCCTGCCTCGTCGATGGTCTGTTCGCGGCGCAGGATGCCGGAGACGTCCACATCGACGTGCTCACCCATGGTGCGCACGGTGCGCGGGTTCGCGGTGATCTTGATCACGGGCACGATGGGGTTGCCGACCACATTGCCCTGCCCCGTGGGGAAGGTGTGGATCACAGCACCGCCTGCGGCCATGAGCGTGACGCATTCGGCGGCGGCCGAGGACGAGTCCATGAAGTAGAGGCCATCGCCGGAGCTCGGCTGTTCGGCGGGTTCCAGGATGTCGATGAACTGGGACGTCCGACCGATTTTCTCCAGGTTGCCCAGTGCCTTTTCCTCGATGGTGGTCAGGCCGCCTTCGATGTTGCCCTTGGTGGGCTGGCTGTCGGACAGGTCATCGGTCTGGTGGGCGAAGATGACGTCGTCCTGATAGGCCTTCCACATCTTGTACCAGCGTTCGCCGACTTCCTCGTTGATCGCGCGTTTCTGGCAGATGTGCTCTGCGCCCGTGATCTCGGATGTCTCGCCGAAGAAGCCGGTGATGCCCTCTGGCAGGAGCTTGTCGTACATGTTGCCGACCGTTGGGCAGGAGCCAAGGCCGGTGGTCGTGTCGGATTCACCGCATTTGGTGGAGACCCAGAGTTCCTTGATGGAGCACTCTTCCTTTTGGCACTCGGTGGCTTTGTGAACGAAGTCCTTTGCCGCCCAGGAGGCTGCGCGGATGGTTTCAAAGTCGCCCTTCTGTTCGATGGAAAACTCGGCGACTTCCTTACCCGTTTCGCGGATGCCGTTGGCGATTTTGGACGTCCAGCCGGGTTCGATGCCGATCACGACGACCGAATGCACGTTGGGGTTGGAGCCGGTGCCAATCATCGTGCGGAAGTGCAATTCGAGGTCTTCACCGAACTGCAGACGGCCATAGGCGTGGGGGATGGCGAGCGTGCCTTTGACGTTATTCGCAACCGCTTCACACGCGGCGTTGGAGATGTCGTCGACGGGCAGGATCAGCACGTGATTGCGGACACCCACGCGGCCATTTTCGCGGCGGTAGCCCATGAAGGTCATGTTCGAGTATTTGCTCATATTCTCAGCCCCTTACCAGCGTTTCGTTTTGCAGTTATGCGTGTGAACGTGCCCGCCTTGGGGGACGTCTGCAATGAATTTTCCGATGTCTTCGCCGTACTTGATGGCGGTATCGCCGTCCTTGATGTCTTTGAGCGCGATCTTGTGTCCGATGGGAACATCTGCGTCCGCGGTGAGGCGGAAGGTGGAGTTGTCGTGGGTGATGCAGCAGAGCATGTCGGTGCCTGCGGTCAGGCCCTCGACCACGACGACGCCGACATTATCGGCCTCTTCATGGACCAGGAGGTGTGGGATTTCATTGGGGGCTGGGTTTGCCATCGGGGCTTTCTCTTCGGTCAGGGTTTCAGGATGATTTTGGGGGCGGCGACAGTGCCTGCACGGATGTCGGCGAATGCGCGCGCGCCCTCGGAGAGGGGTCGTGTTTCGACCCAGTTGAGCGGGCCAAGATCGCCCGCGAATAGCGCGGCACAGGTGTCGCGGAAGTCTTGCATGGTGTAGGTGTAGGTGCCGATGAAGCTGATTTCCTGGAGCGTGATGCGCCGGATATCGAGCCCGCCGGACCCACCGCCGAGCCCCACGTGGAGGATCGCGCCGCCCGGGCGGACGGCGGCGGAGGCCGTGGCGCGGGTGGCGTCAAAGCCCACGGCGTCGACAACGATGTCGTAGCTGTTATCTGCCACGCCATCCGGACCCGTCAGGTGCGCGTCGAGATGGCCGGCGAGGTAGGCGCGGCGCGCGTCATTGGGTTCGCTGAGCGTGATGTCGTGGCACCCTTGCGCCTTGAGCGCGAGCGCCGCCGCGAAGCCGATGGCCCCGCCGCCGATCACGAGCGCGCGGTCGGGAAAGGTGGTCTCTAACCCCAGCCGCACGGCGTGCCAGCTTACGGCCAGCGGCTCTGCGAGCGAGGCAATTTCCAAAGAAATTGCCTCTGGCACCTCGACCAAGTTCCGTTCGGGCATGGAGACGTATTCCGCAAACGCGCCTTCGCGCGGGGGCATAGAGATGATCTGGCGCGAGGGGCACAGGTTTTCGCGCCCTGCCTTGCTGGCGGCGCTCGTCGGGTCGGTGACGAGCGGGTTGATCGTGACGCGGCGCCCGTCGAGCGGGCCGCCGACGATGGTCCCTGCCCCTTCGTGACCGAGGATCAGCGGCGCGGGGCGGCGGTCGTCATGGCCCAGATAGGCGTGCATGTCCGAGCCGCAGATGCCCACGCTGTCGATGCGGATCAGGTGCTGGCCGTCGATGTCGCCGGGGTCGGGCGCGTCGCGGTATTCGAGGCTTTCGGGGCCGGTGTAGACGAGTGCCTTCATTTCGCGGTGAACCCTCCGTCGACCATGAGCACCTGGCCTGTGACGTAGGACGCCGCGTCGGAGGCGAGGAAGAGGAGCGGACCGTCGATGTCGCTGAGGTCGCCGTTGCGGCCGATGCAGGTTTGGGCTGCGTTGCGCGCGGCGCGCTCTGGGTCGGCAAAGACGGGGCCGGTGAGTTCGGTCGGGAAGAAGCCCGGGCCGATGGCGTTCACGTTGACGCCGTCGGGCGACCACGCTTCGGCCATGGCGCGGGTCAGCTGGGCGATGCCTGCCTTGGTCGCGCCGTAGGCCACGCCGCCCGGAAAGGCGCGGAAGGTCTGGAGCGAGGCGAAGTTGATGATGCGGCCCCAGCCGTTGGCGACCATGGCGGGCACGAGCGCTTGGCTGAGGAAAAACGGTGCGGTGAGGTTCACGGCTAGCGTCGCGTCCCAGCCGTCGGGTGTGACGCCGTCGGCGGTTTCGCGGGTGTTGAGCCCTGCGGCGTGGACAAGGATGTCGGGGGGCCCGAAGGGTTCGGTGATCAGCGCCGCGAGGTCGTCGATGGTTTCGCGTTCGGTCACGTCGGCGGCCACGGCGGAGCAATGTTCGCCCACCTCAAGTGCAAGCGACACCAGCGCGTCCTCGCGGCGGGCGACGGCCACAACTTCGGCCCCCGCGGCGGCGAGCGCGATGACCGCTTGCCGCCCAAGGCCGGAGCTTGCGCCCGTCACGCAGGCCACGCGGCCCGACAGGTCAAATAGCCCCGCCGGGTTAGCCATTGGCAGAGAGATCGAAGTTTACCTCTGGGAAGTATTTCGCCAGGCGGACATCCGCGGCGCGGGCGTGACCTTCCATCCCTTCCAGGCGGGAGATGCGCGCTGTGGCCTCCGCGATGGAGCGGGCGCCCTCGCGGGTGGCGCGCTGCCATGTGACGATCTTCATGAACTTGTGGACGCTGAGCCCACCGGTGTAGCTCGCAGCACCTGAGGTCGGCAGCACGTGGTTCGTGCCTGCGGCCTTGTCCCCGTAGGAGACGGTGGTTTCTTCGCCCAGGAAGAGCGAGCCGTAGCATGTCAGGTTTTCGAGCCACCAGTCAAGGTCGTCGGCCTGCACGGTGAGGTGTTCGGGTGCGTATTCGTCGGAGCAGGCGGCCATGTCTTCGCGGTTTTCGCAGACCACAACCTCCGCATAGTCGCGCCATGCGGCGGTGGCGTTGTCGCGGTTCAGCTCTGGCAGGTCGTCGATCAAGCCGGGGACGAGGCTCATGACTTTTTCCGCCAGCTCGCGGCTGTCGGTGACGAGCCAAACCGGGGAGTTGTAGCCGTGTTCGGCCTGGCTCACGAGGTCGGTGGCCACGATATGGGCGTCGGCCGTGGCGTCGGCGAGGATGAGGCTGTCAGTTGGGCCAGCGATCATGTCGATGCCCACGCGCCCGTAGAGGATACGCTTGGCTTCGGCGACGAACTGGTTGCCGGGGCCCACGATGATGTTGGCTTGGGGCAGACCAAATAGCCCGTAGGCGAGTGAGGCCACCCCTTGGACGCCGCCGACGGCGAGGATTTTATCGGCGCCGCAGGCGTGGGCGGCAAAAACGATGCCGGGCGCGAGCCCCTGACCCGGTTGCGGGGGGGAGGCCACGGCCACGTGGCGCGCGCCGGCGACGCGGGCGGTCGTGACGGTCATCATGGCGCTTGCGATATGGCGGTAGCGGCCTGCGGGGACGTAGCAGCCCACCGCGTCCACGGGGATGGATTTCTGACCGGCGACAAAGCCTGGCTGCACCTCCATCTCGAAATCGGAGACTGTGGCGCGCTGTGCCTCGGCAAAGCGGCGGACGTTGTCGCGGGCAAAGAGGATGTCATCCTTGAGCTTTTGAGGGACCAGTGCCGACGCCGCCTCGATCTCCTCCTCCGTGAGGATTGTGTTGCCGTCGTATTTGTCGAACTTGGCTGCGTATTCGAGCGCTTTGGCGTCCCCCCCGGCCTCGATCTCCGCCAGGATATTTTTGACGATATCGTGGGTCTCTGACGCGTCAGAGGTGGATGTTAGCGTGGCCTTCTTCAGGAAGGTTCTACCCATTGGAAGCTCTTTCTTGTGTGTTGTATCGGACGGAACTGACGAGCGCGTAGCCGATGAATCCGACGCCAATCAAGCCTGTAACGGCTTCTGGGAAATGAACGAAACTTTGTGCGAACATTATGAGAGATAGCGCGAGGATGGAGTAGAACGCCCCATGCTCAAGGTACCGAAAATGCTGCAAAGTCCCCTTTTCCACGAGCATGATTGTCATGGACCGGACATACATCGCGCCGATGCCCAGACCGATGGCGATAAGGATGATATTGGTGGTCAGCGCAAAGGCCCCGATGACCCCGTCGAAGGAGAAGCTGGCGTCGAGCACTTCGAGGTAGAGGAACGCGCCGAGCCCCCCGCGCGCGGCGGTGCTCATGGCGGCCTCTTTGTCGTCGAGGAAAGCGCCGAGGCCGTCGACGAGCATGAAGGTGATGAGCCCGAGAACCCCTGAGAACAGGAAGGTTTGTTGGCCGTGTTCGGGCAGGAAGGTGGAGATTGTGGTGATCAAGATCAGCACCAGCGCGATCTCGAACCCGCGGATGCCGCCCAGGGCGCGCAGGCGGCGTTCGATGATGCCGATCCAGTCGACATCTTTCTCCTGATCCACGAAGAATTTGAGCGCCACCATCATCAGGAACGTCCCGCCAAAGGCCGCGATGGACCCGTGGGAGTGTTCGATGATCTTGGAATACTCGTCGGGCTCGGACAGGGCCAGTTGCACCGCCGCCACCGGGTTGATCCAGGCGAATACGGCGACAATGGCCACGGGAAACACGATGCGCATCCCGAAGACCGCGATGAGGATCCCCCAGGTCAGGAAGCGTTGCTGCCAGACCGGGGTCATCTCCACCAGCTTGTTGGCGTTGACGATGGCGTTGTCAAAGCTCAGCGCGATTTCGAGCACAGCGAGCACCGCGCCCACCATCAGGAAGGAGAGGAGACCTGAGACGGTCTCCTCCGTTTCCCAGCCGAGCCAGCCAGAGAGGCCGAGCCCGATGACCGTCACGATGAGCGGCCATTTCAGGTAGGACAGCGCGGAGCGTTGCGCCATCGCGTTAGCCCCCGCCCATCACGCGCGGCAGCCAAAGGACGAGCTGCGGGAAGATGAAGATCAACGCGAGGCCAAAGAGCTGGACCAGCATGAACTGCATCATCCCCAGGTAGATGTCCTTGAGGTCCCAATTCGGCACCACCCCTTTGAGGAAGTAGGCCGAGAGCGCCACCGGCGGACTGAGCCAGGCGGTTTGTAGGTTCACCGCCACCAGGATCCCGAACCAGACCATCAGGTTATAGCGGTCGAGCCCGTGGATCGAGAGCGCCTCCACCGTTGGGAGCAGGATCGGCACCACGATGAGCACGATAGGCACCCATTCGAGCGGCCAGCCCAGAAGGAAGATGAGCGCCATGACCAGAAGCAAGATCAGGTAGGGCGACATCTCAAGGCCCAGAAGGATTTCCGTCATCATCCGCGGCGTGCCCAGTGCAGAGAACTGCGCGCCGAAGAAGTTCGAAGCCGCCACGAGGAACATGATCAGCACCGTGATCTCCAGCGCTTTGATCAGGCTGTCAAAGAAGCTGGGGATCGTGAACTTGCGGTACATGACAGAGAGCAGGATCGCGCCGAAGGCCCCCATCGCCGCCGCCTCCGCTGGCGTGGCGAGACCCAGAAGGATCGAACCCAACGCAAAGGAGATCAGGATCGTCGGCGGCATGAGGCCTTGGAAAAACTCGTCCCACAGAGAGGCGAAGTAGAAGCCTTCGTCGGCATCATTGCCGTATATGTGTCTGCCGAGATAGGCCAATAGCAGCACGAACAACGCAAAGCACAAGGAAATGAGCGGTATCGCTCCGTCCTCCGGCCTGATGTTTACGTAGACCATATAAACGTGGAAGATCACGGCTATAGGGACCACAATTCGCAGAACGCTGAGGTTTCTATATGCGGCGTAGGCGACCGCGCTCGTCGCAGCGAGTACAATTAGACCTCCGAACGGGATCACGCCGAACGCGCCAAGAAGGCCAAGGCCAAACACCCGGCAGAGCGTCAGCACGCCCAGGCAGATCAGCGCCACTTCGGCGCCATAGAAGCGCGAGGTATCAGGCTGATCTTCCTCGCCAAGGATCGGGCCGAGCTCCGGGTTCAGCCAGCAGCGTCCCAGCGTGTAGATCAGGTAGAGCGAGGCGAGCAGTGCGCCGGGAACGAACGCCCCCCGGAAGAGGTCGAGCGTGGACACTTCCAGCACAGGTCCCATCACGATCAGCATGATCGAGGGCGGGATCAGAATGCCCAAGGTGCCACCGGCCGTGATACAGCCCGCCGCGAGTTTCACATTGTAGCCGGATCGGCTCATCGTGGCGCCGGCCATGATGCCCAGCAGCGTCACCGACGCCCCCACGATCCCCGTCGCCGCGGCAAAGATCGTGGACACGATCAACACCGCAATGAAGAGCGCGCCGCGCACGCGGGCCATGATCATCTGGATGGACGCGAAAAGACGCTCCATGAGGCCCGCGGCCTCCATCACGATGCCCATGAGCACGAAGAGCGGCACCGCCATCAACTGATCGTTGAGCATGGTGGAGTTCGTGTTCAGCGTCATCAGCAGTGTCGTGAGCTTGAAGTTCGCGCCCCAGATACCGAACACAAACGCCAAGAAGATCAGCGTGAACGAAATCGGGAAGCCGATGAAGATCACGAAGAGCATGGCACCCAGCATGATCAGGCCAATGGTTGGCTTGTCCAAGGTCGGCCGCGCGCTCATCAGGTCCGTAAACCATTCGCCGCCCGGCACCAGATCAGGTGTAAAGACCGCGAGCATCAGCCACACCAAAGCGACCACGTAGACTGGCAGCGCCATGACGAAGTAGCGTTCACGCGCCTTGCCCATTTTGTGGAAGGCGCGGAAGATTTCCGGCAGGCCCTGCAGAGCCAGCAGAAGACCACCGATCGGCATCGCGAGACGGGCGGGCCACAGGATTGGCTGCCAAGCGCTGTCCAGCGCCAGGCGCTCGCCCGTTTCGTAGGACACCAGCCAGAATTGGCTTGCCACGATGGTGAAAAAGATCATCGAAGGGATGAAGAAGAGCAGGTAGGCCACCGCATCGACTGTCGCCTGCGTCTTGTCCGACCAGTTTCGATAGAGGAAGTCGGCGCGAATATGCACCCCGCGCATCAGGCCGTAGCCCGCGCCCGCCATCCAGAGGACACCGGCGATCATGCGGCTGAGGTCATAGGCCTGCAATGTCGGACCCAGCCCGAGGCTGCGGGCGAGGTCTTCCATCCCTGCGTCCTGCAGGATGATGAAGGAGTTCCGAGAGAACACCTCCCACACCACGACCGCGATCAGCGGGACCATCATCAGCGCAATCAGCTGACCGGCGCGGTAGTTGATGACGTCAATGGCGGCCGTGATCGGGCGCTGCCAGGGCGTCATATCCTCGGGCGTTTCACCCGGCGCTTCTGCCCGTCGCTCAGCAATAAGCTCGTCAGCGATTTCCAGATCGTCTGGGTTTGGTTCTTCTGCGGCCATTGCGGTGTCCCCCTATTCAAAAACGGCCCTCTTTGGCGGGGCAGCTTTCCAATACGGGTCGTCGGCTAAAGAAGGTGCGCGCCCCGGGGCTGAGCCCGGAGCGCGCGGGTAGATCGCTTACTTCAGCGTGTCAGCGAACGCGCGGCCGAGGCTTGCGTTCGAGGTCTGAGCACCGGACCAGAATGGCACGGCGATTTCAGCGAAGGCGCGCTGGGACGCCCAGACTTCTGCGAAGAACTCGTTTTCGTCAGCGGCCGCCTGAAGGGCGTTGTTTGCTGCGGCGGAGTACTCCGTGAAGTAGTCGGCTGGCGTGTCTTCGAGGATCACACCGTGGTTGTCGGTGAGATCTTTCAGAGCTTTGCCGTTTTCAAAGATCCGGTAGGAGAGCGACTTGGACAGCGACGCGGTGGACGCAACTTCCAGGGCTTTCTTTTCCAGGTCTGTGAGGCTGTCATAGAAGTCGCCGTTCACATACATGTCTGCGTTCACGGTCACCTGGTGGAGGCCTTGCAGGTAGTAGTGCTTGAGCACCTTCTGGAAGCCGAACACGGAGTCAGGCTTCGGGCAGCACCATTCAGCTGCGTCGATGGTGCCTTTTTCCAGTGCGGGCAGGATGTCGCCGCCGCCCATGGCAACAGCAGGCACGCCGATGTCAGCGTATGCTGCGCCAACCATGCCTGGAGGGGCCCGGAAGCGCATCTGGCGGAAGTCGTCCATGCTCGTGATCGGCTCTGGGAACCAACCCAGGGCTTCTGGGCCCACGGGCTGGAGCATGAAGCCTTTGACGTTCACGCCCATCTCGTCCCAGAGACGGTCATAAAGCTCTTTACCGCCGCCATACTGGAACCAGCTCAGGAACGCAATGTTGTCGAGGCCGACACCGGCACCGGCAACAGGCGCGCCAAAGAGGTTGGCTGCGACGTGCTTGCCGCCCCAGTAGTGCGTCCAGGCAAAGCCACCTTCGACGAGGCCTGCGTCAACCGCGTCCATGATGTCGCGCGGGCCAACAACGGCACCGGCGGGCAGGACTTCGATGGTGAGCGAGCCACCGGTGAGCGCGGCCACGTCTTTGCCGAACTCATTGAGCATGAAGACTTCGTCCGCTGTGGACGGCAGCACCGACTGGATGCGCAGAACCTTTTCCGCCATCGCAGTCGAGGC
Organism: Pseudomonadota bacterium; assembly: GCA_039815465.1. Classification (GTDB taxonomy): domain Bacteria; phylum Pseudomonadota; class Alphaproteobacteria; order Rhodobacterales; family Rhodobacteraceae; genus Shimia_B. The sequence goes on from JBCBZG010000006.1 coordinate 194,717, forward strand.
TGTCATGGCGACAGCCACGGCCCCAACGGCTAGGGTTTTCATTTTCAACATACCATTTCTCCCATGTTGTTGCCCTCTGTTTTAGTGTGTGGATCGGGGGCGAAGGCGCTGTCCCCAGTCCGATTTGTGAGGCGGGGGGCGTGGCCCCCTGCCCCGGTTAACTGTGTGCGTCCTCCAAAATGAGGTCGCTGGCCTTTTCCCCGATCATGATGGCCGGGGCGTTGGTGTTGCCGCTGACGATTTGCGGCATGATCGACGCATCCGCCACGCGCAGCCCGTCGATGCCGTGAACGCGCAGGCGCGCGTCGACGACGGCCATGGGGTCAGTCCCCATTTTGCAGGTGCCCGTCGGGTGGTAGATCGTCACGGCCGTCTTGCGCGCCCAGTCGAGCGTTGCGGCCTCGTCATCGATGGCCACCCCTGCGCCGGGTGCATATTCCTCGGTCACGCTCGATTTTAGCGGTTCGTAGTCGGCAATGCGGCGGGCAATCTGGATGCCTTTAACGATGGTGCGGCAGTCGGTATCGGTTGCCAGGTAGTTCGGGTGGATGTCCGGGTGGTCGTCCATATTGGCCGATTTCAGCGACAGGTGCCCTGCGCTTTCTGGGCGCAGTTGCAGCACCGACGCCGTGAACGCGGAGAACTTATGCGCTCCGTCGGCGGGGTTGTCGGCGCTGAAAGGTTGGATGTGGAACTGAATGTCAGGTGTGTCCATATGCGGCTCGGTCTTCAGGAACCCGGTGCCCAGGCTTGCGGCCATGGTCATTGGTCCCGTCCCAGACACGGCGTATTGCATCGCAATGGCGGCCTGTTTGAAGATGTTGTTGGTTTCCACGTTGATTGTCGACAGCGAAGTTTTGAACACGGGCCGCGCCTGCAGGTGATCCTGAAGGTTTTTGCCCACGCCAGGAAGTTCCCGCTTGACCGTGATTCCGTGCTGGCTGAGCTCGTCGCCATCGCCCACGCCCGACAACATCAGGATTTGGGGGGAGCCTATGGCGCCCGCGCTTAGAATGATCTCCCGCCGGGCGCGGATGTCGGTCATTTTGCCTTTGACGCGGGCGCGTACGGCCACGGCGCGGCCCTCGACGATCTCCACCTTCTCGGTTTGGGCGTCGGTGATGATGGTCAGGTTTTTGCGGCCCTTGGCGGGTTTCAGGTAGGCCACGGCAGACGAACACCGCTTGCCGCCGACCATGGTCAGCTGGAAGTGGCCCACGCCCTCCTGATCTTCGCCGTTGTAGTCGTGGGCGCGTTTGTAGCCCGCGTTCACGGCGGCCTCGATCCAGTTGTCGACGATCTCGCGCTTGAGGCGGGAGGTCTGGACGGACAAAGGCCCATCGCGCCCGCGGACTTCGGTCCCGTTCGGGCCCTTCCAGGTTTCGGCGCGCTTGAAGTAGGGCAGCACGTTGTCCCAGGACCAGCCGGTGCAGCCCATCTGCGCCCAGGCGTCATAGTCCTGTGCCTGCCCGCGCACGTAGAGCAGCCCGTTGATCGAGCTCGATCCGCCGAGCACGCGCCCGCGTGGCCATTTGTGCGACCGGTCCGCGCTGCCCGGATCGGGCTGCGTTTCGTAGCGCCAATCCGTGCGCGGGTTCCCCATCGTGCGAAAGTACCCCACCGGAATGTGAATCCATGGGTTCGTATCCGCCGGCCCTGCCTCGAGCAGCGCCACGGTGTAGCGGCTGTCCTCGGACAGTCGGCTAGCGAGTGCGCAACCTGCGGAGCCTGCGCCAACTACAACAAAATCGAATTCCATGCTCTCCCACACACGAAATGAAAAAATGAGACTTTTTGTCCCAATTCTCTTTCGACTACGCTACACTCTTGTGAGATTCGCACAATGGCTAAAATTTGGGCAGGACGGATATGGCAGAGACTGATCGCATCCCAACCAACCTAAGGATGCTCTTAATCCTTGAAATCCTTGGCAAAAGTGACAGGCCTCTCACGGCCACAGAAATCAACACCGAGCTCGGATTACCCAAACAATCGATTCACCGACTGTGCACGACGCTCGAGCAAGAGGGTTTCTTGACACGTCACGGCGACACACACCGCTTCGTGGCCGCGCGGCGGCTGCGCAGTTTGGGGCTCGGGCTGTTGTCAGGATCGCACATGCACATCGCGCGACGCCAGATCCTGACGACGGTTGCGCGCCAAGTGGGGGAGACGGTGAATTTCGCGGTCCCGGAGGGCTCCGGCATGTCCTACCAGGATCGGGTGGAAACCGACTGGGCGTTCCGCATCCAGCTGCCCATCGGGTCGGAGGTGCCGTTCCATTGCACTGCAAGCGGCAAATGCTACCTCGCGGCGCTGCCCAAACGCGCGCGGCGGTCCCTGGTGTCGGCGATCCCCATGGAGCAGATGACCGAGAACACCCATTCCGACCCGCTCGCGCTGCTTGATGAATTGGATGAGATCGCGCTGCAGGGCTATTCGCTGGACCGCGAGGAGTTCATGGAGGGGATGGTGGCGATTGCGGTGCCGGTGCATGATCCGGACGGCAAATACATCGCCTCCCTCGCGTGTCACGGGCCCACGCAGCGCTTTCCGGTGGAGCGGCTTAAGAACTACAAGACCACGCTGCAATCTGCGGCCGCGCAGCTGAGTGCGGCGTATTTTGAACACGCTTAAAGAGGTTTTTCTACTTTGAGAGAAGGGCTGCCCGCGTCCGTGGGTGGGGGCAGTTGCCCCCGCCCAGGGGGGCGGACGGGGGCAGCCCGGTGTTGCCACCGGGCACGCACTATGTAGCAGTTTCTGATCCTCGTTTTCGGGGAACTAGATCTGTTGCGGCTGCCCGGTTTCCACCGACAGCTGCGCCGCATCTGCGAGGAGCTGCGCGCGCAGGCCATCCTCCCCCGTCGGGTTCACGGGCGTTCCTTGGGTCAGCGCGGATACAAAGCTCGCCATTTCAGCGGCATAGGCGGCCTCGTAGCGTTCGAGGAAGAAATGCTGCGCGGGGGCGCGGGCAAAACCTGCCTCGGTCGCGATCTCCACCGTTGTTTCCAGTTGGTTATCGGCGCGGGCCATCCCGCGGGAGGCGTGGACCTCGATCCGTTGGTCGTAGCCGTAGCTTGCGCGCCGAGAGCAGGAGATTTGCGCGATCTTGCCGGACGCGGTTTTGAGCGTGACGGCGGCGGTGTCCACGTCGCCTGCGGCCCCGATGGCCGGGTCCACGAGGCAGGAGCCCTGGGCGAAGAGCTCCACCGGTTCCTCACCCAACAAGAAGCGCGCCATGTCGAAATCGTGGATCATCATATCGCGGAAGAGGCCGCCGGATTGTTCGATGTAGCTCACAGGCGGCGGGGACGGGTCACGGGACAGGATGGTGACGAGTTCGACGTCGCCGAGATCTCCCGCCGCGATGCGGGCCTGGAGCGCGGCGAAGTTCGGGTCAAAGCGGCGGTTGAAGGCCACCATCATGGGCACGCCCGCGGCCTTTACCGCGGTGAGGCATTCGCGGGTGCGGTCGCTCGACAGGTCCACGGGTTTCTCGCAAAAGATCGCCTTGCCCGCAGCGGCGGCGGCGTGGATCAGGTCGTAATGGGTGGAGGTCGGCGTGCCGATCACCACCCCGTCGATGCCGGGGTCTGCGATGATCGCTTCGGTGCTTTGCACGTCGGCACCTGCCTGGATCGCCAGCGCGTCAGCGGCGAGCGGCATGGCGTCGGCGACCGCGGCGACGCGGGCGTTTGTCATGGATTTCAGGGACCGAGCGTGGACCTGGCCGATGCGACCGCAGCCTAGAATGCCTATATTTATCATGAGCTTCCCCCCTTGAATGCGCGTAGCACGATGCGCGCGGCTGCCTCCACCGGGTCGTGGGTCTCGCGCAGGATCTGGACGCGGTCAAACCGGTCCGCGTCGCTGTTGACGGCCTCGCGCAGCGCGGCTCCGAAGGCCATGCGCAGTTCGGTTCCGATGTTGAATTTGCAGATGGCGGTGTCGCGCGCGAGGCGCGTGCGCTGTGCGGCGGGGACGCCAGACCCGCCGTGGATGACGAGCGGGACGTCGGTCACGGCCTCAATCGCGGCGATGCGTGCCTCGTCGAGGCCCCCGGATTGGTCCTGCTGCAGGTGGACGTTACCGACAGAGATGGCCATGGCGTCAACGCCGGTTTCCCTGGCGAATTGGGCGGCCTCGGACGGGTCGGTGCCTGCGGAGGCTTCGCCGTTATCGTAGCCCACAAAGCCGATTTCCCCTTCGCAGGAGATGCCCGCGGCGTGGGCCATTTCCGCAATTTTCGCCGTCTCTTCGATGTTTTGCGCCAATGGCGTGCGGGAGCCGTCGAACATGAGGGAGGTGAAACCGCTCTCTAGAGCCTCCTTGCATTCATCGAACGTGTAGCCGTGGTCGAGATGGGCGACGACGGGGACGCTGGCCTGTTCGGCAAGGTGGCGGAACATTTTGCCCAGGATGGGAAGCGGCGTGTGCGCGCGACAGCTGGGGCCCGCCTGCAGGATGACGGGGCAGTTTTCAGCTTCTGCGGCGGCGACGTAGGCGCGCATATCCTCCCACCCGAGCGTCACGAGGCCGCCTACGGCGTAGCGTCCGCTCAGGGCGGGCTGGAGGACATCTGAGAGGGTTGCGAGGGTCATATTTCAGAGATGAGGGCGGGCCCCGGCCGCGGGTGGGGGTGAAGCCCCCGCCCGGGGGGACGGACGGGGGCTGCCCGGTGGTTCCCACCGGGCGTTAAGTCATTTGAACTTAGCGATCATGTCTTTGATGCCGGGGATCGTTTCGACCTGGTAGGCGTGGGTAGGTTGGAAATACTGCACGAGGCTGCGCTGGCTGAGGCCGCCGAGAATCGTGAAGTAATACATCTCGTACCCCGGCAGGACTGCGCAGGGATGGTAGCCCGTGTCGATGCAGATCGTGGAGCCGTCGACGATGTGGTAGGCGTCGCCCGGTTTGCCATCCTCGCGCTGGAGCATTTGCACGCCGGAGCCGTGGTTCGGGCGGAAGCGGAAGTTGTAGGTTTCGTCGTGGCGCGTTTCGGTCGGCAGGCGGTCGGTGTCGTGCTTGTGGCTGGGGAAGCCGGACCAGCCGCCCTGCCCCACGGTGTAGAGTTCTGAGACCAGGAGGCGACCCACCTTGTCGTGTTGCTTCTGACCGAGGATGTGTTTGATTTTGCGGTGGGTTTTGGTGTCGTCGGAGCCGTATTGGACGAGGTCGAGTTCATCCGCGCGAACGGCGAAGGGATCGAGCACTGTGTCATAGGCCGCGCCTGCGACGAAGATCTCGCAAGCGTCTTTGGCGACCATCGTGGCTTTGGCCCCACTGGGGACATAAACGCCCTCAGGTTCCCCATCCCAGACGTCAACGCCGCGCCCGCCGAGGCCCTGGGCTGTGAAGCCTTCGACGTCCACGTCGACGGTCCCGGTGGCGGGGACGATGCAGGTCTCGTAGCCCGGCGCCTGGTATTCGAACGCCTGCCCTGCGGTCAGTTTGACGATGTTGAAGTAGTTCAGCGGGACGGTGCTGTCGCCCGCGTCCACGATGGGTTTGTTTTGGTTATCAAACGGGGGGATGTGCATCAGGTCGGTCCGGGGTGGGTGTTCAGGAAATCGTCGAGCGTGGCGGTGTCGGCCATGGCGGGTGCGCAGCCGGGGCGGGAGACGGTGACGGACGCGCAGGCGGATCCGCGCAGGATCGCGGTGCGCAGGTCGTGGCCTGCGGCGAGCGATGTCACGAGCCCGGCCATGAAGCTGTCGCCCGCGCCGGTGGGTTTGAGCGCCTCGACCGGGTAGATGCCGGTACGGATTTCCTCGCCGCCCGCGAAGGTGATCGCGCCCTCGTGGCCCATTTTGTAGACGACGATCTCTACGCCCTCGGCGGCGAGCGCGCGGGCTTTGGCGAGGCCCTTATCGGAGTCGCCAGCCATGAAGCCGAATTCCTCGTCATTGCCGACGATCATGTCACACTCGGCCGCCGCGCGGCTGAGCACGTCGGAGGCGACCTCACCCGAGGGCCAGCTGTAGGGGCGGTAATCGACGTCGAAAATGATGGGGAGGCCTGCGGATTTGGCGCGGGCGAAGGCGTCGAACGTGGCGGATCGTGACGGTTCTGCGGCGAACACGGTGCCAGCGGTGATGAGCGCGCCATAGGCGGTGTAGTCGACGGCGGCGACGTCATCGGCGCTCATTTGGAAGTCGGCTGCGCCGTTGCGGTAGATGACGTTCCGGTGGCCCTCCACGATGCTGTCGTAGAAGGCGAGCGAGTTGCGGTATTCGCCGCCGATGGGGGTCACGTAGCGGGTATCGACGCCGTAGTGTTGCAGCTGGCGGGTGCAGTAGTCGCCGATGCTGTCGTCAGAGACGCGGGTGACGAGTGCTGCCTGCCCGCCCAGTTTGCAGATGCCTGCGGCGATGTTGGCGGATGAGCCGCCTAAGCCGACGGTGACACGCTCCGCCTCCACCGCCGGGACGCCGGGGTCGGTGAAGAAGTCGATGCCCGCCCGTCCGATGACGAGGAAATTGTTGGCGGCGATGCCGTCCATGAGTTTGGACATCACACGCCCTTCCGCTGGCGGGTGCGGGTCGCCTCCACCTCCAGGTGCTTTTCGCGCACGCTGGGTTTGTCGGTGATGTGGGGCGTGCCGACCTCCCACCAGGTGTGGCCCTCGGTGGTCCAGCCCTCGTAGGCGTCGACCTTCATCACGATGACATAGGTGCGCTCAGCCTCTTGCGCGCGCTGGAAGGCCGCGCCGAGGTCGGAGGCGTGTTCGACGGTTTCGGCGATGGCACCCATGGCGCGCGCGTGGGCCTCGAAATCCACGCCCGCCTGGTGCGTGGCGGTGGGGGTGTCGGCGATGAGGTTGTTGAAGCTGTCCTGCCCCACGTTGTTCTGCAGCTTGTTGATGACCGCGAAGCCGCCATTGTCGAGGACGAGGATGATGAGCTTTTTCTCGGTCAGCACTGACGAATAGATGTCGGAGTTCATCAGCAGGTAGGAGCCGTCGCCGCAGAAGGAGATCGTGTCGCGGTCTGGTTCCCGTTCGGCCTGTGCGATGCGGGCGCCCCAGGCGCCTGCGATCTCGTAGCCCATGCAGGAGAAACCGAATTCGACATCCACAGTGCCAATGTCGAGCGTTTTCCAGTTGGCGGTGACCTCGGCGGGCAGGCCCCCTGCGGCGGCGACCACGCGGTCGCGTGGGTTGCACAGGTCGTTCACGACGCCGATGGCCTGCGCGTAGGAGTTCGGGCGATTGCCGACGCGGGTGTTGTCGGTGACGTAGGCGTTCCATTTGGCGCGCTCGGCCTGGGCTTTCGCGGTCCAGTCTGGCGGGCAGCTATAGCCTGCCGCTTGCAGCGCGGGGAGCGATTGTTTGGCGTCGCCCACAACGGTTGCGGCCATGTGTTTGCCTGCGTCGTGGCGGCCCACATTGAGGCCGATGAATTTCGCGTCGGGGGCGAAGGCGGTCCAGGAGCCGGTGGTGAAGTCTTGCAGGCGGGTGCCGACGGCGAGGACCAGGTCGGCCTCTTCCGCGATGGCGTTGGCGGAGTCGGAGCCTGTCACGCCAATGGGCCCGATGTTGAGCGGGTGGTCGTGGGTGAGGTTCGCGCGCCCGGCGATGGTTTCGACGACGGGGATGTTCGTCGCCTCTGCAAAGGCGGTGAGTTCGGAGACGGCATCCCCATATTGCACGCCGCCGCCCGCGATGATCATGGGGCGTTTGGCGTCGTTCAGCATCGCGATGGCGTCGGCAAGTTCGCCCGCGTCGGCGGATTGGGACCGGATGCGGTGGGTGCGTTCCTCGAAGAAGCTGAGCGGGTAGTCGTAGGTCCAGCCTTGCACGTCCTGCGGCAGCGCTATGAAGGCCGGGCCGCAGTCCGCAGGGTCGAGCATCGTTGCGAGGGCTGCAGGCAGCGACTGGATCACCTGCGCGGGGTGCGTGATGCGGTCCCAGTAGCGGCTCACCGCCTTGAACGCGTCATTGATGCCGAATGTGGGGTCGCCAAAATGTTCGAGCTGCTGCAGCACCGGGTCCGGCAGGCGCGTCAGGAACGTGTCGCCGCAGAGCATGAGCACCGGCAGGCGGTTGGCGTGGGCGAGCGCGGCAGAGGTCAGGAGGTTCGCCGTCCCCGGCCCCGCAGACGCCGTGCAGAACATGAAGCGGCGGCGCAGCCAGGCCTTGGCATAGCCCGCCGCAGCGAATCCCATGCCTTGTTCGTTTTGGCCGCGGTAGAGCGGCAGGGTGTCTTTGACATCTTGCAGAGCCTCGCCCAGGCAGGTGACGTTGCCGTGGCCAAAGATGCCAAAGCCGCCGCCGCACAGACGCAGCTTTTCGCCATCAATCTCAATGAATTGCGCGTTCAGATACCGCACAATCGCTTGCGCTGTTGTCAGCGTCACTGTCTCAGTGGCCATTCAATCCTCCCCAAGCTGCGATTGCGTATTGACCGCTAGCTTGTTGGGACGATACCACGATTGCAACCGGTTGCAATACCGCTTGGGAGGAACAGTGCAGATGACTGAGATCGGCATCGGAATTGTCGGCGGCGGATATATGGGCAAAGCCCATGCCGTGGCTCATGCCGCCGTGGGGGCCGTGTTCAACACCGCGCTACGGCCTGTTCTGCGCTCTGTAGCGGCGTCGAGCCCCGACAGTGCGGAACGCTACCGGGCGGCATTTGGGTTTCAGACAGCCGCGCCAGATTGGCAAACGCTCGTGGCGGACCCAGGCGTTGAGGCGATCATCATCGCCTCCCCCCAGGCGCATCACAGGGCCATTGCCGAGGCCGCGTTTGCGGCGGGCAAGCATGTGTTTTGCGAGAAGCCCTTGGGTGCGTCGCTCGATGACAGCCGCGCCATGGTGGAGGCGGCAGAGGCGTCGGGCAAGGTGCATATGGTGGGGTTCAACTACATCCGTACGCCTGCGTCGCAGTTCGCGCGCAAGCTGATCCAAGAGGGCCGAATTGGTAAGGTCACGAGTTTCCGCGGGGAGCATACCGAAGATTTCATGGCCGACCCGAGCGAGCCCGCGAATTGGCGGACGGAAACGCTCGCGGCGGGGAACATGGGTGACCTTGCCCCCCACCCGATCAACTGCGCTCATGGACTGATTGGCCCCATCGCGGAGCTTCATGCGATGATCGAGACGGTCCATAAGGAGCGTGGCGGTGTCGCGGTGAAAAACGATGATGAAGCGACGATTCTTGTGCGGTTCGAGAATGGCGTGACGGGCTCGATCTTCTCCAGCCGTGTCGCGACGGGCAAGAAGATGGGCTATTGCTACGAGGTCTGGGGCACCGAGGGTGCGATCCGGTTCGACGGCGAGGATCAGAATGCGCTTTGGCTTTATACCTGCGAAGGGCCCGAGGCGGAGCGCGGGTTCAGGAAGATCCTGACGGGGCCGGAGCATCCTGATTACCTGCCGTTTTGCCAAGGACCGGGGCATGGGACGGGGTATCAGGACCAGATCATCATCGAGGCGAAGGATTTTCTGGAGGCGATTGCCGCAGGTAAGCCCCGCTGGCCCGATTTCCGCGAGGGGATGGAGGTGAACCGGGTGGTGACCGCCGCCCGCGCCTCCTCTGAGGCGCGGCAGTGGGTGCGCGTCCAAGATTTCTAAAGCAGTCGGGGCGTGACGCGCCCCACACGACCGGAGAACACAGATGGCAAAACTGAACTGGGGCATGATTGGTGGCGGCAAGGGCAGCCAAATCGGCCCCGCGCACCGTTTGGGCGCACAAGCGGATGGGAATTTCACGCTGGCGGCGGGGGCGCTCGATATCGACGCGACGGCTGGCCGTGCATTCGCCGATGAGCTCGGCATCGCTCCGGACCGCGCTTATGCAGACTGGCGGGAGATGTTGGCGGGTGAAGCCAACCGCGATGACCGGCTCGACCTCGTGACGGTGGCCACGCCGAACTCCACCCATTTCGAGATCACGAAAGCCTTCCTCGAGGCCGGGATCAACGTGCTGTGCGAAAAGCCGATGACGATGACCGTGGAGGAAGGGGAGGAGATCGTGAAGGTCGCCCGCGCCTCTGGCAAGATCTGTGCGGTCAACTACTGCTATTCCGCCTACCCCATGGTTCGCGAGATGCGCCAGATTGTGCAATCGGGTCAGATCGGGAAGGTCCGGCTGGTGGTCGCCAATTTCAGCCACGGGCACCATGGCGACGCGGGGGACGCCGACAATCCGCGGGTGCGCTGGCGCTACGATCCGGCGATGGCGGGTGTGTCGGGCCAGTTTGCCGATTGCGGGATCCACGCGCTGCACATGGCGAGCTTCGTGGCCTGCGACGAGGTGGCGACGCTATCAGCCGATTTTGCCTCCACCATCCCGTCTCGCGAGCTCGAAGACGACGCCATGGTGAATTTCCGTATGGCGGGCGGCACGGTGGGGCGGCTTTGGACGTCATCGGTGGCCATCGGGCGCCAGCACGGGTTCGACATTCAAGTCTTTGGCGAGACCGGCGGGATGCGCTGGCGCTCGGAAGAGCCCAATCAGGTCTATTACACCCCCGTGGGCGGGCGCACGCAGATCATGGAAAAGGGCGACTGGGGCCTGTCAGACGAGGCCACACGCCTGAGCCGCGTCGCCATTGCGCATCCCGAAGGCTTCCCCCTGGCGGTCGCCAACATCTATGTCGACCTCGCCTCTGCAATCCGAGGGGAGCCCTATGGTGCACTGCCCACGGCAGAGGACGGATTGCGATCCATGATGGCGGTCCACCAAGCCGTCGCGTCTGCAAAAGCCGATGGCGCCTGGGTCGACGCGGTGCCGAGCATTTTGAAGTGAAGGTTGCAAGGGGCTTCTTTCAGCGTGCCAGTCGCCTCTTGAGGCACGTCTAAGGTCAGGACCCAGTTATTTCCGGGATCAGAATGAGTCATCGCCCGAAGAATGAGCGGTGACCATGTCTGAACTTTTCCGGCTGACAGAGGCGCAGATGGCGCGCCTTCAGCCTTTGTTCCCCAAGTCCCACAGCAAACCACGCGTTTGCTGCTCGGCCGGGTATTGCGAAGCAATGTCCCCAGAGGGATGACTTGAAGGCTGTCAGCAAGTTTATCTTTATCAATCGCAATGAGTTACGGTGGAATGGCGCGCCTACAAATGGCACTCACGAGAAATTCGGCAACCGCTGGAAACGATAGAGCGACAAGGGCGTCTTTGCGCGGATAATGGTGGGCCACGCTGCCAAGCACGGCGAAGACACGACCGTTATGATCGACGCAACCTATTTGAAGGTCTATCGAGCAGCAAAAAGCCCGTCGGTTAAAGAGCGGAAGCGTGGACAACTGGTTGGCCAAACTACGGGCGGAATGAACAGCGCGCTGCGCGGCTCCTGCAACAGACAGGGCCGCCCGCTCGATTTGGTTGTCACGGCTGTTCAGGTCAGCGACTACATAGCTCATGAGCATTGCTGAGCAGCTTGCCGCGTGTGGACTGGCTGCGATGCCACCGTGGCTAAGATGCCAACTGGTTCAGAGAAGCGTTGAAAGACAAAGGGATACGAGCCTACACTCCCGGTCGGAAACAGCGGAAAAAACCGGTGAAGTACGATAAGCGCAGATACAACGGCGCAACCGCCGCTCTGGTGACCTTGCAGCGCAAGGCACTGTAGGGCAATGATCGAACTCATGTTCGGAAGACTGAAGGACTGGAGGCACCTAGCCCCCCATTACGACAGATGCCCGAAGCTATTCCCGTCCGCCATCATGCTCGCCGCCATTGTCATCTTTTGGCCATGAGGCCTGACCCTAGAGATCGCGGAATGCTGAAACTCCAGCGCAAATCCCTGCGGAGCCAGTACATTTGCGATGTGACGTTCGCAGTCTTCCTCTCTTATTCTCTGTTCTTGCCACTTTTCAAGAATTTGGTACTTCCAATCACGGTACCACAGCTTTGCGGGCACGCACCAATGGTCACAATGCGTGGTCGTTTTGTGCGCACAGTGCCATACGCCTACTTTGCAACAGTGGGCGACTACTTGGCATCCACAGAAAGGGCACTTTGCCCAAAGCTTGGGCGCGGGCTGTGTCCGAGCTCAATCAAGATCAGCAAACTTAATTTCTCACAATCATTCTTATCTTCGGCTTAACACCTAGGCTCATGACCCATTGATTTTGGTTTGGGTGCGTGATTCACGGTTCGAGAACGAGCTGTTAACATGTCTGATCTTTTTTGGTTGAGCGACGCTCAGATGGCGCGTCTTGAGCCTTTCTTCCCAAAATCCCACGGCAAGCCACGCGTTCACTGCC
>JBCBZG010000028.1:0-53040 GCA_039815465.1 Pseudomonadota bacterium
GGCGGTGCTATGCGGCACGGTGATCGCCGTGTCGGATTTCAGGCCGCGCAGTTTTCTCGTTTTCGGCGTGATCGGATCGCTGCCGTTCTTTGCGTTCAACTACTATTTTTACGTCGAGGCGCAGATATTCACCCGCTGGATGCTGCTCGATTTCGTCGGAAATCTCGTCATTCTTGGCTGTTGTCTCTGCGGCTATTCTCTGGCCCGGCGCGGGCTGTGAGCGCAGAATCCGTGTCCCCCTAGTGATGCCCCGAGGCCTCAGAACGGCTTGGTCAGCACCAGCAGGGCAATGGCCGCGACAAGGGCGGTCTGACCCAGGATGAGCCCGGTGACCGACCGGGCCGATAGGGCGGTCCGGTCAGCGGGCAGATCCTGACAGGCGCGGCGGAACCGGGCGGCAAAGGCACCCTGTGCGCCTGACAGGACCAGCACGATCACCAGCTTGGCGATCATCCAGGGTTCGCTGATGTATCCCGAGACCGACACCAGCCACAGGCCCAGCACCCATGTCAGGGTGATGCCGACGCCGGAGATCAGCCGGAAGAACAGGCGCGCGCCCCGTTTGGCGGCGTCACCGGTGGAGAGATGCAAAAGCGCCGGGGCCGCCAGCATGGCGGACATCCAGACGATGACGCCGGTGACATGCAGGGCCTTGATGATGTCAAACACCTGCGGCCCCCCGCATGCGCGCGGCCAACAGACCGTCGTTGAGAAAGGTGCCAAAGGGCACCAGCGCGGCCAGCAGAACCCGCATGATCTGTCGCGGCGGCCATGTGCCATCGAAGATCGTGGCGCAGGCGAGCACCAGATACAGCGAAAAACACCCGCCGTGCACCGGCCCCATGACGGAGACGAAGGCGGGGGCATCGAAGACGTATTTCAACGGCACGGCGACGCAGAGCATCAGGATCAGCGTGACCCCTTCGACCCAGCCTGCGCATCTGAGCCTGGCGAGCGGTGACATCAGCACAATCGGTTCCTTCCATCCGGGGGGGCGGGCAATCGCGTTTCTACCAGTTGGCGACGGCGCTCTCACGCATTCGACTTGTTCATCACCGCCAAAAATGATGAAATTCCGCCACCGGGTGTGCGAACGTGCGCCACGCCCCGACCGGTCGCAAAAATGCGGCCTGCGCTTTTGGGAGATCACGCCGATGCCACGGTTGAAAAGATGTAGAACAGCTACATCTATACCGAGAGGATATGCATGAGGTTGACCAACTTCTCGGACGTTTCGCTGCGCGTTTTGCTCTTCGCGGCGGCGCATAAGGACCGCCTTGTCACCATCGACGAGATGGTGGCGGTCTTCGGGACGTCGCGCGGGCAGGTGATGAAAGTCGTGCACAACCTCACGACGCATGGCTTTCTGGAAGCGGTGCGCGGCCGGACAGGCGGGCTGAAGCTCGCCCTGGCGCCGGATGAGATCAATCTGGGGCAATTGCTGCGACACACCGAGAATGATTTCGGGGTGGTGGAATGCATGCGCAGCGGCAATCAATGCGTGCTGACCGGCGATTGCCGCCTGCCGTCCGTCCTGACCGGCGCGATGGAGGCGTTCTTTGCCGTGCTCGATGGCAAGACGCTTGCCGATATCGAGCTCAAGGCGGCGAATTTCATGGGCACCTGATCCGCTGGCGCGGGCAATCCGAGGATTCTGTGTGTCAGGCGAATTGCCGCGCCTTTGCCGTGTCCGGATCGCCCGTGTTCGGCGTGCCGCTGGTCTCGATCAGCATCACATGCGCCTCACTGAGGGCGACAGGGCGGTGCTCCACCCCCTGCGGCACCACAAACATCTCTCCGGCCTTCAGATGCACGATCCGGTCCCGGAGCTGGATGTCAATCTCGCCATCGAGAACGAAGAAGAAGTCATCGGTGTCCGGGTGCGCATGCCAGTTGAACGCGCCTTCGAACTTGGCGATCATAACGTCATGACCGTTGAAAAGCGCAACGGTCCGCGGTGCCCAATGCTCGTTGAAGGTTGCGAGTTTCTCGGCGAGATTGACCTTGTCCGACATATCAGGCTCCTGTTTCGAGGGCGTAGTCATCCCGTGTTGCAAGCGGCGGCTCCCCGCCGTCGGGTCCGTACATGACCACCCAGGTCGCGAAATCATCCGAAAACTCCTCGAACCGGTGCACCGCGCCCGCGGGCACGAAAATCGCGTCCCCGGCGGTGAAGGGAAAACGGCGCAACAGCTGCCGGGTGTCGCCGATGGCGAAACGCCCGCTGCCGCGCACCACGACGTAGACCTCGTCCTGTTCGTGCACGGGTTGCCGGTCTTCGATCTGTGGCGTGTAGAAAAACATCGTCATGCTGCCGTGCTGGCGCATGACCGCGGCAGGCAGGCCAAAGGGGGCGGTGCCGGTGTCCAGCGCGGTTTGCACCGCCCGTTCCGCCTGATCCTGTGGCATCATCGGCGAGGGCCAGTTGGCGACTTCAGTCTCGATCAGCATGGTGCGGTCTCCACAGTTCGTGTGCTGCACCTTAGCTATGCCTGGCATGGCGGGACCGCAATTCGCGGGCCGTGCCAAACTCTGCACCGATCCTGCCAGTGGGGCAATCGCGTGTCGGGCGGTTGCCGGTCTGTCCGGAAGTGCGCGGCGGGACGACATCCGGGTGTCACCCCGCCCGCGCTTTCTCAGAGGTCGGTATAGGCGGTTGAGGGTTGCGGTGTCAGCCTGCGTTGCTGCGCGCCGCCCGAAGCCAACTCGTCGCGGTAGAGCTTGAGCAGGCCACGGGTGCCGTCCGGCAGGCTGGCTATGTCCTGAAGCGTGCGGCTGCCCCCGACTTCGGCCCTCAGGTAGGAGGTGGTGAGCAGATGCTGCTGGAAGGTGGTCAGCGATCCGGTGCCCTCGTACCCCATGTAGCGCTGGTAATCGGCGATGGCGTCGCGGGTCCGCGTGCCGACCCGCCCGTCGACCTGCCCGGCGTTAAAGCCGAAGTAGTTGAGCGAGGACTGGATCTCGCGGCCTTCGGAGGTGGCCGGGATCGAGGGGCGATAGGTTTTCTTCGGCGTGTAGCTGCGCGGCGCGGCCGCGTAGTTGCGGGGCACCACCGCACGGTTGCGCACGGCCTGGCGCTGCTTGTTCTTGCGCACCTCGTTGTTGATGATCGCACCGCCAATGCCGCCAAGGATGGCGCCGGCGATGAAGTCCCGGCTGTCCGCTGAAGCGCGGGTGCCGGGCACGAGGGCAAGCGAGGCCGCGATCGCGGCGGACATAAGTGTTTTGGACAGCATGACATGCTCCTTTTCGTCTGGTGTCCTGCGGGCGGGTGTCACGGTGTTCGGGCAGCGCGGTCCGCGGGCAGCAGTGCCTTGGGCATATGGGGCAGGGGCCGGGATGAGAAAGGGCTCTTGTGCGCGCTGCGCGCGCGTGGGCGGTGATCTGCGCGTTTTACCGCTGCGATGCGCGGCGATTGGCCAAGTTTGCCCGCGTGATATTGCATATCAATGCCGCTTTGGTCTGCGATTTGGCCTGTATTGGAGGCCCTGTGGCGGGTAAAGCACCGCCCGTGCAGACGCCGGGCCGCGGGGGGCACCATGTCCGGATGCGGCAACGAAAAAGGGCCCCGGTTGTCACCGGAGCCCTTGTGCTGTGTCAGCTCAGCCTGCGCTTAGTGCGAGGGCTGCTTGTCCCAGTCTTCCTGCTTGGGCAGGATTTCGAAGGTGTGCTCCGGCGGCGGGCTGGGCAGGGTCCACTCCAGCGTGTCCGCGTATTCGTTCCACGGATTGTTCTCGCGCGCAGGGCGCCCCTTCGTCAGGGCATAGGCAATCACGCCAAAGAAGAACAGGAAGGAGGCGAAGCTGAGGAACGCGCCGAGGCTTGACCACCAGTTCCAGTAGGCGAAGGCATCCGGATAGTCGATGTAGCGGCGCGGCATGCCCTGACGCCCGAGGAAGTGCTGCGGGAAGAAGGTCAGGTTGGCGCCCACGAACATGGTCCAGAAGTGCACCTTGCCCGCCCATTCCGGGTACATCTTGCCGGTCATCTTGGGGAAGTAGAAGTAGATCCCTGCGAAGATGGCGAAGACGGCGCCGAGGCTCATCACGTAGTGGAAGTGGGCCACCACGTAGTAGGTGTCGTGGTAGTAGCGGTCGACGGCAGCCTGGGACAGAACGATGCCGGTCACGCCCCCCACGGTGAAGAGGAAGAGGAACCCGAAGGCCCAGAGCATGGGCGTTTTGAATTCCACCGAGCCGCCCCACATGGTGGCGATCCAGCTAAAGACCTTCACCCCCGTCGGCACCGCGATGACCATGGTGGCCAGCATGAAGTAGGCCTGCTGGTTGAGGCTCATCCCCACGGTGTACATGTGGTGCGCCCAGACGACGAAGCCCAGAGCACCGATCGCGATGATCGCCCAGACCATCGGCAGATAGCCGAAGATCGGTTTGCGCGCGAAGGTCGCGATCACGTGGGAAATGATGCCAAAGCCCGGCAGGATCACGATGTAGACCTCTGGGTGACCAAAGAACCACAGGATGTGCTGGTAAAGGATCGGGTCCCCGCCGCCGGCCGGGTCAAAGAAGGTCGTGCCGAAGTTACGGTCGGTAAGCAGCATCGTGATGGCGCCCGCAAGCACGGGCAGGGCCAGCAAAATGAGCCAGGCGGTCACAAAGATCGACCAGGAGAACAGAGGCACCTTAAAGAGCGTCATGCCCGGTGCGCGCATGTTCAGGAAGGTCGTGATCATGTTGATCGCGCCCAAGATCGATGAGGCGCCCGAGAGGTGGACCGCGAAGATGGCGAGGTCCATCGACATGCCGCCCTCGGTCGTGGACAGCGGCGGGTAGAGCACCCAGCCCACGCCGGACCCAAGCTGATCATTGCCGCCCGGTGCGAACACCGACGCAATGGCCAGCGACGTGCCCGCGAAGTACATCCAGAAGGACAGGTTGTTGAGCCGTGGGAACGCCATGTCCGGCGCGCCGATCTGCAAGGGCATGAAATAGTTGCCAAATCCGCCAAAGAGCGCGGGGATGACCACAAAGAACATCATCAGCACGCCGTGGGCGGTGATGAGCACGTTCCAGAGGTGCCCGTTGGGGGTACATTCCCCAACCGCAGCCGCTGTCAGGCGCGCGCCTTCCATGCACATGAACTGCACGCCAGGCTGCATAAGCTCCATGCGCATGTAGACGGTGAAGGCCACCGAGATAAAGCCTGCCAGCCCCCCAACGAGGAGGTAGAGGATCCCGATATCCTTGTGATTGGTGGACATGAACCAGCGGGTGAAAAACCCGCGATCATCTTCGTGGCCATGTCCGTGGACGGCTGCGTCTGCCATGGGCGGCTCCCTTGGATCTTACGTTGCGGACCGGAGCGACTCTGCAAGAGCAGGCCCGATCAAATTCCCTTGTGCGTTGTCTACCTGCTGTATGCGAATGCGTGCAACGCGGCGATGCGCCTCCCCCGCGACGAATGCGCGCAATCGTGTCCTTGCGGGGTGTCCAATGGGGCGGTGTGGGGCGTGCGCGCGCGGCCTGCCACCGCTGCGCGGTTTGGGCGGTTCTAGGATTTCGCGGCCCATCGGCCCGCGGGTGCAGCGCGGTTTTACAGGGCAAATGCGCGACAGAACGCCCAAATTTTAGAAGGATTGTTGCCAAATTTGACACAGTTTCGCGGCAAAATTATAGCGAGTCCGGTCCGCAGGGGCGGCGCGTACTCTTAACCTTAATTTTATGGTAAACGACCTCATCAATAACCGTCGGGACAGACGGGTTGTGTAGGCAGGTAATAGTCGTTTGGCAGACAACAGTAGCTCTAATCCGGCTACGGAAGGCGGTGACACGTTTTCTGGAACCGGGTCTGCGGACACGTTCACTGGCGGCTTCGGCGATGACACCATCTCCGGCGCGGGTGGCGACGATCTGCTTGTGGGTGATCAGGCTGTCACCGGAGCGTGGCATTATTTAGCGTATAACTACAACTTCTCTTCCGCCGCGGGCCAAGCGTTTGACATTGAAAACGGGACGCTCGCCGGCACTGGCTACGTCACCGATTTCGGTGAAGATGCGCTGATCAACAGCCTGCGCGGCACGACCCAGAACCCGGCCGATTTCGGGATCATCTATACGAGCACAATCGACGTCACGACGGGCGGGACCTATCGCCTGACGACGACGTCTGACGATGGGTCCACCATCCAGGTGTTTGATTCCAACGGCGATCCGGTCGATTTTGACAATCAGACCGGAGGAACGCTTCCCTACCTGAACAACGACTTCCACCAGGGCTCCACAACCCGCTTTGGCGATGTGGACCTCGACCCCGGCGAGACCTACACGATCCAGGTCCGCTATTGGGAAAACGGCGGCGGCGATGTCCTAAGCGCCACCATCAGCGGACCAGACACTGGCAACGTCAGCGAGGACCTGCTCACCAGCTCCATGCTGGGCGATCCGCCGGGACCGGAATATGCCACCGTCGGCGGCCCCTTTGGCGTGGAGGGCACCGACACCATCGACGGTGGCGACGGCAACGACACCATCTTTGGCAATGGCGGCAATGACGTCCTGTCGGGCGGCGACGGCGATGACATCATCGACGGCGGCAGCGGCGACGACAATATCTCTGGCGATGGCGTCGCCTCGTCCATCCTGTGGTCATACGAGGCCTACGACTACAATTTCTCCAGCGCCAACGGCCAAGCCTTTGATATCGAGTCCGGTACGCTCGTCGGAACGGGCTTTATTGGCAATTTTGACGAAGACGCGCTGATCAACGCGGAGCGTGGCACGGGCGGTGATCCGTCGGATTTCGGGATCATCTACGAAAACACGCTCAACGTGACGACGGGCGGGACCTACACGTTTTCGACCACCTCTGACGATGGCTCCACGATCGAGATCCTCGATTCAGGCGGCATACCGCTCGACTTCGACAACCAGGCGGGGGGGATCCTCCCCTATATGAACAATGACTTCCACCAGGGGTCCACGACGCGTTCTGGCGACGTGACCCTGGTGGGAGGCGAAACCTACACCATTCGTGTCCGCTACTGGGAGAACTTGGGCCAGGATGTGCTGTCGGCCACGGTCAGCGGGCCTGATACGGGCAATGTGTCCCAGAACTTGGTGACGTCACCTATGTTGGGCGGCGCACCGGGGGCGCCGATGGGCTCGGCCACGGGCGACGACATCATCACGGGTGGTCTCGGCACAGACCAGATCGAAGGTGGCGACGGCGACGACACGTTCATCTTTAACTCCGGCGATGGCGACGACACCATCACGGACTGGCAGACCGGCAATAGCGGCTCCAACGACGATGGGGACCAGACCAACAACGATTTCCTGGACCTTACGAGCTTTTACACGGACGTGTTCGAGGCGCGCGGGGACTTTGCCGATGACGGCATCCTTAACCAGTCGGTTGGGGACTATTCTGACAACACGCTGCTGGGCGGGTCGATCACGCTCATCGGCGGGACCAATGACAACATCAACTTTGATACCACGGGGCTCGCCTGTTTTGTGACGGGCACGCTGATAGAGACCTTTGAAGGCCCCGTTGCCGTCGAAGACATCGCGCAAGGCGCGCGGGTGCTCACCATCGACGGGGCGTTTAAGCCTGTGGTCGCAGTGCTGTCGCAGACTGTGCCCGGCACGGGGGAGTTTTGTCCGGTCTGTATCCCGGCCAACGCGTTGGGCAATGCGCGCGATCTCTACGTTTCGCCTGCGCATCGGATGTTGATCCAAGGCTGGGCGCCGCAGATCATCTGCGGTGAACCCCGTGTGCTTGTCCCCGCGGTCCAGCTTGTGGGGGCGCTCAAGGGTGTGCACCGCGCGCCGCGCGCTCACGTCACCTATGTGCATTTGGTGCTGGGCTCCCACGAGGTTATCTTTGCCGAAGGCGCCCCGTCGGAAAGCTACCATTTGACGGCGGACGCTGCTGGGCCCGACAACCCCACCGACAACCCCACCGACAACCCCACCGACGCCCCCGCGCGGGAGCTTTTGCGCCTGTTCCCTGAGTACCGCCGTTGTGTGAGCGAGCTGGCCTATCCGCAGGTGAAAGGGTTCGAGGCGCAAGCGCTCGCCGCGCTGGCAAGCTAGGCCTGGGTTCTAAGCCCTGAACACAACCTGAAAGCTGCGCTGAAGCGCGACATCAAGGTCGTCCATCGTGACCGGCAGACCCAGATCAACAAGGCTCGTGACCCCATGCCCGGTGATGCCGCAGGGCACGATGCCATCGAAATGCCCCAGCTCAGGCTCCACGTTGATCGATATCCCGTGAAAGCTGACCCATTTTCTCAGGCGGATGCCGATGGCCGCGATCTTATCCTCGCGCGCTGTGCCATCGGGCAGGGGGGGCAGGTCTGGCCGTTCAATCCAAACGCCCACGCGGCCGGGGCGGATATGGCCTGTCAGGTTGAACTCCGCCAGGGTGGCGATCACCCAGGCCTCCAGCTGTTCAACAAAGCGGCGCACGTCGCGCCCGCGGGCGCCCACGTCAAGCATCGTATAAATGACCCGCTGGCCGGGCCCGTGATAGGTGTATTGCCCGCCGCGACTGACGTCATAGACCGGAAAGCGGTCCGCATCGCGCAGGTCTGCGCGCTTGGCCGAGGTCCCAGCGGTGTAGAGCGGCGGGTGCTCCAGCAGCCAAATGAGCTCTGGCGCGGTCCCAGCGCGGATCGCGGCCGCGCGCGCCTCCATCGCCGCGAGCGCGTCAGGGTAGCTCACCAAAGCTTGCGATATCTTCCACTCCACCATGGCGTTCAGATGCCCTGGCGCCCGTGCGATGGCAAGGGTCAGCCCAGCAGGCCCGCCGCGCGCACTTGGCCCATGTGGCCACGGCTGACCGGGACCTGCGGGCCGTGGGTGAGCGTGAGCGTCGCACCCTTACCATCCCGCGCGACATCGGTGATAGCGGCAGTTGCAACCCAGTGCGACCGATGAACCTGGAGCCCTTCTGTGGGCTCAGCCGCGGCGATGGCATCCACAAGGCGCATGCGCAGCCAATGTTCGCCCAGGGTCGTTTGAATGCGCACGTGGTGATCCTCGGACGAGATCGCGACCAAATCACCGCGCTTCCCGATGGGCAGCCGCGCGACCAATGCTGGGCTGCGCGCCTGGGTCTCGGCGGGCGTTGTGGTCGCTGCGTGCTCAAGCCGCGCGCGCAGCGGCAGGGTTGAGATCATGACCGCCGTCACGCTCAGACAAATCAGCATCATCACCCCCGCAAAGCTGAGCGTCGCGCCAAGGCTCGGATAGGTGACATCCAGCACAAGCCAGTTTGCGACGATGATTGTGGGCGTCACGAGCGCCCCTACCGCCACGCCCTGGACCGCGGCACGCAGCACGAAGTGCCGCCGTTCCACCATCGGTTGCAGCGTCATGGTCGCCATAAAGCCGAGCAGATAGGTGGCAAAGACTGCAAACAGCCAGTACCCAAGCCGAGCCACAAACGAAGGGATCGTTTCGACCGTTCCAAACGGTCCAGAAACGGCCAGGATCAGCGCCGCAGCAGAGCAGGCCGACCAGAAAAGCGGGCTCAAAAGCTCCTTGCGCAATGCGCGCGACGCGAAGTGCAAACTGGGTCGGCTCACGAGGTTTAGGGGTCCATTCACGTCACGAGACTATATAGCGGCCCCACGCTGGCCTAGTCAGCCGTCAGGCCAGCTTTGTCTGCGCTGGCTCGAGTTTTGTGTACGATCTGCACCGCGTGGTTGGTCCAGTGTTCGTTGGTACCTCCAGCCAGGATGGACGGGGCACCCCGTTTGCCTGGCTGGATTTAGCAAACCCTACCGCAAGAAATTCCCGCAAAAAAGGCGCTTGTTCCCGCCCGCGAGACTCGCTACACGCCGCTCACCTCAAGTGCGGTTGTGGCGGAACTGGTAGACGCGCAGCGTTGAGGTCGCTGTGGGGTAACTCCCGTGGAGGTTCGAGTCCTCTCAACCGCACCATAAAAACTTCATCCTTCTAAGCGATCGAACGTCAATCGCAGTTGAAGAGCTATCGCACCCTCAGGTTGGTGGAAATCCAGATGCTATGGAAATGCCAGGTTCAGCACTACACCTTGCATGGCGAAATTGCGTGCAGCGCAGAATTGCGTGGGCTTTGCGGGGAAGGCGGGGCGGCGGCTTGCCATTGATCCCATGGGCCCACAACTGGCGCGGTTGACCTGGTCTCGATTACGCACTTCATCCGTTTCCCGCCTGGCAAAGCTTTGGTTTTTCAGGCGTTAGTCACATTGAACAGTGGGTCATCGATGATGCAAACTGGTTCGAAGAAGCGTTGCAAGGTAACGGGAAACCCTCCCGCGTCGCAGGATTGAAGCGCGCAGCAAGCAGTTAAGTGCGACGAACAACCTTACAAATGGCGAAACCGGAACGACTCGCTTTGGGCAGGCTCAAGGACTGGAGGCGCGTGGCGATCCGCTGTGCCCGTTGCCCAAAACTCTCGCTCTCAGCCTTGGTCTACTGCTAGCTTACAACCGTCCTGCGAGTACGGCAGTGCCTTTAGGTCCTTTGGCGCGTCTACGTCGGCAAGGATATCGGGACCTACGTCAACAAGCTGTTCGCGCGGTAGCGCGCGCAGTATGGAGCTCGCGCCTCGATCACCCTCCGCTGACTTTAGCGCTTCAAAACTCTGCTGGGGAAAGCAGGCCGGCGGCATGGGCCTTTGGCCGTCGAATGCAGCGCTGATCCCTGTGTTCGCGGCTACCTCCACAACGCGATTGATCAATTGTGGCGTCACCAGGGGCATGTCGCCGAGGACAATAACGACCTGCGTCACGCCGAGCGCCTGCGCCCTGAGAAGTCCGGCACGAAGGCTTTCCGACTGAGTGTGGTCCGTTGATGTGACCTGGACGCACTCAAAGTGCCGCACGCATGCGCGTACGTCCGGGGATGCAACAACGGCGACCAGTTCATCGACCTTGGCGTGCGTCAACGCCTCCGCGGCATGCACCACCAGGGGTTTTCCGCGATAAGGCGCGAGAAGCTTATCGGCTGCGCCGAACCTGCGCGAATGGCCAGCGGCGAGCAATATGCCGACTGTCTTCAACCCGGCGCCTTTGCTACCGCCAAGACTTCGGCGAGCACGGATACCGCGAGCGTCCCGGGGTCGCGCGCAGACGGAATGAGCCCGACAGGCCCCGTTAGTCGGCTGAGTTGGTGTTCCGCCATTCCCATGAGGCGCAGTTCAGCGAGACGGGCATCGCGGGCGCGCTGGCTGCCTTGCGCCCCGATGTAGAACGCATTCGTCCCCAGCGCTCCTGCAAGGAGCGGCGGCTCCCAGTCGTGGTCATGGAAAAACAGCACAATCCCGGTGCGATCATCGACGACGAGGTCGGCGGGAAAGGAGCGGCTCGACAGCAGCTGGACGCCGCACCCTGCCGCCTTGCCGAAGGCGAGCGTCTCGGGGTCGGGGGAGAGCAGCAGGTTGGGATAGCCCGCGGCCTGAACCAGGGACGCAAAGGTGGTGGCCTCCGGACCTTTGCCGAAAACGAGAAATTTGATCTCCGGTTCGAAACGAATGCTTAGGATGTCGTCAACGCGCTGCGTCTGGCCCTCCCTTTGCACCGCCATTGCAGCTGTTTTGAGATCAATCGTCAGCGTGCAGGGGGTGCGACCCTCCCGGTTCTTTAGTACCTCTGCTAGGATAGCGCGGTCCGGTCGGGGCACGATCAGGATGTCGAGCCCGCCACCGCAAGGCAGCTGAATGTCGACAAAGGGTGACCCCCGTCCGTATCTGAGGACCTTTGGGACATCGCTACGCAGAACGTCCTGCGCGTGAAGCGAAATGTCGGATTCTATGCAACCAGATGACAAGGTGCCCGTGCGTTCGCCGTTCTGCGAAACGGTCATCATCGCGCCGACAGGCCGGTAGGACGGCCCTTCCACACCTGCGATAACCGTGAGCGCCGCGTCAGCTGGCGTGTCCAGCAGCGCTTGGATCGGGTCTTGGGACGTTAAAAGGTTTTGCGATTGCAGGGTCATCAGGCGGCCAAAGTGGGCCGATGTGCGATCAGGCGCAAGGGCCATGGCGCGCAGCCCGGATGGACAGGGCTCCGTGCTGCTCCTAAGTTCTCGCAAGCACAGTGACTGAGAGGCCCGGCTTGGCAGAACACCCAAAAAGCATCGACGCGTTGATGTCAGCGCTTGCTGACCAAAGCTATGTCTGTGGCCGCGACCTGGGAACCGTGGGGTTTTTAGCTCTCGAACTGGGGATGCCGCTTTTCCTTGAAGGGGAGGCCGGGGTTGGTAAGACCGAAATCGCCAAAGCACTGTCTGCGGCGCTCGGGCGCAAGCTGATTAGGCTTCAGTGCTATGAGGGTTTGGACACGGCCACCGCGCTTTATGACTGGAACTTTGCGGGTCAGATGATTGCGATCCGCACGGCGGAGGCGTCCGGGCACAGCGACCGGGCAGCGCTTCAAGGCGAGCTTTTCTCTGATGACTTCCTGATCCGGCGACCGCTGCTCGACGCGTTAGAACCCCACGACGCGGGCCCGCCGGTCCTGCTCATTGATGAAATCGACCGGACCGATGAGCCGTTCGAAGCGTTCCTGTTGGAGCTTTTGTCGGATTTCCAAGTCACCATTCCAGAGCTTGGGCTGGTCAAGGCCGACACGCCGCCCATCGTCATACTGACGTCGAACCGAACACGCGAAGTCCATGACGCGTTGAAGCGCAGGTGTCTGTATCACTGGGTCGACTATCCTGATTTCGACCGGGAGCTCGACATTCTGCGTGCGCGGGTGCCCAAGGCGGCAGAGCAGCTTTCAAAGGAAATCGTTGCCTTTGTGCACGCGCTCCGCGGGCAAGACTTTTTCAAATCCCCAGGCGTCGCCGAAAGCATCGACTGGGCGCGGTGCCTGATCGCGCTCGACGCTGTGGCGCTCTCGCCGGAGCTGATCACCGATACGGTTGGCGCGCTTTTGAAGTACCAAGACGACATCGCAAAAATCGCGGGGGCGGAGACGACGCGCTTGCTCGATCAGGCAAAAGCCGAATTGGCGCGGGCCGGTTGAGCGACGTTTCCGCAGATGTTCTGACCGTTGACGGGCGCCTCGTGGACAATGTCGTGCATTTCTCGCGGGCCCTGCGCAAGGCCGGAGTCGCGGTCGGCAGCGGGCAGGTTGAAACAGCCGTGCGCGCTGTGGCCACGGTGGGGTTCACCAACCGGCTCGATTTCTACCATATCTTGCGCGCATGCCTGACCCGGCGGGCGACGGATCTTGAGACCTTTCACCAGGTCTTTTCGATGTTCTGGCGTGACCCCGAGTTCCTCCAAAGCTTGATGCACAACCTTTCGCCTCAACTGGAAGGGGGCGACACCCCGACCGCGCCAGCCGCTGCGCGTCGCCGCGCCGAGGACGCCCTGGGGGACCGTAAGGAAAGCGAACCTGAAACGCCCAAGACGGAAATAACCGACTACGCGGCGTTCACCTGGTCCTTAAAACAGGTGTCAAAGACCAAGGACTTTGAGCAGATGAGCGCGGCTGAGCTGGCCGAGGCGAATGAGGCAATCCGCGCACTGCGCCTGCCGGTGAAGCCCCTTTTGACCCGGCGCACAAAGCTCCACCCACGCGGCACAGGCGTGGATGCCAGGGCCACCTTGCGGAACGCGGCCCGCCGTGGCGGCGACATTGGTAGCCTGGCTTACAGGAAAAAGGACGTCCGCCCGCCCGACCTCGTGGCCCTGTGCGATATCTCAGGGTCCATGGCCGTCTACAGCCGCATCATCCTGCGCTACCTGCACGCCATGGCGCACACACGGGTGCCGATCTGGGGTCGCATCCATGCCTTCACGTTTGGAACCGAACTCACCAACGTCTCAACCGCGCTAAAGATGCCGGACCCGGACGTGGCGCTCACCGCAATCGGACAGGAGGCGACCGACTGGGAAGGCGGCACACAAATCGGCGCGGCCCTGGCCCGATTTAACCGCGACTGGACACGCCGCGTCATGGGGCGGGGGGCGGTCGTGCTTATGATCACCGACGGGCTGGAGCGTGGGGACCTCGACCTTTTGGAACGCGAGGCCGCACGGCTACAGCGCACGGCGCGGCAGTTTATATGGCTCAATCCGCTCTTGCGCTTTGATGGGTTTGCACCGCTCGCTTTGGGCGTGTCGCGCCTGCTTGGGACCGTTGACAGCTTTCACGCCTGCCATTCGCTCGACAGTTTGGAGGCGCTGTCCTCGGCCCTGGGGTCGCCAGACCTGCGGGACCATTACCGCGCCCTCATCAGGTGAAAAATCTTGTGCCCGAAAGGTCGCACAAAAAATGCTTTGGTTTCACATCGTTCCTGCCTAGGCTGGGATCAGCCAGGCCTCGGATGGGAGACCAAGCATGGATATGACCGGAGAACATCGCATCGCCGCCACCCGCGACACAGTGTGGGCTGCACTCAATGATGCCGACGTTCTGCGCGCCTGCATTCCCGGTTGTGAGGAGCTTGAGCGGACGTCTGACACCGCCCTTTCCGCTCTCGTCGTTCAGAAAATTGGGCCGGTAAAGGCCAAGTTCCGCGGTGACGTGGAGCTCAGCAATATCAACGCCCCCGCGAGCTACACGATAAGTGGTGAAGGCTCCGGCGGCGTGGCGGGCTTTGCCAAAGGCGGCGCTGATGTGTCGCTGCTCGAAGACGGGGCAGAGACCGTCCTGACCTATCAGGTACAAGCGACCGTGGGCGGCAAGCTCGCCCGTCTCGGCTCGCGCCTCATCGATTCAACGGCCAAAAAATTGGCCGCGCAGTTCTTTGATAATTTCCAGGCCCATCTCAACGAGGCCGATGCAGAACCTGCGCAATTGCGTTCCCGGTGATGGGAACCACACATAGGCCCTAGTTCGGCCAAGACATGCATCAGGCCAAGCTGCCTGAACCAATGGGAGGATTGCATGACCAACGTCTCTATGACGGTGAACGGTAAGGCCGTAAGCCGTGATGTATCCGACACCACGCTGCTTTCGGATTTCCTGCGTGAAAATCTGCGCCTGACGGGGACCCATGTGGGCTGCGACACCAGCCAGTGCGGGGCCTGCGTGGTGCATGTCGACGGCAAGGCAATCAAGTCGTGCACAGCGCTTGCGGTGTCGCTCGACGGCTCGGATGTGATGACGGTCGAGGGCGTTGGATCCGCACGCGAGCTTCACCCGATGCAGGCGGCCTTTAAGAAGCATCATGGGCTCCAATGCGGCTTTTGCACGCCGGGCATGATCATGGCTGGCATCGACATGGTGGAGCGTTACCAGGCCGAGGGCCGCGCACTGACCGCCGATGCCATCCGGCACGAGCTCGAAGGCAACATTTGCCGGTGCACGGGCTACCACAACATCGTCAAAGCCATCGAAGAAGCCGCCGGGACCATGTCCGGCATGAAGCAAGCAGCAGAGTAGGGGAGGACGACCATGAGCGACGGTATCGGCGCGCGCGTAGAGCGCAAAGAAGACAAACGGTTTATCACCGGCAAAGGCAAATACACCGACGACATCCGCATGGACAATCAGGCCTACGCCGCCTTCGTCCGCTGCCCTGTGGCGCATGCGAAAATCAACGGCATCGACAGTTCTGCTGCAATGGCCATGGATGGCGTGATCGCAGTTCATACCGGGCCTGAGATGAAAGCGGACGAGATCGGCGATATCATCACCGGCTGGTCCATCACCTCCAAAGACGGCTCGCCCATGCAGTGCGGCGTCTGGAACCCGATGGTGACGACCTATGGCCGCTATGTGGGCGACGCCGTCGCCGTCGTCGTCGCGGAAACCCAGGACATCGCCCGCGCCGCCGCAGAAGCGGTGGAGCTCGACTACGAGGAGCTTCCCGCAGTCGCGCGCACGGATGCGGCACTCGACGATGGCGCGCCACAGGTGCACGAGAACGTGCCCGGCAACCTGATCTTTAACTGGGAAATCGGGGACGAGGCCAAGACAGAGGCCGCGATGGCAGGTGCGCATCACATCACCGAGCTCGACATCACCAACAACCGTCTCTCGCCCAACCCGATGGAACCGCGCAGCGCCGTCGCCACCTATGACGAGGCAGAAGACCACTACACGCTTTATACAACGTCGCAGAACCCGCATGTGGCACGGCTCGTGCTCAGCGCGTTCTACAACGTGGCGCCAGAGCATAAGCTGCGCGTCATCGCGCCCGATGTGGGCGGTGGCTTCGGGTCAAAGATCTACATCTATCCCGAAGAGCTGACGTGCCTCTGGGCCTCCATGAAAACGGGGCGGTCGGTGAAATGGACGTCGGACCGGTCCGAAGCCTTCATGACCGACGCCCACGGTCGCGATCATGTGACAAAGGCCAAGATGGGCTTTGATGCGGACGGCAACATCGTGGCCTTTCACGTCGATACGATTGCCAATATCGGCGCCTACGTGTCGCTCTTTGCGACGGCCACGCCGACCTACCTCTACGGGACGCTCTGGTCGGGCTGCTACGCTATGCCCGCGATCTACGGCACCGTGCGCGCGGTGCACACGAACACCGTCCCCGTGGACGCCTACCGCGGCGCGGGCCGCCCGGAAGCGACCTACATGATCGAACGCATGATGGAGACCGCCTCCCGCGAGATGGGCATCGCGCCCGCGGAGCTCCGTCGCCGGAACTTTGTTAAAGAGTTCCCATATCAAACGGAGGTCATCCTCCAGTACGATAGCGGTGACTACTTCAAGATGCTCGAAGAGGGGGAGAAGGCCGCGGACGTTGCTGGCTTCGCGGCCCGCAAAGCGGAAAGCGCATCGCGCGGTAAGTTACGGGGCCTTGGCTATTCGACCTTTGTCGAAGCTTGCGGCATCGCACCGTCTGCGGCCGTCGGGTCGCTCGGTGCCGCGGTCGGCCTCTGGGAAAGCTGCGAGGTCCGCGTGAACCCCGTGGGCACGGTCGAGGTTCTCACCGGTTCCCACAGCCATGGGCAGGGGCATGAGACAACGTTCGCGCAGCTTGTCTCTGACCGCTTCGGCATCCCTATCGACAACGTGCAGATCGTCCACGGCGACACCGACAAGGTGCAGATGGGCATGGGCACTTACGGATCCCGCTCTGGTCCTGTCGGCATGTCCGCCGTTGTGAAGGCCCTCGATAAGGTCGAGGAGAAGGCCAAAAAAATCGCGGCGCATACGCTTGAAGCATCCGAGGACGACATCGTCATCGAAAACGGCGAAGTCAAAGTCGCGGGCACCGACAAAAAGATGGCATGGCACGAGGTGGGTCTCGCCGCCTACATCGCCCACAACTTGCCCGAAGGCATGGAGCCGGGTCTGAAGGAAACGGCGTTCTACGACCCGCTCAACTTCTCCTTCCCGTCCGGCGCGCTGATCTGCGAGGTCGAGGTCGATCCAGACACCGGCTTCACGGACATCGTCAGCTTCACTGCCGTTGATGATTTCGGCACCATCATCAATCCGATGATCGTCGAAGGTCAGGTGCATGGCGGCGTGGTGCAGGGCATCGGTCAGGCCATGCTCGAACAGGTCGTCTATGACGAGACGGGCCAGCTGATCACCGGATCCTACATGGACTACTGCATGCCGCGCGCAGACGATGTGCCGAGCTTTACGCTCGACCACACCTGCACGCCGTCACCGCTGAACCCGCTGGGCGTGAAGGGCTGCGGGGAGGCCGGCGCCATTGGCGCGCCGCCCGCCGTAATCAACGCAATCACCGATGCCATCGGCACCAACGACCTGCAAATGCCAGCAACACCGCTCGCGGTTTGGACCGCGTTGCAGGCCACCAAAACCGCCATGGCGGCAGAATAGGAGACACGGGACATGTATGACGCTAAATACCACAAACCGTCTTCCATCGCCGATGCCGTTGCGGCCCTGTCCGCTGCAGAAGAGGGAAAGATTTTGTCCGGCGGACAAACATTAATCCCAACGATGAAGCAGCATCTCGCCGCGCCCTCCGACCTGGTGGACATCCGCGGGATCGACGGCATGGCGGGCGTCACCGTGGGTGATGGGGCTGTCACTATCGGTGCCGCCACCACCCATGCGGATGTGGCCGGGAACGCAGACGTCCGGGCGCATTTGCCCGGGCTTGCCGCCCTCGCTGCGGGCATCGGCGACCCCGCTGTCCGCGCCATGGGAACCATCGGTGGCTCCGTCGCCAATAACGACCCGGCCGCGGATTACCCGGCGGCTGTCCTTGGGTTGGGTGCCACGGTGGTCACAGATCAGCGCGAGATCGCCGCTGACGACTTTTTCCAAGGGATGTTCACAACCGCGCTCGACGAGGGAGAGGTCGTCACCGCGATCCGCTTCCCAGTGGCCAAACGAGCCGCCTATGCAAAGCTGCCCAACCCGGCGTCGCGCTATGCCATCGCCGGAGTTTTCGTCGCTGAAACGGACGGCGATATCCGCGTGGCCGTTACCGGAGCGGGTGAGGATGGCGTCCATCGCAACGCGGCGCTCGAAGCGGCGCTCAGTTCAGACTTCTCGTCCGATGCGATTGCGGGCGTCGCGCCGAGCGAGGAGGGCATGATGTCAGATATCCACGCCTCGGCAGCCTACCGAGCGCACGTGGTCAACGTCCTCGCCAAACGCGCCGTCGACAACGCCTAGCGCTTCTATCATCGGCCTTGCACACGCGTCGCTGACCAAGTGACCGCATATGCTGAACGCGTCGGTGCCCCTTGGACGCTAGGGTGTTCAAGGGGCTGCTGTGCGGCGAGAACAGCAAGCGGCTTAGGTCGCAACACAGGGCTACGACGTGCGCGCGACGGCCAGTCTTGCGGCGTTAATCGTGTTCTGCAGGTCTTCAAAAGCCCGCCCGTGACAGCGGCCCTCTGACGCTAGACCTGACTAGCGTCTGGGGCGCGACCGAGCTATGTGATGGGCTCTCTCCATAAAGCAAAAGTGCTATAGGAACGCAGCTGAGCCGATTGAATACCTCAATGGATCGCTTACGCATGCGCTAGCCGCGGACGGGCCGAACGCCCCAATATAAACGCTAATCGATAATCGTTGGATGTTGCGTCCTGGCCGCAATGCTGCTATCGTTCTCAAGGTGTCGGCAACAAGCCAGGCTGGCCAAAGTTTCGAGGGCATCGGCAGAAATGGAGGGGCAGTCGTGATACAGCGCGTCGTCCTAAGTGAACAAGTAAAAGAAGAACTGTTGGACGGCATCATGTCAGGGCGTTTCAAGCCCGGCGACAGGCTCGTTGAATCGCAGATTGCCAAACGAATGGGCATTAGCCAATCGCCGGTCCGTGAGGCGCTGCGCGATCTGGTGGCGATGCGCTTTGTTGAGGTCGAGCCGCACAAAGGCGCGCGGGTGCGAAAGATGGACGACCGTGAGGTGGTCGAGGTTTATCCGGTCCGCGCACGGCTCGAAGAATTGGCAGGCCAGATGGCCGTTGAGCGCGCGCAGGCCCATATCGACGATCTGGAACGTGCCGTTGACAAGATGGGCCGTGCCTTTCGCGACAGGGATGCGCGGACGATGGCCCACTGGGACGTCCGATTTCACCGCACCATCCTAGAGGCGGCGGACAATCGAATTCTGTTGGAAACCTGGAACTCCCTCATGATCGAAGCGCGGACCTATCTGACGCTGAGCAACCTGATGGTGCGCAGGCCCGACGTTGACCTGACGCCTTGGCACCACCCAATCATTGACGCCATCCGCAGCGGGGACCCCGGGCGATGCGGGGCCGAGATGCGCAAGCACGTCGAAGACATCGGGTCGGTCATGCGCGAGGCGGTCGCAGAAGGCACGTTGGACGCGACTCAAGCCGAGGCCCATGACAGCAACCCACTGCGCCGCGAGGCGAAGGTCGGATAGCCGCGTCGGGGCGTGTGGCCCGCTAAAAAGCACCAAAGACAAGAGAAACGACCATGAACACAGTGACATTGGCCTTCTTGAGGCATGGGAAAGTCCCGTCGCACGAGGGCGACATGCCCCTGACCGACGACTCCAGAAGCGACATTGACCGGGCCGTGCCCAGGCTGCGCGCGCTGGGCGGTGCAGATGCGGAGTTTCGGTTCATAGCGACGCGAACCCACCGCTCGCAACAGACGGCTCAGGCGTTGCGGCAGGCCATCGATCCGACGGCGCCAGAGGTGCTCCCGGCCTGGGGGTTGCGCAATCCGGATGTGTATCTCGCCGGGTCGCGGGTCGAAATGGGCTCAAAGGCCGAGTTCTTTGCGTCTCAGTGCGAACATCTGGACATGACACCTGAAAAGGTGATGCAGCATCGGTTCTACCGCGGGTTTCTCACAGCGCCCGACCGGATCGAATACTGGCTGACCCATGCAACGCCGCCCGGTGAAACGGCCGCAGCTGTCGCGCGGCGCGTGATGGCCTTTGCGGAAAGTTTTCGAGCTGCCCATGTCGAAAGGGACCTCGTCGTTGCCTGCGTGACCCACTCCCCCGTGATGCGCGCCATCATCGTCGAAGGCTTGGGGATCGCTGACCCGGGAGAGCCGGAATGGGTCGAAGAGATCGTGGTTCAGATGACGGCGGACAGCACCACGTTCCGGTTCCGCAATCAGACAGGGACGCTGCGCACATTCGCGTAAGGATGGGGCGCGACCTCGGGTCCGCCTTCTGCTGCATCGCCCCTAAATCGCCCGCTGCACAGGGCGAAGATCCAGCATCTTAGGATTCGGACCGCTCGCCTGAACCCGGCGGAAAATGCAGCGCGCAGGCTGTCCACCGCACGGTCAAACGAAAAGCAAATCAATGGCTTAATGCGCTGGGCTGGAATAGATTATAAATTATCGATAATCGCTTGACTGAAAAATTGAGTGGCATTATCGATAATGTAGAGGAGCTAGCTAGCCGCAAGCACCATAGGGAGGAATAAGATGAGCTTGGACGAAACAAGCATCCTTGGTCAGAACCTTGGATCCGATGATTTTCCAGTAGAATGGAAAGACGGCGAGGCGGAGCAGTTCTGGATTCTAGACGATCTGCACTGCCCGAACCCGTTGTCTCCTA
Source organism: Pseudomonadota bacterium (assembly GCA_039815465.1). Lineage (GTDB taxonomy): Bacteria > Pseudomonadota > Alphaproteobacteria > Rhodobacterales > Rhodobacteraceae > Shimia_B. Next base: position 20,912 of record JBCBZG010000028.1, read on the forward strand.
TGTTCTTTGACATCGGTGGGTGGTGGTTAACCTGCGACCACATGTTCCGCCGGTTCGGAACCCCATTCGCAAGCGACTGGGTGGCCAAAAACATCAACGGCTACTTGTATACGGCCGCCATCCCTGCAACGCCCGGGGTCGCCGTCGAGGCCGAGGAATTCCAAAACCGCTACGTCCCGCGCGTGCCGCTCAACGATGACTACGCGGGCAAGATCGGCGCGTATCTAGGCAACGTGCTGCCTCACTATGCCGAGAATTTCCTCGATTGGTGGAATGACCGCATCCTGCCGGAGATGAAGGTAAACTTTGCCTATATCGACGGGTTTGACAAAGAAAACGCCAGCCTGACGGCGTTGGCCATCCTGCTCGAAGACATGATGGACATTCATGATCGCCACTGGAAAATCCACTGGCTCCTGAACTTCTCGCAGTTCTCGTCCACGATGGCGCTGAACGGCGCGATTGATGAAATCAAGCCCGACGCTGATCCGGCCCTCAAAGGGCGGTTGCAAAGCTCGGTCGATGACCGCAACTGGGATTCCGTCGAGGCGCTGTGGCAGATGAAGGAGACGGTCAAAGGCAACGCAACGCTGCAAGAAGCGTTCAAAGGCCAGACCGCCGCCGACGTCATGGCCGCCCTCGAAGGCTCCGCCGACGGTAAGGCGCTGATCAAGGATCAGCTCGAGCCCTATCTGGAGGAATTCGGGCACAAGGCGCTCTGGTCTCACGAAACACGCTTCCCGCTGTGGATCGAAAACCCCGGCCCCGCGATTGAAGCGATCCGTGGCTATGTGGTGTCGGACTACGATTACCCCGCCACGATCAAAGGCGTCAAAGACGACCTTGAGGCCGCGATTGCGGAATGTATGGACGGCGTGGAAGGGGCTGATCGCGAGCGGCTGCAAGCAGCGCTTGATGCGTCGCTGCGGATGAACCCGCTGACGCCCGACCACCACTTTTACATCGACCAAGGCACTAATGCGCGCCTGCGGACCGTTCTGATCGCCATTGGCAAAAAGATGGTCGAATTGGACATGCTCGACGACAAGGAAGACATCAATTTCCTGCGCTACAACGAATTGCGCGCGCTGGTGGGCGACAAAGATGCCTATGACGCTCGTGAGATCGTGTCAGACCGCCGCGACGCGGATGAAGAGGCCACAGAGATCCGTCCGCCCGACTGGCTGGGCACCGCGACGCAAGAGGCGCTCGATTTCCCATATGCCGGTCTTTGGGGCTTCCCAGAGCGGTTCTTCCGCGAGCCTCCCACGAAAGCGGGTGAAATTGTCGGCTTGGCCGCGTCGCCGGGCGTGATCGAAGCCAAAGCGCGCGTCATCACCGATCTGGACCAGTTCCACACCGTTGAAGAGGGCGAGATCCTCGTTTGCCGCATGACCAACCCGGCGTGGGTTGTCTTGTTCACCCAGATCTCGGGCTTGGTCACGGATGCAGGCGGGACCACGTCCCACTCGGCGGTGGTCTCTCGCGAGTTTGGCTTGCCGGCCGTGGTTGGGACATCTGTCGCGACCAAGGACATCAAGACCGGCGACACCCTGCGTGTGAACGGTACGACCGGTATCGTCGAAATCCTCAAGTAGGATAGCCGCGCGGCGCTTGTTCCCCGGTTCTCTCCCGCCGGGGAACAACACTTTCCCATGACTTTCATGCCCCCACTGCCAGTGGGCTGGGGACATGCACCCTAATCACGCCTTCCCGAGGACTGGACGGATGCAAAAGACAATTCTTTGGTTCCAAGACCCCGACTGTCGCGACGTGGCGACAACGGGCGGAAAGGCGGCAAGCCTCGCCACCATGACACAGCTTGATCTGCCGGTACCGGGAGGCTTTTCGATCCCGGCGGATGTTTTGGAAAGCTGTCTCGACGTGGATGCGCTGCGGCAGTTTGCGCAAGCCAAGGATCATGAAGGCGCCACCAAACTCGTCGAAGACACCGCCGTTGTCCCGCAAGAAGTATTTGACAGCTATGCCAAGCTGGGTGGTGGCAAGGTCGCTGTCCGCTCCTCCGCCTGTGCCGAGGACTCGGAGGCCGCGAGCTACGCGGGCCAGCAAGAGACATTCCTGAACGTCGAAGGCGACGACGCCGTCCGCAAGGCCGTGATCGATTGCTGGGCGTCCTTCTTTTCCGAGCGAGCGATTTTCTATCGCGGCGAAAAGGGCTCGCTGGATGATCTGCGCATGGCCGTTGTCGTCCAGAAAATGGTCGATGCGGATAAGGCCGGCGTTGCCTTTTCAAACCACCCCGTCACGGGCCGCAAAGACCGGATGATGATCGAAGCCGTCCATGGCCTGGGCGAGGCCGTGGTCTCCGGCGAGGTCACGCCCGATCAATACGTTGTCGACCGCAAAGGCCGCGAAAAGAAATCCAAGACACCGCATGGCGGGGTGCTGAACGCCGATGAACTGGCCCGCATTTCCGAGGTCGCCGTGCACCTAGAAGCCACCAATGGCGCACCGCAAGACATCGAATGGGCGATCTTTCAGGGCGATGTCTACCTGCTGCAATCCCGGCCGATCACAGCCTGACAAATGGGGGCAAGGTCGCATTCACCCACCCAATCATAACCGCACCCAAAGGGTGCACAACGGAGGAGGAAACTCATGAAAACATTCTTTGGATCAGTGGCCACCCTTTGCGCCATGGCATTGCCAGTCCTTGCGGACGGCCACGCACGCGAACTGCCACCGTTGGTTATGCAGCCTAACGCGGAACGCGTGACGTTCGAACATATCGACGCTTTGAATGCCTGTGACTGGGACCGCCTCATGGCGCAGTATCCCGAGGAGATCTTGATCATTTTGCCGAACGGCGTGTGGGTCGAAGGACGCAGTGCAATCGGCGATGTGTTTGCAGGTTTCTGCACCCCGCGCGAGGAAGGCGGATTCATCGGCGCAACCTTTATCGCCGAAAAAGTCAAAACCGTTGGGGACACGGTCAACGTCTCGTGGCGGGTCGAAGCGGACTGGCTGGCGGAGCCGTACAAAGGCGCCGATGCCTACGTCACGCGCGATGGCCTGATGTACGTCCAGGTCACAACGTTTGACCCCGCTGGCATGGTTTTTGCCGAATAAGAACGTTTTGGCCCAAGCCCTCGCAATCAAGCTTGGGCCAAATTCCTGACACGAGAGAAACGCAATGCTACTACTGGACGCGATCTTTATCGGACTGCTGGAAGCCTCGCCGCTGATCCTCGCGGCGATGGGCTTTACGCTGATCTTCTACCTCAACGGGTTCATGAACATCGCTTACGCCGAAAGCATCACTTTTGGCGCCTATTTCGCGGTCCTGTTCAACGTGGTGTTGGGCGCGCATTTCTACCTCGCAATTGTGCCGTCGATGTTGCTGTCCGGTGCGCTGAGCGTGGCGGTCTACCTGGGCATCTTCCGGCCCGCGCTCAACCGCGGCGTTGGCCCGACGGAGATGATTATCTTGTCCGTCGGCGTGTCGTTCCTGCTCCGCTACGGGCTGATCCTGGCTGTGGGGCCGGTGAACATGTTCCTCAATGAGCCCAACATTACCTACCTGCAGTTCCTTGGCATGGGGGCCACGAACCTCCAGCTGGTGGCGCTCGTTCTGGTGCTGATCGCGGCAGGCACGCTCTACTGGATGATCTACAACACTGGCCTCGGCGAACAGATGCGCGGGCTGGCCAACAACCACGATCTGGCGATGGCCAGTGGCATCAATCCGCACCGCACATCCGTGGCGATCTGGTTCATCGCGGGCTGTGCGGGCGGGTTGTCCGGCATCTTCAGCGGCGTCTTCGCGCAGGTGACACCCTATATGGGCTGGAACGTGATCCTGATCACCATGCTCGTCACCATCGTTGCGGGCGTGGGCAGTGTGCGCGGCGCCGTGGTTGCCGCCGTCGTGGCAGGCATCCTGACGGCGTTTATCACGCTCGTCACCAAACCGCTTTATGCGGAGGTCGTCCTGCTGAGCATGTTCATCGCCGTTTTGACCTTCCGTGGCGCGAGGACGGCCTGATGGATTATCTGATTTTCTCCTTCTCTCTGATGCTCGTCTACATCGGCCTGGCACAGTTGCTTCATGTCCAATTCGGCATGGCGGGGATCCCGAACTTTGGCGTGGTCGGGTTTTGGGGGCTGGGGCTCTATGGCACGGGCGTGCTCTACGTCACCTACGACGTGCCGCTGTTCATCGCGATCTCCCTGGCCTCTGTGCTGTCGGCGGCGGTGGGCTACGCGCTGGCACTGCTGGTCCTGCAACGCAGCGGCCAGGCGATACTGGCGGCGACGCTCGCGCTCTCGGCGATCATCGCAACGCTGATCGTGTCCGAAAAGGACATCACCGGCGGGGTGCAGGGGCTTGGCACGATCAAGTTTCCCTTTGGCAGTATGGAGGGGCGCAACATCGTCTTTATGGTGTTCATCCTGATCGTGGTAGCCGCGATGGTCTGGCTCTCGGCCAAGCTGCGCGACAGCCGAATGGGCCGCCAGCTGGTCGCCATCCGCGACAACGAGGAGCTTGCAGCGAGCCTTGGTAAAGACACCGCGTCGACCAAACGGTGGGTCTTTGCGATCACCTGCGGGATGATGGGTGTGCTGGGCGGCATGTCGGCCCCGCTCCACCAGTTCCTGGTCCCCTATCAGCTGGCCCCATCGCTGACCTTCGCGGTCTGGATCGCGCTGGTGCTGGGCGGGAAGGGCCACAATCTTGGGGCCATCGTCGGTGTCTTTGTGACCTTCGGGCTTTTTGACATCCTGATCGAAACCTACGCCCCGGTGCCCGCTGAGCAGGCCATCCTGCTGCCGAACTTCAAACTGTTTTGCTACGGGCTCGTCCTGATCATGATCATCATGTTCCGCCCGCGCGGCATGCTGGGTGAGGACACGCCCAAAGTCCGGGCGCGCCCCGCCCAAGCCCAGGGGGTGCCCCATGAGACTTGAAGCCCAAAACCTGACCAAAGCCTACCACGCCCATGAGGTCGTCAATATCGAAAAGGTGACGTTTGGTTCCGGCGGGCTTGAAGGTCTGATTGGCCCGAACGGTGCTGGCAAAAGCACTCTGATGGGTCTCTTGACCCGGCGCATCGCGCCCACCAGCGGGGACATTCAACTCGACGTGGGCGACGGGGTGCACAAGCTCAACCCGCTGAAATCCCACGAGGTCGCGCGCATCGGTCTGATCAAAACCAACCAGCGCATCCAGGGCTTCGATAGCCTGACGATCAAGGACTCGCTCCGCTTGGCTGCAACCCCGCCCAAGCACGAAGGGTTCGCCAGCCTGTTCTCCACCCAGCGCGACAGCGATGCGATCGAAGCCAAAGTCGCTCACCTGGTCGAGGCATTCCCGTTCACCGATCCCGACGGCTACGCCATGTCGGGAGGGGAGAAAAAGCTGGTCGATATCCTGCGGTGCCTGATCGCGGAACCCAAGCTTTTCCTGATGGACGAACCCACCGCAGGCCTGCCCGATGACATCACCCGCATGGTCATGGACATGGTCCGCCAAAAAGTCGCCGATGGGGACATGCGCGTAGTCGTCGTCGAACACGATCTGCCGATGATCTGGGAATATTGCGACTACGTCCACTTCCTGTCCGAAGGCACGATCCTGTTTGAAGGCACGCCCGAAGAGGTGAAGTCGAACCGCGTCGTCGCTGAAAAGTACATGGGGGTCTAGGCATGTTTGAAGCAAGAAACATGTGCAGCGGCTACGGCGAAATGGCTGTTCTAAAGGACATCAGCTTTTCAGTGAAGGACGAGATTTTTGCCGTGCTCGGTGCCAACGGCGCGGGCAAGACCACGCTCTTGAAAACTCTAGCGCGTCTGCTGCCGGTGCAATCAGGCGACCTGACCCTGGATGGCAGCGATGTGTCGAGCACACCCGCCTATGCCATGCCCGGGGCCGGGGTGGCCTACGTCCCGCAAGAGGGCAACGTGTTTCCCGACCTGTCGGTGATGGAAAACCTGTCGATTGGGGGCCGCACCGGGCACCGCTCCAAAGCTGAAAAGCTGGAGGAGGTCTTTGCCCTGTTCCCCCGCCTCAAAGAACGCCGCAGCCAAGCGGCGGGGTCTTTGTCGGGTGGGGAGGGCCAAATGCTCGCCGTGGGCCGGGCCTTGATGCAGGATCCGCAAGTGCTCTTGCTCGATGAACCCTCCGCCGGGTTGTCGCCCTTGTTCGTGGACACCTTGTTCACCAGCATCGCCGACACCCGCCGGGACCGAGGCCTGACCATCGTCTTGGCCGAACAGAACGCCGTTAAGACCCTCGAAATTGCCGACCGTGTGATGGTGCTGTCTTTGGGAGAGATGCACCTGCTTCGCAATCGGTCGGACCTTTCGATGAGCGACATCACAGCCGCTTATCACATCTGAACTAAAGACGTCGAAAAACCACAGGAGGAGTAATTCGATGAAAATAACAAGAAAAGCACTCATAGGTGCCACCGCACTGACCGCAAGCCTCGGGTTTGCACCACTGGCAAGCGCCCAGGACATCACAGTTGGTCACCTGACCTACCACACGGGTGAATACGGGGGCTTTGGCCCGTTCTTTGATGGGGTCACCGAAATGACCCTGTCCAAAATCAACGAAGACCCGCCGCTGGGCCGTCCCTTCGTGGCGATCCACCAGGACATCGGCACCGTGGGCGAGGCCCGCGCGGCCCGCAAACTGGTTGACAGTGATGGCGTCGACATCCTGTTGAACCCGGCGCACAGCTACATGTCCTACCGGGAATTCATGCTGGAAACTGTCGCAGCCAATAGCCTGCCCCTGATGCCATCCGTGCACGGTGGCGCCATCGAAGAAGCCATCGGCGGCGTGGTAGAGGAGCCGATTTTCCGCGGCGCTCCGATGGACACAGCACAAGGCATCGCAGCGCTGCTCCATGCCAAGAACGCAGGCCTGAGCAGCATCGTCGTTGTTGCCGCAGAGACCTCCGGCTCTCAGCTGCAAAAAGAGGCCGCGTTGCGGACCTATGAAGCGATGGGTCTGGAGCTGCTCGATGATATCGACATCGATGGCGGGGCGAGCAACTTCCGCTCTGTGATCACGCGGATTAACCGCCTAAAGCCCGATGCGGTCATCGTCTACTCGTCCCCGCAAGCGGGTGGCAGCTTTGTCAAAAATGCGGCTGAGTCAGGCGCCTCGTGGTTCATCGTTGGGCCCAGCGAATGGCAGGAGACCGAGTTCTACGATACCGCAACAAAAAGCGCCTTGGGCCAGCACCAGTCGGTCCATATGACGGCCTATGCCTATGACGACAACCCAGCCTGGGCGGCCTATGAGCCCTTTGCCAACGGCTCCAAATGGGCCGGTGACATCGGCGACGTCGGCAACTCCTACGCGATCCAATACTGGGATCTTTTGGTCGCCACCGCCTTGGCTATTGAAAAGTCTGGTGAGGTAAACACCGCAAGCTGGACGCAGGCGATGTATGACGTCACCGGCGGCGAAGGCGAGGTTGTCTACACCTACGAAGACGGCCTAGCCGCCATTCGCGCGGGCAAGGATGTCAACTACGACGGTGTGACGGGCTCGATGGAGTATACGGACACGGGCGTTGTGTCCGGCATCTTTGGCATCTTTGAATGGCAAGACGACGGTTCAATCATGCAGATTGATACGGTTGACGGCGACGCCGTTCTGGCGCTCGACTCGATGTAGTAAACACTGCCTCGGGCTGCATAGCGCGGCCCGGGGACGTCCCTTGACTTTACACCCGGACCCACGCCGCAGATGAAACCGTTCGACTACATACAGCCCAGAGACTTGGCAGAGGCAGCATCGGCCTGGGCCGCGTATGGGGCGTCGGCGCGGCTGTTGGCTGGGGGAACAGACATGATGGTCGCCCTGCGCCATGGCGCGGTTGAGGCGGATATGGTCATCGACCTCAAACAGGTGACAGAGCTGGGCGGGCCCATCGCAATCCACAATGAAACGCTGCGGGTGCCCGCAACGGCCACCATGACGGCTTTGCGCGACTACCTGGCCGCGCACGGGCTCTTTCCAGCCTTGCAAGACGCCGCAGCGGTCGTGGGATCGATCCAGATCCGCAACCGTGCGACACTGGCGGGCAACATTTGCAACGCGTCGCCTGCCGCAGACACAGTGCCGGTGCTCGCGTCGCTCAATGCATCGGTGGAGATCTACGGCCCGAACGGGCCGCGTCAGCGCCCCGTGGCTGGCTTTATTCAGGGCAACCGCCAGATTGATTTGGCACCCGGTGAGCTCGTCACCGCGGTTCTCATCCCGTTGCCTAAAGGCCCCCATGGCTGCGCCTTTGACCGGATCACCCGGCGACGCGGCGTGGATTTGGCCACAACCAATATGGCCTGCTCGATCCCCCATGACGGGGCTGTCACGATTGCCTTTGGCGCGGTGTCACCCAAGCCCTTGGTGCTGCGCGATGAAACGGGGCTCTTAGGCGATCCGGCTGCGAGTGCGCAGGACCGCGCCCCCGTGCTGCGGGATCTGGCGGCCCATGCCACCCCCATCACGGACGTGCGCGCCAATGCCGACTATCGGCGCGCGATGCTCTGCGTGATGGCCGAACGCGCGCTCGGTGTGGCCCATGCGCGCCTGGCGGCAGGAGGCGGTCATGCCTGATACATTTCGCCCCGCCGGTGCCGACGGGTTCGGGACATCGATCCCGCTCAAGGCCACCGTGAACGGCGCCCCCATCGAACGCGACGTGGCCGCCCATACCTCGCTTTTGGACTTCATGCGCGACGGCCTGAACCTCAAAGGCGCGAAGGAATGCTGCGGCGTCGGGGAATGCGGCGCGTGCACGGTGCTGGTCGACGGGGTGTCGGTCAATTCCTGTCTGATGCTCGCCGCGGAATGCCAAGGCGCGCAGATCGAAACCGTGGAGGGGCTGTCCAATGGTGGGCAGCTGAGCACGGTCCAACACAGCTTCCTGAAATGCGGCGGCGTGCAATGCGGGTTCTGTATTCCCGGCATGGTCATGTCCGCAGAAAGCCTGCACCGCGACAAACCGTGCGCCGACGAGGCGGAAGTGCGCGAGGCGCTCTCCGGCAACCTGTGCCGCTGTGGGGGCTACAACCGGATGTTTGATGCCATGCGCGACGCCGCAGGCGAGGACGTGCATCTCAAAACGGTAGAGCCCGTGACCGGAAAGACAGTGGGCGCCGATATCTCCCGCCTCGGGGGCGTCGAACGGGTCAACGGACGCCAGGAATTTATCGCCGATATCGACGTTGCGGGCATGGCCCATGTCAAACTCGTCAGCCTCGATGTGGGCCGCGCCAAGATCAACGGCATCAACGCCAGCGCCGCGCGCGCCGTGCCCGGGGTGATCGACGTCATCACGCCCGCCGAATTGCCCCACCCGATGCCGCGCTTCGGACCCGCCTACCAAGACCGTCCAGTGATCGCCGTGGGTGAGACGCGCTACCACGGTGAGCCGGTCGCTGCTGTGGTCGCTGAGACCAAAGATATCGCCGCCTATGCCGCCAGCCTCGTGCAGGTAGAATACGACGCTTTGCCTGCCGTGATCTCCATCGACGCGGCCTTGGCCGACGGCGCGCCCCTGGTGCAAGACCCGGCGATGCGGGACGACAAGACACTGGCCCAGACCAACATCCTGAAGTCGATGGACTGGGCCTGGGGCGATGTGGATGGCACGGACGCCGATCTGGTCATTGAAAACACCTACACTTTCCCGATGGTCACCCATTTCGCGATTGAGCCCCACGGCTTCATCGTCGATGCCTCGGGCGATCGGCTAAAAATCTGGAGCCCGGTGCAGCACCCGTTCCTGATGCAAAAGATCATGGCAAAAATGTTTGACCTGCCGCTCAGCGATGTGCAGGTGATCTCGCCTGATCCGGGCGGCGGCTTTGGCGGCAAACAGATGCCAAAGTTCGAACCGCTGCTGGCCTTCACCTCACGCCGCATCGGGCGACCGTGCCGGTTGATCCTGACGCTGGAGGAGACATTCCAGGCCGTGCGCCGGGCAGGGGCCAAGGTGAAGATCCGCTCAGGATTTTCCAAGGACGGCGACGTCCTGTTCCATGACATCCATTCGGACTACCAAATCGGGGCCTATGTCGACATCGCCGAGCGTGTGACGACCAAGGGCAACTATCTGGCCTGTGGGCCCTACCGTGTGCCAAACGCGCGGATCAACGCCCGCGGGGTGTTTAGCAACACACCACCCAGCACCGCATTTCGCGGCTTTGGCACGCCACAGGTGAATTGGGCCGTCGAAAGCCAGATGAATGCCGCCGCGCGGGAGCTGGGCATGGACGGGTTCGCCATGCGAATGCGCAACGTCTCCGATAAGGGCGACCAAGTCGTCCCAGGGGACGTGCCCGCCGATGGGCACTGGCTCCAATCGGTGCAAAAGGCCGCCGATCTGCTGGGCTGGGACGCACCGAAACCCGCCGGCCGCGGTCGCGGTATTGCCGTGGGGATCAAGGCGGGGGCCACGACGGGTCTGTCGAATTCCACCGTGCGGCTGCTCGCGGATGGCAGCATTTTGGTCTTTGCGGGCACGTCCGACATGGGGCAAGGCGCCCGGACGATCTTTGCCCAAATTGCTGCCGATGCGCTGGGCGCACCGTATGATCGCGTGTCGCTAATCATGGGGGACACCGACCTGGTGCCCTTTGATCTGCAAACCTCCGCCAGCCGCTCGACCGTGTTCATGGGCACGGCGATCACGCGGGCCTGTGCCGACATTCACGCGCAGGTCATCGAACTCGCCAGCGATACGCTGGGGCTCGATCCGGCGGATCTGAGCATCAAGGACGGGCAGATCCATCTGCCGGACGGGCCAGTGCCTGTGTTCGACTTCGTCCAACGCTCGCTGGGCAGCTGGAATGGGGAGCTTATCGGCCATGGCCGGATGCGCAAACCCACCGACCATGATCACCCCTTGGGCGGCACGCCCGCGTTCTTTGAATTCAACTGCACCGCGTTTGAAGTGTCGGTGGATAAGGCCACCGGTGAGGTCACAATCCACAAGCACGCCACCGTCGGCGATGTCGGCAAAGCGCTCAATCCGCTCCAAGTCGAAATGCAGGACGAAGGCGCGGCGATCATGGGGCTGGGTCACGCGCTTTATGAGCAAATCCTGATGGATGACGCCGGGCGCATCCGCAATCTGGGGGCGATCGATTACCGGATCGTCACCACCAAGGACATGCCCGAAAACCTGGTCACAGGAATGGTCGAAAACGCCGATGGACCGGGCCCGCAAGGCGCCAAAGGCGTCAGCGAGGGCGCCATTCTGTGCACCGCTCCCGCGCTCGCCGCCGCAATAACCGACGCCACCGGCGTGGCCTTCACAGATTTACCGCTGACGCCAGAACGTATCTGGCGCGCGCTTCAACCGCACATGGATATTGAGGAGAGAGGCACATGAACGTCATGAGCAAGACAATGGAGGCGTTGGTTCTGACGGCCCCCCGCGAGTTTTCTGTCCAGGAAATTCCGATGCCTGTCGCGGTGGATGACGAGGTCTTGGTCAAGATCGACACGACGTTTATCTGCGGCACCGATCCCCATATCATCCAAGGCGATTTTCCCGGCTTCTGGCCCCCGGCGTTTCCATTCACACCAGGGCATGAATGGTCCGGCACGGTCGAGAAAACCGGTCCCAAGGCAGCGGCCTTGGGCTGGAAAGAAGGCGACCGTGTGTGTGCGATATCCCATGTGGGCTGCGGCTATTGCGCCAACTGCATGAAGGGGCGTTACACGCTGTGCCTGAACTACGGCAACCAGGATGCAGGCCACCGCCAGCACGGCCACATCACGCCCGGCGCCTATGCGCAGTACATGACCGCCTCGGTCAAAAGTCTCTACAAAATCCCCGATGAGATGGATCTGGAATACGCGGCCTGCGTCGATCCGCTGTCCATTGCCCTATATACCGTCAACCGCAGCCGGATGGAGGCGGGTGACGATGTGCTCATCATGGGCACCGGTCCCCAAGGTCTCATGGCGCTGCTATGCGCCATCGCCATGGGCGCGGGCCGCGTCTTTATCGCGGGCAGCGGGGAACGCCTAGCGCTCGCCAAAAAGCTTGGCGGTATCGGGATCGACTACCGCAGCGAAGACGTGCTGGAGGCCGTGAAGAAACACACCAACGGGCACGGTGTGCCGCGCGTCTTGGAATGTGCAGGCACGGCCAGGGCGATCCAGCAGTCCTGTCTTGCCGCCGCCAAAGGTGGCGTTGTGTCGATGATCGGCATTCCCCACGGCGACCCAGAGGTGCCGATCAAGCGGATGGTGCTTGATGAGGTTGAACTGATCGGCAACCGGGCCAACCCAAACACGGCAGAGCCCGCAATCGCACTGCTCCACGAGGGTCGCATCGACCTGAAGCCACTGATGTCACACAGCTTCCCCCTGTCTGATTTCGCCACCGCGCTCGAAACCTATGAGCAACGCAAAGACGGCGCGATGAAAGTCGCCATCAAGCCCAACTGAGCCCCCAAGAGGAGAGCGAACCCATGCCCGTGACGATTGAATGCGTTCTGGACTGCAAAAACCACTTGGGTGAAGGCCCGGTTTGGGACGTCGACGAGGGACGCCTGTATTGGCTCGATTGCACCGGCCCTCGGTTCGGGTTGGACGCCGTGTGGCGGATGGATCCAAAAACCGGCAAGGTCGAAAGCTGGGCCCTGCCCAAGGACATCGGCGCCATGGCCCTGCGGGAACAGGGCGGCATGGTCGCGGCGATGTGCGACGGGTTCTATTTCATGGACATCAAGGGCGATAAACTCGAACTGGACCTGATCCAGGAGGTGGACGCCGACATCGAACGCACGCGCCTCAATGATGGAAAAGTCGACCGGCGCGGGCGGTTCTTTGCGGGCGGCATGGACGATTTGGAAGAGCTGAAAAATTGCGGCCTCTTCCGCCTCGACCCGGATCTAAGCGTGACCAAGGTCGAGGACGGTCTCATGTGCACCAACGGCCCCTGCTGGAGCCCCGATGACAAGACGTTCTACATCGCCGACACCTTTATCGAGGAATTCTGGGCCTACGATTACGACATCGATACGGGCAACCTGTCGAACAAGCGCGTCCATGCCTCCACCAAGGATGACGAGGGCGTGGCGGATGGCTCCACCGTGGACGCTGAAGGCTACATGTGGAACGCGCAGCTGATCTCCGGCGATCTGGTGCGCTACGCGCCCGACGGGTCGATCGATATGCGTATCGGGATGCCGGTCAAAAACATCACCAGTGTAATGTTCGGCGGCGACAATTTGGACGAAATCTACGTGACCTCCATGGCGCGGGTCAAACACCCGGCAGTGCACGACATGTTTGCCGTTCAGGCCAAACCGCAGTTTCAGGCAGGCGCCCTGTTCAAGGTGACAGGGCTGGGCATCAAGGGCCTGCCTGAGCCGCGGTTCGGGGGCTAAACCCATGTCACAAAACGGGAAAGTCATCATCACCTGTGCTGTCACGGGTGCGATCCACACGCCCTCTATGACGCCGCATTTGCCCGTCACGCCTGATGAGATCGCAACCCACGCGATTGAGGCGGCAGAGGCAGGCGCCTCTATCCTGCACCTGCACGCGCGCGATCCCGAAACGGGCCGCCCTGATCAGTCCGTCGAAGGCTTCGCGCCCTTTCTGCCGCGCATAAAACAGGCCACCAACGCGGTCATCAACATCACCACCGGCGGCAGCCCCTATATGAGCGTCGCAGAACGCGCCGCCCCCGCTGCGCATTACCAGCCAGAGGTCGCGTCGCTGAACATGGGATCGATGAATTTCGGCCTTTACCCGATGCTGAACCGCTTCAAGGAGTTCAAACACGATTGGGAACGCGAGCACCTCGAAGGGTCCCGCGATCTGGTGTTCCGAAATTCGTTCCAGGACATCGAGTACGTGCTGGAAACCTGCTACGGCAACGGCACACGGTTTGAATTCGAATGCTACGACACCTCGCACCTCTATAACCTCGCGCATTTCGCGGACCGCGGTTTGGTGAAAGCGCCGTTTTTCGTGCAATCGGTCTTTGGCCTGCTGGGCGGGATCGGCGGACATCCCGAAGACGTCCAACACATGAAACGCACGGCAGACCGCCTGTTCGGCACGGATTTTCGCTGGTCCGTCCTGGGCGCCGGGGCCAACCAGTTCCGCATTGCCGCCCAGGCCGCAGCTCTTGGCGGCAATGTGCGCGTGGGTCTCGAGGACAGTATTTGGGCCGGCAAGGGCGAACTTGCGACCTCCAACGCCGTCCAAGTCCGCAAGGTCCGGCAGATCATCGAAGGTCTCGGCCTATCCGTCGCCACCCCCGACGAGGCGCGCGGCATTCTCGGGCTAAAGGGTGGCGACAGCGTCGCGTTCTAAGTGGCGGACCACCCGATACAGCCTCCGCCCGACCCTAAGGCAGCGGGCGGTAGCCGTTGATATAGGTCAGCGAGAATTGCCGGTCGCCCGAGGTCAGGTAGCGGTTTTCGATCTGTATCTTGCCCGTCGCGGTCACAGCCACGCTCACTTCGGAGCTCGGGCCGGTTGTTCCCGTCAGCATCGTCGTACCTTGGTTAATGAGCTTGCCACCCGTCCACACCGTCTGCAGCCCGGGGGAGGAGCCTACGTCATAGGCAAAAATTCCATTGGCAGGCGTTTGTGGAAAGCTAGGATCCACAAGAGAAATAAAGACCAGACCGCCGGTCGAGGGCGGCGACACCTCCGCCATCGTTTCGTAGGGCACGAACACTTGCTGGCTGTCGATCCCGCGCAAGGACACCAGACCGTTCGTCTGGTCCACGCTCAGCGCCTCTGTAAAGCTGCTGCCATCGGCACTGACCTTGAGCGAAAAGTTATCGTCGCCGACATTGCCAAGCTCTGTGCGCCCTGACCAACCCGTCTGGAAAAGCAGGCTCGCCGTATCCGCTGCCGCGGCTTTGTTGATCTTGAGCTGATGGCCCGCCCCGGCATTGTTGAACAACGACGCGTCAGACGACAGGGCCAAGCGGTTCGTCGTGTCGGCGCTGGCATTGATGCCCAAAAGCTCTGGCGACAGTGTATCTGCGGCCCAAGCAGCGCCGTCGAAAAAGAGCGTCACGCCCGCGCTCAGATCGCGCGCCTGCCAGCCGCTTTGCGGGGCCGCAAAGAACCAGCCGCTGCCGTCCCAAACCGTGACCGCGCCATCTTGCCCGGCCCAATCACCGAGCGCGCCCGCGGCTACGATGTGCCGGTCCCCGAGGACGGGCGCGGCGGGTGGCTCCGTGCGGTTGGCATCGCGCACCACAAGCTGAACCGCCAAATCCAGAAGCCGAACAGCCTCGTTATGGGTCACATGCTTTTGAGCCTGCGACGCCTGGATGTAAGGCAAAGAAAGAACAGGAGATGTCTGGGTCATAGGCTGTCGGCTCCAAGACGGCGGGTGAGATTTGCACCGCAGTCACCCCACGGCAGAACAGCTCGAACATTCTGAAAGAAAGCCTAACGACGCCTGAAACCAGCGCGCGGTGCTATCATGTGGCCCACTGCTAGACACAGCAACCGCCTGCACATTATGCAGCCCAGACGCGCCCCTTCGGCTTTGATTTCAATAAGTAAGCGAATTCCCGCACATTTTTTAGCCGTTCGTCTTGATCAGCGGCGCACGTGACGCAGCTAGCAAGAATCGCTTTGCCATTGGCGTCCGCTCCGGGCAATAAGGCGCCGACGATGTCGGGCGCGACCCAAGGTGGTGCGTATTGGTTGCCCCAAGCGTCTACGACACATACAGATTTGCCCGCTGAAAGGTTTTAGACCATGCCAACCGCAAAACAGACTGCCAAAGCCGTTCTGCAAAAGCTCGGTATCTTCGAAGAGGTCCGTTTGCTCGCCAACAAAACTGGCATCCACAAAACAGTGCCCCACGGTCACCAAGTGCTGATCGACGAAATCGAAGCGCTTGTTGCAGCGGGCCAAGACCTTAAGGGCAAAACCTGCATCGAAATCGGCTCCACCCGGGAGGACGTTCCAGGGCAGGGTTCGACCGCGCGCTTGGCTAAACTGTGCAAACGCGAGGGCATCCAGTTTATCTCGGTCGATATGGACCCCGAACAGGTCGAACGCGCCTCTCAGACAATCGCCAAGCATTCTCCAGACTTCAAAGCGCACCAGGCCAAGGGCGAAGAATTCCTTGAGGCTTTTGAGGGCCCATACCATTTCCTATACCTCGACGCGTTCGACATCGACCATGCCGAGCACAGCGAACGTCGCCGCAGCCGCTACAAAGAAATCCTGGGCACCGATATCGGCAACGAGGCGTGCTACGAAATGCACCTGCGCTGCGCCCAAGCGGCGACAAAAAGCATGCCCGCCGGTGGTGTCGTGTCTTTTGACGATACGTGGCGCGCCGATGGCCGCTGGCAGGGCAAAGGCTACACCGCGCTGCCGTTCTTTGAACAAAACGGCTTCTCAATCACCAGGGAAACCGGCAACACCGTCCTGCTCGTGAGAGAAGCTGCTCACTAGTTACAACGCATGCCCGTTATGCGTTCTCATTGGATTGCCGATGCGCGTACTTGACCGGCTGAGGCTGTCGCCCTCTGTTGCGACATGGGGCAGTTTTGTCGCCCGCGCGCTGTGCATTTTTGCACTCGCGCCCCTCATGCTTGCGGCCTTTCCGGAGGAAGAAGCCGCGATCTGGTTCGCACTGATCACGCTGCAAGGCATGCAACTTCTATTTGGGAGTAGCTTAGAGACAAGCTTTGTGCGGGCGTTGAGCTTCGCACGCGGCGGGGCCACCCAAGTCCGCAATCAAACGAATTCCGACGGGACCGGGGAACCAAACATGCGTCTTTACGCGCAGGTTTGGACGGCCATGGGGTGGACCCATGTTCTGCTCGCCGTTCTTACGGCAACATTTATCGCGGGCCTTGGGCTGTGGTCTATCCCTCACCTCTTGCGGCAGTCAGACATGCCGCAGTGGGAGGGCTACGCCGCCCTCGGGCTCTTTGTCTTTGGTGCAATGCTTCGCGCCTATATCGGCCGCCACATCTCGTTTCTCTTTGCCTCAGGGCGCATTCCCTTGTTGCGCTGGACCGAAGCTGCGTATTGGGGCGCGGCCTTCACGCTCACAGTGGCTACGCTCGCGCTGGGTGGGAGCCTGCTGCAAATCGCGTTTGTCTATCAAGTATCGATTGCGTTGGGCCTGTTGGTGACGGCCTGGCTGACGCGACGCGATCAAAAGCGCCAGGCCGGGTTTGATCGCGCGACGAAGTTTGACTTCGACATACTTCGGCAGCTGTGGCCGGCTGTGTGGCGTTCGAGCCTCGGAATGGCGCTCTTTATTCTCGCGACGCAAGGGGCAGGGCTCTACTACGCGCGCATCGGGGAGCCCGCGGATGTCGCGGCCTATCTCTTTGCTATGTCTTTGATGCGACCGATGATCCAATTCGGGCAGGTGCCATTCATAACCAAATTGCCAATGCTCGCGCAGCTTCAAGCGTCGGGCGACCGGGCGACCCAACTGTCCATTGCGGCGCGTGCGATGATGTTGAGCAATGCAGTCGTTTGTATAATGGCGCTGGGTATCGCTGCGGCGTTGGAAGTCTTTGTCGCGATTGGGATCTTTGATACGCCTGTTCCGCCCGTGCTTTGGGCAGCAATCAGCGTGACGGCGATCGTGGAGCGTGTGGGCGCCATGCACCTGCAGCTTTACTCAACGACCAACCACATCCTTTGGCACTGGGCCAATGGCATAACTGCGGTTCTCTTTGTCATCTTTGCTGCGCTTCTTTTGGACAATTACGGCGCATTGGCCTTTCCTCTGGCTCAACTCTTCGCGACAGCGCTGTTTTATACACCGTTCTCGATGTACTGGTCCTATCGGGCGTTTTCGCTGCCCTGGCCAAAGTTCGAAGCGCGCGCCTCCGCCTTGCCGATGGCTATGATCGTGATCTACTTTTGCCTGATACTCGTTGGAGGTATGACGTGACCCTTGTATTGCTCTATACTGCGTTTGTGTTAGCAGGCTACGCCCTTGCACGGGTCGGCGTCGCGAGATTTGATGTCGTCTTTAGCCTGGTGCTGTTCATATCGGCTTTCTTGGGCACATTGCCTTTGCTTGAGTATCCGCAAGAGGTCCGCTTCGATACGCAGCTCTTGATGATTTCGGTCCATCTTGCAGTGTGCATGGGATATAACGCCCTGCCGTCAAAGACAGTGGCGGTTGCGCCTCTTGCCGCCGGCGGGAATGCCTCTGCATCGTCAAGTCGCAAAAAAGGCGCGGTTGATATTCCGCGGCACCCGCTGTTTGAAAAGGCGTTAACGACTTTGGCTGGCATTTTCGTGTTGGTCAGTGTCGCGTCATGGGGAATAGATCGCCATATTCCGCTCAGCTCGAACGTAACAAATCTCTACGAGATTAGGGCCAGTCACACGTTTGTTGATGCGTCGGGGGACTTTTTCACGCGCTGGTTACGACTGCTCAGCCACTTTGCGTTCTTGTATGTGGTCATGAGCCCTCTCTATGCGCGCGGCAGTGTAGTAAGGAAGCTGTTCACACTTCTTTGCGCGATTGCAATGATCGATCTGTCTTTGGCGACAGGCGCGCGGGCGGCAATCGTTTTCATGGCTCTGGCGACACTGGCTTGCTACGCAAGCGTCAACAAATTTACGGCCCGTCAAATGATCCTCGCCGGATTGGGCGCCATGGTGATGTTCTACGTTTTGGGCGGACTGTTTTACATGATCCGTAACCCGTACTTCTCAAGCGCGCCTGAGTTGTTCTTGAGGCACAATTGTGTGGACGCCGCATTTCATCCGCTATTTGAGTACAGCGCTGACGTCGTAAAAGCGATGTTGCTGTCAAGTTGCTATTACTCGTCACCTCCGTTGGTGCTTCAGAATTTCTTGGATGCCACGCGCGGCACGTGGACACCCAGGATGGGCTCGTACACGTTCAGTATCTTGTTCCGAGACGAGTTTGCGCAAACGCGCTTGGAAATCGCCGATGTTTTGACGCGGATTGGCCTATCGACCAATCCTTGGGCGACGTTCACGCGCGATCTTTATGTGGATTTTGGCTACGCGATGGCGCTGCCCGCATTCGTAATTGGCATCTTCTTGAGATTTCTTGTCCGCTGGGGGCACCAGAAAAGCGACGTCTATTTGGCCCGAAACGCGATGCTTGCGCTCGCGGGCTTTGTGGCGGCCTTCTTGTCGCCATTCGTGATCAGACAGGTCGTGTACCCTGTCCTGATCACAATCGCCTTGCCGATGCTGTTGCCACTGTTGCCGTCTAAGTCGCGGTCAAAAACCCCTTCAGAAGCCCCACCGCTTTCTCCGACACAGCCGTAACCGCGTCGCGCGTATTCGAACCGTTGTGGGAGCCAAAGAGGCAGCGTGGCCCAAAGCCGCGTAGGGCGCTTTCAACGGGCAGGGGTTCTATTTCGAACACGTCGAGCGCGGCGGAATGGATTTTGCCGCTCTCAAGCCCCGCCACAACGGCGGCCTCCTGAACCACGGGCCCACGGCCCACATTCACAAGCCGCATGCCCGACTTGGCGGCCTCGAGAGCGGCCATGTCGAACAGGTGGTGCGTCTCGGGCGTCAAAGGCGCTGTGAAGACGAGGAAATCGAGGTCCCCGATCTCGGGCCAGTCCCGCACAACCACGCCGTCGGGCAGGGAGGCCGGGTCGACAAAGGGGTCAAAGGTGCACACGTCGAGGTCATGGGCCAAAAGCCGCTTGATCGTATTGCGGCCGATATCGCCCGCGCCGATGACGCCCGCCTTCTTGTTCCACAGTGACACGCCCGACGGTTTGGGCCAACCGCCGTCGCGGATGCCGGCGTCGATCTCGTAGGTCTGCCGCGCGAGCGCCAGCGTGTAGTGCATGGCCAAATCCGCCACCTCGCGACCAAACACACCGGGCGTGTTCGACACCGGCAGGCCGAGGTCTTTGCAGGCGTCGAAGTCGACATTGTCGACGCCCACGCCCCATTTCACCACAGCTTTCAGCTTGCCCGCGGCGCCCGCCTCGAACACAGCGCGCGTGGCGGGGTCGTCCCCGATGATCCAGCCGTCATAGTCCGGCAGAACCTCGATCAGGCGCTCCTCGGGCATGATCTGGGTGAAATCTGGCACGGTGACGTCGAAACCCGCGGCGGCAAAGATCTCCGTGAATTCGTCTTTCAGCCCGATCATCGGCGGGCAAGTGAGCAGGATCTTGTAGGTCACTTGATGTCTCCCAACACTTTGCCGTCAGCCACGCGGCGCGCCATGCTTTCGGCGATGAACCAGCGCGGCGCGTCATCGATATCGACGGCCTCCAGCATTGGTGTCTCGAACATCATCGGCTTCTTGCCGATACGCGCATTCGTCGACGCGAAACTGTCTGCGGAGAAGATATAGAGGCCGGAGTTTTCCTCGTACCATGGCTCCAGATCCTGGGTGCGGATCAGGTTGTCGGGGTCGTGGTTCACGGCGCTGCCATCCTCGCGGTAAAACCGGGTCTGCACCTTGTTGACGGTAAAGAGGCTGTCGGCCTCCCCCTTGGCGCGGGCGGCGGTGTAATCGCCAATCGCGCCCGAAATCGTAGCCGCGCTCAGGAGCGGGTTCGTCGTGTGGGTCATGACATAAGTGTCGGCCTCCACATTCGCGACGTCGTCAGCGAGCACGAGGTTCATCGACACGAAATCACCGCAAATCTCGGGCTTGCGGTCGCGGATCATGACCTTTCCACCCTCGGTCAGGCCGCTATTGGCCAGGATTTCGCGGGCATCGGTGTTGATCACCACCTGATCGATCTCGTCCATCGAAATCAGCGTGTCGAGGATCCAGGCATAGAGCGGTTTGCCCGCCAGATCGCGAAAGTTCTTGGATTTAACGCGCGCGCTGTGGGCCTTCATCGGCAACAGCGCAACGGTGCGACCAGTGGACATGGGGAAACTCCTTTTCGAACGGACCCGCCTTAGCGGGGGTAGAAATACGCCTCTTTGCGGCTGCGCGATAGCTCCCGCGTGGCAGCATTGCCGCGCCAGGCGCCCCAGAACTGACAGCTGCGGAAAGCAACGATAGACCAAGCCTCGCGCCGGAACTGGCCGTTGGACAGCGCAATCCCCCAATCGGTTAGGATCCCGCTCATGGTGTAGCGCAGAAAGTCGGAAAACCGCACATGGACGTCTGGCATGATGCCCTGCAGCGCGATCGCCTCCCGCTCAAAGCGGATGCGCACCTTGCGCCAGGTCTCCTCATGCAGGTGCTCGACCGCTGCTGAGCCGACATAGGCGATCTTGCCGCCCTTACCCGTGATGACCTTGGCCAGTGCCATGTCTTCGAGCCCGGTGATCGTCTCGTCGAACGGGTCAGCCTCCCACGCGCTGCGCAAGATGGCCGAGTTGGCGTTGTTGCAAAAGAACCCCTCCTGGGGGAGCCGATCCTCCGGCGGGAAATACTTAGCAAAGAGCTGGTGTTCGGAAAACTTCGTCACACCCTGCCGCCCCACCTGGCCCCCATAAGCGTAGCTCGCCGTGCCGTTGCGCAACGGCGCCACGAGCCGCGCGAGCCAGTCAGTGCCCACCGGCACACAATGGCCCGACAAGAGCACCAGGATATCACCGTCCGAAAAGGCGCAGCCGCGGTTAAGCGAGCGGCCAAAAGTAAACTCTGACTTATCGATATGGGTGATCCGCGCGCCCTTGGAGCGCGCCAGTTCCACCGTCCCATCGGTGGAGCCGGAATCGATCAGCACCACCTCCATCGTCAAATCGCCGAGCTCCTGGGCGGCAATCGCATCCAGGCATTCGCCTAGAAACTTCGCCTCGTTGAGCGTGCGAATGACGATGGAAATATCTGGCATGGTTAGGCGCGCGTCATCTCGCGGGCTTCATCAAGCGTGATCTTGGGGAAAATCTGAAGCTTTCCGTCGATGGTGGCGTCATAGACGGTGCGCCCATCGGCCTCGAACGCGCGGCGGGCCAGCAGGTATTCGACCTCCGACTGGTCCAGGTCGGGCGTGCCCCAGACCGAACCTGACTTGAAATAGTCGGGATGGAAATGGTTCTCGTCATCGCCTTCGCGCTTTTGATAGGTCGCCTTGTCGCCCGTGAACTTAAAGCTGTGGTCGATACCAAAAATGATCACCGGGTCCGCGCCCATCCAATAGGCCATCTGAAGCGCGATGTAGCTGACCGTGGCCGACGACCCAAAGCCGCGGGAGCCATCCGTGGCAAAGTCGTTGGAGGCCGTCAGGTCGATGTAGTTGATCTTATCCCGGTTCTGCGCCTTCATCATGCGCCGTGCCTTCCACCCCACAAAGACCGGAATGTCGGAGGCGGCAAAGACATCCTGATGCTGCTGTGCCACGATGTTGTTGATGCACACGATAACTTCCGGCCGCCACACGGTCTTTTCGAACAAGAGGTCGATCTTGTTCATCCCGATGCTCGGCACATGGGCGAATTCGTCAAAGGGCGTCTTGTTCAGGCTCGGCCCATTGCCCACCACCAGCATCGGCTTGCCCTTGTGCTTGTCCTTCAAGCTCATCAACGGTGCGGGGTTTCCCCACATCCGGTAGGCCTGGGAATTGACCCAATACCGCATAGGCTTCGTGGCAGCGATGATTTGGCTTTGTAGGCTCACCGGGGCAGTCTCCAATGGCTGTCAAGAAATGGGGCCGCGCTCATCCAGCGGCCTTTGGTTTATAAAACAAGAAGTCCGCCTGGATCGCGCGGCCATCGAACACCATGCTTTCGTCTACGGTGACGCTGGCTATCTCGAACCCGTGCCCTGCAAGGTAGGCGATGATCTCTCCCGCCAGGGGCTGGCCTTGATAGAGCTCTTTGAAAGACGCCTCGCAGTAGATCCAGTCCACATGGACCAAAAGATCGGCGGAGCCTTTGAGCACCTCGCCTTCAAACCCCTGCACGTCGATTTTCATCAAAACCGGCCCAGAAAGGTCACTGGGTCGGACGCAGGACGCCAAAGGCGCGATCTTGATCGTTTCCGTGCCGACCTCACCTGTCTGCGGAAAATAGTCCGACTGCTCCGCCTGTGGCATAAGCGATGAACTGTCGTCGCGCGCTGACAGGTGGATGACCGTCTCACCTTCCTCAGTGCCGAGCGCTGTGCGGTGCAGCGTGACATGGTCGTCTTGGGCGAAAATCTTTTCAAACCGTGCAGCGGCGGCGGCCATAGGCTCAAAGCTGATCACGCGCGCATTTGGGTGCACCAGGCGGCACAACAGCGCGAATTGCCCATTATTGGCACCGACATCGATGACGGTGTTGATAGGGCCCAGACCGCGCAGCAGGTGCTCATGTTCGAACGTGGGTGCCACTTTTTCGCGCAGCGCCGCGCGGGTGACAGGGTGGCTCATGGATTTGATCGCCTTGCTCAGGCGCCGCCGCATTCGGCCAAAGGACCCAGAGGTTCCGCTCATCACAATAGCCCTTTCATAACCTGGGGCTTGCGCATCTGCGCGAGCGTGCCACCAAGGTGGATCATCGCGACCTGCGGACGGTGTGTAACGGGGGGCAACACAAGTAGGTTCATCGCCTGGCGCTCATCCATAATCGAGGCGTGGGTGGACCGTGAGGACGGAAATGTAAATAGGTCCTTTCGGCACGCGGGCGGACTTATCGCTGCAAAAACGGGCAGTGCCTTTGAATTCATCACTCCGCGCCGCGCCGCGTTTCGATCAGAGCGTTTGAGGCACAGGCCGCAGCGCGCGCGATACCAACGACAGGTCCCGCGCGCCAAGCGCCAGGGTCTCGCGCCGCAAGACCTCAATCGCTTGGTCGGAGCTTCGGGGCAGCGCTGCGGGCGAGATCGGCTCCCCCACGGTGATGTGGAACGGTTGGCGGTCTTTGTTGAGCGTCTCGTAGAACAGCGTGATGTCGCGCAGTGTCGGGTGGATCGCGTCGAATAGGTAAAACAGTGCCGAGTTGCGCGCCTGGATGTTCACGGGGATGATCGGTAGGTCAAACTTGCGCGCGATCATCGCTGCCGAGGCCATCCAGGGCCGCTCATAAAGCTTAAGCCCCCGCCGCTTCGCCAGCCGGCCAGAGGGAAAGATGACCCCGAGCCGCCTATCCTCCACCGCGCGGCGGGTAAAAGCCATCGTCTCCCGCGTTTTGGCGTGACTGCGCTTTTCAAGCCGCCACTCCACCGGGGCGATCATCGTCTCAAACTGCGGAAAGACCCGCAGGATGTCGCGATTGGCGAAATAGAACAGGTCCTCGCGCACCCGGGTAAGCGCGTGATGGAGCATGATCGCATCGGCAATGCCCGTGGGGTGGTTGGCCACGATGAGCGCCGCGCTCGAACGTGGGATATGGCTCAGGCCCCGCACGCTCACGCGCCGTGCGATGCGCGCCTCCATCTGCGCCATGATCCCCGCAGCTGGCAGCGGGTCGAGCGAGGCCCCGAGCTCCAGCGTCTCAGGAAGCATCAACAGCCGGTCTAGCACAGACCGCGCGAGGCCGGGGGCGGCCCCTGGCCTGTAAAGCCAAGGCGCCCGTTCGGCGATGAGGGGCACAATGCGGTCTTCCATGGCCGCCTGTCATCATGCTCAGATGACACCGATATGACAGGGCAGGGGGCTGCGCGGGTCCTAGGCTAAAAGCCGCGCGACCATCTCGCCGGTGTCCCGCGACAGGCCCGGCGTGCCGTGGATGCGCGTCAGCTCCGCCTTGATCAGCGCCTGCCGGTCCGCGTCGTAGCGCCGCCAGGTGGAAAAGGCCGAGGTCATGCGCGCCGTGGTTTGCGGGTTGAGCGGGTCAAGCTGGATCAACCAATCCGCAAGCAGGCGGTAGCCCGCCCCATCAGCGCGGTGAAAGCCCACCGTGTTGGCCGCAAAGCCACCCAACAGCGCGCGAAAGCGGTTGGGGTTCTTGAGCTCGAAATCTGCGTGCTGAGTGAGCGCCGCCACAGTCTCCGCCGCGCGGTCGCGGGGGGTGAGCATGGCCTGCAGCCCGAACCACTTGTTGACCACCAGCCGCTCGTGGCGCCAGCGTTCATAAAAGTATGCAAGCGCGTCGTCGCCGCGGCCCACACGGATAAGGGCCGACAGCGCCGCAAGCGACTGCGTCATGTTCATGGCGTCAACAAACTGCGCGGCGGCCGTGTCGCCGCCATCCAACCGCGTCAGCACCGAAAGCATCGCGTTGCCTAACGCGCGCCGCCCCGCGGGTTCGGCGTCCGGGCTGTAGGGGCCGGGCACCTGCATACCGTCGTAGATATCTGGCGCAATGTCAGCCAGCCGTTCCGCGCGCGCCTGCGCGAGCGTCTCTACGGCGTCATGGATCTGGTCGGGGTCAGGTGTGTGGCCTTGCTCGTGGAGCGTCTGCGCCAGATCGTCCTCCGACGGTAGCCCAAGGGCGAGCGCGCGATAAGCGGGGTCTAAAGTATCATCAGACACAAGCGCAGCGATCCCGTCGAGATACGTCTGAGACGGCGCGGCGCCAGTTTCGATCAGACCTATCAGCGCGGCCTTGGACAGGGCGCGCCCTGCCTCCCACCGGTTGAACGGGTCCGTGTCATGGGCCAGGAGCGTGGCCTTATCGGCCTGGCTCTGCGCGAAATCGAGGATCACAGGGGCGGAGAAGCCGCGCAGAATGGAGGGGACGGGTTTGGTGGGAGCGTCGCTATCGCCTCCGGCGGAGGTATTATTGGCCAAAGGAACGGGGGACCATGTTCCGCCTTTGTGGGCGAAGTGGAGCGTGATTTCGGCGTCCGTGAGTTCCAAGGTTTGAGAGGCAAGCGCCTCGCTGCCATCCGCATTGAGGAGGCCATAGGTGATGGGGATCACCACCGGCTCATTGCTGTCTTGGCCCGGTGTGGGCGGCGTGGATTGGCGGAAGGTGAGGCTGTAGGTAGCGCCATCGAGCGCCTCAGTGACCGCTACGCGCGGCGTGCCGGCTTGGCTGTACCAGCGTTTGAACTGGCTCAGGTCACGGCCTGTAGCGTCTTGGAAGACTTGCAGCCAATCCTCGATCGTGGCTGCATCCCCGTCATGGCGGTCGAAATAGAGGTCGAGCGCCGCGCGATACCCTTCCGCGCCCACAAGCGTGCGCAGCATCCCAATGAGCTCCGCCCCTTTTTCGTAGATCGTGGCGGTGTAGAAATTGTTGATCTCCACAAAGCTGTCGGGCCGCACCGGATGGGCGAGGGGGCCTGCGTCCTCCCTGAATTGGCGCGCGCGCAGTTCAAGGACGTCTTCGATGCGTTTCACGGGCTCCGACCGCATATCCGCGGTGAACTGCTGGTCGCGGAAGACGGTGAGCCCCTCTTTCAAGCACAGCTGAAACCAGTCGCGGCAGGTGATGCGGTTACCCGTCCAGTTGTGGAAATACTCATGCGCGATGATCGCCTCGATCCGTTCGAAATTATCATCTGTGGCGGTCTCCGGCGAGGCGAGCACGGCGGAGGAGTTGAAGATATTGAGGCCCTTATTCTCCATCGCGCCCATGTTGAAATCGTCCACGGCCACGATGTTAAACACATCTAGGTCGTAGGCGCGGCCATAGACCTCCTCATCCCAGGTCATGGATTTCTTCAGCGCCTCCATGGCGAAGGCGGTTTTGTCCTGATCGCCGTCGCGTACGTAGATGGCGAGGTCGACGTGGCGCCCGTCAATCGTTGTGAACGTGTCGCGCGTCGCGTGCAGGTCGCCTGCGACGAGGGCAAAGAGGTAGGCGGGTTTCCTCCACGGGTCGTGCCACTCGGCAAAGCCCGCGCCGCTGTCGCCGGGGTTGCCGTTGGACAAGAGCACAGGCTGGTCGCCTTCGACGCGCACGGTGAAGGGCGCCATGACGTCAGGCCGGTCGGGGTAGTAGGTGATCTTGCGGAACCCTTCGGCCTCGCACTGTGTGCAGTACATGCCGTTCGACATGTAGAGCCCTTCGAGCGCGGTGTTGGCCTCCGGATTGATCTCCACCTCCGCCTCCCAGACGAACGGCGCGTCGGGGGTGGGGCAGGTGAGGCCGCCTTCTGTCAGCTCCGGCCCCACTTCCGCGCCGTCAATCTTGGCGGACACCAGTGTGAGCCCTTCCCCGTGGAGGAAGAACGGCCCAGGCGCCGCCGCATTGGGCCGAAAGCGAATGCGCGACACGACACGGGTGCGCGTAGGGTGTAGGTGAAAGGTCAGATGAACCTCATCGACCCAATGCGCCGGTTCGCGGTAGTCTTTGAGGTAAATCGTTTGAGGGGACGCATCGCGCATTCTGGAGCTCCTTCGCTTGAAGGTCAGAGTAGCGGTGCAAAGGTTGGGAGCAAGGCTGCGATGCGCGTTATTGGTTTACTGGTTGCCTGTCTGGGCCTCGCAGGCTGCGCGTATGTGATCGAGCTCGAGGACCACGGGTTCACCTGTTTTGAGGATACCCTGTGCCTGGAAGATATCGCCCGGGAACCCGAGGCGCGCGCGCTCTATAAGGAGGCGCGGACCTTTGTGGAAGCGCGCCTCGGCCCGCTCGACGACGCGCCCGTGGTGGCATTCTGTTCGACCCGCGCCTGTTTCGCGCAGTTCGCGGACCCAGCGTTCCGCGGTTACAATTTCGGCGGGCCGTTCAGCCTGATTAACGCGCACGGGTGGGAGCCCTACATCGTGCGCCACGAGATGATCCACCAATGGCAGTCGCAGACCTTTGGCCCCCGGCGCATGCGGCTCGTTTTCCCGCAATGGTACACCGAAGGGATGGCCTACAGCCTCAGCGACGACCCGCGCGCGGTGCTGCCGCACCCGAGCGTCCAGCGCTATCGCGCGCAGTTCGAGGCCTGGGTGGCAGAAGGGAATGATTGGCGGTTGGGGCCGTTTTAGCGTGCATGCTGCGACCGTCGCTTGAACCTGGTGAGCTATAGCGCCGGTCCGAGGGGTGGCGCTCGCGCCGCCCGGCCAAACCAAAGGTTTGCCTTCGGCAAAACGGCGGCGGAACGGCGCGGCCCGATGGTTCCCATCGGGCGCGTGCACTGCGGCTATCCAGTCGATCGTGACAACAACTTCTGGCCTCTTGTAAGCGCCCCAGCGACCTGCTGACAGGACGCTGTCAGGAGGGGTATGCGAAACCATAGGCATCTTGATAAAAGGAGACCCAAGATGACCTATCAGCCGCAAAACGCCATTGTCTGGGCCGAAATCCATGTCCGCGACCTCGACGCGGGCAGCGCCTTTTACAGCGCCGCCACCGGCATGGCCCCCATGCGGATGGAGATGTTTGGCGTCGATGTCGCCATGTTTGGCGGGCAGGAAGGCTCCGGCTTTGACATTCAGGTGGGCGAGCCTGCGCAGGGTGGCAGCATCGTCTTTATCTCAGCAGAGGGCGCGATTGCCGACATTATGGACCGGGTGCGCAATGCAGGCGGGGACGTCATGGGTGAGCCCCAGCAAATCCCATCGGGCCAATTCGTGGTGTGCCGCGACCCCGACGGCAACGCCATCGGCTTTTTTGAGGCCGCATGAGACGCGAGGCGCCATGAGACGGGCAGACCGGCTCTTTGACATCATCCAGCTTATGCGCGGCGGCCGTCTGGTCACCGCGCAAAGCCTGGCGGACCGGCTCGAAGTGTCTGTGCGCACCATCTACCGCGACATCGTGGACCTGCAATCCACCGGCGTGCCCATCGAGGGGGAGGCAGGCTATGGCTACATCCTCCAAGACGGGTTCGACCTGCCGCCACTCATGTTCAACCGCTCTGAAATAGCGGCACTCGTCGCGGGCGCACGGCTCGTGCGCGCCTGGGGCGGGCGGGAGATGGCCCGCGGCGCCGAAGAAGCACTGGCCAAGATCGACGCGGTGCTCGATGACGACCTGCGCAAACAGGCGCGCGGCGTGCAAATCCACAGCTTCGGCACCGACATGGCGGAGGAAACGCGCGCAGCGCTCGATCTCATCGAGGCCGCCGTGGAGGGCGTCGAAAAGATCACCTTCGCGTATCGCCGCGGCGACGGCGCGGAAAGCCGCCGCACGATCCGGCCGCTGGGGCTCTGGTTTTGGGGCAAGGTCTGGACCTGCGTGGGCTGGTGCGAGCTGCGCAAAGACTACCGCATGTTCCGCGTAGACCGCATGGCCAGTCTCGAGCGCGGCGAAAAGTACAAACCGCTCAAGGGCCAGACCCTGCGCGAGTTTTACCAGATCGAGGACGACCTCGGGCGGCGTCTGCAAAGCATGCGGCAATCGCGCCCTGGGCAGGACGGCGGGCCGCGTTAGCTCCCCTCCCATGACCTCAGTTCTTTGGTTCAAGCGCGACCTGCGCGTCACCGACCATGCGGCGCTCGCTGCCGCGGGGCAGGCGGGGCCTGTGATCGCGCTCTACATTGTGGAGCCGGACTACTGGTCGCTCCCAGACACGTCCGCCCGGCAATGGGCCTTCACGGCGGAGTGTTTGGACAGCTTGCGCGCCGCACTTCCCATCCCGCTCGTGATCCGCATCGGGGACGCGGTCGATGTGCTCGACGACCTGCGGCGCGCCACGGGCTTTCGCCAGATCGTCTCTCACGAGGAGACGGGCAACGCCTGGACTTACGCGCGGGATCTGCGCGTCAAGGACTGGGCCGCCGCGCGCGGGATCCCTTGGCACGAATACACTCAGTCCGGCGTCGTGCGACGGCTCAGGGGCCGCAACGGCTGGGCTGCCCGCCGGGAACGCTACGTGCGCCAGCCTACCATCGCTGCAGGCGCGCTGTCTGGCCCCAGCCTTGACACCCAAGCCATCCCCACCGCCGCGGAACTCTCCCTCGATCCTGACCCATGCCCGGCCCGCCAACGCGGCGGGCGGGAGGAGGCGCTGAGCCTCCTCGGCGGGTTCCTCACCGAGCGCGGGCGCACCTACCGCAAGGCCATGTCGTCCCCGGTGGAAGGCGAATGGGCCTGCTCACGGCTTTCGCCCTACCTCGCGCTGGGCGTCATCTCGGGCCGCGAGGCCGCCCAAGCCGCCGCTGCCCGCAAGGCGGAGCTTCCCGCAGGCGGGCGGGACGGATGGAAAGGGTCGCTGAACTCCTTCACCTCACGCCTCGCCTGGCGCGATCAC
Organism: Pseudomonadota bacterium; assembly: GCA_039815465.1. Lineage (GTDB taxonomy): Bacteria > Pseudomonadota > Alphaproteobacteria > Rhodobacterales > Rhodobacteraceae > Shimia_B. Next base: position 50,854 of record JBCBZG010000028.1, read on the forward strand.
TTTATGCAGAAACTCGAAGACGAGCCAGAGATCGAGACCCGCTGCCTCCACCGCGCGTACGAGGGGCTGCGCCAGGGATCCGATGCCGAACGGCTCCAAGCCTGGTCCGACGGGCAAACGGGGCTCCCCTTCGTGGATGCCTGCATGCGCTACCTGACCCATACCGGCTGGCTAAACTTCCGCATGCGCTCCATGCTGATGGCGGTGGCGTCCTACCACCTCTGGCTTGACTGGCGTGATACGGGCGCGGTCCTTGCGCGGCGGTTCACCGACTACGAGCCCGGCATCCACTGGTCCCAGGCGCAGATGCAGTCAGGGACCACAGGCATGAACACCGTGCGCATCTACAACCCCGTAAAGCAGGGCAAGGACCAGGACCCCACAGGCGTCTTCACCCGTCGCTGGGTGCCCGAGATTGCGCATCTGGATGACAGCGTTTTGCAGGAGCCGTGGCGCGCAGGCGGGGCCGCAGGCTACCCGCCGCCCATCGTGGATGTGCCCGCCGCCGCCCGCGCGGCGCGAGAGAGGGTCTTTGCGGTGCGCAAAGGCGATGCGTTCCGGTCAGAGGCGAAAGCCATCGTCAAGAAGCACGCCAGCCGGAAGAGAGATCGCGGGTTTCAGCGCGATCCCGTGCCGAAAGAGAAACCGCAAGATCGGCAGCTTTCGTTGGACCTGTGACCTTCAAGCTAAAGCGCCGGTCAGAGGGGTGGCGTTCGCGCCGCCCCGTGGGGGCGGACCGGCGCGGCCCGACGGTGCCGTCGGGCAATCACGTTCCTGCTAAGTTGCGCTCATTGAAAGCCTAAGACGCCGCCCGCGTCTCCACAGGCCGCTCCCCACGCGCCCAAGCGCGTGCCGCCTCACCAAAGGCCTGGAACAAAGGCCGCGAGACCGGGTCTTGGCAGGACTTATACTCCGGGTGCCACTGCACCCCCATGGCAAAGCCCGCACCACCGGCCACGTAAATCGCCTCAGGCGTGCCATCAGGCGCGGTGCCGTCGATTACAAGCCCCGGCGCCAGGTCCTTGATCCCCTGACCATGCAGCGTGTTCGTCGCCACCACGTCGGCGCCAAAGAGCCGCGCAAACGGCCCCTCTGGCCGCAGAGCCACATCGTGGCGCAGCGCAAATTTCTCCTCCAACGTCCCATCCGGCGGCATCCGGTGGTTATCGCGCCCCGGCAGATCGCGGATTTCGGGGTAAAGCGATCCCCCCATGGCCACGTTGAACTCCTGAAACCCCCGGCAGATCGCCAACATCGGCTGCCCACGGGCCACGAGTGCGCGGATCAGCGGCAACGTCACCCCGTCGCGCGCGCGGTCAAAGGTGCCGTGGGCCTCCGTCTCCGCCTCGCCATACTCAGACGGATGCACATTCGCCCGCCCCCCGGTGAACACAAAGCCCGCATAGGTCTCAAGCAGCTCATCGAGCTCCACAAATGCCGGGTCCGCAGGCACAATAGCGGGCTGACACCCAGACGTGGCCGCCACCGCCTGCACATTCATCTGCCCCGCCGCATAGGCCGGGTACTGATCGTTGATCAGGTAAGAATTGCCGATAATCCCAATGAGCGGACGCGCCATATCATATCTCCTTGGCGCCAGATGTAGCCGCCCGAGGCACAGAGCAAAAGCCGCGGCGCGGCAGTTTCGCTTGTGCGCAGGCTCACAGCTTGGGCAAATGCCGCATATTCAGGCACGAGGAGCCGCCCCATGATCACGCCCGATTACGCTCTCACCATGGCGCGCTACACCGCCTGGCAAAACACGTCGCTGACCCGCGCCGCAGACACGCTCACCGACGCCGCGCGCTGGCAGGACCGGGGCAGTTTCTTTGGCTCCATCGCGGCCACGCTCAACCACATCCTGGGCGATGACAAAACCTGGCTCGCCCGCTTAGCGCAAGACGCGGAGGCCACGGCGAGGCTAAACGCACAGTTTCCGCACACCCAAGCGCCCCGCGATTGGGCGGCCTACAAGAGTGACCGCCAAACGCTCGACACCGCACTGCTAGACCACGCCAAATCCCTAACGCCCGAGATGCTCGCGCACCCCATCCGCTGGCAACGGGGCCCGCAGGAGGTCGAGACGACCGTGGCCAACCTGATTGTATTTCGAAACCATCGTAAGGATGTAGAAGAAAAGTTACACAAGCAACACCAAGTTATTATAGAAACCGTGACAATTCCTAC
>JBCBZG010000048.1:0-4855 GCA_039815465.1 Pseudomonadota bacterium
CTTCGCGGCGATCTTGGCAATTGGGAACCCGGTGGCCTTGGACGCGAGCGCGGAGGACCGCGACACGCGCGGGTTCATCTCGATCACGACCATGCGCCCGTCTTTGGGGTTCACGGCCCACAGGACGTTCGACCCACCGGTTTCCACCCCGATCTCGCGCAGCACAGCGATGGAGCCGTTGCGCATGATCTGGTACTCTTTGTCCGTCAGCGTCAGGGCAGGGGCCACGGTGATGGAATCGCCCGTGTGGACGCCCATTGGGTCCACGTTTTCGATGGAACAGACGATGATGGCGTTGTCGGCGGTGTCGCGCACCACCTCCATCTCGAACTCCTTCCAGCCCAGGAGCGACTCGTCGATCAGGATCTGCGTGACGGGGGACGCATCGAGCCCCGTGCGGCAGTAGTATTCGTAATCTTCGCGGTTGTAGGCCACACCACCGCCTGTCCCGCCGAGCGTAAAGGCGGGTCGGATGATTGCCGGTAGGCCGATGTCTTCTAGCGCGGCCATACATTCATCCATCGTGTTGGCGATGGTGGCCTTGGGGTTTTCCAGCCCGATCCGGTCCATCGCCTCTCGGAACAGCTTCCGGTCCTCGGCCATCTCAATGGCGGGGCGCTTGGCGCCGATCATCTCCACCCCGAATTTCTCGAGCACGCCCATTTCCTCAAGCGCGAGCGATGTGTTCAGCCCCGTCTGTCCGCCCATGGTGGGCAGCAGGGCGTCGGGGCGCTCCTTCTCGATGATCTTGGCAACGATTTCAGGCGTGATGGGCTCGATATAGGTGGCATCAGCCAGCCCCGGGTCGGTCATGATCGTCGCGGGGTTCGAGTTCACGAGGATGACGCGGTACCCTTCTTCCCGCAGCGCCTTACAGGCCTGGGCTCCAGAGTAGTCGAACTCGCAAGCCTGGCCGATGACGATAGGCCCCGCACCGATGATCATGATGGATTTGATATCGGTGCGTTTTGGCATTGCTCAGACCCCCGCGAATAAACCTGTCGGGCTTATAGGCATGGTCTGACCGGGTGCAAGGCGAATGCGCGTCAGCTGCGGGCGCGACGCCGGATAACTGTGAGCGCGCCGATGGCGGCAAACATGGCCCAGCCTGCGGCGGGAAGCGGGACGGCCGCGGTGTTTGCCTCGCTGAATGATGCCCAGTTAAAAGCGCTGGAATTGGACGTGTTGGAACTCTGACTTATCGTTGTCAAGCCGGCCGAATCGCTGGTTGATGTATTCAGTGCCCGGACTGCCCGCACGCCGCTAGTGGAGAAAATAGCATACGGAATCAAGACCCCGCACACAACGTTATCGCATCCGGCCGTCAATTCCGGGTCCATGTCGAATGAGCCCAGTGGACCATCAATGAATACCTGGTCGAGCAGCGCGTTCGCCGCAGTTAACGCGCTGGCCTCATCAAACACGAAGTCCGACGCGTCGTCGCAGCCGTCGAACAGGGCGGTGCATGTCCCGTCCAAGAATGTGACGTCATAGAGCGTTCCGCCAACGTCCACACCTGACGCGCCGGTAAGCTGACCCGCCCCGTCAACATGCAACGTGGCCGCGGACACAGTTGCGGCGCATAGGGTTGCACCAATGGCACAAAGGAGTCTGGAAAACATGGAAGGCCCTTTCACGCTGTGTGGAACCCCTATACCGTCAAAATGGTAACTCCTGTGATCGTAAAATCAACCGTTTTTACGCCGTGGCGCGAGATAAGCCAAGCCGCACATATGTAAGCACAGCCGCGAATCATGCTTCGCGGCGTATTTCGGATTCGTCTTTGGAGCCTAAAGCACTACCTCCCGCGGCAAGCGATGAGCAGACCGTGGCCGCGCACAGACCTGCCGACACATCGCGACACAAATTTGGGGAGTGTGGTGTGACCTACAAAGCTTTATTCTTAGGATCTATCGGAGTTGTCGCAGAAACATCGGAGCTTCAGCGCGAGGCCTTCAACATTGCGTTTGACCGCTTCGGTTTGGACTGGAACTGGGACCGCGACACCTATTACGGCATGCTCAGCCGCCTCGGCGGGCAAGCCCGGATCGCTGCCTACGCCGCTGAACGCGGGCAGGAGGTAGAGGCCCGCGCCATCTACGCCACCAAACAAAGCGCGTTTCAAAGCCTGCTGCGCGCCAAAGGGGTCGCGGCCCGCCCCGGGGTCAAAGACTTGCTAAAGGAAGCAACAGCGCAGGGGCTCAAACGCGCTTTCGCCACGTCGACCTCGGCCGTTCAGGTGGACGCCGTTCTTGATGGGCTGAAATCGGACCTGCCGCGCCGCCAGTTCGACTTTATCGGCGACCGCGCCATGATCGCGATGCCAAAACCCGCCGCTGATATCTACTACAAGGCCATGCAGTCGCTCGACGTTGCCCCGCAGGAGGTTCTGGTTGTCGAAGACACGCCCGAAAGTGCGGAGGCTGCTCTGTCGGCTGGGTTGCGCGTCGTGGGCTTTCCCGGCTGCGCCGCGCGGGAGCGCGCGTTCCCCGATGGCGTGCCCGTGGTGGAGTTCCTGACGCCCATGCTGTTGCGTTCGTCCCCCGTGGCGCAGCCCACCATCGAGCGCATGGTAGCAGCAGAGTAGGGCGGGCACGCGCCCGCCGCTCCTCCATTCCATCCCGTTAGTCCCCAGCTTAGATCAACGGCAGCCCTGCCAGCGCGCGTTCGGTGGCATACAGGCTCAGCGCGCTGCCCGCGACGGCCATGATCGGCACCGCCACCCAGGCCAGGCGTGACCCAAAGGCTGTGACGAGCGCCCAGGCGGCAAGCGGCAGCCCTTGCATCAGGTGCAGCCCGACAAAGTGGCCGATGCGCAGGTCGCCAATTTCCCGCGACCAGCCAACAATCGGCCAATGCGCGTGGCTCGGGTCATAGGCCCCCACAAACGGCCCACCATTGGCGCCAATGGCACTGCCGGAAACTGCTGCAAACACCCCGCCTAGGATCAACCCGAGCCCCAGCGCTGCCATAAGCGGCGTGCGCGTGTCGCGGGCGCGCAGCGCGATCAGGCACAAAAGCCCCAGCACCGCGGGCCCGGTCACGAGCACACCCGCACCTGCCGCCATCAGCGTGCCACCGATCTCGTCGAATAGGGTCGCGTCGTTGAAATGCGACCGCACCCCGCGCGCCGCTTGAAGTGACAGGAATAGGAGCTCATAGGCCATGGCCGCCGCCGTCGCCCATATCGCGCTCCGCGCCACGCGGCTGCGGGCCAAGGCCGTGGGCAGCACCCGCGCTGCAACCAAAAGCGTGGCGCCATGGACCAGCATAGACATCTGAAACTTGAGCGGTTTGAGCCAAAGCGCTTCGTCATCAAGCACGCGGGTGTCCAGCGCCAAGAGCACGAGCGTCACCGGGATCGCCAAAAGACAGGCAAGGGTCACACGCTCCATCAGCGGGGACTGGCCAGGCAGCGCCAATCGCGGAGCGGGGGAGGCATAGGGAAGGTCGGTCATGGTGTGGTCTTTCGCAAGCAAAAAGTTCTATGTCGAACTATATAAAGCCCACCCGCACGTTGTAAAGTTCGATTTCGAACTTAATGCCCGCATCCTCCCAAAGACCCCCGTGATCAGCGCCATAGGTCTCAAAATTCGCCTAGGGGTTGCCCAGGGCCTGCCATGATCCGGCCCAATTGGTCAGCCATCTTTAACCTCGAACGCGTCCGCAACAGGGCGCCCGACATAGAGGTGAGCAGACCTATGACACTCTTTTTGCGTATCGCTTTTGTGCATTTCGTGACCGCACTGGTCCTCTTGATGCTATTCCGAGACGAAGGGCTCGGCGTGTTGGGCCCGGTTTGGTATAACACAGCCAATATGCTGCCCAAACTCGCGTGGATCGTGCAATGGGTGGTTCTGGCGGGGATTGTTGTCCTGCTCTTTCTGCGGGCGAACTGGGACACGTATAAAACGGCGACCATCAACCTGGGCCTCGCGATCACGGCCACGGTGATGTTCCACTGCTCCTTCACGCTGATCAAAACCACAATCCCTGAGATCGTGCCGTTCTGGGCGGACCCCTACCTGGCAAATATCGACGCCTGGCTCCATGGGGGCGATCCGTGGCGCTGGGTCTATGCGGTGTCTGCGGATTGGCCGATGGATTTCCTCCTGCGCGGCTACCTCATCGGCTGGTCGGTGCCTGTGCTGGGCTTTGTCGTGTTCCTCGCCGTGCTCGACCGGGACCCGGAGCGTATCAAACGCTTCGTGATCCTCTATTCCATCGCCTGGCTCTTTGTGGGCCATGTGGTGGCCACCGCAGGCGCCTCCGTTGGTCCTGTCTACTACGACCGTCTGATCGGCGGCGACCGCTTTGCGGAGCTCTATGCCGCCATGGCCGGTGGCGCGATCCCGGGCACGAATATGGAAATCATCCAAGGCGCGCTTTGGGACTTTTACGCCGACAACAAACAGGCGCTCGGTTCCGGCATCTCCGCGTTCCCGTCGGTGCATGTGTCATCGACCATGGTGCTCGGGCTTTATCTTTACGAGCGTAGCCCACGGATCGGGGGGCCGATCGGGGCCGCCATCGTGCTCTTTATCCTCTTCCTGTCGGTCTACTCGGGCTACCACTACGCGCTCGACGGCTATGCCTCGATCTTGATCATGGGCGCCGCCTACGCCTGGCTGCGCAGAAGCGCAGCAAAGCCGAGCGCGCCCACGGCGACCTTGCCGGACCTGGGCAAACCGCAGGCCGCTTAACCCGCGAGCCCTATCAAAACACAAAAGCGCCGCCTGAACAGGCGGCGCGTGATTTTTGTGTGAGTCCCGGCCGGGGCCCGAAACCGGCGCCCATACAAATAGGCGTTTTGGCAGGGCCACCCGGCCCAAACGGCGCAGCCCCGCCCGCCCCC
>JBCBZG010000038.1:0-36949 GCA_039815465.1 Pseudomonadota bacterium
CCCCCGCGGGCGCGGCGGGCCCCCGTTCTGGTAAACCCCTGCTTCTGCGGGCGCATCTGGGTGGGGGGGGGGGCCGCCTTCGCGGCCTGGGACAATTGCTGGTCCGAGCGATCACGGCAGGGCCAGGCTCTAGGCATGAAAAGGGCCGCTCAAGGGCGGCCCAGATCGTTTAGCGGCGGATGCCGAGGCGTTTGATGAGGTCTTGGTAGCGAGCCTCATCCTTGGCCTTGGTGTAGTCCAAAAGCTTCCGGCGCAGGGCCACCATCTTCAGGAGCCCACGGCGACCGTGGTTGTCCTTCTTATGGGTTTTGAAGTGCTCGGTCAGGGTGCTGATGCGGGAGGTCAGGATCGCAACCTGCACCTCGGGGGAGCCGGTATCACCTGGCTTCGTCGCAAATTCCTTGATCAGGCGGTCTTTTTCGTCAGCTGTAATCGACATCGGGGTCTCCTATCGGTTCAGGTCATGGCACAAGCCGGGATGTCGTCCAGCAGGGCCCTTGGAGCGCGTATTTGCACAAGATGCGCCGTATAGCAGAGTCTCGCGCGCTGTGAAGAGGTGTTATTGCAGCGCCGCGACAGCACTTTGCGGAACCAGCGCGATATCGGCCAGGCCCAGCCCCTGCGCGCCTTGGATGGTGAGAACGGGCGTGCCGTTGGCGCTTAGCACCGCGCGGTCGGCATGCTCCGGGTCCGCGGTGAGGTCAAGCGTCGGCTCTTCCCCCGCCTCGCCGTCAAAGACAACGATGATCTGGTCGTCGGCGGCGTCGTAATCCTGCAGGAACGGCGCGTCCCCGTCGATCCAATCGCCGACGAGCACCGTGTCCTCGCCCGCGCCCAGCGTTACGTGGTCTGCCGTGCCTGCAATCACCGTGTCGTCGCCGCCGCCGCCGTTCAAGAAGTCCATTCCGTCGGTGTCTGTGCCGTTGGCGTCGAGCACGGTCCCCACCACGGTGTCATTGCCATAACCGCCAAAGATCGTATCGAGCCCGGCGCCACCCACAAGTGTGTCATCCCCCGCCATCCCTTGCAGCGCGTCGTCGCCGTCATCGCCATAGACTGTGTCGTTGCCATCCCCACCCACCAGGGCATCGCGGCCCGCGCCGCCGCGCAAAATGTCGTTGCCATTGTTGCCAAAGATGTCATCGCCATCGGCCCCGCCGTCGACTGTGTCGTCGCCCGCATCGCCATAGAGCGTGTCCTCACCGCCGCCGCCGCTGATGTCGTCATTCCCCGCCCCGCCCAGGATCACATCCGCGCCCGCGCCAGCCGCAATCACATCGTCGCCGTCATAGCCGCCGATCTCGTGCGCCTCGTCGCTTGTGGTGATGGTGTCGTCAGCGTCGGTGCCGACAATGCGCTGGAACTGTCCTGTGTCTTCGACGTCCCAGGAGACGTCCGGGTCGTCGTCCTCGTAGGCGTCATCGTCTTCGTCCAACGGGAGGATCTCATAGACCTCCTCGTCGTCATCCGTTTCCGAGCGCAAGATACCCGCAAAGCTGTCGTCGATTTCGAGTCCTGGATTTTCCTCGTAGGGGTCTTCATCCTCGTCCATGTCACCGACAAAGGCGGCGCCAAGGACCATGACCCCCATGAGGCTCGCAAGCATGAGCATAGCTGACCACCGCACGTGTTACACAACCCGGGGACCTTAGCCCACGGGACGCATGCGATCAGCGAATTCCTGGCAAAGCGGTTAAGCGGCGGTGAAATGGCGGTGCGGCGCTACGCGGCCTTTTGCGTGGGCGCGGCGCCGTGGGACGTCGCACCTGCCGCCTTGAGCCAGAGCGCGTCAATAGCGTCGAGCGCATCAAGGTCAGCGTCGATATGGTCGTGAAAGCCTGTCGGGGTGTCGTAGCCCAGCGCACGCTCGCGCTTCAGCGCGGCGTCCATGGCGGCCCCGTCGATCGCAACACCTGCGTCCAGGGTTTGGGGCGTGGCGCGGGGGAAGGTCAGGCGGCTCTCGCCCGTTCCCAGGTTTAGGAGACGGCAGCCCTGGCGCGCAGCGAAGCCCTGCGCGCGCGCGGACTTCGCCTCCAGATTGCGCAGAGAGATGTCGGCGCGCAGCGGGTCGGGGCTGCCCTTGCCGTAAAAATGGGTGGCGCCGGTTGGGGCGTAGACCATGTCGCAGCCCAGATAGGCGATCACGTCGGGCTTGAGCGCGTGGAGCGCCCAATAGGTGGCGGTGAAAGCCATGGTTGCCCCGGCGTAAAGGAACCCGCCAAAGGCGTTTTGCGCGGGGACAAAGGCGTCGTCTTCGATCACGCGCTGGTTGGGGGCGATGGCAGTGGGCATCCGGTCCGCGGGGAAATCATAGGGGTAGATCAGATCGTCCCAGTCGTCACGAATTTGCCAGGCGTTGTTGATGGCCAGGATGTGATCGAACGGCGCGCGCGGCCAGTCGCGGGCGGCAATCGCGCTGGGCCCGGATCCAAGGATAAGTAGTTTCATGGTCTGGCCTTTCCTTCTGGGACGGAGGTAAGGCGTCAGACTTTTCTGACAAGCGATGCTGTCACAAATGCGGATGTGTTTCGGGCAGGACGGCCCTCTTCTGCGCTGCGCTTGAAGTCGACCCGCCCGCCCGAATCCGCAATGGGCGCGTTATTCGCCGAGTTTTGCGTGCACTTCGTCGAGGTCGATTTCCCCGATGGGCATCTTATTCCCTGGGTTTTGGACGTCGTATTTGAAGAGGTTGAAGTCGCGCTTATAGACCTCGTAGACGAGGTGCATCGACAGGTCGTCAAAATAGTCTTCGACCGGGTGGGCGCGTTTGGGGCCGTGGCCTTCGCTTTCGTTGAAGCGGGGGACTTTGGCCAGGTCCACATGCTGTGGCGTCTCGATCGCGTTGAGGACGCTTTGCATGCCTTCGTCGAATTTTTCGGTCCAAAAGATGTTATCGTAGCGTCCGCCATTCACCACGAAGGTGGAGATATGTCCCGACATGGCCGACCAGTGGATGTCTGGGTCCATCGGGCGGCGCCAGCGGATGGTGTCGCGGGCAAAGAGCAGGAACCGGCGGAAGCTTTTGATCTGGTCGAACTCGAAATTGTCTTCTGGGCTGCCAACCTCGATCCCGTATTTCTGGATCAGGAGCGGCACCAGGTTGCCGCGGTAGCGCATGCCGTTGCGCTGGATGCCGCAGATTTTGTCAAAGAACGAGCTGAGGATACGGGTGTAGGGGTTGCGCACGCAGGTGAACGCGTAGCTCGAATGCGATTCGACATTGGCGGTGATTTTGGGCTGGCTCGTGTCGATGGCCCATTTGTGCATCCCACCCGTGGCGTCATGGATGTCGCCGTCGAAATAGCTTCCGTGGTCGGAATAATACATGATCTGGCCGATAGACGAGCACGCGCATTTAGGAACGACGCGGTACACGACGCTCTCGCTTTCGGTCATCCAGGTCCCTGGGAAACCCATCTGCTCGTTACCTTTCGATCGGGCTTTGCCCTTCTGCAACATAACTTGCAAAGAAACTGTCAAGGTTCAACGGGCCAGAATGGCGAAACCGGCTTTGCGTGCCTTTCGGGCACGTCTGGGCGCTGTGACGTAGGGTGTTTTTCGATGTGGGAGGCGCATTCGACGGCACTAGGTGATGCGCAGGCGCCGCGGAGACCCACATCGGCGGGAGAGAATTGAGTTTGCTTGAGATACCGTGCACAAGGGCACGGTGGGATTACGGACAGGTCGTTAGCTGAGAATGGCAAAAATCGCGTATATCTTGCTCTGCCACAAGGACCCCACGTCCGTGATTGAGCAGGCGACCCGGCTCACAGAAGTGGGCGACTATATCTCCATCCATTTTGACCGCAGCGCAAAGGCCGCAGCCTATCGCGAGATTCGGGAGGGGCTGTCTGGCAACCCAAACGTCGCCTTTGCCAAACGGCGCGTGAACTGCGGCTGGGGGGAATGGTCGCTTGTGCGCGCGACGCTCAACGCGCTCGAGGCTGCGGTGGCGGCTTTCCCGGATGCCACGCATTTCTACATCGTGTCCGGCGATTGCATGATGATCAAGACGGCCGAATACGCCCACGCGTTCCTTGATGCTGCCGACATGGATTACATTGAGTGCCACGACTTCTTTAAGAGCAACTGGATCAAGACCGGCATGAAGGAGGAGCGGCTGATCTACCGCCACTTCTTTAACGAGCGCACGCAAAAGAACCTGTTCTACTGGTCTTGGTGGGGGCAGCGGCGGCTTGGGCTAGAGCGGCAGGTGCCCGAGGATCTGGAGATCATGATCGGCTCGCAGTGGTGGTGCCTGCGGCGCACGACCGTTGAGGCCGTGCTGGAGTTTTCGCGCACCCGCCGCGACGTGATGCGGTTTTTTGCGACGACTTGGATCCCCGACGAGACGTTCTTTCAGACCCTGGTGCGCCACCTCGTCCCTAGGGAGGAGATCGAGTGCCGCACGCTGACCTTTTTGATGTTCTCGGACTACGGGATGCCGGTCACGTTCTACAATGACCAATACGAGCTGCTTCTCGGTCAGGACCACCTCTTTGCGCGCAAGATTAGCCCCGACGCCAAGGAGCTCAAGGCCAAGCTTGGCGCGCTTTATGCGCAGACGGGGATGTCTTTTGAGATTTCGGCGGAGGGCGAGCGGCTCTTTAAGTTTCTCACCGGGCGTGGGCGCGAAGGGCGCCGCTTTGCCCCGCGGTTTTGGGAGGCGGAGGCGAGCCTGGGGCGCCAGCGCGAGCTGCTCATCATCGTGTGCAAAAAGTGGCACGTGGCCAAACGGCTCGTGGCGCGGATCAAGCAGGAGACGAACCTGCCGGTGATCGAATACCTCTTTGAGGAGGAGGACACGCGCCTCCCTGATCTGGGCGGCGTGCAGTCCACGATTGAAAAGCGCACCCGCCACCGGCGCGCGCTCGTGAAGATGCTGTTTGACTACTACGAAACCGAGCGGCTTTTGATCTGCCTGGACCCGTCATCTTTTGACCTGCTCATGGATTTTGAGAACGATAGGTCGACGCTCAAGGTGTTGGGGATCGATTGCGAGTTCACCGATGACTACCTTGTGGGCCACGCCGTCCGCGTGGGGTTGGCGCGGGAGAACACGCCCAAAGAAACGATCGAAAAGGTGCTGCCCACCATCCGCGGCGACGTTATCTTTGAACATGAGCGGCTGCGCGACGCGGATCTGAGCTTTTACCGGCGCATCCATCAAAGCGCCGGGCCCGAAGACAACGCCGTGCCCATTGGGGAGTTCTTGTCGGTCAACGGCGAGCTCGCGCAAAAGATCGCGGAGACGGAATATCTGTTTGTCGACTAGCCGGGCCCCGGGTGCGGCGCGCCCCGGGACGGTGACGGAAGAAGGAGGCGCCTATGCCCTACGCCTATGATAGTGAGAACATTTTCGCCAAGATCCTGCGCGGCGAAATTCCCAACACCACCGTGATGGAGACCGAGCACACGCTCGCGTTTCGCGACATCTACCCGCAAGCGCCCGAGCATGTCCTGGTGATCCCCAAAGGCGCCTATGTGAATTTTGACCACTTCGCCGCCGAGGCCAGCGATGCGGAGGTGCTCGATTACACGCGGACCGTCGGCAAAGTGTCAGAGATGCTGGGCGTGGTGCCCGGGGCCGGCGGCGCGGGCTACAGGCTTTTGTCGAATGCAGGCGAAGACGCGATCCAAGAGGTGCCGCATCTGCACATCCATATCGTGGCGGGCCGCAACCTGGGACGGATGCTCGCGCCCGGGTCTTAAGCGCGGTGTGACGTCGAAGGCGGGCTCGCTGTTCGCGGGCTCTCTCGAACGCGTGGCGTTCGACCGCTCACCCCTTCTGCGCCTTGCAAGCTTGAACCTGAGGGGGGCGCGCTGCGCGCGTTCCGCCTTCGGCGGCCCTCCGGGGGAAGTATTTTTGGACGAAAGAAAGGGGGAGCGGTTGGCGTGGCCTGGGAGGGACTTAGGCGGCGCTGCGTGTGAGTTCTAGGAACACGTCTTCTAGGTGCGGCTCAAGCGTGGTGATGTCGGCGATGCCGATGGCGGCGGCTGCGCAGGCGGCAAGCACGTCCTCGGGCCCGGCGTCGGCGCGGCGGTAGGTAAAGAGCAATGTGCCGTCCTCGCGGACCTCGCCACGAATGCTTGGGGGCAGGGGAGGCAGCGCGGAGGGGGTTTTCGGCGTGATCGCCAGAGTCTTGGTATCGAGCCGGGCCAGGAGGTTGGGGGTGGTGTCTTTGGCGATAACCTCCCCCTGGTTGATGATGGCGATCTCGTCGCACATTTCCTCGGCTTCTTCGAGGTAGTGGGTGGTCAGGATGATCGTCGTGCCTTCTTCCTGATTGAGCGTCCGGATGTTGGTCCAGAGCATTTGCCGCAGCTCGATATCCACGCCCGCCGTCGGTTCGTCGAGCACGAGGATCCGGGGCCGGTGCACCAGCGCCTTGCCCAAAAGCAGCCGCCGCCGCATCCCGCCGCTGAGCGATCTGGCATAAGCATCGGCCTTGTCGGAGAGCCCGATAAGCGACAGGATCTCATCGGTGCGCCGGTCGCGCCGGGGCACGCCATAGAGCCCGGCTTGGGTTTCGAGCGACCCGCGCGGGGTAAAGAACGGGTCTAGGTTCGTTTCCTGCGGCATCACCCCAATGGACGCGCGCGATTGCCGGGGGTTTTGGTCCTGATCGAACCCCCAAATCTGCACCCGCCCCGAGGTTTTGAGCACCAGCCCTGCGAGGATATTGATCAGCGTCGACTTGCCCGCACCGTTCGGGCCCAGCAGGCCAAAGACCGACCCGGCTTTGATCTTAAGGTCCACGCCTTTGAGCGCGTCCTTTGGCGGCTGCCCGGCTGAGGACGCATAGGTCTTTTTCAGGGCGTCGATGTCGATGGCGAAGTCGGGCGAGGCGTGGGGGGCTGGCATGGCTCCGATTTAGGCGCGCCGCTCGCGCCCGGCAACCTGCTTCAACCGGTCCATGCACTCAGATGCCTCTGTGCTGGCGGCGGCGATGGATTCGGCGAGGGTCTTAATCTCCCCCGCGATGACGGAAAAGCCGCGCCCGGCGTCGCCCACACGCGCGGCCTCGACCGCGGCGTTCAGGGAGGTCAGCCGTACCGACCGGCTGATGGCGTCGATGCGCGCCATGGCCGCTTGCGCGTATTCGGTGACCTGGCGTGACGTCTGGCCCCGCGCGGCGGCCGTTGCGGCCAAATCGTCCTGAAGCGCAGCGAGGTAGGGCCCATAGTGGTCGTTGAACAGCCGGTCGGCCTCCCCCGTGATATCGAGGAGGAGGGGGATCGTCGCCTCCCGCTCCGATTCTGCTGTGGCAATCACCCGCCCGACCGTGTCGCGGAACCCCGACGCGCGCGAGATCAGCTGCGGATCACCCCGCGCGTGGTCCCGCGCCCAGGCGAGCGCGTCTGCGTCAAAGCCTGGCACGTCGCCTACGCCCGCCAGCATGGCAAAGGCCGTGTCGATGCCCGCCTGCGCTGACTGCACAAGCGTGCGGTAAAACCCACGTTCCTGATCGGTGCGCCCGTGTGCGATAAGCACGGCAAAGAAAAAGACCCGCCCAATCTGGGACCGAAAGCCTGCGATGGCCGTCACCACCTCCAGCCGCGCCACATGCTGGGCGGCGGTTACGGTGTCAGGCACCTGGTTTGGGGCAGTTACGCGCGTCATGGGTCCGGTATTTCCCAAGGGCTCTAACATTCGATGAAGACCGCTCGCGTCTGGGCAAGGCTTCCTGGGTATGCGAGACAGGTGCGCGGCAACGGGAGGTCACAGCATGGCATTCGGCACAGGACATCACCTGCACCTGATCGACGGATCGGCGTTCATCTTTCGCGCTTTCCACGCGCTGCCGCCGCTGACGCGGAAATCTGATGGCCTGCCCGTGGGCGCCGTGCAGGGGTTTTGCGACATGCTGCGCCGCTACATCGCCGGCAACACAGGGCCCGATGCCCCCACCCACTGCGCGGTGGTGTTCGACAAGGGCTCCCACACGTTCCGCAACGACATGTATGACCTCTACAAAGCCAACCGCGATGCCATGCCCGAGGATCTGCGCCCGCAGATCCCGCTGACCCGGGAGGCGACTGTGGCCTTTAACATCGCCTGTTTGGAGCAAGAGGGGTTCGAGGCCGACGACATCATCGCCACGCTCGCCTGCCGCGCGCGGGAGGCTGGGGGGCGGGTCACGATCATCTCTTCGGACAAGGACCTGATGCAGCTTGTGGGAGGCGGGGTCGAAATGCTCGACGCGATGAAAAACAAGCGCATCGACAGCGACGGAGTGTGGGAGAAATTCGGTGTGGGGCCGGAGCGTGTCGTGGATGTGCAGGCGCTCGCAGGCGACAGCGTGGACAACGTGCCGGGCGCGCCGGGGATCGGGATCAAAACCGCCGCGCTCCTGATCAATGAATATGGCTCGCTTGAGGAGCTGCTCGACCGTGCCGAAGAGATCAAGCAGCCCAAGCGCCGCCAGACGCTCATTGAGTTTCGCGAGCAGATCGAACTGTCCAAACGCCTCGTGCAGCTCGACTGCGAGATGCAGCTCAACTACGCGCTCGATACGCTCGAAGTGAAGGACCCCGATCCCGACCTCTTGATGCCGTTCCTCGCGTCGATGGAGTTCCGCACCCTCACCCGCCGCATGTCAGAGGCGCTGGGGATCGATGCCCCCGCGATCCCCGAACCCGCGCGCGAGGAAACGCCCGCGCCGGAAATGGCCCCCATCAATCCCGACGCCTATGAGACCGTGCGCGATGCCGCGGCCCTGCAACCCTGGATCGACCAGGCCTATGAGCGCGGCTACGTGGCCGTGGACACCGAAACCACCGCGCTCAATGAAATGCGCGCCGATCTTGTGGGGGTGTGCCTGTGCATCGAACCGGGCAGCGCCTGTTACATCCCGCTGACGCATAAAAAGGGCGGCGATGACCTCTTCGGCGGGTCGGACCTGGCCGAGGGGCAGATGGGCTTTGAAGAGGCGCTGGGTCTGCTGAAGCCGATGTTGGAGGATCCGAGTATCCTCAAGATCGGGCAGAATATGAAGTATGACGCGAAGATTTTCGCGCGTGTGGGCGTCACCGTGGCCCCGATCGATGACACAATGCTCATGAGCTATGCGCTGAACGCGGGCACGCACAATCACGGCATGGATGTGCTGTCGGAACGCTACCTGGGCCACTCCCCGATCCCGATCAAAACGCTCTTGGGCTCCGGCAAGTCGATGAAGACGTTCGACCAAGTGCCCATCGACGAGGCCACGAAATACGCCGCCGAGGACGCCGACATCACCATGCGGCTCTGGCAGGCCTTCAAGCCCGCGCTGCACAAGTCGCAGGTCACGCGGGTTTACGAGACGCTCGAACGCCCCCTCGTGCCAGTGCTGGCGCGGATGGAGATGGACGGGATCAAAGTCGACCGCGACACGCTCAGCCGCATGTCCAATGCCTTTAGCCAGAAAATGGCGGGGCTGGAAGCGGAGATTCACGAGCTGGCAGGGGAGACCTTCAACGTTGGTTCCCCCGCGCAGCTGGGCGAAATCCTGTTCGGCAAGATGGGTCTGCCCGGCGGCAAGAAAGGCAAGACCGGGAAGTACTCCACCGGCGCCGACATCCTCGAAGACCTCGCCACGGAGCATGACTTGCCGGGCCGCGTGCTGGACTGGCGGCAGCTATCGAAGCTGAAATCGACCTATACCGACGCCCTGCAGGAGCATATCAACCCCGAAACGGGCCGCGTGCACACGTCCTATTCCATCGCGGGGGCCAACACCGGGCGGCTCGCCTCTACCGACCCGAACCTGCAAAACATCCCGATCCGCACCGAAGAAGGCCGCCGCATCCGCGAGGCGTTTGTGGCCGACGAGGGCAAAACGCTCGTCGCCCTCGACTACTCCCAGATCGAACTGCGCATTTTGGCCCATATCGCCGACATCCCCGCGCTGAAAACGGCCTTTGCCGAAGGCATCGACATCCACGCCATGACCGCGTCGGAGATGTTCAACGTCCCGCTCGATGAGATGACCTCGGACGTGCGCCGCCAGGCGAAAGCCATCAACTTCGGCGTGATTTACGGGATCAGCGGGTTCGGGCTGGCGCGAAACCTGCGCATCCCACGGGCCGAAGCGCAGGCGTTCATCGACACCTATTTCGAGCGCTTCCCGGGCATCAAACAGTACATGTCCGACACGACCGCCTTTGCCAAAGAGCACAAGCGCGTCGAAACCCTGTTCGGTCGCCGCATCCACACGCCCGAGATTAACGCCAAAGGCCCCACCGCGGGATTTGCCAAACGCGCGGCGATCAATGCGCCAATCCAAGGGACGGCGGCCGACATCATCCGCCGCGCCATGGTGCGGATGCCGGACGCCATCGCCGGGCTCCCGGCCAAGATGCTGCTCCAAGTCCATGACGAACTGGTGTTCGAAGTCGAAGACAGCGCCGTTGACGACCTCATCGCCACCGCGCGCCAGGTGATGGAAACCGCCGCCGCGCCCGTGATCCAAATCGACGTGCCGCTCGTCGTCGATGCGGGGCAGGGGCCCAACTGGGCCAGCGCCCACTAGGGGCGCAGGCGGCGGGCCGAGCTTTTTTGTTTACAAAGCCCCCGCCGTCGCGCTTCACTCTGGGTATGCGTTAAAAAATTTCATTTGTGGCGATGCGGGACGGCCCGTCCTAACATTTCGTTAATCGCGTCGCATTAAGGTCAATTTGTAGCCTTAACCGCTGGGTAACCAGCGACCGGACACTAGGATTGGACAGCCGATGCGTATTCTCTTCGCGGCCGCTTTGAGCCTTCTTGCCTCTCTCGCGCAGGCCGATAACCACGCCCGCATTCAGCTCCTTGGGGACAGCCTGATGGCGACGAATGTGCTCACAGGGCGCGCGATCCCCAACGTCATCGAGCGCGCCTTGGGGGAGGACGTCGAAAACCGCTCCGTCACGGGGGCCATGATCCGCGGGATCACGCGCCAGTACCGCGCGGGTGATTTCGACTGGGTGATCCTGAATGGCGGTGGCAATGACCTGTGGCTCGGCTGTGGCTGCAACGAATGCGGCCCGCGCCTATCCAAGGTCATCACACGCGACGGACGGGACGGCTACCTGCCCGATCTCGTCCGCCGCATCCGCAAAGACGGCGCGCGGGTGATCTATGTGGGCTACCTCCGCTCCCCCGGATTTGGCTCGCCGATTGAGCACTGCCTGGACGAGGGCAATGAGCTCGAAGCCCGCGTGTCGCGCATGGCGCGCGGCGTGGATGGGGTCTGGCTTTTGTCCAATAAGGACCTCGTGCCCGAGGGCGACAAAAGCTTCCACGCCTTCGACCGCATCCACCCCTCGGTCAAAGGCAGCCGCGCCATCGGCAACCGCGTGGCCGCCGCGATCCGGCAGCTTGACGATCTTTGACCGCGGGCCCATCACCGCGGGGTGATCGTTCTATTCAACAAACCCATGAATGTGCTCAGCCAATTCTCTGACGAAGGGAAATGGCCGGGCCTCGCGCGCTACATCGACCAGCCGGGTGTCTACGCAGCAGGGCGGCTCGACCGCGACAGCGAGGGGCTGCTTGTGCTGACCGACGACGGCAGGCTGCAGGCGCGGGTCACGTCGCCCAAGTTCAAACTGCCCAAGTCCTACCTGGTCCAGGTCGAAGGCACGCCAGACAACGCCGCGCTCCATGCGCTCCGCACCGGCGTGACGCTCAAGGATGGCCGCACCCACCCCACGGACGTCGGGGAGATCGACGCCCCCGACCTCTGGCCCCGCATCCCGCCCGTGCGTGTGCGTAAAACTGTGCCCGACACCTGGCTCAAGCTCACCCTCCGCCAAGGCAAGAACCGCCAAATTCGCCGCATGACCGCCGCCGTCGGCCATCCGACGCTGCGTATCGTGCGCGTGGCTATTGGGCCTTGGCAGCTTGGGACGCTAGAACCGGGCCAATGGATTGCCACAACCGTCAGGCCCTAAGATGATCGTCACCACAGACCTCCAAGACGGCATCGCCACCGTCACCTTGAACCGTCCCGACAAGAAAAACGCCTGGAGCGAGGACATGTTCGAGGCGCTGCCAGCCGCCTGCGCCGCGCTCGACGGCGCGCGCGCCGTGGTGATCACCGGGGCAGGGGGCGCATTCTCCGCCGGGCTCGACCTCGGCTTCATGATGACGATGGCCGGCCGGTTGGAGGAGATTAAGGCCCAGATGGGGACGGCCGATCCCGACGGCGCCAACTTTTTCCAACGCCCAGTGACCTGCTGGGCTGCGCTGGGCGTGCCGGTGATCGCCGCGATCGAGGGCGTGTGCTTTGGCGCCGGTATGCAGCTTGCGCTCGGCGCTGATTTTCGCATCGCCGCCCCCGACGCGCGGATGTCGATCATGGAAAGCCGCTGGGGCCTCGTGCCTGACATGGGCATCACCCAGTCCCTGCCAAAGCTTATGCGCGCAGATCAGGCCAAGCTCCTGATGATGACCGCGCAAGAGCTGAACGGGGCGGAGGCGCTTCAGATGGGCCTCGTCACCGAGGTCTCCGAGACACCGCTGGAGCGGGCGCGCACCCTCGCCGCTGAACTCGCCACCCGGTCCCCCGGCGCGCTGGCGGGTGCGAAACGCTTGGTCGACGAGGCCTGGCAGTGTGGCACAGACGCGCTAAAGCTGGAGGCGGAGCTTCAGGCCGCGCTCATCGGCTCCCCAAACCAGATGGAGGCCGTGATGGCGAATATGCAGAAAAGGCCGCCGAAATTTGGCTGATGACTGGAACCCTACCTCATTGGCAAAGGCAATTCGACACCTCCCCGCAGACACTCCCCATCACCACGCACTTGAGCGCGCATTGGGGGAAGGCGCTGGTTATGGGAATGCTTGGTACGCTTCGCAGAAGGAGCATTGGCTCGGATGGCTAGACGAGTACGACGGCCCTGGCGCTTATGGGCGACAAACGGGCGGTAAGCGCGACGCCCGCACTATCTACAACCGTGTCCAATGTGCACCGATGTTGCTATGGCTCGCAGAAGCAGTCGGCGTTGAGGAGACAAGTCTTCGCGCAGCCAGCCAAGCCGCAATAGCTGCGCCTTCCAGAAATGCGTCACAATGTGCTGCGCTGCGCAAGGTCATCAGTTGGGAAGACATCGAAGCCCGGCTTCCGCCCCAAAGGCCAAGTGTTTTTCAGCGTGTCATAAAAGGTCTAGGCTGTGGCTGATGTCGAGGAAGTCGAGGTCAAATCCCGCGCCGATCTGCGCGCTTGGTTGGCTGAGAACCACACGCAGGCCGAAAGCGTCTGGCTCGTCTTCTGGAAGAAACACACGCCGCACTACACGCCGATTGGCGACCTCATCAGCGAGCTTTTGTGCTGGGGTTGGGTGGATGCCGTCACCCGCGGCGTCGACGCGGACCGCAGCTCCGTCCGCGCCGCCCCCCGCCGCGCCAAAAGCGCGTGGTCAGCCGTGAACAAGGCCAAGGTGGAGGAGGCTCGCAGCGCTGGCCTCATGACCCAAGCGGGCGAAGCCGCCATCACGAGGGCCAAGGAAAACGGCATGTGGGCGTTCCTCGATGATGTCGAACGGCTGGAGGTGCCCGATGACCTCGCAACCGCCCTCGGCCCTGCGCGCGCCACATGGGATGCTTATCCGCGCAGCGTGAAGCGCGGGATGTTGGAATTCATCAAGACAGCGAAACGGGCAGAGACCCGCGCCAAACGCATCGCAGACCTCGCCCAAGACGCCGCCGCAGGGCTCCGCCCCCGCAACTTTCGGTAGGGTGGGCTTTAGCCCACCACTTCCTTATGCAAACGCCCGGCCAATGGCCTCATCGATCCCGGCCACAACCGCATCGATATCATCCGCCGTCGAAATCAGCGCGGGGGAGAGGCACAGCGTATTGTTATACCCCTCAAAGCTCCGGTTCGTGGCGCCGATCACGAGGCCCTGCGCCATGCAGTCCTTGACCACCGCTTGCACGCGGGCTTCCTCCGCCGGTTCGCGGGTCTCGCGGCTATTCACCAGCTCCGCGCCACAGAAGAGGCCAATGCCGCGCACCTGGCCGATGCACTCGTGCTTGTCCTGCAGTTCGCCCAGGCGGGCCATGAGGTGGTCACCCATGGCCAGCGTGTTGGCCATCAGGTTCTCTTCTTCGATGATCTTCATGTTCTCGATCGCCGCCGCAGGCCCCGCCGTGCAGCCCCCAAAGGTGGAGATATCGCGGAAATACCCCATCGGGTCAGACGCATCATCCTTGAACATGTCAAACACGCGCTCGGTCGTCACGGTGCAGGAAATCGCGGCGTAGCCGGAGGCCACGCCCTTGGCCATCGTCACGATGTCGGGCTGGATGTCGAAATTCTGGTAGCCGAACCACTGGCCCGTGCGGCCCAGACCGCAGACGACCTCGTCGATGATCAGCAGGACGTCGTATTTCTTGCAGATTTCCTGCACGCGGGGCCAGTAGCCCTGGGGCGGGGTGATGACGCCGCCGCCTGCGGTCACGGGCTCCAGGATCAGACCGCCGACGGTGTCGGCGCCCTCGCGCAGGATCGTTTCCTCGATCTGATTGGCCACGGCGATGCCGTAAGCCTCCCCACTTAGCCCTTCGGCGAAGGCCTGCTCGTGGGCGCGGTATTCCAGGCAGTGCGGTACGGGAATGAAGCCTTCGGGGAAGGGACCGTATTGCGCGTTGCGCTGGTGGTGCCCACCCGACGCCATCGCGCCGATGGTCGTCCCGTGATAATCGCGCTCGCGATAGAGGATTTTGTATTTCTTGCCGTCATAGCGCTTATGCGCGATCTGGCGGACCATTTTGTAGGCCTTCTCATTCGCTTCGGAGCCCGAGTTCGAATAGTAGACGCGGCTCATGCCCGGCATCTTATCCGTGAGCATCGAGGCAAAGGTCGCCCCGGGGATCGAGCCCGCCGCGCCCGCGAAATAGTTCATCTTGACCAGTTGGTCGCGGACGGCGTCGGCGATGCGCTCGCGCCCGTAGCCCACATTGACCGTCCAGACCCCGCCGGAGACCGCATCGATGTGTTCCTTGCCGTTCTGGTCCCAGAGGCGCACGCCCTTTCCCTCGACGATGATCTTGGGATCAACAGTCTCGAACGGCGCGTGTTGGATCAGATGGTGCCACACATGGGCGCGATCTTTTTCCACGATGTGGCTTAGGTCATTGATGTTGCCGTCCATGGCTGCCGTCCTCCGCTGTCAGATGCGCTAGAGTGGCTGGGGTTTGCGAGTCGAGCAAGAGTTGCGTGAAAAAATCGGGAAATATTTCACGACTGTGAGCTTGGATGCCTGTATTTGAGCTGTAGCGCCGGTCCGAGGGGTGGCGTTCGCGCCGCCCCGTGGGGGCGGAACGGCGCGGCCTGACGTTGCCGTCAGGCGAGCACGCTGCGGCTAGGTTGTTCTAAACCTGGCCTGAGCCCTAATTCACAACCTCAACACCCGTCAGCACACCCCTGATCCGGTCACGCGACTCAGGCGTCTTGGCCAACCGCAGGAACGCAGACCGCTCCCGGTCAAACAGATCCTGCTCGGACTGCTCCAGCGGATCGTCGCTGTCGGTGTTCACGACAATCGTCGCGATCTCCATCGCTGTTGTCTTGTTGTGGGGCGTGAACCAGCCCTTTGCCACGCCGTCAGACATGAACTGATCCATTTTCGTCAGCAGAGCCTTGCCCGGCAGCATGAAGCTCGGCTCCGGCGGGGCCTGATAGCCATCGGCCATCTCTGCCAACCATGCGGTAGCCTGGGTGATCAGCTTGTCGCGGTTCATGACAGAGCGGTCCCGGTCGGGGAGGAAATAGCGCAGCTTCGTCGCCTCCTCCGGGCTTGCGCCGGTTTTGCCGTAGCCAACCTGCATCCACGCGTTCCAGGCCGCGTCCTCGGGCGTGTTGCCCTTGGCCCAGCGGGCGAGCGTTTCCTTCACCCCGCCGCCGGAGGGCACGACGCCGACGCCTGCCTCGACAAGCCCAAGGACGGAGTTCGCGTGGGTCAGCAGAGCGTCGCAATGGAGAAGCACCTCGAACCCGCCGCCGAGCGACAGGCCCGAGGGCGCGCCGATGACGGGCACAGGCGTGTACTTCAGCGCCGCGACCGCCTGCTGGAAGTCATCCAGAAACGCATCCATCCCCGCCCAATCCTGCGCGTCGATGAAGGCGGCAAAGCGGTTGAGGTCCACCCCGGCGGAGAAATGCTGCGCGTCGTTATGCACCAGAATACCCGCGCCGTGATCCTCTGCCGCTGCGTGGACGATCTCCATCGAGGCACCCGTGAGCGCGTTGGCTTTGGAGTGGAACTCGACAAGCCGGATGTCGCCGGGCAGCGCCCAGAGCGTTGCGCTGGCGTTGGATTTGAGCGGTGTGAGGGTCTTCCGCGTCAGCGAGAAGCGTTGGGTGCCCGGCGGCAGTGCCACAGGGCGGTAGCCGTCTGTGGTGCGCACGTCGAGCGTGGTGGTGGCGCGGTAGAAGGGGCTGGGATCGGTGAGGGCCGGGGGCACTTCGGCTCCGGCCTCCCGCGCCAGCGTCGCCACCGTCTCTGCACCCAAGGCATCGATCATTTCGAACGGGCCGCGGATCCAGTTGAAGCCCATCTTCATCGCGTCGTCGATGTCCTGCGGGCTGTTTGTGACATCGGGCAGGAGCGACGCCGCATAGGCCAGCACGCGGCCCAGCACGTTGCGCGCAAACCGCGTCTGCGCATCGTCGCCGGTCACGAGGTCAAAGAGGGTTTCCTCATTGGCGGCGAGCTGCTCCGCCGCGCGCTGCGCTTTCGGCGGCAGCTCGGTGACGCGGGGGCGGAGGGTGCCGTCGAGGTTCATTGCCTCAACGTCACGGTAAAACCCGCCCTTGCCCGACTTCTCCCCCGTGAAACCGTCGGCGATCATCTGGTCGATCATCGGCTTGGCTGGGTTGTTGGAGCGGCCCACGGCGTGGAACGGGTCACCATCGGGGAGGATGTCGCCCAGCGTGTCGACCACGTCGGACATGAGGTCCACGCCGATGAGGTCATAGAGCCCGAAGACGCCTGTTTTCGGGATACCCATGGGGCGGCCCATGAGCGCGTCGGCCTGTTCCACCGTCAGGCCCTGCTTGAACGCCTCATCGAGGCCCACTTGCAGCGCGAAGACGCCCACGCGGTTGCCCAGGAACCCGGGCGTGTCGCCGCAGGGCACGACGCCCTTGCCCAGCACCTCGTCATTATACTGCGCGAGGCGCTGCATGACGTCGGGCCGCGTATGGTCGCCGCGCACGAGTTCGAGGAGGCGCATGTAGCGAACGGGGTTGAAGTAGTGGGTGATCGCGAAGCGTTCCTGAAACGCTTTGGAGCGGCCTTCGACCAGCAATGAGATCGGGATGGTGGAGGTGTTGGAGGTGACAACGCAGTCATCGCTCACCGTGGCTTCGAGCCGGGCGTAGAGGTCGCGTTTGAGGTCGAGCCGTTCGACGATGGCCTCCACTATCCAGTCGCAGTCCGCCAGCTTGTCGAAATCGGCCTCAATCGTGCCGGTGGCGATGCGGCCCAGTGCATCGCGGGAATGGAGCGCGGGGGGATCGGATTTCTTCAGCCGCTCCAGCGCGTAGTCGGTGGCGTCCGTGGTCAGGTCCATCAGCAGCACGTTGTGGCCCGCATTGGCGATCTGCCCCGCGATGCCGGAGCCCATGGTGCCTGCGCCGATCACGGCGATGTTTTTGAATGTCATGTCAGGGTCTCCCACCCGTCCCCCTCACCCTCGGTCCCTCTCCCGTGGGGAGAGGGAGGCGCGGGCGTCAGGAGGCGGCGCTAAACTGTTGGGCGTTGAGGAAGGTGCGCAGGGCGCGCGTCACGTCCCAGGGTTGTTCGGTGATGTTCATATGGCCCGCCTGGTCGATAACGGCGAGGTCCCCGCCGAGGGCGGCGTGGAGTTTGCGGCCAGCTTTGAGCGGGGTCATCTTATCCTGGCCGCTCAGGATGCAGAGCGTAGGGCATGTGATCTGGTCTGCGGCGTTGGGCCCGTTGGTGTAGGCGTTGCAGGCGGAGAGGTCCGCGTAGAGCGCGCCAGGGGCGTTGGAGGCCATGAGTTGGCTGCCATAGACCATGTGCGAGGCCCCGGGCATCGTGTGGTCGTGGATGTGGCCGGTAGGCCCGTGGCCCCAGTCCATCATGGCGCGGATGGCCTTGGGCTCTTTGTCCTTTGCCAGCCCGAGCAGGTAGTCATTGACCGGGATTGCTAGCCCCGTGGCCGCGAAGGTCGCAGACCGGGTGCGGTGTGGGTAGATCGACGCGAATTCGAGCGCGACGAGACCGCCCTGGGAATGGCCCACGATATGGGC
Organism: Pseudomonadota bacterium; assembly: GCA_039815465.1. Taxonomy (GTDB): domain Bacteria; phylum Pseudomonadota; class Alphaproteobacteria; order Rhodobacterales; family Rhodobacteraceae; genus Shimia_B. The sequence continues at coordinate 18,246 of JBCBZG010000038.1, forward strand.
GGCCTCAATCCCTGTGGCGTCCATGAAGGTGGCGAGCCAATGGGCCATCTCCTCGATACTCGTGAGCGGCTCGCCCCCGGTCAGGCCGTGGCCGGGGAAGTCGGGCGTGATGCACTGGTAGCCGCGGTTGGCGAGGAACCGGTGTTGGAGCATGTAGCCCAGGTGGTTTTGGCCGGACCCGTGGATGAAGAGGACGACGTCGCCCTTCGGATCAAAGGCGCGGCCACCGGTGGAGGCGAAGATGTCGTTAAACGTGCCGCGATGCGTTGCGTAGATCTTCATTCTGCGGCCATCTTTGGTGCTGCGCGCGAGGCGGCTTTGAGCGCTTGGGAGAAGTCCGCGGCGATGTCGTCGAAATCCTCAAGGCCTACAGAGACGCGCACGAGGTCGTCGGTGAGGCCTGCGGCGGCCATGGCTTCTGCGGTGATGTGGCTGTGGGTGGTGGAGCCGGGGTGGATGACGAGCGTTTTGGAGTCGCCTACATTGGCCAGGTGGGAGGCGAGTTCGACGCTTTCGATAAACGCCGCCGCCGCTGCGCGCCCGCCTTTGACACCGATGGAGATGATGGATCCCTGCCCCTTTGGCATCAGGCGCAGTGCGGTTTCGTGGTCCGGATGGTCGGGCACGGCGGGGTGTTTGACCCAGGCGATCTGATCGTGGTTCGTCAGGAAGTCGAGCATCTTCGCCGTGTTCGACATGTGCCGTTCCATGCGGAGCGGGAGGGTTTCGAGGCCCTGCAGGATATAAAAGGCGTTTTGCGGCGACATGCAGGGGCCTGCGTTCATCATGCCTTCTGTCCGGACGCGGAGGGAGAACGCCATGGGCCCGAACTCCTCCCACAGGTTTACGCCCTGGTAGCCAAAGTGAGGGGTCGTCAGCGTCGGGAACTTGCCTGGGGTCGCGCCCCAGTCGAAGTTGCCGCCGTCGATGACCGCGCCGCCCAGTGCCACGCCATGGCCGCCCATCCATTTGGTGAGGGAGTGGATGACGATGTTGGCGCCGTGTTCGATGGGTTTGAACATCCAGGGCGTATTGAACGTGGCGTCGATGACGAGGGGGACATTCGCCGCCTTTGTGATCGCGGCCACGGCGGGGACATCCATGATGTCCATGCCTGGGTTTCCGATGACCTCCCCAAACACCATCTTGGTGTTGGGCTGGATCGCCGCCTTGATCGCGGCGGGGTCGTTTGGCTTCACAAAGGTCGTCTCGACCCCGTAGCGTTTGAACGTGTGCTCAAAGACGTTGATGTTGGCGCCGTACATCTGGCTCGACGCCACAATGTGGTCGCCTGCAGAGCAGAGCGCGAGGACGGTGACGAAAACCGCCGACATGCCTGATGCCGTGGCCACCGCCGCCACGCCGCCGTCGAGCGCGGCGAGCCGCTGTTCCAGCACGGCCACGGTGGGGTTCGTCAGACGCGAATAGATGTGGCCGCCGATCTCCATATTAAACAGCGCTGCGGCCTGTTCGGTGTCCTGGAACACGTAGCTCGTGGTCTGGTGGATCGGCACGGCGCGCGATCCGAAACGGGCGTCGGGCGATTGCCCGGCATGCAGGCTGAGCGTGTCGAATTTATAGTCGGCCATGGCGGTCACTCCTTGACGGGTCGAGCGTCTGTTTGCCTGCAAGTGCGCAATGCGGCAAGAGTTGTTAGCCGCCGCCCGCAGGCACATCGCAGCGTCAGTTTGCACTTTCGGTCGCGCAGGGCATAAGGCGTTGTGCCGATAGGAAACTGGGGGAGACTGACCATGGCCGTGGACCCAAAGCCAACCGCATCGCATTTCGTGAATGGCGCCTATGTGGAGGACACCGCAGGCGCGGTCATCGACATCGTCTATCCCGCCACGGGCGAGGTGATCGGTCAGGTGCATGAAGCGACGCCCGCGGTTGTGGAGGCCGCGCTGTCTGCCGCGAAGGCCGCGCAGCCCGCCTGGGCCGCGATGTCGGGCACAGAACGGGGCCGCATCCTGCGCCGCGCCGCCGACATCATCCGCGACCGCAACCGGGAGCTGTCGGTGCTGGAGACCTATGACACCGGAAAGCCCTTGCAGGAAACGTTGGTGGCCGACGCGACCTCCGCCGCCGATGCGCTGGAATATTTTGGCGGGCTCGCTGGCAGCCTGACGGGCGAGCATATCCATCTGGGAGGTGATTTCGCCTATACCATCCGCGAGGCGCTGGGCGTCTGCGTGGGGATCGGGGCGTGGAACTACCCGACCCAGATCGCCGCGTGGAAGGGCGCGCCTGCGCTTGCCTGCGGGAACGCCATGATCTTCAAACCCTCGGAGGTCACGCCGCTTTGTGCATTGAAAGTGGCGGAAATCCTGCATGAGGCGGGGCTGCCTGCCGGGCTCTACAACGTCGTGCAAGGGCGCGGTGCGGTCGGTGGCGCGCTGATCAATGACCCGCGCGTGGCGAAGGTGTCGCTGACCGGATCCGCGCCCACGGGTAAAAAGGTCTACGCCGCCGCGGCATCCCAGATGAAGCACGTCACGATGGAGCTCGGCGGGAAATCCCCGCTTATCATTTTCGACGACGCGGATGTGGACAACGCGGTCTCCGGCGCTATCATGGCGAATTTCTACTCCTCGGGTCAGGTCTGTTCGAACGGCACGCGTGTGTTTGTGCAGCGCGGCATCCATGACGCATTCGTCGCGCGGCTGAAGGAACGCACAGAGGCCGCTGTGATGGGCGACCCGATGGACGAGGCCACAAGCTTTGGCCCCATGGTCAGCGAGGCCCAGATGAACATCGTGGAAGGCTTCATCGCCAAAGGCCGCGAAGAGGGCGCAACCTGCGTCACCGGCGGCACCCGCGCGGACCTGCCGGGGTTCTTCCTGAAACCGACGGTGTTCACCGGCGTTACGGATGATATGACCATCGCGCGGGAGGAGATCTTTGGCCCCGTCCTGTCCGTGCTCGCCTTCGACGACGAAGATGAAGTCGTTACTCGCGCCAATGACAGCGAGCTTGGCCTCTCTGCTGGTGTCTTCACGCAGGATCTGACCCGCGCCCACCGCGTGATCGGCCAGCTGCAAGCGGGGAGCTGCTGGATCAACCAGTACAACCTTGCCCCCGTCGAAGTGCCCTTTGGCGGCGTCAAAGGCTCCGGCGTCGGGCGCGAGAACTCGAAGGCCGCAATCGAACACTACTCTCAACTCAAAAGCGTTTACGTGGGCATGGGGCCGGTGGAGGCCCCGTTCTAAGGGCGCGCTATGGAAGCAGAATACGTCATCATCGGCGCCGGGTCCGCCGGGTGCGCCATGGCCTACCGCCTGTCAGAGGCGGGGCATTCGGTCATCGTGGTCGAATATGGCGGCACCGACGCGGGCCCCTTTATCCAGATGCCCGGCGCGCTGAGCTACCCGATGAACATGAAGCGCTACGATTGGGGCTACGAAACCGAGCCCGAGCCGCATCTGGGCGGGCGTCGTCTGGCGTGTCCGCGGGGCAAGGTCATCGGCGGCTCGTCCTCGATCAACGGCATGATTTACGTGCGCGGCCATGCCCATGATTTCGACCACTGGCGCGACAGCGGGGCGGAAGGCTGGGGCTATGCCGACGTCCTCCCCTACTTCCAGCGGCTCGAAAACTGGCACGATGGCGGTCATGGCGGCGATGCATCCTGGCGCGGCGCGGACGGACCGCTCCACGTCACACGCGGCAAACGCGACAACCCGCTCGTGCAAGCGTTTGTCGAGGCCGGTCGCCAGGCGGGCTACCCCGTTACCGGCGACTACAACGGCCACCAGCAGGAGGGGTTCGGTCCCTTCGATATGACCGTCTGGCAGGGCGAACGGTTCTCCGCCGCCAAAGCCTACCTGCGCCCCGCGCAAGCCACGGGCCGGTGCATGGTGGCCAAGGGCCTCGCCCAGCGGATCACCATGGACGGCACCCGCGCCACGGGCGTTGACATGGGCGGCTACACGATCAAAGCCACGCGGGAGGTGGTCATCGCCGCCTCCGCCATCAACTCCCCCACGCTGCTCATGCACTCCGGCATCGGCCCTGCCCAGCACCTGCGGGAGCACGGGATCGAGGTTCGCGCCGATCGCCCCGGCGTGGGCCAGAACCTGCAGGATCACCTGGAACTCTACATCCAAATGGCCGCGTCGCAGCCGGTGAGCCTCTACAAATACTGGAACCTGCTGGGGAAAGCCTATGTCGGCGCCCGCTGGCTTCTGAACCGGACCGGGCCCGGTGCCTCCAACGGGTTCGAATCCGCGGCCTTCATCCGCTCGGAGGCGGGCGTCGCATACCCCGACATCCAATACCACTTCCTCCCCATCGCGGTGCGCTACGACGGCAAAGCCGCGAGCGAAGGGCACGGGTTTCAGGCCCATGTCGGCCCCATGCGATCCCCCTCCCGGGGCCAGATCACGCTCAGGTCCAATGACCCGACTGAGGCGCCCAAGATCGAATTCAACTACATGGCCCACGACAAGGATTGGCAGGACTTCCGACGCGCGATCCGGCTGACGCGCGAAATCTTTGCCCAAGACGCCTTCGCCCCTTTCGTCAAACACGAAATCCAACCGGGCGCAGACGCTCAATCCGACGCCGCGCTCGACGCCTTCATCCGCGAACATGTGGAAAGCGCTTACCACCCCTGCGGCACCTGCAAGATGGGCGCAGCCGACGACCCCATGTCCGTCGTCGACCCCGACTGCCGCGTCATCGGCACCCAAAACCTGCGCGTCGCCGACAGCTCCATCTTCCCGCAGATCACCAACGGCAACCTCAACGCCCCCTCGATCATGACCGGCGAAAAGGCCTCCGACCACATCCTCGGAAAACGCCTCCCCCCCTCCAACGCCGAACCCTGGATCCACCCCAACTGGGATACAGAGCAGCGCTGACCCTTTCTTTCGTCCAAAAATACTTCCCCCGGAGGGAATCCAGCCCTACCCGTTAGCGTAAACATCGCCTAAAAGCCCCCAACCGGAGGAGGCAGACCATGATCCTAGCAGTTGGCGGCGAAAACCTGATCGACTTCGTCCAGGAGGAGGACGGGCGCAACCCGCCCGCCTATATCGCCCATCCCGGCGGCTCGCCCATGAACGTGGCCATGGCCGCCGCCCGACAAGGCGTCGACACGCACTACCTGACGCCCGTCAGCCTGGACAGCCTGGGCTCGCTGATCGCAACCAGGCTCCAGGCCGATAACGTGACCCTCGCCACGCCGCGCCGGATCGAACCCACCTCGCTCGCGGTCGTCTCCCTCACCAACGGCGCGGCGACTTACGAGTTTTACCGCGACGGCACGGCGGAACGGCAGGTCTCCGAAGACCAGCTGAACGCGGCCGCGCCAACGGGTCTCACGGCCTTTCACATCGGATCCCTCGCCGTCACCGGCGGCGATGACGCGCCGGTCTACGAGGCGTTCCACAAAGCCTGCTACAACCGCGGCCTGTTCACCAGCTACGACCCCAATGTGCGCCCCTCGCTCACGCCCGACCGCGAGGGGTTCATCGCGCGGATGGAACGGATCTGCACCCACTCCACGCTGCTGAAACTCTCCGACGAGGACCTGCACTGGCTCTACCCCGACATGACCGAGGATGCCGCATTCGCCTATATCGCGGGCCTCACCAGCGCGAGGGTCACGGTGCTGACCCGCGGCCCGGACGGCGCGCGCGCTGTGGCGGGCGATGTGACGGCCCAGGTCCCCGCCGCACCGGTCGACCCGCTCGTGGACACGGTGGGCGCCGGCGACACCTTTATGGCGACCCTGATCCGGCTGGTGGAGGCCCATGGCGACGCGCCCTATGACGCGCCAACGCTTGAAGCCACGCTAGCCACAGCCTCCAAAGCCGCGGCGATCAACTGCACCCGCGCGGGCTGCCAGCCGCCGACCCTGGCGGAGCTATCCGCGTAGCGCGCGGTCGGCCAGCCGCACAAAGATCACCGTGAGCACAATCCGCACCAAGTGGTGCGCGGCCACGAGCACGGGGCTCGCGTCGAGCGACAGCGCGATCAGCCCCATCTCCGCCACGCCGCCGGGGGCGAAACTGATGAATGCGGCTTCAAAGCTCATGACTGTGGCGCGCGTCATCCCCCAGGCGAAGGCGCCCGCGATGACGAACATGCCGAGCACCGCCAGCGCCGTGTAGCCAAAGGCGCGCGCCAGCACCCCAGGTGTCGCCCCTGCAAACTGCGTGGCAAGCGCCGTCCCCACCATGAGCTGCGCCAGCGCGAGCAGCCAAAACGGGCTCTCCACCGTCACCCAGCCCAGCCCGTGCACGATGGCGGCGAGGATCAGCGGCCCCATCAAATGGCCCGCGGGCAGCTTAACCTTGAGCCCCGCGGCAAGCCCCAGAAGCGACAGCGCCGCAATCAGCGCGAGGTCAACCGCGCCCGCCTCCGCGGCGGCCAAGGTCGCACCTCCCGCGCTGCCTACGATGTCGCCGGACACGATTGCAAAGAGCAAGGGCACCGTGAACACCACCACCACGATCCGCGCAAAGTGATGCACGGTCAAAAGCACCAGATCGCCCCCGGCCTTTTCACCCAGCGCCACGCCTTCGATCAGCCCGCCCGGCATGGAGCCATAGAGCGCCGTGACCCGGTCATACCCCGCCAGCCGCCGGTAGACGGCATAGCCCAAGAGATGTGCGAGGATCACAAACCCCGCCACCGCGAGGAGCGACACCCAGATTGTGGGCAGCTTCGCTACCAGCTCCGGCGTGAACCGCGCGCCGATCATGGTGCCGATGACGGCGACGAATGCCAGTCGTAGCTTTGGCGAGAACTTGAGCGTGGCGCGTTCGGTGGCGCTTTGCCAGATGACGAGCGGGGCCACTGCCGTGAGGCTGCCGAGGAGGAAGGGCATAGGGAGCCCGAGCGCCAGCGCCACAAAGCCACCGACAGCGCCGAGGAGGAGGTGGGCGAGGAAACTGAGCAGGCGGGTGGGGTTCATGAGTATGGGGTAGTGTATTTCTCTGTGGCCTCGCAATGCGCCAAACCCGTAGTCCTCGGAGCTACTTAGCCGCAGTGTACGCGCCTGACGGCCACGTCAGGCCGCGCCGGTCCGCCCCCACGGGGCGGCGCGAACGCCACCCCTCGGACCGGCGCTTTAGCTCACCCGAGCGATGCGCCAGGGCCACGGTTCCTCACTTCGCATCACCACAAGCTTCTCAGACGCCACACCCCCATGCTACCTCTGCCTCAAAGCACGGGCATAAGACCCGGCACAGCGAGGCATAGTATGAGCAATTCTCAAATGACCCCCGCCCTGCGGGACGAAATTCTTGCGCAGCCTGCGGCGCTGCTCGACGACAGCGACGTCATGAGCGCGCTGATAACCGCCCACGCCCGGGGCATGGGCAAGAACGTCGTCGACCTGCGCGGCGTCGCCATGGACCGGATGGAAGAGCGGCTCGACCGGCTCGAAGAGACGCACAAGACCGTCATCGCGGCCGCCTACGAGAACCTGGCGGGCACGAACCAGGTGCACCGCGCAATCCTGCGGATGCTTGATGCCGCGCAGTTTGACGAATTTCTGCGCAACCTCGCCGATGACGTGGCGCCGATCCTGCGCGTGGATTTCCTAATGCTCGTGGTCGAAAGCACCGCGCGGCGCGACGCGGCGTTCGATCAGCTGGGCGATGTGTTGCAAATCGTGCCGCCGGGCTTTGTGCAGGACTACCTGTCGCGCTCGCGGGCGGGACATGACCGGGTGGTGACACTGCGGCCCGTGCCTGGCGCGGCCGAGGACATCTACGGCGCCGGTCACAGCATGCGCTCGGAGGCATGCCTCAGGCTCGATTTCGGGACGGGCAAGCTGCCCGGGATGCTCGTCATGAGCGCCACAGACCCCTCCCAGTTTGCGCCTAATCAGGGCACGGACCTTCTGGGGTTCTTTGCCGGGGTCTTTGAACGGTCCATGCGCCGCTGGCTCACGTGAGCCTCATCTCTCCCCAGGCGCGCGACGCGATGGAAACCTGGCTCGCGCAGGAGCGTGCGCTGAAAGCAACGGCTGAAAACACCATCACCGCCTATGCGCGCGATGTGGCTGGGTTCATCGCGTTTATGTCTGACCACCACGGCGGGACCCAAGGGCTGGGGCCGCTCAGCGCGATCACGGTCACCGATATGCGCGCTTGGATGGGCCATGAGCGCCGTCGGGGCGTGGCGTCCCGGTCGCTGGCGCGGTCGCTATCGGCGGTAAAGACATTCTACCGTTGGTTGGCCGAGCGAGAAGGGTACGAGGCCACGGCCGTCCTGTCCGCCCGCGCGCCCAAGTTTCAGAAAAAGCTGCCGCGCCCGCTGGCCGTGGATGCTGCCCAAGCGGTGATCGAGACGGTGGAGCACCAGTCGCTCCAGCCTTGGGTGGCGCTGCGGGATCAGGCGGTGATCACGCTCCTTTACGGCTGCGGCCTGCGGATATCAGAAGCGCTGAGCCTCACTGGCGCCGACACCCCCCTGCCTCAGACGCTGCGCATCCTGGGCAAGGGCGGCAAGGAACGCATTGTGCCCGTGCTCCCCGCCGCGCGGGCGGCGGTGGCGGCCTACACGCGGGCCTGCCCCTATGACCTGGATGCCGGTGGCCCGCTTTTTCGCGCGGTGCGCGGCGGGGCGCTGGGCCCGCGCCCGATCCAAAAGGTGATGCAGCAAGTGCGCGAACAGCTGGGCCTGCCTGCCACCGCGACGCCCCACGCCATGCGCCACAGCTTTGCGACGCATCTGCTGAGCGCGGGCGGCGACCTGCGCGCGATCCAGGAGCTACTGGGCCACGCGTCACTGTCCACGACCCAGGCCTACACCGCGGTCGACATGGCGCGCCTGATGGAAGTGTATGATGCGGCGCATCCGCGGGCGTCGGGCTGAAGACATTAAGAGGGCCACATAGCCACAAAGTACTCGCCTGACGGCAACGTCAGGCCGCGCCGTTCCGCCCCCACGGGGCGGCGCGAACGCCACCCCTCGGAACGGCGCTATAGCTAATAGGTCTTTGGATTCGGTTTGTGGTCGGTTCTAAGGCCAATAGGTTGTGAACCCGCCCCCTGTCAGGCATGAAAGACGCCATGCCAGTGACCCTCAAAGCCCTCACCGTCCATCTCTTCACCGCTACGGGCGCGGTCTTTGCCATGCTCGCGCTGCTGGCCGCAACGGAGGCGAAGTGGGACCTCATGTTCCTGTGGCTCGTGGTGGCCTTTGTGGTGGACGGGATCGATGGCCCGCTCGCGCGGCACTACGATGTCAAAACGAACGCTCCGCAATTTGATGGTGTGCTGCTCGACCTCATTATCGACTACCTGACCTACGTCTTTATCCCGGCCTACGCGCTCTATGCCTCGGGCCTCATGGCAGGGTGGACGGGCTGGGCGGTGCTCATCGTCATCACCTTCGCGTCGGCCATGTATTTCTGCGACACGCGGATGAAGACGAAGGACAACTCATTCTCCGGCTTCCCGGGGTGCTGGAATATGGCTGTGATCGTGATCTTTGCGATCCACCCGCATTACTGGGCGACGTTTGCCATCGTTGTGGCGCTGGCCGTGGCGATGTTCCTGCCGCTCAAGTTCATCCACCCGGTGCGGACAAAGCGGTGGCGCATGGTGTCGCTGCCCATGGCGCTCGCTTGGACAGTCTTTGCCGGGTGGTCGGCCTGGGGCAATTTCCACCCTCACAGCTGGGCGCAATACGGGTTGCTCGTCACGACGGCCTACCTGCTGCTCGCAGGCATCGCGCAGCAACTCACAGAAGACTAAATCAGCAGCCCCGCCGCGCCTTCGAGCTTGAGCAGCGCGACCTTGGTGTCCACCCCACCTTTCGCGGAAAACCCGCCGAGCGAGTTCGCGCCGAGCACCCGGTGGCAGGGCACAAAGATCGGCAACCGATTGGCGCCGCAAGCCTGCCCCGCCGCCTGGGCGGAGACGCCGAGCGTTGCCGCGATCTGCCCATAGGTCAGCGTGTCGCCAAAGGGGATGTCGAGCAGCGCCGCTTGGAAGCGCTGCTGGAACGCCCCCGGCCCGAGCGCGAGCGGGATGTCAAAGCGCGTGAGTGTCCCTGCGAAATAGGCGGTGAGCTGGGAGGCCGCGTCGTGCAACACCTCCGGCGGGTTGTGGGGAGCCGGTCCGCGCTGCCAGTCCACACCCACAAGCTGCCCGCCCCGCGCGCGCAGCGTGACCGGCCCAAGCGGGGTATCGAGACCGAGAGCGTCTTCCATGGCTCAACTCTAGCGGCCCGCTGCACCGTGCGCACCCCAAACCAGACCTTAACGCGGGTGACCGAAAACCCCTCCCGCGCGCCCGGCCTTGGCAAGCCGGTAAAGACCGACACGATGATCCGGCTCCGAGACCACCTGACGAAGGTGCAGAGCAGCCGGGGCCCCGACGAAGGATCAGACAGGTCGCCCGATGCGGGCCCGCGTCTCTTTCCAAAGTTTCAGAGACATAGCACGGCTCGCTGAGAGCGCGTGATCCCAGTGCAGTTCGAGCCTCATCGGCGGGCCGCGGTGCGTCGATCCGGCGTTGGTTCTGTGCACTTTATGGTGGGCATTTGCCTAAGTTGTTGGGGCAAAGCGCAGGTGGCAGGCATTCGACGGACCGTGGGGGCGGCCCGTCGAGGGGGCGGCGGCTTCGCCTTGATTCCGCCCCCGAGGCTCTGTCTTCAGCGGCCCGTCGAGGGGGCTAACTCTGGGCTAGCCCTTCAACTCCGCCAGTGCCTCCGAACACCGCTTGCACACATCCTTCGGCTCGTATTGCCCCACCTCCGGCAGGATCTTCCACGACCGCTGGCACTTGTTGCCCTCCGCCTTGCGGAACACGACACCCACACCGGGCGTATCGTCCAAAGCAAACGCCCCCTCCGGCGCGTCCCCCGCGATCACGGAGATCTGGGAGGTGATGCAGACATCCTCAAACGCCACATCGCCTAGCAGCGCAGCGGTGTTAGCATCCACATAGACCTCCGGCGCAGCCTCCAGGCTCGACCCGATGGTCTTTTCCCGACGCTCGACCTCAAGTGCGCCGGTCACGACACGGCGCACGCGGCGGACCGTGGCCCATTTGGCGGCGAGCGCGTCGTCAATCCAATCCGCAGGCGTGGCGGGGATATCTTCGAGGTGGATCGAGCCCTCTCCACCAGACCGTTCCAGCCAAACCTCCTCCATGGTGAAGACGAGGATCGGCGCGAGCCAAGTGTTCAGCCGCTCCAAGATCAGGTCGAGCACATGGCGCGCCGCACGCCGACGCGGCGTGTCCCCGTCGCAATAAAGCGCATCCTTGCGGATATCGAAGTAGAAGGCCGAAAGCTCCACCGTCGCAAAGGTAAAGATCGTCTGGAACACGCCTTGGAAGTTGAACTTCCCATAGCCGTCCCGCACCTCCGCATCGAGCTGGGCGAGGCGGTGCAGCACCCAGCGTTCCAGCTCGGGCATATCGGCCAAGGCAACGCCGGGCGACCCCTCCACCCGTGACCCCAATAGATACCGGAACGTGTTGCGCAAGCGGCGGTAGCTGTCGGCCACGCCTTTCAGGATCTCCGGCCCGATCCGCTGGTCGGCAGTGTAATCCGTCTGCGCCACCCAGAGCCGCAGGATATCGGCGCCGTATTGCTTGATCACATCCTCGGGCGGCGTGATATTTCCCAGCGATTTCGACTGCTTGAAGCCCTTTTCATCGAGCGTCATGCCGTGGGTCACGACATTGCGATAGGGCGCGCGGCCCGTGGTGCCGACGGATTGTAGGAGCGAGGAATGGAACCACCCGCGGTGCTGGTCGGTGCCTTCCATATAGACATCCGCGATGCCGTCATCCGTGCCGTCCTCGCGGTCGCGCAGCGTGAAGGCATGGGTGGAGCCGGAGTCGAACCACACGTCGAGGATGTCCATGACTTGGTCGTAGTCGTCCGGGTTCACGATCCCCTCGAGGAAGCGCTGTTTTGCGCCCTCCTCGTACCACGCATCTGCGCCCTCGTTCTCGAAGGCGTGGGTGATGCGGCGGTTGACCTGCGGGTTGCGCAGCAGGAAATCATCGTCGGTGGGCAGCGCGCCCTTTTTGGTGAAACACGTCAGCGGCACGCCCCAGGCGCGCTGGCGGCTCAGCACCCAGTCCGGGCGGCTTTCCATCATGGAATGCAGGCGGTTGCGGCCAGACTGCGGCGTCCATTTCACGTTGTCGATCTCGGTCAGCGCGCGCTCGCGGATCGTGGTCCCGTGCGTGTCGAGCCCGTCGCCCACGGGCCGGTCGATCGCCGCAAACCACTGCGGCGTGTTGCGGTAGATCACCGGGGCCTTTGAGCGCCAGGAATGCGGGTAGGAGTGGTGGATTTTCCCGCGCGCGAGCAGCCCGCCGACCTCCACCAGTTTGTCGATGACGGCCTTGTTCGCGTCACCTTCGCCGCCCTTGCGGGACAGGATGTATTTGCCGCCAAAGAACGGCAGATCGGGGCGGAAAGAGCCATCGTCCATGACGTTATACGTGATGACTTGGCTCAGCATCCCCGCATCGCGGTAGAGCTCGTATTCCTCCATCCCGTGGGACGGCGCGCAGTGGACGAAGCCGGTGCCCTCGGTGTCGGTCACAAAGGGCGCCGCGCGGAAATCGCGGGGCTCGTCCCACTCCGCATTGCCACCCTCGGAGCCTGCGAGGGGGTGGAGGAGGGAGATCCCTTCAAGCTCCGCCTGCGCCACATCGCGGACGCGGCGCCACTGCCCGTCCTCCAGCCGCGCGCGTTTCATCACGTCGGCGGCGAGGGTGTCGGCCAAAAGGAACCGGTCGCCAGCGGCTGCCCAGCATTCGTCAGGCGTGCCAGTGACTTCATAGAGGCCATAGGAGATATCGGGGCCATAGACGACGCCCCGGTTCGACGGGATAGTCCATGGCGTGGTTGTCCAGATCACCACCTGCGCGCCGTCGAGATCGGACAGGGCCGCGACCTGACCCTTCGCATCATCGGTGCTGACGGCGACAAGGTCTTGTTTCTGAGCGACTTTAAACTTCACCCAGATCGTGAAGCTGTCCTTGTCGTGGTACTCCACCTCCGCTTCGGCGAGCGCGGTTTGTTCCATCGGCGACCACATCACGGGCTTGGAGCCCTGGTACAGCGTCCCGTTCATCAGGAACTTCATGAACTCTTCGGCGATCACGCGTTCGGCGTGGTAGTCCATCGTCAGGTAGGGCTTGTCCCAGTTCCCGGTGATGCCCAGCCGCTTGAACTCATCGCGCTGGATGTCGACCCAGCCCTCGGCGAATTTGCGGCACTCGGCGCGGAATTCGTTGATGGGGACGGCATCCTTGTTCTTGCCCTTCTTGCGGTACTGTTCCTCGATCTTCCACTCGATGGGCAGGCCGTGGCAGTCCCAGCCGGGGATGTAGCCGGAATCATACCCCATCATCTGGTGGGAGCGGACGATGATGTCCTTGATCGTCTTGTTCAGCGCGTGGCCGATATGCAGGTGCCCGTTGGCATAGGGCGGGCCATCGTGGAGCGTGAACTTCGCGCGTCCGGGGCGCTTGCGCAGCGTGCCGTAGACGTCGATGTCGTTCCAACGTTCCAGCCATGTGGGTTCCCGCTTGGGCAGCCCCGCGCGCATGGGGAAGTCTGTTTCAGGCAGGTTTAGCGTGTCTTTGTAGTCCGACATCTTCGGTCCGTCTCAAAACTGTTGCGTGAATGATAGGAGGGGCGGCGATACGCGCGCGAGAACCCGGTCGCTCACTCAGAGCGCCGGGACCGTAATTCGTAGGGTCGCTATCCGTGCCATGGGCGGCGGTATAGGCGGGGGAAGGCGGGCGCACAAGATGCGGGGGAGCCCGTTCGGCGGGCCGAGGTGCGTCGATCCGGCGGCGGTGCGGTGCACTTTATGGTGGCGGTATGGCTATTCGATCTGAGCGAAGCGCGGGGTGGCAAAGTCGACGTGCCGGGGGGCGGCCCGTCCCTCTCGGCAGCATTTCATCGAAATGCGCCTGCCGGGCAGTGGACCAGGCGGCGGCTTCGCCTTTACTCCGCCCTTGCTCGCTCAGTTCAACTGAAAATGCAGCGGATACGCGCCGTCTTCAAACGGGCCAAAAAGGTCGGGGATATCGGGGTGGTCCACCGGCTGGCCGGAGTAATCCGCGATCAGGTTCTGCTCGGACACATACGCCACATAGTAGCTCTGATCATTCTCCGCGAGCAGGTGGTAAAACGGCTGCTCCTTGATCGGGCGCGCTTCCTCGGGGATCGCCTCGTACCACTCCTGGGTGTTCGCAAACTCAGCATCGACATCAAAGATCACCCCGCGGAACGGGTGCTTGCGGTGTTTGACCACTTGACCGAGATGGTATTTCGCGCGCGTCTTCAACATCACTTGGCCTTTCTCGTTATTGTCCCCTGGCCTGTCGGTCCTTATTCGCTGATTCTGCTTAGAATTAAAGGAAACACTGTGTGAACCTCGTCCTGACAGTGCTGGAGATCGTGGCCCCCGTCTTTGCCCTGGCGGGGATCGGGTTCACCTGGGTCAAGCTGGGGCTGGAGTACCGGACGGAGTTCGTGACCCGGCTCGCCATGACCCTGGGCATCCCCGCGCTGATCTTTGTCGCGCTCATGGAAACCCAGATCGCGCCCGCCGCGCTCACCCAAATCTCGCTCGCGGCGGTCGTCACCTACGCTGTGCTCGTGACGCTGATGGGTGCGCTTGTCTGGGCGATGGGCCTCAACCCGCGGACCTGGCACGCGCCGCTGGTGATGTCGAACACGGGCAATATCGGGCTGCCGCTGGCGTTCTTTGCGTTCGGGGACGAGGGGCTGGGGTTCGCGGTGGCGGTCTTTGCAGTGTCGACCGTCTTTGCCTTTACGGCGGGGCTTTGGCTGGTGACGCGGACGTCAAACCCGCTCAACCTGGTGAAGGAGCCTATGGTGGGCGCCACGCTCCTTGGCGCGCTCTTCCTCTGGCAGGGGTGGAAAACGCCGGAGGTGGTGACGAACACGCTGACGCTCGTGGGCCAGCTTGGGATCCCGCTGATGCTGATCACACTTGGGGTGGCCATCGCGCGGATCTCTCCCAAAAACATCGGGCGGGCCGGGCTCTTTGCGGTGCTCAAAATCGCGATCTGCTGCGCGGTGGCCGTGGCAGTGGGTCGCGCGTTTGGGTTGCCGGACGTGGCCTTTGGCATCCTGGTCCTGCAATTCGCGGCCCCGGCGGCCGTGACGAGCTACCTCATTGCAGAGAAATACGGCGCAGAC
This sequence comes from Pseudomonadota bacterium, assembly GCA_039815465.1. Taxonomy (GTDB): domain Bacteria; phylum Pseudomonadota; class Alphaproteobacteria; order Rhodobacterales; family Rhodobacteraceae; genus Shimia_B. The sequence goes on from JBCBZG010000038.1 coordinate 33,417, forward strand.
GCGCAGGCCGTCGCGGGGCTCGTCGTGCTCACCACCGCGCTTTCTGTGATCACTTTGCCGCTCATTTTGGCCTTTGTGCTCTGAGCACGGCAAAACGTGATTTGGCCGCAGCGCGTTTTCGGGTAAGGCTAAAGAAAAAAGCGAGTGAGGCAGATGAGCAGACCTTTCACCGCGCTGATCGTTTTGTTGTTCCTGGCCGGCTGTGGCGCCGTGACGGGAGGCAGCGGTCGTGCGCCGAGCAATCTTGATAACGCATGTTCCATCGTGGACCAGCGCTCTGGCTATTTGCGGGCGTTCAAAGCGACGGAGCGGAAATGGGGCGTCCCCGTGGCCGTGCAGATGGCGACGATCTACCAGGAATCGAAGTTCATTTCGAACGCCCGTACCCCGCACCGCTACGTGCTGGGCGTGATCCCCAGGGGCCGGATTTCGAGCGCTTACGGCTACTCCCAAGCGCTCGATGGCACCTGGGAAGAGTACCAGGAAAAGGAAGGCAGCTGGCGGTCGCGGCGCGATAACATCCGCCACGCGACCGACTTCATGGGCTGGTATATGTCCCTGACCCATGACGAACTGGGCATCTCGCTGACGGACGCCACGAACCAGTATCTGGCCTATCACGAGGGCCGCACCGGGTACCGGCGCGGGAGCTACCGCAACAAGGCCTGGCTGATGCGCGTGGCCCGCGAGGTGGGTAGCCGGTCGGTGATGTACCACCAACAGCTCCAGAAGTGCCGCAAGATCTAACGGCGAGTTTCGGCGCCCCACATCACCACTGGGCGCCGAAATCTTTCAAAGATTTCGGACCGCATTCTTTGAAAGAATGCGGCGCCTGATCACAGAACGCTCGCGATGGCCTTGGCGAGCACCGGGACCGTTTTGGCGTTGAGGCCTGCGATGTTGATGCGGCTGTCGCCCACCATGTAGACGGCATGGTCCTCGCGCAGTGTCTCCACCTGCGCGGGCGTCAGCCCCAGGCGGGAAAACATGCCGCGATGCTCGGCGATAAAGCCGAACCGGTTCGAGCCGGTCGCCTCCTGCAGCGCGTCGGCAAGGTCGCGGCGGAGCTTGAGCATCCCCTCCCGCACCTCTTCGAGCTCGGCCTCCCAGTCCGCGCGGAGCTCGGGCACGGTCAGCACCTCGGTCACGATCCGTGCGCCGTGGTCCGGCGGGAAGGAGTAATTCTGCCGGTTCAGATACGCCAACGTCCCCTGCGCCACGCCCACATCGCCCGCGCCGTTGTTCACGGTCATCAGGATGCCCGTGCGTTCGCGGTAGATGCCGAAGTTTTTGGAGCAGCTCGCGGCGATCAGCACCTCCTTGCAGGTCGCGGCGACTTTCTTGACCGCTTTCCCATCGTCCTCGAGCCCGTCGCCAAAGCCTTGGTAGGCGATGTCGACCATGGCAATCGCGCCTTTGGCGTTGATGAGCTCAATCACCGTATCCCACTGCACAGCGTTCAGGTTTGCACCCGTCGGGTTGTGGCAGCAGCCATGGACGAGCACGACATCGCCCGCCTGCACGCCGTCGAGGTCTGCCATCATCGCCTCGAAATCCACCGCGCAGGTGTCTTCGTCGAAATAGCGGTGCTCGCGGTACGGCATCCCCATGTGCTTGAGAATGGAGATATGGTTGGGCCAGGTCGGCTTGGACACCCAAACGGTGGCCGTGGGCGAGGCGAGCTTAATCAGCTCAAACGCTTGCCGGATCGCGCCCGTGCCTCCGGGCGTGGCCACGGCAGCCACCTTGCTGCGATCGACCGCGTCGCCGAGCACCAGATCCACCATGGCGTCGGCAAAGGCAGGCTCGCCCGCGAGACCGGTGTAGGATTTCGACTCCTGGCTCTCCCAAATCCGTTTCTCCGCCGTCTTCACGGCGCGCATAATCGGCGTGACACCCTCCGCATTTTTGTAAACGCCCACGCCAAGGTCGATCTTTCCGTCACGCGGGTCGGCCTTGTAGGTGGCGACGAGCGCGAGGATCTTGTCGGCGGGTTGCGGTGTCAGAGCGTCGAGCATTAGGCTTCTCCAGTTGCGACGGTGAGCATGGGTGACTGGCCCCACTCGGACCAGGACCCATCGTAAAGCGCTGTGTCGGTCTTACCGATCCGGGCCAGCGCGAGGGTGAGGATCGCGGCGGTGACGCCGGACCCACAGGTGGTGATGACGGGTTTGCTGAGGTCCACACCCGCGAAAGCGGCGCGCAGCCCGTCTGCGTCTTTCATCGTGCCGTCTGGGTTCAAAACCTCTGGGAAGGGTACGTTTTTCGACCCCGGGATATGGCCGGACCGCATCCCCTCGCGCGGCTCCTCAACCTCCCCGCGGAAGCGGTCGCCGGGGCGGGCGTCCACGATCTCCCAATCGCCGAGCTTGGAGGCCATGGCGACCTGGGTAACGTCCTTGACCATGTGGTTCTGGCGACTTGCCGTCAGGTGGCGGTCACGGATCATGGGCGGCATATCCTCGACCTCCCGCCCCTCGGCCTGCCATTTCGGGAACCCACCGTCGAGCACGGCCACATCGCGCTTGCCCATCAGGCGAAAGAGCCACCAGACCCGTGCTGCCGAAAAGAGCCCCATGCCATCATAGACGACCACCTGATGGCCGTCGCCGACACCCATGGCGCGCATGCGGCTCATAAACTTTTCGACCGGGGGCACCATGTGGGGCAGATCGCTCCGGTGGTCGGAGACATCGTCGATGTCGAAAAAGCGCGCGCCGGGAATGTGAGCGGCGTCATATTCGGCGCGCGCATCGCGGCCCATAGCGGGCAGATACCAGGAGGCATCCAGGATACGCAGGTCCGGGTCATTGATATGTTTGGCCAACCAGTCGGTGGAGACCAGAAGGCGCGGATCGTCGTCAGCCATCTCGCTTGCTCCGCATGAGTCCCTGTCGCCATACGCCTGGCGAACACGGCTGGCAAGTTGACGGACGAATTAGGGCGGCACCTCGGGGAAGATGCCGCCCACTCGAGAAAGCAAATCGGGACGGATTTGCCATCTGCGCGACCCGGGCCCATGCGTTGCCGGGGTCTGCGTTAAAACTCTACACGAGGGCGCCAAAACGCGACGCCGTACCGAACCCTGCGTCAAACCAAGACGCGCCACGCACCACTCACACTCTGGTGCCACCTGCACCGATACACGCAACAGACCAAACGCGCCCGTTGCTGAAGCACATCCCGGAACCTCAGCAACTGGGCAGTACACTTACACAAACCACGCGAACCGCTTACTCACTCACCTGGTCAAACCCTTGCGACCCGAACCCTACTGAACCGCTTACAAGGGAAGATCTAAGGAAGTGGGGCGGCGCGCATAATGGAAAACTTCGCTCAGTTTTCCCCGTAACCTCCCAGGGTGGACCAAGGGCGGATATGGCGGGCCCGCCCCCCACCCATCTGCGCCAGCTTGCGCTGGCTTGAACCAAAGGGGGCGCGCGCGTCGCGCGCGGGCCCGCGGCAACCCATGCCCGCTGGCAAAGGCCGCCACGCGATGGGGCCGCCGGGGTGCAAGGGAGCGGGCAGGCGCC
>JBCBZG010000037.1:0-37168 GCA_039815465.1 Pseudomonadota bacterium
TCCAGTTGTGATGTCACCTGAGCGCCCCTTTCCGTGATCCGTCGCCGCCTAGGCTACCCGCCCCGCGGCACCCCGCCAACAGCAGGACGCGCCACACGGCTTGCAGATTGCGCCAACAGTGGACCGCCTCGTTAGCCCAATCAGATTTGCGCGGCCCGCCGGGGATGATAAGCGCAGGGCCAGGACACAACCACCGACACAGACCAAAAAGGCCGCATCGCGCCCCGCCACCATGACAAAGCTTTCTCTCCACCCCTTCCTTGACGCGGCCGCCCTGCGCGCCCGCGATATCCCTGCCCCCTGGACCGTCGGCATGGCCGACACCGTCCGCTTTGGGGAGCTCGACATCCTAGGCCACGTCAACAACACCGCCTATTTGCAGTGGTTTGAAACCTTCCGTGTGTCTTATTTCCAGGCCTACGGCATCGCCGACTACCTCGCAGGCGAGGTGCCCCGCATCGTGCTACGCCAGGTGGGCGTGGATTTCTTGGCAGAGATGAAGCTGGGCGACAGCTACACCGTCACCGGCCGCACGGTGGAGATGCGGCGCACCTCATTCCGCATGGAATACGGCGTCTGGTCCGGGGGGACGCTCCGCGCCACGGGCTGGGCCATCATCGTCACGCTGGACGATGGGGGCACAAAAACGCCGCTGAGTGAAGCAATGCGCGCGACCTTTACGGATCGTGATGGGGCGGTGGCGCTTTAACGAGATGAGCTAGCAGCCCGGACCTTGGCCCGGTGGCAACACCCGGCCGCCCCAGGCCGCCCCCCGGGCGGGGGCAAGCCCCACTCACGGCCGGGACCGTCCCTCTTTTCAAAGCGCATAGATCAGGCCCGGCGCCGATCTTGGTTAGCCCCGCAGATACGCCACGAGCGCCTGCGTCGACGGATCCTTATCCGCCGCACTCACATCCCCGTCCATCACAGGGCCCAAAGCGGTAGCCAGCTCCTTGCCCAGCTCCACACCCCACTGGTCGAAACTGTTGATGCCCAGGATCACGCCCTCCACAAACACCCGGTGCTCGTAAAGCGCCACAATCTGCCCTAGCGTGCGCGGCGTCAGCTTCGGAATGCACAGCGTCGTAGACGGGCGGTTCCCCGGGAACACCCGGTGCGCCGCCTGACGCTCCAGCTCCGCGCCCTCGAACTTGCCCGCGACCTTGCCGCGCGCCTCCGCCAGGCTCCGCCCGCGCATCAGCGCCTCGGACTGCGCCAAACAGTTCGCCTGCAACAACCTGTGCTGGTGCGCCAGATGCGGCTCATGCCCCTCGCGGGCCACGATAAATTCGCAGGGCACCACGCGCGTCCCCTGATGAATCAGCTGGTAAAACGCATGCTGCCCGTTCGTCCCAGGCTCCCCCCAGACCACCGGCCCGCTGTCATAGCCCAGCGCCGCCCCGTCCATCGACACGCCCTTGCCGTTCGATTCCATTTCAAGCTGCTGCAGATACGCCGGCAACCGCAACAAGCGCTGATCATAGGGCAGTACCGCCCGCGAGGCGTACCCGCACCCCTGATTGTGCCACATCCCCACAAGCGCGAGCATAAGCGGCATGTTCGCCGCCCCCTCCGCCTCGCGGAAATGCGTGTCCATGGCCGCCCCACCAGCCAGAAACTCCGCAAAATCGGCAGGCCCGACTGCGAGCATGATCGACAGCCCAATGGGCCCCCACATCGAATAACGCCCGCCAACCCAATCCTCGAAACCAAAGACACGGCTGGGCTCAATCCCCCACTCCGACGTCTTTTCCGCATTCGACGACAGCGCCGCGAATTGCTTGCCCGGCTCCGCCACAACCCGTGCCATCCAATCCCACGCAGTCTGCGCGTTGGTCATCGTCTCGATGGTGGTAAAGGTCTTCGAGGCCACGATCACCAGCGTCGTTGCGGGATCAAGCGGGGCCAGAACATCCGCGATATGCGCCCCATCCACGTTCGACACGAAATGCGTCCGCGGCCCGTCATGGTAAGGCGACAACGCCGCCACAGCCATCACCGGACCCAGATCAGAGCCCCCGATGCCGATATTGACCACATCCGTGATCGCCCCGCCCTGCCCGGTATAGCCACCGCCGCGCACAGCCTCGGCAAAGGCGCCCATGCGCGCCAGCGTGTCGCGCACGCCCTCGGTTACATCGACACCATCGACCACCACGGGCGCGTCATGGCTGCGCAGCACAGTATGCAGCACCGCGCGCCCCTCGGTTTCGTTGATCTTGGCCCCGCTAAACATCGCCTCCCGAGCCGCAGGCACGGCATCCGCCAGCGCCAGCAGCATATCGCGGGTGTCTGCGTCGATATTTGTTTTGGAATAGTCGAATAACAGCCCATCGGCCATCACCGCGAAATCATCAGCCCGCGTGGAATCGTCCATAAGGTCCAGGATATGGCGGTCTTTGACCTCTGCGGCCTTCGCTTTCAGTGCGTCAAACATCTCTCTACTCAGCCCAGTGAACAGTTGCGTTATCGAGGATCGCGGCCACGGGGGCCTCGGACGGTGGCAACCTTTGCGCGCGCTCCAGCGCCTCGCGCTTCTCCGCGCCCGTGATCACCACATGGGTCGTCATCGCCCCCGCCAGCACCCGCGCCGAAAGCGTCACACGCGGCTCCGGCGCACCGGGCGCGCGCATGGGCACAAGGATCGGCGCGTCGGGGGCCAAAGCCTCCTCCAACCGGTCCGCCCCGGGGAAAATGGAGGCTGTGTGCATATCCGCCCCCATCCCGAGCAACAGCACCGAAATCGGCAGCTCCTTTAGCAGCGCAGGCTCCAGCACGCCCATCCCCTCCTCCGGGGTCGGGAAATCCGCATAGAGCGGCACATACGTCGCCGCCGCCGCACGGTCCTGCAACAGCCGCTCGCGGATAAGCCGCGTGTTCGACCGCCCAGAGCTTTCAGGCACCCAGCGCTCATCGCTCAGCATCACGTGCACCCGGTCCCAGTCGAGCGCGGCCGCACACAGGCTGTCGAAAATCGGCCCCGGCGTCGTCCCCCCCGGCACGACGAAAGACGCGTGCTCATGCTGGAACAAACAATTCTTCAGGTCCCCCGCGATGCGGTTCGCGAGCTCAATCATCATCATGTCGCGGTCGGGATAGGTCTCTAACTGCATCTTACAGCTCCCGCCACGCGCGCCCGTCACGGTGAAGCAGCGCATGGGCATCAATCGGCCCCGCTGACCCCGGCTCGTAGGGCTTGGGCACATCGCCGCGCGCCTTCCAGCCTTCGATGATCGGATCGGTCCAGGACCAGGCGGCCTCCACCTCGTCGCCGCGCATAAACAGCGTCTGGTTGCCCCGGATCACATCCATCACGAGCCGCTCATAGGCTTCCGGCGCTTCCTCGGCATCGGGACCCAGCGCCTCTGCGAATGTCATGTCGAGCGGCACATTCACCAGCCGCATCCCGCCCGGTCCCGGCTCCTTGATCGTCATATCCATCGTGATCCCCTCATCGGGTTGCAGGTGGATGGATAGCACATTCTGCGTGGGCGTCTCGCCCTCGAAGATCGAATGCGGCAGCGGCTTGAACACCACCGCGATCTCGGAGGCGCGCTTCCCAAGCCGCTTGCCCGTGCGCATATAAAACGGCACGCCTGACCAGCGAAAATTGGCGATATGGCACTTCAGCGCCACGAAGCTTTCGGTGAAACTGCGGGGGTTGTCGACCTCCTCCCGGAAGGACGCGCCATCGCCCGCGGCCTCATACTGACCGCGCACCATCTCGTGCGGCGCCACGGGCTGGAGCGCGCGGATGACTTTGAGCTTTTCGTCGCGCACCGCGTCAGGCGCAAACATCGCCGGTGGCTCCATCGCGATGAGGCACAAAAGCTGCATCAGGTGGTTTTGCACCATGTCCCGCATTGCGCCCGACTTGTCGTAGTAGGCGCCCCGGCTGCCCACAGCGACGGTTTCGGCCACCGTGATCTGGATATGGTCGATGTAATTGGCGTTCCAAAGCGGCTCGAACATCACATTGCCGAACCGCACCGCCATCAGGTTCTGAACCGTCTCCTTGCCCAGATAATGGTCGATCCGGTAGATCTGGCTTTCCTTGAAATGCTTGGCCAGCGTCGCGTTCAGCGCCTGTGCCGAAGCCAAATCACGCCCGAACGGCTTTTCCACCACGATCCGCGCGTCATCATCGGCCAGATCATAGGTCTGCAACCGCTCCGCGATGTCGCCAAAGAGCGACGGCGCGACCGAGAAATAGAACGCGTTGACGTGAGACTTATCGATCAGCTTAGCGAGCTCTTTCCAGCCCCGGTCGCCCTTGGCGTCGGTGGCCACGTAATCGAGCCGTTCTAGAAACGCGGGAAGCTCCTCACTGGCGGCAAGGTCGGCACCGCCGAACTCTCGAATGGCGTCGGCGACCATGTCGCGAAACCCAGCGGAGTCGATATCTGTGCGGGCGGATCCGATGATGCGCGCCTCGCGCGGCATCTGGCCCGCGCAGAAACGGCGGAACAAGCCGGGCAGGATCTTGCGCCGGGCAAGATCGCCCGTGCCGCCAAAGATCACCAATTCAAAGGGTTCAACCGGGATAACGCGGGACGCCATAGGGTGGCCTCATAGACTGTTAGCGATAACGGTGCCGCCCTTAGACGCCAAACGCCGGGGGAAGTCTAGCACAGAGGGCACGTGATAATGTCGCGTCCGCAACATTGCCTATGAATTCATCTATGAATTGGCCTTGGCTCCGCTTTAGCGCCGGTCCGAGGGGTGGCGCTCGCGCCGCCCCGTGGGGGCGGACCGGCGCGGCCCGGCGGTGCCGCCGGGCGAGTACCTTGCAGCTAAGTGAGCTCTAGCAATCGCGAGCCCAGACGACGCGCCTCAATCCTCAAACGCCGCGCCAAGCAGCCCCGTAAACGGCCCCGCCACAAACTCCCAAAGCGTCGTGTCGCGCCCGTTCATCGCGGCATTCACCGGCATGCCCACGGACAGCTGAAACCGCTCACCCAGCTTCGCCTCCGCCGCCGCCACATCCTCATCATGAACCTTCGCCCGCGCCAGATAGTGGATCGAGTTGCCCTCCGGGTCGCGCAGCGGCTCCCGCGCAAGGTCCGTTATCGTCACGCGCAGCATCGGTGCACTGCGCTGGGGCAGCGCGGGGATCGTCAACAGCCCGTCCTGCCCCTCGCGCACCTGATCGATGTAGGACGGCGGCACATAAAGGTCGATCAGCGGCTCCCGCACGGCCTGGCTCAACACCGCGAGCGTCATGCCAGGTGCGGCCACCATCCCCGTCGTCACAATCGGCAACTGCGTCACCTTTCCCGCCACGGGCGCCCGTATCTCGGCGCGCGCGACCGTTTCCTCCAGCCGCGCGATCCGGGCGCGCGTGTCGATCAGATCCCGCTCCTGGCGCAGCCGCGTCGTCGCCAACCGCTCCCGCCGTTCTTCGGCCACGAGCGATCGGCGCAGCGCCACATCATCGGCTCGCTGGGCCAGGTCGATATCCTCAGCCCGCAGCGCCAACAGCGCCGCCTCCCCGTCATGCAGATCGCGCGCCGAGGCCTCGAACCGCGCCACAGGGATGAGGCCCTTACCCGATAGCTCAAGCTCGCGTTCAAACTGGTCGCGCGACAGCGCCACCTGCGCCGCCTGCGCTGCACGCCGCGCCACAAGCACCGCACGGCGGCTCTCAATCCCCGCAGCCTCCCCATCGAGCTGCGCCAGCCGCGCCGAAAACGCGGTATCCTGCGCCGCATAGGCCATGCGCACGCTCTCCACCACGACCTCTCGCTCTGGCGCCACCTCAAGCCGGGGCGCAATCGCGGCAAGCTCTGCCGATAGCAAAACCTCACGCTCTTTCAGCGCGTTAAGCTGGGTCACCTCATCCGACACATCAAGCATGAACAGCAGATCACCTGGGGCGACCTCCTCATGCAGCTCGACATGAAGCTCCGACACCCGCCCGCCGCTGTCATGCTGCACCTCATAGCTTGGTGCCTCCGGGCTCAGCACCCCGGGCAGACGCAGGGTCGTGGTGATATGGGCCGTGCTCGACCAGACCCCGACAAAAACGAGGAACCCGGCCACCGCGACGCCACCCAACTGAACCAAGCGTCGGATGCCTTGGGGCAGCCGCACGCCCTCGCTCTGTGCTTGCGCGCCCCTCATGCCGATGCCCCCGCCTGCCGGTCACTGATCTCCGCGAAAAAGGCGGACTGGTCTTTCTGCGCCCGGTGCTCAAAGCGGTCCGACAGCTTGATGACCGTTGCCAACGATGCTTCATCCACCGCCATCTCCGCCCCCTCGCCGTCTTTTAAGAGCCCGCGCACCTTGTGCACCTTCGCCTCTAGCTTGGACTTCCGCGGCTCGCTGATCGTGATCGAACAGGTCGTGTCATCGACAAAGTTGAACTCAAAGCTCAGATAGCGGTCATCCTCAATGGGTCCATTGGTGCGGGCAAAATTGAACATCTCGCAGGCGATAACAGAGGCCCGGCGCCGGAAATCGCTGTCGCCATCGCGCACAAACTGACCGTTGACCCAATCCACCAGGTCCTGGACATCGCTGCGCGTCGCGGCGAGCTGCAAGCGGCGGTGGGAGTTGGCAAGCCGCCCCACGATCTCCGCCCGGGCGCCGAAATCGATGAGCCGCCCGCGTTCCAAAACAGCGGCCTTATCGGCCAGGTTCACAATCGCCATCCGGTGCATCGTCATGACCACGGTCACCCCCGCCTGCTTGAGCCGCATGATCGCATCGCCCAGCTGCCGCTCGCCCATGTGGTCAAGCAGCGCGTTGGGCTCATCGAGGAACAGGTATTTCGGCCCCTGATAGATCGCCCGCGCAAAGGCGATGCGCTGCTTTTGACCAGCAGACAGCGCGAACGGGTCCTGGCCCACATCCGTCTCGTAGGCGTTCGGCAGGGCAGAGATCAGCCCATGCACCCCCGCCAGCCGCGCCGCGCGGATCACCGCCGCATCATCGCGGTCGGTGGCGAAACAGGCGATGTTCTCGGCAATCGTGCCCGACAGAAACTGCGCGTGCTGCGCCAGATACCCGATGGCCGTCGACCGCGTCGCGTCGCCTAGCGTGCGCACATCTGTTTCGTCCAGAAACACGTTCCCAATGGGCGCCGGGTCCGCCCCGCACATGGCATTCAGAAGCGTCGTCTTGCCCGACCCGCTTTCGCCCAGGATCGCCAAACACTCCCCCGCGGCGAGCTTGAACGACACCCGTTCAAGCCGCGGCGCCTGGCCGGGTCCCTTGGGATAGGTCACCGCCTGCACCGTCAACGCCCCGCTCAGGTCATCCACGGCGGTCTGGAAGCCATCCGCGCCCGCGTCATCGGCCCAGAGCGCGCGCCCAGCATCGAGCGCCGCCCGCGCTTGCGGCAGGAACCCGAGGCTCGCCTCAATAATCCCAATCGTCTTGCCCAGGATAATCGACGCCCCGATCATCCCGCCCGCCGACAGCGCCGATTGCGTCACCAGATAGGCCCCAAGCGACAACGTGGCGAGCTGCACACCCTGCCGCACAAAACGCGACGCCGCCTCGAACCCCTGGGACACGCGCGACGACTGGCCAACGGCCCGGCCTTGCATGCCCACTGCGCCCAGGTAGCGCCCCGACAGGTTTCGGCCCACCGACATCAGATCAGCCATGGGCCCCTCACGTTCCAACGTGCGCAGGGTGTCCAGGCTCGACGCGCGGGCCGACATCGCCAGCGTCTCGTCCTGGCGCGTCAGGAATTCCGAGGCGACTTTGATCCCCACCAACGCCAGCGTGCCGACGACAAGCAGGATCAGAAACAGCGGATGGATCAGATACACCGCCAGAATGAAAAAGGGCATCCACGGCAGGTCCACAGCCGTCTTGGCCCCCGATTGCAGGAAATCGCGAAAGGTCGACACATCGCGCAACCCATCGAGCCGAGCCGCCCCCTGGCGGGTCAACACCGACTTGGCGGCGGTCTCCTCAAACCAGGTAGAGGTCCGGGTGAGCGACTGATCGCGCAGATATTCCACGAGCGCCGTCACCGTCAGCGCTCCAAAGGCCAAAAGCCCAAGCAGCGCCAGCGTGTGCAGATTGCCCGACGGCACCACCCGGTCGAGCACCTGCATCATGTAAAGCGGTGACACCAGCACCGCGAGATTCGTAACGCTCGCAAACAGCACGAGCGGGATGATCAGGGGCCTGAGGGCCGTCAGCGTTTGTTTTGGCGTTGTCATGGCACCCGGCACGGTCAGTAAAGGGGTCCACGCCCCGGGGATCAGCCCCCGGGGCGCAGCGCGTTATCAGATCAGGAAGTTGTCGGAATCGAGGTCATCCGCCTTCACCGACTTGAGCAGGATCTTGTCCCCCGCCCCCGACTTGTCGATGCCTTCCAGGTTGATCTCCAGCGCCCAGCCATGGTCGATCATCCGGTCCTGGATGTCCTCATAGCTCAGGTCATAGGCGGTCAGGTCGATCTGGTCATGCTCGGACTCAAAGTCGTGGATGATGTCGCGCCCGCCGCCCTTGCTATAGGCAAAGGTGTCGGTGGCGCCATCAGCCGACCAGTTCCCGCCCCAGAGGTGGTCGTTGCCAGCCCCCCCTTCGAGCACGTCGGAGCCTGATCCGCCCACGATCTTGTCGGACCCGCCGCCGCCGGTCAGGATGTCATCGCCTGAGCCGCCGCGCACCGTGTCATTGCCCGCGCCGCCATCGACCACATCGTCGCCGGAGCCGCCGTCCAATGTGTCATTGCCCGCGCCGCCGGTCAGCGTGTCATCGCCCGCATCGCCATAGACCTTGTCATCGCCTGCGCCGCCATCGACGGTGTCATTGCCCTCACCGCCCTTCAGACGGTCATTGCCATAGCCACCGCTGAGCGTGTCATCGCCCGCACCGCCTTCGATGTAGTCGTTGCCGGTGCCGCCCTCGACCGTGTCATCGCCGGTGCCTGCAAAGATCTTGTCGTTGCCCGCATCGCCAGAGATCGTGTCATCCCCGTCATTGCCGTGCACCAGATCGTCGCCTGCGCCCGCAAAGACCGTGTCGTTGCCGTCACCCGCGCGGATGTCATCATTGCCGCCCGAGGCCGAAACCAGCTCCGGCGACTTGATCAACACCGAACTCGTCGTGTCCTGCTCCGCGAATGGATCAAGCGCACGCGGGTCCGAGGCCCCGTCATTCGACCCGGTCGACTGGCTGTCCGCGAGAAGCTCCGCGTAGCCCTGACCGCTCTCGAAATCGAGCTCGAACTTGTACATCGCGCCGGACACATCCGTGGAGCTGTCAAAGTCGTGGTCGCCTTTGTTCAACCCGGCATAGAGGTTGCCATCGGCATCCATGAACACCGCGCCATAGGCGCCCTTGGCCATGCCCGTCTGCATCCCGCCATCGGTCAGCGTGCCGCTGATTTCGACAGACGTGATGACCGGCTCATTGGTGCCATCAAACTCCGACACATCGATCTTGTGGACCGTCCCGCTCGCGCCTTGCGATTTGGGTGGCTCCACCGCGTAGAAGGAGTTCTCCTCCGCGTTGTAAGCGATGTCATAGGTGCGGCCAGCGAACATATCCGCAGGCAGGTAGAAGTTTTCCACCGCCGGGTTGCCATCGGCATCCAGATTGTCGACGTCGATCTTTGTGATCCGGTTCACCGAACTGTCAAAGGTCCACAGGTTCCCCTCATCGTCAAAGTCGCCGACATAGTCGCTCACCGGGGTCTCACCGATGCGGTAGGTGTTACCGTCCGCATCAATCGCTACGAGGTCCTTTTTGCTGACAGCATTGCCTTCGCTGTCGGACCCGTTCGATTTGGCGATGCCGTAGATCAGGTCATCCTCGACGTTGAACCCGATGGCGTTGACCTTGAACCCAAACGGTTCGCCCACGTCCTGGTAGTCGCCCGCCTCGGTGTCAAAGACCTTAAATTCGCCGCTGATCACCTGGTAGAGGTTCGACTGACCCGGCGCGAAACCCGCCACGTCCACCTCGGCCCCGTTCACGGTGAGCGTCGTGTCATAGGACATGATCGGCCCGCTCGTGTCATAGACCGGCGCCGCGGCCTGTGCCTCTGCGCTGGTTTCGACATTGCGGAAAGACAGCGATCCCGGCCCGCCATCGCCTGTGAAGCTCACGGTATGGCTTTCAAAGACGCCCGATGTCGTATCAATCGTCTCGATCACCTCACCATTGAACAGCACCTCGATCGTGCCGCTCGTGGCCCCCGCGGCCAGGTTGGCCGCCAGGTCAAACGTCATCTCATAGGTCTGACCGGCCTCGGTCATCACTTCCTGCGCGATCGTGGTCTTGCCGGTGGTCTCGTCGGTGTAACTGTCCCAGGCATCCATCGCCGCGTAATCCGCGAAGGAGGATTCCTCCCCCGTCGTGCGCAGCATGTTCTCGGCCTTATCGTCACCATAGATGACGTCATCGCCCTCACCCGCGTTGATGATATCCCCGCCGGAGCCGCCTTCGGCATAGTCGTCGCCCTGTTGCAGGTTAATGACATCGTCATCGGCCCCGCCATAGGCTCGGTCATCACCGTAGCCGCCGTTAAAGCGGTCCTCGCCCGCGCCACCGTAGAGCGCGTCGTTGCCGCCATTGCCGATCAGCACGTCATCACCGGTGCCGCCAACGATCACATCGTCGTCGCCCACCATCTCACCCACGGCGTTCGGGTCAACCTTGGAGCCGTCATAAACCCACTTCCCGTCGACCAAGGACCACTCGGTGGAGGCCCCGCCGCCCACGAGCAAGTCGTCGCCGCTATTGCCCTCGATCTGGTCCTCGCCCGCGCGGCCCTCAAGCCGGTCATCGCCGCCGCCGGTGCCGTCGTCGATGGCACCCAGGATATGGGCGCCGTTGGTCGCGCCGACCTCGACCGTGAACATGACATCGTCAAAGTCCATGTCGCCGCCGTTATAAAGGTCCTCGAACCCGATCTGGAAATTCGTCACATCCGTGCCCGAATGCCCCTCCGTATGGTCGATACCATCGGCGTTGAGCCCGTGATCCGGCTGGGTGGAGGCGGAATGGTACACATTGCCATTCATCACCGTCACCGTGCCGTCACTGGCCACATGGCGCAGCGTGGGCGTCGTGCTGTCGATGCTCGCCTCGGACCCGTCATCGTTCACAAACTCGAACGAACCCGCGCCGAGCGAGGCGAAATCATTGATGCCATAGCCATTGCCGATGATGAAAAAGCCGATCTTTTCGCCAGCCTTAACGTCATAGCTGACCGAGCTTTGCCCACCCACAAGCGAGCCGCCAGAGCCTTGGAGCGACGCGTTTTCCCACGCGATCTCCGCCTCTTTGATCTTGCCGGTCTCCGCATCGACCCGGTACATGCCGAGCGAGTTTTGGTAGCCCGCGCCCTCGTAGTCAAAGGTCATCGTCATCGTGTAATCTTCCACGATTTCAATGCTCGACGGCTCGAACTCCACGCTTGATGGCGCGTCGCCGATCAGCGTGTCTTCGCCCTGGCCGCCCAAAACGTAGTCGTCCCCGCCACCGCCGACAACACGGTCGTCGCCTGCGCCCGCGATCACCGCGTCATTGGCCTCCGTGGCGGTGATATTATCCGCCGTGTCGGTCCCATCAATCTTGTTGGTCGAAGTCTCTAGACTGGCCATGGTATACCTCTCTCACACACGTCCACTGCGGCGTGAGTACGAGGCGCGGCCTTACCAAAGCGTTACTGCCGGGCAGGCCTTCGGCCGGCTAATCGTTCAAATGCGAGCGGGTTACGCTTGCAGCTCGCTGTCCCAATAGAGGAAATCCATCCAGCTTTCATGCAGATACCCGGGCGGGAATTTGCGGCCCAGGTTGCGCAGCTCCTCTGCCCCGGGCTGGCGCGGCGGCTTGCGCAGGCTCATGCCCACTTGGCGCAAGCTGCGCGAGCCTTTCTTGAGGTTGCAGGTCCCGCAAGCGGCCACGACATTTTCCCAGCTCGTGACGCCACCCCGCGCGCGCGGCACCACGTGGTCAAAGGTCAGATCGCCCTTGGCCCCGCAATACTGACAGCTAAACGCGTCCCGCAAAAACAGGTTGAAGCGCGTAAAGGCCACGCGCTTTTGCGGCTTTACATAGTCCTTGAGCACCACCACCGACGGAATGCGGATCTGGGTCGATGGGCTGCGCACGCACTCGTCATACTCCGCCACGATATCCACGCGGTCGAGCCAAGCGGCCTTGATCGCCTCCTGCCAGGTCCACAGAGAGAGCGGGTAGTAGGACAAAGGCCGGTAGTCGGCATTGAGCACCAACGCCGGGTGCTGCCGCAGAGCCTGAGGCTCCCGTACAAAGTTGGTCCTGAATTCGCCGTCCATTGCCACACGATCTCCTATCGCCGCTGCCTGACGCACCGAAGTTGGGACCGCTGAACTTAAGGCGGACCGCCTCAGTTACCCTGGACTATATAGTGAGGCCAAAGACTCGCAACCCCCCGTATCTAGTCGCTGTGATGGGACGGTTAAGGAGCGATTGAAACAGGGATGTGACGGCGTTCACCGCCGGAGAATTAGGCAACAACGACCCCGCTCATAGGAACCGCCCGGTGGGAACCACCGGGCCGCGCCGTTCCGCCCCCCCGGGGTGGCGCGAACGCCACCCCTCGGAACGGCGCCGCCCTCAGCGCATAGGATCAACTATACCCCAACCGCTCGCGCATGAACGCCAGCGCAACAGACAGCCCATCCGGCGCAATCCCGTGCCCCGTGCCCTTCATGATATGGGCATAGACATCCACAAACTCCGCCCGCTGCAACGCTTCCGCCGCCGCTGGCAAGCTCTGCGGCGGCACCACATCATCCTGATCCCCATGAATGAGCAGCACCGGCATCCGCGACTCCACCTCATCCGGCAGGAGCTCCGGCTCGAGCAGCCGGCCAGAGATCGCAACGACCCCCGCCACCGGATCCTCCCGCCGCGGAGCCACATGCATCGACATCATCGCCCCCTGCGAGAAACCCAGCAGACAGACCTGCTCTGGCAACAAATCCTCGTCCACCATCAAAGCATCCAGAAACGCGTTCAGATCATCGGCGGCCTTGCGCAACCCCTCCGCCGCGGCCTCCTCGCTCGACCCATCAATCCACGGGATCGGAAACCACTGCCGCCCGCTCGGCATCATGGGGATTTCTTCCGGCGCATCTGGCGACACAAACATCGTGTCCGGCATATGCTCCGCCAAGGGATCAGCGAGCCCAATCAGGTCATCCGCATTGGCCCCATACCCGTGCAAAAACACCACCGCCGAGCGCAGCTCACCCGACACAGGCTGCCGTACCTTTGCATCCAAAACCCGTGTCATGCGATTCCCTCTCGTTTCTTCTCCGCCGCGTAGTAGGCCCAGAGGATACGCGCAGCAACCGACCGCCAGGGGCGCCAATCCTCCGCCATCGCACGCAGCGCCTTCTCCGTGGGTCGCGCATCAAGGCCATACAGCATCCGCGCCCCCTCCTGGATCGCCAAGTCCCCGGCGGCAAATGCATCCGCCCGCCCCAGCGAAAACTTCAGATAAATCTCCGCCGTCCAGACCCCGATCCCGGTCACCTGCGTGAGCGCCTTAATCACCGCGTCACTCTCCATCCCCGGCAAAGCGTCGAAATCCACACCCGACACCGCCAAAGCCCGCCCATAGCGCATCTTTTGCCGCGACAGCCCACAGGCGCGCAGCTCCTCATCCGTGGCCACCGCCATCCGCGCGCGGTCATCGAGCCCCGCCGCCTCCACCCGCGCCCAGATCGCCCGCGCCGACGCCACCGACACCTGTTGAGACATGATCGCCGACAAAAGCTCCGCAAATCCCTGCGGCTTCAGGCGCAGCGGCAAGGGCGCAACCTCCCCATAGGCGCGCGCCATCTCAGGGCATCGCGCCGCCAGCCACTCCGCCCCCTCCACCACACAGGCGTCAGAGATGATTACCCGTTCAGCGATGCGATCCATGCCACGGCCTCCTCCACACTTGCGGCTTTCTCGCCGGGCGGCTGCGCGGGCCGCTCAATCATCGCCACAGGCAGCCCAAGCTCCCGCGCGGCCGTCAGCTTGGTCGCGCTCGCCGCCCCGCCCGCATTTTTCACCACGAGCCAGTGAATGCGCAGCCGCTCAAACAGCTCCCGCTCCGCGGCCACCGAAAACGGCGGACGGCCCAGCAGATATTCGCCATTCGGAAATGGAAACGGGCGTTCGGGCGGGTCAATCTGGCGGCAAATCAGATGACAGGACGCCAGCCCATGAAACCGGTCCAGCGTCTGCCGCCCCGTGGCTAGAAACACCCGCGATCCCGCCGCGATGTGACTTGCTGCGTCTTCCTCCCGCGCGAGCGGCGTCCATCTATCCCCCGGCCCCGGCTCCCAACCCGGCCGCAACAGCTGGCAATAGGGCAGCCCAAGCTCCCGACACACCCGCTCCGCCCGCAGCGACACACGCGCGGCAAAGGGATGCGTGGCATCAAGAACCGCCGTGATTCCTGCCCCAAGGAACGCGCGAAAGCCCGCTTCGCCTCCAAACCCGCCCACCCGCGTGTTGAGCCGTGGCAGCTCCGGCGCGCGCGTGACCCCCGCAAAGGAAGCCACCGCAGGCACCCCCTGCGCATGAAGCCAGGATGCCACCTGCCGCGCCTCCCGCGTGCCTGCCAGCAAAAGAACCGTCATGCTCGCGCCAACACCGCGCCAGCGCGATCAATCACAACCGTGTCCACAGTAATCCCAGCGCCAGCCACCATCCCAGCCGCCGCCCTCTGCGCGCGCTCCGCCACCCAAACAGCCATATCCGGCGCAAGCGATTGCGCCTCCAGCGCCGTATTCGCCCCGCGAACCGCAGGCACGCCCATAACCTCTGCAAGCGCCTCGAAATCCACCTGCGAGCGCCCGGAATGGAGGTCCGTGGCCCCCTGCGCCAGCTTCGTCATCTTCCCAATCCCGCCCCCAATCGTGATCCGCGGCACCGGGTGCTTGGCGAGGTATTTCAGCAATCCCCCCGCGAAATCCCCCATATCGAGCATGGCGTGATCCGGCAGCCCATGAAGCCCCTGCACCACCTTCTCCGACGTCGCCCCCGTACAGCCCGCAACATGGGCCAGCCCATCGGCGCGCGCCACGTCGATGCCCCGGTGAATGGAGGCAATCCAAGCCGCACAGGAAAACGGCCGCACAATCCCCGTCGTCCCCAGGATCGAAAGCCCACCCACAATCCCCAGCCGCGGGTTCCACGTCTTCGCTGCGATCTCCTCGCCGCCCGGAATAGACACCCGCACCTCCAGGTTCACCGGCTGGCCATGGGCCGCACACGCCTCCCCCACCGCCGCCTCGATCATCTGTCGCGGCACAGGGTTGATCGCAGGTTCCCCCACAGCCAAAGGCAACCCTGGCTTCGTCACGCGCCCCACGCCCTCACCGGCGCTGAACCGCAAACCGTCACCCCCCGGCGTGACCCGCGCAATCACGAGCGCCCCATGCGTGACATCCGGGTCATCGCCCGCATCCTTGGTAATCCCCGCCTCTGCCCAGCCATCGCCCAGCTCCAAATGCGCCACGGCAAACACAGGCGTCTCGCCCCGCGGGAGCGTTATCCCCACCTCCCGCACCGGCGCAGACCCCCACAAAGCATAGCACGCCGCCTTCGCCGCCGCCGCCGCGCACGCGCCCGTGGTCCAACCACGGCGCAGATCTCCCTCGGGTTTCCTCACCATCGGCAGAAGCCTATCCCCGCCCGCCGTTGCCGCCAATGGGCATTCCTGCGTCGTTTGTCCCCTAGGCATCCGCGTTAGAGCGGCCTATGCACCATCCCATGACGACGCTGCCCACCCTACCCGACGCCCCCTGGCCCGAGCTCCGCCCCGGCTGGGTCTGGCTCTGCGGCGCGGGGCCGGGCGATCCTGGGCTGCTGACGCTCCACGCACTAAATGCGCTCCAGCAGGCCGACGTCATCGTCTACGACGCCCTCGTCGGCGACGGCATCCTCAGCTGGGCCCCAAACGCCGAACAGATCTACGCCGGCAAACGCGGCGGCAGACCCTCGGCCAAACAGCGCGACATCTCCCTCCACCTCGTGGAACTCGCCCGCGCCGGTAAACGCGTGCTCAGGCTCAAGGGCGGCGACCCCTTCGTCTTTGGCCGCGGCGGGGAGGAGGCACAGACCCTCGTCCAGCACGGCATCCCCATCCGCATCATTCCCGGCATCACCGCGGGCATCGGTGGCCTGGCCTACGCAGGCATCCCCGTCACCCACCGCGACGTGAACCAATCCGTCACCTTCGTCACGGGCCACGACCAAACCGGCGCGACGCCCACGAGCCTCGACTGGGGCGCCATCGGCAAAGGCTCCCAGATGATCGTGATCTACATGGGGATGAAACACCTCCCCCAGATCACCAGCCAGCTCATGGCCGCAGGCCGCCCGGGCTCCGAACCCGTGGCCATTGTCACCACCGCCACCATGGGCGACCAGCGCGTGTGCGAAACGACACTGGCCACCGCCATAGAGGACGCAGAGGCCGCGGGACTAGAGCCCCCCGCCATCATCTGCATCGGCCGCGGCGTGCTCTTGCGTCAGGCGCTTGACTGGCAGGCCATGGCCCAGGGCCTCGCCCCCCGCAGCACCGACCCCCTCGACCGCGGCCGCCCTGCCGAAAGCGCATGAAGGCGATCCTGATCGCCGCCGCCACCTCCGGCGCGGGCAAGACGACTCTGACACTGGCCCTGCTGACCGCACTCCGCCGCGCAGGCCACGCGCCCCGAAGCCTCAAACTCGGGCCCGACTACATCGACCCCGCCTTCCACGCAGCCGCCACGGGGCGGGACGCGATGAACCTCGACCCCTGGGCGATGTCCCCGGACCTGCAATCCCAGCTCCTCAGCGGCGATAGCCCCCTCATCATCGAAAGCGCCATGGGCCTCTTCGACGGCGCAGGGCTCGCAGGCGCGGGCAGCGCCGCAG
Source organism: Pseudomonadota bacterium (assembly GCA_039815465.1). Lineage (GTDB taxonomy): Bacteria > Pseudomonadota > Alphaproteobacteria > Rhodobacterales > Rhodobacteraceae > Shimia_B. The sequence goes on from JBCBZG010000037.1 coordinate 16,882, forward strand.
AGGTCGCGCGCCGCTTTGACCTCCCGATCCTGCTCATCGTCGACTGCGCCCGCGCCGCCCACTCCGTCCCCGCCTTGGTCGAAGGCATCACGCAGCACAAACCCGGCCTCCGCTTCCACGGCCTCATCCTCAACAACGTGGGCTCCGACCGCCACGCCGCGCTCCTCCACGCAGCATTTGCCCGATCAAACTGCCCGAGGGTCCTCGCCACCCTCAGCCGCGATCCAACGCTCGCCCTCCCGTCCCGCCATTTGGGCCTCGTCCAAGCGGCAGAGACTGACGCGCTCGAAACCCGCCTCCAAGCCATGGCCGACTGGCTCACCGCCGCCGTGAGCCCCGAAACCCTGCTGGCAGAGGCACCAGACCCACAACCCACAGGCGCAAAGCTCACCCCACCCGCCCAACGCATCGCCATCGCAAAAGACGCAGTCTTTTCATTTACCTACCCCCACCTCCTCACCCAATGGAGGAGCATGGGCGCAGAGATCCGGCCCTTCTCACCCATGGCCAATGAGCTCGCTCCCGACGCAGACCTCATCATCCTGCCGGGCGGCTACCCCGAACTCCACGCAGGCCAGATCGCGACCAACAAGACCTTCCTAAACAGCCTCAGAAACGCCGCAGAACACACTGACATATATGGAGAATGCGGCGGCTATATGGTGCTGGGCGACAGCCTCACCGATGCCGACGGCACCCGCCACCAAATGGCGGGCCTTCTGAGCGTCGACACCAGCTTTGCCACCCGCAAACTGACCCTCGGCTACCGCACCGTGAACGCAACCAAAGGCCCCTTCGCAGGCACCCATGCCGCCCACGAATTCCACTACTCCACAGTGACGCGGGAAGAAGGGACCCCACTCTTCACCGCAACAGACGCAGACGACACGCCACTCCCGCCCATGGGCCTCATCCAAGGCCGCGTATCCGGCTCCTACGCTCACATCATCGCGCAGAAACCACCGTTGTCATCCTAACAAAGCCGCCAAGTACTCGCCCGATGGGAACCATCGGGCCGCGCCGTTCCGCCCCCATCGGGCTGCGCTACAGCTCACAAAACCTGCCAAAAGCTAGGCATCGAAGACTTTACGGTACAAGTGCCGGACACATGTCTCGTACACTCCCCTTTCTTTCGTCCCCAAATACTTCCGCCCGGAGGGCCCGCCGGAGGCCCGCGGCGAAGCCGCGCCCCCTCAGGTTCAAGCCTGAAAGGCGCGGAAGGGAGGCGGGTGGGCCCCTCGACGATCCCCGGGGCCAGCACAGGGTGGCGAAACGGCCCATTACCATCGGCCCTGCAACGCTGCACGAAGCTCTCCCGACGGACACAATGTCTCGCACCCGCCCCTAGACCTCCCCCCGCCCCGGGCGTAACGACACCTCATGACCACCGCCCAACCCGATGACCGCCGCGCCAAGCGCAATGTCGCGATCCTGATCGCGGCACAGGCACTGCTTGGCTCGCAAATCACCATGATTTTCGTCATCGGCGGCCTCGCGGGCCAAATGCTGGCCCCAAACCCCTGCCTCGCCACCCTGCCGATCTCGCTCATCGTCTTCGGCTCCATGAGCACCGCGCCCTGGCTCTCCCGCCTCATGCAGGCGCGGGGCCGCGTTGCGGGCTTCCTCACCGGCTCCGCTGGCGGGTTTTGCGGCGCGCTTATCGGGGCTTATGCGCTCTCCATCGGTGACTTCTGGATCCTGCTCATCGGTTCCTACATGACGGGCATGTATATGTCGGCCCAAGGCTTCTACCGCTTCGCGGCCACCGACACCGCCTCTGACGGCTTCCGCGCCAAAGCGATCTCCTACGTCATGGCAGGCGGGCTGCTGTCGGCGCTCATCGGGCCACAGCTCACGAAATTCACCAATGATCTGATGGCCGTTCCCTTCATGGGCACCTACCTCGTGGCCGCCGCGATGAACCTTGTCGGCATGGCGATCTTCCCCCTGCTCGACCTCCCAAAGCCCGTCAAACAAACGGCGCAGGCCGTGGGCCGCACGACCTGGCAGATGCTCAAGACGCCGCGCATCGCCGTCGCCGTTATCTGCGGCATGGTCGCCTACGCGCTCATGAACCTCGTGATGACGTCCACCCCGCTCGCCGTCGTGGGCTGCGGCTTCACCGCAGGCAATGCCGCCGACATCGTCAGCGCCCATGTCATCGCCATGTTCGCGCCGTCGTTTTTTACGGGCCACCTGATCAACCGCTTCGGGGTGGAGCGTATCGTGGCCACCGGCCTCTTTATCCTCGCCATCGCGGGCGGCATCGCGCTCGCAGGTGTCGAGCTCTTCAACTTCTTCGGCGCGCTCGTCTTGCTCGGCATCGGCTGGAACTTCGGCTTCATCGGCGCCACCACCATGCTGGCATCGTCCCACGCGCCAGAGGAGCGCGGCCGCATTCAGGGCACGAACGACGCCATCGTGTTCGGCTTCGTCACCCTCGCCTCACTGGCATCCGGCGGCCTCATGAACTGCTCCGGCAGCTCGGTGGAGGCCGGCTGGACCGCTGTTAACCTGGCCATGGTGCCCTTCCTCATGCTCGCCGGCGTCGCCTTAGTGTATCTGGTGCTCCGCGACCGCGCAGCGACCGCCCGGGCCTAACCCGGACAGGCGACCGTGGTCGTAGCGGCGTGCCAGCCCGGGACTTCAACACCACCGGCTCCGTGTGACACCCCGTTAGACGCGCCGCCTAGCCGTAGTCTTGGATTGGTGACCGACGGTTTTTCTCAAACTCGCCGGGGCTCAAAAGCACCCCAGCCCCGGGAATGGACCCCGCCAAATAAAGGCCAATCGCCCCCATCGTCAGCCAAAGTAGGGGCTTGGGTGCGGGCGCAAAGGCGCCGTCATCAGGGTCGTCCCCCCAGCCCGAGCTGCGCCCCCAATGGACTAGAGCACAGATCGCAATCAGGGCCACCGCAATCAGCGTGTTTTGAAAACGTCGGTCTCGCCCACCGCTATGCACCGCCGAAAGGCACGCACAGGGCATCATGAGCGAGCCCATAGGCGACACCCCTTTTGCCTCGGGGATGACCAGACCGAGGGCTGTGCAATAGAGCGGCGGGTGGACATCCCGCGCGTCCTAGACTGCGAACAGCTGGCCCGAAGCTTTGACTTCCATCGCGGTGGAGAGCGCATAAAGTTTATCGTTCCAGGGAAACGAGCAGCGACGCAACACGAAGCCCTGCAAGAGCAGTGCGCAAATCACTAGGTTAAGCCATGATTGAGCGGGCAAGCATGTCATGGCCCCCGGTGTCCGTCACTCGGACCATTTATGGTGGCGCGCACGAAGTGTGCCCAAAACCCGCCCAAAGACCACCGAAAGGTAAAGGTCCCGTATCCCCACCGCGCCGCGGGTTTCGCGGCGAAACCTAGGCGGCCGGTTTGGTGGCCTGCCCCATATAGATGATGGCGGTCAGCGGGACGCGGCCAAAGACCGGATCGAGCCGCCGATTGACCCCCCGGGGCCCGAGGCCCGTGAACCGCCCCGGCTCCAGCCCCGCAGCGGTGAGCGCCTGTCTCAGCTCGGCGGGTTTGATAAAGAGCGCCGGGTCATGGGTCCCTTTGGGCAGGAGGCCCAGCACATCCTCAGCTGCCGTGATCACCGCCAACCGGGCCAGAAGGGTCCGATTGATTGTATCAAAAAGCAGGCTCCCCCCCGGCTTCAAAACCCGCGCGATTTCCCGGCAGACCTGCTCCAGATCCTGGACGTGCTCGAGCACATCCACGCAGACCACGTGGTCGAATTCTGCGTCCCCATAGGGCAGGTTCTCCCCCACGCCCACGTCGTAGCGGATGCCCCGCTCGGCCCCGTGGACCCGGGCCGCCGCGATCGCCTCCGCCGCCGGATCGATGCCCGTCACCTGCGCCCCGCGGTCCGCCAGCGCCTCTGCCATGAAGCCGCCCGCGCAGCCGAGGTCAAGCACGGCCCGGCCCTCCCACGCGACCAGCTGGTCGAAATAGCTCAGCCGCCCGGGCACCATGTTCTTGAGCGTGCGGATCCAGCGGACATCGTCGGACCACCACTGATCCGCCACCCGATCATAGAGTTCAAGGTCGTTACGCAACGTGTCTTTTGGCATCAGATCGGCCTTTCGGAAGCGGCAGGAAATAGGGAACGCGCGCCCTGTAGGCGCGGTAGCGGGCGCCGTGAATCGCCTCCAATCGCCGCTCCTTCAAGCGCGGGGCAAGGACGCAGTAGGCGGTCCAGACCACCGCGACCATCAGCTGGTCTGGGGACCAGACTGGGACCGTCCAGAGCGTGCAGGTGAAGGCCAGATAGATGGGGTGGCGCGTGACGCGATAGAGGTAGCTGGTGGGCAGATCCGGGAACTGCGGGGCGCGGTTTCTAAGGAGCGCCCACCAGCCAAGAGCGCCCGATTGGAGCATTATCCCGGAATTCAGGATCGCCAGTCCGAGGAGCGCCCAAGCGGCCGCATAGATCCCCCCGAGGACGTAGAGAGACGCCCCGCTCGCCGTCCACCAGACGGTGCCGCTGGGCGACCAGCCCCAGAAGAGGAGGAGGAGCTGGAGGGAGGCAATGAGGGCGTAAGTCGTGGTGGCCAGGGTCCTTCCTTGGGTCCCCGGCGCGGGGGACAGGCGGGCGAGCCAGGCGCGGCCCCGTCCAGTCAGAAAGAAGGAATGGGCCAGCGGGAATTGGAGGAGGAGGAGCAGGTTCGCCGCCCAGGCCCAGAGCCCCGAAAACGGCCCCTGCCCGAGCTGCATTCCAAACCCCATGCCCAGCATCATCGAGCCCACGCCGAGGCCAAAGGCGAGATGCGTGGCGCCGCCATATCCGAGGGACAGCAGGACGCGAGGTATGGGGCTGAGCTCACTCACCCGCAGCAAGTTAGCCCGCCAGAGCCGCCGTCAACGCAAGGTGCGGAGACGTCGCAGCCGGGTGGATGGGGCGGTCCCGCCCGCCTCCCCCTCACATCACAGATGTTCGGCCTTCGGTGGCGCGCTTCGCGCGTGGGCGGTGCCCGGGACGTGGGTCTATGGGACGGTGGGTGGGGCGTGTTTCGGCGCGGAGCGCCGGAAGAGCGTCACCCCCGTCCCTAAACGACAAGCCTAGGCAGACCATTCCCAAGGACGGGTAAAACCACCGAGCGTATCGGTCACGGCGGCAGTATCGACATCGCCGGTCTTTGACAGTTGCGCCACGAGGCCACGCTTTTTGTCCTCGATCACGGAGCCGACTTCCGCCGGGATCCCGGCATCCACGAGCGCCTTGTTATAGATCCGCGTGATCGCTTTGCGGCGCAGGTCGGGCTTGAACACCTTGCCCACGGCGGTCTTTGGCAGCTCGCCCAGCACCTCCACATATTTCGGGTGCGCGGCGCGCTCTTGCACCTTTTCCTCGCAAAACTTCTTGAGCTCTTCGGGCGTCGCGCTCGCGCCCTCCACAAGTTCGACATAGGCGCAAGGCAGCTCCCCCGCATGGGCGTCGGGCTGGCCGATGGCACCCACGAAGGCCACGGCGGGGTGGCCGGCGAGCGCCTCCTCGATCTCCGCGGGGTCAATGTTGTGGCCGCCGCGGATGATCAAATCCTTGGCGCGGCCCGTGATCCAGAGGTAGCCGTCGGCATCCACGCGGCCCAGATCGCCGGTACGCAGGTGCGTGCCCCAGTGAAAGAGGTCCTTGTTCTTATCGGCCTCGGTATAGGTTTTGCCCGCATAGACGCCGGGGTTTGATATGCAGATCTCCCCGATCTCATCGAGTGCGGCGACCTTGGGTCCGTTCATCGTATCGTTGACGATTTTGACGTCCGTGTAGGGGAAGGAGATCCCGATGGAGCCGATCTTCTTTTGCCCCCCGCCCACGGGGTTGCAGGAGACGAGGCAGGTCGCCTCCGTCAGGCCGTAGCCTTCGATAATCTCCACCTTGGCGGACTCTTCAAACCGCTTATAGAGCTCGACGGGAAGCGGTGCGGAGCCGCAGAACGCCACCTGAAGCGAGCTGACATCGGCGTCGATGGGCCGCTGCATGAGCGCGGAGAGCGCGGTGGGCACGGTGATCATGAAGGTCACGTTCCAGCGTTCGATCAGCTTCCAGAAATTGTCGAAGACGCCATCGCCCCGGTAGCCCTGCGGCGTGGGAAAGACGACATGGGCGCCCGACGCGATCATCGACATCAGGATCGGGTGGCAGGCAAACACGTGGAAGAGCGGCAGCGGGCACAGGATCGTGTCCTCGGGGCTAAAGAGCAGCTGATCGCCCAGCCAGCCGTTGTAGATCATCCCCTCGTAGGTGTGTTGCGCGACCTTTGGCATGCCGGTGGTGCCGCCGGTGTGGAAATAGGCGCCCACGCGGTCCTCTTTCGGGTCGTCGAATTGCAGGCTGCGGGGTTGGGCGGCGATGGCTTTGGTGAAGTTGTGGATGGTGGCGCGGTGGGTGACCGGGTTTTTCGGGCGGATGAGGCCTGCGATCCAGCTTTTGGGTGGGGTGAGGTAGTTCAGCAGGTCCACCTCCACCACATGTTCGACATTGGGGGCCATGGCGACGGCTTCGGCGGCCTTTTGGGGCACGTCGGTTTTTGGGAAGGCGCGGAGTGTGACGAGCACCTTTGCGTTCGTTTCGCGCAGGATGGCGGCGATTTGGTCAGCCTCCAAGAGCGGGTTCACGGGGTTGGCGATCCCCGCGATGGACCCGCCGATAAGCGTCACGGCGGCTTCCGGGCAGATGGGGAGCATGTAGGCGACCGCGTCATTCGGGCCCACGCCCAGGGAGCGGAAGAAGTTGGCGGCTTGGACGCATTGGTCGCGGAATTGCTGCCATGTGAGCGTCTGGCTGGGGTCTTTGGGCCCTGACGTGATCTGAAAGGAGATGCCGGGCCGGTGGCCGTGGTTGAGCGCCACCGCGTCCACGAAATCGAGCATGGTGACGGGTCGGTCCCGATCGGCCCATGGCATTTCGGCTTCGAGCGCGTCGCGGTCGGCGATTGTGGCGAATGGCATGTGGTGGCTCCCTTAACTCCGGGCCTCTGGCGTGCCCGTTTGTCCGTTGCGGGCAGGATGCGGTGAAGTGGTGCCGGGGGCAAGGTTTACGCGGCGTTTGGGGGTGGTGGAATTTGCGCGCTATAGCGCCGGTCCGAGGGGTGGCGTTCGCGCCGCCCCGTGGGGGCGGACCGGCGCGGCCCGGCGGTGCCGCCGGGCTCGTACTTTGCTGCTAAGTTGTGTTTGGTGCTGGAGCAGACTGCGCCCCTACTCCGCCGCCATATCCGCCGTGAACTGCAGCCGCGCGAGCCGCGCATAGAGCCCGCCCTGGGCCACAAGCTCGTCATGGGTGCCCACGGCCTGGATCTGCCCCTCATCGAGCACGATGATGCGGTCGGCGCGTTTCACGGTCGCGAGCCGGTGCGCCACCACGAGCGTGGTGCGGTCGGCGGCCATCGCCTCGAACGCTGTTTGTACGGCCCGCTCGGATTCCGCGTCGAGCGCGCTTGTGGCTTCATCCAGAAGCAGGATCGGTGCGTCGCGCAGGATCGCGCGGGCGATGGCGATGCGCTGCTTTTGGCCCCCGCTCAGGAGCACGCCGCGTTCGCCCACTTGCGTGTCGTAGCCATCGGGGAGGGCTGCGATGAAGTCGTGGGCGGCGGCGGCGCGGGCGGCGGCCTCGATCTCCTCTTGGGTGGCGTCGGGGCGGCCAAAGGCGATGTTGTCGCGGGCGCTGGCGGCGAACATCACCGGGTCCTGCGGCACGAGCGCCAGCAGTTTGCGAAAGGCGTGCCGCGACATGGTGGGCAGCGCCTGCCCCCCAACGCTGACGCTGCCAGAGGCCGGATCAAAGAAACGGTGGAGCAGCTGGATCACTGTCGACTTCCCGGCGCCGGACGGGCCCACCAGCGCCACGGTCTCCCCCGGTTGGATCGTGAAGCTCACGCCATTCAGCGCTTTCTGCCCAGGCCGCGTGGGGAAGGAGAATGTGACATCCTCAAACACCACCGCGCCCGCCCTGGGCGCCAGGGGGGTCGCGGGGTCCCTAATGGTGTCCTCGGCGCCCATGAGCTCGATGAGCCGCTCCGTCGCGCCGGCGGCGCGCTGGAGTTCGGCCCAAAGCTCCGACAATGCCGCAACGGAGGCCGCCACGATGCCCGCGTAGATCACGAATTGGATCAGCTCGCCCGGGCTCATGGCACCTTCGCGGACGTCGACGGCGCCTACCCACAGGACGCCGATGATGCCGGAAAAGACCACAAAGATGATCATGGCCGTGATGGCCGCGCGCACGTTGATGCGCGCTTTGGCGCTTTCATAGCTGCGTTCGGTGACGTTGGAGAACGCGCGGGCGGACCGCGCCTCCGCCGTAAAGGCCTGGACGGTTTGGACGGCCGTCAGCGCCTCTGACGCTTGGCCCGATGACGCCGCGATCCAGTCCTGGTTCTCGCGCGAGAGTGCGCGCAACCTGCGGCCCAGCGCCAAGATGGGCACGATAATGAGCGGCACGATCAGCAGCACGAGCCCGGTGAGTTTGGGCGACGTGATGAACATGAGCGCGAGCCCGCCCACAAAAAGCAGGATGTTGCGCAAGAACCACGACACCGAGGAGCCCACGACGCTTAGCAAAAGCGTGGTGTCCGTGGTGATGCGGCTGAGCACCTCGCCGGTCATGATGGCCTCGAAATAGCGCGGGCTCATGGCGATCATGCGGTCAAAGACGGCCTTTCGGATATCGGCCACCACGCGCTCACCCAGGCGGGTGACGATCCAGTACCGGGTGGCCGTGCCAAAGGCGAAAATCGCCGCAAAGCCCATCGCCGCGAGGAAGTATTCATTGAGAAGCTCAAAGTCGCTCGTCGCGAACCCATCGACGACGCGGCGAATAGCCATGGGCAGCACAAGCGACACACCCGCTGTCATCAAAAGCGCCAGCACCGCCAGCACAACACCGAGCTTATAGGGCCCAAAAAAGGGCACGAGCGCGCGCAGGACGCCGACGGATTTCGACGTGGGGCGATCCGTATCCGCGCTGGGAGGGGCGGTCTGGGTCTCGTCCGAGCTGTTTTGCGCCACGGTCTGGCCTTCCTTACTTAACCCCTCTGCGTCCTTTGCAGATAGGGCGCGGCGGGATCAATATCAGGGGCGCGGGTACGTTGTCGCAGTGATACGGACCGATGTGGCGTGTCTGGCGAGCTTTGGAGCGGGCGGCGGGAATCGAACCCGCTTCATCAGCTTGGAAGGCTGAGGTAATAGCCAGTATACGACGCCCGCTCAGCGGCTGTGGCGTAAAACAAGCTGGATTTGAGGTCAAGTTGCAAACACGACACGTGCCAGTTCGGCTCAATTTTGAGCCGGTAGGAAGCCGACGTCTCATGACGCATAGAGCGTTCCCACCGAGTGCTGAGCGCCACTCTCCACACTAGCGAAGTGCCGTACAACCACGAATGGGGCGGGTTCCGGACCTGCGCTACGGGTTTGAACGTAAAGCCACCCAATCGATGGGCACACAGTCTATCAGGTTTGGCGTTGCTTTCGTGGCAAGGCTCTGAACAACGTCTGGTGTAATTTCCTGGCCCCGGTTTGGTGTTCCAATACAGGACTGCCAAATGGGCAACCCACTATGGGTTAGCTTTGCGCCTGCCACATCCGGACTGCGCTAAATCGACATGGGGAGCCGGAGTTCGGCGCGCACGCCTCCTTCTGGACGGTTAGAGAGGCTTAAAGAGCCGCCTTGGTCGATAGCAATTGTCTGAGCGATGGCCAGTCCCAGGCCGGTTCCCTGGGTGTCTTGGGCAAGCCGGCGGAACGGTTGAAACACTGTTTCCAGCTCGTCTTGGGGGACACCCGGGCCGTCGTCATCGATCCAAAGCACGACCTCGCCGGATTGTTCAAAGAGACGAGCCCGGGCCGCGCCGCCGTATTTGATCGCATTTTCAATGAGGTTTCTGATGCACCGTTCTGTGGCATTGAGCCGGCATGTCACCAGGAGCCGTGCTGGCGCCTCTACGGGGACGTCGTGGCCCACATCTTGCTGTTCGTCCGCCAAGGTGTGGAGCACTTCGCTCAGGTTCGTTTCCTCCATGTCACCATCGCGCATGACGGCGCGGGAGAACGACATGATTGAATCCACAATCCCTTGGACGCTGCCAAGCCGCCGCTCGATCTGTTCACGCGTCTCATTCGGGCCAAGGTCACTCACCAATCGCTCAACGGCGGCCAGCGGCCCCTTCAGATCATGGCCGATGCTGCGCAAAAGGCCGATCTGGTAGTCTGTGGCCTGACTGACCCGCGCATTCATTGTGTTGAACGCAGCAACGATTTCCTGGACATCTGCCGCGCCTCTGACGGGGACGTCCGGGGCGCGTTCGCCTCGACCCAGCAGGGCCGCTCCACGCCGCAGGTCTTTCATCGGGCGCATGTTTTGACGCCCGATGATCAAAGTCAGCGCGCCGATAAAGAACGCAGCCGCGAAAGAGAAAAGGAGCGTTGTGACCTGCAGGTTGACCCGCGGCGCCCGCAACATCTGATAGAGCGTTGTCCAGGTGTCTTCTCCGTCGAGCCGGATGGCATAGGTGGCGACCTCAACCCACGGACCGGATCCGGACGGGAGCCTTCCTTGGATAGGGTTTTCTGATCTGGGCGGGCCAGAGGCGGGATCGGACAGTCGCGGCGTTTCACCGGTGGGATCGCGGTCTGCGTAGTCACCGGTCACCCAAACCGGCACATTGCGACCAGCTAACGTCGCGGCCCGCGGTGCGGAGCCGAGCGACAAACCGCGTGGCTGTTTGGGGTCGATCCCGGGCGGGCGTCGATCCGGAAGCGGACCGAACGAACGCCGCCCGATCCGCAACTCAGCGATCCGCAGACCTGACCTTTCCAGCTCTGCCAGCGCGCGCTGCTCGAACGCCGCGTCCCTCACATCGTCGGGGTGAAGCCCCGCCAATGGGCGAAGAAAGTACCGCTTGGAGCCTGTCGCAAATTTTTGCGCAATGCTCTGCCGCTGATCCGGCTCAAAGCCGTCCAACAATCGGATCAGCTCAGCTAGGGCAATGGGCCCCTGCGCATAGGTCCGTTCAACTTCGGTCGTGACCTGCGAATAGCGTTGAAGGGCCACGCCAAAGACCTGCAACGCGAGCAGTGCGGTCATGAGCATCACGGCCAACCGCTGGCCCAGTGTCAAACGCGGTTTCCACATCACCTTCCCTCGACCTGAGAGTGTTTTTGCTTTTGCTCCTGCACGCGACGTTGCAGGCTTGCATCATGATCGCCAACGATACCCCAAAGGAGAGAGCTGAGTCCGCCAGGGCCTTGGACCGACTTCTTTTTGTCGATGACGACATCGATCTGCTGGCGGAGGTCAGCAGGTATTTCGCTGACCAAGGATACGACATTCGCACGGCCCAAGACGTGCCCCTCGCACGCGCGGTGTTTGACGACTTTAACCCGGCCCTGTGCTTGGTTGATATCGTGATGCCTGGCCCGTCGGGGCGCGTCTTTTGCAAGGAGATCGTCGACAAGTCTGATTGCGGGGTCATCATGATGAGCTCGCTTTCTGACAGCGAGACGATCATTGCGCTCCTTGAGATCGGCGCCGATGACTACATCGTCAAACCCTATCGGTTTCCGGAAATGTTGGCGCGGGTGCGGGCCGTGTTGCGGCGCCGGGGCGGGACCCAAAAGCCGAAAGTGATCGACAGATTGGGGCCTTGGACGCTCGAATTCGAGGATCGCGTTTTGCGCCATGACGACGGCTACACGGTGCGCGTCACCCTTACCGAGATGGAGGTTTTGCGCTTTCTCATCGCGAGCCCTGGCACGATTTTCAGCCGTTCGGATATCCTCGCCATTTCGCGCACACGGCAGCACGGCGGCGCGGATGACCGATCCGTCGACAACCTCGTCAAACGGCTGCGCCGCAAGATCGAAACCGACCCTGCAAACGCGCGCTACATCGTGACTGTGTGGGGAAAGGGCTATCGGATTGATCCTTGATCAGGGGTTTAGGGAAACGCGCGGACCAGGAACACTGAGAGAAAGCTAATCCCCGGCGCGCGCTGTGTCACGCCGGGGGCGTTGGTTATGCGAAGGAGATATCGCCGTAGATGTCGATTTCGGCGATATGCAGGTAGTTGCCAGCGTCGTGCGTGATCCGCACCTCGTCACCAACAACGCCCCCTGTGTACATCAGTTGTTGCAGGTTCGCGTTAAGCTCCTCGGATGTCCAAACGACCTGCTCATCATCCAGAATTTCGACCACTGCGCCCTCAAGACGTGATTGCACGAGTGTTTTCCAAGTATCCGCAGTGCGGTTAAAAATGTCGATGTAGTGGATCTCTGCATCGTCGCCGAGTTGGACAGAAAGTTCCGGCGCGCTGTCGCTGATATGTGTGTGGGTGAAGTTCGATGTGCTCCCATCTATGGCATTTTCTGCGAGATACTGAGTTGGGTCGTAGTTCGTGGACTGCGTAACGGTGACCGTGTCGCGCATTTCTTCGATCAGGTCGTCCCATTCGGTCGCATCGAACTCGGTAAAGATGTCGACCTCGCCGAGGTGGAGATACGTTGTCGCACTCGTAATCTCGATGGTGTCGCCAGTGACTCCGTCGAGGTCCAAGTACTGGTTGAGGTCTGAGGTGAGCGCCTCAGACACCCACACCACGTCGCCGTCATCAAGCACGGTGACTGTTGCGCCTTCCAGTCGAGACAGAATAAGGTCGGTGTTGTTCGCAGCGGTCCGGTTTACGAGGCTTACCCCCTCCAGCAACTGGTCCTGGCCGAGATCGAAGGTCAGCGTTGGCGAGGCGTCGCCCCCCCCGGTATGATTGAATGTGGTCGTGTCACCGTCCAGAACCTCGGAAGCGACGTATAGACCGCCTTGGTATTCGCTGGATTGCGTAGCATCTCCGTCCGACATCCGATCCGTCAGGTTCAGCCCATTTGCGGACGTCCGGTCGGGCGATATGTTCAGGTCCGTTTCGCCAAAGGTGAAGTTTGCAGACGTAAGATCACCGCCAATGTCACCGCTCAAACGGATGGAGCCGCTGCCGTAGTTGACGAATGTCGCATCGCCACTCGCTGTGCTCCGCTGGACGATGGTGAGGTCATCGAAATCAGCGGCGCTCGTTCCGTCAAGGTGGATGGTGTCCTCGGTCACGTCGAAATCGGTGATCTCTTCCACCCATTGTTTCGTGCCGTCAGCGTCAGGTCCGTTGAACTCAAAGACGTCTGCACCCGCGCCGCCCGTCATGGTGTCAAAGCCTTCTCCGCCGACAAGGTAGTCGTCACCTCCTCCGCCAACGAGGTAGTCGTTGCCGCCCATCCCGATCAGGGTATTGGCCTGATCGTCGCCCACGAACACGTCGGCCTAGTCCGATCCGGTCACGTTCTCGATGTCATGGAGCGCCGCGATGTCGACTTCGGTACCGAGGTAGTAGGATGCATCGGTATTGCTGGTGTTCCACACCTCACCCCCGGCAAAGAACGCGGCCGCGTCACCCCATGCAGCGGTCTTGGTTCCGTTGATTGCATAGGCCTTGACGTAGTCCTGTCCGGTGACGTTTTCGGTCAGATCGACGAACACGCCATGGGATGTGCCGTGCAGCGTATAGCCACCAATCGCATTGTCATCGCTGTCATAGACCGTTTCAAAGGAGGCCGTATCGGTGCCTGTGCCTCCGTAGAGATGGTCAAACTCGACGGTGGAGCTGCCCATGCCATTGAGGTAGTCGTCGCCGTCATTGCCGTAGAGGTCATCGGCCTCTTTCCCGCCAAAGATCGTATCGTTCCCAAGGCCGCCGAACATCGTGACACTTCCCTCAGAGAACCATTCGCCCACGTCCGGGTCGTCCCCAGAGTTTGACGGGGCAACGTAGGACCCCGAATACATGACGTTGTTGGAGTTTGTACCCGCCAGGGTCTTGTCCTGCCCGTACATGATCGAGTCGCCATAGTCGCCGACCAGCCAGACACCATCCTCCATGGTTGCGCCTTCGCCTTTGCCGATCATCGTGTTGAAATTATCGAGCTCGGCGTCGGTCATATCGTCGGCGTAGTCGACGCCGTACTGCGATTTCACATAGATTTCGCCCCAAGCATCGCGGCCAATGAGGAGCGAGTTGTAGAGCAGGTTATCTACGATGTCGTCGGCGTGGCCGCTGATGTTGTCGACGCCATCGGCGTCTTCGAATTCCATGAACGACAGCTGCTCTTCGGCAAGCTCTACGCGGAAGAACTCTTCGCTGGCCACCTTGAATATAGCCGCTTCCGTCCCTGAGTTCGCAGTGGGGTTAGATGCATCAACGGTGTTTCCATAATCGCCCAGCGACACCACCGCGGTGTCGGCAAAGGCGTCAAAATCACCGATGACCGTCTTCCCCAAGATCGTGGACCCGCCAGCAGAAACCATGACGGAGCCGCTGACGACCTCAGGGTTCATGTACATGTTGGCCATGTTGATGCCCATGGACAAAACGTTGCCGCCGGGCAGCATGCTGATGCCCTGAGTGATGCCCATCTGCACGGCGTCATCAAAGGTGAGTTCGGAGTCACTGCCGAGTGTGAAGCTCGCATAAACCGGCTCCGAAGTGACGTCGTAGGAGATGTGGAACCGGTCGGCTTGGTTAAAGGTGCCCGCCGCTTGGCCTGAGCCACTCTCCCAATCGCCGTAAATCGTATTCAGGCCCGCTGTGTCGCCTAGGTCCGAATGGGCATAGATGATGTCGTTGCCCGCACCTCCATACACGGTGTTCGCGCCTTCGGTGGCGATAATTGTGTCATTGCCCTCGCCGGCGTAGATTGTGTCGTCGCCAGCGCCACCATCGAGCGTGTCGTTGCCGTCATAGCCGTAGATTGTGTCGTTGCCAGAGCCACCGTCCACAGTGTCGTTATGGTCGGTCATTTCGATGTAATCGTTGCCTTCTTCGGCAATAATCGACACCGCCGCGCCATAGCCTGACAGATCCACGGTGTCATCGTTGTGGGTCAGGTTAAACTGCTCGACGTTGGTTGCGAACACCTGCAAGGAGTTAAACTCCAGCTGGTTGCCATTAGTACTGTAGTCTGGATTATATCCACCATCGATCTGGATCGTGTCGGAGTCTTTCACGGACATCTGGACAGAATTGATGGCTCCACCGGTATACTCCAGCGTGTCATAGCCCGACTTGCCGTCATAGTAGATGTTCGGGTTGTCCTTGACCTGGGTGAAGCCCTTTCGGAGATTTTCAAGGATCAGCCACTCGGCGGAGTCCTCTTCGCCAATCACGTCAAAATCGTTGATGTTTTGCTTGTGGATCGTGTTGAAGAGGCGCGTGCCGGAGATGTATTCGTTGGCGTTGTCGATCTTGTTTCCCATGGGACGGTCCTTTCGTCAGGCGCAATCCAATCGGCCCTGCGCCGAGGGGAGCAGGATTGCGGTGCTTGGAATGTGGGTGCGTGGTTGAGTTCTGAAGACAGGAGTAACGCCTACGGGCGGCCAAATATCGTAACAAAGTATGCCGAAACCGATGCGTCGCGTTTACAAGGGAACTAGTCGCAAACAGGCAGAAATTCGTCCTGATGCGCCAGGTGTTTTCACTTTGTCTGGAATTTCATCATTCAAAAACGAGCAGATAGCGAACGAATCGTTTGGCTTGAGCACAGAAAATGGCGTGTCGCATTTTGACGATCGGCTGTGTCCGGTTTGTGATGGTACACCCTTAGCGCCAGGGCTCATAGCCAATAGATGACGAGAGCGGCCAAAGCGGTGGCTGACAAGAAGACCTTTGGGCAACTGTCGTATCGGGTTGCCGCACGCCGCTAGTCCTTGAGCTTGCCGAAAATGATCTCGATCTGGATGCGACCTGTGTAGTGCCGCCTGTCGTTTTTGACAGTGTTTTTGCGCCGCTTTCGACCGGGGGTGCATGCGCGTATCCCTTTATTCTTTTGCGTTTCTCTGAACCAATCGGCGTCATATCCACGGTCACCGCGCAGCAAATCTACCTTTGGCAGGCTGCTGACGAGCGTCCAGGTGCCGATGTGGTCACTGACCACTGCCCGGCAGGGTCATGCAACGCTTGACCCCGAGAAGGACGTCCAGCGCTCACGAACAGGTTCAGCGGGCGCCTTTGGCTGTCGCAGATGGCGCGAAGCTTGCTGTTCATACCGCACTGTGTTCGCCCCCTCTCCGGACATTTTCTGCGCAGATACCCGGCCGGGCAGTAAACGCGAGGTCTGCCATGGGACTTCGCGAAGACAGGCTTAAGACGCCCTATCTGCGCATCCTTCAGCCAGAAAAGACCAGACATGCTCACCGCTCGGCTTTCGGCCTGTGAGTCACGACCCTAAGCGCAAATCAATGGGTCCTGAACCTAGCGTTTGAGAGTTGAGAGGCGGTAATGTTTCGCGGGGGAGGCCTGTCCTTTTTGGGAGGGAAAGCGAGGTTTGGCGGTGTGTGCCATATCGGGGCGTCGCTCAATGCAAGAAATTCAGACAACCAAACTTTATCAACCGTCCAAAGGATGTCAGAAAGATCAAAGTCCGCGTCCTGCAAGAAGTGGGCCTCGGTTAGGCATCCCGCCCATGCGCAGGAGAGATCGGTGCAACCCTCGGTAAGGTGCGGTAGTGGTTTCCAGGACCCGAGCGCCGCTGAGCGTTTCGTAACGATAGTGCGGGTCCTTATTCAGCAAGGTCGTAGCCGGGCCATGTTGCCCCACTCTAGCCAGAGAAGTCTGCAATATGATCTTCACTGCGCAATACGGTGGTTTAAACGCAGACTGGTAGCGTCATTAAATCGTTCCGCAAGGTCGCTGTCTTAGATCATGTCGTCGTCGCGCAAAACGATCCTGGTCCGCGTCCCGCGATAAAGCTCTGCGGCGGGGAGCACTTTGGACGCGGGACCGCAGTCACCCTACAACACATAGAGTGCAAAGCAATTGGGCACCTTGGACAGCGAAAATTCTCCGGGAAATCGCCTGTAACTGCGCGAAATAGAGAGGTGGATGCCGTCAATTTCGAGGGACTTTCGAGGGAGCGAGACAAGACAAGCACCCTACGTACAAAAGCGCGGCGGAAACGATGTCAGCGAAAAAACCAAACCTGATACTACCGATATCCCACACCGAGAAGGACCTGCCCTGCGATGTTCGCACACAGACGCGATGGCATGCTTAATCTCGTGGCTCGCATATAGGGACAGTCGCGGTGGTGCCATTGCGACTGCTTTTTGGAAACCCTCAGCGAATGGGCGACACTTCCGTTTCCCGCTCCAATACACTCAGTCTCTATTTCAGAAACGATGCATTTTCGCTGGTGCTAGAGATGTGTTTTTGACTTTAAGCCTCTCAGCATGTTGTGGATGTTGGTAATTTTTCACGCCATATGCACCACAATTAAGGCCTTCGGTCAAAACCAAAAAAGCGATACAGAATTAGCACAATGCATCGCTAAACATGCCGCGCCTGTTGTCTGAGAAAGACCCTTCCGCTTACCTTGCGTCAATTTAAACTGTGTTTTCCCCTTTCTCAAGGCTCAGCTTTTTTGCGTGTTTGTTAGAGGTAATGAAGGAGTAAAGGCGTGGATGGTGTTGGTTTTTCACTGGATGCAGTGGCGCGCGGCTTGCTTTCCGAACAATCAGAATCTGGCTTTCTTGCTGACCCAAATATAGAACAGGTCATTGGCGTCACCGGTTCGGCGCAAACCACCAAGAAGCGACTTGTTGACGGCCAAATCGAAACGCTGACCGCGTTTGACGTGCAGGGATCGAATGGTGGCGTCTTCACGATCTTTGAAGACGGCTCTTTCCTGTTCGATTCCACCGACGCCTTTGATGACCTAACAGGATCCGACACCCGCACGACGGAGCTGGAAGTCACGATCTCCGGTGCCGGTGGGCTGCGGACCGAAACATTAGCGGTGGTGGTTAGCGAAAACAGCTTTGCCCCGCGGTTTGACGATGGCTTCACCGATGACGATTTCAGCAACTTGGCACCGATGGAGGTGGACGGGCAGTTCGAGCAAATCGGTGGCGTCGACGTCATCGAAGAACTCTTCGCACGTGCGGATAGCCTGACGCAGCTCGATCTTGATGCTTTTCTCGACATGACGATCGTGGACATCGATTCCTCGTTCTCGTTCGAATTTGATCCGATCAATGGCGTTGCGGCCTCGGTCACCGACAATTCTGAAAACCCGGATGCCTTGCTCGACGGGGTGGCGGATCTGGTCGCGCCAGTAATTGAATTGGTGGAAGATGGCGCGAACGCAATCCTGACGGCGCCCGTTTCCCCGATTGCCATCGGACCGACATTTGCGGTGGATTTCGGGTTCATGGCGAATTTGGGCTGGGACATTGATCTGCCCAGCCTTGGGAAAACGTCCCTGATCCAGCCAGTGACGCTGGACCTGTTTGTACCAGATGGCCCGGTGGGCGAATACGATGCGTTCAACGTCGTCTCTGGCAACTACGTCAGCCAGTCCCCCACCACCACGGTGCAGACTGTTGGTCTGGGCGACATTGCGATCGATGCGGGTTTCCAGATCACGGAGGCCACCGTGTCCAATGTCGGCTTTGAAGTGGCGACACGGGACTTCCTGAATTTCGATTTCGAAGGTTTGGCCGGGGCGTCGCTTACGCTCAATAACGACTTCGATTTGACGGAGTATATCAACCAGCTCGCGAGCGGCATCACCGGGGTCGAGGATCAGGCAACTTCCGTTTCGCTAAGCTTTTCCAACCTTCTCGCCGGGATCGTCGCGATGGAGGTCGATCTGGGTCAGATGATCACTGACCTTAAGGATGCGATCCGGGGCGGTGACCTGAGCGATATCCAGTCGGCCTTTACGGACCTGTTTAATACCGTCGTCGACGCGTTGCAATTGGCCAGCGGGGACGACCTGCCGCGCTATGATCTGTTCGGGGTAGAGGTCACGTCGGTGGAACTGGCCGCGCTCATTGACCGAGCGGCCTTTAATGATTTTGACGTGTTCAAGGATGGCGACGGATTCTTTGAATTCGAGGGCGACCAGGATCCGATCCTTATTTCCGAAGGTCAGGTCACGACGGCGGCGGAGCAGACGGGCGTGACGAGCACCATCGCAGGGCTCGCGCAAATCTTTGGGGAAGACGGATTCCAGCCGTTCGAAGGGCTGGCGATCCACGCGAACCTGCCCTTTGGCAACATTGAGCAGGTCGAAGGCTTCGGTCTAGATGCCGAGGGAAACCCGATCACGGAGTCGCAGAGCGGCCCGTCGACGGTGCAGATTGAACAGGTCACCCGGCTCGCTGGTCTGAGCCTCGACTTTGATCTGTTGGCGCCAGAACTCACCCGCTTTGCTATCGACCAGATCACGACCGTGGCGCTGGAGGCGGCGAAATCGCAGCCCTATCTGATCCCGATTGTCGCCGCGGCCTCCATTGCGGCGAAAACCGCACTGACCCTGGGACTGGAGGCAGAGCGGACCTTCGAAGAGGGATTCAGCATCGAGGCGCAGGTGCAGCCCACGGCCATCGTGGCCGCCGCGCTGAACCCGATCATCGACATTCTAAATTCTGTGTCGAGCGTGATCGAGGCAATCACAGGTGTCGATACGCCCAAAATCGACGCGTTGACGCCCGAGGGTGTGCAGGGCGCCATTGACGCCGTCATCGACGCCGTTGTCGACCAGATCGTGGAGGTGTTGGACTTCATCGCCAATGCGGCGAGCGAAGTGCTGGAACTGATTGCTGAGTCCCCTCCTGCCGAAGCGGTGCAGGCCGCAATCAACGCGTTTGCGGACACGGCGTCTGCGGTGACGGGCGGGCTGGATGATCTGTTTGGAGGCGTCTGGAACACTATCTTTGGTGCGTTCGACATGGGGCCGATCACCGACGTTGTGGATGCGCTGCGGTCCATTCCGGATCTTGTGGACGAGGTGGGCGATCAGCTCGATTCCGTTATTGGCGATATTCTGGCCGGGGCGGTGGCATTCCAGGCGGATGTGTTGTCGGATCTGGGGGACGTAGCCACAGAACTGGGCGGGTTCTTGAAAGACCTCGCTGCCGGGGCGACGCTCGTTCTCGACACCGATTTCAACCTGTTTGATTTCATCCTTGATGCCGGGATCGACCTTGTTCAAACGGCGGTGTTTGACCCCGATGAGGTGCAGGTCAGCTACACGATTGACGGGCAAACGCTGGATGCGTCCTTCGATCAGGCGACGGAGTTCTTTGCCAAGGGCAAGATCGGGGATGTGCTGGACGGGCATGCGGCCTATTCGTTCTCCGGCGATGTCGATTACGACTACCGGGTGCAGCTCAACATAGATCCGGAGCTGACGCTGTGGGGCACGGAACTGAACGGGGCGATGACGCTGGGCAGCGGCAACGCCTACGAGA
>JBCBZG010000019.1:0-87393 GCA_039815465.1 Pseudomonadota bacterium
AGTCCAGGCTCCCAGCGCTCGTTGGGGCGCTCCGGCACCAGCATCGGCCTGCGTGTGCCCAGAGCCCTTCTCCGACCGCCGCGCTTTCTCACCTGCAGCTTCTCCTCGCGATAGAGCCGCCTCAGCTTCTTCTGGTTCACCGGCCAGCCCTGCCGTTCCAGCACCACATGCACGCGCCGATAGCCAAACCCACCGCGCTCAGACACGCTGGAAGGCGGGCGACGGTTCCGTGCACTGAATGTGATCGTCGACTTCAGCCGAGACTCTCTGGCTGTGGTGGTGGACACATTCATCGGTGGCGCGCATGACGCCCGTGAATTGGATCGTATCGACGAGCTGTGCGGCGTTCCCTGCATGGTGGCCAGAGACAACGGTACAGAATGGCCGTAGCAATGCGATCCTCAAGTGGCAGGAGAACCGCACGGTCCACTGGCACTACATCGCGTCCCGCTGCCCGGCAGCCCATGCGTGCATGCGCGAGAGGGGGCACACTGATGCAAAACGGTCTGGCCGAAAGTTTCAACGGACGAATGCGCGAGGAATGCCTGAACGAACACCTGTTCCAGTATCCGCGCCATGCCGTCGTCCATTGTTCTGGGACCAAAAGCGGAAAATGACCAATCACGATCACGCAATGGCGCGCCGACCACAATCATCACCGGCCCCTTTTGAGCCTCGACGGGCCTGACGCCATTAGAGTATGCTAAACGCCCAAAGAAAGACCAAAACCTGAACAAAGCTGACCAATAAGCACGATCTCTAACGGGAGTGGGTCTAAGAGCATGCTACGCACTGGGCTATAAACAAATAGCAATTAGTGGCCAAACGTGGGCAGCGGGGCGAGGACCTTGGTGCAGAAACTGAATGCAGCTTGGATCCTATTGAAACGCCCCTGTTAAGATGGGCCATATCCATCAATAATTCGGAACTGAATCGCATTTCGCAGCTGAACAGCTCGGATCACGGGGCTGAGGCAGGCGTCGCGAGCGGTGGCCCAACCCTAACGTTAGACTGTCTATGCCGACCGTTTCCACTTCTTAGCGAGCCTACGCCGCCGCCCGAGTACGGCCCATGATGTTGGCGAGTGTGATGCCCGCAATGATGTGCCACATGCCCCAGAATGCGGCGACGACGGCCATGCCGCCTAAGCTGTCGAAAAAGCCGAAGATCAGGACAAGACCTAGGCCTGAGTTCTGGATGCCGGTTTCGATTGTGACGGCGCGGCGGTCGTAGGATGACAGGCCCATGGCCGAGGCCAGGCCGTAACCAGCTCCGAGGGCCATGGCGTTGTGGGCGAGCACTAGCGCGGCCACAGCGGAGGCGTACTCCAGGAAAAGCGACCAGTTCGCCCCCAACGCCAAAAGCACGAAGGCCACAAAGATCGCCATGGACAAAACCTGCAGCGGACGCCGCAGTCTGGCGGCGATCCGTGACTGCGCGACGTTGATGTAGATGCCCAGCACAAGGGGCAGCACAAGCATGAAGCTCACCGTGATGGCCACGGAAACCGGGTCGATGGCGGTTGCGCGCAAGATCTCGCGTGTTGGCGGGTAAAGGCTGCCCCAGAAGGCGATATTGGCGGGCGTGAGCAGGATCGCGGCAACGGTCGCGCAGGCGGTCATCGTGACAGAGAGCGCGGCATTCCCGCCCGCGCGCTGCGTGATAAAGTTCGAGATGTTGCCACCGGGACAGGCCGCAACCAAAATCAGCCCAAGCGCGATGGAGGGGCTCGGCTCCAGCGCCAAAACGAGCCCAAAAGTGAGCGCGGGGAGCACGACAAACTGTGAGAAAAGGCCCGTGAGGACTGGTTTTGGCGCGCGCAGCAGGCGGGCGAAGTCGCCTGGCCTCAGCTCCAGCGCGATGGAAAACATCACGACCGCCAGGATCATGTTCAGCACCATCATGCTTGATGGAGAAAAGTTTAAGACGACGGCGTCGATATCGGTGGCAATCTGGTTCACGGGCACGCTCCCTCAGGTTTGGGGATGGAACGGGCAGGCGGGGGCGGTTGTCAATCATTGCATCTCCTGCGTTTCCTGGTGATCCTGCGCCGGTTTTGAGATGAGAGGCCCATAGACCCTGTGACGACGCCCAAATCTGCGCCAGACGTGGACCCTATCGATACGCTGCTGCGCGCTCGCTTGCGCATTCCGGAGGGCGCTGATCTGCAGATCACGGCACTGCGCTGGTTCATGGAGGCTGTGGATGCAGCGAGCCGGCTGACCACGCGCCAAGCCTTTTTTGCGTTGCGCGAGAGCCGGGAGATGCTCGTGGCGATCGAAGGGCAGGTGGGGATGGGGCTGATCCAATCGCTCCTTGCGATGAAGGGGGGGACGCAGGTCCGCGCGGTGGGGCTTGAGAATGTTCCCGCGACGGGGGGCGTCATCATCGGGTCAACGCACCCGATTGGGACGTTTGATTTTATTGCTCATGCGGCGGCGCTCTGGGCGCATCGGCCGGATCTTAAAGTCGTGGCGGGGCGAGAGTCGGAGCGGTTTCTTGGTTCGGATTTGCTCATTCCCGTGGATCTGGATCGCAAGGACAAGGTGCTGACGGCGCGGCAGACGCTCAAGGGGATGCGCGATCATGTGCGCTCGGGCGGGGCGCTTGTCGTGTTTGGCTCGGGCCGTGTGCCGCGGCGGGAGAGGGGGCTTTTGGTCGAGCCGCCGTGGCGGAGTGGGATCACGCGGATATCAGAGCAGACCGGCGTGCCGATCGTGCCTGCCTCGACCCATATGCGGAATTCGGACCACTATTACCGCACGCGGCGGTTGGCGGCGCTAGTGTCGGGTGGGAATGACGAGGTCGGGCGGCGCGTGGCGTCGCTGCGCTATGCGTCGGAGCTTTTTGCGAAGCTGGGTGGGTCGTATGACGTCCATTACGGCCCGGCGCAGCCCGCAGGGACTGCGCCGCAGGTATTGCAGGAGCTGTCGGAGACATTGGTGCCGGGGCTTTACCGGCCCTAGGGCGAAGCGCCATGGGGCGGAATCAAGGCGAAGCCGCCGCCCCTTCGACGGGCCGCCCCCACGGCCCGTCGAAAGGTCGACGTAAGCGCATCGCAGGGGCGGTGTAGGGAAATGGCGACCATAAAGTGCACAGAACAGCCACCTGATCGACGCGCCGCGGCCCGTCGATGGGGCTCAATTATGCGACGCGGTCCAGGCTATGCGCGCGGGGCGGAATCAAGGCGAAGCCGCCGCCCCCTCGACGGGCCGCCCCCCGGCACGTCGAGAGGTCGATGTCGGTGCATCGCTTGGGTGTTATAGGCAAATGGCAACCATAAAGTGCGCCGACCAACCTGCTGGCCGACGCGCCGCGGCCCGTCGAGGGGGCTGCTGTTGCTAGATGGCCAAACCGTCCGCGCCGAAGCGGTGGATCAGGTCGGGCGCGATGTTCATCGCGATCGGTGCGCCCACATCAAGCGGGCTTTCATCGGCCACGCGCAGCGTGATCTGCCCCGCCGCGCCGCAATCGGCGATGATGTAGCTTTCCGCGCCGAGGTATTCGACCACGTCCACGGTGCCCTTGAGCGGGCCATCATCTGAGATCACGAGGTGCTCGGGCCGCACGCCCACCTGATCCGCGCCATTTGCCCATTCAGGCACGGCCGAGCCGGGGAAGACGTTCATGCGCGGGCTGCCGATGAACTGCGCCACAAAGAGGTTGGCGGGGTTCTGGTATAGCTCCTTGGGCGTCCCGACCTGCGCGATCTTGCCGAATTCGAGAACCACGATGCGGTCCGCGAGCGTCATCGCCTCGATCTGGTCGTGGGTCACGTAGATCATCGTGGCCCCAAGCGAGCGGTGGAGTTTCGCGATCTCGAGCCGCATTTCCACGCGGAGCGCGGCGTCGAGGTTGGACAGCGGCTCGTCAAAGAGGAACGCAGACGGTTCGCGCACGATGGAACGGCCAATGGCCACCCGCTGACGCTGCCCACCGGACAGATCCTTTGGCCGCCGGTCGAGATAGGTGTCAAGACGCAGGACCTCTGCGGCCTCGTCGACCTTCTTGTCGATCTCGCCCTGCGGCAGGCCCGCGGCTTTCAGCGGGAAGCCCACGTTTTCGCGCACGGAGAGGTGCGGGTAGAGCGCGTAGGACTGGAACACCATCGCAAGGCCACGCTTTGCGGGCGTCTCGGCGGTCACGTCGCGCCCGCCGACCACGACGGCCCCGCGCGATGTTTCCTCGAGCCCGGCGATCATGCGCAGGAGCGTGGATTTCCCGCAGCCCGAGGGGCCCACGAAGACGACAAGCTCGCCATCTTCGATTTGCAGGTCTACGCCTTTGATGACTTGAACGTTGCCATACCATTTTTCGGCGGCTTGGAGTTCTACGGATGCCATTTGCTATGCCTCCTGTCCGGCCCAGGTGAGCCAGATCGCTGCGGTCCAGGTGAAATTGGCGCCACCACATGGCGTGCCGTCGATGGGGTCGAAATATTCGGCAAACCCGCCTTGCTCGATAGCAGCGGCGGTTTCGCGGCGCAGGCGCTCAGCAAGATCGCCGCGCCCGCTTTCCGTCAGGCCCATGGCGATGAGCGCGTTGAGGAAGGGCCAGCTTGGCCCTCGCCAGTAGCGCCGTGCGTCAAACAGCGGGCCTTCGGGATCTGAGGAGGGGATGCCGTAGCGCACGGCGTCCCAGCTGCGCGACAGGTGCCGGTCGAGCTCGGGCCGGGCGGCGCCCGCGATGTAGGCCATGAAGGCACCGGAACCGAGCACGTTGGCAAAGGCCCCTGTGCGCATGTTGCGTGCGTCATAGGCGCCGAGTTCGGCGTTCCAGAAGACGTCGCTGCCTGCGCGCAGCGTCTCTTGCCACCCGGCAATCTCGCTGCCGTCCTCGCCCAGGGCCTCGGCCAGTTTGGCCAGATCGTCATTGGCGCGCATCAGGATGAAATGCGTGCCCGGATCGGCCATCAGGAAAGGGCCGCGGTCCATGATCTGTTGTGGGTCCCAGCCCACGTCACGGCCAAAGGTCAGGATCGCGATGTAGCGGTCATACTCAGCCTTGGTCGGGCGCATGGAGGCATCAACGTGCGACGTGTCGCGCCGCTCGTACGCGCCGACACCGGACCCATCCACGCCGGCCATGCCGCTGTCCCAGTCGGGGCAGTTGTCGCGGCCCGATTCCCACGGGTGGGTGATGCAGGTCGCGCCGTCGCGCAGGCGGCAGGTCATGAACCAGCGGTGCCAGTGCATGAGCTTTGGGAACAGCGCGCGGGCGCGCGCTGCTTGGGTGTCATCGGCCTCAAAGACGCGCAGCGCCATGGTTGCGGCCACAGGCGGCTGCGAGATGCCCGAGGACGGCACTTTCGTGCCGCTGCCCCAGACGTCCGGGCCCGGGAAGTACCCCGGATCGACCTTGTGGAACAGGATATGGGGTACCATGCCGTTGTCCCACTGCCCGGAAAAGAGCGTCTCGAGCTCGAGCCAGGCGCGGTCGATGTCGAAGGTCGAAAACCCCCAGGCTGCAAACGCGCTGTCCCAGTTCCACTGGTAGGGGTAGAGGCCCGAGGTGGGCACGGTGTATCCGCCCCGGTCGTTTCCGGTCAGGATGGCGCGCGCGGCGTCATCAAACGCGGTGGGCATGCTCATGTCGCCACTCATCCCTTCACACTCCCCGCGGTGAGGCCCTTGGTCATGAACTTCTCGAGACCGAGGAAGAGCGCCATGATGGGCACTGTCGCGATGACGGAGCCTGCCATGAGGTGCTGGCGCGGGATCTCGGACGAGTTCAGCG
Organism: Pseudomonadota bacterium; assembly: GCA_039815465.1. GTDB lineage: Bacteria > Pseudomonadota > Alphaproteobacteria > Rhodobacterales > Rhodobacteraceae > Shimia_B. Next base: position 5,737 of record JBCBZG010000019.1, read on the forward strand.
CCGCGATGCCGCGGGTGAGCGTGAACTTCGACGGGTCATCCAGCAGCATGAAGGCAAGGAGGAATTCGTTCCACGCGATCATGAAGACATAGAGCGACACCGACGCAAGCGCTGGCAGCGAGAGCGGCAGGGTAATCTTCCAGATCACCTTGAGCCGGGAAAGACCGTCCATCAGGCCTGCTTCCTCGACCTCTGCAGGTAGGCCGCGGAAGTAGCCCTGCAGCATGTAAAGCGCCACGGGGATCGTCGTGACCGGGTAGATCAAGAGGATCCCGAAGATCGAGTTGCGCAGCCCCGTCACCGAGAAGGCGATGTAGATCGGCAGCGCCAGAACGATCATCGGCACCATGTAGATCAGTAGGATCCCGCGAGAGAACGCCGCCTGACCTGCAAACCTGAGCCGCGCGACCGCGTAGGCCCCGGGGATTGCGAAGGCCAGCGTGATACCCACGGTGATCACGGAGATCATGAAGCTGTTGAACAGGTAGAGCCCGAAATCGAACTGGGTGAAGAGCTCCGTATAGGAGCGGAAGAGATCCCAGCCCTTGGAGAAGTCGATCCCAAAGTCGAGCGGGTTTGCGACCTGTTCTGCCCGGCTTTTGAAGCTGGTCATCAGCATCACCCAGAACGGGATCGCCACGATGGAGGTGAAAAAGATGTAGCCAAAGCCGGTGAGGAAGCGGATCACCGAGGTTTCGAACGTGTAGCGGTCCGCGTTGCCCGGCGCGAGGCCATCATTGGTGATGTGGTTGGCCACTGCGAACCCCGCCCAGAGCAAGACCACCGCCATGACCTGAGCGCCGAGGCTCGTGGTGTCATCGGACAGAACCGGCCCGATGCCCGCGAGCATGAGCGCGGCCCCGATCACCACCGCGACACCTGCGGCCACGGCCATCGGGACACGGACATAGAGGAACCCGGCACCAAGCACGGCCCCGGCCACGATGGACCACAGGATGCTCGGGCGTAGCGCCTCGCCGGTGACAAAGGCCACAGCGACGGCGACGGTGATTGCGAGTGTGACCATCCAGGCCGCCCCGAGAAGGGCTGCGGCCACGGGTCCCTGACGAAGCGCGTTCATAGCCCTTCCTCCTGTGACATGTAGCGAAAGAAAAAGAAGCTGAAGCCGAGGAGGCAGGCAAAGATCACCACCGCGACAGCCGCACCGGCGCCGATGTTGGAGATGGCAAAGGCCTGCTCATAGACGTTCACGGTCAGCGTGCGCGTCCCTGCGCTGCCCCCGGTGAGGAGGAAGATGTCATCGAACTTGTTAAAGGTCCAAATGAAGCGCAGCAGGAAGAGGACGCTGAGGATCCCGAGCAGCTGGGGCAGGGAGATCCATGCGAATTGCTGGAAGGGCGAGGCGCCGTCGATATCTGCGGCCTCGTACATGTCCTGCGGGATCGACTGCATCCGGGCCAGGATGAAGAGGAACGAGAGCGGGAAGTAGCGCCAGATCTCGAACACGGTCACCATGATGAGCGCGAGCGGGCGTTCGCCGAAGAAGTTGATGGCGGTGTCCGTGACACCCATGCGGATCAGAAGCGCGTTGGCCGAGCCCGAGAAGGGGTCGAATAGGATGATCCAGGCAAAGGCCACGGCGATGACGGGCGCGACATAGGGGAAGAGATAGAGCCCGCGGAGGAGCCCCTGACCCTTGAACGACTTGTCGAGGAGTAGCGCCGCAAAGAGCCCCATGACGATAGCCCCGATGGTGCCCACGATGGTGTAGAACAGCGTGGCGTAAAGGACATCCCAGAACTCATTGCCGTCAAAGATGCGGGCGAAGTTTTCGAGCGTGAAGGTGCCATCGGTCAGGACCGAGGAGGCCGTGGCCGTCATGAGGGGCACCGTGTCACGCACGCCAATCTCAGGGTCGAAATCTGCGGTGGCCGTGGCCGGGATTTCCAGCCGCTCGCGCCATCCGCCGGGCACCTCGCCAAAGTCGCAGGTGATGCGGTTGCCGGTGACCGAACAGGCCTCTGGCAGCTCTCCCAGTGTGAGCCCAGCGGGGAGGACATCGCTGAAGCTCACCCCCCGCAGCTCGCGGTCGGGAGAAGAGTTGCGTAGGCGGAACCGCCACGCGCCTTCGTCCCCGGCCACGTCAATGCGGCGGAGATCCTCGCGCAAGACGAGCTCTGGCGCGCGCAGGTCGCTGAGCTGCACGGGTTTCACGGAGATCCAGAAAATCGCAAGGAGCGGAAGGATCACCACGGCCGACACGATGGCAATTGTTGGCAACAAAAGACCCCAGGCCAATCGCGCCTCGCCCTTGGCGAGCGCGCCACGCCCGGTTGGTGGGACGTTGTGGGTGTCACTCATGATCCGCTCCTAAAGCTGTGCAAAGGCAACCCCTCACCCAACCCTCTCCCCAGGGAGAGGGCTGTGGCGCCGCGCGGCACCACCTGGGTGAAGGATCGATGTTTGTCCCTTGGCCCCGAAAGCCCCCTCTCCCGCGGGAGAGGGGGTTGGGGGTGGGGGGTTACTGGACGGAGGCGATGGCCTCGTTGAGTGCGGCCACGGCTGCGGCGCCTTCAATGTCCCCGTCGATGTACTGGCGCACCACGCGGTTGATGACCTGGCTGTTGATGACCTTAGAGGCCGTTGCCAGCTGTCCTTCGGTCACGCCCCAGCGCTGTGCCACGTCCAGACCGCCCACGATGTCGGCGATCACGGACGCCTCGTAGAGGTCGCCCAGCGGTGCACGGCGGTCGATGCCCACGTCGAGCGTCGCCCAGAGGTCCGTGTACTCAGTCGGGTTGTCGGCGGTGCCGCGGCGTACAGGGAACTTGCCCTCAGGTGCGATCGACAGCGTGGCCTCGTAGCCCTCGGACATGGAGAACTCAACGAATTCCATCGCAGCATCGGTGGATGCGTCAGACGTGATGCCGAAGTAACGGATGTCACCCCATGCTGCGCCATCGGGGTTCGATGGGCCTGCAAAGTTTGTGACGATGCCGGTCTTGCCCGCGAGCTCAGACGAGGTCGGATCATTGGTGATGGTGGGCGGAGCGCTGTCGCGCAGGCCGGCGAGTTCGTCGAGGATGAAGGGCGACCAGATGATCATCGCTGCGTTGCCGGAGAAGTAGAGCGTCCGGGACTGATCCCAGTAAAGCTCACCCTCGGGCGATGCGTCTGCGATGTCTTTGTAGAAGTCGAGCACTTCGAGCGTTGCCGCTTCATCGAGCTCGGTCACACCGTCGCTGTCCACGATGCTCACGCCATTGGCGAGGAAGACATGTTCCAGCACCTGGGACATGAAGTTCTCGTCGACTTTCGTCGCTGCCACAAAGCCATACATTTCTGGCGGGTTGTGGAGCGCCTCGAGCGCTGCGCGTACGTTGGCGTAGGAGGTCGGTGCCTCAAGGCCCGCCGCGTCAAAGAGATCCTTGCGGTAGACAAGCATCTGCGTCCAGCCGTCCACTGGCACGGAGGCAAAGCCGTCCTCGGTGGCGGCCAGCGACAGCGCGCCGGAGCTGAACGTGCCTTCGCCGAGGTTTTCGATCACGTCGGTTGCCGCGTCCGTGTCGAGGATCCCTGCTTCGGCCCAAGGCAGGGCGTATTGCAGCGTGTGGTAGATCACGTCCGGCAGGTCGCCTGCGGCAAAGGCCGCCGTGGCGCGGGTGCCCAGGTCGCTTTCGGTAACCGGGATCACCTCAACAGTGTGGCCGGATGCCGCCGAAAAGGCTGCCGCCATAGCTTCTTGCCGTGCAAGACGCTCTGGCTGTTCTTCCGTGGTCCAGAAGCGCAGGTTTTCCGCGGACGCGATGCCTGCGGTCAGCCCTAACGCTGTGGTTGCCAATAGAAGTTTTTTCATGAGTCTCCTCCCTTATGACTCGGTTTACCCGCCTCTCGTTCCAAGAGATCGGGGGGTATCACGGCCGAGGCAGTGCCCCGGTCCAAGAATTGAGCTGGCATAGTGGCGCGCAGGTCTTCGACAGGGGCGCCAAGCACCCGCTGGATCAGCATACGCGCCAGGATGGTGCCCGCCTGACCCCAGTCGACCGACCAGGTGGCGAGTGGCGGCTCAGTAAACGCACCCTCTGGGTCACCGTCATAGGCAATCACCGCCAGATCGCGGCCAACGGCGAGGCCGCGGGCCTCCGCCGGGCGCCACGCGCCAAGCGCGGCGCGGTCAACGGCGAAGACGATTGCGGTCGGTGGCTCTGGCAGGTCGAGCAGTTCGGCGGTCACGGCCTCGCCGATGGCGCGGTTATTTGCGCCGTGACGCACGAGCGTGGGATCGAGTGCGAGGTCGCATTCCGCAAGACCCGCTTCCAACCCGCCCTGACGTTGACCGTTATAGGCGTAGTCGGGGCTGCCGCCGACATAGGCGATGCGGGTGTGACCGCGGTCTTTCAGGATATGTGCCGTTTGGCGCATCGCGTCCGCGCCGTCGATGTCGAACCAAGCGCAACCCTCGGTCGTCTTGTGTCCGCCAAAGAGCACGAAGGGCACGTCCGAGCCGCGCAGGAGTTCGACACGCGGGTCTTCAAGTTTCGTCCGCGGCAGAACAAAGCCGTCGGCTTTGCGTTCGTCGATCAGCCGTTGGTAGGTTTCGCGCGCGGCACCCACAGGGGCCGTGGCCACCGTCAACGTCCAGCCTTCGGCGGCTGCGCCGTCCGACAGGCCCGCGAGAAAGAGGTCGAGGAAGGGGCGGTGCGCGTCGTGTTCATCGGTTTCGAGCACCAGCCCGATGGCGCGGCAGCGGCCGGTGCGGATGGCCTGAGCTGACCCCATCGGGCGATACCCCAAACGCTCCGCCGCACGGCGCGCACGCAGGCGGGTGCCTTCGGAGATATCGGGATAATCGTTGAGTGCACGACTGACTGTTCCCTTCGTGAGGCCAAGCTCGGCCGCCACGTCAGAAATCGTCACCCGCCGCCCTCCTCCCAGGGGTTGCTGTGGTCTCGTCATGTCCCAAGTCATTCGCGCCGAAACCGGTTTCGGCAAGGGAAAATGCGCGCCGAGTCTCATTTCGTGCGAAAACTGGATGCGCTGGGACAAGGTTTGGCAACCGCATTGCCGTGGCATCGGGCACCACGAAAACACGTAAAACACGTCGCAAAAGAAAGGAGAAATTGGTGGCCTACAGGTGGGCCAACGGGTGCGGATTCCAGGGGCGCGCAGCGGATAAAATCACCATCTGGCGCCCCTACAATTTGTACAGATCGGCCCGCTCTACGCGCCCTTTAGATCACGCGATGAGCGACTCAATCGCGGTTGTGACCTCGGACGCTTGGGTCAAATCAACCGCTCCGAATCGTCCGGAATCGTTGTCCCAATACCGGCCCGACGCATCCGCAAAGGCGGGATCGAGCGCGAGGCGGATCAGGATGTCAGCGCCAATGCGCAAGTCATGGCCCGCGACGCCGAAGCCCTCTTTCACCATTTTCGACGCAAGCAAGGAGCCGGGGTTCACAGAAATCACTGCCGGGCCCTCCGGCAGGTTGTCCGCCAAGGCCGCAGACCACAGTGTGATTGCGCGCTTGCTTTGCGCATAGGCGCCCATATCATCGAGCTTCTCCTCACCGCGGAGCGCGGCCAGGCTCACCGGCGCCTGCGCCGCGGAGGATAGGTTCACGACGCGCCCGTCCTTGGGCATGATTTCAAGCAGTGCCTTGGTCAGCGCATAGGGGGCCAACGTGTTGACGACAAACCGGATATCTTGCCCGTTATCCGTCCGCGTCTTGGGCGCCTTGAGCACACCAGCGTTGTTGATCAGCACGTCAAGCGTGCCCACAGCATCCTTCACCGCTTTGCCAAGGGCGGCGGTGTCGGAAAGCGACGAAAGATCGGCGAGAAAGGTTTGCGCGCCATGGCCGACCTCTGCCTGCGCGGCGGCGAGCTTCGCTTCGCTGCGCCCGTGAAGCAGCACGCTGTGCCCGTCTGCGGCCAGCAGTTTCGCCGTCAGGAGCCCGATACCATCGGTGGCGCCAGTGATTAGAACGGTCTTGGTCATTGGGTGTCCCCTTGGGTTGGAAAGAGCGGCAAGAGCGTGTCTGCGAGGCGCTTCATCGTGTCCTCAACATCCACTTCGTTGAACCGCAGATTGAGTGCAACATGGTTGATGCCCCCGCGTTGGAGGGCGGTGAGATAGGTTTTCAGGAACGTAACGCCCGAGCGAAACCCCAGGTGGATGGGGTGCGGGGCGGCGTCCGGGTCTGCGACGACATCGACGTAGAGTGATTGCATCACAGGCTTTTGCGGGGCGCCGGCATCAGCGGCGCGAGACCGGTAATCGGCCACCAAGCGCGCCTGTGCGGCCTGATCGCGGGGATAGGTCATCCACCCATCGCCGTTGCGCGCAACCCAGTCCGGGCTCTGTTGCGAACCGCCCGTAATGAGCAGCGGGATCCGCGTGCCGTGCGGTTTGGGCAGCATGTCGATGGCCCCGTTCAGCGTGCCCTGGGCACTTTGATGGGTGGGGTAGGTCGTGCCCGCAGCGCGAATGTAGTCCACACTGTCGCGAAACCGCGCGCCACGATCTGGAAAGCTCATGCCGAGCGCGGGATACTCCTCCGCCCGGTCGCCAGAGGCCACCCCGAGGAGAAGCCGCCCGCCCGACAGCTGGTCAGCACTGGCGGCAGCTTTGGCCACATGCGCGGGGTGGCGCAGGGGCAAGATCACACTGGCCACGCCGAGCGCAATGTCGTGCGTGCCAGCGGCAAGGTAGCCCAAGTACACAAACGGGTCATACATCTGACCCGCATCGCCAAAGCTCGGCACATTGAACGGCACATCGCGGAGCCAGAGTGACCCGAACCCCAGCTTGTCAGCCAGCTGGGCACGCTCCAAATGCCGCGCCATGTCTGGGACGGGAACGTGCCCATGGGCCTCGATCGGCACCACGAGCCCGAGCGTCAACGCACCGGGTTGAAACACACGCCCATAGGCGCGGTTGAGCGAGGGAAAGGTCAGGTTGCTGTCATCAAGCATAGCAGGTCTTTGCATCTGGTCTGGACACGCGTGGGAATACGCCGTTGATCTTGTGGATATGGCGTCTCCGATTTCCCCGAAAAACCACGGTGTTGCGGACATCAGAATTCGGATATCAAAGATAATATGGATACCGATGCCCTACGCCTTTTCGTTCTCGCAGCAGATAAGCTCAATATCAGCGCCGCTGGGCGGGAGCTGGGGCTTGCGCCATCGGTGGCCAGCGCTTGGATGTCCAAGCTGGAGCGGAGCGTGGGCGCAGACCTCCTGCACCGCTCCACGCGCAAGGTCGCGCTGTCCACGGAGGGGGCGGAGTTTTTGCCCTATGCCCGCGATATCATCGCCCGGGAGGATGCCGCACGCGCAGTGCTGGGGCAGGGCCAGGCGCAGGTGTCGGGGACCCTGCGCTTTACAGCGCCGAGCAGTTTTGCCCAGCTTTACATCGCGCCGATCTTACCCCGCTTCATGAGCGCCCACCCGGAGCTCGCGCTCGATCTGCATCTGTCAGACCGGCAGCTCGGGCTGATCGAGGGTAGCTTTGATCTGGCGCTGCGCAACGCGCCGCTCCCCGATAGTAGCCTGCGCGGGCGCAAGCTCGCAGACGACACGCGCATCCTATGTGCGGCGCCCAGCTACCTCGACCGGGCCGGGCGCCCTGAACGCCCATCAGATCTCGCCACACATCACCTGATCGCCTTCGGCCCCGCTCGGCCGATCACCCTGCACCACGCGGATGGAGCGCGGGAGACGCTGCGCCCAGAAGACACCCGCTGCCGCTTGACCATGGACGACGGCGCCAGCCAACGGGTGGCAACCGTCGCGGGCGCCGGTATCTCCTCAAACTCGCTCTGGAGCGTCCACCGTGACTTGGCAGCGGGAACGCTAGAACACGTGCTGCCCGATTGGCAGCTTGACCACGATACCGCGCTCTGGCTGCTTTACCCGCACACGAACGTCCTGTCTGTCAAAGTCCGCCTTTTCATGGATTTCCTCTTGGAGGAGATCGGTCAAAACCTGCCTTGGGCAGGCGACTGAAGCTGAGGTGCCACGCGTTGGAGTGGTTTGGAAAAGCCGCCAAGTGGCGGAGAGACAGGGATTCGAACCCTGGGTGGGCGTGAACCCACAACGGTTTTCGAGACCGCCCCGTTCGACCACTCCGGCACCTCTCCGCGGTCGTGACGGGGGGCATACACACGACATCGTCAGCGGGCAAGAGCGTCTGCGCAGTGATTTCGATTTGATTGTTGCCAGCAGCGGGATACCGTTTGGGTCAATCGGGAGGATCGCCTAGTGACCGTGTTGCGCCATTTCTTTTTCATTGCAGTCCTCTGGGGGGCGGTAGCGCTGCCTGCCGCGAGCGCGGAGCGCGGAAAGATCGCGGCGTTTATGGAGATCACGGGCTTTGACGTCGCGCTCGACTCCATGCGGCTCTCTGCCGGGCAGGCGCCTATGTTGCTTGGGCTGTCCGAAGACAATTTTGGGGAAGACTGGTCGCGTCTGGCCGATGACGTCTTTGAAAGCGCCTCACTGAGATCGGATGCGCTCGATATCCTTGAGCAGACGATGGATGACGAGATGCTCAACCACGCGGCGGCCTTTTATGCGTCGGAGCTTGGCCAGCGTTTGGTGGCCGCGGAGAACGCAGGGCATTTGGACGACAGTGACGAAAGCCGCGCAGCGGGCGAAGCGCTCGTGATTGCCATGTTAGAAGACGGTTCCCCCCGGATCGGGTACTTTCGCGATATGTCGATGGCCATCGGCTCCATCCCGCACAGCATCCGGCTGGTGACAGAGCTGCAAGTGCGGTTCCTGATGGCGGCTAGCGGCGCTGGATTGATCGAAGAGGACTGGACGGAGGAGGAGCTGCGCGGACGCATCCTATCGCGCGCGGATGAGATGGCGCAGTCGATGATGGTTGGGTCGATCACCAACGCGGCCTACACCTACCGCGACTTCTCGGACGATGATCTAGCGGCCTATGTTGCAGCGCTGGAGGAGCCTTTGATGCAAAAGGTCTATGAGCTGATGCACCTTGTGCAGGCGCAGCTGCAGGTGCAGCGGTTTGAGACCCTCGCAAAGCGCATGGTGGCGCTTTACCCGGAACAGGACATTTGAGCATGCGCGCGATAACACCGGTCCTAGCTGCCACGTTTCTGAGCCTCGCCAGCCCCAGCGGTGCGGACGAGTTTGAGCGTCTGATGGATGCTTTGCGCATGGACGAGGTCGTGGACATCCTGGTGGAGGAGGGCACTTCCTCCGCGTTGGAAATTGAAGCCAGCATGTTCCCGGACCGCGGTGGGGCGGCTTGGGCCGATGAGGTTGCGCGCATCTATGACGCCGACCTGCGCAGTGCGCAGATCAAAGGGGTCATGGAAGACATTATGAGCGCGGACGCGCTGCCCCCCGTCCTCGCGTTTTTGGAAAGCGAGCGGGGCGCGCGGATCATGACGCTCGAGGTGACAGCGCGGCGTGCATTCATCGACCCCGATATGGAAGAGGTCGCGCTGGAGATTTTTGCAGATGCAGAAACCGAGCACGCTGAGCTTTTTGCCAACGTGATGGAGTTCATCGAGGTGAACGACCTCATTGATCAGAATGTTGAGGGCGCGTTCACGGCGAACTTTGCGTTTGCGCAGGGTGCCACGAATGCGGGCGCCTTTGCGGGGCTGTCAGCTGCGCAGCTCGCGGCGCAGATGTGGGCGGGGGAGGAGGCCGTGGCCGCCGATGTCGAGCAGTGGATGTTTGCGTATCTGATGACGGCCTACAGCCCGCTCGAAAGCAGCGATTTGGAGGCCTATATCGCCCTGTCGCGGACCGAGGCCGGGCAGACGCTGAACCAAGCGATTATGGACAGTTTCGGCGCGCTCTTTGAGGATATCTCCTACGATGTAGGGGCGGCGGCTGGACGCTTCATGGCTCAGCAGGATATCTAGACTTCCCAACCCGATAAGGCTTGACAACTTGAGCGCGCGCCGCGATAGGGCAGCCTCCTGCGGGGCGCAAGCTCCGCTTTATTTGTTACACCGCCCGAACGGGCGCGCTGTCCGAGGCGGCTGATCACCAGCCACGAACGCCGGAATGCCGGGGCCAAAGCGACGCGAAAGATGAGGAAGAGAACGCGATGTTTGCGGTTCTGAAAACCGGTGGCAAGCAGTACCGGGTCGAGGCGGGCGATGTGCTGCGCGTCGAAAAGCTTGCAGCGGACGCGGGTGAGACCGTGCAATTCAATGACATTCTGATGGTCGGCTCCACCGTGGGCACGCCGTTTGTCGAGGACGCGGGCGTTCAGGCGACGGTCATCGACCAGATCAAGGGCGACAAGGTGATCAACTTTGTGCGCCGCCGTCGTAAGCATTCGTCCAAGCGTACCGTGGGCCACCGCCAGCAGCTGACGCTTTTGCGGGTCACGGAAATCCTGGAAAGCGGCGCGGGTGCGTCTGGCGTTAAGGCTGCCCTGGGCGGCGCGGGCTTTGCGGCCTCCGCTGCTGCGGCACCTGCGGCTGCAAAAGCAGCCCCGGCGCCTGCCGCTGAAGAAGGTGCAGAGGCGCCTGCTGCCGCGAGTGGCTCAGACGATCTCAAGGCGCTGTCCGGTGTCGGCCCCGCGCTGGAGAAAAAGCTCCACGCCGCTGGCGTCACCACATTCGCCCAGATCGCAGCATGGACCGAAGAGGACGTGGCTGCTATGGACGAGAAACTGTCCTTCAAAGGCCGCATCGAGCGTGAAGGCTGGATTGAACAAGCCAAAGCCAAAGTGGCTGAAGGCTAAGGAAGAGGAGACTGAGCTATGGCACATAAAAAAGCAGGTGGTTCGTCCCGGAACGGTCGCGACTCCGCGGGTCGTCGTCTTGGCGTGAAACTCTACGGCGGTCAGGCCGCGATCCCAGGCAACATCATCGTCCGCCAGCGCGGCACGAAGTTCTGGCCGGGCGCAGGCGTGGGCATGGGCAAGGATCACACGATCTTTGCAGTGACGGACGGCGCCGTGACCTTCCACAAAGGTCTCAAAGGTCGCACCTTCATTTCCGTGCTCCCAGTGGCGGAGGCCGCAGAGTAAGCCGAACCAAACAGGTTACACACACCAAAGGGGATCGGCAGCACCGCCGGTCCCCTTTTTCGTTTTTGACACGCGGAGGGTGTCTGATGACAGATCACCCCATCACGACAGAGCGTTTGACCCTGCGCCCCTTTGGGGAGGCGGACGGGCCACGCGTCGTCGCCTTGCTGAACGACTTCGAGGTGTCAAAATGGCTTGCCCGGGTTCCGCATCCCTTTACCCTGCGTGACCTCCGCATCCAGGGACCGAACGGTGAAAGCCGCTGGCCCGGGCTGATGGCGGTGGACTGCGAAGGCGCCGTCGTGGGCGCCGTCAGTGCGGGCGACCGCTTGGGCTACTGGCTCACCCCATCCGCCTGGGGCAGGGGCATCGCCACAGAGGCCGCTCGCGCCGCGGTGGACTACAGCTTTGGCACGATGGGCTGTGACGAAATCTCCTCCGGCTATCTTCTGGGCAATGACGGCTCCCGCAGGGTTTTGACCAAACTGGGGTTCCGCGAAACGCGCCTTACGCAAGAAAGCATTGCAGCGCGCCCCGGGCTTTTTGACCACATGGGCATGTGCCTGACGCGCGCGCAGTGGGAGGCGGCGCAATGACGCTTGCAGCGCTGACCCTCTATGCGGCCTCGCAGGTCGGGACGCCAGGACCCGCAAATATGGCGCTGTTGGCCACGGGCGCGCGGTTCGGGCTTGGCCGGTCACTGCCCTTTGTGGCGGGCGTGGTTGCGGGCAAGCAGCTGATCATCTGGCCCATGGGCTTTGGCCTGCTGGAACTGGCTGAACGGGCGCCGCTTGTGTTCGAGGCGCTGAAATGGGCCTCCGCCGCTTATATCTGCTGGCTTGCGTGGAAGGTCGCCAACATGCGCCTCGCCACAGGGCAGCCCGCGGCGGCAGCGCCGGGATTTGTCGCCGGGCTCGCCGTTCACCCGCTCAACCCAAAGGCCTGGGCGATGATCACCACCGCCTTCACCAGCTTCATCCCGGCAGGAACGCCCCCGATCGAGGCCACGCTGATGGTCGCGGGCGCGCTGGCGGCCTGCCAGGTCGTGCTCCACCCGATCTGGGCCGGGGCCGGCGATGTAATCGCGCGCACGCTCGCCGGGCGCGCCGCTGAGAAATACCTTTTCTGGGCGCTTGCCGCCCTCACCGTGGCCAGCGTCATCTACGCGCTCGCCGCAGCTGGAGACGTGTCATGATCCAAGCTCAAATCCCCAACCAGGCCGTGATCGAAACCGAGCGGCTTATTCTGCGGCCACTTCGGGCCTCCGATGCGGGGCTTCTCGACCTGTACGGCGGGGACCGGCGCGTGGCGCAGATGACGACGTCGATCCCGCACCCTCTCCCCCCCGGCGCGACGGAGGCGTTTATCAAGGCTTCGCTCGACCCCAAACGGGTGGAGGATGTCTGGGCGCTCGACGGGCTCAAAAGCGGCCTGTCGGAGCTCGTGGGCGTGATCGGGCTCGAACGCATGGACCGCGAGCAGTCCGAGATCGGCTATTGGACCGCGCCTGCGTTCTGGAAAATGGGCCTGATGCGCGAAGCGGTGGAGGCGCTGCTGGCGGCAAACCCGCAAGATCAGGAAACGATCTTTGGATCGGTGTTTCAGGACAACCCTGCGTCGTCGCGGGTGCTGATGTCGTGCGGTTTCACCTATATCGGCGATGCGGAGGCGCATTCGGTGTCCCGCGGGGCCACGGTGCCGACCTGGACCTATCACAAGCGCCTCAAACACTGACCGCGCCTTGCAAGCTGGGACCAGTCGGGCCACACGGGGCCCCAAGGGTAGGGACACGCGATGAAATTCCTCGATCTTGCAAAGGTCTATATCCGCTCCGGCAGCGGCGGCGGTGGCTGTGTCAGCTTCCGGCGGGAGAAATACATCGAATACGGTGGCCCCGATGGCGGTGACGGCGGCAAGGGCGGCAGCGTGGTGGTTGAGGTCGTGCCGGGCCTGAACACGCTCATCGATTTCCGTTACCAGCAGCACTTCTTTGCCAAGAACGGGCAGGCGGGCATGGGTTCCCAGCGCACGGGCAAGGACGGCGCGGATATCGTGCTGCGCGTGCCGGTGGGGACCGAGGTCCTCGATGAAGACGAGGAGACCGTGATCGCCGACCTTACGGAGGTGGGCCAGCGGCTTGTGATCGCCAAGGGCGGCAATGGCGGGTTCGGCAACCTGCACTTCAAGAGCGCCACAAACCAGGCCCCGCGCCGTGCCAATCCGGGCCAGCCGGGGGTGGAACGCACGATCTGGCTCAGGCTGAAACTCATTGCTGATGTGGGGCTGCTGGGGCTGCCCAATGCGGGGAAGTCGACCTTTCTGGCCGCGACCTCCAACGCGCGCCCCAAGATTGCCGATTACCCGTTCACCACACTCGTTCCTAACCTGGGCGTGGTGGGCGTGGATGGCCATGAGTTCGTGATCGCCGACATCCCGGGCCTGATCGAAGGCGCCCATGAGGGGCGCGGGATTGGGGATCGCTTCTTAGGTCATGTGGAGCGCTGCTCGGCGCTGCTTCATATCGTCGATGCCACATCCGAAGATATCGCGCAGGACTACGCCACCATCATTGCCGAGCTTGAGGCCTATGGCGGCGATCTGGCTGACACACCCCGCGTGACCGCGCTTAACAAAGTCGATGCGCTGGATGAGGATGAACGGGCGGAAGCGCTTGCGACCTTGCAAGCGGCGTCGGGCAGCCGGGTCTACCAAATGTCGGGGGTCTCGCGTGAGGGTGTCACGCAAGTGCTCCGCGCGCTGCGGGGCAATATGATCGCGGAGGCGCAGCAACAAGAGGATGACGCGCCGTGGCAGCCCTAAGCGAAGCCAAACGTGTCGTCGTCAAGATCGGCTCCGCGCTGCTCGTGGATGCGGGCGGGCTGCGGCGGGATTGGCTGACGTCGCTCGCCGGTGACATCGCGTGGCTCAAGGCGGCCGGTAAGGATGTGGTCGTCGTGTCATCGGGTTCGATCGCTTTGGGTCGGCGTGTTCTGGGCTTGCCGGAGGCCACGCTGCCGCTGGAGCAGTCGCAGGCGGCGGCGGCGGTCGGTCAAATCCGCCTTGCCCGCGCCTATGAGGAGGCGCTCGCGCCGCACGGGATCACCACGGCGCAGGTGCTTGTGACGCTAGAGGACAGTGAGGATCGGCGCCGCTACCTAAACAGCCGTGCGACGCTGGAGCAGCTTCTCACCATGTGTGTGGTGCCCATCGTGAACGAAAACGACACCGTCGCCACCGATGAAATCCGCTACGGCGACAATGACCGGCTCGCCGCACAGGTGGCCGTGACGGTTGGGGCCGACCAGCTGATCCTCCTGTCGGATGTCGATGGGCTTTATACCGGCAACCCCAGCCTGGACCCAACCGCGACGCGGCTCGACCAAGTCGATCACATCACGCCAGAGATTGAAGCGATGGCCGGGGACGCAGGGTCTGGCCTGTCCAAAGGGGGCATGAAGACAAAGGTCATGGCCGCCAAGATGGCCACCGGCGCGGGCTGCGCCATGGCGATCACGCTGGGCAGTCGCCCGCACCCGCTCCGCGCGCTCGAAGACGGCGCAACGGCCACGTGGTTCATGCCCAAGGATGACCCAACGCTCGCGCGCAAACGGTGGATTTCGTCGATGAAGCCGCGCGGGTCCGTTCGGCTCGACGCTGGTGCCGTGGGCGCACTGAAGCGCGGCAAGAGCCTGTTGCCCGCCGGTGTTACTGCCGTGACGGGGTCGTTTGGCCGAGGCGACGCGGTTGCCATCGAAGGGCCCGAGGGCGCGACCATCGGCGTGGGCCTGACCCGTTACACCGCTGGGGAGGCCGCCGCGATCAAAGGCCGCCACACCCAAGACTTTGCAGCGATCCTCGGCTATTCTGGCCGCGCGGCGCTCATTCACCGCGATGACATGGTGCTCTGACATGAAAGATCTCGACAATATCCCCGCCATCATGGCCGACCTGGGCGCCCGCGCGAAGGCGGCAGCAGCCGAGCTCGCGTTCGCCCCGGCAGAGGCGAAGGAACGCGCGTTGAATGCCGCTGCCGATGCGGTCTGGGCGCGGCGGGCTGAGATCGTCGCGGCGAATGCAGAGGATCTGGAATTCGGCCGCGCTAAGGGCTTAAGCCCCGCGATGATGGACCGCCTGATGCTTGATGAAGCGCGCATTCAGGGCATGGTCGACGGGCTGCGCGCCGTGGCGGCGCAAGCTGACCCCGTGGGCGAAGTCATGGCAGAATGGTCGGAACCCAACGGCCTGACGATCCAGCGCGTGCGGACGCCCTTGGGTGTGATCGGCGTGATCTATGAAAGCCGCCCGAATGTCACCGCGGATGCCGGCGCGCTCTGCCTCAAAGCTGGGAACGCCGTGATCCTGCGCGGCGGGTCGGAGAGCTTTCACTCCTCCGGCGTGATCCACGCCTGTCTTGTGGATGGGCTGCGCGCAGCACGCTTGCCCGAGGACGCGATCCTCCGCGTCCCCACCCGCGACCGCGCGGCGGTAAGCGAGATGCTGACCATGACAGACGCCATCGACGTCATCGTGCCCCGCGGTGGCAAGGGGCTCGTGGGTCTTGTCCAGCGCGAGGCGCGGGTGCCTGTCTTTGCTCACCTGGAAGGGATCGTGCACATCTATGTCGATGCCTCCGCCGACGCGGAGATGGCCAATAAGGTTATTCTGAACGCTAAAACGCGGCGGACCGGGATTTGCGGGGCGGCGGAGTGCTTGCTGATTCACAAGGATGCGGCCGCGCTGGGTCAAGACCTCGTGGACATGCTGATACAGGCGGGCGTTGAAGTCCGTGCCGAGGGGCTGCAGGGGTCGGTCGCGGCGACGGCTGACGATTGGGGGACAGAATACCTCGATATGATCATCGCCGCGCGGGTGGTCGATGACATCGACGCAGCCATCGCGCATATCCGCACTTACAGCTCGTCGCACACCGATTGCATCCTGTCAGAGGACGCAGAGGCCGTCGCGCATTTCTTCAACCGCCTCGACAGCGCGATTCTGATGCACAATGCGTCGACCCAGTTTGCGGACGGGGGGGAGTTCGGTATGGGCGCCGAAATCGGCATCGCCACGGGCAAGATGCACGCGCGCGGCCCCGTGGGGGCCACGCAGCTGACGTCGTTCAAGTATCTCGTGCGAGGTGGTGGGGCTGTTCGGGCCTAGGCAGGCAGCGCCACGCCAATACCGACAAACCGCGCAACTGGGCGGTACATGCAAGTTAAGGCCGGGCGGGTAACGGCTTGTCTTGATTCTGCTCTGAAGCCGATCTGAACCTGAAAGGCCGTGAGCTATGGCGCCGCTCCGTGGGGGCGGAACGGCGCGGGCCGATGTTGCCATCGGGCCAGAGCCTTGTGGCTAACTCGTGGGTCCCTAACCGCGTGGTCTCCCACTCAGATAGACTGAACGCGCAACGTGATTATCCCGTCGCGCTCGTCTTTGGAAATGCGCAGGTCCATCTCGGCCTCCAGCATCGCGACGAGCGGGAACTGCACGTGGGCGGCGGCAATGTCGCTGGGTTCCTCATCGCGCAGAATGATGCCCCAGAGCGCGTCGACATCGGCCAGCCGATCAGACGTGCCGCGCACGGTCCAAGCGGATTTGTGCCCGCTAACTTCGATCCGACCGCCATAGGGCATCGCCGTCTCAAGGCATTGGATCAAAAGGAAAATGAGCCGCACCTCATCGCGCGGGTGGGACCCCGGTGCGGACCAGACCATGCTGTGACGCGCGCCGTTGCTCATGCTCGTCAGGATGCTCGACACCTCCGCATCTTCTAGCACCTGGGTCTCCGACGTGGCGCCAAAGGCCACGCGAAAAAACCGGATGCGCGCATTCGCGGCTTCGATGCTTTCGGAAATCAGGGCGACTTCGGGACCGTTGAGGCCTGGCGTCATGCTGAGCAGTTCAACCCCATTCGAGATCGCGCCAAGCGGGTTGATTAGGTCATGGCATATGCGGGAGCCAACGAGCGGAGAGATTTGGCTGTGAACTGTCATACAATCCCCATGGGTTTGCGGAGTGATCGTTACCTAACGCCTATGAATTACTTTGGGCTGCACACCACGCACCCAACACACGTATACGGCGAAACGTGTGGTTCCACACCTAAAAGTCCACCCCATTAAGTCTCAATAAAGCATTGATCCGTTAATTGGACGTTAACACTCGACGGCTTTTTTGCCCCCGGATCGCCCCAGGATCGCCCCCGGATCGCCGATGTGGCGTGCAAAGGCGGTTTGAACATTCAGGCCGCCGCGACTATGTCGCACGCGAAGACACGGCAGGGCCCATGATCGCGTTAAATCCAAACCTGGACATCCGCCTGGCAGCGAGCCCCGCCGACATCCGCGCTGCTCAACGCCTCCGGTACACGGTGTTCGTGGAAGAGCTCGGCGGTGACGGTCCGCTCGTAGATCACAGCGCCAGGTTGGAGGCAGATGCCCACGATGCCAACTATGATCACCTGATGCTCATCGACCGCGTGCGAGAGGCGCAGGGGCAGGATGCCGTGATCGGTGTCTACCGTCTGATGCCGGGGGATCGCGGGCAAAAACACGGGTTCTACTGCGCAGGCGAATACGATCTGGGCCCTCTCACTCGGTCTGGCCGGAGGGTGCTGGAACTTGGGCGGTCGTGTATCCACCCAGACTACCGCGGCGGCTCGGCCATGTATGTGATGTGGCAGGCGCTCGCGCGCTATATTCAGGAGCGCGGCATTGATATCCTCTTTGGCGTGGCGTCGTTTCACGGGACCGATGTTGCCGCACTGGCACCGACGCTCAGCTTGCTCCACGACCGCCATCTGGCGCCCAAGGACCTGCGCGTCCGCGCGGTCGAGGATGCGTATCAGCCCATGAACCTCGTGCCGCCAGCCCAGATCGACCGGCGCGCCGCTATGGCCCAGGTGCCCGCGTTGATCAAAGCTTACCTGCGGCTCGGCGGTTTTGTGGGTGACGGGGCCTATGTAGATCATGCGTTTAACACAACGGATGTCTGCCTGATCCTTGACGTGGCGCGCATGGACCCGCGGTCGCGCGAGATTTACCAGGGGCCCGCGTGATGCAGACCTGGTACGGGGATGACGAGCCGCCGGACCCATCGTTCTCGATCCCGCGGCTGTTGCGTGCGCTGCTGCGTGGGGTGCCGCTGGCGATCAACACCTTTGGGTGTCTGGTCTTGCTATTGCTCCTGCGCGCGATTGAGCGTCCGCTCTTTGGTCAGCGCCGCCCGCTGACGCCTTGGATCACGCAGTATGTGTGCCGCTCGGCCTTTGTGATTTTGGGCATGGGGTACCGAGTGGAGGGGCGTCCCATGGCCGCGCCCGGCGCAGTGGTGGCCAATCACGGATCATGGCTCGACATCTTTGCGCTCAACGCCCCGCAGCGGATCTATTTCGTGTCCAAGTCGGAGGTGGCGGGATGGCCTGGCATAGGCTGGCTCGCGCGGGCCACGGGCACTGTGTTCATCAAGCGCGACCGGGCGGAGGCCGCGCGACAGCTCGCCATGTTTCGGGCGCGGCTCGGGCACGGGCATCGGCTGCTGTTTTTCCCGGAGGGGACGTCGACCGATGGCAAGCGCGTGTTGCCCTTTATGTCGACACTTTTTGCCGCGTTTTTCGACCCGAAGATGCCAGATGACACTGCGCTCCAGGCGGTCACCGTGATCTATTCCGCGCCGGAGGGCGAAGATCACCGGTTCTACGGCTGGTGGGGCGGCATGACGTTTGAAGGGCATCTGTGGAAAGTGCTGAGCGCGCGGCGGCAGGGGAGCGTTCGGGTGGTGTTTCACGAACCGGTTCCGGTCGCAGAGCTTAAGGGGCGCAAGGAGGCCGCGGAGCGGTTGCATGGGCTGGTGGCGGCGCCGTTTCAATCCAAACCCTAAAGACGTCCGAACCCCTTTAACCACTTAGCCCCAAAAGAACTCGCCCGACGGCAACGTCGGGCCGCGCCGGTCCGCCCCCACGGGGCGGCGCGAACGCCCCCCCTCGGACCGGCGCTATAGCTTTCAACGTTCGCAGATTAGGTCAGTCGTTTGGCCAGCGCGGCTAGTGCCTCTGCGGGATCGTCGGTCCCCCAAATCTCCGGTCCAAACCCAAAGAAATCCACGTAGGGCAATAGCGCCTCGATCTGCGCATCACCCAGTGCGCCTTCGGCGACCACGGGCACCTCGATCATTTCCGACCACCACTGAAAGAGCTCCGCTTCTGCATAGCTGCCGTCACCGAGCGCGGTGGCCGCAGCTGGGCCAAAGCTGACGTAGTCGGCGTCGCCCTCGGCGGCGGTCATGCCGTCGTGGCGCGATTGGGCGCAGTAACTGCCCACGATGGCATCGGGTCCCAACAGTTTGCGCACTTTGCGGACCGAGCGCGCCCCATCGGTCAGGTGCACGCCGTCGAGGCCCAGCCGTTCGGCCAGCTGCACATGCTCATCGATCACGATGGCCACGTCCCGCGCATGGGCAACTTCGCGGCAGGCATCGGCGGCCTTGCTCAACATCGTCTCATCCCGGGTCGACAGCGCGAGCCGAATGCAAGCTACTGGCGCGGCATCCAGGCAATCGCCTAAAAGCTTGGGAAAGCGCGACAGTTCGATCTCTGGCGGGGTGATGAGGTAGATCTGTGGGTGCTCGACGGGCTCAGCCATGGTTCGGCTCCTTTTCGGGCCTCATAGCAAGGGCTTACTTCGGCGGCAACGACGACACGAAGCGCAGCGCAAGCGCGATCAGATCGTCGCGCTGGTCGGGGTTCTCCAACGCCTCCGCATCGGCGAGCACGATGCCGTTCATCGGGCGCCCGGCCGGGGCGAACGGCTCCGTTCCCAACTCCAGCGCCGCGGCCATCCCGTCAGGCCCCACGCGCGCAAGCCAGCCCTCGTGCCACGCGCCAACAAGCATGTGGCCGTCGAGCATCAAACAGTGGGAGCCGAACATCTTACGCTCTGTCGTAGGCCAGTCCGCGCAAGCGTCGCGCAGCATGTCGAGAATTGCGGGATCGTAGGGCATGTCGTTCCTTGGCGCATGACTTCTTGGCACTGGCGCAAGCGCAGGCTATCACGCCGGGCGATGCAAACAAAACCTCAACCCGCTTTCGTTCTCGTACGCCCCCAAATGGGTGAAAACATCGGGGGCGCCGCGCGCGCGATGTGGAATTTCGGGCTCGACCGGATGCGCATCGTGGACCCGCGCGACGGCTGGCCCAGTCAAAAGGCCGTGGCGATGGCCAGCGGGGCAGGGCGGCTGTTGGACGAGGCGATGCTGACGGACACGGTCGGGGATGCGTTGGCCGATTGCACCTACACATTCGCCACCACCGCCCGCTCCCGCGACCTGACAAAGCCCGTCTTTTCGCCCGAACGCGCGATGGAGCTTGCCGCCGAAAAGATCGCGGCAGGCGAACGGGTCGCGGTGCTCTTTGGGCCCGAACGCGCAGGGCTCGAAAATGATGACATCGTCCGCGCCAATGCCATCGTCACCGTGCCCGTGAACCCAGAGTTTTTCAGCCTCAACCTCGCGCAATGCGTGTTGCTCATGGCCTATGAGTGGCAACGCGCCGCAGGCCAGGTCGTGGCAGAGGACTATGATCCCAAAGGGGACTGGGCCACGGGCGAGGAGATGGATGCGCTCGCGCTGCATTACGAAGACACGCTAAACGACGCGGGCTATTTCTTTCCGGAGGCCAAGGCCCCAAATATGAAACGCAACTTGCGCAACCTTTGGAGCCGCATGCCGCTGACACGCGCTGACGTTCAGATGCTGCATGGCATTCTCCGCCAGATGGTGCGCTGGAAAAACCGAACATCAGAGGACAGCTGATGGCGAGATCCATTTTTGAAGAGGTCGCCGAGGGCGAGAAACCCACACCCGTCGCCGCAGGGATCATCGACCGCGGGCGCGACACGGCCCGCCGGGCCGTGCGCGCTTGGCTCATGGTGCTGGCGGGGCTTGTGGTGGCCATGATCGTCGTGGGCGGGCTGACGCGGCTCACCGATAGCGGGCTTTCGATTGTGGAGTGGGAGCCGATCCGCGGTGCCATACCACCGCTCACAGCCGCACAGTGGCAAGAGGAACTGGAGGCCTATCGCCAGATCCCCGAGTACCAGCTCCAAAACCGTGGCATGACTATGGCGGAGTTCCAGTTCATCTATTGGTGGGAATGGGGCCATAGGCAGCTTGGCCGCGTCGTGGGGCTCGTCTGGTTCCTGGGGCTGGCCTATTTCTTGATCCGGCGCCAGGTGCCCACGGGCTGGACGCCGCGTCTTGTGCTCATTGGCGCGCTGGGCGGCATTCAGGGCGCGATCGGCTGGTGGATGGTGTCATCGGGGCTGACGGGAACGATGCTCGACGTGGCGTCCTACAGGCTCGCGACCCATCTCGGGCTCGCCTTTGTGATCCTCGCGTTCATCGCGCGCTATATCGCAGCGCTCAGCCGCCCGGAGCGGGAGATTATGCAGGCCCGTCGCGCGGGCGAAGGGGGGCTGACCACGCTGCTTTGGCTCTTTACCGGGGTTCTGTTCATCCAGCTTTTGATCGGGGCGCTCGTCGCAGGTCTCGACGCGGGGCAAGTCTACCAAACTTGGCCGGATATGGAGGGGTCGTTTTTCCCACCGACCGGGCTCGACCTGACGCCGACCTGGCGCAACTTCTTTGAGAATGAGGGCACCGTGCAGTTCATGCACCGGTATTGGGGCTACTTTGCCTTTGCGCTAGCGATCTTTGTGGGCATCCGCGCTGGGAAGTCGGCGCATAAGCGGACGCGCAAGGCCATCGGGCGGATCGGGCTCTTGATCACGCTGATGGTCATTATCGGGATCGCCACGGTCGTCATGGGGGCGCCGCTCTGGATTGCGGCTGTGCATCAGGCTGTCGCCATCCTGCTCTGGCTTGCGACGATCTACGCCACTTTCCTTGCGGCGCATCCTATCCAAACATCCCTGCGGGAGACCTAAGCCATGGGCGCTTTTGACGATCTGATGGACTACGACCGCCAGACCCAGGCCTTAAGCCAGGTGCAAGGCCGTCTGGGCTGGGATCAGGAGACGATGATGCCCCGCGGCGCCGCCGAACAACGGGGGGAGGAGATGGCCGCGCTAGAGGCCGTGCTCCACGCTCGGCGCACCGCGCCGGAGCTCGGCGCGTGGCTTGAGGCAATCGACGACGTGACGCTCGACCCGGTGGGCCAAGCCAAACTGCGCCACCTGCGCCGCGCCTATGCGCGCAACACCAAAGTCCCCGCAAAGCTCGCCGCCGAAATCGCGCGCGTGACAAGCCGCGCGCAGGGGCAGTGGGCCGAGGCCCGCGCGAATGAAGATGTCGCGGCCTTCATCCCCGTCCTCAAAGAGGTCGTAGGCCTGAGGCAAGAAGAAGGCGCCGCGCTCGCCGCTGGGGGCGACGCCTATGACGCGCTGCTGCAAGACTATGAGCCCGGCACCACCGCGGCCGATCTCGATGCGATGTTTGGGGCCATGCGCCCACGGCTCGTGGCGCTTAGGGACAAGGTGCTCGGTGCCGACGCGCCCAAGGCGCTGAGCGGGACGTTTGATGAGGACAAGCAACTGGCGCTCAGCACGGAGCTGGCCCGCGCCTTTGGCTACAACCTCGACAAGGGGCGCATCGACAAGGCCGTCCACCCATTCTCCAGCGGGTCAGGCCACGATGTGCGCATCACAACGCGGACCTCGGCCAGCGACCCGTTCAACTGTTTCTATTCCACGATCCACGAGGTTGGCCACGCCGCCTACGAGCAAAATATCGACGACGCTTATGCGCTCACGCCTCTGGGCGCGGGGGTGTCCATGGGCGTGCACGAAAGCCAGAGCCGGATCTACGAGAACCAACTGGGCCGCTCCCGCGCGTTCACTGGATGGCTCCACGGACGGATGACGGATGTGTTTGGCGATCTCGGTATGGACGCAGACGCATTCTACGCCTGCGTAAACCGCGTCGGGCAAGGCTATATCCGGACGGAAGCCGATGAGGTGCAGTATAACCTCCACGTGCTGATGCGCTTTGACCTGGAGC
This sequence comes from Pseudomonadota bacterium, assembly GCA_039815465.1. Taxonomy (GTDB): domain Bacteria; phylum Pseudomonadota; class Alphaproteobacteria; order Rhodobacterales; family Rhodobacteraceae; genus Shimia_B. The sequence goes on from JBCBZG010000019.1 coordinate 28,742, forward strand.
GGGAGCTGATCGCAGGCACGCTGGCTGTTCAGGATTTGGAGGCGGCTTGGAATACCCGCTTTGAGGCCGACTTTGCCTTTGCTGTCGACAAGCCGTCTAATGGCTGCCTGCAAGACGTGCACTGGTCGGTGGGGCTCTTTGGGTATTTCGCGACCTATTCCCTTGGCAATGTCTACGCCGGGTGCCTGCACCAAGCGTTGCGGGCCGACATCCCGGACCTCGATACGCAGCTTGCCCGTGGCGATACCTCCACCGCGACCACGTGGCTGGGCGAAAAGCTTCAACGCCACGGCGGCCTGCGCGAACCCCGCGACACGATCCAAGCCGCAGCAGGCCAGGCCCCCAGCGAGGGCCCGCTGCTGGATTACATCGAAGCAAAGTTCGGCGAAATCTACGGGCTTTAGACCGCTACACCTCAACGTGCACCGCATTCTTCAAAAGAATGCGGTCCGAAATCTTTTAAAGATTTCGGCGCCTTACTCCTCGTCCTCACCCTGGTCGGCGATGTAGGCCACGGACGTGACGCTTTCGCCCTCCGCCGTGTTGAGCACTTTCACCCCGCCCGCCGCGCGGGAGCGGAAGGAGATGCCGTCGACCGGCACCCGGATCGACTGGCCGTTGGAGGTCACCAGCATGATCTGGTCGTCCATCTCCACCGGGAAGCTCGCGATGATCGGGCCGCCGCGCATGGCTTTATCCATGGCTGTCACGCCCTGACCACCGCGCCCGCGGACGGGGTAGTCGTGGGACGAGGACAGCTTGCCCGAGCCGTTTGAGGTGATGGTTAGGATCAGGTTTTCGGCCGCCGACATTTCTGCGTAGCGCTCTTGGCTCAGTGGCATATCGGCGTTGCCCTCTTCCTCCTCACCGTCGGCGTCGTCGGTCAGGCCCGCCATCGCCCGGCGCATCTTAAGATACGCTGCACGCTCATCCGGCTCCGCCTCGAACCGGCGGATGATCGACATTGACACGACCTTGTCCGACCCTTTGAGGTTGATCCCCCGCACCCCAACCGACGCGCGGGAGTTAAAGACCCGGACATCCGTGGCTCGGAACCGGATCGCCCGGCCTGCGTCGGTCACAAGCATCACGTCATCGTCGTTGGAGGCGATGCGCGCGTTGATCAGCTTTGTTTCCGCATTCTCGCCCTCGAACTTCATTGCGATCTTGCCGTTGCGCATGACATTGGCGAAATCACTGAGCGCATTGCGCCGCACTGTCCCGGCGGAGGTGGCGAAGACGACCTGGAGCTCGTCCCAGTCCTTTTCATCGCGGTCCACGGGCATGATCGCGGCGATGCTGACGCCCGGCGGGATGGGCAGGATGTTGACGATCGCCTTACCCTTGGAGGTGCGTCCACCGAGCGGCAGGCGCCATGTCTTGAGCTTGTAGACCATCCCGTCGGTGGTGAAGAATAAGAGCGGCGTGTGCGTGTTTGCGACAAAGAGCGTGGTCACCACGTCCTCGTCCTTCATCGACATGCCGCTTAGCCCCTTACCGCCCCGCTTTTGCGAGCGGAAATCGGCGAGTGCTGTGCGTTTGATGTAGCCGCCCTGGGTAACGGTGACGACCATATCCTCCCGCTCGATCAGGTCCTCGTCTTCCATATCGCCGGACCACTCGGTGATCTCGGTGCGGCGTGGTACGGCATGGGCGTCGCGCACGGCGGTGAGCTCGTCCGCGATGATCGTCATGATCCGCTCGCGCGAACTTAGAATGGCGAGGAATTCTTTGATCTTTGCAGCCAGCTCCTCGAGTTCATCAGTGACCTCCTTCACGCCGATCTGTGTGAGGCGTTGGAGGCGCAGGTCCAGGATCGCGCGCGCCTGGACTTCGGTCAGGTTATAGGTCCCATCGTCGTTCATGCGGCTGAGCGGATCGTCGATAAGCTGCAGATAGCCCGCGATGCTTTCCGCGGGCCAGCGGCGGGTCATCAACGCCTCCCGCGCGGCGGCGGCGTCGGCGGACTGGCGGATGGTCGCGACGACCTCGTCCACGTTGCTGACGGCTACGGCCAGACCGCAGAGGATGTGGCTACGGTCGCGCGCCTTGTTCAGTTCAAACGCCGTGCGGCGTACCACGACCTCCTCCCGGAAATCGATGAAGGCAGTGAGGAACTTGCGCAGTGTCAGCTGTTCCGGCCGCCCGCCGTTGAGGGCCAGCATATTGCAGCCAAAGGACACCTGCATGGGTGTGAAGCGGTAGAGCTGGTTCAGAACGACTTCGGCTGTCGCGTCGCGTTTGAGTTCCACGACCACGCGCACGCCGTTGCGGTCGGATTCGTCCTGCACGTGCGCGATCCCTTCGATCCGCTTGTCGCGTGCGGCCTCGGCAATCCGTTCGATCATCGTGGCCTTGTTCACCTGATAGGGGATCTCGTCGATGATGATCGCGTAGCGGTCCTTGCGCAGCTCCTCGATCCGGGTTTTGGCGCGGATGATGACGGACCCGCGGCCCTCCAAATACGCCTTGCGCGCGCCGGAACGGCCCAGGATCAGCCCGCCGGTCGGGAAGTCCGGGGCAGGGATGTAGTCGATCAGCTGCTCAGAACTCAGATCCGGCTCCTCGATCAGCGCGAGCGTCGCGTCGATCACCTCACCAAGGTTATGGGGCGGGATACGGGTGGCCATGCCCACCGCGATCCCTTCGGCCCCATTCACAAGGATATTGGGATACCGCGCGGGCAGGACTGTCGGCTCCCGCTCCTTACCGTCGTAATTGTCCTGAAAATCGACGGTGTCCTTGTCGATGTCATCGAGCAGCGCGCGCGCCACTTTTTGCAGGCGGGACTCGGTATAACGCATGGCCGCCGGGCTATCGCCATCCATGGACCCAAAGTTCCCCTGGCCCTCGATCAGCGGCACAGACATGGAGAAATCCTGCGCCATCCGCACAAGCGCGTCATAGATCGCGCCGTCGCCGTGGGGGTGGTAATTTGCCATCACCTCACCCACCGGCTTTGCAGACTTTCTGTAAGACTTATCATGGGTGTAGCCGCTATCATCCATGTGATAGAGGATGCGCCGGTGCACCGGTTTCAGCCCGTCCCGTAGGTCCGGGATTGCGCGCGATACGATCACCGACATCGCGTAATCGAGATAGGAGGTCCGCATCTCCTGGCTGATGGAAATCGATGGGCCCTCGTATTCGGGGCGTTCCGGCGGCATTTCGCCTTCGTTTTCAGGGGTTTCGACGTCGTCGCTCATGGGGTCCCACTGTCCAGTCTACCGCTAGATTTTGTTGTAGGGACTATACCACTGTCAGCATCTAGGCTGCAATCAAACTGTCATATTTCCAAGCCGGGGCAGACGATTTCCGCCCCGCTGGCGCGTAGGCAAACGCTACTGCGTGGCCCGGCGCGCGGCCACCAGCCAAAGCACGACCAAAGCAAAGCTCCACACGGCGTTCCAGGCGGGCATGGAAAGGCCCAAGAGCTGCCAGCTGATCTCATCGCACATCACAACGCGGTCGATCACCTCCGTGCTCAGCAGGTCACTGCCCGAAAGCCCCGTAAGCCCCGCACCGCCGCCGCTGCAACTTGATGGGCCGTCCCACCATTTCTGCTCCACCCCGGCGTGGAACACCCCAACGCCGCCCGTGAGCGCCGCAGCTAGAGCGCCCAACCAAGGCAGGATTGCGAGGGGAATGAACAGAAAGACAGCGCCGATCACCGCCGCCGCCCCATGGGGGTGACGCTGCCAATAGCACATTTTGCACGGCGCGTAGCCCAGCGCTTGAAACAGGAACGCCCCAGCGAGCAGCGCGACAGAGCCTAGCGCCGCCAAAGCGACCAGGTTCTTTTTGCTTACGCTGTTGAGCATCGCCGCAGCCCCGTCTCTTTTTGGCCTATCACTGCCCGCGTCTCTATCCCAAATTCCGTGCCGCGCAAGCGCCCATCAGACGCCCAGCCACACCCGGATCAGGCTGACAAGCGACGTGCCCGCAAACACGAGGGAGGCAATCCACGCCGTCCCCAAAAGCGAGCCCACAAGCACCAGGATGCCATCCCGCTGCAAAAGCCCCATAGACACGACCACGACAGCAAAACCCGGCACCGTATTGGTCAGCGGCAACGGAACCAGGATCGACGCACTAAAGAGCACGAGCGCCGCCCCCAGCACACGGTCCATCGGCGGCCGCGTGAGCGCGATCAGGCGCGGGCGGCTCAACGCCTCGATCCGGCGCAGCCAGGGGCCCGCGCGCTCCGCAAGGCTCGCGAGCCCCGCCTTAGAAATCGTCCGCGTCCCCAACCGCTGCGGCAACCAGGGCGCCTTACGCCCGAGCAAGATTTGGCCCGACACAAACATCAACGGCAAGGACACAACCTGCGGAATACCATAGAGAAACGGAATGCAGCAGGGCAGCGCGAGCACCAACAGAAACAGCCCAAACGCCCGCTCATGAAGCTGCGCAAGCACCCAGTCGAGCGTCACCGTCTCGCCAGGAGCGTCCTCGGCGAGTTTGGACAGACGACTGGAAATCGCCATGACCTCTGGTTGGGGCGTCGTCATCGGCTGGTCCTTTGCATCTTACACGCCGCTGCGCCCTAGCAAATCAGCGCCCGCCCTTCCAGTGCATGCACCTGCCTTTCCAAACCTGACGTCTCCCTTTCTTTCGTCCAAAAATACTTCCGCCGGAGGCATCCCAGCCCCTCCCACAGGCACCATACGTGCCCTTTTCTCTTGCGAGGGCGCCACACGCGCGCTCTAGTACCGCCAGTGGGGTCAACCCCAAACTGGGAGGACAATATGAAACAGTTTCTAAAGGCCAGCCTGACGGGCGTATTCGCGGCGGGGCTCATGGCCTCAACAGCGATCGCGCAGGACGTCACGCTGCGCTTTCAACACTTCCTGTCGCCGCTGGCCTCCGTGCCTGCGGGCTTTATGGAGCCCTGGGCACAAAAGGTTATGGATGATAGCGACGGCCGCATTGAGGTGCAGCTGTTCCCGGCTATGCAGCTCGGTGGCGCGCCGCCGGCGCTTTATGACCAGATGCGCGACGGCGTGATCGACGGCGGCTGGGCGCTGCCCGCCTACACCCCGGGCCGCTTCCCCGAGACCGAAGTGTTCGAGCTGCCCTTTATGACCTCGATGAGCGCAGAAGCCTCGTCCCGCGCGCTCTGGGACTTCACGGAGCGTTACGTCGCGCCGCGCATGTCCGACATCAAAATCATCGCGGTGCACCTGCACGGGCCGGGGATCATCCACAAAAAAGGCCCAGCGGTAAAGACGCTGGCGGATTTCGATGGGCTCAAGCTGCGCGGACCCTCGCGCCAGGCCAATCAGCTGCTTGAGACGCTGGGCGCCAGCCCTGTGGGCATGCCTGTCCCCGCCTTCCCGGAAGCGCTGTCAAAAGGCGTCGTGCAGGGCGGCGTGATCCCCTACGAGATCGTCCCGCCGCTCAAAGTGCATGAGCTTGCCGACAGCCACACCGCCGTGGGCGGTGACCGCGCGCTCTACAACACGTTCTTTGTCTGGGGCATGAACCTTGCCGCCTATGAGGCGCTGCCCGATGACCTAAAGGCCGTGATCGATGCGAACTCCGGGCGCGAGGTTTCTGCCATGGCGGGCAAAGCGATGGATGATGGCGATATCGTCGGGTTGGGCGTGATCGAGGCCGCAGGCAACGAGACGCACACGCTCAACGACGCCATCGTGGCAGAGCTGCGCGCCATCGGCGAGGCCCAGACCCAAGCCTGGATCGAGGAGGTTACCGCCAAAGGTCTTCCCGGTCAGGACATGGTCGACTACGCGCGTGAGCTCGTCGCGAAATATTCGGACGGGATGTAATCCCGACCTTGCCAGGGCCGCAGTCTTCGGCCCTGGCACACCCTGTGGCGAAGCTGCCGAAAATCCTGAAAATTGAGACCTTTACCCGCGCAAGCCTGTCGGGCTTGGGTGCGCTTACGGCAATATCCGGCGCTAGGACCCCTCAGGCGGCGTCAAATCCGCGCCTATGCGCCTCGTGACAGTTGACGGCCCGCCTCGTGATCTAGACAAACGCCGATGACGGCACGAAAATGCCCAATGGGCAGTCGGGGGGAGCCTCAGTGAACGGCAAACAAGCGCGGTCCAGGGCAGCGGCGCAGGGCGCACGCCAGGCGTGTCTTTGGGCGCTGCGCGGGGGGCGCCTATGACGGTGCTCATCGCGGGTGGTGGCATCGCTGGCATGGCGCTTGGCCTGTCGCTCGCTGAAATCGGCGTGCCCTTCCGGATTTTTGAGGCCGTCAAGACGCTGCGCCCCATCGGTGTGGGCATCAACCTGCAACCCCACGCCGTGCGTGAGCTCACCGAAATGGGGCTGGGCGACGCGCTCGATACCATCGGGCTCAAGACCGAAGAGGTCGCGTATTTCAACGCAAAGGGGCAGCTCATCTGGGCCGAACCGCGCGGGACATTTGCGGGCTATGACTGGTCGCAATACTCGGTCAATCGCGGCCTTCTGCACATGATGCTCTACGATGCGCTCCGCGCCCGGTGCGGCGACGTCGTCGAAACGGGGGAGGCCGTTGCCGACTGGCGTGACCGCCGCGGCGGCGTCACCGTCGACCTGTTTGACCGCGGCACGGGCGAAGCGCGGGGCCGCGTCAAGGGCAGCGTGCTTGTCGGCTGCGACGGCATCAATTCCCGCATCCGCCAGCGGCTCTACCCCGGCGACGGGCCTGCGAAGTGGGGCGGGACGATCATGTGGCGCGGCGTCACGCGCGGCCCGCGGTTTCGCACCGGGCGCACGGTCGCTATGGCGGGCACCAAGGACGTCAAATTCGTCTGCTACCCGATCTCGGACGATGGGCCGGACGGGTCGGTCCTGAACTGGATCGCGGACCTCACTATGCCGGAGGATTACACCTGGCGGCAACCGGACTGGCGTCGTGAGGGGATGATCGAAGAGTTCCTACCGCATTTCGCGGATTGGAGCTTTGACTGGCTCGACGTGCCGCGCGTCATCACCGAGGCCGAGCAGATCTACGAATACCCCATGGTCGACCGCGACCCTCTGCCCTGGTGGACCCAGGGGCGCGCGACGCTTCTGGGGGATGCGGCCCACGCCATGTATCCCATCGGGTCCAACGGCGCATCGCAGTGCATCCTGGACGCCCGGCACCTCGCCCGCGCGATCCGCGATCACGGCGCCACGCCCGCAGCGCTCGAGGCCTATGAGGCCACACGCCGCGAGCCGATGAATGCGCTCGTCCTGGCCAACCGCGGCGACGGCCCCGACAAGATCCTCGATATCGTGGCAGAGCGCGCGCCCGATGGCTTCACCTCTATCGACGATGTGATCCCGTTGTCAGAGCGCCAGACCTATGCTGACGGGTACAAGGCCGTTGCGGGCATGGACATCGCCGCGCTAAACGCCGCGCCACCGGTATTGGGAGGCTGATCTTGCAAATTGCACCGCGGATGGAGCGCCGCCTTGGGGCAGGGGCAGAGACTGTGGCACGGTGGCTCGCCTATCTGGGCGGTGCGATCCTTGTGGCCATTGCGCTGGTCACGCTTGCCTCCATCATCGGGCGCTGGATCAATACCGGGCCGATCCGCTCCATCGCGGGCGACTATGAACTGACAGAGGCGGGCGTCGGCATCGCGGTCTTTGCGTTCCTGCCCTGGTGCACGCTCAACCGCGGCCACGTGACGGTCGATATCTTTACCGGGGGCCTGCCGGCTACGATGCGCCGCGCGCTCGTGTTCGTGGGCGACATCCTGATTGCCATCGTGGCCTATGTGGTCATGTGGCGCTTCTATTTGGGCTTTGGCGAGAAGTTCCCCTATTTCTCGGACGCGTGGCGGGACCGGTTGTCGATGGGCTACAAGCCATTCTTTCCTGAAACGACCTATGAGCTTGAAATTCAGGTCTGGATCCCGTTCGGGCTGGCCCTGATCGGCGCAGTCGCGTTCTTTGTCGTGGCGCTCTACTGCGTGTGGCGCAGTTGGAATGAGCTCGCGCGCGGCGCAGCGGGGGGGCAAGGCGCATGAGCGGGATTGAACTGGCGCTCATCGGGTTTGCGCTCATGCTTGTGGCGATCTTTGTGCGCGTGCCCATCGCAGTGGCCATGGCAGTGACGGGGTTTGTGGGCGTCTGGATCGTGCGCGGCTCGCCCGCCGCCCCGCTCGCGCAGCTCAAGACGCTGACATTCGACACGTTCTCCAGCTACTCACTGTCCATCGTGCCGCTCTTTTTGTTGATGGGCCAGTTTGCGACGAAATCGGGCATGTCCGGCGCGCTGTTCAAGGCTGCGCAGGATTGGCTGGGCCACCGCAAGGGTGGGGTAGCCATGGCCGCTGTGGGCGCCTGTGCGGGGTTCGGGGCGGTCTGTGGCTCCTCGCTCGCGACCGCGTCGACCATGGGGCAAGTGGCCCTGCCCGAGATGCGCAAGCGCGGTTATTCCGACAGCCTCAGCACCGGCGTTCTGGCCGCGGGCGGGACGCTTGGTATCCTGATCCCACCCTCCATCATCCTAGTGATCTACGCGATCCTGACAGAGCAAAACATCGTCAAGATGTTCATCGCAGCGCTCATCCCCGGCATCCTCGCCGCGCTGGGATACATGCTTACGGTGGCGATCTATGTGCGCGTGCGCCCAAGCGCAGGCAGCACCGCCGATCGCGTGCCCTACGCGGAGCGATTCAAGAGCCTCGCGCGGACCTGGCCCGTGATCTTTATCTTTGCGCTCGTGATGTACGGCATCGCGGGCGATTGGGACTGGAGCAATCCTGGCCCCGACGCACTGTTCACCCCCACCGAAGGCGCCGCCGTGGGCGCGATCTTGACGGCGCTTTACGGGCTCTACACCCGGGAGCTCGACTGGCAGGGGATCAAGGACTCGATCCTTGCCACAGCCCAGGCCACAGCCATGATATTCTTCATCGTGTTCGGGGCGGCGGTGTTCAACACGTTCCTCGCGATCACCCAGGCGCCGCAAGCCATGGCGGAATGGGTGACGGGGCAGGGCTTTGCCCCCATAATGGTGCTGACGGCAATGCTTTTGGCCTACCTCGTATTCGGCTGCGTGATGGATTCGCTTTCCATGATCTTGCTGACGATCCCGATCTTTTTCCCCATCATTTCCGCGCTCGATTTCGGCCTGACGCCCGAGCAGACAGCGATCTGGTTTGGGATCTTGGCCCTGATCGTGGTGGAGGTTGGGCTGATCACGCCGCCGGTGGGGATGAACCTTTTTATCATCAACTCCATGGCGCGCGACATCCCGATGGGCCGCACCTATGCGGGCGTTGCGCCCTTTGTGGCCTCCGACCTGATCCGAGTGGTGATCCTGGTGGCGTTTCCAGGGCTCACCCTTTGGCTCGTCGGGGCGATGTTCCCGGCCTAGGCACGCCCCTGGGTGCTCAGCACATCTTGACCCGCCCGCAGCAGAAGGGTACCCGCCATTCCGTGCCCAAGTGGCGGAATGGTAGACGCAGCGGATTCAAAATCCGCCGGTAGTGATACCGTGCCGGTTCGAGTCCGGCCTTGGGTACCAAGCATCCGCAAAATCAGCCATAATAGCAACCTTTAGTGTCTGATTTTATTCAGATTTATTTGGTGTCGCTGACCATGTCTCACTATGCAGACCACCCTTTTTCACACTGGAAGGTGGCCTAAAAGGTGGTCTTTATTTGAGGCGATTGTGAGGGAACCATGACTTTTTCGCACGCTTTGACCCACATGAAGGCTAAGAACCTAGCCCCAGGGAAGCACTTCGATGGGCAAGGATTGATGCTGGTGAAGCATCGAAAGGACGCCGGGAAGTGGATTCTACGTGTGGTCATCTCGGGAAAGCGCCGCGAGATGGGGCTTGGTCGTTGGCCCGATGTTTCAATTTCAGAAGCTCGCGAGCACGCTGCAAAGGCGCGCAAGAAGGTGCGCCAGGGTGATGATCCGATTGCAATCCGCGATGCCACGAGGCGAAAGTCGAAACGGCTATCCGTCAAAGAAGCCATCGAGCAGTGTTAAACGGCGTGGCAAGCGGAGCTCAAGAATAACGGCACCGGCGGTCGCTGGCTCTCTCCCCTGTCCATCCACGTCATCCCCAAGATCGGGAACATGGCAATTGAGGATGTCGATCAGCATATCTTGAAGAAGACACAGGAGCCGATCTGACACACGAAAGCGGACACCGCGCGCAAGGCCATGAACCGCATGAACCTCACGCTCAAACATGCTGCGGCGCTAGACTTGGAGGTCGACCTGCAGGCCGTGATGAAGGCCCAGGCGTTGATGGGAAAGACGCGCCATGTTGGCAAGCGCATCCCCTCTCTCCCCTACCATGAGGCTCCGAAGTTTTACAGGTGGCTGGTCACCCAGGAGTACCCGTCGACTTTCGCGCTGAGGTTCTTAATACTGACGGTGGCGCGGACCAGTGAGGTAAGGTTTGCGTTGCCGGTTGAAATTGAGGGCGACGTCTGGACGCTTAACCCGAGCCGAACGAAGACGGCCACTGAGCATCGGGTTCCGTTGTCTGCGGAAGCGCTGCGGGTAATTGAGACCCGGGCTGTGATCGTCGGCAGTGAGTACCTCTTCCCTTCCCCTCGCGGGAAGGCGATGTCGGATGCAACCATGAGCCGGTTGATGGAGCGCGAAGAGATGGAAGCCCGGCCGCATGGCTTTCGCGCGACATTCCGCACCTGGGCCGAAGAGCAAACGGATAGGCCCTTCGAGGTAAAGGAAACGGCATTTGGTCATTAGGTTGGCAGTGAGGTTGAGCGTGCGTATCAGCGTAGCGATTTGCTCGATAAACGTCGGGTGTTGTTGGATCATTGGGCGGCGTTTCTCATGGCTTAGTACGCCTCTGTCGCATCGGTTCGCACCCGTGCGAACCCTCCGCCGTGCTACAATTCCATCACATGGAAAACACTGAAGACAACGCGGTTCCGAACCACACCGAACCGGTTCAAACCCCTGACAACCTCCCCCAAAAACAGAGTGGCTGACAGTCGATGAAGCCGTCATCCTTTGTTCTGAGAACGGCCTGAGCCGTACCCCCAAATACACTTCGGAAATGGGCCGAACGATCCTTTCAAAAGGACGACGCTGAGGTCATCGTTCATTGCGAAGACACGATGTGGGCGTGCCAATGGAAGTTCGAGTAGACCTCCCTGTTGAAAAAAATCGAACAAGAGGTTTCCCTAACCAGTGCGAACGCGACCGAACCGGGTCGCACCGGTGCGAACGAAGGTTCGCCTGCAAATGAACAGCAAATCGTTTCTGCGTTGAGCACAGAGCAAGAGAACGGTTCCGCACCCGTTCGAACGGGTGCGGACCAAGTTGTAAAAAATGATCTATCAAACTCTGGTGAACATGGTTCGAACGCGAACGAATCCGTGCGCACCGGTTCAAACCAAGTCGAGGATGCGACAGCCGTTCTCGAAGAGGTAAGGGAACGACTGGCCGACAAAGCTAGGCATATCGAGTTTCTTCGTAGGCAACTGGAAATCGCACAGGCAGAGGTCGGAAGTAGGGCGACCTCAACCGATGAAGCACTCAAGACCATCGACCCTGTAGTTCACAGCTTCGAGCGGCAGGCTAAAGCAAACAGGATGACCTGCTCCCCTTAGAGTCTGCTAATTTAGGTTAGCTCTGTTCAGGATTTGGTCCTTCCGTGACCGGTTAGCATATTCGTGTGGCGTCAGACCAGCGAGGCTGGAGTGAGGCCGATGGTGGGTGAAGTCGATGCGCGATGGCGCCACTAAATTGCGGGCATGGCGCAGGCTGTCGAACAGGTGCTCGTTCACTCGAACGCATGGCATTCGCCTGTTACCATTCCCAGCATTTCCTTGAGCGTCGATACGTCCATCATTTGTTCGGCCAGCAGCTTCTTCAGCTTCGCGTTCTCAGTTTCAAGTGCCTTCAGGTTCTTTGCATCAGACACTTCCATCCCGCCGTACTTGATCCTTTGCGTGCCTTGGTCTAATTGCTTTGCCCCCATCCTTTTCTCACCCAACCCCAAGCACTGTTTGATTCAAGCACGAGCGCTCGATCAAGGAAACTCTGGCTGAGCGCGTGATATGAAGACGCTTGGACGGTGGCTGCCCCGATTGCCACCATTGACGGGACGTGATCGCCGACGAACTGTGCTGCGCGACCAGGGAGTTTCAACTCTTCAGCTTTCGCGGAAAGAGGGTGGTCCGACTAGATTTACGAAGAATGTAGAGCAAGTGCCCAAGCCTTAAATGCGAGAGCTGCCCCGTAATCTTCAGAAATGGCGAGGGACCTGTCAAATATCTCAAGCGCCCGCGCGTTACTGTCTTCTTGCTGTGACCACATCTGGTGAAGTTCGGTTAGGAACAACTCGTAGGCGCTTCTATTCTCTGGCGGGGTCGTACTCGCATGTGCGATCTCGGCTGACCGCAGTGAGGGTAGGATCCGTCCTGCGACTTTGGCGGCGATCCGGTCCTGCAAGTCAAACAGATCGTCGAGACGGTCGTCGAAACGCTCTAACCAGACCGTACGTTCTTCCTCTCTCTCGACCAGGTTCACCGGGATCCGAACTTGGTCTCCTTCGCGCTGGACGGATGCTTCAAAAAGGTATTGCGCGCCAAGAGTTTCGGCGATCAGAGAAATGTTCAATTGATTTCTCTGAAGGGCATATACGGATTTCCCGGCTATCACATGAGAATCATGAGCCCTTCCTAGCGCAAAAGTGATCTCGTCGATCACACAGTCTGCGAACATGTCTCCTGTTTTTTGCGCCGGTTTCTTCGAATGGCAGTACCACTAAGCTTGGTGAGTTTCTTGTTTTGGGAATTGCGACCGTAAATGACGCGTCATCGCGTTGAGCAACCAGGTTTTGTCTGGTTTCCCTTAGCCACTCCTCGCAACCTTATGAGTTCAGTTAAAATCCTGCGAAGAAAGCGCCCCGTCCGTAAGCGTTGGTGGAAAACGATCGTAGAGTTGACCCACACGTGTTGCCGACTTGTTTCGAGCACCCCGTTCAGAAGACTGCGACGAAGGACCGAAAATTCCTGGCGCAGTAAAGCGCGAGCCTGTTCCTCTGAGCGATCCGACCAGAGCAGGTCTGCTATTCGTGTGCGCTCGGCTCGCATGGCCGGTTGCAAAGACCGGAACGCTAGCAGCGCCTGTCCACGACGCGAAATCCCTTCAAGCGCATCCCCCGATTCATCACGAACGGCAAAGGCCCCGTAGAGCGCGAGTATGAGACGTGAAGTGTCAGGATCTGTATCGGCCATCTTTGCAAGTTGGCGATTCTGCGATGATTTCTAGAGTTTTTTTACAAAGCTTTTGCGGTGGCACTGTGTCTTTGCCAGCCGATTTTATGGCTCTTTTGCGGGGGCTCGGCACGTTGGATGCAATAGAATGCCCATCGCCAAAAAGGACCAAGTCGACAGACAAACAATGAGCCGCTTCACCAGCAAGGCGAAAGCTGAGTTGTTTCATCCGGAGCGATTGGTTCTCAGCGCGACCAAAGACAAAATTTCAGGAGGCCAATATGCCAGATCTTTTTGACGCGATCATCGTTTGCGCCGGGAGCGCAGGATGTGTTCTGGCAAACCGATTGAGCGAAGATCCCAGTCGGCGGGTGCTTTTTACTCGAGACCGGTGGCAATGACGATGACATGCGTGTGTCGACACCGGCGGCCAAAGGATCCTTGCCCAATACGCGGTTCGATTGGGGCTTTCGAACCGGACGGCAGGACCACCTGTCACGCGGGCAAGTCGCGTATCCGCGGGGCCGTTGCATTGGCCGCACCGGCTACATCAATTACATGCTATACCTGCGAGGGCACTCTTCGGACTACGACGATTGGCAATAGCTTGGGGCGTCTGGATGCGCTGTGCTGATGTTCTGCCGTATTTCAAAAAGGCCCAGAACTGGAATGTGCCGGGAGATTCAAGCCAGCATGGAGATGCGGGACTATTGAAAGTGACCGCACAGGCTGAACGATCTCCGCTTACTGAAACTTTCATTGCTGCCTTCAAAGAGGCAGGTATCCTATTCAACGAAGATCTGAACGGGCAGGAAATCGAAGGCTGTGGTTACTTTCCAGCCACGCTGCACAAAAACGCGCGAGGTAGCACCGCCCGCACATACCTAAAAGCGGCAAAGGAACGAGCGAACTTTACCATCGTAACAGGCGCTACCGTCCTCAGGCTTGTCATTGATGGACACAAGGTCCTTGGTATCGACTATATCGCCGGAGGCAACATCCACCAAGCGACGGCGCAGGAGACCGTTTTGTCAGCAGGGGCAGTCGGATCGCCGGAAATCCTTCAGCGTTCGGGGATCGGACCCGCATGCATCCTGGAAGCCGCCAGCGTGAAAGTCAGCCACGAATTGTCGGGTGTGGGCGAAAACCTGCAAGACCACTTCCACTACCGCAGCCGCTGGGAAATCGATAAGCCGCTGACGTTCTTTGGCCGCTCTGCCGAAGATCTGGCCAAAGCCCAAAGGCAATTCGATCAGGGGCGCGGGCCGTTGACCACTAACCATTTCGAACCCGCCTAACTTTTGCGGTCAACGCCAGGCGCGGACGCTCCGGACATCGAACTCTTGATGATAACCCACTACATAATTCTCGGCGCGCCGGAAATGCGCCCGCCGGACCAGCAAGGCTTCGCGATTTCGGGCTTTCCGATGCGACCACGTAGCCGGGGGTGGATTTCGATCGTGTCCAACAGTCCGCTCTACTGGCCGTTCATTGATCCGGGCTACCTCAGCGATCCCGCCGATCTCGATCTGATGATCGCCTGCATCCGCGAGGCTCGGAAGGTTGTGGCTCAACCAGTCTTTGCGGAGCTTGGGCCGCGCGAGATTTCTCCGGGGCCCAATCTGATGACCGACGCGGAACTTATAGCCGACATTCGGGAAGTTTCTTCGACCTCTTGGCATCTTGTGGGTAGTTGCCGCATAGGTCAGGACGATGGTGCCGTTGTCGCTCCGAACCTAAAGGTGCACGGTCTTGAAGGGTCAGTACCTCGGACGCCTCGGTGATGGCGCGGATGAACACCGGACACCCGAATGCTCCGACAATTATGATTGCTGAAAAGGCGGCAGACCTAATCAAGGAGCGATGTTGAGCAGTGTGCCCGCACCAGGCATTGCAGGAGAGCGGGTTCGATGCGGATGCCTGTGCTATGCTGCTTCGGTCAACATCGAGTTGCCGTTCTGGGAGGGCGTGGCGGATTGGAGAATCCGTCATGGAAAAGAATCCAGTCCACCCTGCATTATCGCGCTTCGCGCAGCTTGGAACAAGGGACGTATCGTCGGCCAAAAGCGCCCACTGAAATCAAAGCACGTCTGGGCGATCCGCGTGCGACTTGGACTTGCAGTGAACCATCGCGACCCGGCGCTCTTCAACATGGCAATCGAAAACACGCTTCGCGGTTGGGACTTAGTGAAGATGAAAGTCGTCGACGTCATGGCCTCTGGCCAGATCAAAGAACGTGGATCGGTCCTGCAGAGCAAAACTCAGAAACAGGTGCGGTTTGAGACTTTCGAGGGCACGCGGGCGTCGGTTGATAAATGGATGCAAGACGAACTAATAATTGGCTCCGAGTATCTTTGGCTGGGCCGATTTCATGAGTGTCTTCACATCTCGACACGCCAGTATACCCGCATTGTCAGGGACGGGGTCACTTCCATCGGCCTTGAGGCGACCGCGTAGGGCACGCGTTCGATGCGGCGCACGAAGGTAACACAGATCTACAATAAGACAGGCAACCTGCGGGCAATCCAGCTGTTGCTGGGCCATACCAAAATGGACAGCACAGTTCGTTACCTTGGTGTGGAGCTTGAGGATGCCTTGCCCATTGCCGAAGCTATTGAAATCTAGATTGAAGGGCCGTTCGCGAGGACGGCCCATTGCAGACATTGGTTGCTGTTTGAAACGCCGTAGTGCGGTCTCTCTGAATCGAACGTTTGCCAGATGACAAGCCTTTAACGCGCTTGGCAGGCTGAGATGAGTGCAACTTGTGCAGTGTCAAAGATAGCTAACAGTACAACCGGGAATAACTCTTGGACCGCGCGCTCGCCTCAAGATCTCGGCGATCCTGGCGGGGTTCGTCCAGGCAAACGGCAAAACGGCGTTAAAAGATCAAATGTGGACACCCTGCAAAGGGGTCTTTCGTACGCGCCCGCGCTTAATCTCAAACGTCTTTGTGGCTTGAGAATTTTCTTTCAATCACGATTTCCTTGCCGTCGCTCTTTGGCTCAACAAGGTACATGCCCACGACGATCACGGCAAAGGCAATCCATGCCATAGGACTCAGAGCTTCGTTCAGGATCAGAACGCCCCAAACAACACCGGCGATTGTCATAGTGTAGGCTGTTTGGCTGTAAAAGACTGCGCCTGCCGTTCTAATCAAATGGAACCCCATCAGGTATGATCCAATTGTCACGCCTGCCATCAGAACGATGACGACGCCAAGCGACCCGGCATTTTCAGTCGTAATTGCAAACGTTTGGCCCTCTATGAACGCCCAAGGGGCCACGAGGACGAGAGCGCAGCATTGCATCATCTCCACCGCTCCGATGTCATCCAAGCCTTTGGGGCGGAAACCGGCCATCATCATAACTTCGATCGCAAGGATCAAAGGCACAAGCAGCGCAATAAGGAGCCACATCGTGTTCGTCGAACCACCTTCGATCTGGGTCCACAAAACAAGCCCGACGCCAAATAGCCCAACAAGCAGCCCCATTAGGCGGCGCGGTGTGGCGCTGTCTGTGCCCATTGCGGCAGAAAACCCAAAAACCATGAACCCTTGAAGCGTCAACACCAGCGACAGGATCGCGGCTTCGACGTGTTGGCTAGAACTGAGCATGACGAGCCGAAGCAAGATGACCGAGTTTATCGCCCATGCCATGCTGAACGCTAAGTTCTTGATCGTTAGGGGTGGGAAGCTTCCGTTCCGGACAGCGATACCGACGAAAACACCCCCAATTATGGGCGTCACCCAGAGCATAAGGCCAAGTGGCGTTGCGCCGTCGCTCATCACGATGCGGCTGAGCGACGGCGTAAGCCCGTATACTATGCCAATTGCGATGACCCAAAGCGATCCGCGTAGGGTGTCGATCGTTTGCTTTAACTTGAGCTCGCGCTGGTAGATCTCGCTCGCTATGCCGGTGAAAACCGTCGCGAGCCTACCGAGCGGATCCTTTCGGCTAGCAAGATCATCAAGCCCTAGCGTCTTCGGGTTGAAGCGTCCGCTTTCCAAAACCTCTGCAGCTTCGGTCAGCCGATCGATCCGAGCGAAATACTCAAGCTCTTGATCGCGAAAACGCTTCTTGGCCAAAGAGGCATCCAGCCGCGCGCGCAGCAGGACCGGCTCAAATTCCTTAGGTAGGAAGTCTTCTGCGCCCAGTTCGATGGCACGCACAACACTTTCGATTTCGTCATCAAGCGCCGAGACGACGATGACCGGGATATGAGAAATGTCGGGATCGGATTTCAGCCGTTGAAGCACGTCAAACCCGTCCAGCCCCGGCATAACGATGTCGAGCAAAACGGCATCAAAGGCTTCGGTTGTCATGGCCTGAAGTCCGGCTTCGCCGTCTTTGGCCACCTTTGCGGTGTGCCCCAGAGCCTCGACAGCCTTGCGCATTTTCATCCGCATGACAGGGTTGTCGTCCACGACCAGAATCCTGGCCGGGACAGAATGCTGTGCCTCCGGCTTAGCCAAGATTGCTGGCCTCTATGGAAAGAAGTGCGTGTCGAGCCGCTTTTTCTGCTTCGGTGACTTGTGACAGCAGCTGTATCGCGCCATCCACGTCGCCGGATTTACATGCGGTTTCTAAAGCCGCGCTCAGTTCGGCCAGTGCGGTTGCCCCGAAATCTCGCGCGTTTCCCTTCAGCGAGTGGCTCGCCACGCGCATGGCATCTAAGTCTGTGTGTGCAGCAGCTTGCTGAAGCGTTTCAATCAGGTCAGGCGATGTTTCAATAAACTCGTCCCGCAGCTCGTCGAAATCCTCCGCTTCGCCTCCAATCACGTCCAGGAGCCGCTTCAACGCGTCCAGGTCCAAAAGATCGCTCATGTTGCGGCTCCGCTTTGTCGTTTTGCTCGGAATGTCCGGGCCGTTGCCAGGGCGCGTATCAAAGCCTCAACATCGATGGGTTTGCTGAGATAATCATCCATCCCGGACCTTAGATATGTGTCACGTTCTGACGCCATCGCATTTGCAGTCAACGCAACAATGTATGGCCTTTGCGCAACATCGAGTGCGTCATGGATCAGGCCCGTTGCTGTGAGCCCGTCCATTTCGGGCATCTCTATATCCATCAAGACGACATCGTAGGGCTTGGCCTTTACCGCCTCGATGGCCTCTTTGCCGCTAGCAACCAGGTCAGCCGCAAATCCATTTGCAGCCAGGATCTTTGACCCAACCTTTCGGTTGATCCTGTTGTCATCGACCAGATGTATTTCTAGGTCACCTTGAA
The DNA here is from genome assembly GCA_039815465.1 of Pseudomonadota bacterium. Taxonomy (GTDB): domain Bacteria; phylum Pseudomonadota; class Alphaproteobacteria; order Rhodobacterales; family Rhodobacteraceae; genus Shimia_B. The sequence goes on from JBCBZG010000019.1 coordinate 47,134, forward strand.
CCACAGGCGTAGACGCTGATCGTGTGGTTTCCGTTTTTGTATCCCCAGCGACCACGCGGCTTAGAAGGTCCAAAAGGTGACCAGACTTGGCAGGCTTGGTTAGGACACCATCGAAACCAATTTTCTCAATCTCATTGCGCAGAGAAGATTCGACCTGCCCGACCGAGCTGAAGAGAACCATAGGAGGGGTCTTTGCGCCCGTCTTGCTTTTGATCGCGATGGCAAGATCCGCTCCGGTCATCGTTGGCATTTTGTAGTCGAGGATCAGCACATCAAACGTGCTGAGTTCTGCGGTCAGAGCCTGTTCAGGCTCGCCATAAGTCTCAGCAAACATGCCCCATTCTTTTAGCTTCTCTTGCAAGATCAGCCTGTTGGTTCGATTGTCATCGACGATAAGCGCCCGCTTAGCCTTCAGATTGCGAATGCGGTCTTCGCGCTTCTTGCGATCCGGAACGGGGGCGGCTTCCACCTCGATCTCGAAGGAAAACTCGGCGCCTCTCCCGACCTCGCTTTCGACCCTTATGTCGCCACCCATCAGCTCAACGAGCCGCTTGGTAATGGCAAGGCCAAGTCCCGTGCCACCATACTTGCGCGTGGTTGAAGCGTCGACCTGGCTGAACGATTTGAAAAGCCGGTTCATGCGATCTGCGGGAATACCGATGCCGGTGTCGCGCACAGAAAACCTGACTGGCACCACGGTGCCAACGCTCGGGCTTTCGCCCGTTTCAGTACGCTCGATCGTTAGAACAACTTCTCCCACTTCGGTGAATTTCACCGCGTTGTTCAGCAGGTTCATCAGGATCTGCTTGAGCCGCGTGGGGTCCCCTAGAATGCCGTCCGGCACACCCGGTCCAACCCGACTTGCCAACTCGATCCCTTGGTCCCCTGCCTTCGATACAACTAGGTCTAGCGCCTGCTCGACGAGTTCGGAAACGTCAACAGGATGGTTCTCAAGCTCCAGTGCGCCAGCTTCAACCTTCGAGAAATCCAGAATGTCGTTGATGATCATCAACAAGGTATCGGCGGCTGTAGCAATCGTTTCCGAAAAGTCGCGTTGCTCATCATTAAGCTCAGTGCCGCGCAAGAGTGTCGACATTCCCATGATGCCATTGAGCGGAGTACGAATTTCGTGGCTCATGGTTGCGAGGAAAGAACTCTTGGCTTCGTTTGCGGCTTCAGCCTCCTCACGCGCTTCTTGTAGCTCCGTTATGTCGGTGAACGTGGCCACCGTTCCGCCGTCTTCTGTCTTGCGTTCATTGATCCGCAGCCACGTTCCGTTTGCCCGCTTCTGCACGTATGCGCCGCGCGGGTTTTCGTGTGACGCGATGCGCCGCTTCAGCCAATCTTCCTCTTGTCCAACTGCATCTACGACCAACCCCGCAGCAACCGTTTCGCCAATGATTTTCTCGAAGCTGTCCCCAATCTTCACCAGGTCGGCAGTCTTGGGATACATCTTTTCGACGTAAGTGGAATTGTGAATGACCAGCTGATCATTTGCGTCAAACAGCATGAAGCCATCCGTCATGCTCTCGATGGCTTCGGTAAGCTGCGTGCTGGCTTTGGCCAGGTCGCGGGTGCGTTCCTGCACCCGTACCTCTAGGTCGGCCCGTGCAGCTTCGAGCCCACGCTCGTGTTCATCGCGTTCCGCTGTCATCCGGTTAAACGCGGCTATCACCTCGCCAAGCTCATCGCGGGTTTGCCAGTCAACGGGCTCGCGCGGACCGTCAGTCTCGCTTGCCTGGATACCAACAAGGAGCCGCTCTAACGGCCTTCCGACGACCAAACGGTTCGAGATCAACACCGCCACCATGACCGCCAGCAGCAAGACGCCCGCCAGCACTGCCGCCACTGTCAAACGTTCTGAGCGTTCCGCGATCAGCCGTTCGTTAGACAGAAATATCTCCAGCGTGCCGATCGCTTCCCCTTCAAACGCAATCTCTACCTTGTTGTTGCGAAGTCCGTCGGTGGAGTTCACGCGGCTTTGGGACAACACAAGCTTGTCGTCTTCGTCGCGAACCCGAAGCTCTGCAACGTCACGATCTAGCATTATCGCAGTTGCAGTGAGGTCAATCTGCTCGCGCGCCAGATTCCAAAGTGGGTCCGCCAGAACAGAGCTCTGCGTCGCGAGAACGCGCTCCAACTTTGCGGCCATTGCTGTCGATGCCCGGTCTGCGGCAATCCACTCCACAACGCCAAATACGGCAGCAATGGACAAGAGCACCATCGGCGCCACGAGCGCAAGAAACTTCGCCCGAATTGAAAGGAGCCAACAGGCTAAGAAAGGACATTGTTGATTGCTCTCCCTTCGAGCGTCACGTTAGCCATATTCGAGGGCGCGTAACGTCTAAGCACTTGAGTTCAAAACGATTTTCCGTGACATCGCCGATCGCACGAACGACACTCCGCACGCTGGCGCACGTGTCGCCTAAATGGAATCAGCCTGGGGGCCCGCTGCGCAATGAAGTCTCATTTTTTTCAGATCCTTACCGCAGCAGCGATTGCCACTAGCTCGACGCCATCGGGCGCGGAGCCGCTTTCCATTGCCGCGACTGAATGGCCTCCGTTTTACGGCGCCGAAATGGAAGACGGTGGCTTCATGACACAGATCGTTGTCGAAGCTTTCGCGCGCACTGGCCGAGATACGGAGGTCGACTTCCTGCCATGGAAACGCGCGTTTGAGGGGACCAAAGACGGCAAATTCGACGCGCTGTTTACCATGTGGCATCGGCCAGAGCGGGAAAAGCATTTTATTTTCTCCGATGCGCTGCCCTCAAATGAACTGGTGTTTTTAGTTAGAAGCGGTGCCTCGGTTGATTTCCAAGGGTATGAGGCCATGAAAAACATCGATATCGGTGTCGTGCGTGGTTATGCGCCGCCGCCGGGTTTCGAAGATGCGGGGTTGAAGGTCTCAGAAGCCCGTGATGACGAAGAGAACCTTCGGAAACTTCTTCGCGGGCGCGTTGATGCGGTCCTCACCGACCGGATTGTGGCGCAGCACATCATTAACACCACGTTCGAAGATCAGGCCGACGAATTCGCATGGATGAGCCCACCCGTCCACGTCGATGTGCAGTATATGGTCGTGCCCAAGGTCAATCAGGACAGTGAAGAATTGATGGCCTCGTTTAATTCAGCACTCTCCGCCATGACCAACGATGGCACGCTTGCCGCCATTATGGCAGACCACGGGTTCTGATATCTGAAAAGCGCCTGCTCAGGATGCTCGCACTGGGTCTCAGATCAAGGCATCGCAGCGTGATCCTCGGTCCAAGGGCGAGAGCCCTATGGGTCATCCTCCGCCAAGGAGACTGATCATCTTTCTACCGCGGTAGGTACAGCAAAACAGAAGCACGTTGTCATACTCACATTGACCCAGAAGTCTGGTTCTTTTCCGTCAACCTGGTAGCGTTGCACCCGCATCGAACTTCCGTTCGATGCCGATCCTGTTGAAAAACAACGCCTTGAATGGGGCCTGAACCTCCACCTGAAGGACACGCAAGCCCCTCCAAGCTCACGCTTTCTGCGGATGCTGCGGTACAGGAAGGAGCTTCGTCAGTTTGCGGAGGTTCTGAGCGGTGGCGGCAAGGAGGAATTCGTCATTTGCGCCGCATGCTCCGCGCAATCGTAGCCGGCCAAGCCCGAGGATGCGTTTGAGATGCGCGAAGAGCAATTCGATCTTCTTTCGGAGCTTGGCCGAGACTTTGTATTGATCTGTCTTGCGGATGGCGCGGGCCGCGTCACGGGCGTCTTCATGTTCTTCACGGGTGATCCTGCGGCAGTCGGCCTTGGGGCAGCATTTTGGTTTGGAGGGACAAGCCCGGCAGGGGTGTTTGAGAACTTGGTACTTCGCGACCCCTTTGCCGGTCGCGCCGCGATTGGGGTCTGAGTAATTAGGTCTGAACTACTTCAGTGCTTCGCCCTATGGGCAGATGTATTGGTTGTGCTCAGCGTCCCATTCGAAGTCTGCGCGTAACCATGTCCCCTCAGCGCGAGCGGCCTTATCGATAACTGGTATGTTCGGCGCAATCTTGCGGTACACCAGCCAGCCGAGCATCGGCCCCGAGCCAGAGGCCGTGTCGGCGATCAACCGTTCGGGGTGCAGATCGAACCTGGCCTGCACCCGCTCCAGCACGTTTTGGGTCGACCCAACCTCCGCCTGTCGGATCGAGCGCGTCGCCTCGACGTCAAGGATGACGCCGTTGTCCGTGTCGATCAGGTCGTTGTCGGAATAGGCAAAGAATGCTGGACCTTTGCGTGCTGCGGTCCATTGACTTGCAGGGTCAGAGAAGGATGTGAACTTGGGCTGCACGTCGCTTGCAGCATCGTAGGCGGCCTCATCCAGCGTGTCGAGATATTCCTTCACAGCGCGCGGTGCCGCTTCGACATCAATCCGATTTATGTCCCACTCTTCTTCGGATGCTGAGAACTGTTTGTTTGCGTCAGCTTCGATGAGGCTTGCATCAACAGCCATGCGCTGGCCGCTGACCAGGGCTTCTTCGATGCACCGCGCCACGGTCGTCTCAAACAAAGCCCAAAGCAGCTCACTCTCCCGGCACCGACCGTGCCTGGTCTTTGAAAAGGACGAATGATCTGGCACGCGGTTATTCAGATCAAGGCGACAAAACTAGCGATCGGCAAGGTTCATATCCACCTCTTCGCAAAGTCGCCGCTCTGACCGGATGCCAAAGCAATAGCCGACAAGCAGCATGCGGATCAGCGACCCAGGAACAACCGATAGGCGACCCGTGTGGCTGTAGAAATCCGCAAGATATCTTCGAATGCTGCCGAGATCGACGATCCGATCAATCGACCGCAGGAGATGATCTTCGGGCAAGTGATCCTCCAGCGAGAACTCATAGAACAGTGCCGCCTGCGCTTCTTGCTTCGGTCCCATCATTGGCAGTCTCTCCCTGAGGAGAGAATTGAATCAGCGCCTTACTCCCGATCAAGGATGAGTGTTTCCTCAAAATACGCCGAGAGGGGAAGTTATATACCGATCTCAGCCTGCGATGGAAGTTGAGTTAAGTTAAGTTATGCCAGCTGGGCTTGTCTGCCGAGCGGCCTCCGTCCTAGGGTCGGAAAGCCAATGATGCTCTTCTGTCGCGCATTCAGCCACTCAAAGAGTTGTGCGGAACAAAGGTGATCTATGCCTTCATTGAATTATCTAGCCTAGGGCGCAATTAGTCTGGTCCTGTCTTGTGGTGCCAACCATTCGCAAAGTCAGTCGTCATAGTGATCGCTAGTGCATAGTAAACTCGGTTGTCACTGAGTGCGCTGGTAAGCTTCATCGTCAAACCGATTTTGCTGATGCTTGCAGGTGGACTAGAAAGGGATTTCTGCTCTGCGAGCGCGTTGCGGGAAACCATGACCAACTCGGACGCTTTTACGCACATGAAGGCTCGGCTCCTGGCCGTAAGGACGCCATTCGAACGGCATGGGTTAACGCGAGCTATGCAGCGCCCGTACTGGTTGGCGCCCTCAAAACGTGCTTGTAAGACAACGCGCGGACAGATTTGGCGGCCCGCTGAGAAGGCGGTCACGCAGCACAGGATACTGACCCTATAGTCCCAGCGCGCGCTTCTTGCCTTCTGCCCATGTCATAATGGCGATGTCGAATGTCAGTGCCATGAGGGAGACGCACAGGCCTAGGACGAAGTTTTTGCCTAGGTCTGTCCCTGCGAGGGTCTTTTGCAGCTCTTGGCCCAGGTCCTGCGTGCCGATGAAGGCGGCGATGATCACCATGAAGAATGCGAACATGATGGCCTGGTTAAAGCCTACGGCCATTGTCGGCAGCGCGAGGGGTAGCTGCACCTTCCAAAGCTTTTGCATCTTGGTCGCGCCGGACATGTCGGCGGCCTCGGTCATCTCTGGCGGGACGCCGCGCAGGCCCTCGATCGTGTAGCGGACGAGCGGGACCATGGCAAAGATCAGGATCGACATGACCACCGAGGTCGCGGTGATCCCAAAGAGCATGATCGCCGGGATGAGGTAGATAAAGCTGGGGAAGGTCTGCGCCGTGTCACAGGCAAGCAGCACGCGGCGCGACCAGGCCTCTGACCGGGCGGCGAGGATACCTAGGGGGAGCCCGATGATCGTGGCCAAGGTCACGGCCGAGATCACGGAGTAAAGCGTTATGACGGACCGATCCCACCACCCCGTCAGCGCAACGGTGCCAAAAAAGACGGCCGCATAGATGCCGGGACGGCGACCACCGAGGGCGAGCGCGCCTGCCACGACCAGCATGATAAAGCCCGATGTCGGGATCGACAGCAAAAAGTCGCGGAACGGGTTTAGGACCCAAACATTCAGCACGTAGCGGATCTGTTCTGTGGTGCCTTTGACGATGTCGAAGGCGAGAAAGGACTTGATCGCTGTGTCGATCTCTTTGCCCTGGGACCAGCTCTGACGGCGCCCGATTTCCGCGAACCATTCGACGAACTGCCCGAGCACGGTGAAAAAGACGAAAGCGGCGAGCCCGGCCAACAGATACTTGTGACGCTGCCACCAAGGCGTGCCTTTCTCAAAGTGCTCTGGCAGCTTTACGACCCACGCTTTCGACAGCCGGTCCAAGGTCACAGCCAACAGCACGATGGTCACGCCGATCTCGAACGAGCGGCCAAGTTTGAAACTGCCCATCATGGCTAGAAGTTTCGCCCCGAGCCCTGGCATCCCAATAAAGGCAGTGAGAACGACCATCGCGAGGCACAGCATGATGACCTGGTTCACGCCAATCAGGATCTCTGTCCGGGCGGCGGGAACGTAGACGTGGCGCAGCATTTGCCAGCGGGTGCAGCCAGACATTTTGCCCGCCTCCACGACCTCGGGGGATACCTTTTTCAGGCCGAGCGTCGTCATCAGGATCATCGGTGGGATGGCATAGATGATCGTGGCGACGGCCCCGGCGGTTGGCCCCACTTTGAAAAAGATCACCGCCGGCAGAAGGTAGGTAAAGAAGGGCAGGGTTTGCAGGACCGAGAGGATCGGTTTGATCGCGCGGTCAACCCAGTCGTATTTCCACGCCGCGATGCCCAGTGCGATGCCGATGACAAAGGCCATGGGCGCGGCCACGATGAGCACCGACATCGTCTCCATCGCGTCTTTCCACTGGCCGATCATGGCCGTCCAGATGAACGTGCCGCCGGCCAAAGCCGCCAGCCGCCAGCCGCCAAGGTAGTAGCCCAGCACAGCCGCGGACGCGGCGATCGCGCTCCAGGGGATCTGCTCGAAATTGGGCCAGCGGCGCTTGCCGTATAGAAGGTTGGCCGTGGTATCGAGCATGAATTGCAACGGGCCCTCAGCAAACCAGCGCGTCAGCTTCTCCAGGCCCAGGTCGGTGCGCACAAAGTTAAACGCCGCGTCGAGCCAGACCGCAAATGGCGGCAACCAAGCCTCTGGTACGCGGTGAAGCACCGCGGGCAGGAGCCCCGCATACTGCAACCCGGTGAGCAGGATCGCCGCGAGCGCCAGCCAGGTCGCAACCTGCTGAGCGGACGGGCCGTGAACGGAGCGCCCCAACGCGTTATTTGTGGATGCAACGGCCACTAGCTGGCCCCCACGAGGATCTGCAGCGCCTTTTGGCGGGAGAACGCTCCCACGATTGTGCCGCCATCTTGAACAGGGATAAAGTCGCGCGTGTCGGTCACGAGCGCGCTGGCCAAGCTGTGGATCGTAGCACTGGCGGGAACGGCGTCGCCGTCACCGGTCGCGCTGGCATCTGCCAAAACGCCGGTATGCACCACGCGCGACTTATCGATGTCCTCGGTGAACTTGCGAACATAGTCAGTGGCGGGGTTCAGTACGATCTGGTCGGGCGTGTCGCATTGTTCGACGGCGCCGTCTTTCATGATGGCGATCCGATCCGCGAGGCGCAGAGCCTCGTCGAAGTCGTGGGTAATGAAAACGATGGTTTTGCCGAGCATCTCTTGCAGGCGCAGGAACTCGTCCTGCATCTCGCGGCGGATCAACGGGTCCAGTGCGGAGAACGGCTCGTCCAGAAACCAGATGTCAGGCTCAATGGCGAGGCTGCGTGCGATGCCCACGCGCTGTTGCTGACCGCCCGACAGTTCGCGCGGGAAATAGTCTTCGCGGCCCTCAAGCCCGACCAGCTTGATCACCTCTAGCGCGCGGTCGCGGCGGGTGTGGCGGTCTTGGCCCCGCATTTCCAGGGGGAAGGCGATGTTTTCCAGGACGGTGCGGTGCGGCAATAGACCGAAGCTTTGGAACACCATGCCCATCTTGTTGCGGCGCAGGTCAATCAGCTCCTTTTCGGACAGGGCCATGATGTCCTGGCCCTCGACCTCGATTGTGCCGCCAGTGATATCGTGGAGCCGTGAAAAGCAGCGCACGAGGGTCGATTTTCCAGAGCCAGACAGGCCCATGATGACGAGCATTTCACCGCGCGCAACCTCAATGGAAACGTCTTTGACGCCTGCGATATACCCGTCCGCGCGGATGTCGTCGAAACTGTGCCCCGCGGGCATTTTTTTGAGATAGGCTTCGGGATTGTCGCCAAAGACCTTCCATACGTTTTTGCAGGAAATCACGGGCGCATGTGCAGTCATCGAAAACACCTATCGAGGGGTTTGGCGCCACAAGGCAACCATGTTCGTGAAAGGGGCCCCGAACGCTGCGCGAACAGGGCCCCATCCGGACGTTAATCCGAAAGGCTTAGTTCAACCAAGTCTTCCAAACGTCTTCGTTGGCTTCCAGCCACTCGGCTGCCGCCTCATCGGGCTCGAGCTCATCCACGTCCACCAGGCGCGCCATTTCGGCGATCTGTGGGTTGGTAAAGCTGATCTTTTCGAGCACGGCGTAAGCGCCTGGCCACTTGGCTTCCATGCCCTCCCACGCGGCTTTCTTCAGATAGCCGTCAGCGGGGTTGCCGCAGTCATAAAGCGCGTCTGGGTTTGGACCCTTAGCGGGGTCTTTGTCGCAGCCGTCTTCCCACGCGGGGAATTCAACGAACTCACCCGGCCACACGGCTTCGGCAAAGTTGGGCGTCCAGTTAAACACAACAATCGGGCGCTTGTCCGCTTCGGCGGAGCCGATTTCAGCCCAAAGTGCCGCCGCGGAGCCCGCGTTGATCACTTCAAAGTCCATGCCCAAAGCTTCCACACGCTCTTTGCCGTGCTTGAGCCAGTCTACGGGGCCGTCCAGGTAGCGGCCTTTGGAGCCTGTTTCTGGTGTGGCAAACAGCGCCGCACAGTCGTTGAGCGCTTCCCAGCTTGGCAGGCCGGGGCAGGCGTCCTTGGTCCACATGGGGTACCACCAGTCCTCGCGGGTCACCGCGTTGTGGTCGCCCACGTCAACAATGCCGCCCTTTTCCAGCGCTGCGCGGAAAGATGCACCAAAGGCGCCTTCCCAAACCTCAAGCTCCAGCGTCACATCGCCCAAGCGCACGGATTCATACACCGCTTGGCTGTCGGTGGTGACGTATTCCACGTTGTTGCCCATCTCCTCAAAGATTTGGCCAACGACATTCGACATCACAATCTGGGACGACCAGTTGTGGATCGGAATGACGATAGGGTCAGAGCTGTCCATCGCCGCTGCCGTAAGCGGCACAAAGGCCACCACGCCCGTTGCAAGTGCAGTAGTCAGTTTTTTCATTTCGCGTCTCCCTGTTGTACCAGCGTGCCTTGGTCCAGGTTTCCCCACACGCCGAAGTGGCAGCCGAACGCATGAGCAGTTTCAGGGTGCAGCTGTCTGGAGTAACCTTCCCATATCTTCACTGTGGATCAAGTATTTTTCTTGTCAGGGACGATTTTTGGATGCGTGGTAGACCCGGCCACGGCAGCAGTTGAGGGGCAAAGAGTCCGATTTGCGTTAAATGTGTTCTGTTGTGGCGCGGAAGTTTGGCCAAAAATCAGGGATCATCGCCCCAAGGAGTCGGATCGCATGCGCTATTCTGGGTTTCAGGTCATAAAAGAGGCACTGCGCGGTCACAGGGGGTGGGGCCCAGCGTGGCGGGACCCCGAACCCCAGCCAGCCTATGACACGATCATCATCGGTGGCGGCGGGCACGGATTGGCAACGGCCTATTACCTCGCCAAGGTGTATGGCGCCAAACGAGTCGCGGTTCTGGAAAAGGGCTGGATCGGCGGCGGCAATGTGGGCCGAAACACCACGATCATCCGCTCAAATTACCTTTTGGATGGTAATGAGCCGTTCTACGAGTTTTCCCTGAAGCTGTGGGAGGGGCTCGAACAAGACCTCAATTACAACGCGATGGTGTCCCAGCGGGGGATTTTGAACCTCATCCACAGCGATGCGCAGCGCGACGCGTTCATTCGGCGCGGGAACGCGATGATTCTGAACGGCGCCGACGCCGACTTGCTGAGCACAGCCCAGATCAAGGCGCGCTATCCCTTCCTCAACACCGACAACGCGCGCTTTCCGATTAAGGGCGGCCTGGCGCAGCATCGCGGCGGGACCGTGCGCCATGACGCCGTGGCATGGGGCTACGCGCGGGGCGCCGACAGGCTGGGCGTCGACATCATCCAAAACTGCGAAGTCACCGGCTTTGTGATCGAAGACGGCGTTTGTAAGGGCGTGGAGACGTCGCGCGGCACGATCAAAGCCAACAAAGTCGCCTCATGCGTCGCGGGCTCCTCAAGCCGCGTGATGGAAAAGGCGGGGATGCGCCTGCCGATAGAGAGCCATGTGCTCCAGGCTTTTGTTTCCGAGGGGCTTAAACCGATCCTGCCGGGGGTGATCACCTTCGGGGCCGGGCATTTCTACTGCTCGCAATCCGACAAGGGCGGGCTTGTCTTTGGCGGCGACATCGACGGCTACAACACCTACGCCCAGCGTGGAAATCTGCCGGTGGTAGAGGATGTCTGCGAAGGCGGCATGGCGATATTCCCGATGCTGGGCCGCGCGCGCCTGCTGCGGATGTGGGGCGGGATCATGGACATGTCCATGGACGGCTCCCCCATCATCGACCGCACCCATATCGACGGGCTCTATTTCAACGGCGGCTGGTGTTACGGCGGGTTCAAGGCCACGCCCGCCTCCGGCTACGTCTATGCGCACCTCCTCGCGACGGGGGCGCCGCATCACACCGCCACCGCCTATAGGTTCGACCGCTTCAACCGCGGCCTGATGATCGACGAAAAAGGCATGGGCAATCAGCCCAACCTGCATTGAGGGGCGCGCAATGATTATCAACCACCCCCTGCTGGGACCCCGCGACGCCGCCGAATTCACCTATCTGGGCGATGCCGCGCTCATCCACCGCCCCGATTGGGAAGCACCGGACGCCGTCCAGCAGTTCACAGACTACGGATACCTCCGCGACAACCGCGCCGGTCCCATGCGGGAGCTTTGGTTCCACGAACAGGGGGACCGATCCTGGCTCGTGGTGACGCGCGATACCACCACACATGTCATCACATCGGTGGAACTCGCCTCGGACGTGGCGCGCAGGGAAGGGCGGTCCAGATGACGCAGAAAAACCGGCTGTTCGGCGGGTGTGTTGACCGCGCCCAACCGATGTCCTTCCGCTTTGATGGTCGCACCTACCAGGGCTACGCAGGCGACACGCTGGCCTCTGCGCTCCTTGCCAATGGGGTGCGCCTGATGGGGCGGTCGTGTAAGTACCACCGCCCGCGCGGCCCCCTGACCGCCGGGTCGGCGGAGCCCAACGCGATTGTCGAACTGCGCGAGGGCGCCCGCAAGGAGCCCAACACCCGCGCCACAACCGCAGAGCTGTTCGAGGGCCTCGTCGCAAAATCGCAGAACCGTTGGCCGTCGCTTGCCTTTGACGCGATGGCCGTCAATGACCGCCTGTCGAGCTTCTTTGCGGCGGGCTTTTACTACAAGACCTTCATGTGGCCCGCGGCCTTTTGGGAAAAGGTCTACGAGCCAATCATCCGCAAGGCCGCAGGGCTCGGGTCGCTCGCCACCGACGCTGACCCCGATTGCTACGACAAAGGCTTTTTGCATTGCGATCTGTTGGTTATCGGCTCCGGCCCGGCCGGGCTTATGGCGGCGCTGACGGCTGCACGCGCCGGGGCGGAGGTCATCGTCGCCGACGAGGACTTTATGCTGGGCGGGCGCCTTAATGCAGAGGTGTTGTCGATTGCCGATCAAGGCGCCGCTGACTGGGCGGCAGCCACCGTGGGCGCGCTCGCGGCTATGCCAAATGTGCGCCTGATGTCGCGCACGACCGTCATCGGGGCCTTTGACCACGGCATCTACGGCGCGGTGGAGCGGGTGTCGGACCACCTGGCTCAGCCCGCGGCGGGAAAGCCCCGCCAGATCCTGTGGCGCATCTATTCCAGGCAATCCATCCTCGCCGCAGGCGCCACCGAGCGCCCCATCGCGTTCGAAGAAAACGACCGCCCCGGGATCATGTTGGCCTCCGCGCTGCGCGACTACGCGAACCGCTGGGCTGTGACGCCCTCGCAGCGCTTGGCGGTCTTTACCAATAACGACGATGGCCACCGCACCGCCGCGGACCTGTACGCCAAAGGCGTGAAGATCGCAGCCGTGGTGGACGTGCGCCCAGACGCGCCAACCCACCCCGACTACGAAGTCCTCAAAGGCGCGCACGTCATTGGCACTATGGGACGCCTTGGCCTGACATTTGTCGAGGTCCGGCTAGCCGACGGCTCCAACCGGACGCTCGAATGCGGGGCGCTTGGCGTCTCGGGCGGCTGGAACCCCAACGTTCACTTGGCCAGCCACCAGCGCGGACGCCCGATCTGGGCCGAAGACATCGCCGCTTTTGTGCCAGGCGATGCGCTTCCCCAGGGTATGCACGCCGCAGGGGCTGCGGCTGGGGTGCTCTCAACCCACGGTGCGTTGACGTCCGGGGTGGCCGCTGCTGCCAAAGCGCTAGATGCCCTGGGCCTGAACGCACCAAATCTGACCGTTCCGGAGGCCGAGGACGCCCCAGTCAACGTCACACCGTTCTGGCACGTGGCCGGGGCAAAACGTGCCTGGCTCGATCAGCAAAACGACGTGACCGCCAAGGATGTGAAGCTCGCGCATCAGGAAAACTTCCGCTCTGTCGAACACCTCAAGCGCTACACGACGCTGGGCATGGCCACCGACCAAGGCAAAACGTCCAACATGGGCGGCCTCGCGATCATGGCCGAACTTGCGGGCAAACCTATCCCGGAGGTCGGCACCACCATCTTTCGCCCCCCTTACACGCCTACGGCCATCGGCGCCTTTGCCGGGCGGTCCCGCGATGAGGATTTCCGCCCCGTCCGCAAAACGCCGTCCCACACCTGGGCCGAAGAACAAGGCGCGGTCTTTGTCGAGGTCGGGATGTGGCTGCGCGCCCAGTGGTTCCCCCGCCCGGGGGAAACGACATGGCGCCAGTCCGTCGACCGCGAGGTGCTGCAAACCCGCAAGTCGGTGGGCATCTGCGACGTCACCACATTGGGAAAGATCGACGTGCAAGGCGCCGATGCGGCGACCTTTCTCAACAAAATCTATTGCAACCCCTTCGCCAAGGTTCCCGTCGGAAAAGTGCGCTACGGCCTGATGCTGCGCGAAGACGGGATCGCCATGGATGACGGCACCGCCGCGCGCTTTGCGGAGGATCACTTCGTCGTAACAACCACCACCGCCAACGCGGTCAGCGTCTACCGGCACATGGAATTCGTGCGCCAGTGCCTTTTCCCTGACCTCGATGTGCAGCTCATCTCAACCACAGAGGCTTGGGCGCAGTACTCCGTCGCGGGCCCCAATGCCCGCAAGCTTTTGCAAAAGGTCATCGACGCTGAACACGACATCTCCAACGAGGCATTTCCCTACATGGCGTGTGGGGACATCAGCATCGGCGGCGTGCGCGGGCGGCTCTTTCGCATCTCATTTTCGGGCGAGCTTGCCTACGAAATCGCTGTGCCCACCCGCTACGGCGATGCCTTGATCCGGCGCCTGGTGGCCGCGGGCGAAGAGTTCGGCGCGGTCGTCTACGGCACCGAGGCGCTGGGCGTGATGCGCATCGAAAAGGGCCACGCAGCGGGCAATGAGCTCAACGGCACCACGACCGCGCTCAACCTGGGCATGGGCCGGATGGTCAACAAAAAGAAGGACAGCATCGGGTCGACCCTGTCCGAACGCGAGGGCCTCAATACCGAGGACGCGCTCAAGCTTGTGGGCTTTAAGCCGGTCGATACGTCGCATTCCGTTCCCGCAGGCGCGCATCTGATGACCAAAGGCGCGCCCGTCGATGCCGCCCACGATCAGGGCTATGTGACATCCGCCTGCTTTTCCCCTAACCTCGGCCACGCGATTGCCATCGGGTACCTCAAACGCGGCGATGCGCGCCTGGGGGAGGTGATCCGGCTCGTCAGCCCGCTCACCGGTGTTGACCACGACGTTGAAGTCGTCAGCGCCCACTTCATCGACCCAGAGGGGGAGCGTCTCCGTGTCTGATCCATTGCCGCAGATGATCCCGCTCACGGCCCTTGGCGGTCGCGAGGCCCGCACTGACACTCACGGTCCCGTCACCCTGACCGAGGTCACCAACACAGCCATCGCATCTTTCGCAGCCCGGCGCGGGGCGGAGGCACCAGCGGCAAAGGCTCTAAGCGCCGTCACCGCGCTGCAACTGCCGGGGCCAGGTGCCTCGGCCCGGGGTGGGGCGTTCACGGTCTTTTGGATCGGTCCTGATCAGTGGATGGTCATGGCGCCGCATGACACCCACGAGCTGTTGGCGCATGACCTTACTGCGGCAGCCCCAGGCCAGGCTAGCGTGACGGAACAAAACGACGCCTGGTGCCGCTTCGACCTCAGGGGGGAGGGGCTTATCGCCGTGTTTGAACGCCTGTGCCCCATCAACCTGCGCGCCGCAGCGCCGGGTCACGCGACGCGCACCAGCATCGATCACCTGGGCTGCTTCGTCTTGATGGAAACGCAAAGCCAGATCACCGTGCTGGGCCCGCGTTCCTCCGCGGGATCGCTGCACCATGCGCTGCTCACGGCGATGCGTTCCGCGCATTGAGCGTTATACGGAGGGTATCGCCAGGTTCCCTTTGACCCGAAACAGGTTGATGCGATTGCGGTCCTCGTCGGGCGGCACGCTAAATGCCTCCTCGTAGCGCGCGCGAAAGGTTTGAAGGCTGGAATAGCCGACGGCGGCGCCGATCTCGGCCACGCGGTCATTGGTATAAAGCACCATCTGCCGCGCGGCCTGCATCCGCATCTTGCGATAATACTGGCTGGGATTGCCCCCCGTCGCCTTTTTGAACGACCGCTCCAAATGGCGCGCGGAAATGCCCAGCGTGTCGGCGACGACCGCCATGGCCACCGGCTCCGCCAGGTTCTCGGAAAAAATCTGGACGGCGCGCGCCACCAGGGGCGGCAGCTGTTCGCCTGCGGCATTGCCCGAATGGGACGGGACGGCCTGACCGATCCCCTCGCGCCGCATCACGGGGTGTTGGAACCAACAGGCGACCTCTGTGGCCATGGCCGCGCCCAAGCGCTGTTCGATCAGGTGTAGCGACAGATCAAACGCCGCGCCCGCGCCTGCGGCCGTCACCGTGTCCCCGGCGAGCTCAATCACCCGGTCGGAGCTGTGATGGTGCGGAAAGTCGGCCTCAAAGGCGGATTTGTAGCACCAATGCACGGCGAGCTGCTTATCCGCGCCGATCCCGGCATGAACCATGGGAAAGACCCCGCCGCTGACAGCGCCAATGGTGGTCCCGTGACGCTGCATCGCCCGCAGCTTTCCCGCGTCCTCGCGGCGATCAAAGCGGGCCGTTGGTGCGGACAGCAAGACCAGCAAGTCCAGCCCATCTAGACGCGCGAGCGTGCCGGTCGGCTCGAACTCGATAGCGGCGCTCGACCGCACTTTGCCCGGCGCCACCGACACAAGCTGCCATTCAAACGCGTCGCGTCGCGAAATCTCATTGGCTGCGCGCATGGGCTCGATCATCGAGGTCAGGCACGCCATCGGGAACCCCGGAAAGATCAGAAAACCAGTGGAGAAGGGCCGCTGCATGGGTTTGACCTCGAAAAACTCGCCAAAATTATACTGTCAGGAAAATTTCTAGCAACCTCAAGAAAGTTCGGTAGACTATTCCTGTGGACGCACAAAGCGGCGCCACTTAGGGAGGACCATCTAATGGAAATGACCAATACGGTTGCCGATATGGTGGTTCGCCTAACTCAAGACCCGCATTCCGTCCGGGGTGTTCGCGAAAAGGTGCTCGAGGTCGCGATCGGGCGCGAAGTGCGCAGCTTTCGCAAAGCGCAGGGCACGACCGTGTCAGAGCTATCGGAAACGACCGGCCTGTCTATCGGCATGCTGTCCAAAATTGAAAACGGCAACACCTCCCCCTCGCTTCAGACGTTGCAGACCCTCGCGAACGCGCTGTCGGTCCCGCTGACGGCATTCTTCCGGCAGTTCGAAGAACGGCGGGAGGCCGTCCACACCAAAGCGAGCGAAGGCGTAAAGACCGAACGCGAAGGCACCCGCGCTGGGCACCAATACAACCTATTGGGCCATATCGGCAGCAACTCCAGCGGTGTGATCGTGGAGCCCTATCTGATCGAACTCACGACCGAGAGCGACACGTTTGAGACGTTCCAGCACAGCGGGATCGAAACGATCTACATGCTCGAAGGGGAGGTCGATTACCGCCATGGCGCAAAGGTGTTCACGCTAAAGCCCGGGGATACGTTGTTTTTCGACGCCGACGCGCCCCACGGTCCTGAAAAGCTGACGACGCTGCCCGCGCGCTATCTGTCGATCATCAGCTACCCGCAAAGCAGCTAGCCGGGCGCTGCCTCAACGTCCATTTCACCGCTCAAGTTGAGCGGTTGCAGTTCGCGCGCAAGCTTTCGGCGCATGGCGCGCGCGTAGTCGGCATAGCCCTGCGCCACCATCGAAAAGGCACCGGGGCCAAGTATCACCTCCCGCTCATAGTAGAGCTGGAGCGCTAGGGGGGTGATGCCGGGGCCATCACCCGTTTCGGCCTGCGGATTGCCGACGACAAGTGCGTTGACCGTCGTCCGCTCAAAGCCCGCCGCATAAACGCTTCGCGGCGCAGGCCCTACATTCCCGCGTCCGTCGCCCGACACGTCAATGGTGTGCTGCCAACAGGCGGGGCGCTGTTGCAAAAGGCCCTGTGCAAAGCCGAGCGCGGTGCCCAAGGCGGTCTTAAGACCTGCACGCACTTTACGGTGGGCGCCAATGCGGGCAACTGCCTGATCAATGGCCCCATGACTGTCGAGCGGTGTCCAAGGCAGAATGATCAGTTGGTGGTTTTGCGACGACCACTCGAAAACGGCGATCTCAACGGGGTGTACCGTGTCCGATAAGATGATGTCACGGATGGTCGGGTCGCTGAGCGCAGCGGCAAGCCCTGTGACTTGCTGCTGGTATTCGACCCCGTTGACCGACCCCGAAACGTCGAGCGCAAACACCAACGCTTGCCGACAGGCGGAGGCGGGTGCAGCCATGAGCGTCACCCAAAAAAGTGCGACCCACAGTATCCGCATGGGTCGACCTCCTCCCAGTTCCTAGCTTGACTTTGTCAGTGGCGGTTCGGTGTCAAACTCTGGAAACACACCGGGGCTGGTGGGCAGCCCGTCATCAAACTGGCTCAGGTAATCGAGCATCATCGGACGGTTGTCGATGAAGCCCTTGTAGGTCGCCAGTTCCACCGGCAGGTCCCGCACCACGCGGTGCAGACGGCGGCCCCATTTGGGCATCGTCATCAGGTCCTGGAAACTGCACAGGTAGCAGCGGATCGGAAAGACAAGCGCGTTGGAGCGCGGCAGGCGGAAGAACGTCTGAAGCTCCACCCGCAGATGCTGTTTTGACCCAATGTTTTCGGGCGTCAGCGTCGTCTTTTGAATGCCCCATTTGTGGTAATTCTCGGGGCTGGTGTCGAGCAGCGGATTGACCGTCATCGTCCAGTTCAACCGCCGCGCCGGGGCGCCTTGCTGGATATTGAGCAAGAACTTCAACGCGCGCTTAAAGATCCCCATCTCATGGGCCAGCGGTACTGGCGCGTGCCATTCGAAAAAGTTCATGCCGATGTCGAAATCCAAGCTCCAATCCGCTTGGGTCGTGACCATGCCGGCGTCCATCCACAGCATCTCGTCGCGCTGATCGAGCACGCAGAAATCGCCCTGGGCCTGGCGTGTGATGTACTCCATGGGCCCGTAGGGCAGGGTGGTTTCGTCGAGGAAGGTAAACGTGTCATCAATGCCCAGTGGCTTGTTCACCCAGCGCCACGTGTCGCCGTCGCGGTGCAGTTCGAAAAGGTCCGGGTAGTCCTCAGATTTCGACACCATGATCAGCTCTAGCAGGTCCCAGCCCGCCAGCGTCATATGTGGCAGCGACTGGCAGCGCAGTGGGTCATCGGCCAGCACCATGGCGCGGTCGCGCATCTCCGACACGTAGTGTTCGTCCACGTCAAAGCGTTTTTCGTAAACTGAGCCTTCGGGCCCGCCCCGGTGCTGTTCCATGTTGACGGCATACATGTAGCTGTCTTCGTGGAACGGGAAGGGGAAGCGTTTGATCGCCCAATCCGAGTTGTAGAACGAGTAATCGTCGCGGAAGGTTTCTTCGTTGAACTGAATGGTCATCTGTCGATCTCCAGCGATGGGCCGATGAAGCGGCTAACACAGGGCATAATCTTTTCGCCTGCCTTCTGTTCGGGTTCTAGCCAATGGTCGCGGTGGATGAATTCGCCCTCAAAGGCCACAACATCCGTCTCGCACTGACCGCAGGCGCCGCCGCGGCACAGGAACGGCGCATTCACGCCCTCGCGCTCAAGCGCCTCCAGCAGGCTTTCGTTTTCGCCCACTTGGATGGTTTTGTCGGACTTGCACAGGCGTACCTCGAACGGTTTGCCAGGTTGCGGCGCAGTAAATTCCTCCGAATGGACCTGCGCATCGGGCCACCCCGCGGCAGATGCGGTCGCATGCACCCAATCGATCATCCCCTTGGGCCCGCAAACATAGGCATTGGTGCCGAGCGGCTGCCCATCCAGCAGATCCTCTAGCGGGATGCTCTGCGATTGGTCATCATAGTAGACATGCACTTTGTTGGGGAACTTGTAGCGCAGCTCGTCCACATAGGTGCCAAGCGTTTCGGTCCGAACGGAATAATGCAGTTCCCAATTGCCATTCGACCGCTCAAGCTGGGCGATCATGGACATAAACGGCGTGATGCCGATGCCCCCGGCAAAAAACACATGCTTGCGCGCGCGCAGGTCGAGCGAAAAAAGGTTCACCGGGTAGGTGATCGTCATCTGATCCCCTGCCTTGACGCGCGTGTGCATGAAAAGCGACCCACCGCGTCCGGCATCGTCACGCCGGACCGAGATGGCATAGGTCGATGTATCCGCGGGGTCCGACATCAGGGAGTATGGGTTCAACCGCGTGCGCCCGTCGTCATTCATCGTGACAACGGTATGCGCGCCGCCCGAAAAGGGCGGAAAGGGTTGGCCGTCGGTGCGCGTGAACTCGAACCGCGTCACAAGATCGTTCAGGGGCACCACCGCGCTCACCGTCACGTCGATCTGTTCTGCACCGGGTTTGGCTTTTTGCGGGGCGGCGCTCATGAGTATAGCTCCACGGGGTCAGGGACGTTGCCGGGGTCCTCTGCATCGATGCAGACCCCCTGATAGGCGGCCAAGCGGCGGGAATAATGGTCGCGGACAAAGAGGTTGAGTCCGCAATGCGCGCAGACAAAGGGGTCTGTGATCACGTCCTCGGTGATCCCTTTGCAGTGGACACATTGCATGCGCCGCGCCACGGACCCGCGATGTTCGGTCTGGATGGAGGTATGAGGGATCCCCGCCTGCATCGCCTCGTTCTGGGCCTGACCCATCAGACCCTCGGTCCCGGTCAAATACACCTGCAGCCCCTGATGCGCGTTGGCCAGGACATGGCGCAATCGCTGAACAGAGGCCTCGTAGCTCGGCCCCTCATAATACTGCGCCGGGTTCAGTGCCCGCAGCGTACCGCCGAAATCGGTACCTTTCGGGATAAAGATGATGTGCGTCTTGGCCATCAGTTCCGGGTCTTGCGCCGCCAGATCAAGGATCGCCTCGGCGCCTTCGGCATCGGCGATCATCAGATGCGCCTTGCCCGCGCGCGGCTCCAGGGTGCCGTAGACAGGCCTGCTCTTGATGCTTTCCGGGAATTTGAATTTCGACATCGCTGGGATATTTCGCCTCGCTTGAAGAAAAAAGCGCGCCAGAGGGTCCGGCGCGCTTTGAGAGTGTTAGCCCTTGGCGGACCGGATCGATTTGTCCTTGTCATAGAACGGCATCTCTTCGGCTGTGGCCGAAAGCTCCGTCCCGTCTGGCTGGACCACGGTGAGCGCGGTGCCCGGCGTCGCGACCGACGGGTCCAAGCGCGCGATGGCCACGGAATAGCCGTTGAGTTCTGACGACAGCCCGTAGGTGATCACGCCCACATCTTTGCCCTCGTGGTGCACGCGGGCAAACATCTCCATCTGGTCCATGGCGTCGCCGGTCAGCTGAACGCCGTAGATCTTGAACCGCTCCTTGCCTTCCATGGCGTAGTGGTTCTCGGCCCCGATAAAGCCCTGCTTTTCGGGCGAGACGACGAATTCCAGTCCCAGCTCCCACAGGCTGTCGCCCGCGGGTGTGCCGTCTTCGAACGGGAAGGTCTCGGAATTGTCGCCGGGGTAGAACAGCAGATAGCTCTCGATGCGCAGCATATCGAGCGTGCTGAACTGCGTGGGCCGGATGCCCATGCTTTCGCCATCGCTCAGGATGTTGTCCCAGACATGCACCGCGTCCTTGGCGCCGACAAAGATCTCGTAGCCGCGCTCGCCGGTGTAGCCCGTGCGGCTGATCATGACGTTTTTGCCAAAAAGCTTGGTGTTCATGATGCCAAAATAGGCCAAGTCGCGGATGCCGGTCACGTGCTTTTCCAGGAAATCGACGGCCACAGGACCTTGGAGCGACATGTCATGCAGATCATCATCCATGATCACGGCGCAGTTTTTGGCGGCCGCGACCTTGGTCAGTTGCTCCATCCCTGTGCCAGTGCCGTGCACCACCATCCAGGAGTTCACGGCGATGTGGTAGATCACGCAGTCATCGATAAAAAGCCCACGCTCATCGAGCATTGCGGCATAGGTGGCCCGGCCCACGCCGATCTTTTCAACATTGCGCGTGGTGACGCGGTCAATCACGTAGGCGGCGTCTTCGCCAACGACATGGACCTTTTTGAGGCCTGACACATCCATGAGACCGGCCTTGGTGCGGATTGCTTCGTAATCGGCCTTCGCGCGCTCGGGCGTGTGATCGTAGAACCACGCCGTGCCCATGCCGTTCCAGTCTTCCAGCTCGCCGCCGATTTCGGCGTGGCGCTGTGCCAGTGCCGACGTTCTCCATAGAATAGCCATGCTGGCCCCCTGTTCGTCTGTCGTTTTGGTCGTGTTCTCGGCAGTATTCAGACCGATAGGTCTTCGAAAATCAATACTGTCGTGCAGAATTTTTTCCTACCAGGCAAATTTGGGGCGCAAAGCCCGCAGTAGATCTCGCCCAATGAAAAAGGGGCCGCCCGGAGGCGGCCCCTTTGCCTGTTAATGCATCACTTGTGCTTGGAGTATTTGGCGGCTTCAGCACGTTGGCCGATCGCCAATGCGGCAATGCAAATGATGATTCCGATCAGCGCGTACATACCCGGCGCAGACCCGCCTGCGCCCATGAAGATCGGACCAGAGACGTCAGTCCACGTCCCGCCGTTGTCATATGGAAAACCCATGTTTCCTTCTCCTTATTGCGAGGCTGGGGCCGATGCCGGAATACCTTCCGGGTAGGCCTGTGCGGGAACTTTAACAGTGTCGAGACCGGCGATCTCGGCGGCTTCTGGCACACGCAGCATGCCGACCATTTTCAGGATCAGCGATGCGACAAAGCCGGTGCCGAACCCGATCGCGATAAAGACGACCGATCCGACGAGTTGGCCGACCAGCGACACAGTCGCCACGCCTTCACCCAGGCCCGACGGGTAGCCGGAGGCAAAGACGCCAAGCAGCAGCATCCCGTAGATCCCGATGGTGCCGTGCACGGTAACCGCTCCCACAGCGTCATCGATGCCCATCCGCTCCAGCACGCCTGCGGCTGGCTTAAGCAAGATGCCCGCGCCGAACGCGATGATAAACGCCAAGGCAGGGTAATAGAGGTCAAGCCCCGACGCGCAGGAGATGATCCCCGCCAGCGCACCCGACATCATCCAAAACGGATCGCGGGTCATGACCCAGGCACCGATGATCCCGCCTGCGACGGACATGAGGATGTTGAATGCGAGCGCGCCCAGGTTCGTCGGCGTGCCGTAGATCGTGGTGTAGTTGCCACCCCAGGACCACGCTTCGCCACCCACCACGAGGCAGGCCATCAAGAAGCCCCAGAACCCGACGATGATCAGCATCAGGCCCGTTGCTGTGAACGGCATGTTATGGCCAGGCAGATCATTGGCCGACCCGTCGGCGTTGAACTTGCCGATCCGTGGGCCGAGGTTGATCAGGACACCCAGCGCAAAGAACGCCGCGACCGCGTGGACCAGACCGGCTGCGCCAAAGTCATGGACCCCCCACTGCGTCACGAGCCAGCCATCGGCGTGCCAGCCCCAAGCGGCTGCGAGCGTCCAACTAAAGCCGCCCAGGACGATGGCTAGGATCACGAAACCTACCGTCTGAATGCGCTCAATCACAGCGCCCGACATGATGGAGGCCGTCGTCGCCGCAAAGAGTGTGAACGCACCCCAGAAAACGCCGTCGATCTGGTCTTCTGTGTTGGGGCCCATATAGGCTGCGCTTTCCCCCCACGCCAAAGCGATAGCGCCCGCATATTCAGCGCCGGAGATGCCGTTCGGACCTGCCGACAACGACAGCCCCGTTGGGAAGGCCCAGTAGACCCACCAACCAAAGAAGTAGAAGGCCGGGATCACGAACGCGAAGGCCAGGATGTTTTTTACACCAGATGACAGCGCGTTTTTCGCGCGTGATGCGCCCATCTCATACGCGAGGAAACCCGCGTGGATGATGATCATCAGCGGGATGGTCAGATAATAATAGGCCTCGGCGAACATGGTGTTGGTCATGTTGCCCTTGGCCTCCATCGCGGCCACCTGGGCTGCGAGCTCGGCAAGTTGTTCTTCCACGGTTCCCTCCGTCAGAGTTGGACTACATCTTATTTTTCGGTGTGCACGAAGATGCTGGTCGCAACTCAAACAGAAGAGGTCCGATCTGACCACATTTTTTTGCCTGCTGTGAAAAAATTATTCCTGCTGGTTGTCCGTTGCGCAAAAATGGTGCTAGCGTGATCGAAACACCGCAACGTGGGAGAACGCGCAGATGTGCGGCATCGTTGGACTATTCCTCAAAGACAAATCGCTCGAGCCGCAGCTTGGCGCGATGCTGACGGATATGTTGATTACAATGACGGATCGGGGGCCCGACAGTGCGGGCATCGCGATCTACGGCGACGGGACGGGCGGAACGACCAAGCTGACCATCCAGTCTGACGCTGCGGACGCCTCCTTTGGCGGGCTCGACGCGCGGTTGTCTGAGGCGCTCGGCACGCCGGTCGCGATGGAGGTGCGTGACACCCATGCGGTCCTCGAAATGGCGGCCGATAAGATCGAGGATGCCCGCAGCGCGATGGCCGAGATGGACGGCGCCATCCGCGTGATGAGCGTGGGCGACATCATTGAAATATATAAAGAAGTCGGGCTGCCGAAAGATGTAGCCGCGCGGTTCGAACTCGCCAAGATGTCGGGCACCCACGGCATCGGCCACACCCGCATGGCCACAGAATCGGCTGTGACGACGATGGGCGCCCACCCGTTCAATACCGGCTCTGACCAATGTTTGGTGCACAACGGATCGCTGTCCAACCACAACTCCCTGCGTCGCAAGCTGCGCCGCGAAGGGGTTCGGATTGAGACGGAAAACGACAGCGAAGTCGCAGCCGCGTATCTGACTTGGAAAATGCAAGACGGCGCGACGCTGGGCCAGGCGCTGGAAGATTCGCTCGATGATCTCGACGGGTTCTTCACCTTTGTCGTCGGCACCAAAGACGGCTTTGGCGTTGTCCGCGATCCCATCGCGTGCAAGCCTGCCGTTATGGCCGAAACCGATGCCTATGTTGCGTTCGGCAGCGAATACCGCGCCCTCGTCAACCTGCCCGGCATCGAAGACGCCCGCGTTTGGGAACCTGAACCCGCGACCGTTTATTTCTGGAATCACTAACATGCAGACAATCGATCTTGAGGCCGAGGGCCTTCGCAAACTCAACGCGACGCTGCATGCCCAAAGCCAAGAAACCAACCAAACCGCCTGGGAAATCGTCAATCCTCGCGGCAGCCACGCCATCGCGTGCGGCCTGGATGCGCCGATTGAGGTGACTGTAAAGGGCTCGACCGGCTACTACTGCGCGGGGATGAACCAACAGGCGACCGTGAATGTGCACGGCTCTGCAGGCCCGGGCGTGGCCGAAAACATGATGTCAGGCACCGTCGTGATCGAAGGTGACGCCAGCCAATACGCCGGCGCCACAGGCCATGGCGGCACGCTGGTGATCAAGGGCAACGCGTCGTCGCGCTGCGGGATCTCGATGAAGGGGATCGACATCGTCGTTCACGGCAATGTCGGCCACATGTCTGCCTTCATGGCGCAATCGGGCAACCTCGTGGTCTGCGGCGATGCAGGCGACGCCCTAGGGGACTCGATCTATGAGGCGCGTCTATTTGTGCGCGGCTCGGTGAAGTCGCTTGGCGCAGACTGCATCGAAAAAGACATGCGCCCCGAACATATCGCGATCTTGGAAGATTTGCTCGCCAAAGGTGGCTGCGATGCCAAGCCTGAGGAGTTCAAGCGATACGGATCGGCGCGCAAGCTCTATAACTTCAACATCGACAACGCGTATTAGGGGCCTGACCGATGAAGGACATCAAACACGACGGTCCCCCGCGGACCACGCCAATCCAATCGGCGACCTTTAGTCAAAGCATCAACGCCGAAATCCGGCGCGCGGCGGCGACGGGCATTTACGACATCCGCGGTGGCGGTGCGAAGCGTAAGGTCCCCCATTTCGACGACCTCTTGTTCCTGGGCGCGTCGATCTCCCGCTACCCGCTCGAAGGGTATCGCGAGAAATGCGAGACGTCGGTAACGCTGGGCACGCGCTTTGCCGAAAACCCCATCAAGCTCGACATCCCGATCACGATCGCGGGCATGTCATTCGGTGCGCTGTCTGGCCCCGCAAAGGAGGCCTTGGGACGAGGCGCCACGCTCGCGGGCACGTCCACGACCACCGGCGACGGCGGCATGACGCCGGAGGAGCGCGGGCACTCCAATAAGCTGGTCTACCAGTACCTGCCCTCGCGCTACGGCATGAACCCCGATGACCTGCGCAAGGCAGACGCCATTGAGGTCGTGGTGGGGCAGGGCGCCAAGCCGGGCGGCGGCGGGATGCTGCTGGGGCAAAAAATCTCCGACCGTGTGGCGGAGATGCGCAATCTGCCCAAAGGGATCGACCAACGCTCCGCCTGTCGTCACCCCGATTGGACGGGGCCCGATGACCTGGAGATCAAGCTCCTGGAACTGCGCGAGATCACGTCCTGGAAAGTGCCGATTTACATAAAGGTCGGCGGCGCGCGGCCCTATTTTGACACGACGCTTGCTGTAAAGGCGGGTGCAGATGTGGTCGTGCTGGACGGGATGCAGGGCGGCACGGCGGCCACGCAGGACGTCTTTATCGAACATGTGGGCCAACCGATCCTGGCGTGTATCCGCGAAGCGGTGCGCGCGCTCCAAGACCTCGGCATGCACCGCGAGGTTCAGCTGGTTGTATCTGGCGGTGTTCGCACTGGGGCGGATGTCGCAAAATGTATGGCCCTTGGCGCGGATGCTGTGGCCATCGGCACCGCGGCCCTGATCGCGCTGGGCGACAACGACCCGCGGTGGGAAGACGAGTACCAAAAGCTCGGCACGACGGCCGGCGCCTATGACGACTGGCACGAGGGCCAGGACCCCGCCGGCATCACCACCCAAGACCCCGAACTTATGGCGCGCTTTGACCCCATCGAGGGCGGGCGCAGGCTCAACAACTATCTCAAGGTGATGACGCTGGAGGCGCAGACGATTGCGCGCGCTTGCGGCAAAAACCACCTCCATAACCTGGAACCCGAGGACCTGTGCGCGCTCACGATGGAGGCCGCCGCGATGGCCAAAATCCCGCTGGCTGGGACCGACTGGTACCCCGGAAAACCAGGCACCTCCTACTGATCCAGAGAGGCGCGGCTCGACAGCGGGCCGCGCCTTTTTCTTTCCAACACGACGACTGACAGGGAACTGCACATGACCATTGATCTGGCCACATACGCCAAGGACAACGGCGTCAAATACTTCATGATCTCCTTCACCGATCTCTTTGGCGGCCAACGCGCCAAGCTGGTCCCGGCGCAGGCGATTGCCGATATGCAAGAGGACGGGGCAGGGTTTGCAGGCTTTGCGACCTGGCTCGACATGACGCCCGCGCACCCGGATATGCTGGCCGTGCCTGATCCGTCGTCGGTCATCCAGCTGCCGTGGAAACCAGAAGTCGCGTGGGTCGCGGGCAACTGCGTGATGGAAGACGAAGACGTCGCGCAAGCCCCGCGGAACGTGCTGCGCCGCCTCATCGACGAGGCCGCCGCCGAAGGGCTCCACGTCAAAACCGGGATCGAGGCGGAGTATTTCCTGCTGACGCCCGAGGGCACCCAGATTTCTGACCCCTTCGATACCGCTGAAAAGCCCTGCTATGATCAGCAGGCCGTGATGCGTCGCTACGATGTGGTCCGTGAAATCTGCGACTACATGCTCGACCTAGGCTGGGGCCCCTACCAAAACGACCACGAGGACGCCAATGGCCAGTTCGAGATGAACTGGGAATTCGACGACGTGCTCAAGACCGCCGATAAGCACTCCTTCTTCAAGTTCATGACGAAATCGGTGGCCGAAAAGCATGGCTTCCGCGCGACATTCATGCCCAAACCGATCGAAGGGCTGACGG
This sequence comes from Pseudomonadota bacterium, assembly GCA_039815465.1. Classification (GTDB taxonomy): domain Bacteria; phylum Pseudomonadota; class Alphaproteobacteria; order Rhodobacterales; family Rhodobacteraceae; genus Shimia_B. The sequence continues at coordinate 74,145 of JBCBZG010000019.1, forward strand.
GTAATGGCTGCCATGCACATATCTCCGTCTGGGACGCGCCGGGTGCAGACGCCAAGACCAATGTCTTCGCGGGTGAGGGCGACGGACCAACAGGCGAGGTCGGGCTGAGCGAACGCGGCAAACACTTCCTCGGCGGGATCATGAAGCACGCCAGCGCGCTGGCGGCGATCACCAACCCAACGGTGAACAGCTACAAGCGCATCAACGCGCCACGCACGATGTCGGGCGCGACCTGGGCACCAAACACCGTGACCTGGACGGGCAACAACCGCACGCACATGGTGCGCGTGCCCGGCCCAGGCCGCTTTGAACTGCGCTTGCCCGACGGGGCCGCGAACCCCTACCTGCTGCAAGCGGTGATCATCGCAGCGGGCCTTGATGGGATCCGCACCCAAGCCGACCCCGGTAAACGTTACGACATCGACATGTATGCTGAGGGCCACAAGGTCCGCGGCGCGCCCAAACTGCCGCTGAACCTGCTCGACGCCCTGCGCGAGTATGACAAGGACAAGGGGCTAAAAGCCGCCATGGGCGACGAATTCAGCGCCGCATATCTGAAGATGAAAATGCAGGAGTGGAACTCCTACGTCTCGCACTTCTCCGAATGGGAGCGCGCGAACACGCTCGATATCTAAGCACCTACGGCGATGAAAATAGCCCGCCTCGGACAGCCGGGGCGCGCTTTTTCATGGTGTTCGGCGCCAAGCGAAAGTCTGGCACCACTGATCTGTCTACTGGGCAATCCCGAACGGGACATCAACCGCGAACGCGTTGAGATACCCATAGATCCAAGACCCACTGGGCAGCTCACTGGCCATAATGTTGAACCCGTTGTCCTTGGTGATCACGTTCTTTGGGATGCTGCCGTTCAGCAGCGGATAGGTGAAGCCGGATTGCACGCCGGTCTCTAGCGTAGCCAGCACGTCCGAATTGCCGGGCCTCACCTCCAACCGTGTCCCGAGTAGCGCGATCCGATTGGGGCTGTCGGAGCCTGTGCTGGTCGTAAACACATCGAAGCCTGCTGGGCCTTCCCATGCGTCGACCTTAATGACTGGCGCTTTGTGGGTCGCCTCGATCGGTACATTGCCTTCGGTTACCGGGTCGGGTCGGCTGCCGTGGCGAAACCGCATGCCCGTGAACGCGAAGCGGGCATTGTCGCCCACATCGCTGTAATACATGTCCAGTTTCGCGGTCCCGCCACGCTCGACATCCCGAAACCACGATGCTGTCTCGACGCTATCGAAATTCCGGGTCGTCCCAGCTGAAATTGTCAGTCTGTCCCCATACTCCCGCGCGCTTTGAACGCCCGTGGCGTATTGGTCTAGCGTGAACTCGAACGGTTGGCCGCAACGTGCCTGCCACGTGTGGAGGTCGAGCACATGCCCCCCGGACTCAAATCGACGAAAACTTGGCTGCGCCCCTGGCGTCGAGCCACCAAATGTCATTTCACCCAGTTTAACGTCAGCCACCCAGTTGCCTTCCAGCTTTGCTGTGCTGAACACAAGTTGCGCGCTTTGCATAAATGTGATGCGCCAATCGGTGGTGGCTGCGGGCCCCGCGACCACCGCCTCGCGGTTCATGTAAACGTTGCTCGTTCCCGGTGCGCCCCTGTAGATGTTGTAGCCGGTCCATTCCCCATCGCTGTAGGTGTCAATGCGAATGGGGCCATCCGCTGTTCCAGACCTCACAATCCGCGGGATTTTTATTTGAGTCTTGTCTTCGTCAAATGGGGGTTTGCTGGCCGCATCTTTGAAAAAGACGTTAACCACATACTGACCAATCGTGTCGTCCCCCCTGCCTATATACCCCAACGCCATGTTTTTCGTGATTCCACACGTCGGAGGGGCGACGTTCCCCTCAAGGTCGATCCAGTCCCATGGATATCGCACAGGACCGCGAAGGTCGGTGACAAATCCATCAAACCCCAATATCATTTCCGGGGTCGACCCCGATACCAAAGCGAGATTCGTGTAGGGTTCTTCGGCGGCGAGCCGGTTCACCTGGCCTATTGGGTAGTCTTCCAGAAACGCGGCCACCTCAGCCTTTCCCGAGATCGCCAAATTCTTTGGCGCCCCTTCCGCGTCACGAGAATAAATGTTGCTGAACACAATGTAGTCCAATTGAGCGATGTAATCGGCCTTGATGTCTATTCTGAATGCAACGCCGTCGACGCTTTTGTCACCCTCCCCCTGTGCAAACGCACCGGTGGCGGAAAAGATCGCGGCAAAAAGGGTCAGCGTGAAGGTTTTAAGCATGGTGTTCTCCGAGATCAAAAAAGGTCTGGATCACGAACGACAGGGACCACACGCGCTGGCGACCAGGATTTTAGTGTTCGGCGGGCCTTGAATGGAGTCAAGCGTCGTCTTCAGACGGCTTAGGCCTTACCAGATGACTGTAGTCGCGTTCGCCGCTGCTGCGACGGGCGCGAAACGCGAGGGGCCCCGCTCTCCTGACCCCATCCCTTATATGAGCCACCCGCGCTGCGTGGCGACCAAGGCAAAGGCAAAAAGCGCCAGAGACATCAACAGCGCGGACAGCGTCGCAGGCTCCACCCCCAAGACGCGAACCGTGAAGTAAGCCATAACACCCGTCCCGATGACGGAGAATGCGAGCACGCCTGTCGCAGAACGTCGGCGCAACAGCATAAGCACCGCGCCGATGGTGCCGCCAAACACCGATACCGCAAACGCCGCCGTCGCCCATTGCGGGCGGTTTTCGACGATGAACCGTGACACCTCCGGCAGGCGCTCTACCGCGTCGGGGTCGAGCTGTGTGATGTAGCTCCAACACCCCATGAGGTTCCACACCAGGCCAACGCTTGCGACAGCCCAGAACATGAACGGGGGGGATTGGATGGCCATGTGACACCTCGCGACATGCCTCGGGTTAACGCGCCTCAGGGCTGTGACCCCGCACATTGTGTTTCTTTATGTTCAAAATAATTGACGCAAGGGAATAATTTTGATCCCCTCTTCACCACGCAGATATGCCGCAAAGGGGGTCCCCATGACCAAGAAAATCGCCGTCCTCGGCGCCGGGCCATCAGGCCTTGCGCAGCTTCGGGCCTTTCAATCCGCCCAAGCCAATGGCGACGAAATCCCGGAGATCGTTTGCTATGAAAAGCAGTCCGATTGGGGCGGGCTGTGGAACTACACCTGGCGCACCGGGCTCGATCAATATGGGGAACCGGTGCACGGCTCCATGTACCGCTACCTGTGGTCGAACGGGCCCAAGGAGGGGTTGGAATTCGCCGACTACTCTTTCGAGGAACATTTCGGCAAGCAGATCGCCTCCTACCCGCCGCGCGCCGTCCTTTTTGACTATATCGAAGGTCGGGTGAGCAAGGCAGGCGTGCGCGACTGGATCAAGTTCGAAACGGCGGTCAAACACGTCTCCTTTGATGGGTCTATGTTCCACGTGACCGTCCGTGACCTGCCCACCGATACGCTAAGCACGGAAACCTTTGACCACGTGATCTGCTGCACCGGCCATTTCAGCACACCCAACGTCCCGGTGTTCGACGGGTTTGAAAAATTCCCAGGCCGCGTCCTGCACGCCCATGACTTCCGCGACGCCGTCGAGTTCAAGGACCAGGATATCCTGATCATCGGAACCAGCTATTCCGCCGAAGACATCGGATCGCAGTGCTGGAAATACGGGGCCAAGTCGATCACCGTGAGCCACCGCACAGCGGCCATGGGCTACGACTGGCCCGACAACTGGTCCGAGGTGCCGCTTTTGACTCATCTGGACGGCAAGACCGCCCATTTCAAAGACGGCACCAGCAAGGAGGTCGACGCCGTCATCCTTTGCACGGGCTACCAGCACCACTTTCCCTTTATGGAAAACGATCTGCGCCTCGTGACGGCCAACCGGCTCGCCACGGCGATGCTTTACAAAGGGGTCGCATTCGCGCCGAATCCTGCGCTGTTTTACATCGGGATGCAGGACCAGTGGTTCACCTTTAACATGTTCGATGCCCAAGCTTGGTGGGTCCGCGACGCGATCATGGGAAAAATCACGCTCCCCGACCGTGCAGCTATGGACGCCGATATCGCCGACCGCGAGGCGCGCGAGGATGCGGGCGACAGCGACTACGACGCGATCTGGTACCAGGGCGACTACGTCAAAGAGCTGATCGACGAAACCGACTACCCCAGCTTCGACGTCGAAGGCGCCTGCCAGGCCTTTAAGCAATGGAAGGGGCACAAGAAAAAAGGCATCATGACCTTCCGCGACAACGGCTACACATCGGTGATTACGGGCACGATGGCGCCCAAACACCACACCCCGTGGAAAGACGCGCTCGACGATAGTCTAGAGGTCTACCTACAGAACTAAGCCAGCAGCCGATTTGCGCCGCGGTCATTTAAAACGCAGCGCAAATCGGCCGAACACGGAATAGGCGGGCAACACCCAATTCCAAATGAGCTGTTGCGTTCTGCGTCGGCATTCACTAGGCGGACGGCAGTGCCGCGTATGGATACCCAAAACAGCGGCACCGTATTCTCGCCCCTGATCCCCAGATCGTTGTCTTGAATAGCTCCCTGAGAGCACAGAAACGACGGCGGCTATTTCATACGAGCTTCCTAGAAGATGAGAGAGACTAAGTGCCAACGGCGATTGATCGCTTGAATGGCGCGAGACCTATTACGTTTGACCAAAAGAACACCCTGCGGCTCTGCCGAACCCCGCCCAGCGTCTACGACACCTGCGCGGAAGACATCCCCAAAGCGGGATTTTCACCCACAGCACAAGATCGATCCGGCCCAGGCCCGCGACGGTTTGAACCGAATGCTCACCAATATCGGCGCATTCACGAAATCTGCTGCCTAACGGCGGCAATCGGCCTGGCCAAATCTGGCGGGCCAAAAATGTCATTGAAAGGATAATCTCATGACCAAAGGCACAGTAAAATGGTTCAACGAAACCAAAGGCTACGGCTTCATCGAACTCGATAACGGCAGCGGTGACACATTCGTGCACATTAGCGCTGTCCAGCGCTCCGGCCTCGACAGCCTGAAAGAAGGCGCAAAGGTTCTGTTTGAAATCGTAGAGGATCGCATGCGCGGCAAATCCTCTGCCGAAAACCTTCAGTTGCAGTAAGCAATCTTCGCAAGATATCGATCAGCGGGCGCAATTCCCGCTGATTGCACACGACACAAGCGGCCATCCCTGCATTGCAATGATTGAGCTTTCAGCGCTCAAACGGGTCCTTGCCGCTCAGACCCTCCAATCCACATTTTTCGCACGGGTTCTAAAAGACCCGCGAGGCTCACTAGAACTACGCCCACGATCTCGCGTGGGCCAACGATTTCGCCGGCCCAAATGGCGGCCGTGATGGTGCCCGCACTGATCTCCGTCATAAAAAGGATCGCGAGGAGCCCGGGGCTGATGATTGTCGCGCCCCACATGATGGCAAAGGCGGGCGGGATGACGATCACCAACACCACCGGAATAAGCCAGGGCAGGACGCCCCAGATGGTCTCCCAATCTGGCGCGGCTGCTGCGCCGTCAAGCGGGACCAGCGTGAGAAGGAGCGCCGCGACGCTGCCCCAGATAAAATAGGATAGCGTGTAGTCAGTGCCGCCCTGCACCTCCCCACCGTTCAACAGCACCGCCGCCAGGGCCCAAATTACCCCGGCAATCAGCCCCATCCAGTCGCCCGCGTTAAACTCCAGATCAAACCCGGTCTCGATCCGCACTAGGACCATGACGCCAAACAGACCCAGCGCAATCGTCATCCACCGGACCCGTGTGATTGCCTCGCGCAGGAAAAGCCACGCGAACACCGTGCTCCAAATCGGGGTCAGGTAGTAAAGCAGTAGCGCCCGGACGACATCTGTGTAGATGAGCGCCCCGGCATAGGTGACCATAGCTGACCCCGCCAAAAACCCCGCCACATGCAGCCGCCAACCGCCAAAGACAAACGCCCGCCATCGCAAGATCAAGACGGGCGCGAGCAACGCCACGGGCAAGATGTTGAACATCACGATGGACCACGCCCCGACGATCCCGGCCTCGTCCATGGCGCGCAGCGGGATCCAGTAAATGCCCCAAGCAAAAGCGCTCAGCGCGACGGCGACCATTGCGACGTTTTCTGTGGGCATCCGTCCCGCGCGCGCCGTCATTGCGGCAACGCCCGCCGGACAAAGATCAGCGTTTGCCCAAGTGCGCCCTTGTCTTTGAGCGACAGGCTCACCGCCGTGCCCGCGATGACGCCGGTGACTTGGTCAAAGCTGTCGGGATGGTTCACGCTCGATGCCGCGATCGTCGGAGGCTCAGCGGAGCAGTCCTTCAATTCCGCCAACAGCACCGCAAAGTGGCTCCTGGCCGTTTCTGAGCGGAGCTCAAACGACCAAAAGCAGTCTTCCGACAGGCCGCCGCCCAAAACCTGGGAACGTGCGCAGCGCGGGGCTTGGCCGTTGAGCGTGGGCAGCCCGCCGCGTTCCGCAAAGGCCGGGAGGGTAGGGCAGGTCGCGCTGGCCAGTGACGGCCCACAGGCCAGCACCACCGCGAGGGCTCGGGCACGCGTCATTCGGCCACCAGAGATTGTCCTTCAATCACTTGGAACGGGGTCGGCGGGGTCGTCTTTGACACCCAGTAAAACGTGTTACCGAATGCCATGACGAACCATCCCTCCCACTGAGCGTCTCGGGGCCAGATGCTTTGATACTCCTGCAAGTTGTCATCGACGCGCCACGCCCCGCGCGATGATCGTGCCCCCTCTTGGGCATAGATCGTCACGCCATCGGCTCCGAAGTACTGCCGATACGGTGCACCCTCCCACCGGCCAATGGCCGTGTTGCCGGTGAGCAGCGCGCGGATGTCATCGCCTGAAAGCTTGACCGCCTGCGCCTGAACATCCGTTGCAAAGGCCAAAACGGCGGCCGTCACGGCAGAAAGGACGCGGATCATGGCTTATCTCCTGGGCGCTGCGGCGGGCCTAGGACCGCGGCTTTGTCTTTCCTGGATCATAGGCGGCCAGATCGGCGCGCACAGTCGCGGGCATTCGTTTTTGATGGCCATCCAGCTTTCCGATCTCCACCGCCGTACCCGCCGCGGCATGGGTCACGTCAATCCGTGCCATCGCGATGTTGCGGCCCAGCAGGGGGGAGCGCATGGATGAACAAACCTCTCCCACTTGGGCGCGACCGATATGGACACAGTCGCCATGGCCCACATCGACATTGCTGTCGATATCGAGCCCCACGAGCTTGCGCATCGGGTTCTCTTTCCGCCGGATCAGGGCGTCGCGCCCGATAAAGTCGTCCGTCTTGGACTTGAGCGGGCAGGTGAATCCGATACCCGCCTCAAACGGGTCGGTTTGGTCACTAAAGTCGTAGCCTGCAAAAATGAGCCCCGCCTCAATCCGCACCATGTCCAGCGCCTCAAGCCCCATAGGCGCGAGCCCATGCCCGTCCCCCGCGGCCCAGACAGCATCAAAGACCTGCGTGGCATGTTTCGGGTGGCAGAAAATCTCATACCCTAGCTCACCCGTGTACCCGGTGCGGCTCACAACAACGGGCACGCCGTCATGGTCGCCGATGCGCGCGGGCGTAAAGCGGAACCAGGCCAAATCATCAAAGTTTGGATGATGCGGCGCGGTCCAGATGAGTTTGCGCAGAATATCGCGGCTCTCCGGCCCTTGGACGGCGATGTTGTGCTGCATATCGGTGGACGAGCGCACAAGCACCTTGAGGCCCAGCTTCTCCGCCTGCTCCCGGATCCAGTCGCCGCCATAGTCGGACCCTCCGATCCAGCGGAAGTTGTCCTTGCCCAACCGGAACACCGTCCCGTCGTCGATCATCCCGCCGTGTTCGTAACACATGGCCGTATAGACCACGCCGCCGATGGGCAGCGTCTTCATGTTGCGGGTAAAGATGTATTGGCACAGCGCCTCAGCATCCGGGCCCGTGATCTCGAACTTGCGCAGGGGCGATAGGTCCAGCACCACTGCCTTTTCCCGGCACGCATGGTATTCCTGGATCGGCCCCTCGGTGGCCATGCAGTTGCCCAGCCAGTAGCCGTTATATTCGATGAAGTTATCCGTGAAGCGCTCAAAGCTTTCGTGGAAGCCGGTTTGCTTGGTCATCTTAGGCTCCGCATTGGGGGTCGGGCGATAGGCCACCGACCGCTGAAAGGTCTCTTGGCCGCTATAGGTGCGCACGTGGATATCGGTGGGGTTCCAGCCATTGGCAGGGCTCGTGTCGTCCGGGCAGGCCGACGACACGCACACGATATCCGTCAAGGCCCGCATCAGCACATAGTCGCCAGGCCGCGACCAAGGCTCGTCGGAATACATCACGCCGTGCTCATCGAGCCCGGTGTTGAAGAAAAAGTTGATCGCCATCCACCCGGCGCGCTCTGTCACGCCATGTTTGGCGAGCGCGCCGTTGAAATTGTCGGAACAGTTGATGTGCCCGGGATAGCCGATGTCGTCGTAGTATTTGGCCGCGCAGGCCAGGGCAAAGGCATCATGACGCCCGCAGGTGTCTTGGATCACCTCCAGCAGGGGGACCATGTCCTGGTCATAATACTTCGCGTGGAGCCCCGGCATCGGGTAGGAGTGCTGCATCAATGTCCGCGTCGTGGTGACGTCGAGCGCGTGCTCAATCCCCTTGTCCAGTTTGCGGGCGTCAAAACACTGGAAATCCGTGCATTGCCGCCCGTCGACATCAATGATCTGTATGTAGTCACCGGCCTTGACGAAGTAGCTTTCCGCCGTCTGCGTATGGACGCGAATATCGGCCACGGGATCAGCAAGCGGATCTGGCAACTCAAAGCGCGCCACGCGTTTGATGACCGCCCGGCGCAGATAGACCGTGAGCGGCGTCGCGGTGTCTTGCGCCTCAAAATCCATGACGCCCAATGGGTTTGGGTGCGGGGCGGCGATGATCACCACCCCATCGCGCTGTGCCGTGAACTCCGCCCGGTCCTGCGCGGGCGACGTGGGCCCAAAGGCCCTGATAGCCGCGCAGGCGGCCAGGTCGATCCCCCGCGCGTCGAGCCCCATCCGCAGCGCTCGCAGGCTTTGATCCGCAGACGTAAGCAACGCCATCAACCCCGTTGGCGCCCCGTCGCCCGTGGCCCCCAAAAGCCCAGCTTCACTGGCCCCATCCGGCCCGCAGGCCACGAGCTCGCAGGGCTGCCCGCCCTCGGCGTTGATCACCTCGATCTTGTCGCCAGTCTCCACGCGCACCAGGATCGCGCCGCATCCCTCGACCGAATAGCGCTCCACCCCCGGCGGCATGGAAAAGACATTGGGCTCAATGATCTGGCTGGGCCGCGGCGGCCCTGGGATCACAGTGGGATAAACGTTGTCCAACATCGTTGCGCGGTCCCTGTCAGCTCCCACCTGCATTGGATTTGCATCAGTGGAATAAAAGTTTAATGGTGAGAATAACAGCAAGCCGTGAGCAATCAAGCACGCTTCCGCGGCCCTTACATGTCTTTTTCAGCGACGCGGGATGGCCCAAGGATGACATCACTGACGCTTGGGTTGGTCGCGGCCTTCTGCTGGGGACTGCACGACATCACGATCCGCTACCTCAGCCGCTCGGCGCCTATGATGGGCTGCCTGCTTTGCGTGCTTTTGATCGGGTCGGTGTTCCAAGCCAGTGCGCTGATCGCGACAGGGGCGGAGCCCGTGACGGCCACGGGCATCACCCTGTCAGTCCTCGCAGGCCTCGCGTTTTTGGCGGCTAATGTGGGTCTCTATTTCTCCTTCGCCCGCGGCCCAGTGCGCTTGGTCACGCCGATCATCGCGTGTTTTTCTGTGATTTCAGTGGCTATCGCCCTGGTCGAAGGCGCCACGTTGTCGCTCACCCAAGCCGCTGCCATCGCTGCGCTGCTGGCCGGTATCGCCATCGTGGGCTTTTCAACGCCCGAGGATGACACGACGTTTCCCCCCATGGGCCCAACAATCGGCTTTGCCGTCCTGGCCGCCTTTGGCTTTGCGGCAACGTTTAAGCTGGGCCAAATGGCGGCCGAGGTCTCGGGCGAGCTTGAAACGACGCTGATCGCGCGCCTCACCGCCTTTACGGCACTGGCCGCGGTCTTGGTCCTACGCGCTCAGCCCATCTTGCCCAGGCGCGGCGCGCTTTGGCCGCTGATTGGGATGGGTGTGCTCGACAGTACCGCGATCTTGGCCGTGATCTCTGCCGCGCCTTTGCCCAACCCGGAATACGCGGCCGTGGCCACATCGACCTTTGGTCTTTTGACCATCGTCCTGGCCTGGGCGCTTTTGAAGGAAAGGATGAGCGGCGCCCAATGGGCCGGGTGCCTCATCGCCTTTGCATCGGTGGGCTGGCTCGCGCTCTAGCTCAACCAGCCTGCCGCGACCTGCCGCTGATGGGCCACGATTGCGTTGCGCATCAAGATCGCCACAGTCACGGGACCCACCCCGCCAGGCACAGGCGTCACCCATCCGGCGAGGTCAAGCACCGCGCCCGTATCCACATCCCCCACGATCCCGTCATCGGTCTGGTTGATCCCGATATCGATTACCACCGCGCCTGGCTTGATCATGTCCGCGCCGATCAGATGCGCCTTGCCTACCGCCACCACAACCACATCCGCGCGCCGTGAATGCATCGCAACAGACCGCGTCATGTGATGGCAGACGGTCACCGTCGCGCCCTCGGCCATCAACATCATCGCCACGGGCTTGCCCACAATCTCCGAATGGCCGACGACCACGACTTCGAGCCCCTCCATGGTCAGACCCGTTTCCCGCACCAGCTCCACCGCGGCGGCGGCTGTGCACGGGGCCAAAGCCACATCGTTATATAAGATGTTGCCAATCGACGCGGGGTTCATGCCTTCCACGTCTTTGAGCGGGTGGATCGCCGATTGCAGCGAGCGCACGTTGATGTGATCCGGCACCGGACGCTGCAAGATCACGCCCAACACGCCCGGATCATCGTTCATCGCCTGCAACCGCGCCTTGCACGCGTCCTGGGTGATGTCGGCGGGCCAGTTCTCCTGCTCAAACGGCAGATGCACGGCCTCAGCCACCCGCGCCTGGTTGCGGATATACACCGCCACCTCCGGGATATCCCCGATGGAGATGGAGACGAGCCGCCCGATATTGCCCCGCTTAGCGACATAGCCCGCCACATCGTCCAAAATGCGCTGCCGCACCGGCGCCCCGCGCAGCAAACGCGGGTCCTTTGGGTCAAAACTCACGCCGTGAGCCCCTTTGGCGCCTCAAGCCCGTGAGCCCGGCAGCAAGCGGTCAGGGTGTTGGCCAACAGGCACGCAATGGTCATCGGCCCGACCCCGCCCGGGACCGGCGTCACCGCGCGCGCAACCTCCACGGCTTCTGCGTAGGCCACATCCCCCAAAAGCTTGGTCTTGCCCGGCTTTTCCGGATGCGGAATGCGCGTGATGCCCACATCGATCACCGTAGCCCCGGGTTTGATCCAGTCGCCTTTCACCATCTCCGCCCGGCCAACAGCGGCCACTAGGATATCCGCGCGGCGGCACACATCCGCCAAATCCGCCGTCCGCGAATGCGCGATGGTCACGGTGCAGTTCTCTTGCAAAAGCAATTGGCCCATGGGTTTGCCAAAGAGGTTCGAGCGGCCGATCACCACCGCCTCCTTCCCGCTCATCGACCCCAGCTGATCGCGCAGCAACATCAAGCAGCCCAAAGGCGTGCAGGAAACCAAGCCCGTCTCCCCGCTCGCCAAAAGCCCCGCGTTGACGACGCTCAAACCATCGACATCCTTGGCCGGATCGATCCGGGCCACAACATCGCGTTCCTTCAGGTGATCTGGCACCGGAAATTGGCACAGAATGCCGTGCACCGTAGGGTCGGCGTTCAGTTGGTCAATCAACGCGAACAGGTCCGCTTCGGGCACATCCGCAGGCAGCCGATGTTCAAAACTGGCCATGCCAACTTCGACGGTCTGCTTGTGCTTAGCGGCGACATAAACCTCGGAGGCAGGGTCCTCACCCACAAGGATCACGGCCAGCCCCGGCGTGAGCCCGTTCTCGCCCTTTAGACGCGCCACGTGATTGGCAATCTGACCCCGAACACTGGCCGCGAAGGCCTTTCCATCAATGACGGCTGCGGACATGGCGCGCCCCTTTCAACTTCCTCGTTCCAAAAACACGCGCGCCGCCGGCCTGAAGCCGGAACGGCGACGCGCTGCCAAGGGCCTCGATGGCCCGCGGCAGCGCAGCCCCCCCCTGTGGTGTTGCGCCGCGCGCTGGCCAACCCTGCGGTAGCGGGGGTTTGTGACCAAACACCCTGCCTGCCGCCGGATCGTGTTTGGCCAGCAAACACGGCCTAAAACAGCCCTTCGATCTGGCCGTCGGCGTTGAGGTGGATGTTCTCGGCGCTTGGCACGCGGGGGAGGCCGGGCATGGTCATGATCTCCCCGCAGACGGCCACGATAAAGCCTGCGCCGGCCGATAGCCGCACTTCGCGCACCGGCACGGTGAAGCCTGTGGGCGCGCCCCGTTGGCTTGGGTCGGTGCTGAACGAGTACTGCGTTTTCGCCATACAAACCGGCAGGTTGCCGTATCCCTGATCCTCCCACAGCTTCAGCTGGTCGAGGATTTTCTTATCCATCACCGCCTCATCGGCGCGATAGATTTTCTGGCACACGGTCTGGATCTTATCGGCCAGCGGCATGTCGTCGGCGTAGAGCACTTCGAACGCGGCCTCACCCTTTTCGATCACCTCAACGACCTTTTCGGCCAAGGGCGCGGAGCCTTCGGAGCCGAGCTCCCAGTGGCGGCTCAGCACGGCCTCGGCGCCCTGGTCGGCCACGAAGTCTTTGACCGCCTGCACCTCCGCATCGGTGTCGGTGACGAAGTGGTTGATCGCCACAACCACCGGCACGCCGAACCCTTTGAGGTTCTCGATATGGCGGCCCAGGTTCGGGCAGCCGGCCTTGACCGCGTCCACATTCTCCGCCCCCAGATCGGCCTTGGCCACGCCGCCATTCATCTTCATCGCGCGCACGGTGGCCACACAAACCACCACCGATGGCGCGAGCCCCGCCTTGCGGCACTTGATGTTCATGAACTTCTCTGCGCCGAGATCTGCGCCAAAGCCGGCTTCCGTCACAACATAATCCGCCACTTTCAATGCCGTTGTCGTCGCGATCACGGAGTTACAGCCGTGCGCGATGTTGGCAAACGGGCCGCCATGGACGAAGGCCGGGTTGTTTTCCAGCGTCTGCACGAGGTTGGGCTGCATCGCGTCCTTGAGCAGCACCGTCATCGCGCCATC
>JBCBZG010000051.1:0-2521 GCA_039815465.1 Pseudomonadota bacterium
ATAGCGTTGAGGTGCGCACTCCGGGCGGTGAAAAGTCCTATGAAGTGCTGAAAATCAGCTATAGCTGAGGCCATGGCCGACGAAACAACACCCCCTCCAACGTCCCGCCCGACTCCGCTCGGGATCTATGACAAGCCGCAACAGGCGACCGTGACCTCGATTGAGGTCGTGGCGCTTATCCTGTCCGGGGTGTGGCTGCTTGGGGCGGCGGCATTCTTTATGCTGTCCGACACGGGCGCCGAAACGACCGGGGCAGACGGGCTGCGGTTCCTGATCACCATGCTGGCGGTATTCATGCCGGTCGCGATGATCTGGGTTGCGGCGACCGCCGCGCGCTCATCCCGGGTGATGCGCGAGGAAAGCCAGCGTTTGCAGGCCGCTATTGACGCCATCCGCCAAGCCTACATTGCGCAACAACAGGGGGCGGGAACCAGCCCGGATGCTTCTGTGGCGCGGCGCCTGGACGAAATTGCGGCCGCGACGCGCAAGACTGAAAGCGCGCTGGCCACGTTCCAGTCGCGCCGCGACGCAGACAGCCCACCGCGCAGCCCGGCCCCGGATCCCGATACCGGCGACCAACCCGTCCTCGCCCTTGGCACCACCGCCGAAGACATCGCTCCCCCATTGCAGATCGAGGATTTCATCCGCGCTCTTAACTTCCCTGAAACAGCTGAGGACGAAGAGGGCTTTGCCGCCCTGCGCAAGGCGATGCGCGACCGCACCACCGGCCAGCTGGTGCAGGCGGCGCAGGACATCCTGACCCTTCTCAGTCAGGACGGCATCTATATGGACGATCTGCGTCCCGACCGTGCCCGCCCAGAGGTGTGGCGCCAGTTTGCCAGCGGTGCGCGCGGGCGCCCGGTGGCAGCGCTTGGCGGCGTGCGGGACCGTTCGTCCCTTGCGCTCGCCGCCGGACGGATGAAGCAGGACCCAATCTTTCGCGACGCAGCGCATCACTTTTTGCGCCGGTTTGACAAGACGATCTCGGCCTTTGCACATAACGCATCGGATTCCGAAATCGCCGCCCTCAGCGACACCCGCACCGCGCGCGCTTTTATGCTGCTGGGCCGTGTCGCAGGCACCTTCGATTAACGGTCAGCCCTCGCGGTCCCAGATAGCGCTCGCCCAAACACCATTGCTCAGTTCGCAGACCCCGGCCTTGACCACTTTTCCGGTGTCGTTTGTCAACTCGTAAACGTCAAACCCGTAAGGACCGCTACCGTTCGGAGCGCGTTCAAAAAACCTCATACCCGTGGGTTTCATCGTAAAGTTTGCCGCATGGTTTTCGATGTAGAAGCCGTCGTTTCCATCGAATTCCTGAGAGCCCCAAAGGACTTTCCAACTGTCATTTGGCGGCGCGGCTCTGACAGCGTTTGGCAAAAAGTCTTGCTTGGGTTTATCCGTCATGGATCACGCCGCGCGCGTTTTGACCTAAACACCAAACCCGCTCCACGGTATAAAGCGCACCGGATCGCCCGGACGCACATGGAGCGCACCGTCCGGCAACTCAACCAACCCCTCCGCCCAGGATAGCCCGCTGATCCGCCCCGATCCTTCCGAAGCGAACACCTCAACCCGCCCATCCCGCATCCGGGCTCGCAAATACTCGCGCCGACCGGGTTTTTTACGCTTTTCGAAGGCTGCAGGCACATCGAACCCTTGCGGTTCAACCCACCCGGCCCCCGCCATTTGCGCCAGTGCAGGTGCGCCAAAGACCAGCGTACACACCATTGCCGCCACGGGATTGCCCGGCAGGCCAAAGACGGGCACGCCCTTCCACATCCCCAAGGCCAGCGGTCGCCCCGGCTTGATCGCGATACGCCACAGCGCCATGTGGCCAGAGGCGTTCAGCAGGGCAGAGACGTGGTCTTCGTCCCCCGCCGACGCCCCGCCGCTGGTCACGATCACGTCGACCTGTCCCGCCCCGTCGTCAAAACGCTCAGTCAGGGCCGCGCGATCGTCGCGCACATGGCCCAGGTCAACCGGTTCATGCCCAAGCCGGGCGAGCAGCCCCAACAGCATGGGCCGGTTCGCATCATAAATCTGGCCCGGTTCGGCCTCTGATCCCGGCATCACCAACTCATCGCCCGTGGACAGTACCCCGACCCGGAGGGGCGCGCGGACCGATACAGTACTCACGCCCACAGCACTCAGCAGGGCCAGATCCGCCGGGGTCAAGCGCCGCCCAGCTTTGGCCACCTGCGCGCCGGTCTGTACATCCTCGCCTGCAGCGCGGGCATTGGCACCTGCCTTGATGGGGCCGTGAAACGCGATCCGCCCGCCCTCTACCCGGACGTCTTCTTGCAACACCACCGTGTCCACGCCGTCGGGCAACGCCGCCCCGGTGAGAATGCGCACCGCGTACCCAGTCGGAACCGACAAGTCAGGGGCTCGGCCCGCCGTCATCTGCGCCGATACAAGCGGCATCTCGTGCATGCCTGTCCCGCGCGCCCCGGCAAAGCCGTAGCCATCCACCGCCGTATTGGGCAGCGGCGGATGGGCGCGCGGTGCCGGGATGTCA
>JBCBZG010000008.1:0-137611 GCA_039815465.1 Pseudomonadota bacterium
AAGCGTCGCAGCCGAGCCATCCAAAACAACCCGACCAGACCCCTCAAGCGTCTCAGACCCCTCAACAAACACACGCGACGTAAACCCAGAACCGTCAATCTCCAATGACCCGTCAACGCTAAACCCATCGCGCAACGTCAACGACCCACTCGAACTCCCACCAACAACCGCCGACGACAACAAATCAACACGCGTCCAAACGCCAGAAGTGACGCGAATGTCGAACTCAGCCTCGCCGTCAAGCGTGCTGTTTTGAAGGATCCCGCCGAACTGGGTAAAGCTGCCGGAGCTACCGTCCAGCGCATCGACAGTGAACGTGCCCGAACGCAGTTCCAAATCACCGGCCAAGCGCAAGGCCTTTACCCGTGCGGACTGGAAGATATCCACATCAACGGTCTCGTCCAGGACCATGGCCACGCCATCATCTGCGGTCGGAACAACCCCGTCACGCCACTTTGTGGCATCGTCCCAACGGCCACCGACGCTGTCTTGCGCCCAGACGGCCGTCGCATCCACAACCTCAAAGCTCTGCGTCAATGGATCGAAGTCAATGGCGTTGCCAGCGCGGTCCGTGATCCCGGACACGTCCAGCGACACAGTGTAAACGCCGAGCGGCAGGGTCGGGAACGTCACTCGGACAATGTTGTCGTCGCCCAGGAACGCTATATCAATCGGTGCAATCGGCGCGCCGCCATCATCAAGCGTCGCTGAGAAGTTGTTGAGCGAAACCGTTTCGGTATCGATCCCTTCGTTGAGTACGATGGTAAAGGAGGTCTCGCCCACCAAGACGAGCTGCCCATCATCGGGCGCAACTGCAATCACCTCCGGCGGGGTGATGTCCGGGATGATGTTGAAGGTAACGGTGTCCGTCGTCGTCGCGTTGCCGCCGGTGTCTGTGGCCCGCACAGCCACTTCGATCGTCTCCGCGCCGTCCGACAGCGCAGGTACGATAAAGCTTAGGTCGAACGGGGCAGACACGTCATTGGCCACGACCTGACCGTCCAACAGCAGCTCCACGTTGCGGACCTGAACGTCGTCCGTGATGGTGACGTCGAGCTCGATCCGGGTGCCTTCTTCGACTTGGACACCATCGGTATCGGGGTCCGCGTCGCTGGCATTGCTGTCAAAGCTGACCTCGGGCGCCTGCCCATCCGCGTCGAAGGGCAGGAAGTTGATGACCTGCAACCCGCCGGAGCCATCGGCGACGTAGGCGATCCCGCTCGCCAACGCCACACTCTCCGCAGAGCCGGGCGTGGCGAATTCCGCGATGAGGTCGTAGGTATTCTCCGGATCAGAGGCATCATGCACCTGCAACCCACGGAAGCCGCCCGCCACAAGCGCGAGCCCCGCGCCGTTGGTGATCGTCTCCAAGTTGCCCGCCTGCACCCGCGGCGTGTCGATGTTGGAGATCAGCTCCATGGCCGACGGATCGGCCACGTCATAGGTCAGGTAACCGCCGCGCTCTAGCAGGCGGAACAAGGGCACGTTGCTGACCTCGAGCCCGTTGGCGATATAGGCCACATCATTTGCGATAAAGATCTGCTTATCGTCTGGAACCGTGGCTATCGTGCCCGTCGGGAACGTAGTGCTGTCGAGCTCGACCAAGGTCTGGCCGTTAAAGTTAAACGACACCAACCGCGATTGATCGACGATGGCGTAGATCGTGTCACCGTCCACAGCGATGTCATTGATGGTGCCGTCAATCCCCGCCTCGAGAAGCACGTCACCACTGGCCGGGTTGAGGATGTAGAGGTCCGACCCACCCGCAATCAGCGCACCCCCAACAGACTGCACCGACTTGATGCCGCCCGGGAAACCCACCGTGTCCACAAGCTCAGGCGCCGCCCCGTCGGAGATGTCGACAATATGCAACCCGCTGTTGCCACCCGCCACAAAGGCCAGCCCGCGCAGCGTATCAACAGACACTGCCTGATTGTCGCCAGCAAGCTCAAGCTGCGCGAGCAAGATCGGAGTTGTGAAATTACTCGCATCCACAATCGCGAGGCCGTGCGATCCGGTTGCGATGTAGGCGGTCTGACCGAGAGTGTCGAGAAGGCTGCCCTCAACCGTGATGTCGACGGCCTCCCCGCTCAAGCTCAAAGCACCAATGATCCCTGTTGGGAAGCCAATCCCATCGAGAGGATTGAGGCCTTGCTCAACTTCCGCTCCGTCGAGGATACCATCATCATCGCTGTCTGGATTGCTATCACTTGTCCCAATGACGAATTCAGCAATGCTACCAAGCTCATCCTCATCTTCATCTATGAGATCGCGATCAAAGATCAGAGTGTTTAGGTTAGGTTGTCCTAAAAGGTCTGCCGTGTTGAGACGCACTTGTGTCACAAACCCTGTGTCCGGCGCAAAATAGCTAATTACGACGATCTCATTGGGGGGAAGCTGAAGATCGACGTCGCCATTTTCGCTCGCACCGCGTAGGACAACACCGCTTTCAAACTCCACTGCATAAAGCACACGCCCGCCGCCTTCGAGAGCTAGACCGGTCGCTGCGTTGAAATCATCCGTCGACTCGTTCAAATCGGCCCGTGCTTGGTCGAATACTTGTCCGATGGTCTGGCCAGGGAAATCTTCGATGAACTGCGCGATGGATGCCTGTGCTTCTGCGATGATCGCAACGACCTCTTCAGAGGTCGGTGGGGCATCGGGGTCTTCGTTGCGAGCAAGGGGCTCGTTGGTGCCGTCTCCGTTTAAGAATGGAATCGGATTATTGAAATTGTCAAAGTATCGACGAGCGGCGTTGAACCCGTCCATGACCTTCCCGAGCGTATCCAAACCGCGGGAAACAGCATCAACGGCGTCGCTGGCCTTTTGATACGTGTCACCAATAAAGTCCTGAACGCCATCAACCGCGTTGTCAAAGTCCCGCTTGCGATCAGAAAGGAAATCACTCACGTCGTTGCCGAACATTTCCGCCCACTCAACGAGCGAATTCCCGAAATTTTTGTTCGCATCAAGCGCGCGTTTATTTGCGTCTATAAGACCCTTGATACCAAGTGCGTTCGAGCTCGCTGTCGCGATCGTTCCCGCGACTTCAAATGGCACCTCCCCAGCGTTTGAGAGATCTCCTAACAGAGAGAGTTCAATGCCTGCGACCGTTTCAACACCGACTTCCCCAGTCCCGACAACATCCGAAAGCGCGCCGAGACCGCCGCTTATAAGTGTAAGGCCAAGGTCGATAGGTGTCAGAAGGGGACCATCCGGGATAACCACATCAGCACCGCTTTCTGCCGTGTCGATGAAACCGACAACCAGAGAAGCGGCTGACAGCTGGGCCGAAACGTTCTGACGGAAAGATTCAAAGCCTTTATTGCCAATACCAAGGTCGTCGTGGGACTTCGGGTCGTCGTTCACGGGGATGGTCGGATCCGGCCCAACAGCTTTCCACCCAAGCGTATTTACACCTGAATCACCCTCAGAGCGGAGCACCGTTCCGCCCTGGCCATCTTCGACAACGATCGCGGTACCCGACTGAACCCACTCCCCGGCGTCGTGATCGAAGCTGAGGATCGGACGCTTAGCCCCCAGTGGCAGTCCATCCACATTGGGCAACTCAATCTGCGCGTTGCCGTCGACGTTTGTGGCGTCTTCGGCCTTCACCGTGAATACGAAGGTCGGGTCAAAGCCCTCGGGCAATGGCGCGGGGATGCGTTCGGGGGGGAAGGCCATGATGGTGACTTCTTCCACCAGGGACCCGTCGTCGCGCGTCAGGCTGTCGGCGGGGACGATGACCTTAAGCTTTTCCCACTCGTCTGTGTCGATATTGGGGAAGACCTCTTCGAGGTTGGCCAGGCCCACTTCGCCAATGCCAACCTCGGTCTCTTCGCCTTCGACCAGTTCGACAACGTCGCCCTCGGCCAAGGCCGCGAAGTAGATGTTGAACGCCTTTTCGCCCGAACTCAGGCCGACCGTTTGGCCTGCGACGGTGTCCACTGGCTTGACGATCGTGCCGTAGTCGAACTCATCGCGGTTCACGACGTTTGAGGCATCAAAGTCCAGATAGACCTGCGGGATCGGCATATCCTCGAGGAAGAACCGGCCGTTTTCATCGGTGACGGTCTCGACCCCCGGCAACCCGACGACTTTGACCACCACCCCTTCCAGCGGGATATCGAGCCCGTCGTCGTCGGTGTAGTTGGCGTCAAAGATGAAGCCTTCGATATTCGTATTGGCGACCCGCGTGAGCGACGCTGTCGCAAAGTCCGCCTGGTACATCCCGCCAGCCTCGCCGTCACCATCGGCGTCGACCTGCTTGCCATCCGCGCCCATGACGAGGTCCCCGTCCACGAGGAGACGCACATTCGTTGACGACGGCAGCACCTCATCGGGGAAGAACGTCGCGATTTTGCCGTTGGAGCTAAGGTCGAGCCGCCCTGCGAGCTGCTCCCCCGAGGCCATAAGCTTGATGCTGTCGCTGGTGATCGAGTCCTCTTTGACCGCGCGGTCGAACTCGATAACGATAGGCCGGTCGAGGTTGATCCGCTCGCCGCCATCATTGGGCGAGGATCCCAGAACCGTCGTTAGGCCATCGACGGTAAAGTCGACATCGGTTTGGGCCACCTCATTGCCGGCCACATCCTCCACCCCGGCCACATCGAGCGTATAGGCCCCATCGGTCAACGTCGCGGCAAGGTTTAGGCGGATCGACGTCTCCGACAGGCGGTCCACAGACGTGATCTCAGGCGCGGTCCCGTCTTCGAGCGTGAGGGTAAAGTTGCCTGCCGCTAGCGCCGTGTCCGACACGGCCTCATCAAATGTCAGGTCCAGGATGTCTGGACCGGTGTCGAGCACACCCTCGCTGTCATCACCGGGGGCCAGGACCAGGGTGGGCGCTGTGGCATCCAGCGTAAAGGCCACCGCGATTTCAGCCTCCGATCCGACGGCATTCGACGCCCTCAACGTGAGCGCGTATTCCCCATCGTCCAGCGTCTCGCCCAGGGCGGCCTCAAGCACCGCGCGCGTCAGGCTAAAGCTGCCATCGTCCTCTACCGCGTCGGTGACATCAAAGAATTCCCCGCCCTCGGCGAACTGCACTTCGAGCTGTGGGTCTGCGGTGTCGGTCACCAGGTCGCCCGCGACCGTCGGGTCATTCGTCAGACCATCGCTGTCCGAAGCCCCCGTGTCGTCGGCCAGCGCGGCATCGCCAAACTCAACCTCCCCGGCGCCGGTGAATTCAAAGTCGTCTTCGTTGAGCTCATCGCGGTTGCTGAGCCCACGGAACACGACAAACCGACCGTTGCCCAGGATCATGGCAAGCCCGGTCTCAACGGCGACAAAGGTCGCGGAATCCAGGCCAACGATGCCCGGATAGCCGTCAAAGATGTAGGTGTCTTGGCCAGCAACGTAGTCCGTGATTTCGTCGTTTGCTGTCGCGTTCCCTTCGTCATCGGCGAAGTTGAACCTGATCGTGTCGTTGCCCGCGCCAGATGTGACGATATCGAGCCCACCGCCCGAGTTGATGTCGTCGTCGCCAGCGCCCGCATTGATGACATCATCGCCGGGCCCACCGGCGATCACATCCGCAAGGCCGCTCGTCACGATGGCGTCGTTGCCACCCAACCCATCGACATTGTCGGCAAAATCCCCTGCGGAGACGTAGCGGTCATTGGCATCGGTCAGCCGCTGCGGGACAGGGTCGGTGATGACAACATCGCGGCCGTCCGCGACAAAGCTGAAATCAGACGCCGACAGTTCGCTGGCGTCGGTCAGCCCTTCGAGCACGATGAACCGGCTGCCGGGCAAAAGAACGGCCACGCCGCCCTCCACAGGTGCAAAGTTCAGATCATCAAAACCGATCTCGTAGCCCGCAATCTCGATGACATCTTCGCCGGGTGCGAAATCCCGGATGATATCCGCAACGGGGCCCGTGCTGCCGTCCGGGACATCGTCAATCGACATGGCAAAGATATCGCTTCCCGCCCCGCCGATATGGACATCTGTGCCCTCGCCGCCGATCAGAACGTCGTCGTCTGCGCCGCCACTGAGCACATCGTCGCCTTCGTCACCGTCGATGACGTCATTGCCCGCACCTGCGAGCACGAAATCCGTGCCCGCCCCGGCGGTTACGGCGTTGCCGCGTATGTCGGACGTAATGAACCGCTCGTCCGCCTCGGTGAGCGACACCGCGCTGTCATCGGCAAGACCAACCTCTGCCGATCCTTTGGAGGACAACACCACGAACTGGCTGTCCTTAAAGTCGCCCTCTAGGACAATTTCACTGTCGATCTCGCCGTCGCGGTCCTCATCAATCTCCAGGATCGCGGAGCCTTCGCGCACACCAAGCTGGTCGGGTCGCAGCGTCAGCCCTTCGATGCGAATTTTGTCGCCTGCCTCAAAGTCGGCGATGCGCAGCCCATCAAGCTCTTCGGTCGTGCCCGTGACCTCGTCATTCCCACCGCCTAGCGTCAGGAACTCCGTGTCACCTGAGACATCGAATAGGTTGTCGGCGTCCTGCTCAAAGAGCGCGGAGGTATAGGCCCAGACATCCTCGGCCACAGCCGCCCCTGCTTCCCGTGCGCGCAGGTCGCCGTCTTGGATGTGGATGCCACCGTAAAGCCGCGAGGACCCAGCCTCGGCCGCCGCGTCCCAAAGGGTGTTCCAGCTTAGCGTAATGGGGTCGCCATCATAGTCTTCGAACGCCAACTCATCGGTCGTCCAAGTCCCAATCAGGTCGAGCTCACCGTCGCCATCAAGGTCATAGGCCCCCCGGCTTTCACCGTCGAAATAGGTGTCCGTGCCCACGTAGGACGACAACACAGTCGCCGCCGCAAAGGAGAACCCCGAGTGCCCGGAGGTGTATTCCGGGAATGCAGGCGTCACAAAGGTGACGTCCTGATACGGCTGCCAAGAGGACCCCGAAATCGTCTGCGTGCCCTTGTTCGGCCCCGCCCAGCTTTCAATCTGTTCGTCGTAGTACAGGTACTGGATGGCAGTCTGCGGACGCACGAAATCATAGGCGTATTTCGCATCCCAAATCGCGATGCCCGTGTCGAAAAGCGCATTATTGAGCGCAAAAAACATCTTAACGTCGTCTTCAACGCCGTACCCTTCCCGCGCGGAAAGGTCATGGGCAATCTCGTTCCAGTGCCCCGGAGGTGTGGAGGTTTGGGGCCCGTCAGCCCAGTATTCGGCAATCGCCTTGTGCTCTGCCGTGAGGTTCGCGCTGATATCTACGAGATTGCCGAACTGCTCCCGAAACGCCGCGTCGCCGGTCGTAACCTTGCCGTTGCCGTCGATATATGTCGAAAAATCGCCCAATTTAGGCGGGGCATCCGGACGATAGGTCTCCACGTCCTCAATGGCGAACGGCGTGACCCCAGTCCAATGGGGGGTGATGGGCTTTTGAACGTCGTAGGTCGCCGGGTTTAGGGTCGCGACGGGAATGCCGTCTTCGTCCCGGACGGTTCCGTTCGGCACACGCAGCGGCGTCCACTTATTGACGTCGAACTCAGGGTCAAAGAAGGCTTCGGGATCGTCGTCGTTGAAGGCCTCGTAGCCCGACGTGTCCTCGTAGTCGTCGGCCCAGTTCGATCCGTCAAATGCGCGCGCCGAAATCACAGCCTCAGCCGCCGCCACACCGACCTGCGCGGCCTCGCTTGTGGCGTCTGTTAGGCCGAGCTCGTCCAAAAACTCTCGGAACATGTACTGGCGGTCCGGCAGGACCTCCATCAGCGCGGTGAACGCCGCAAGGCTCACAGCCGTTTCAATGTCGCTCGCGCTGCCCTCAGCCTCCAAGCTCGAATACGCGCCAACCGCATCCGCGTCATAGGCGGCCCAAGCGTCGTACATGGCGGAATGCGCGATGTGCAGCGCACGCGTTATCACAGTTGGGAAGGGTTTCTCTTCACGGATTGCGGCGAGCGCAACCTCGTTCCACTGGGCAACGATCGATGCTTGACTGTCGGACATAATAACCCTCGAGCTTTTGTGTAAACCGGGCGCAAACAACTCGCCGCCATATGTAAAAACACCCGAACCTTTCGGTCCGGGCGCGCAACAATTAGACTATCGCAAGGTCGATAAATTCGACCGAGAAGGCGACATCTTCATAATCTCTGTCGCCTCCACCCAGCTTGTCTTCAAAGCCCACGGTGATGCTTTCACCGCCGACATCGACGCCGGATAGCGCGTGCTCGATCCCGTCTGGGTTCAAGGCCGCGTCGAAACTGTGGAACGTAACTTGCTCTGCAGCGACGCCATTCACAGCGAGCAATATCGCGCTGTCGCTGACAGTCGCCGCAGCACCGGAGTCGTTGACGAAGCTGAACACATCCGCATCGTCCTGCTCTTGGAGCCACTCCGCCGCGTCCTGCACGAGGAAGAACCCGATCTTGTGACCAGCCTCTACGCCCGACAGAACCGTGCTTGCGGTCTTATCCGCGTTGGCGTTTTCGAACAGGATGACCGTGTCAACGATCTCGCCCGTCTCAGTAATTTCATACGCGCCCAGCACGTTGTCATTCGCCGCAAACCCAAGATCCTTGAGCGTCACGCGAAGATCCTGCGTGCCCGTCCCGGTCAAAAACGCCTCGTTGACGATGCCGTTAACCAACTCAGCGTCGACCGCCTGCCTATCCGCCAAGGACGGCAGGAAGTCCGCAAAGGTGAACCGCGTCTGCGACTCGCCCACCACGGCCATAAAATCACCGCTGCTAAAGTTGCCCGTCAGCGTAAAGGACCCCTCAGCCCCACCATCGCCATCGGAATCGACGGCCACAATGGCCGAGCCATCCGTGACAACCAGTTGGTCGCGATCAACCTCGTCGAGAAACACAACCACATCGTCATCGTCAAAGCCGGTGATCGTGTCGCCAAAGAAATTCTCAACATCGCCCGTGACTTGGTCGGCGCCACCGTCCAGGACAAAGGTCTCAACACCCGCTGTCGCCGTGAACTGATCGCTGCCGTCGGTGCCTGTGAACGTGTCCGCAACATCCGCGACCGTCACTGTTACTGTCGCGGTTTCCGTGTCCGTGCCATCGCTCACATCGTAGCTAAACGTGAACTCACCAAACGCGTCTTCGTCCGGCGCAAATCGGATTTGTCCCCCTTCGATCGAAAGCGACCCAAGGCTGACATCCCCCACCCGCGTGATTGTGAGCGCATCACCATCCACGTCCACGTCGTTGCCCAGGACGTCGATAAAGATGAACGTATCCTCGTCCATGCCCGCGACATCATTCACCGCACCCGGCGCGTCATTGACAGCTGTTACGCTCGCACTGACGGTCCCGGTAACGGTCGTGGTCCCGTCACTGAGCACGTAGGTGAAGGAGTCCGACCCGTTGGCATTCGCGTTGGGCGTATAAAGGATCATGCCCGCGATCACCTCGGTTTCGCCAAACCCGGCGTCGCCGACGCTCTCGATAACCAGCGTGTCGCCGTCAGCGTCTGTGTCGTTCGCCAACACGTCGATGGAGATTGACCCGTCCTCGTTGAGCGTGACCTGATCTGGCCCAGCCACAGGTGCCGTATTGACCAAGGGCGCCACAATAATCGCATCAAACAGCGTGCCTGCGCGGTAATCATCCGCCTCAGGCAGGGCCTCCGACAGGATCCGCCCGGTGGCGGGGTCAATGGCCAGCAGGTACACATCCGCAGACGATTCCACCGCCATCCGCACGAGAGAATATGTGACCGTTTCGCCATCCACCTCGCGGGAAAACTCCCGGAACTCAACGGTCTGAACGGGGCCCAGATCATCGTCCCCGACGCGGATCGATGCCTGCGTCGGATCGGTGTGATCTAGAGCGTTGGCGTCAGAGGTTATGACAACTGCGATTGGGCTTCCAATCGCCAAGTTTACGCCAAACGACCCTAAGCTTACTGAGGAGCTATATGCGCCGTCCGTGACGGCATAGGCAGAAATCTGAAATTCCATTTTAAAAAGGCCTCTCGTCTATGGGGCAAAGATAGCGCAAGGCAATCTGCTGCGTAAAGACTTTCTTAACCCCCGCGCGCATTCTGCTTCGGACCAACAGCGCCGCGCGTCCGCCTCCTGTCCCACTCAACGGCGCGAAACGTTTGATTAGGCCAAAGTTTCCGCTCTATTCGCCAAGATATTATCCTCTTTGGGCATCTCCAACCAAGACAAAGGCAGACCTGGCGCGGACCAAACGTGCTCCCAAAAGACCCCTTCGCCTGGCCACCCCACCCCTTCCGTATCGACGTCCTACGCAGAGCAAGAGCCCGCACTTGAGCCCCTCAACCATCACAAATATTTGAATTTTCGAGAGATTTTCCAAGCCCCAGCGAAGCCAAGAGCGATTCGCCTCCCATCCAACCTCGGCGAGCAAAACTCAACCTTCGGCCCGGCATTCGAATCACACGAATCCAGGCCTAACCCATTGCTTTAAAACTTCTATCCGACGCGAGGCACGCGCCAAAAGCGAACCACTCTAAGCCGCCCTACGCGCCTGCTCCCGTCAACAAATAGCCTCAAAGCCTACCCCGCCCGCCTACCAACCAGCGGACCGCAAACACCGAGCAACTCTCACGCCCGCGTGTACACCGCTGGCAAACATCAACACGCCCCAACCAAACGGAACCAACATGTCAGCGGCCAGAGGCCCGACCCGATGCAACCGCCCGCGCTGAGCTCCAAAACGCTCATCTCCGCAGAGACAAGGAACCCAAACTCCGCCCATGTCCTTTGCCCGAAAGACCACCCCGCGTTTCAGAAAAGGACATCCCCAACCAAAGCCGCCTTACACCACCCATTACCAACCAGATCCACGCTTGATTCCAATATCCCAGCAGTCCTATTGCCCAAACTACCATCCCCGCTATGTGGCGAGCACACAAAGCTCCAAGCCACTCTTCCACACAAGATGGCCACCAACTTTACCCCTTGGCTGAATGTATTCTCGTAAAAAGGGCCTTAGCCACCACAAAGGCACGCCCAAAGCCAATCAACAAACCGGCGCCTCAACGAGCTCTGACTTTTTTGACTTACCGCAAATCCCCACCACACCGCGAGATGGCGACCCCGGCAGAACGGGGCCAATTTCGAAGTATCAACGCTTTAGCAGGAAAAGTTCCAACTTCCGCCGTTATAGGAAATCAAGGGCTTACAAGGCGAGGTTCCAACTTTTTGGAGTGGCCGACCCCCAAAAAGAAAGTCGCCGGAAGGGTTGCAGCCCTGTCCGACGACAAGCAAAAGTTCATTGCCCTGAATGAATACCAGAATCCGCTGAATCTCGCAAGCGCGGGATGGGAGGTGCGGGCATGACGCAGCACCTCACACATGGCGGTTTGCCGGATGGATTGACGCGTTGGCAGTTCTTTGGATTGATCGAGCGCGGTCGTCGTCAGCTGGGCTTGAGCAAGGGCGCAATCGCCTACCGGAAGGTGGCAATCTCCAACACCATGGACAAAGATTTCGTCACTGGCCGGATTTGCAGCTTCTGGACATCGGTCACCAAAATCGCGGCTCAGGCAGGACTGGATAGGCGGCAGATCGCGCGCATCGAAAGTGATCTGGTCCAGCGTGGGCTGCTGGCGAAACCGGCTTCAGACCACAGTCGCCGTGCTGGCTCCCGCAGAGGTGGGAAAATCGGTGATGAATTCGGGATCAACCTCGCACCCCTGATTGCGCGGACAGTCGAGATTCAAGCTGCGGCTCAAAAGGCTGCCTTTGAAGAGGAAGAGGCCGAACGGCTTCGCCGCCGGATCAAAAAGCTGTTCGGTGACATCCGCAGGCTTTGTTCCGGTGGTGCAACGGAGGCCGCTGAGGAGGTCCTGCCCAATCGTCGTCCGTCTACCATTCAGAGCTTTGAACGATTGCGGCAGATTGCTGAAGCGCTGGAAGCGGTCTGGGACGACTTTTCCACTCAAGTTGGTAGGGGTGAAGAGTCCCACCAGTGCGACATTTCACCCGCACTCAATACAAGTAAGGAAAATATTAACAAAACCTGTAGGGCCAAGAAACGGGATGATGCTCAGCCGATCCAGACATCACCTGCGCAGGTGGCGCTGCTGGCGAGCGAGCCACTGCGGGAGATCATCGAGCTCTACTGGAACGCGTTCGACAACCGAGGCCGCCTGAGTTGGCAATCGGTCCAATTGGCTGCGAAAGAGCGGGCCGATCAGCTTGGGATAAGCGGCGGTATCTGGCAGCGACAATGCGGGATGTTGGGCGAGGAAAGGACCGCGCTGTGCCTCATGAGCGCTGATCGCAAAGCAGACCGATCTGACGCTTATCGGGTCAGGGATGCCGCCGCCGCGTTCGTCGGCATGCCATGTTCAGAAGCGCGCCAGGGGATGGTCGTCAACAGTCTGCTCGGGGAACTGATCTGCAACCAAGGAGGTCAGAGAAATGGCCTTTGAGCTAGCGCGTCCACAGGTCTTCATTTGCCATCGAAACCTCGTCGCAACATCAGACCGCGCGCCCACCACAAGGCTGGCGCGGGCTGGTGTTGCAGCCGCCGAAGGCGGCTTCGGTCCCCTTGGGACCAGCGGCGCAGCCGCAAGCTGGGTACAGGGGCGCAGCGTCTTGTCCGATGTGTTGCTCGCCAACACAATAGTCGGTCGGTCGGTATTGTGTTGCGCCACCGCTGGGGGTGTAGAGATGGCAGGTCCCCAATTCGTACACCTTCAAACCTTCTCACTCAAAGCCAACAAGGCGGGGCAAAGTGTGCAGCAGGTCCTTGATGAGGCCGCTCGCCGCCCCGAGTTTTCTCAACATGTCGACGAACCCCAAGCGCCAAATATCATCGAAGGCCTCGCCCCAACTCAGGTGCTTGAGATGCACAATGAAATTGTCGGCGCTGGTTTTGTCGAGGTCGCAATGAAAGATGGATCGACCGCCCGGCGTGGGATTCGAAGAGACCGTCATACCTTGCTTACAGCGGTCGCTTGTTACCCTGTGCCGCGCCACCTCGTTGGAGAGGATCAAGCCGCGAGTGACGCTTACAAGCGTTGGGTGGAATTCAATGTTCGGTGGTTGAAAGGCCAGTTTGGTGACAAGCTGGTCTCCATCATCGAACATGTCGATGAACAACATCCGCATTTGCATGCCTTCGTGTTGCCGCTGGACGACACCGGTTGCAACGCGCGTCGATTGAATCCTGCGTGGCTGGTCAAAGAGGAAGCGGAAGCACTAGCCAAGGACAGCGGTAAGCCCGCGCAAGAAGCTGTCAAGTTCGGGAACCGAGCTTATCGTGCGAAGGGACGTGAGATTCAGGACCACTACTTTCAAGAAGTGGGGCTGCCCTCCGGCCTCACACGTGCAGGGCCCAAACGGGAACGACTTTCGCGAGAGCAATGGCGGCAACGCAAAGAGCAAGCGCGCCGGGATGCAAGGCTCCACCGAGAAATGGAAAACCGGGTTGAGGAGCTATCAGAGCTTCAAGAAGCACTCGAGAACGCGACCGAACGGAAAGCCATAGAATTGGCAGAAAAAATGGCTTTGGTGGATCAGGCTCACCAAGAGGCTGAAGAAGCAAAGAAAAGGATCATACGTCAGTCTCGGGCGGAGGTCGATACAGCGAAACAAGAGGCCAATCTATTGCGCCAGAAGGTCCGAGAGGAATTGGCTGTCAAAGTTGCCAAGGCGGAAGCTCATAGGGCCGAGCTGGAGCAAGCTGGGCGCGCTTTCGAGTTGGAGAAGCGGCGGGTCGTCAAACGGGTGGTTGTCGATGTCGCCAAAGCCACCGTTCGGGTCCTGACGGGAGTATTCAATGGAACCGTTCAGCTTGATCCCAAGAAATCCTCATTTGTGATCGCAGATAAGTCGTTGGCCAGAAGCGTGGAAGACTATGGCATCCGGTCGTATTTGGAAAAGCCAGTCACCGCCGTCCTTTCCTTCTGGCAGAAGATTTCGTCGTTTGTACCACTGGATCAGGTCGCGAGCTTGGAGCATGACTTGAGCGAAGAAATTGGCCCAGTATCACCATCTCCGGACCAGGGGGCTGAACCATGAGCGACGATTTAGATGACCGGATCGCTTACCTGCGACAGCAAAGGCAACTTGAAGGTGCGGCACAGACTCAGAAGGCAGCTGATTTGATCCACGCGATTGATGAACTGCAGGAACTCGTGCGGACCACATCATTCAAAGCGACAACTGTGCAGGGTCATATGCAAGTTCTTGAAGGGGAAATGGGCGCGCTTGAAAGCCGGGTAAAACGTACCCATAGTTTTCTGATCGGTGGCATTGCTGCCGCCGGTTTGCTCGGTGCATTGATCTTGCTGGCGGCGCTATGGTCAAGCAGTAACCTGAAGTCCGCCGCACGAACCGAAGCCGACGCCCTTCGCATCCTCTACGCTGACCAGATCGAGGCTGCGCGGCTGGAAGGCGATGCGGAGTTGGCTGCACTACAATCTGAGATATTGACCCAACGCTCCGATATCGAGCACCAGATTATCAAAGTAGTAGCTGACTCTCTGAAATTACGGATGAACGCGATGCGACTCGTGTGGCACTTGAAGACTTGGTGGACTTCCGCAACCGGATTGGCTTGGAGCTGATCGAATACCGTGGCCGCGTGATCTTTGTGGTTCCAGACGGTACCGAGATATTGGCCTGGCGCGCGCCGGGCCTATCGGAGATTGCAAGCTACAATGGGCGTATGTATCGTTTGCGCGAAAGGCGGTAACTGTACCATTTGCGGCCATTGACGTGTTTCTTAGCCGCTAGAACAGTGATCTGGCCAGCCCAGATAATCGATAATGTCGCGGTATCGTTGATACGTGTTGAAACCATTTTTCCAAGCGTCACAGTAGTATCTTGATGCCTCGCTCAGCCTGTCCCCACGACTTTTTTCTTGCCAAACGAGACTCGCATCTAAGCAGACCGCCCAAAGCACTTGGTTCACTCCGGAAGACCGACCATGATCCGAAGTATCCCTGTCAAGGTACTGGCAGCCAGTCTCTTGTTGCCCTCCCAACAGGTAGTACCTTGCTAAGCGATAGACGGCAAACACCTCCCCGCGATCTATCCTTTCCTCGTAGTGAGCAACGATGTCGGACCTGTCCTGAGAAACAGTTATTCGTTCCTGAACGATTGAGCAAAGCGGCTTCAACGCTTCATCAAGGCATCTTGCAGCACGGGTCGGGCCGTCGAGGCGCTCGGCAAGTGTTGGGTATCGCCTGGTAGGTGTGACACCGGAGGTGCGTAACCAACTCTGGATTTCATCTACCAAACCGACCGAAAACACCCTGCCTTGTAAGTTAAACGTGTCTCTGTGCTGGTAGTCCTGTAGTACTTGTTGGACATAGATACTGTGAAGATAGGCAGCAAATTCATCAGCAGAAAGCTCGATCTTGATCGCCGTAGCTGGATCAGTAGTCGTCCAGTCGAAAATCCCATCCTCAACAAGAAAATGCGAAAGCTCATGAAATAATATGTCAGCTATTGATGCTGCAAAGAAACCGTTAACACTCTCATTGTAATACGAAAATAGATCGATTGAGTCAGCCTCGTCCAGACCAAAAAAATCAGTTGGTGAAAGCGGAGTCCCACCACGCGTCATATCAAAGTCACCTGATAATCTGGCCAGAGCATGAGACATCCAGAATTCAGGAAAATATGGGGTGTTGTAGGCCCGGCCAATGACCACGGTCCAAATGTAGTCCCGTTGCAACGCGAGGTCGACGCTGGGAATATAGACCACTCTTCTACCATCCGAATTGTAGCCAGCTTGTGGTCCGAAGACGTTGAAGCCTTCGACTATCTGAATCTCGACATTCTCAATGATACTTCTCTGATCCATTGGTAGAAAGCTAACCGTTGGCTCAACAACTTTCTGAATTACTTCCGCCACCAATTCACTCATGTGCTCGTCCCGGCCTGGTACCAGGGTCTGGGACGCAGCAGGCAGGCATATTGGGTAGAGCGCCAAAAGAAAAAACAGAATTCTCATCTGAGCACACCTGTTTCTGCTTCAAGATATGTTTCGCATTCGCTAGGGACTTCTTGGGTGAGCTGCAGCATTCGATATGGCGCACACCTTCCTACCAACCTTGGCTCGAACGTTGCTCCAATAAGGGCTCGCTTGATTTGACTTAGAACAGGCTGGCTATTTTGGAGGTATTCATTTCCCGCTAGATTACACCAAGGCGGTATCGCATTGACATCAACTATAGTCAGGCACTCAATATTGTTTATTGCCTGGATAAAC
This sequence comes from Pseudomonadota bacterium, assembly GCA_039815465.1. GTDB lineage: Bacteria > Pseudomonadota > Alphaproteobacteria > Rhodobacterales > Rhodobacteraceae > Shimia_B. Next base: position 16,137 of record JBCBZG010000008.1, read on the forward strand.
CGGATATTTTCAGCTTCAGACGCGCCAAAACCAACGAGCCTGATAGGAGCGCTTTCAGTAGTTTGTGCCGCAACAGAGGGTTGCGTTTCTTGGTGGATCGCGCTGTTCGTCACTCCTCTTTCAATTGTGAAAGGATTGGAAACAGCAACAAACAAAATCAATACAAGTATCAACGTGGCGAATACCGGCATGTAGAGCGTTGCTATGAACTTTGCGCTGCCACCACCCGTTTCGAAGTGAACGTCAAGCTTTTGAGACTGCTTCCGCATTGCAATCATAATGGATATGCAAGCAACTACTACTGCCGCGATCAACAAAGAGCGTTCGACGATACGAAAATATATAGCAATATCAATTGGGTCCATGGAAATACCTTTTTGGCAGAAACTCCGGATGTCGGCACAGTAGTCGACTAACCAGATATTGGTCTAGCTTTAAGAGCCTCGCGGTTTGGCTCGCAAGGCCACGACTTTGCCGAGGAACTCTCGAAAAGACTCATTCGGGTCCACGCCAGCCGCCTCTGTCCATTCCATGAACTCGATCACATCCAACCTACGTTCGCCTGTTTCGACCTTCGCTACGTAGGACTGCGGTCGATCCAGGCGGTCGGCAAGCTCCTGTTGCGTGATCCTTTTCGACTTTCTCGTCTCAACTAGCACCTGCATCAACGCCTGGTGCCCTGGCGTTCGCAGACTTCTGGTCATGCGGCATCTCCATTCGGGCTAAGCCCTTGCCGCGTAATCCTGTTCTGGTATTATCCCATTTCCGGATAATTTGGAGGAGGCCATGCGTGGTTCCCCAAAGAGCAAGCCGAAGATGCCGCCCGGATACAAAGTCATCCGTGGCAATGTCGTGGACATCATTGATCGCGTTGAGCGGGAGGTGAACCGCCGCACCTGGCGTGTTGAGCGCTCACGCCAATGGCGGGAAATGACGCTTCGGGAAACAGGTGGGCAGGAGCACACGTTCGTCGGTGAAGTGCTGGACCGCGCCCGCCATGGTGATGATGTCGCTGTTGTCTGGGCACCAATTGGGCGGGAACCAGTCGCGCTGGCGAACCTGACGGATCAGTGCCTTCAATTGCATGGGTCTGCCGATCCGGACACGCCGGAAGGCAAACTGTCTACCGCTTTCTTGGTCGCGGTCGTTGGGGCTTTACCGGGGCTTCTGGTCTACTATGCGATCCTGGCCGTGTTTTTTCCGAGTATGAGCGACAGCATGTCGGCGACGGCGTTAAAGTTCTATCCTTTCGTCTTATTGCCTGCTGCATGGTGGATTTCCACAAGGTTGACCGCTTGGGCACAAGAGCGTGCAGAGCGTGTCTCAAGGGAGGTTGAACAGGCGTTAGTGGCCGCTGGAATTACATCGGACACCAAGGTTCGTGACATCCATGGTGTCAGACAGGTGGCGCTGGCCTAGCCAGAATAGGCACTGGGTGCTAGACGGCGGTCCCGCCGTTTAGTGCGTTGCAGATTTTGAGATTAGCCATGAAGTATTGGTACACAGCCGACACGCATTTAGGCCATGACAACATCATCAAGCATTGTGCTCGCCCATTTGAGTCCGCGAGCCACATGGATGCAGTTCTGCTCGAAAACCTGGCCTCGAAAGTTGGCCCGCAAGATGCGCTTTGGATTGTTGGAGATTTTGCCTTTGGGCCGAAGGCTAAGGACCGCAAGTGGTTGTCTAACCTGTTCTTTCGCCTTCCAGGTGCGGAGAAGCACCTTGTAGTTGGCAACCATGACGCTGAGGCCATCCAAGCTTTGCCTTGGTCTTCGGTCACCCATCTGACTGAGGTGTCAGATGGAACTGGCGCGCCTTCAGTCCTCTGTCACTATCCAATGATCACCTGGCACAAGGCCCGCAAAGCCGCACTACACCTTTTCGGCCACGTTCATGACCAATGGATGGGCAGCCGAAATGCGGTGAATGTTGGGGGGGATGTCTGGGGCTATGTGCCTGTCACGATACGGGACATTCAGCAGCGGGCTAAAACGTTACCCGGCAACAAACATTGGGACGATGTAGAGCGGTTTGATTGGTAGCCTACTTCGAGCTTTCAACTAGATTTTCTGACATCTCAAGAATGGTGTTTGTCGCGCTTTGGAAAGTTGACGTTCCGGAAGGCCGATAGAATGCTGCACCCCGGGCACTGAGTGCTTTTTCGATTTCCGGAATTTCCAATACAATGCCCAAGTTGACTAGAATGGCCTCAAGCGTCTCACGTTGGCCCTTAGATGGCCGTTTCGTCGATGTTGGGATGATTCCGCTTCTTTGGGCGCGCACAACGATTTTTGTCACTACCTCAACTCCAAAATAATATCTATTGTCAATGGCTTGTTAGAGATCGGTCAAGCCGCCGCAGTTTCGTTAACACCGCGAACCAACGAGACGATTTCAGCGGTCTGAGCTGAGTCAAAGACCCCATTGATCCCCAGATCGTCGAAATCAGTAAAAGGGCTCTCGTAGAACGACTTGGGGTCCACCACACCGTTTTCGCAAAGGCTGTTGATGATCAAATCAATGAATTCCGTTTGGTTAGCTGAGAGCTGGTTGGCTGCCGCGAAACCGCTGAACACAGCTTTCGCCGCCGCTCGGTCAAGTCCGGTCAGCGAACGCAGAAACACCCCGAGGCCACCTTCGTCTTGAAGTCCTTCAAGGGCTTCGTGGTCGGCGACCCCCTCATCAATCAGCATACGTTCAAGCTCCTGAAGATCGGCAGCCGTAAGTTGTTCCCCGCGCCGAATTTTTTGGAGAGCGATGTGGTCAGAATGGGCTTCGATGAATTTCCGTGTCTTAGTTTTGAAACGCACCTTATCCACGCCGCTTCCCACTTCGGGCAGGTCGATAGTGGTTGAGATGCCGATGCTATCTTCAAAATCCGTGATAACGTTCTTTCGTTCTTTGGGCTGAATTAGCTCAGCCAAGTTGCGGAGGCGTCGGCGGACGTCTTCTAGGATTTCAACCGTGATATCCTGCCAAAACTCATCGTTTTGGATCGCCAATAGGAGCTCAAGCTCCTGGGCGACCGCCGGAACATTTGAAAGGCTTTCCAACGCGAAAGCAAAGGATACGATCCGGTTTTGACGATTGGCAAACGCGGCATCACCTCGAAGAAGAAGCAGTTGGGCATTCAACACAAGCAAATCGAACTGCTTTGCGGCAAGACCGCCGTCTTCAAAAGCGGAAGGAAGGCCCGCAACTTCTTCAACCAACGCCAAACGTGCATCAAGGTCCAAAGTGTCCCACGCTTCTGCGCTTTGAAACCGCTCGACCGGTCGGCGCGCTTGACGAACGATGAAGTTCTCCAAGTTTATGCCTAGAACTTCTTGATGCAGTCGGTCCTTGATCTCGGTAGCCACGGAGCTTTGGTTCCCAGCTTCTTCCAAGGCGTTGATCAAATCGACACGTGATACAAACAACCGTTCGCCAATCGGTCGCGCAGCCGGGCCATCGGTGATCTGTGGGTTCTCGTTGAAGAACTCCAAGTTCTGACAGAAATCAAAGATTATGAACTCTTCTTTGTCCTGATCCGGGCCAAAGAGATCTTCACAGGTACGGGTACCGCGACCAACCATTTGCCAGAACTTTGTTCGCGAGCGGACAATCTTGAAGAAGACCAGATTGACGACTTCAGGCACATCAATCCCTGTGTCCAACATGTCGACGGACACTGCGATGTGCGGTTCCTTCTCTGCCTCGGAAAAATCATCGATCAGGGACTGAGCATAGGTGACGCGGTAATCGGTAAGTCGCGCAAATTGCCCTTTGTAGTGAGGGTAGTTGGCGTCGAAGCGCTCAACGATGAACTTTGCATGGTCACTGTTCTTCGCGAAGATGATTGTTTTTCCGAGCCGGTCGCCGCCTGCGACCTTGATCCCGTGGGTCATCAGGTGCTGCAGCGCCTTATCCACAGTATCTATATTGAACAGCCATCGGTTCAAATCAGCCGACTCAACCCGATCAGGAATGGTACCTTCATCGTCCCACTCAATGGCGTCCCATTCAGCCTTCTCCTCATCTGAAAGGCTGTCGTAGTCGATGCCATCACGCTGAAACTTCAGGGGAACCGAGATAGATTTCGGCGGGACAAGGTACTCGTCCTTCACCGCGTCTTCCAAATCATAGCTGTCGGTGGGTATTCCGCGCTCCAGCTCGAAGAGGGAATATGTATCGCGGTCAATCTCTTCGCGCGGCGTCGCTGTAAGGCCAACCAAAAGCCCATCGAAATAGTCGAAAATGGCGCGGTACTTCCGATACACGGAGCGGTGCGCTTCATCGATGACGATCAGGTCAAAGTGCCCCGGCCCAAACTGCTTTTCGCCCCCTTTGACCTCGTCAATCAGCCCCATCATGGTAGGATACGTTGAAAGAAAGATGCGTGCGCCACTGTGATCGTTCTTCGCTGGGTCGTGCTTCTTGAGAAGGTTGGCGCTCGCCGCCGTTGGCAAATAGGTCTTGAAGGCGTTGTGAGCCTGTTTAACCAGGGCAACGCGGTCGGCCAAAAATAGTACGCGGCGAACCCAATTGGCCCTCATAAGCTGGTCGATAAGCGCAATGACTGTTCGCGTTTTTCCGCTACCTCTTGCCATGACCAGCAACGCATGTCGCTGTTTGTCACGTTCGAAAGCCTCACCCACTCGGCGAATTGCACGCTGCTGGTAGAACCGCCCGGCGATATCCTCATCAACCGAGATTCCATCAAGCGCTTTCCGTGTGCCGCGACGTTGATGCAGGAGGACAAGCTCGTCCTTCTTCAGAAAGCCAGAAACTCGGCGCGGCGGATACATCTGGTCGTCCCAAATCCAGTGCTCGTAGCCGTTCGTAGTGAAGATAACAGGACGACGGCCGTACATTGCCTCTAGGCAATCAGCATAGAGCTTTGCTTGCTGCTGGCCGGTTCGGCTGTCTTTCTTGGTCCGTTTCGCTTCGACCAAGGCGAGCGGCTTAGCGTCATCTCCCCAAAGAACGTAGTCAACAAAGCCCTCGCCCTTGTCATTGGGCATCCCTGCAACCGGAAACTCGCGATCGCGCTCTTGGTCAAGCGGCCAACCGGCTTCATTGAGAAGCAGGTCGATGAACGCATCGCGTGTTGCGGCTTCATTGTAGTCATGATCATCCTGAACCGCCGTGTTGGCTTGGCGGATCTCTTTGATCTCTGCGCGCACTTGCGCAAGCTCCGCTTCAAGTGCCTTTCGCCCTTCCTCAGACGCTAGCGCAGCGGCTTCAGCGTACCTCAGCGCCTTGGCATCAGCATCGTGCTTTTCTTTCAACGCCTGGATTTGAGCGACGGTACTGGCGCTGATCGTAAGGGTCTTTTCAAGCTTCGATGCATCGAACTGCAGCGCCGCGTCCGGCTTCGTTCCCTTGGCATAGGTCCGGGCGATCCAATAGCAAACATGGAAGAGCTCGCGCACAACTGCGGCGGCATCCTGAGGCTTGATCGGCTTGCCGCTGTCATGAGCAGCGCGATTGCCTTGATCTTTGATGAAGCGTGCCTTGGTCACAATGGCTGGGCCAGTGAGTTGCGCCAGTGAGGGCTCCGCAATCAATGCGGCCAAAGTATCCTGATATGGCGAGCGCATCGAAGGGTCGTTTCGATAGACCCATTTGACAGCTGTTTCCAATGTGAGCCGCGCCCAAAAGCATGCCCCGCGTGGGTCTGACAATGCCGAGCTTTCTGCTTTTTTTGCATGGGCCAGCAGGTCTGGAAAGTCGGAGGTCAGAAAAGCAAACTGGGTCATGCACGAACAATGTCCATCAAGGGTTCGAACATATACATCGCTCCCCGCCGCCCACTGGCTGGCCTGACCTCTCGTAGAAGCCCACCTTCGTGTAGCAAACGCGTAATCCGCACCGCTACGTGCTTTGGCATGCCCGACCGTTTGATCAACTGGCTGTTCTTGAAGACAGGATTTTCAAAGATCGAATCCTGAGCCGCAATATGCCACTTTGAGCCCGACATCTCGCGAAATGGCGCTTTCATCTCTTCATAGAGCTCTGTGATGTTTTGCGCGGTCTTGAGGTTGGTCTCGGCCTGTGAGGCGATGGCATCCAGAAAGAAGGCAACCCACGCAGTCCAATCGTTATCCTTTGAGACGTTGCGCATCAGCTCGATGTATTGATCTTTGTTTGTCTCAAAGTAGGCGCTGACGTAGAAATGTGGTTTGTGGATCAACCCGAACTTCCACATCAGCAGCGTGATCAGCAATCGCCCGATCCGGCCGTTTCCGTCATTGAACGGATGCAGTGCTTCAAATTCTACATGCGCAACGGCAACTTTGAAGAAGTGCAGCATTTCACTGTCTTCTACAAATTCCAACAGCGCAGACATTGCCGGTTGAAGCTGCAACGGACTTATGGGTTTGAAGTAGAGTATCTTTCGGCGGTCATCGCCAATGTAGTTCTGCTCTTTTTTGTACTCGCCAGGGTCTTTTCTAGCACCGCGCCCGAAACTCAACAGAACGCGATGTGCGTTCTTGATCAGGCCTTCGTTGATCGGTGTGCCGTCTGAAACCGCAGCTTGTGCTCGACGAAGGACTTCCTTGTAAAGAAACACCTCGATTGCGTCGCTTCGGGCGTCCGTTTTGCCGTCGTCCTCGGCATCTGCCTCGTAGATCATCACCTCGTCTACAGTCGAGATCGTGCCTTCCATCCGAGAGGAAATGACCGCCTCGTTGTGCCGCATGGGTGCAAGTAGCAACTCGCTGTTTGGCAGCGATAGCAACATCTGGTCGTAGCGAGACACAGAGTCCTGCGCGCGCGCAAGCGGCTCGATCAATTTGGTCAGATCGAGAGCGTTTGGTGGGAATTGACCATAGTGGTAGTCGACCACATTGCTGTGGTCATAGTCATCTATGTGCAACGGCATCTGGCAATATCATCTCCATAACGCCTCTTGTGCAACAAATATTATCGTATTTGCAACACAAAATAGGTTGTGGAAGTTCTTTCCAACATAAACGCCGTTGTGTGACAGTTTTCACGGGATTTCTTACACAACCAAGTTTGTGGAGTCTCAAACCACCACAAAACTGGTTGTGTGACAGATTTCCGACTTTGCACAACACAAGGAGATGCGCCAGACCTGCCGCCACATCTCGGACCAGACACCGATGATCTCGCCCCGCATCTTAGAGTTGCCCTCGGAAGGCGCTATGTTGAAGCGAGCAAAATAAGGTTTGTGCCTCTGAAGATGCAGCATCAGCCACAAGCTTTTCTCTAGCTAGAGCTTTAGCCCGTTCTGCATAAAGCAACTGCAACTGCAAATCAGGTATACATAACTGCATCCTTCTAAAAATTTCCATCGTGAGATACTTCGTATTGGAACCCTTTGAAAAACGCTTCATCTCGCCAAGCATCGTTTCCAGCGCTCTTTGAACGTATTGATAGGTCAAGTTTTCCGATTTCAATGTCAGCACATAGGTTCGCTGGTACGCATTAAACTTACCCTTGTAGTATTTGACATCGTAGTCCGCGTTCGCATTGTTGCCTGCAAGAAGCAGAGCTTCTCCATCAAACGCGAATTTATCAATCGTAGACGCCTCTTTTGCACAAGTAAAAAAGGGGTACCGCCCTCCTTCGACGGCGGCATTTGAGTCAAGTTTTCCCGTCTTGAATGTCAACGCATCAGTCAAAGATAACTGCGGAAGGTTCTTACAGTTTCGTGATATGTCACCAAACATCTCATGAAAGATCGCCTGGCCGAGGGTGTTGAGTTTGTCGAGGGCGCGGTTGCGGAGGCGGCGGAGCGCGTCCGCCTGATCCAGTATCCCCGCAATCCGCCTCTGCTCCTCCAAGGGCGGGAGGGGGATTTTGGACGCTTTGACGATCTTATCGCTCACCGCTGGGTAACTCTGCCCAGTTGCTTGCCGCATCATTTCGGAGATGAATGCTTGCGTCCTAACCCAGTGAAACAGGTAGTTCCGAGTCAGATGCGCATTGTCGGGACGCAGAATTGAAAAACCTGTGGAAGCTGTAGCGCCATCCAATTCGTCTGGAACCAAAGCCACTGCGTTCAAGTTTGGGCGGACGGTCGAAATCAAAATGTCTCCAGCTTTGACGATCTGCCTTGCACGGGAAGGCGCTTCTTCGGCTTGGATAGTGGGCGGGTTCTCGATGACCTTTTCGATCTGGGATACTGAGCCGATGTCAATGTAGCGAAGGGTGGTGCCAGCACCCTGTTTGCGCGGGTCCCAGGTTTGCACCTTGTCTACAAATTCAGAAACGCTGGCATGCTTCATCCCAGCATCCCCTCCAACCGATCCAGCCCTTCGGCAATTTCGGCCTCAATCGCGCGCAGCTCGGCGATGATCTCTTTCGGGGGCTGGTGGTTGACCTCCTCATGCGCCACTTCTTTGTAGCGGTTGAGTGACAGGTCCCATGTCCCAGTGGCATGAATATCTGCCAGCGGTACCATGAAGCTTTGCGCGGTGCGGGGGCGCTCGGCCTCTTCATCCAACGCGCCCCAGCGGGCCAGAATGTCCGGCAGGTTGTTCTTGGCGTGCTCTTCCTCGGTCAGCGCCTCGGCGGGTACTGGTCCCAGCTTTTCAGACGGCAACAACTCGGTGCGCTTGTCATCCAGGCTCAGCCCATCAGCGGTCATGTCATAGAACCAGACGTTATCCGTGCCGCCGCTTTCGGTCTTTGTGAAGATCATGATGGCGGTGGACACCCCGGCATAGGGGCGGAACACGCCCGAAGGCAGCTTGATAATCGCGTCGAGTTTCTGATCCTCGACGATGATCTTGCGGATGTCCTTGTGCGCCTTGGATGAACCGAACAGCACCCCATCCGGCACAACCACCGCCGCGCGCCCGCCAGTGCGCATGAGGCGTAGAAAGAGAGCCAGGAACAGCAGTTCCGTCTTCTTGCTCTTCACAACCTTCTGCAAATCCTTTGCTGTCGCATCATAGTCGAGCGACCCGGCAAAGGGCGGATTGGCGAGGATCAACGAATATGTACCCGCGTCAGCCCCGTGTTCCTCGGCCAGTGCGTCGCGGTAAGACACATCAGCGTTCTCGACGCCGTGCAGGACCATATTCATCGACCCGATCCGCAGCATGGTGGGATAAAAGTCGAAGGCGTGGAACATGTCGTTGTGGAAGTGCTTGCGGGCCTCGTCGTTGCGTAGCATCTCGGGGTAGTTGTCACGCATATACTCACTAGCGGTCACCAGAAAGCCACATGTGCCCGCAGCCGGGTCGCAAATCGTGTCCTTGGGTGTGGGGGCCATGAGGCGCACCATTAGCTCGATGATATGGCGCGGTGTACGGAATTGGCCGTTCTGTCCAGCGCTCGCAATTTGGGCCAGCATGTATTCGTAGACGTCGCCCTTGGTGTCGCGGTCATCCATCTGGATGCCGTCGAGCAGGGTCATGACTTTGTCCAGAAGAGCCGGGCTAGAGAAACCGAGGCGCGCGTCCTTCATATGGGTCGCAAAAGCAGAGCCCTCTTCGGCCATGGAGCGCATGAAAGGGAAGACGTGCTGGTCCATCAGCTTCATCTTCTCTCGGTTTTCGAAGTTAATCAGCCGCTGCCACCGGAGGTCATCGTAGGGACGGTCGATGGTCTCTTCGTCCTTCGGATCATCGCTGACTTTGTACTTGAAGGTGCCTTCCGGGAAGATGCGCCGCTCCATCGCTTCGCCCAGCATGTTTGCCTTAGCCTCCTCCCGCGTATGGATTTCGTCGAGCCGCTTGATGAAGAGCAGGTAGGTGATCTGTTCAATGACCGAGAGCGGGTTGGAAACGCCGCCCGACCAGAAGGCATTCCAGATTTGGTCGACTTGAGAACGGATGTGGCTAGGGAGCATGAAGTATTCTGTCCTGTTGTATGAACTTATTAGTTGTCTTGCGGTTCTGGGGCGTTGTCCGGATCGAAAGCCCAGTCGTAGTCATCAGACACGTACTTGTCGCCTGTAACGGCGCGGGTGGCCGCTTCGACAACCTGTAAGTCAGCTCTTTCGCCTGGGTGCCGCCACTTGAGAACCTGCGCGGAGATGTCTCGCATCTCTTCAGCACTCATGTCTGTGTCTTTGAAATGCGCAAAGAGCAGCGTGCAGACTTTGATCGCATCGTGCGCCAATGTCGCTTTTGTCCGATCTGGCACGGGTGATCGAGCGCCCGTAGCAAGTTCATGAAGATCGATCTCGAAATATGCGGCAATTCGGAATAAGACGCTTGATGGCGCATCTTTCGCTCCTTGCTCATAAGACTGGTAAGCTCGTCGCGAAATAGATGCTATTTCGGCTATTTGCGCCTGAGTTTTCTTAAAGCGCCGTCGGACACGCAATAGTCCCTCATCAACGCGAAAATAGCTCAGCCTGATATTGAATTCGTCTTCCTCGTAAGCTTCAAGCTCGGCGCGCTCCTGTTCCTCTTCTTCCTCTTTGGATTGGGGGCCGAACCGAAAGCCGGGCATTCTCATCTCCTCTGCGTCAGTACATGCAGCCCTTACATCAAAAAAGCGCACGAATGCGCGCTTTTGACCGTATACGCGCGCAGATCGTTTGGCCAGTCGAAATTCTCGTGTAAAGTCGGTATGAGTTTGAAGGAGCATGTTTATGCTAGAAGCTGTCGAAAATGGCAAAACCCCCGAGGAATGGTCCGAGTTGCTTTCTTCGCGAGGAATGCCTCTTTCATCGAGACTGATACGCTCGAAGGCCCGTGAATTGGGCTGCTATTACTCTTTGGGGCGAGCCATGATCCTATCCGCTGATCATGTCGAGACTTTACTTACAGCGGAGGCTAAAGGCCTCCAGAAAAAAGGTTAGGACCCATGAAAGCCGCTCGAACCACTGTTGATTGGGGTGGGGCTCGCCGGATAGACGCCGCACGGTATTGTGGGCATTCACCGGGCCATTTTGATAAGCTGGTCAAAAGTGGCGTTTATCCTCCTGGCCGCGACGCAGACGGCGTCGTTGTTTGGCTAAGATGGGAACTCGATGCCGCCCTGGCTGAACTTCCTACAATTGGGGAGAGGGTCTGGAGCGAAGTGAATAGCTGTGATGAGGCCCTTGGTTGTACGTGAAGCTGAAACATCTCAATGCATCTGGTCGTTTCCCAAGCGGAAATGTACGTTACTATTATCGACCAAAGGGAGATAAGGGCATTCCGATGCCCGACCTGCCCCCTGATGATCAACGATTTCTCGACGCCTATTCAGCCGCGTCTGGAAACAAAGCGCCTCAAAACAAGCGTCCTCGTCCTGGTAGCATTGCTTTGGCTGTGCCTCGGTACTTGAAGTCGGAGGATTTTTTGGATCTGGCGCGGGGAACACGGGCAGCCAGACGGCGTCTTTTGGATGAAATCCGAAAGCACCTTTGGAATGCCTTGGTTCGGGACCTTCAAACCAAGCATGTCGAGATAATGCTGAAGAAGCACACTGCCCATGCTAGGAATAATCGTCTCAAAGTATGGCGCGCCTTCGGCAAATGGCTTGCTGTCGAATACAACATCGACGATCCAGCGGAGAAGGTCAAAAAATCTCCGGTTCCTAAATCGAGTGGCCACGTGCCATGGTCTGCTGACGAAATCGATAGGTTCCGCTTATTCTGGGAAATCGGAACATCCGAACGTCTCGCGTTTGAAGTCATTTACTTCACCGGAGCCCGAATTTCAGATGCCTTTAGACTTGGACAGGGCAACGTCGATCAGGAAGGCTGGTTGGTGTTCAATCAACAGAAGACAGGCGGCGAGGTCGCAATTCCGTTTAGTCGGCCTCTACCAGTTTTCGCCTCCGGTATGCAGAGCGACCTGCAGTATCTTCGTGCGGCGCTGGGCGCGCGGTCTAACAAGCACATTACCTGGATCACAACTGCGTTCGGGACTTCACGAAGTGTGAAGGCCGCCGGGCAGTGGTTTGCAGCCAAAGCGCGCGCGGCAGGCATCCACGGCCGGACTGCACACGATCTTAGAAAAAGCCGGTCGCAAGCCTTGGCCGAAGCAGGCGGAAACTCAGCCCAAATCGGCGCATGGACAGGGCACGAAAGCCTCTCCGAGATTGAACGCTACATTCGCGGCCTTAACAAAAGAAAGGTACTCAGCGGCACGGAAACAGAACAAAAAGTTCCAACTTCCGCGACCAAAGTTCCAACTCAACCAAAAAATACAGGAGAATTAAATGCTTGAAAAAGTGCTGGCGACCCCGGCAGGATTCGAACCTGCAACCCGCCCCTTAGGAGGGGGCTGCTCTATCCAGTTGAGCCACGGGGCCGTGTAGGCGCAGATTACGTGCAGGTCTTGCGCTAAGGCCAGCGGTTATTGGGGGGGAGGCGGGACTGCGGGTCGCTAGGGCGTCGTGGCGCTTAGCGTCGATGCTCGCATCGGCCCCAAAGATCGTTGCATCCATGTGCCGAGACCTAAGCGACGGTAGCTCTGCTTGGTTGATACGCAGGGCTGGTCTGTCTAACATCTTCAACGCTCAGCCTAACTGCCTCCCAGAACAGACCAAATCCGTTTGGCGCTGTAATCTTGAGCAGATGGGCGGGTAGGCACGCTCAGTGTCGGCCTCGCGCATCAAGTGCAGCAAAGCTTCCAAGTCTTTCCGGGGGGCCGCGCACGCAGGTGGCAGCCACAGGCGCGGGCCCGTAGATAACGCAGGCCGCTCGGCATCGCCCACTAGGAAATCGTACGCTAAGCCCGCATACAGGCCGTGATCCGGCTCGGACCGCTCAGACGCCCAGCCCACGCGAACTTTTGCGCACGCATGATGCACATCACGGCAATCGAACGCCATGAAACCCATCGGTCAAACCGCTGGGCTCTGCGCTTCCTCACCCCAGCAACCGCCGGGCACCCCACGCCCTTCGCTCCAAACCGCGCGGCACAATCACCCTTTGGCTTTTAGGGACGCTTCGACGTAGAAAGGGGCAAAGACGACAAGGACCAGACCGCCGTGACCGTACCCCCCCGCCGCCCGCTCACCCTCCGCGATGTCTCCGAGGCGTCGGGGGTCAGCGAAATGACGGTGAGCCGCGTGCTCCGCAACCGGGGCGACGTGAGCGAGGGGACCCGCCAAAAGGTGCTGACCGCGGCCAAGACACTGGGCTACGTGCCCAACAAAATCGCAGGCGCGCTGGCCTCGCAACGGGTGAACCTCGTGGCCGTCATCATCCCGTCGCTCTCCAACATGGTCTTCCCAGAGGTCATGACCGCGATCTCTGACACGCTCGACGGCTCCGGGCTTCAGCCCGTGGTGGGCGTCACCAACTACTCCCCCGAACGGGAGGAGCAGGTGCTCTACGAGATGCTCTCCTGGCGGCCCTCGGGCGTCATCATCGCAGGGCTCGAACAAACCGACGCTGCTAAGGCCATGATGCTCAACTCGGGCATCCCGGTGGTGCAGATCATGGATGTCGACGGCACGCCGGTGGACAGCGCCGTGGGGATTTCCCACCGCCGCGCCGGGCGCAAGATGGCCGAACAGATCCTGAAATCCGGCTACCAACATATCGGCTTCATGGGCACCAAAATGCCATTGGACCACCGCGCCCGCAAACGGTTCGAAGGCTTCACCGAAGCACTCGCCAAGGGCGGCATCCAAGTCGAGGATCAGGAGTTCTACGAAGGCGGCTCCGGCTTCGCCAAGGGCCGGGAGATGACGGCGGCCATGCTGGAACGCAACCCGGAGCTCGATTTCCTCTACTATTCCAACGACATGATCGGCGCAGGCGGGCTGCTTTACCTCTGGGAAAGAGGCATCAAGATGCCCGGCCAAATCGGCATGGCCGCCTTCAACGGCATCCGCCTCCTCGACGGCCTGCCCCAAAAACTCGCCACAATGGACGCCTGCCGCGCCGAGATCGGCGCAAAAGCCGCCGAGATCATCCGCACCCGCGTCGAAAACCCCGACGCCGAACCGGAGCTGGTGGAGTTCACCCCCAAGATCGCCCTGGGCGAGACGCTGAAGCGCGGGCTGGTCTAACCCCCGCCCGCGCCTCATTCGCACGCTCAGTGCCGCTGCGCCCAAAGCGCCAGATAGCACCCAAAGGCCACTTCGTTGGCCGTGCTCTTGTCCACCCAGCCCAAGCACACGCCGCCATAGGCAAGGCTGAGCCCGAGATACATGGCCTTGTGGCTCCAACACATGGACGCCAGTTTGTTCAGTCGGTCTTTCATTTCCAGTCTCCGTGATCAGAGACCGTTTCAGCGCTGTCCCGGTCGTTGCGTTTGCACCCGAGGCACGGCAACCTTCCTCCATCGCAAGCGCCTGGTCATGAACACAGGTGTGACATGTAACTTGGACGTAACCCGCATTTCCCCGCACCGCGCTATGGTGCAGCCATCGCATTGCCCCCCGCCCGCATGAGGCCCCGCCATGACCTACGACCCCCTCGCCGAGTTCGGCCAAGCCATGAAAACCGCGCGCAAGCTCAAGGGCTGGTCGCTGGAAACCCTCGCCGCTGAGGCGCTCGGCAACGGGGATCGCAAGGGCTACTGCTCCCAGGTCGAACGCGGCCAACGCCGCCTCTCCGCAGGCACGATCCAGAACTTCGCCCGCGCGTTGGAGCTGCCCGAAGACATCACCAACCGCGCCCTCCTTGCCGACACGCCCGCACAGGACCAGGCCGAACAAATCGACCAAACCACCGCGCAACTGCTGACCGACCTCGACACCCTCCGCGACAAGCTGAAGATATCGGTGGCGTTGGCCATCGCTCTCACCTACAAATACGCCGAAGGCGACGGGACTGAGCTCCAACAGATGCGCCAGAACCTTGAGGCCGCCTTCCAAACCGCCGCCGACCAACAGGCCCGCGACGCGCTCCCCTCCAATATCGACGCCGCCGTGGACATGGTTCTGCGCCAGGTTGCGGCCCTCAACGAGGATGGCCAGGTCGAAGAGGCCGACGCCCTGCTGATGGCAGAGATTGCGAGCGCCAAGGCAGACCTAGACCGCAAACAGGCCGAACTGACCCGCTACTACCAGCGCGCGATCAACCAGGCGGAACTGACAAACAACGCCGACGCCTACGCCGCGCGGCAGCTAGAGCTGATCCAACTCGACGCCCCAAGTCCAGAGGATCATTGGCAAGCGATGAATGCCCTGTTTGCAGAGCGCTACCAAGAAGCCCGCCGCACCGCCGCACCCTTCCTCCTCACCTCCGCCATCGGCCTCGCCCGCCGCTGCATCGACATCGCCCCGACGGAGCATCAGCGCGCAGGCTCCCACATCAACCTCGGCATCGCGCTCCAGAACCACGGCTTGCGCACCGACGGCCCGCGCGGCGCATCCCTGCTGGCGGAGGCTGTGACCGCCTATGACACCGCGTTCGCCTTCTTCACGAGAGACGCCCACCCGACCCACTGGGCCATGACACAGAACAACAAAGCCGCCGCGCTGAAGGAGCAAGGCACCCGCACCGAAGGCGCGGCAGGCGCGGCCCTCCTCGCCCATGCCGTCGCCGCCTATGACGCCGCGCTGGAGGTCCACACGCGGGAGGCGATGCCGGTGCAATGGGCCACGACGCAGAACAACAAGGGCATCGCGCTACACATACAAGGCACCCGCGCCAAAGGCGCGGCAGGCGAGGCCCTCCTCGCCCAGGCCGTCGCCGCCTTTGACGCCGCGCTGGAGGTCCACACGCGGGAGGCGGTGCCGGTGGACTGGGCCATGACGCAGAATAACAAGGGCAACGCGCTGTCGGGGCAAGGCACCCGCACCGAAGGCGCGGCAGGCGCGTCCCTCCTCGCCCATGCCGTCGCCGCCTACGACGCAGCGTTGGAGGTCCGCACGCGGGATGCAATGCTGGTGCCATGGGCCGAGACGCAGGAGAACCTCGCCATCGCAAAACTGGACTGGGCCAACCACGACACGACCACAGACCCCAGCCCCCTCCTTATCGAGGCTCTCAACCACGTCGAAGCCGCCCTCACGATCTTCGACCCAGAGCACATGAGCTACAACCACGCAAAAGCCACCCGTCTCCGCGACCTCATCCTCGCAGCGCTCGACAACGCCCCCTAGCCCCCGTCCCGGGCTTGACCCGGGACCTCGTCGGAACGCCCAGAAGGCCCTGCATCGGGTGCGGGGCTGCGGCTGGGTGAACCGAAAGCCCCCTTTACCCCGGCCCCCTCGCGGTTATCTCACTCCCCATGCTCCTCACCGTCCGCGATGTCACCAAAACCTTCCCCGGCGACCCGCCGCTGCATGTCCTGCGCGGGGTGTCGCTGGACCTCGACGCGGGGGAGAGCCTTGCGTTGACGGGGGAGTCGGGGTCGGGGAAGTCGACGCTGCTCCACATCATTGGCGGGCTGGAGACGCCCGATGCGGGGCAGATCACCGTGGGCGGCACGCAGATTGCGGGGCTGGCCGACCCCCAGCTCGCGCAGCTCCGGCGAGACACGATCTCCGTCATCTTTCAGCAGTTTAACCTGATCCCCTCGCTGACGGTGGAGGGCAACCTCGCCTTCCATGCCCGCCTCGGCGGGCGCTTCGACCGCCCGTGGTTTGACACGCTCACGCAGGCTCTGGGCCTCACCGACCTCCTCCCCCGCTACCCCGAGCAGCTTTCCGGCGGGCAGCAGCAGCGGGTCGCCATTGGCCGCGCGCTGGCGCCGAAGCCAAAGCTCGTGCTGGCCGATGAGCCCACCGGGAACCTCGATGAGGACACCGGCGACCGCGTGATGGACCTGATGCTGCGCCTAACGCGGGAGGCGGGAGCGGGGCTCCTGATGGTCACGCATTCGCAGGCCCGCGCGCGGACGCTCGACCGGCAGATCACGCTCAGCCACGGGGAATTAAGCGGGGAACGCGCCTGATGCGCCGGACGGCCCTCCTCGCGCTGCTTAGCCACTGGCGGCGGCAAAAGCTGCAGTTTCTCGCACTGATCTTTGGACTGGCCTCTGCCACGGCGCTTTGGACCGGCGTCCAGGCCATCAATCAGGAGGCGCGCAGCAGCTACGACAGCGCCGCCAGCGCCCTGGGTCAGGGGAGCGAACAGCGGTTGGTCGCCAAGGGCGGCGGCGACATCCCGCGCGACACCTTCATCACCCTGCGCCGCGCGGGCTGGCTCGTGTCGCCCGTCGTCGAAGGCCAGGTCGCAGGCGTCACGCTGCTCGGCATCGACCCCTTCACGCTGCCCCCCACCGCGGCGAGCCCGAACCTCGGCCAGGGTGACCGCCTCGCGCGGTTTTTGTCGGCGGAAGGCCTGGTCCTCGCCAATGCCGACACCGCGCGCGCGCTCGCGGGCGAGGAGCTGCCGCCGATCGAGACCGCGCCCAACATCCCTGACGGCCAAGCCACGATGGACGTCACGGCCGCGTGGGACCTGCTTAACCGCCAGGGCTTCAGCTACCTCGTGGTCGCGCCGGCCCAGCCCGCGGGGCTTGCGCCGCTGGCAACGCTTGCGCCAGAGCTCACGCTCGACACCGTGGCCGCGGGCGGGGATATCGCGAACCTCACCCGGTCCTTTCACCTGAACCTCACCGCCTTCGGGCTGCTGAGCTTTGCGGTGGGGCTTTTCATCGTGAACGCGGCCATCGGGCTGGCGTTCGAACAACGTCGCGCGATGTTTCGCACGCTGCGCGCGCTGGGCGTGCCATCCCGCACGCTTACGGCGCTCCTGGCGGGCGAGACGGCGGTGCTCGCCACGCTTGCAGGCGCCATCGGGGTGGCGCTGGGTTACCTTATCGCCTCCACCCTCCTCCCCGGGGTCGCCGCCACGCTGCGCGGGCTCTACGGCGCCACGGTGCCCGGCAGCCTGACGCTCGATGCCACATGGGTGCTCAGCGGGCTGGGGATCACCTATGCAGGCGCCGCGCTGGCGGCGACGACCAGCCTGTGGCGCGTGGCGCGCCTTCCGATCCTGGCGCCCGCCCGGCCCCGGGCCTGGGCGCGCGCCTCCCGGCGGACACGGGACGTCCAGGCACTGTCCGGCCTCGCGCTCTTTGTCCTAACCGGCTTAATCGCCGCTTTTGGCAGCGGGCTGGTGGCGGGGTTCGCCATGCTCGGCACGCTCTTCTTCGGGGCTGCGCTGTGCCTGCCTTTCGCGCTCGACACGACACTGGCCGCCGCGCAGCGCGCCGCGCGGGGCCCTATGGCGGACTGGGTGCTCGCCGACACGCGCCAACAGGTACCTGCGCTGTCGCTCGCGCTCATGGCGCTGCTGCTGGCGCTCGCGGTCAATATCGGCGTGGGCACCATGGTGTCGTCCTTCCGCGCGACGTTCACCGGCTGGATCGACCAGCGCCTGGCGTCAGAGCTCTACGTCACAGCCACCACCCCGGCGCAGGCCGCACAGGTGCGCGCCGTGCTCGACGCCCGCGCCGACGCCACGCTGCCGCTGCGCACCACCGACACCCGCATCAACAGCATCCCGAGCGATATCTTGGGCGTCGTCGACCACCAAACCTACCGCGACGGCTGGCCCTTGATCGAGGCAGGCGACACCCCGTGGGAGACCGTCGCCCGCGGCGAGGCCGCGCTGATCAACGAACAGCTCTGGCGCCGAACGGGGCTCAGAATAGGTGACGAGATCACACTCATGCCCGGCTGGTCGCTGCCGGTGCAAGGCGTCTACACCGACTACGGCAACCCGGAGGGTCAGGCCATCGTCGCCCAGGGTCAGCTCCTCGCCCGGGTCCCCGATATCTCCCCCCTGCGCTACGCCGCACGCATCGACCCGGACCGCATCGAGGATCTGCGCACCGCGTTGGAGGCCAAAGGCGTCCCCCCCGGCAACATCGTGGACCAAGCGACGGTCAAAGATTTCTCCATCCGTGTCTTTGACCAAACCTTTATCGTTACAGGCTCGCTCAACATCCTGACACTGGGCGTGGCGGCGCTGGCGATCCTGGCCTCGCTGACGAGCCTTGCGGCCATGCGCCTACCGCAGCTGGCACCGGTCTGGGCCATGGGGATCACCCGCGCCCACCTCGCGCGGCTCGAGCTCGCACGCGCGGTCCTGTGCGCGGCGATCACCTTTGTCGTCGCGCTGCCGCTCGGGCTCGTGGTGGCGTGGATGCTGCTGAGCGTCGTGAATGTGCAAGCCTTTGGGTGGAAACTGCCGCTCCTGGCCTTCCCGCTCGACTGGCTGCGTCTGGGGCTCCTCGCATGCCTCGCCGCGCTTCTCGCCGCAGCTCTGCCCGCATGGCGGCTGGCGCGGTCGTCGCCGACGCAATTGCTAAAGGTGTTTGCCGATGAGCGCTAAAGCCTCCGACTTTAAACCTGAGCAACACCGCTTCGAACAAAGCGCCCGCGCGACGGGCACCGTTGCGCCGCGCCGTTCCGCCCCCACGGGGCGGCGCGATTGCGCCACCCCTCGGAACGGCGCTATTCGAACAAACGTCGGATTTCTCAGATTTATGGCCGGAGGCCTCGGTTTTGTCGCCCTCCTCTTTCTCTTCCTGGCCACCCCTGCATCCAGCCAAAGCTTTGCAGGCCTGGGCGAGAACGCCGATGGCTTTGCCATTCCCCAACCCGGCGACCGCTTTGACTTCCCCATAGACCACGGCCCCCACCCGGACTATCGCATCGAATGGTGGTACCTGACGGCCAACCTCACGGGCGCAGACGGGCGCGACTACGGCGTGCAGTGGACGCTCTTCCGCTCTGCCCGCGAACCCCGCGCCGATGACAGCTGGCGCAGCCCGCAGACCTGGATGGGCCACGCCGCGCTCACCACCCCGGACGCACATTTCGCAGCCGAACGCTTTGCGCGTGGCGGGTCGGGCCAGGCCGGGGTCACCGTCACGCCCTTCACAGCCTGGATCGACGACTGGCAGATGGCGGGACCGGAGGCCAACCTAGACACCCTGACCCTCACAGCGCGCGGCCAAGCGTTTTCCTACACACTCGACCTTTCCGCCCAAGGGCCGCTGGTCTTACACGGCGATAACGGCCACTCCGTCAAAAGCGCGGAGGGTCAAGCCTCCCGCTACTATTCCCAGCCCTTCTACACCGTCACTGGCACACTCATGACGCCCAAGGGCGATGTGGCGGTCACAGGGACGGCCTGGCTCGATCGGGAGTATTCCTCCCAACCCCTTGGGCGCACGCAATCGGGGTGGGACTGGTTCGCGTTCACCTTCCCCGATGGCCACCGGCTGATGGCATTTGAGCTGCGCGATAGCGCCAATGCGGCCTACCGGTCGGGCTCCTGGATCGCGCCGGACGGGACCGTCACGCCGCTTGGCCCTGACAGCTTTGACGCGCAGCCGCTGGCCACCACGGACGTCAACGGGCGCGCCGTGCCCACCCGCTGGGCGTTCCGCTACCCCGCACAAGGCGTGGACTTAACGGTGGAGGCGATCAATCCCGGGGCATGGAACGACCTCGTCTTTGCCTATTGGGAAGGGCCCATTAGGTTCAGTGGCTCCCACCAAGGGACCGGGTATTTGGAGATGACGGGATATGAGTGACTGGTTTGAGAGCCTGAGCGGCGTCCATGACCGCGCCTGGCAGCTCTTGGTGCGCGGCGCCAATGACGCCCGCCACCCCGCGCGGACGCCCACGCTCGCGACCATGGGCGCAGACGGCCCGCAAGCGCGCACGCTGGTCCTGCGCAAAACCGACCGCGCGGCGGGGACCGTGACGCTCTATACCGATGCCGCCTCCACCAAGGTGGGGGAGCTCCGCGCCGACCCCCGCGCGGCCCTGCATATTTGGGACAAAGGGTCTCAAATTCAGCTACGCCTGACCGTCACTGCGCGCATGGCCCCCGGCGCGGCGGAGATCTGGGCGCGCATGCCCGACGGCGCGCGCGAGGTCTACGGGGTGGAGCCGCCCCCCGGCACTCCTCTCACCGACCCAGAAGCCTTCACCCGCATCCCCAACGGCGATAAGTTTCTTGAACTGAGCCTAGAGATCCAAAAGCTAGAACTCGTGGCCCTCGGCCTGCCCATCCACCGCCGTGCGGTGTTCGAGCGTAGGGATAGCTGGGCGGGACAATGGCTCGCGCCTTAGGGTCAGGACCCATTAATCCTACCCCTAGTGCGATGACTCGGTCTCAAGCCGGGCTGCGCGACCAGCTACTAAGTAGTGAGGGCGGTCGCGGGCTGCCCGGTGTTCCACCGGGCGTCACGCTCATAGCAAAGCGCCCAATTCCTACCGCCACACCGCATTGGTCCAGGCCCGTCGCCCAGCTGCATCCACAACAGTCAGCCGCAGCCACGGGCTATGCGCTAGCCCCTCCGTAGGGACCACCACATCCGTCATCGCCGTGCCGTAGCGCGTGGCCACCGCGCTCGCCGTGCCTTGAACGATGACCGTCACAGCTGCCGAACAGGCCACGCGCACCTCAGTCTCCGACCAGGTCACGTCGTAAAGCTCCGGCCCGGTGGACCCATACATCTGCCCCGCCTTCAATGCGGCGAGCAGCGCCTCGGGCGTGTTCTCCTCGGCCTTCACCATCGTCCAGCCGCCAAAATGATCCGGCCCCGCGAAATGGGCGTCGTCGTTGGCGCACAATGTCTTGCGCTGCCCCGCGTCGAGCAGCCGGTCCAGATGCCAAAACCCCCGCCCGCGGTCCGCCTCCACGTGGCAGGTGTGGTTATAGACCTCCACCGCGTGGGCGGCCTCCAAACGCGTCGCGTCCGCCATCGTCAAACCGCCCCACTCCGGATGGGCCATTGCCACAAAAGCCCCCGCCTCCCGCGCGCGCTGTGCCAGGGCAGGCCCGGTCTCCTGCCCCGCCACTGGGTCGAACCCCGGGGTGTGGGAGGGCGCGAAATCCTCGGGCAAACCAACGGCCAGGATGTGCCAAATCTCCCCATTCTCCATGGCGCCGGAATGCAGCTCCGCCCCCAGAAGCGTCGTGAAGCCAGGTGCGCGGTAGCCCTGCGTTGGCGTGATCGGATAGCCGTAGGCGCCCACGAAATGGTCGGTCAGCGCGATAAAGTCATACCCCTCCGCCCGGTAGCGGCGGCAGACCTCATCGGGATCGAGCACGCCGTCAGAACGGTTCGAATGCGTGTGCAGGTTGCCCCGCCAAAAGCGCCCCGGCGCGGTGAATGCGGGATCAATCATGCCAACACCTTTCCTTTCGACGCGCCCTAGCGGCCCAATATGTCACGCGGATGAAGGGAAAGGCTTTTCCGCCCTTGTGCAAGCCAGAACAGCATTGACAGTCGCAACCAGTGTTTCACAGTGTCCGTGAACGATGTCGGGGTCAGGAGACCGCACATGACCGGTCCCTCTGTAATCAGCAGCTTTTCCAATATCGGGCACGCCGCCGGTGGCAGGCTGTTTTCTGGCTTTCCCGCCGCCGACGCACCACGGCCCATCGACATCGCCCCCCGCCAGGCGGCGCGCCTCGACCTCGCCCCCGGCGACATCGTGCGCGTGGAACAGGGCGAGGGCGCAGAGCTCGCGCTCATGGCCTTTGGCCTCGACGGGCGCCGGGCAGAGGCGGAGCTGGGCCTGCCCGCGCCAAAGCCTCTCGACACCGCGCGCTTTGACGCCGCCCCGCTGCGCGCCTGGCTCGCCGCGCAGGGTAGCGCACAGGGCGGCGCGCCACACGCAGACCACCACGCCGTCCACGTCGACAGCCAAGACGACGCGCTGATCCTCAGCGCCGCCTCAGCGCTGACCCTCTGGCTCCTGCACCCGCTGATGGCGAGCGACCTGGTCTCCGGCGTCTGCGCCCGCGCAGCGCGGGTCTGGCATCAACCAGGGGCCAAGACGGCACGCCTGCCCGCACCCCTCGGGCCCGTGCGCGATGAATTCACCGTCACCCGCGGCACCGCCCGCGCCTACGAGGTCAAGCGCGGCGAGATCGTGCAGATCATCGACATCGACGGCCAACAGTGCTCCGACTTTCAGGCCATGCGCCTGCGTGGGCTCGACCAAGGTCTCGAACAGCTCATCGATTCCACCGCCACCCGCACCATGGTGCGCCGCGCCTTTCCGGGGCCCGGGCTCCTCGACAAGTTCTTTGACGGGGAGATGCGCCCGCTCCTGCGCGTCGTCCAGGACACCTGCGGGCGCCACGACACGCTGGGCCTCGCCTGCACCGCCCGCGGGTACGAAGACCGCGGGTTCCCCGGCCACGTCAACTGCTCTGACAACATCACCCACGCGCTCGCGCCCTTTGGCGTGGGCCGCCGCAACGCCTGGCCCGCCATCAATTTCTTTTGGAACACCTGGCTCGACGACCAGCTGCACATCCAAACCGAAGAGGCCTATTCCCGCCCCGGTGACTACGTCGCGATGGAGGCGCTCGATGACCTCCTGTGCGTCTCGACCGCCTGCCCCGACGATCTCGACCCGATCAATGGGTGGAACCCAACGGATGTGCATGTGCGCATCTACAAAGCCGAGGCCAAGCTGCCCCGTGCCATCGCCTACCGCACCAAGGAAGACGCCCCGATGCAGGTGAGCCGCCAATCGCCATTCCACGACCGGATGGAGCCGTTAACCCACCACTTCGCCCCCGCGCGGGACCTGTGGACGCCGGTCTCCTACGCCTCCCCCGGGGTGCTCGGCGAATACTGGGCCTGCCGGGAGGCCGCGACACTCCAGGACATGAGCGGCCTGCGGAAGTTCGATGTCATCGGACCGGATGCGGAGCGGCTCTTGCAGCACGCCATGACGCGCAACGTCTCAAAGCTGGCCGTGTGGCGCGGCACCTACGCACTGATGTGCGACGACAGCGGTGACGTGATCGATGACGGAACGCTCTTTCGCCTGGGGCCGGAGCTCTTTCGCTGGTGCTGTGGGTCCGAGGAAAGCGGGCGCTGGCTGCAAAAGCTCGCCACAGCCCAAGGGCTGCAAGCGCGCATCCACGACCTAGGCGGGTCGCTGCCCAACCTCGCGATCCAGGGGCCAAAATCCCGCGATATCCTGCGCAACGTGGTCTTTACCCAGCCCCATGTGCCCGCGCTCGACCAGATGAAATGGTTTGGCGTCACCATCGCACGGCTCCACGACCGCGAAGGCGCGCCGTTCATGCTGTCGCGCTCGGGCTACACAGGCGAACTCGGGTACGAGATCTTTTGCGCCGAACGCGACGCGCTCACCATCTGGGACGCGCTCATGGCCGCAGGCGCCGATCACGGCATCACACCCATGGGCACCGCCGCGCTCGACATCATCCGGATCGAGGCCGGTCTTGCCGGCGCGCATGAGTTCCCCGCCGGCACCGACGCGTTCGAGGCGGGCCTTGGCTTTGCCGTCGACCTCAAAAAGGAGGCGTTTTCCGGGCGCGACGCTCTGGCCCGCAACGCGGAGGCACAGCGCAAACAGCTGCGCGGGCTGCGGTTCGACTGCGATGACATCCCCCGCCACGGCGCCCCGGTGTTTGTGGGCGAGCGGCAGGTGGGCGTCGTAACCTCGGCCACGCGGTCGCCAATGTTGGAAACCGCCATCGCCATGGCGCGGATATCGGTAGAACATGCAGAGCTCGGCACCCACGTCGAAGTGGGGCAACTCGATGGCCGGATGAAGCGGCTCACGGCTCAGATTGTTGAGGTTCCGTTTGTGGACCCCAAGCGGGAGCGCGCGCGGGCTTAGGGCATCCAGCCCTTGGCCAAAGGGACCTGCACCTGGCCGCAAAGGGCTCGCCCAACGGCCACGTCGGGACGCGCCGGGCCGCCCCCGTTTTGCCCCCGTTTTGCCAAAGGCACACCTTTGGTTTCACCGGCGGCGCGAACGTCACCCCTCGGACCGGCGCTACAGCCCAAGACGTGTGAGACGCTGAGTATCAGAGACGCTCCGCTTTTGAACTTTTCTTCCCCTCGTTAATTCTGTAATTCACGAATTATGGAATCATTGACCGTCCAGCGCCTCTCCACCCTCGGCCACCCCCAGCGCCTCGCGCTCTTCCGCCTGCTTATGCGGCGCTACCCGGACCGCGTGCCCGCAACCGAACTGGCCCAGGCGCTCGGCCTCAAACCCAACACGCTGTCCAGCTACATCAACGCCCTCATGGCCGCAGGCCTCGCCACCCAGACCCGGGCAGGCACCTCGCGGCTTTATTCCATCGAAATCGACGCCGTGCGCGACACCCTAGGCTACCTCACCCAGGACTGCTGCCGCGGGCGCCCCGACATCTGCGCGCCCCTCACCGCTCCACCGCAGCAAAAACCACGCCAAAGCGTGCTTTTCCTCTGCAACGCCAACTCTGCGCGCTCTATTTTTGCCGAAGCGATCCTCCGTGATATCGCCCCAGAGCGTTTCACCGCACACTCCGCCGGGGTCCGCCCGGGGCGTGGCCCGCACCCGCTCGCGCTCGACGTGCTGGCCCATCACGGCCACGACACCCTCACGCTCCGCTCAAAACACCTGTCTGAACTGCAAGCCCAGGGCACAACCAGCTTCGACTTTGTCTTCACCGTCTGCGACCGCGCCGCTAACGAGGACTGCCCCGCCTGGCCCGGCCACCCCATCAGCGCACACTGGGGCCTGCCAGACCCCGTCGCCGCCACAGGCACCCCCGCCGAACGCAGCCTGGCGTTTCATGAAACCTACACATCACTGCGCCAAAGGCTCACAGCATTCGCCGCCCTGCCCTTTGACACGCTCGACCGGCTGGCCCTGCAACACGCCGTCGATGACATCGCCCGCACCCAACACCCGGAGTTCACATGACCACCTACGCGCTCAATGGCCTCGGCCGCATCGGCAAGCTCGCGCTGAAACCGCTCCTCGCCTCGGGGGCAAAGATCGCCTGGATCAACGACGCGGTGGGCGACGCGGCGATGCACGCGCACCTGCTGGAATTTGACACCGTCCATGGCCGCTGGGACGCAGCATTTTCTGTGGAAAATGGTGGCGTGGTGATCGATGGCACGCGGCTGCCCTTCATCGGCACGCGCGACCTGAGCGCCCTTCCGCTCGACGGCGTAGATGTGGTCATCGACTGTACAGGTGTCTTCAAATCAGAAGCCGCGCTCGCCCCCTACTTCGCCGCAGGCGTGAAAAAGGTCGTCGTCTCCGCCCCGGTCAAAGACGGCCCCACCGCCAACATCGTCTATGGCGTGAACACAGACGTCTATGACGCGGCCACCCATGACATCGTCACAGCCGCCAGCTGCACCACCAACTGCCTCGCGCCCGTGGTCAAAGTCATCCACGAAAGCCTGGGGATCAAACACGGCTCCATCACCACGATCCACGACGTCACCAACACGCAAACCATCGTCGACCGCCCGGCCAAGGACCTGCGCCGCGCACGCTCCGCACTGAACTCACTCATCCCCACCACCACCGGCAGCGCCACCGCCATCACCCTGATCTACCCGGAGCTCACAGGCCGCCTCAACGGCCACGCCGTGCGCGTCCCGCTGCTCAACGCGTCCATCACCGACTGCGTCTTTGAGGTCGAGCGCGAAACCACCGTCGAAGAGGTCAACGCCCTCTTCAAATCCGCCTCCGAGGGCGCACTGGCCGGCATCCTTGGCTATGAAGAGCGCCCGCTCGTCTCCGCCGACTACACCAACGACACCCGCTCCAGCATCGTGGACGCCCCGTCGACCATGGTCGTGAACGGGACCCAGGTGAAGATCTATGCCTGGTACGACAACGAAATGGGCTACGCGCACCGGCTCATTGATGTGGCGCGCATGGTTGGCGACAGCCTCTAACCCAGCGGGAGCCCCCACGTGACCCAGCCCCGTCCCGAAGGCCTCAGCGCCTATATCGCCGTCACGGCGGCCTATTGGGCGTTCATGCTCACCGATGGTGCGCTGCGGATGCTGGTGCTCTTGCACTTTCACACCCTGGGCTTTTCGCCCATCCAACTCGCGTATCTCTTTATCCTCTACGAAGTCGCAGGGATGGTCACGAACCTGACCGCGGGTTGGATCGCGGCGCGCTTTGGGCTCACCAGCACGCTCTACGCAGGCCTTGGCCTCCAGATCGTGGCGCTCCTCGCGCTCACGCAGCTCGACCCCGGCTGGGCGGTGGGAGCGTCCGTGGCCTTTGTCATGGTCGTGCAGGGCTTGAGCGGCGTGGCCAAGGACCTGTCCAAAATGTCATCGAAATCGGCGGTTAAGCTGCTAGCGCCGACCGCACAGGGCGGCCTCTTTCGCTGGGTGGCGATCCTGACGGGGTCAAAGAATATGGTCAAAGGTCTCGGGTTCCTCCTCGGCGCCGCGCTCCTGGCGCTTGCGGGGTTCACCTGGGCCGTGCTCGCCATGGCCGCCGTTCTGACGCTGATCCTCATTGCCACGGTGATCGCCATGCCGCCGGGCCTGCCGCAGGGCCGCAAGGGCGCGAAGTTTTCCGAAGTCTTTTCCAAATCGCCCAACATCAATTGGCTGAGCGCCGCGCGTGTGTTCCTCTTTGGCGCGCGGGACGTGTGGTTCGTCGTGGGCATCCCGATCTATTTCTACCAAGTGCTCTCGAACGGCACGGTAGACGGCAACCGCGCCGCGTTCTTTATGATCGGCACCTTCATGGCGCTCTGGATCATCCTCTACGGCATCGTCCAGGCCAGCGCCCCCAAGCTGCTGCGCGCCGCCACCCGCAGCGAGGGGGAGCTGACCCAGGCCGCCCGCGGCTGGGCCTGGGCGCTTGCCGCCGTCCCCGCGGCGCTCACCATTGCAGCGCTGGCCGCCACGGGCCCGGCCCCCTGGCTCACGGCGGCGCTCATCGCCGGGCTCCTGGCGTTTGGCGCGATCTTTGCGGTGAACTCCTCCCTCCACTCCTACCTCGTGCTCGCCTTCACCAAGGCCGAACGCGTCACGATGGATGTGGGGTTTTACTACATGGCCAATGCGGGCGGGCGGCTCATCGGCACGCTTTTGTCCGGCCTGACCTATCAGGCGGGCGGCTTGCCCCTTATGCTGGGGACGGCCACGGTCATGGTCGCCCTGTCGGCCCTCGCCGCCGGACGATTGAAGCCTGCGGAGGGTTCGGTTCCCGCATAGAGCCGTCTATAGGGGGGCAACTGATAGAAAGACCGCCCATGCCCACGCTCCCCGATTTCCGCCTGGAGACCCACTTTGCCAAGTGGGAGTTTGCCGCCAAATACCACCTCACCGCCTCCGACGCCGAAAGCATGGCGCTGCCAGAGCTCCTCGCGCTAGCCACGCCCGAGGAACGCGCGGAATTCGAGACGCTGTGGCTCGGCTACACCGAAACCTACGGCGCCCCCGACCTGAGAGAGGTCATCGCAGGCACCTTTGCCGCCCAAACAGCCGACACCGTGCTGTGCTTTGCTGGCGCAAGCGAGGGGATCTTTGCCGCGAACCAAGTCCTGCTCGAACCCGGGGATCACGCCATCGTCGTGACACCCAACTACCAAAGCCACGAGGTGCTGCCCTCTGCGATTTGCGAGGCCACCGGCATCCCGCTCGACCCCGATGACAACTGGTCGCTCGACATCGACCGAGTGGCGGCGGCGATCCGGCCCAATACCAAGCTCGTCACGATCAACTTCCCTCACAACCCGACGGGCGCGATCCTGCCGCTCGACCGCTACATGGCGCTGATCGCGCTCTGCCGCCAGCACGGCATCTGGATCCTCCATGACGAGATCTTCAACGGCCTTGGCCCCAGCGGCACCGAACACTTGCCCTTCATCGCCGATGTCTATGAGCGCGGTCTGTCGCTCGGCGTGATGTCAAAATCCTACGGGCTACCCGGCCTGCGCATCGGCTGGATCGCGTGCCAGGACCAAGCGGTGCTGGGCCAGATGGAACGGCTCAAGCACTACCTGTCGATCTGCAATTCCGGGCCGAGCGAGCGGCTGGCCAAGATCGGCCTGCTGCACCGCGACGACCTCCTCGCCCGCAACTGCGCCATCGTGGATGAGAACCTGCCGAAATGGGACGCGTTCTTTGCCCGCTACCCGGACCTTTTCGAATGGACCCGCCCCGATGGGTCCTGCATGGGCTTCCCGCGGTATCTGGGCGCGGACGGCGTCGAGGAGTTCTGCCGCGCTTTGGTGGAAGACTCCGGCGTCCTCTTCTTGCCCTCCACAATCTACCGCTCTGAACTCGGCCCCACCCCCACCGACCGCTTCCGCCTCGGCTACGGACGGCGCGGCCTGGACGAAGGGCTGGCGGCGCTGGAGGCGCATATCCGGCGGAACAGGTGAGGCGAGTAAGCTACGGTTCCTTGGGTAGCGCCGGTCCGAGGGGTGGCGTTCGCGCCGCCCCGTGGGGGCGGACCGGCGCGGCCCGACGTTGCCGTCGGGCGTAACTTCAATTCGAAGCTGTTTTGTTTAGGTGCGCTACAGCACCCCCGTCCGAAACAACCACACCTTCAGCCCGCCATGGGCCACCGGCGCGCCCAAGGGCTCAAACGGCAATCCCGTCGCCTGCGCCAGCTTCGCCTCTGACGTGATGATCCCCACACGCCATCCCGCGAAATCCGCCCGCAACCGCTCACCCAGCGTCCGGTAAAGCGGCACCAGCGCCTTCGGGTTCCCAATGCGCGCGCCATAAGGAGGGTTCGTCAGAACGAGCCCGGGTGGCCCGTCCGGCGCCACAAGCTCCGCCACCGGGCGCTGCGCAAAGCTCACGCGCACGCCCGCTCGCTTGGCATTCGACACAGCAGACCCGATCGCGCCCGCGTCGCGGTCAAACCCGTAAAACTGCGCCTCAACGGGCTCCGACACCGCGCCGCGCAGCGGCGCCACCCGCGCGGGGTTAAAGCTCGGTAGCGCCTCAAACGCGAACCTCCGCGCGCGGCCAGGGACGAGCCCCGCCGCAATCTCCGCCGCTTCCAGGGGGATGGTGCCCGACCCGCACAGGGGATCAAGCACAGGCTCCCCCGGCGCATAGGCGCACATCCGCAGAAACATCGCCGCCATCGATTCGCGCAGCGGCGCCTTGCTCACCGCAGCCTTGAACCCCCGCTTGAAAAGCGGCTCGCCCGAGGTATCGACGCTGATCACGCAAGTGTCCTTGTCGATCCGCAGCTTGAGCGCGACACGCGCCTGCGCCGTGACCGCCACACCCGCCCGCCGCAACGCGCGCTCCCACCGCGCCTGGGCGGCGTTCGCATTTGAAATCCGCGACTTGCGGCACGTGACCTCCAGGCTCACGGGCTCCCGCGAGGCCAGATGGTCGCGCCAGGGGAAGCCTGCGGCCTTGCTCTCCAGCTCACCAAGTGACGTCGCTTTGAACTGGCCGAGCCGCACAAGGACCCGCGTCGCGCCGCGC
Organism: Pseudomonadota bacterium; assembly: GCA_039815465.1. Lineage (GTDB taxonomy): Bacteria > Pseudomonadota > Alphaproteobacteria > Rhodobacterales > Rhodobacteraceae > Shimia_B. The sequence goes on from JBCBZG010000008.1 coordinate 46,190, forward strand.
AGATGCAGATTGGCACGCCACACGTCCTCCCACCCGCCGCCCGCGGTCACACCGCCCGGCTGCGTGCCGCGCACATCGAGCCCCAGGGCCCGCATTTCCGCGGCGAGCGGCAGCTCCAACCCCGGCGGGCAAATCGCAAAAAGTGTCAGATCAGCGGTCATCCGAGCGCCCTACCCCGTGCTGTCACAAAACACCAACAAACCGATGCTACCCGCGCCCCGAAAGCTGGAGCTTGCCGCCATGACCCAACTCGACCCGATGTCATTCGTGTTCGCCTGCCTCTTTGGCCGCCGCAGCCTGAGCCGTGGGCCAAAATGGCTCAAATCCCTAAACGGGGCACCTCGATCTTGGGGCAGCGGTCTTGCACGACGCGGACACCCGCGGCCCGCGCGCGGGCAGCGGCGCCCGGATGCACAACGCCGAGCTGCATCCAGACCGTCCGCAACCCTGGCAACGCCGCCAGCGCCTCCTCCACAATGCCGGGCACGGCCTCGGACTGGCGAAAGACATCGACCATATCCGCCTCCCCCGCCTCCGCGAGGGTCGCGACCACGCGCTGGCCCCAGATGTCCTGGCCCGCCGCGACCGGGTTCACCGGGATCACCCGGTAGCCCCGCCCCAGCAAAAACCCCATCACCCCGTGGGAGGCCCGCGCCGGATTGGGGGAGGCCCCCACCAGTGCGATCACCCGCGTGCCCAGCAAAATCTCGCGCAAATCCGCGTCTGTCGTGTCGTCAGCCATGGCCCAGCATACCGCGCCACGCCTTGACAGGAAGCCCCGTGGGCGTCACCCAGCCGCGATACTTCGGAGTTCGTGGCCATGACCATCACCCTGCACAAAAACGACCTGCCCGACGGGCTCGACCTTGGCCCGGTGGTGGCCATCGATTGCGAGGCGATGGGCCTGAACCCCCACCGCGACCGGCTGACGCTGGTGCAGATGTCGTCGGGCGATGGCACCGCCCACCTTGTGCAATTGTCCAAAGGCCAGACCGAGGCGCCGAACCTCTGCGCAATGCTCGCTGACCCCGACGTGCTGAAACTCTTCCACTTTGGCCGCTTCGATATCGCGGGGCTTTTCCACACATTCGGCACGCTCACCGCGCCAGTTTATTGCACCAAAATCGCAAGCCGGCTTGTGCGCACCTACACTGACCGCCACGGGCTGAAAAACCTGACCGCAGAACTGCTCGACATCGACATCTCCAAGCAGCAGCAGATGTCGGACTGGGGCGCGGAGGAGCTGAGCGAGGCGCAGATGACCTATGCCGCCTCTGACGTGCTCCACCTCCATGCGCTGCGCGACGCGCTCGACGCCCGACTTGCGCGCGAAGGTCGGACAGACGTCGCCCAAGCCTGTTTCGACTTTTTGCCCATGCGCGCGAAACTCGACATCCTCGGCTGGCCCGAGACCGACATTTTCGCCCATTCTTGAGGGATCGATGACCCGCGAAGACTTCCTCGAAACCGCACGGCGCGTGATCCGGATTGAGGCCGCAGCGCTCGGCACATTGGCCAACGCGCTCGACGCGTCCTTCGCCGATGCGGTTGACCTGCTGCTGTCTGCCAAAGGCCGCGTGATCGTCTGCGGCATGGGGAAATCGGGCCATGTGGGGCGCAAGATCGCGGCGACTTTCGCCTCCACCGGGACGCCCGCGCAGTTCGTGCACCCGGCAGAAGCCTCCCACGGGGACCTTGGCATGCTGGCACCGGGCGACGTGGTGCTGGTGCTGTCGAACTCGGGCGAGACACCGGAACTGGCCGACGTGGTGGCCTACACCCGCCGCTTTTCGATCCCGCTCATCGGTGTGGCCTCGAACCCTGACAGCTCGCTCATTCGGCAATCCGACGTGGGCCTGATCCTGCCCAAGGCCGAGGAAGCCTGCGGCACAGGCAACGTGCCCACCACGACCACGACCATGACGCTGGCACTGGGCGACGCGCTCGCCGTGTCGCTGATGGAACACCGCCAGTTCACCCCGGCGAATTTCCGGGAGTTTCACCCCGGCGGCAAACTCGGCGCGCAGCTCACGCGGGTGGGCGACCTCATGCATGTGGGCGATGACATTCCGCTGGTGGTGCCAGAGCTTCCCATGGGCGAGGCGCTCGTTGTTATGACGGCCAAGGGGTTTGGCGTGGCAGGCGTCACCGACCCCACCGGCGCGCTCGTGGGCATCGTCACCGACGGCGACCTGCGGCGCCACCTCGATGGGCTCATGGGCAAAACCGCGGGCGAAGTGATGACCCAAGGCCCCCACACCATCCAGGCCCACGCCCTGGCAGAGGCCGCCATCCGCACCATGAACGAAAACCGGATCACCTGCCTCTTCGTCACAGAAGGGACACGCCCCGTGGGCCTGATCCGCATCCACGACTGCCTGCGCGCCGGGCTGGGCTAGTGGCACGCACGACCGACACCTATTCGCGCATTGTCGGCACGCTCAAAGTGCTCCTGCCGCTCGCGGCGCTCGGTGCGCTCTCTACGCTGTTCATCTTTTCGGGCGAAGTCGACCCCAGCCAATCGCTCCCCTACGTTGAGCTCAACGTCGAAGAACTCGCCGCGCGCCAACGCATCAGCGCCCCCTATTTCGCAGGCGTCAACGAAGACGGCACCGCTATCACCATCGTGGGCGACGCCGTTGCACCCAACCCCGACGACCCGGACCTCTTCACCGTGGAGGCCATGCGCGCCGCGTTCGAAACCCAAGACGCCCGCACCATGACCGCCCTTGCCCCGCAAGCCGTGCTCGACACCGGGGCCAGCACCGCGCTCTTTTCCGGCGGGACAGAAGTCGTGACATCCGCCCAGCTGGAACTGCGCACCGACAGCGTCCGCGTGAACCTCAGCGACGCGAGCCTGGAAAGCTTAGGCCCCATCGAGGCCACAGGCCCCTTCGGCCAAGTGACCGCCGACCAAATGATCCTAAAGCGGCCAGAAAGCGGCGGCGCCCACATGATATTGCTTAACGGCAACGTCCGGGTGGAGATTTCGCCAAACCGCAGGTAAAGGGAGCTATGGTGTTTAGACTTTTTATCCTTCTGAGCCTTTTCTGGCCCGCCATTGGCACCGCACAGGGGCTCCAACTCGCGTTCTCAGATGTCAGCGACAGCGCCAACGCGCCGCTTGAAATGTCTGCGGACGCCATGGCCATCGATCAGGAGGCCGGGACAGCGATGATGACCGGCAACGTGATCATCATCCAAGGCCAACTGCGGCTCACAGCCCCCAAGATTTCCGTGTCCTATGGCGACGGGGGGGAGGTGCAGGATATCCTCGCCGAAGGCGGCGTGACCTTCGTCACCGCCGCTGAGGAGGTGGAGGCACAAACCGCCCGCTACCGTCCCACAGACGATTCGATGGTGCTGACAGGCGACGTGCTGCTCGTGCAAGGCCCCAGCGCCGTGTCCGCTGAAACGATGGTGATCAACCTGGCCTCCGGAACCGCCCAGCTCGAAGGGCGCGTGCGTACGGTGCTCCAACCGAGCTCGCAGTGATGGGGCCAAAACTCACCCTCCAAGACGGCTCCGCCGGGCTGAGCGTGCGCAACCTGCGCAAAAGCTACCGCAAGAAACTGGTGATCCGCGACGTCAGCCTCGACCTGCATAAGGGCGAGGTCGTCGCGCTGCTGGGACCGAACGGATCGGGTAAAACGACCTGCTTTTACGCCATCGCCGGGCTCGTGGACGCCGAAGCCGGGCAAGTCACCGTGGACGGCCGCGATGTCACCGGCCTGCCCATGTACCGGCGCGCCAAGGAAGGCATCGGATACCTCCCCCAGGAGATGTCGATTTTTCGCGGCCTCAACGTCGAAGACAACATCCTGGCGATTCTCGAAATATCGGAGAAAAGCCGCGCCGTGCGCCAGCGCCGGCTTGAAGAGCTGTTGGCAGAGTTCACAATCGAACACCTGCGCCGCGCCCCCGCCATGGCGCTGTCGGGCGGCGAACGCCGCCGCGTGGAAATCGCGCGCTGCCTGGCCGCAAACCCCCGCTACCTGCTGCTCGACGAACCCTTTGCGGGCGTTGACCCGATTGCCGTGGGCGAGATCCGGGGCCTCGTAAACGACCTGAAATCAAGAGGCTTGGGCGTCCTGATCACCGATCACAACGTCCAGGAAACCCTGGGCATCGTGGACCGCGCCTATATCCTCCACGACGGGCGCGTGCTGAAATCCGGCACGACCAAAGAGATCGTGGAAGACGAAAACGTGCGCCGCGTGTACCTGGGCAATAACTTCCGCTTCACATAGGGCCAGGCCCACGCACCCGGCCAGACAGCTGCGTCCACAAGCGCGACGCGGGCTCGCGGGAATAGGGGGGGGGGCGTTCCCCCCATCGCGCCGAAAGCTGGGGGCAAACCCAGCACAGCTGTGACCGCAAGGCGACCTGCACGATCTCAGCCACCTACGCGCCCAGCCGCTAAACCCAAACTTGCCTACGGGTCGCAACCACCTGATATCACGCGATTTCTCGCACGGCACGGGGCGTACAAAGTGCATCCTAACCCTATCTTTACGCTCTTTTCATTGACAGACGGGGGTCGCCATCCCCACACTAAAGCTATGCAAGGCTCCTTCGGCAGTCTCCTCTACAGCGACCGGCACGGATGGTTTCACCACGCGCCCGGCGCTCAGACACAGCCAAAGCCCACGCATCACGACCAAAGACCCGCGAACTGACCCCTGCCCTGGCCCCGTGGCCCGGGCTCCGGTTTGCTTTGAATGAAAGAGAGGCTCCATGCGCTACCAGATCACCGGCAAACAGATCGACATCGGCACCGCACTGCAAACCCATGTCCAGGACTCCATGGGCGAGATCTTGGGAAAATATGCGGGTCGACCGACAGACGCCACGGTGGTCTTTTCGAAATCCGCGCATGAACATGTCTGCGAGGCGACCATCCATTTGTCCACGGGACTCACCGTCCAGGCCAAAGGCCACGCCGTCGAAATCTATGCCGCTTTTGAGGCATCTGCCGAAAAAATCGACAAACAGCTGCGCCGTTACAAGCGCAGGCTCAAGGATCACCACAAGGACCGCGCCCAGCCAGTTGAACTTTTGGGGGCGTCCTCGTATATCCTCGCCGGGCAGGAGGGGGACGCGGACAGCGAGCCAGAATCACTTCAGCCCATCATCGTGGCTGAGATGGAAACCAAAATTCCAGCTCTGTCCGTGGGTGAAGCCGTAATGCAAATGGAATTGGCGGGGTCTCCGGTCCTCGTGTTCAAGAACGAAACGGGCGGGCGCACTAACGTCGTATACCGCCGGGACGATGGAAACATTGGTTGGATCGACCCCGCGCAAGTCGGGTGATCCGGGAACAGAGACGAAGAACGACATGGTACTGACAAGCATCCTCCGGCCTGAGGCGGTGAAGGTGATGGCGTCCACGACGTCGAAAAAGCGCCTGTTCCACGAGGTCATCGATATGATGGCTGCGACCTATGACGTGGCCATGCCCACCGGCGTCGAAGCGCTGCTGGACCGCGAAAACCTAGGCCCCACCGGCGTGGGCAAAGGCGTGGCCCTGCCCCACGCCCGCCTGCCGGAGATTGACACCGTGCTCGGCGGGTTTGTGCGGCTCGAAAAACCCATGGCGTTCGAGGCCGTGGATCAGCAGCCTGTTGACCTGCTCTTTTTCCTCCTCGCGCCGGAAACGGCGGGGGTGGAGCACCTGAAAGCGCTTGCGCTCGTGGCCCGCACGCTGCGCGATGAGCGGGTGTGTGAAAAGCTGCGCTCCAATAAAAGCCCAGCGGCGCTCCACGGGATCTTGTCGCAGGTGCCCACGAGCGTCGCCGCATAGCGCTTTAAAAGGCGAACGCGGCTCTTTCCGCAGGCGCCCGCCCGCCTCCCTTCTGCGCCTGTCAGGCTTGAACCTTCGGTGGCGCGCTGCGCGCGTGGGCACCGCGTGTTGCAGCCGTGTGTCTATTGATTAAGCCGGTGGATGTCCGGTGGCGTGCGGGGCTCCCTTAGCCGCCCGTAGGCACGGCAAAGGTCAGGTTCGCCCACATCGTATGCCAGGCCGCGTCGCCCTCGCGTTCTTCGAGGGCGACGGCGTCGACCATGTACTCATGCCCAGCCTGGACCGGAATGGTCGCCACGCCATCCGCGTCGGTGGTAAAAAGCATAACGCTGACCGCTTCGTCCGGCGCCTTTTCATAGACCTCGACCTGGGCGCCCACCCGCGGCGCGCCGTAAAGCGTCACCCGCACAGGCATCTCGGTGATGGCATCTGTGTAGGGGTTAGCGAGCGCCACGATCTCGGTATCGAGACCCACAGCGCGATCCGCCCCCGCCCCGCTGCCCACAGCGATGAGCGATTTCGCGTAGCGGCGGTAGGTCTCCACAAACCCGCTGTCCGGCAGGCCCCGCGCCACATGACGCTCCAACGCGCCGGGAAAGGCCTTGTGATCCACAAAGGCCACGAATTTCTCCCACTCGCGGTAGGTCAGGCGGCTATCGCCGGTCTCAAACACCACAATGGCGAGCCCCTCGCCGTCCACCGCGCGGTTGAGCACGGGCCGGTCCCCCAGCGTGGCCTCGGGCCCGAACACCTGGTCCCCCATCACGATATCGAACCGCTCTGTGCGGCGACCAAAGTAGGACTGGGCATTTCCCTTGAAGCTCTCCCCCACCCTGATATTTGCTGTAAGGGCGTCACCTGGGCCAACCCCATAGCTCAAGGGCGCGATCCAAAATTCATGAGCGGCAGCGGGTCCGGCGATCAGGGCCGTTGCGAGAGCGAGAGCGAGGCGACGCATGGGTACTCCGTATTCTTTTGTGCAGACGGTTACCCGTTTGGCGGCAATGTCAATGGTAGCGCTGCTCACCATCATGTGGGCGGACCGCGCGCTGGCCCATGAAACCTCACCCGCGGTGGCCAATATCTCCGTGACCGCCGAAACCGTGGAGATGGAAATTCGCCTCAACGCGGAGGCTCTGCTGGCCGGGATCGACCTGGGCACCTATTCCGACACCAACGACGCCCCAGAGGCCGCAAGCTATGACGCGTTCCGCGCTTTGAGCGGGCCCGAGCTCGCCCAAGCGTTCGAAGACGCATGGCCGGAGCTGTCATCTGGGCTCATGGTCATGGGCGCAGGGCCTGTGGCGCTCAACGGCGGGCAGGTGGCTGAGGTCGGCAACGCCGATTTGGCGCGCGAAACCACGGTCTTTTTGTCCGCCCCGGTCGAACCTGGCGTGGACGGCATCACCATCGCCTGGGCCCCAGAATACGGCCCGCTCGTCATCCGCCAGGAACAAGGTGGGGAGGTCTACGCCGCCGAGCTCATCGATGGCGAGATGTCAGAGCTGTTGCCCGTCACAGGCATCGTCGACGAAACCGCGGGAGAGGCGTTCTGGCGTTTTCTCGTGGCCGGCTTTGAACACATCATCCCGCTGGGCATCGACCATATCCTCTTTGTGCTCGGGCTGTTTTTCTTTGCGCTGAAATGGTCGCCGATCCTGTGGCAGGTGACTGCGTTTACCGTGGCCCATACCGTGACGCTCGCCCTGGCGACGCTGGGCGTGATCAACATCCCCGATGACTGGATGTGGCTGGTAGAAGCGATCATCGCGCTGTCCATCACCTGGGTGGCCGTCGAAAACATCTTGCAGCCCAAGCTCGGCTGGATCCGACCCGCTGTGGTGTTCGTCTTCGGCCTGCTCCACGGGCTCGGCTTTGCCAGCGTGCTCAGCGATTTTGGCCTGTCCCAAGGGCAGTTCCTGGTATCGCTCGTGGCCTTTAACGTGGGCGTGGAAATCGGGCAGCTGACGGTGATCCTCTGCGCGTTCTTGCTGATCTCTGCCGGGGTGGTGGCGGCCCGCATCGCGCGGCTCGACGACCCGGAGGAGCAGATGGTGCGCGATATGCCAGAGATGTACCGCGCCAACGCCATCGTCGGCTCGCTGATCATCGGGGTCGTGGGGTTCTACTGGTTCATCGAACGCGCGTTCTTGTGAGGTTTCGCGGGTCGGAGGATGGTCGGGCCCGCCCGCCCACCCTCCCTCCTCGCGGGCGCTCGTCGCTGCGCGACGGGGAGGCTGAGATGTGTCGCCCCTGCGGCGCCACGGCTTTGAGCGTCTGGGGCGTCCTCTGATGGCGCGGCTGCAAGGTCCTGCGCTGGGAGCTGGACTGATCACGGGGGCGATGCTCGCCTTTATGGTCATGCAGGGCTTCATCAAGGCCGCCGATGTGCCTGCGGGCCAGGCGGTGTTCTTTCGGTCTTTCTTTGCGCTGCCTGTCATCCTCTTGTGGCTGTGGCACACAGGGCATCTCCATGATGGGCTCAAAACGGAGCGCTGGCAGAGCCATGCTCTGCGCGGCATCGTGGGGTCGACGGCCATGGCACTGGGCTTTGCCGGGCTCGTTTACCTGCCACTGCCCGAGGTCACCGCGATCCGCTTTGTCACGCCCATCATGCTGCTCGTGCTCGCCGCGATCATGTTGGGAGAGCGGTTTCGCCTGTTTCGCATGGGGGCGGTGCTGCTCGGGTTTGGCGGGGTGTTGATCATCATCTGGCCCCGTCTCGGCGGCGACCTGCGCGACACGGCGACGCTGGGCGCCATGCTGACGCTAGGCTCCGCGGCGCTGGCCGCGCTCGCGCAGGTATTTGTAAAGGGTATGGCGGGCCGTGAGAGCACTGCAGCCATCGTGTTTTACTTTTCGCTGACGGCCACCGCACTCGGTCTCGCGACGTTGCCCTTTGGCTGGGATGCCCTGGCACCGTGGCAAGCGGTGTATCTCGTGCTGTCGGGCTTTATCGGAGGCGTGGGTCAGATCATGCTGACCTCAAGCTACCGCCACGCCGACGCGGGCGCGCTTGCGCCGTTCACCTATTCCTCGATGCTCTGGTCGATCCTCTTGGGCTGGCTCTGGTTCGCGGAAATCCCCACCGCCCAAATGCTCCTCGGTTCCCTAATCGTCATCGCCGCGGGCGCCATCATCGTCTGGCGCGAACGCCAGCTTGGCAAGGATGAGACGGCGCGGAGAAAGGTGCGCGCGAAGGGGCTGCAGTAAAGGGATTCACAAAGTGCAAAGCCCGACATATGTATAGGGGTATGATGCTTCGCTTGGATCAAAGGCAAAAAACCGAACTGGAAGCGCAGCTTCTGGAGATTATCCGCCATGACTTGGCCCCGGCGGAGGTGGAAAGTGTTTCCGTAACGCTTGACCGTGACCTTGACGGTGATGAAGTTTTTCGAATCGCAATCGTATATGATGCGCCTGACGACAAACTGAGCGGCCAGAGACTGGCTTCGTTGGGTCGCAGGCTCCAAGGTAATCTGAACAGCGTTTCGCCAGAGGCATTTCCCGTGTTTTCCTACAAGACGCGCCGAGACGTGAACCCTGAAGCCGCTTGACCTCATTCGAACCGCCAGAAAGACGCTGGGAACGGGGCAACGAGCGCGCCTACCTCAATCAGACATTAAGCGCGCAATGAGCACTGCGTATTACGCCGTGTTTCATACCGTTTGTGAAAACTGCGCAGACTGTTTGATTGGCGGAACGGGCGCAGCACGAAGCAGACGCGCCTGGTCCCAAGCGTATCGCTCTGTTGAACACAACTATGTCAAAAAACAGTGCCGCAACACGGAAACCATGTCGCGATTTCCCGAAGACATTCAAGACTTCGCGCGTGTCTTCGTGGAACTGATGAGCAAGCGACACGCCGCAGACTACGATCCAAGCGCAGTATTCACGAAAGCGGACGCAGTGAACGTAATTGCCCAGGCAGAAGAGGCGGTGAAGAAGTTCAAACGCGCGCCGATCGCTGACCGGCGCGCGTTTGCTGCTTGGACGACAATGAAGGTACGACCCTACTAAACCCGCACCAACTTCTCGTAGCTTTCCGCCACATCCCGCGCCATCGCGCCAACTTCGAAGCTGTAGGTCCCGATCTCGCCCACAGGTGTGACCTCGGCCGCTGTCCCCGTCAGCCAGCACTGTTCGAACCCTTCAAGCTCCTCTGGCATGATGTGGCGCTCGTGGACAGTGATGCCCTTCTCCTTGAGCATCGCGATCACCGTCTGGCGCGTGATCCCGTTGAGGAAGCAATCGGCGAGCGGTGTGTGCACCTCCCCATCCTTGACGAAGAAGATATTGGCCCCCGTCGCCTCCGCCACATACCCCCGGTAGTCCATGAACAAAGCGTCCGAGCAGCCCTTCGCTTCTGCCGCGTGCTTCGACGTCGTCGCGATCATGTAGAGGCCGGATGCCTTCGCATGGACCGGGATCGTCTCCGGCGACGGGCGCTTCCACTTCGCGATGTCGAGCTTTGCGCCCTTCATTTTTGCGTCGCCGTAATAGGCCCCCCATTCCCAGGCCGCGATGGCCAGATTGACGGGGTTCTTCGCCGACGCGACACCCATGTCATCGCCCGCCCCGCGCCACGCCACCGGGCGCACATAGGCGTCCGTCAGGCCGTTGACCTCCAGCACCGCAGCCTTCGCGGCCTCGATCTCTTCGACCGAATAGGGGATCTCGAAATCAATCTCCCCGGCCGAAAAATGCAGCCGCTTGGTGTGCTCCAGGCTCTTGAAGATCTTGCCGCCATAGGCACGCTCCCCCTCAAACACCGAAGACGCGTAGTGCAGCCCGTGCGTCAGCACATGCACCTTGGCCGACCGCCAATCGACCATTTGGCCGTTCATCCAGATTTTGCCGTCACGATCGTCATATCCGCCAGCCATGGGTGCCTCCTCCAACGTGCAGATTTCCATTTATTTCAACATCACGTCCGCTTCGGACATAATATTTCTGAATTTCGAGGATTCGCTACCAATCCAGCCTTGGAATGTCAACAAGGCTGACGTATTCTGCGAAAAAAATGAGCAAGGCATGTCCCGTGGCTGAAACACTCGATCCCCTCCACAGCGAAAAAGACCTCCGTCGCGGCATCGAAGCGATGTTTTTCGCCTATCGCGGCTTCACGCAGGACCCCGACCGCATCCTTGCCCAGCACGGCTACGGCCGCGCACATCACCGCGCGCTCCACTTCATCCACCGCGAAAGCGGGCTCAACGTGAACACGCTCCTGTCGATTCTGGGCGTCACAAAGCAATCTCTTAATCGCGTGCTGCGCACGCTGATCGACCACGGGCTCGTGGAGGTCTCCGTCGGCACGGAAGACCGCCGCGAACGGAACCTCGCGTTGACCGATAAAGGCCTCACGCTCATCGCCGAACTCAGCGAAGCCCAAGCCGCCCGCGTGCGCGCCGCCTATGCCGCCGCCGGGCCCCAGGCCGTGGCCGGGTTCGAGGCCGTGCTCGAGGCGATGATGGACAGCGATCTGCGGGACCATTACGGTCGCGCCAACAGATAACAACAAAAATGACCGCACCATGGAGCTAGACCCGCATCTCTTGATCGTCGACGACGATGAGCGCATCCGTAAACTGCTCCAGAAATATCTGATGCGGCACGGCTTTTTGGTGAGCGCGGCACGCGATGCAGCCCACGCGAGGCGCGTGCTGTCGGGGCTCGATTTCGACCTCATCGTGCTTGACGTGATGATGCCGGGCGAGGATGGGCTGGAGCTCACGAAGTCGCTGCGCGCCGAACGCGACACGCCGATCCTGCTGCTCACCGCCAAGGGCGAGGGCGCCGACCGCATCGCCGGGCTCAGCGCTGGCGCCGATGACTACCTGACGAAACCGTTCGAACCGCAGGAACTGCTCTTGCGCATCAACGCGATCCTGCGCCGGGTGCCCAAGGAGGCCGCAGAGGCGGGCACGCCTAAAACGCTCCACCTCGGGACGCTCCGCTATGACGTGCAAAAATCGGAGATGTGGCAGGGCGACGCCCGCATTCGCCTGACGTCCACGGAGGTGCAGCTGATGCGCATCTTTTCCGGCCGTGTGGGGGAGGCGATCACCCGCACCGAGCTTGTCGAACAGCTGGGCCGCGATGGCGGTCAAAGCCAGGAACGTGCCGTGGATGTACAGATCACGCGCCTGCGCAGAAAACTCGAAGCCGACCCCAAACAGCCCCGCTACCTCCAAACCGTGCGCGGCGCAGGCTACATGCTCCAACCCGACTAAACGCCTCGCGCAGCCCCTACCGTAGGGTGGGCTTCAGCCCACCAACCCCAACGCTAGATCAACCCCTTGATCCGCCCGACCAACCCGGGCTTGGCCGCAATCGCAGGCCCCGCCCAGGCCTGGGCGGTCTCCAATGCTGCGCCCTCTTCGACGACCGCGTCAAAGGCACCCCAGGCCTCTGCCGTTGCGGCGTCGATCTTGGCGCCGGTGAGCAAGATCCGCTTGGCCCGCGCCGGGCCCACGAGCGCCGCAAGCCGCGCGGGGTCCGACGGTTGCGGCATCACGCCCACGCGGATCACCGGGTAGAACAGCTTGGCCCCCGCGACAGCAACCCGCAGGTCACAGGCCAGCACCATACCGAGCGCGCCCCCCGCCGCCGTGCCGTTGAGCGCCGCAATCGTGAGCCCATCATAGCCCGCAATCGCGCCGGAAAGCTCCTCCCACAGGGGCGACGTCGCCAGCGTCCCACCCCGCACCTCATCGAGATCCGCCCCCGCGCTGAACACCTGCCCCACGCCCGTCAGGATCAGCACCGGCGCCGTGCTGTGTGCCACAGCGGCAATCAGTTCGCCCAGCATCGCCTCTGTCAGCGCGTTGGCTTTTTCGGCGCGGTCGAGCGTCACAATGCGCATGCCCTCGCCAGTCTCTGTGATGTTAACTGCCATGACCCGTCCAGATGTTGACCTTTGGGCCCTGCCGCCCACAGGGTATCCCTTACGCCAATCAGCGAGAGTGTCCCAGCCATGGCCCGTGCCGCCCAACTTGTTTTTCTGTCCCGTGTGGTGTTCTGCTCCGCGCTGATCTGGGCTGCTGCTGCCACAGCCCACACGCAATCCGCGGTGAGCACGCTGCTCGACAGGCTCAACGCGCAGCCCGCCCTCACGCTAAGCTGGGAGGAGCTTACCGCCACCGACGACACGCTCACCTACCACGCCCTCACCGCCACCCTCGCGGGCGACAGCACCGAGGCCACGGTCGCTTTCGGCGATCTGTTGGTCGAAGGGCCGGGCACCGCGGCAGAGCGCGTGCGCCTACCGGGCACCATCACGCTCACAGCGACCCGCGCCACGCCCATTGGCCCGCAAGCCTTGGACGGGACGATCACGATCACCGACGGCCTCCTGGCCTTTGACCAAGGGGGTGAGGCGCTGACGCTCACCGCCGCAGAGGCCCAAGCGACGCTGACCGCGCGGCACGCCGCGACCTCGGTCTTTGAGGTGACGGTCGACACGCTGACTGGGGCCGCAACGCTGCCCGCTGACGCCGATCAAACGGCTGCGCTCTCGCTCGCGGCGGCGGTCCTGCGCGTCGACGGGAACACAACCGCGCCCGATGCCGCCCCGCTGGCGCTCTCGCTCACAGCCCGCGCGCCGCGGACCACAGCCGACATGACCCCAACGCTGACCCAGGCGGGCCTGCAGGCCGATGAGGTCACATTCACCACCGACATCCCAGGCCTGCCGCACCCTGTGTCCCTGCGCTCCGGCGCGGCGGATTACGCGCTCAGCGCTGCGCAGGACGGCGACACAACCTATACCGAGCTCACAGCCGCCGTCACCGACTACGACCTGACCGAGGATCTCTGGGCGACGCTCGACCCCGACGCCGCACTGGACCGCACGCCAGGGCGCATCGCGGTCGACCTCGCCTTTGACGCCCAGCTGAGCGACGGCGCCACCACGGTAGGCGGGCTGACCATAGCGGAGGCGACGCTGGCCCTCGCCGGGTTCACCGGCGCCGCCACGGGGCAGATCGACACCCTCACGCGCGACCCCAATGGCGCGGTGACCGTGACCCTCATCGGGCTCACCGACCTGCTCGGCGCCATGGCGAACGCGGGCCTGATTGAACCCACCCAGGCCTTTGGCGCGCAATTCATGCTGGGCCTCTTCGCCCAACCCGGCCCGGACGACGGCAGCCTGATCATCCCCGTCACGCTCGGCCCCGACCGCGCGCTCACCGTCAACGGGCAACGCCTGCGCTAAGCGGCGACTTGGCAATCGGCCAAGCGGGGATTACCTGAGCCTAGAATTGCAAAGGGGCCCCGCCGCCATGACCGCCGCCACGACCGACCAAATGCCACTCTCCGACATGGCCCAGGCCGCGTTGACCCAGGCCACCCGCGCGGGCGCCCAGGCCGCCGACGTGCTGACCATGACAGGCACCTCGGTGTCCATCGACGTCCGCGCAGGCGCACTTGAGGAAGCGACACGAGAGGAAGGCACCGACATCTCGCTCCGCGTGCTCGTGGGCCAACGCCAAGCGGTGGTGTCGATCTCCGACACCTCCCCCACCGCCATCGCGGAGATGGCAGAGCGCGCCGTGGCCATGGCCCGCGAAGCGCCAGAGGACCCGAGCCTCGGCCTAGCAGACGCCGACCAACTGGCAGCCGCATCAGACATCGACCTCGACCTCTGCGACCCAGCCGCAGAACCCGACCCAAGCGCCCTGCGCGCCGCCGCAGAAGCCGCCGAGGCCGCCGCGCTCAGCGTCGCAGGCGTCACACAGACCCAAGGCGCCGGCGCCGGCTACACCGCCCGCGACTTTGTGCTGGCCGGCACGAACGGGCTCTATATCAGCGCCGCGCGCACAGCATCGAGCCTGTCCTGCGTCGCGATCTCCGGCGCCGGGACAGGGATGGAGCGGGACTACGACGGCGAAAGCCGCGTCTACGCCAGCGACCTGCGCAGCGCAGAGGAGATCGGGCGCACCGCAGGCGAACGCGCCGTGGCCCGCGCGGGCGCGCGCAAACCGCCCACCGGATCCTACCCCGTGCTCTACGACGAACGCATCTCCGGCAGCCTCATCGGCCACCTGCTCGGCGCGATCAACGGCATGGCCATCGCCCGCGGCGCCTCCTGGCTGCGCGACGCCGAGGGCACGCCCGTCCTGCCCGACGCGCTGAGCCTGCGCGAGGACCCCCACCGCCCCCGCATGCTGGGCTCGCGCCTCATCGATAGTGAGGGACTCGCCACCGCGCCACGCGACTGGGTCGAAAACGGCGTCCTCACGGGGTTCGTCACCGACCTCGGCACCGCGCGCAAACTGGGGCGGGACAGCACCGCCAACGCCTCCCGCGGGCTGGGCGGCGGGCCGAGCCCTAGCCTGTCGAACATCGCGCTCACCCAAGGCGACCAAACCCGCGCAGAGCTGATCCGCGACATGGGCACCGGGCTCCTGATCACCTCCATGATCGGCCAAACGATCAACCCAAATACAGGCGACTATTCCCGCGGGGCATCCGGCTTTTGGATTGAAAACGGCGAAATCACCTATGCCGTGAACGAATGCACCGTGGCGGGCAACCTGCGCGACATGCTGCGCACCATCACCCCGGCCAATGACGCGCGCCCCTGGCTGTCGCGGGTCATCCCATCGCTCCTGGTTGAAGGGCTCACACTTGCCGGGGCCTGAGCCGCGCCACGATCTCGACCTGCTCACCGCCGCCGCGCAGGAGGCGGGGCGCATCGCCATGGGCTATTTCCGCGCCGATCCCAAAACCTGGGACAAAAGCGGCGGCAAAGGCCGCATCACAGACCCGGTCTCCGAGGCCGACCTGCATGTGGACCGCTACCTGCGCGACACGCTCTGCGCCGCGCGCCCGGACTATGGCTGGCTGTCCGAAGAAACCGAGGACGACGCCACCCGCCAGGCCGCCGACACGCTCTTTATCGTCGACCCGATCGACGGCACGCGCAGCTTTCTCGAAGGCTCGAAAACCTGGGCAACGAGCCTGGCCGTGGTGCAAAACGGGCAACCCGTGGCCGCCGTCGTGCACCTGCCCGCGCGCAATCTCACCTACACCGCCGCCCGCGGCGCAGGCGCAACCTGCAACGGCGCGCCGCTCACGGTCAGCCCGCGGGGCACGCTCGCCGGGGCCGATCTGCTCGCCACCAAATGGAACTACGATCCCCGCTTTTGGGCGGGCGGCGTGCCAGAAGCCACGCGCAGCTTTCGGTCCTCGCTGGCCTACCGCATGGCCATCACCGCCGAGGGCCGCTTTGACGCGATGTTTACCCTGCGCGACACCTGGGAATGGGACATCGCCGCCGGCGCGCTCCTCGTCGAAGAGGCGGGGGGCACCGTCGTGACCGCCACAGGCGCGCCGCTGCGCTTCAACAGCGCCGACGCGCGGCTGCCGGGCGTGATCGCGGGGCCGCACGCGCTCACGCAGGCGCTCCTGGCGCGGGGGCCCCGGCTCCAAAGCGCGGTGACACAGGGATGAGCGCGCCCCTGGTTTGGCTGCATCTGTCGAGCGACCGGCAAACGCGCGCCGCCGAAACCCTGGCCCAACGGCTCGACACGGCGCAGCTCGACCTGTCCTATGTCACGACCCTGTCCCATCCGGGCACGCGCAGGTTCCCAGCGCGCCTGAACCCGCGGCCCGAGATCCAGGATCGCCGCGCCGACGCGCAGCAGTTCCTGCGCGCCACGGACCCGGCGCTCGCCGTGGTCTGGTGCGATGCGCTGCCCCAACATCTCCTGGCGGAGGCCGATACCGCGGGCGTGCCGCTCTTGCTCGTGGGGGGGCGCGCGCATCACTTTGACATCGGCGGGATGCCCTGGGCCAAATGGCGGATGTCCCGCTGCCTGCGCCGCTTTCGCCGCATCCTGGTCGAAAATGATGCCGCCGCAACCCGCGTGACCGCGCTTGGCGCGCGCCCCTGGGTCGTAGAGGTGTCCGGCGATTTAGAAGAAGCCTCCCCCATCCCGCCCCATAGCGAGGCCGAGCGCCTGGACCTATCCGAGACCCTCGCCACCCGCCCCGTCTGGTTCGCCGCCGATGTGCCCCTGGGCGAGGCGGAGATTTTGCTCGAAGCCCATGAGGAGGCCCTGCGCCGCGCGCACCGGTTCCTGCTGGTCATCAGCCCCGCCGATCTTGGCGAAAGCGACGCGCTGGCGGCCATGGTCACCCGCCGCGGCCTGCGCGTTGCGCGGCGCAGTGACGTTGACGACATCGACCGCGAGCTTCAGGTGCTCATCGTCGATATTACCGGCGAGCATGGGCTCTGGTACCGGCTCTGCCCGCTGACATTCTTTGGCGGAACGCTCACCGGCGCCGAAAACCGCGACCCGTTCGAGGCAGGCGCCCTGGGCTCTGCGGTGGTCTACGGCCCGCGCATCCTGCGCCACGGCGCGAATTTCGAACGCCTGCGCGGCGCGAAAGCCGCCCGCGCCATCGGCCGTGGCGAGGATCTCGGCGCCGCGCTCGCCGCGCTCAGCGCCCCCGACCAAAGCGCGCTCCTGGCTGGCCGCGCTTGGGAGGTCACGTCGCGTGGCGCGCAGGCCACTGACCGCCTCGTCGAGCTTGTCACAGAGCTGCTGGAGGACCGGCCCTGATGCGCGCCCGCCCGTTTTGGTTCGAGCCCCCGGGCTGGAAAAGCGCAGCGCTCGCGCCGCTCGCCTGGGCCTACGCCACCGCCACCGCGCGCCGCGTGGCCCGCCCGCCCGCCTACGCGCCGCCCGTCCCGGTGATCTGCATCGGCAACATCAACGCGGGCGGCACGGGCAAAACCCCCACAGCCATCGCGCTGACCCAAATGTTGCGCGACGCGGGCCACCACCCCGTCATCCTGTCCCGCGGCTATGGCGGGCACCTGACCGGCCCCGTGCAAGTGATCGAAGGGCAGCACAAAGCCCAAGACGTGGGCGATGAGCCGCTCCTCCTCGCCGCCTTTGCCCCGGTCATCGTGGCCCGCGACCGCGCCGCGGGGGCGCGTGCAGCAGTGGCGCTCGGCGCCTCCCACATCCTGCTCGACGACGGGTTCCAGAACCCGGACCTGCGCAAAGACCTCTCCATCGTGGTCGTGGACGCCTTCCGCGGCTTCGGCAATGGCCGCGTCCTGCCCGCTGGCCCCCTGCGCGAACCCGTCGCCGCCGGGATGGCGCGCGCGGACCTCGTACTATCCATCGGGGAGCCCGCCGCCCAAGCCCGCTTTGCCCAAACCTGGGGGCCCGCGCTGACCAAACCCCACCTCACCGCGGCGCTGGAGACGCTGCCGACGGGCATGCCCTGGCCCGGCATGCGCGCGCTCGCCTTCGCCGGGATCGGCCACCCGGAGAAATTCTTTGCCACCCTCCGCGGGCTGGGCGTGACGCTGCTCAGGGCAGAGGCGCTGTCAGATCACCAACCGCTCACCGCAGCCCTCATGGCCCGGCTGGAGCAGGAGGCGAAACTGCTGGGCGCACAACTGGTCACAACGGAAAAAGACGCCGTGCGCCTCCCCGACAGCTTCCGCGCGCGGGTGGTGACGCTGCCGGTCAGGCTGAGGTTTGGGGATGAGGCAGGCGTGAAGGAACTCTTGTTATCACTCTGATTTAAGCCCTCGCCCGGTGGGAACCACCGGGCTGCGCCGTTCCGCCCCCACGGGGCGGCGCTAGCGCCACCCCTCGGAACGGCGCCGCCCTCATTTCTGCTGACCCAGGCCCCTTACAGCTTCGCGTCCAGAATGTTCCGGAACTCGGCGATGGACATGTTCGAATAGCTCCGGCCATCGATGATGAAGGTCGGGGTAGACCGCACCGCATCCGCCGCTGCATTCGCCTCGAACCACGCCACAAGGTTCTGCGCCTTGGCACCATCAGTGAAACAGGCATCGAGCTCCGCCTCGGTCAAACCAGCGGTCTTGCCGATGGTGCGCAGGTTGTTGGCGATGTCAGCGGGCGCGCCATTCGTCCACAGCCCCTGCTGCGCATAAAGCATGTCGGTGATCCCAAAAAACCGCTCTTCCCCGCCGCAACGCGCAACCATGGACGCCCAAAGGCCGAAGCGGTCGAAATACACCTCGCGATAGGTGAACGCGACCTTGCCGGTGTCGATGTATTCGGCCTTGAGGTCCTTGAACGCGCCCTCATGGAACCGCTTGCAGTGCGGGCAGGTGTAGCTGGCATATTCCACGATCTGGATCGGCGCCGCCGGGTCGCCCAGGATCATCTCGGTGATGCCCAGCTCATCAACATTTTCAACCGTCTGGGCATTGGCAGCCCCAAGCTGCGGCAGGTTTGTGCCCCCCGAGCTTGGCATCAGGAAATAAGCCGCGCCCCCGATGATGATTAGGGCGGCAGCAATGATCGGGATCATACGCGTCATGTCGATGAGGTCCTCTTTGATGATCTCAGTACGTTTTCACCAAGCGCGGTCAGCGCCTGGCGCAATGTGTCGTCGCGGACGTCGCCCGCAGCCTGGGCGGCGCGGCGCTCCGCCTCCGGGTCTGGGCGCGGGGCGGTCGGGGCCTTGGGCGCGAATTGCGCCTGGCCTTCGGCAAAGCCCGTGGGCGCGGTCTGCGTGATGCGGATGCGCGCAATGGCGTTGTAGCCATAACAGGCGTTCACCTTATCGCGGAGCTTTGGCAGCTCCATCTGCAGCATCGGTGCCTGGGCCGATGTCGTCAGCAGCGTCAGCGTCGCGCCAAAGCCGCCCTTGGAATAGCTCACATTCACCGGACGCGCGCGCGCGGCGATGTCCGGGCCCACGATGTCGGCCCAATGGGTCAAAAGCCGCGTCTCCGAAAAGCCCCGGCTTTCGCCCGCATGCCGGATCCGCTTTTCCAGAAGGTTCGACGCCTTCTTAAAGCTGCCCCTGCGCGCGTATGTCCCTTTGGTGGCTGGCATCTCGACCCGTTACTGTGCGACCCCACATCTATATCTGGCCAAGCGCAGTTTGCCATCTAGGATGCGTGGGGGAAGTAAACGTTTGCGTGAGCGAGGCATGGACCGGGCAGAGCTGCTTTTGGCGTGGTACGACCGCCACGCGCGGGTGATGCCCTGGCGCGTGGGCCCGGCCGATCGCGCAGCAGGGGTGCGGCCCGACCCCTACCGCGTTTGGCTGTCAGAAGTCATGCTGCAACAGACGACCGTCGCCGCCGTGCGCGACTATTTTCGCGCGTTTACAGACCGTTGGCCGAGTGTGAGCGACCTCGCCGCGGCCGAAGACGCCGATGTCATGGCCGCATGGGCCGGGCTCGGCTACTACGCACGGGCGCGGAATTTGCTCAAATGCGCGCGCGCCGTCGTCGCAGATCATGGCGGGCAGTTCCCCGCCACGCGCGAGGCGCTTTTGACGCTGCCGGGCATTGGGCCCTACACGGCCAGCGCCATCGCCTCCATCGCTTTTGACGTCCCCGCAACCGTGGTGGACGGGAATGTGGAGCGTGTGATGGCGCGGCTCCACAATGTGCACACGCCGCTTCCCCGCGCCAAAGGCGAACTGACGGAAATAGCGGAACGCTACACGCCCCAGGCGCGCCCCGGCGATTACGCACAGGCCGTTATGGACCTCGGCGCGACGATCTGCACCCCGCGGAGCCCGGCCTGCGGCATCTGCCCGCTCTCCACCGACTGCGCGGCCCGGCGCGACGGAACGGCGCCCGACCTGCCGCGGAAAGAGCCCAAAAAGCCCAAACCCACCCGCCGCGGCGTGGCCTATGTCGCCATCCGCGACGATGGGGCGCTTTTGCTGGAACGGCGCCCCGACACGGGCCTTTTGGGCGGGACGCTCGGCTGGCCCAGCACCGACTGGTCCGAGGCGCCCGTGGCGCCCGCCCCCCCGCTCCCCGCGGCTTGGCAGCGGGTGGAGGCGGAGGTCCGGCACACATTTACCCATTTTCATCTCATCTTGGATATCGAGATCGCGCGCGTGGGCGCTGACAGCGCGCCGGATCGCGGGGTGTTCCTGCCGCGCCGTGACGTCAGGCCCGCCGATTTGCCGACGCTCATGCGCAAAGTGTATGATATGATCCGTGAAGAGACCGAGCGCGGCGTTGTGTGAAAGGTAACAGGTGTTCCGATGGCCGATATGACCACCCCACCCGCCCGATTTGGGCTGACGCAGGCGCTGCCGTTCTGGCTGTCGCTGAGCCTGCCTCCGGTCGCGGTTTTGGGGGCGATGACGGGTGGCTGGGCGGTGCTTTTGATGCCGGTCTGCACTTGGTACCTCTTTTCCATCATCGACGCCTTTGCGGGCCTCGATGAGAACAACGCCGACCCCAAAACCGATGACGCGCAGCTGTTTTGGTACAAGGCCATCACGATCATCTGGGCCCCGGTTCAGGTCGTCACGCTCTTTGGGATCCTGGCCTATGTGAGCTGGTCGGATCATCTGTCTGGCCTGGAAAAGGTCGGGCTCTTTTTCGGGATCGGCGTGATCACTGGGACCATCGGGATCAACTACGCCCATGAGTTGCTCCACCAGCGGCCAAAGGTAGAGGTCTGGATGGCCGACCTGCTCCTCGCGATGGTGATGTATTCCCATTTTCGGTCCGAGCATGTCTTGGTCCATCACCGCTATGTCGGCACCCGGCGGGACCCCGTGACGGCCCGCTACAACACCGGGTTCCACCGCTTTTTCCCCCGCGTGATCTGGCGGACCTACCGGAGTGCTTGGACGGCCGAGAAGGTCGCGCTGCGCCGGAAAGGGAAGCCCTGGTGGGACGCCGCGAACCCGTTCTGGCGCTACTGGGCGCTTCAGGCGCTCTTTCTCAGCTTGGCCTTCGGGATCGGCGGCTGGGCGGCGGTGGGGCTCTTTCTCTTCCAGGCGTTTATCGCGATCTGGCAGCTCGAGCTGGTGAACTATATCGAGCACTACGGGCTCACCCGGAAGCATTTGGGCGACGGGAAATATGAGTATGTGCGGCCCCGGCATTCCTGGAATTCAGCCCATAAGGTGTCCAACTGGTTGCTCATCAATCTCCAGCGGCATTCGGACCACCATTTCAAGGCGGACCGCCGGTTTCCGCTGCTCCAGACCTATGATGAGACCGAGGCGCCGCAGCTGCCCTATGGGTATCCGGTGATGACGATGATCGCGATGTGGCCGCCCCTGTGGCGGCGGGTGATGAATCCCAAAGTGCGGGCCTGGAGGGCGCGGTTTTATCCGGAGATCGAGGACTGGAAGCCTTATAACCACGGCACCAATCCTTGGCCGCGGTGAGCGGGTGGTTTCGCCGCGAAACCTGATGCACGGTGGGGTCGGGCTAAATTAACTATCTTGTGAGCTCTCGGCGTGCGCAAGTGTGCCGTCCGTGGTGACCCGTGAGGGGCCAGCCCCTCACACTCCCCGAAGTTATTTTGGACATAAGAAAGGGGCGGGTTCTTTGCTGTCGTTCCTATGGAGCGTGGGCCCTCGCTGTGCGTGGCGCCTGTCGTGCGCGCGCTGTTGCCGGCGGTCCGTCACGAATCTTGCCAAGAACGCGTAATACGCGCAGTTTTGGGGTGGGAGATGGCTATGAACGACATGGATCGCAGCGAGGCAGTGGGGTTTTTGACTGCCGCGGTGGATGAGAGCCATGACGATCTGGTGCGGTTCACCGAAAAGCTGCGCGCGCTCGGGGATGCGCCCACGTTTTGGCTCAGGGACTACCCGATCCATGTGCGCCCTGCGACGACGCCCGGGGCCTGGCCGATCGTAGCCCGGCGGGGCGCGATCATGACGCTGGCGGGCGCGCAGGCGCGTTTTGAGCTTCCTTGTGCGGCCCTGGCCGACACGGTGGCGCGGGACACGGGCGTGGTCCTGACCCAGGCCGAGGCGGCGCTGATGGGGGATCTCGCGACCGGATTGAGCCTGGAAGACAGCGCGCAGGCGGCGGGAACGGCGGTCACGACGCGCCGCAAGCAGCTACAGCATATCTTTCGCAAGCTGGGCGTGGGCAGCCAGGCCGAACTGATCGCGCTGGTGAGCCGGGTGCTCCATGGTCTCACGAATGAGATCGCGGCGCTCCATGGGGATGGGACGGCAAGTTGGGGGGCCTATGCGCGCCACTTGCCCGCGGGCGTGCGCTACGGGGTCATCGGCGGCTCGGACGCGGGGGGCGTGCGGTATCTGGATATCGGGCCGGTGGATGGGCGCCCGGTGATGGTCCTGCACCCCATGCTTTTTCCGCATTTGGGGCCAGACGATGTCAGCCTGATCGAGACGCTCGGCTGGCGCACGCTTTGGCCGATCCGCCCCGGCTGTCTGAGCACGACCACCCACAGCTCCAAAAGCTGGGACGCCCATTGCGCGGAGGCGG
This sequence comes from Pseudomonadota bacterium, assembly GCA_039815465.1. Lineage (GTDB taxonomy): Bacteria > Pseudomonadota > Alphaproteobacteria > Rhodobacterales > Rhodobacteraceae > Shimia_B. Next base: position 69,235 of record JBCBZG010000008.1, read on the forward strand.
TCCGGGGCATGGCTGTGTTGCATGATATGATCGGGGGCGCGCCTTTGCCCATAATATCGCTCGTTTCTGGCGGGGCCTATGCCACGGCCTATGCGGAGGCCTACCCGGCGCGGGTGGCGCGGATCGATTTCGTGTCCACCTGCTTTTCGGGCGGCAAGCATCGGTCGCGGGACCTGTATTTCGGCGATGCGTTCTTGCGCAGTGTGCAGCAGAACGGGCGCATGGCGCTGACAGCGGTGCAGCATCTGGCTGGGACCCTGACGCGGCGCCCGGATACGCGCGAGCAGACGGCGCGGCGGGTGTTTGGCGATTGCAAGGTCGATCAGGGATTGCTGGATGGGGAGTTTGCGACCCCTGACCGGGTCGAGCGGTTCACCTTTGCGTCGCTCAATTCCATGGATTCGATGCGGTATGACTATCTGGCGCAGGTGCGGTTTTCCTGGCGCCGCGCCGCGCAGGTCGATGCGCCAAAGGTGTTTTGGCACGGTGCCCAGGACCGGGTGCACCGCGCGGGCGACCTCAAGCGGTTGGCCGAAACGGTGACCGGCACGGCTGCGCGCATCCTGCCGGAGATGGGCCACCTGACCCAGGGCGCGCCCTTGCGAGACGTCTTTGGTCGGATTGCGGACGATATACTCCAAACAGAGTAAGGCGCCGGGATTTTCCGTTACCTCCTGCCCGGCTGTGTCCGACCCTGCGTGGGGCGGCAGGCCAATGTCCTGCCAGGATTGGAGGACAAATCAATGATGAAGCAAATTATGACGATTGCGGCGTTGGGTGTGCTGGCGGGGTGCATGGCGCCGGGGCCTGACGCGATGAGCAAGGCACCGAGGGGTGCGGCTGAGGCTGAGGCTGGCGCGATCACCAGCGAGGCTGCGTTTCGCAGCGCCATCGTGGGCCGCGAGCTGACCTTTAAGGCCAACCGGTTCACCATAAACGCGGATGGCACGTTCTCCGGCCCGTGGGACGGCAATGGGATTTCCGGCACATGGGTGTGGGAGGACGGCGCGTTCTGCCGGGAGGGTGTTGCGGGCGCGCGTGTGCTCGACCGGGACTGCCAGACTTGGGCCGTCAACGGGGCCACGGCGACCGTTACGCGGGACCGCGGGGCGGGGCCCAGCTTTGACTACACCATCGGGTGATGGGTTACGGAATGGGGCGCGTCTATTGTGACGTGCACCAGTCCACCGTGGGGTCGGGTGAGTGGCCCGGTGCTGCGGTGCGGCGCGCCGCGGGGATGTATTGTCGCCCCGTGGCGCGCCATCCTGTTTGGCGGGCTAGGCCGCGATAGGCAGGTGGCCGGTTTTGACGAGGATCAGGCAGCCCTCATCCGACCATGGTGTGTGGTCTGACAGGTGGGGCGAGCGGATCCAGGTGCCTGCGGGGTAGTCGCCGTGTTCGTCTTGGAATGTGCCCTCTAGGACAAAGATCTCCTCCCCGCCCCAGTGGCGGTGGGCGGTGAAGCGGGTGCCGGGGGCCCAGCGGACGAGGGCCACGTTTTCGGATGTGTGGGAATGGAGCGGCAGGACCGTGAGGCCGGGGGCAGAGCCGGGGAGAAACTGTGCCTGAGCCGTGTTGACCGCGAAGTGGGCGGTGTCGTCTGCGTCGAATTGGTGGAGTTTCACGAGGATGCGTGCGCCGTCTTTGGTGAATGGCGTGTGGGAGGTGCCGATGGGATTGCGCACGTAGCTGCCCGCCGGGTAGTCGCCGCTTTCGTCTGAGAAGGTGCCGGAGAGGACGAAGTATTCCTCCCCCCCGCTGTGGGTGTGGGCGTCGAAGTGGGAGCCTGGGGCGAATTCCACGATGGTGGTGGCGCGGGCGACCTCATCCCCGATGCGGTCGAGCATCATGCGTTTGACGCCGGTGGCGGGGCTTTCGACCCAGGTGTAGTCGTCGGGGCGGATGACGACGCGTTCGGAAAAGTCGGCGTTCAGTCTCATACGGGGGTCTCCAATTGGGCGAGAAGGGGCTGGGTGGCGGCGTCGAAGGGCGCGATGGTGCCTGCGGCGCGGGCCATGATTTGGGCGCCCTCGACGAGCGCGAGGAGCGCGGGGGCGGGCAGTGTGACGGCGGGGAGTGCTGCGGTCACGGGGGTGAGCCAGGCGGTGACGTCGGTGTGGAACTGCGCCACGGCGCCTTGCACGGCCTCGGACTGGCGGGCGGGCATGGCGCCGTAGGCCACGCACAGACACAGGCGCGTGCCGTCCGCTGACGCCGCACGGTAGAGCGCGACAAAGCGGCGGAGCTGGTCGGCGGGGTGGCCGTTTAGGGCCGCGAGCTCGGTCAGGACGCGGGTGCTGTAGTCGTCCACCAGCGCCTGGGCGAGTGCAGCTTTGGTTGGGAAATGGTGGTGCACGGCGGCTTTGGTAATGCCCAGCGCGCGCGACAGGTCCGCGTAGGAGAACGCGTCAAAGCCGTTCTGGCGGGACAGGTCTTCTGCGAGGGTGAGGAGAGCTTGGCGAGTCATGGGCTGACTTACTAGTAGGTAAGTACGAGAAGCGCAAGGGGCCAAAACCCCGCCGCGACCAGCCTTTAGCCGGTGCCGCGCCCGTCGCGCCAGAGCTGGGCGCCAGGGGCCTCGACCCAGCCGAAGGCCGTTTCGCTGGGCCCATGGTCCTGGAGATGTTGCAGCCGGTCCATCGCCTCTGCCGGGGTGAAGGTCGTCCCCGGCGGCACCCACCACATCGCGAAGTGCATCCCGGCAAACACATCAAACCACCGCGCCCGTTCCTGGAAGAACCGCACATGGACCGTTTTCCAGACAAACTGTTCCAGGCTCGCCGCGTCGCGCCACACAGACGCGTTGAAGATGACCTTTTCATCCGAGCTGATCGGAGCGCTGAGCGGGTCCGTCTCCCCATCGATATGACGCCAGAGGAAGCCATCTGCGGCCTCCGCCACGGCATTCACGCGATCGAGCGCGTTGACGAAAGGCGCCACGAGCGGGTCGCCCATGGGTGCCTTGAGCAAGGCGACATTGACCTCGGCCAGGTGCCAGGTGGGCTCAGGAGGATGGATGATCAATGCGGGTCTCCTCACCTGTGTCGCGTCACGGCATAGCCAGCAAACGCTGCGACGCGTGCGCGTGACGTTACCAATCGCGGCGAGACCCGAACAGTCCGAACGGGTGGGTTTCTGCGCCTTAGATCGTTGAGGCCATGAGATGCGGTGCGGCTTCCAGAGGTCATCTATGATGGGAAAACGCGAGGGTGAGGGCTGACCCTTTGGCCCCGCGGAGAGGTGCCGCAAAAAAAGCCCCGCCGCAGGGCGAACCTGGGCGGGGTTAAGGTTGGTGCCATGGTCAGGCCACAGGCACCGGCGGTAGTTGGTTCAGTTCGGGCGGCCTTTGGGGGTGTGGCGCAGTTCCGAACGGATCTGTTGGCGGAGCAGGTCGATGGAGACATGCTTTCCGTCGCGTTTAAAATTCCAGTAGGCCCAGCCGTTGCAGGAGGGCGCGCCTTCGAGCTGGGCGCCCACTTGATGGATGGAGCCTGCGAGTTTGCCGGAGATGAGCGTGCCATCGGCGCGCACCTTGGCAGTTTGGCCGCGGGGGCCGGTGAGGACCTCGCCCGGGCGCAGCATGCCGCGTTCGACGAGTTGGCCGAAGGGGATGCGCGGTTCGGCGCGTTTGGAGGTGGTGACGCGGAGCGCGTCAGCCTCCAGCTTGCGGACGTCGCCGATGCGGCGGGTGGCGATCTCGCGATAGTCGGCTTCGCGCTCGATCCCGATCCAGTGGCGGCCCAGCGCTTTGGCCACAGCGCCGGTGGTGCCCGTGCCAAAGAACGGGTCGAGGATCACGTCGCCCTCGTTCGTGGTGCCGAGGATCACGCGGTGGAGCAGGCTTTCGGGTTTTTGGGTCGGGTGCGCCTTGTCGCCTTTGGCGTCTTTGAGCCGTTCGTGCCCGGTGCAGATCGGCAGCACCCAGTCGGAGCGCATTTGCACGCCCTCGTTGAGCGCTTTGAGCGCCTCGTAGTTGAAGGTGTATTTGCCGCCCTCGGATTTCGAGGCCCAGATCATCGTCTCATGCGCGTTCGTCAGCCGCTTGCCGCGGAAGTTGGGCATGGGGTTCGATTTGCGCCAGATGACGTCATTGAGAACCCAGAAGCCCGCGTCCTGAAGCGCGGCACCGACGCGGAAGATGTTGTGATAGCTGCCGATGACCCAGATCGCGCCATTGGGTTTGAGGATGCGGCGGGCCTCCTTCAACCAAGCGCGGGTAAAGGCGTCGTAGGCGGCGAAGCTTGAAAACTGGTCCCAGTCGTTGGTGACCGCATCCACGAGGGAAGCGTCGGGGCGGTGGAGTTCCTGTTTCAGCTGCAGGTTATAAGGGGGATCGGCGAAGATCAGGTCGACAGAGCCTTCGGGCAGCGCCTGCATCGCTTCGATGCAATCGCCCGCAAGAATACTGTCCAAAGGAAGCGCTGGAGCGCCCTCTGATTGCGTCATGTCTGTGCCTCGTTGCCGCGATGCGGCGTGTCTGTCTGTGCGCCTCTGATGGGCGCTTATCTGCTGCGCTCAACATGAGTCAGACAGGATTCTCATGTCAAAAACTATTTTGAATCAAGGCGTTAACAAAAAACTTGTCACAAGATATTGTGGACGGGTTTGAACGATCTCCTATGGTGTGGGGTCACACCTAAATCTCGTAGCGCTGAAATGTGGCTTTTTGATGGATAGCCGCGGTTTGTTTCCCAGCCGTAGCCGGGGTGGTGTTGCGCCAAGTCATCCATGATCTGATCGCGACAAAATTTGGCCACAATGGAGGCCGCCGCGATAGACAGCGCGCGGGCGTCGCCCTTGATAATGGGTTGCCCTGGGCAGGGGAGATCGCGGGGCAGCATGTTGCCGTCGATGAGCGCGAGGGCAGGTTTTTGCGGAAGCGCCGCGATGGCGCGGACCATGGCGAGGTGGGAGGCGCGGAGGATGTTGATCTCGTCGATCTCCTCCACACTGGCGTGGGCGACGGACCATTGGGCGCTGCGCTTGATGTCGTCAAAGAGCGCCGCGCGGCGTTTGGGGCTGAGCTTTTTGCTGTCGTTGAGGCCCGCGGGGATGTTCGTGGGGTCGAGGATGACGGCCGCGGCAGTGACCGGGCCTGCGAGCGGGCCGCGACCGGCCTCGTCCACGCCTGCGACGGGGGTGAGCCCGCGTGTGAGGGCTGCGCGTTCGAGGGAGTAGTCGGGGGTCGTAATCATAGGCGGGAGATGATCCGGGCGCGGCTCGACACTCAAGCTGAAAATGGCGGAGGGGGCCCCTGGTTCGCGGGCCCCCTCCTGGAGTGGTGGGGCAAAGCCCCACCCTACGGCGCAGCGGTTACCATTCGAACCCGGCGCGTTGCAGGCAGCGCAGGCCGTAGCCGCGGCGGGGACCGCGCACCGTTTCGAACCGGCGTTCGCAGCGCGCGGGGATTGCGGCGGTGGCGGTGTAGTGGCGCGTCACGCAGCGCTTGCCAAAGACGGTGCGCCGCTCACCGCTGGTCAGCTGATGTTGCACGATGCAGCCCACGGGCATCTTGGGCCGCACGGCGGCGCGTTCGCGGGGGCGGTGCGGCGTAGCGCGCGGGGGGGTGGTGACGGTACGGGGGCGGGCATCGGACTCCACCGCCTCCTTAATCCCGTAGATCAGGAGCGCGCCAAAGAGCAGTTTGGCCAGGTCCTCGGACGTGTTGGCCTGGGCGGGTGTGGGCGGGACGGCCCCAAAGGCGAGCAATCCACAAAGCAGGGTGACGGCGCATTTCTTGAGCATGGTGCGTTCCTATTGTGATGCGCGGCGCCGGGATGGGCCGTGCTGATAGGACCGGGATGGGGCACGGCGGGCGGGCCGCTCAATATCAGCGCGGCGCTATCGGTTAGCGGGGGCGCGCAGGGCGAAAGATATTGAATAACAGCGCGGGCCGGGGCTAGCTGGTCGCCATGACTTGGCGTGTCCTCATATGTTTTGCCCTCATGCTCACCGCTGGTGCGGCGCAGGCGGCGTGTTTTGCCGACTACAAAGCCAAGCGCGACGGGCCGCTCAGGCTGCATTACGGGGTGGCGGAGGTCACAGGGCCCTGTTCACCGGGCAACGCGCAGGCGGAGCTTGCGCCGCGGCTCGCGGCGGATGGCTGGACGCTTTTGTCCGTGGTATCGGTCTTTGACGCGTCGGAATTGACTGAGAAAGAAGAAAATGCAGGAGAGTTTTTCCTCCGCTACTGAGACCCGGATCGCGGGCAACCGCACGCTGCTTTGGGGGATCGTCGCGATTGTGGGGCTGCTTGTGCTCGCGGGCGTGGCGCTTTTTTTCGCGCTGCCGGATGCCAATGCGTTTAACGCGCGGGTGGAGCGGGTGTTTGTCGAGAACGACCTGACGTCGGGCGCGGAGATCAAGCTGCTTGAAATCCTCGCGCAGTCGGGCACCGCGTTCTCGGAGACGCTGGCGAGCTACCGGGTGGTGATCTTTGTGCTGCTCGTGTTTGCGACCGCGCTTTTGGTGGCGACGCTTGTGATCCTAGTGGCGCTGATCGCGCTCAACCGCCGGATGGAGGAGATCGAGCGGGTGGGCATTCAGGTCAGTTCGCTGATGATATCGCGGGACGAGAATGTGGTCGTGCTCAACGATATGGAGTTCAAGCTGACGCCCGCAGCGATGGAGACGATGAGTGTCCTGGCCGAGGCGCGCATGGACGGCGATATGATGTCAGGTGCAGAGCTTGAGGCCGTGATTTCGGGGCGCAGTGCCGCCGATTGTGACGAGGCCGCGGGGGCCACGCGGATCAAGCGGCTCCGCGACGCGCTGGGCAATCAGATCGTCACGGAGCTTTTGATCAAAAACATCGCGCGCAAGGGCTACATGCTGGCCATCGACAAGCGCGCGATCAAGATGGTTTAGCGCGAAAAGCCCGACGTTGTAACGGTCCGGCAGTTCGACCCGTTCGGGTTGCATTCGATGGCCACGCGGCTCTGGGTGCGCGCGGCGCCGTTTTCAAACAGGTAGCCCGTGGGCGTCCCGCGCCCGGTGAGCGCGTAGTCGGTATTCGCAGAGGTCACGAGGTTCGTGTTCGACAAGCTGCTGAAGTAGATGACCCCCGCGCCGATCAGGGCCGCGCCGCCGATGGTCACGAGCAGGTCCTGGGATTGGGCGGGTTTGGCCGTGGCCATGGTCAGCGCCATGGCGGTGGCGGCAGCAGTCAACGTCAGCTTTTTCATTACTCGTACTCCAGAGGTTTCGCAGAGAATCGCAAATTTTGGGGCGTATGTCCAAAGGTGATTTCGGGACGGGTTAGGAGGGGCGGCATCTGGTCGTCTGCGCCTGCCATTGGCCCCCTACCCGTCGTAATATTTCTGCCAGCGGCGCACGAGGCGGTAAAAGCCCGCCTCGCGGGCTGTTTCCATGAAGCGTGGCGCGGCGGGGTGGTTTTCTTCGTGCAGGAGGTGGCCCAGTTTGCGCACGTAGCGAAAGCTTTTCAGGCGCTGCGCGCGGTATGCGCGGCGGAGCTCTGGCGCGCTGCGCTTGAGCGTCAAAAGCCCAAAGAGCTCCTCTTGCAGGCGCATCCCCACGAGGGTTTGGATGCCAGCGTGCCCCGCGCCGTGGGTGAGCAGGCGCTGGCTGCCGCGGCGGCGGGGAAAGCGGCTTTCGTGTTTGGCGTCCTGGCGGTGGAGTGGGTCGAAGGCAAAGATGTACTCGCGCGCGTGGTCCATATGGGTGCGCAGGTCATGGATCCAGGGGCCCATGGCCTCCCATTCCGCGTGAAAGCGGCGTTCAAAGCGGGCGGTGGCGGGGTCGATGGACACCTGGGGCGAGATCGCGACCGCGCGGACGGCGCCCAGCGCTTTGGCCCCCAGCACCGCGCCGTAGCCGCCCATGGAAAACCCGTAGGACACGGTGGGGCGGCGGCCGCCCACCGCGCGGTGCACGGCGGCCATGGCTGGAAAGAAGTCGGCGTTTTGGTGCCAGTCAGGCTTGGTGTGGGACACGCTGACATGGGCGATGCCGCGCTTGGCAAAGGACGCGGTGCCCCAGCCTTGGCCCGCGTCTCTTGGGTAGTCGAAAGGGCCGAAGACGACGACGACGGGGTCCGCGTCGGGTCGGGACAAGGGCGGGCCGTAGTAGACCAGCTTGAGGTGGGCGCTGTCGTAGAGCGTGAGCGGCGCCTCCCATTCCGTCGCGGCGCGCTGCGTCACGTCTCTGACGCGTCCTTGGGGACGGGCATTTTGTCGATGCGGCGCACGCCGGTGAGGTCTTCGAGCATCTTTTTGGCGTAGCGCAGTTTGTCGACCTCTTTGAGGATGTCGATCTTGCGGTAGTGGAGCAGCTTGATGCTCTTATCCTCGGGCAGGGGTTTGCCGCGCAGGACGCCGCCCAGGATGTAGTGCTGTTCTTCGGGCAGGAGGTGCCAGTCGAGGCCCGCGGCACGGATGGCGGGCGGCAGGCTCATCTGGTCGAGATAGGGGCGCTTTTTGGGGACGTCGGCGCGGGCATCGATTTGACGCGCGAGCCGGTACCAGATTTGGGCAAAGCTTTCGCCGTGGGCGTTGCGGGGCCCCTCGGGAAAGACGATGAGCCCGGCGTTAAAGTAGGGCATCATCTTGCGCCGCCGCTGGCGCTGGAGCCATATCCGTTCTGTCGGTGGCTCCATCTCGCAGGCGGCGTAGATCGGGTCCCAGATGTCCTGCCCCGCCCAGTAGAGCGATGTGGCTGCGGCGACGGAGACGTGGCCGTCAAAGGCGATTTGGCTCACCGTGTTCTTGCCGACATAGACCATGTCGCTGTCCATGAAGGCCGAATAGGGCGTGTCGCGGGGTTCGAGTGCGGCCAGCAGTTTGTTGCCGTGGGGGTAGGGTTCGTCAAAGCGGCCTTCGGTTTCCATCGGGCGGATGTCGACGTCGAGCGCGTCGTAGATGGCGAGCGCTTTGGGGTCCATTTTGTCCAGATTGGTAGCGGGGCAGTAGCCCACCAGCTTCACCGGCTCGTCAAACTGCGTGCGGATAGAGGCGGCGAGGTAGCAGCCCATGTTTTGGTATTTGGGCGGGTCGACGACGAAGAAAAAGGTGAGTTGCGCGTTCATGCTGCCTGCCATGACCGACCCTCCATCAGGCGGGCGGTTTCGGCCACGACGCCGTTGAGAGTGCGGCGGCGGATGCGCGGTTCACTGAGGTGCTGGCACAACTGGTTGGCGGCGGCGACCATGTCCTGGCATGCGTCTTGGTTGGCTTCGCACCAGGCAAAGTTCTCCTCCCAGTCAGACATATCGCGTTTCAGGGGCACGTAGTGTTTCCAGGGTTTGAAGTGGTGGGACGCGAAGCTTTCGTAGTCGGTGTCCATGACAAAGCCCAGGGAGCTGGAGTTCATGGTCCAGTAAAAGCTCGACCCAACATCGGCGCCCGGCAGGACAGCGAGGTATTTGTAGCGGCATTGGTCGGTTTGGCTGAGCCCTGGGCGGCGGAACGGTTCGATCTGGGGAAGCGTGTCGATGGTGGGGTGGCTGAGCCCTGTGTAGCCCACATCGCAGCGCGGGTCGTCTTGGGTGACGGCGACAAAGCGGTGGCGGTCGATGGTGAGCATCGCGCGGGCCACGTCATCGTCACTGTATTTTCCGTCCAGTGCGTCGCGCAGGAGCGGCAGGATGCGGATCATCGCGCCCCGCCCGTGTTTGCCCAGCCGCGCCCAGCCCGCCGCCCCGCCCCGCCAGCAGAGCTTGGGCGTTTTGTCGGCCCAGGGGATGTCGCGCAGGATGTCAGGGCCCAGGAACCCATCGCTGCCCAGGTCGTGGTAACCTGGAAGCGGCCAGAGGATGCGGCCCGCAGGCTCGGCTTTCTTGCGGTTAAAGCAGAATGTGGGCGCGGCCACGCCATCGTCAGCCAGAAGCGATTTGGAGCGGTGGTCGGCCATATCCACGTAGAAGGAGAATTTGGGAGAACGGGCAAGGATCTCTCTTATCGTGCCCACGGCCTTTTGCCGGTTCACGCTGTGGCCGCGTTTGTGAAAGCGGCCCTCTGACAGCACCCAGCCGTTGAGCGGCATCACTGTCCCCTGCCCCGCGTCCCAGCCGATGGTCATGCCGGAGGCCGCGCGTTCGGCGCGGGCGATGGCGGCGGCGCTCAACCCCAGCTGCACGTTAGGCGGCTGGCCCACCTGGTGCTGGATCGATGTGGCAAGAAACCTGCTCGCTGACTTCATGGGGTTGCCCTTGAATATAGCCCGGCCCCCGCGCGGATTGTTGCCAGGGAGTATAAATTCACCCACAACCCTATAGCAAATGATTAAGCCGCGCGGGCCTATCGTGGGGCAAAGAGGGGACGCAAGGAATGGCCATTCGGGGCGAGCATGTCGTGCTTTTGTCGGCCATGAGCAATGAGGGGCCCTATGTGCTCGAATGGCTCGCGCATCACTTTGCGCTGGGCTGTGATGAGCTGGTGATCGTCACGAACTCCAACACCGACAACACGGACCTGATCCTGGACCGGTTGGAGCGATTGATGCCGGAGCGCGTCAAGCATGTCCCGAACCCCAAGCAGATGTTTCCCGATCGCGGCAAGTGGCACATCATGGCGCTGCGCTATGCGGGCCTTATGGGCCGGGTGCGGGAGGCGGACTGGCTTTATGTCACCGATGCCGACGAGCTTTTGAACCTGCGCGGGGCGGATGCCACATTCGACGATTTCTTTGATGCCGCGGGGGAGGCGGATGCGGTCGCGTTCACCTCCATCGCGTTCAACTCGAACGGGCGCGTGGCGCCGGAGCGTGGCCTTGTGTCGGAGCAGTTCACGGAGACTGCGTCAGATTTCGCCGCTGCGGAGGCGCGCAGCGAGGTGCAGCTGACGGCGGTGAAGTCGTTAATCCGCAACCGGATCGAGGGCGCGCGGCGGCCCCACCGGCCACAGACGCCGGAGTTTTCGAAGACGGGGATGCGGTGGATCAATGGTTCGGGCCATGTGATGGGCCCCGAGTGGACCGACACCAACGACAAGGCGATGAACGGCTGGGGCTCGCGCGATTTTGGGCAGGTGAACCATTATTCGATCAAAAGCGCGGGGGAGTTTTTGCTCAAGGTCGACCGCGGGGACGCGGTCCATGCGGAGCGGCTGGGCGCGTCGGCGCAGTATTGGCGCTATGCTAACCGCAGCGGCGCGCGGGATACGAGCCTGGTGGGCCTGTCTCCATCGGCGCGGGCGCTTTATGACGGGTGGCTGGCGGACCCCAAGCTTGCCGCGCTCCATGCAGAGAGCTTTGAGAAGCGGGAGGCGCGGTTGGCGCAGATTGTGAAGACGCCGGAGGGGGAGCGCCTGGCGCGGGAGATTGGGTATTTTGGGTAAGTGCTGACGTGTTTCGGCTGGTGAGCTAAGGGCAGCCCCCGACCCTGGGTGGGGGTGGTAGCCCCCTCCCGGGGGGAGGGTCGGGGGCTGCCCGGTGTAACCACCGGGCGGGGTCCTTTGAGCGCAGTACCTAGGGAGACTAATCCCGCACCAACAGCAACGCCTCATACATCGCATGACCTCGGAAGCCCGGCGGTGGGGCGTGCGGCTGTGTCCGCGCATAGGCGCGCGCGGCGGGACCGATGAGGATCACCTTTTGCACCGTAGACAGGTCGAGCGTCGGCAGGGCTGCGCCGACCTCCTCCGCCATGGAGCGCAGGATGGTGGGGTCGTGGGTCGCGATCAGCGCCTGGATATCGCCCAGCGGCCTGTCCGCGACCGTGAGCCGGTCGGTGGCGTCGAGCGTGTTGCGCGCGGCGATCCGGCGCAGCACCTCGATGCGTGACGGGTTCGGCTCTACCACATGGACGCGGGCATCGGGCACGATCTTGAGCGCGTGGACCGACAGGAACCCTGAGCCCACGCCGATGTCGAGCACCCGGCTGCCCGGGTCGATCATCCGGTGCGTGTTGCGCGCAAGCTGGCGCTGGTATTTCCCGCGCAGCACGAGGTCGAGGGAGTTTTGGGCAAAGATGCGCACATCGGCGGGCAGGAGGACGTCGTGGTTGGACACCCATTCCACATTCGCCTCCACCGAGATGTCGATGTCGCCTGGGACAATGCCGTCGCCGCCTTCGACCGTGTCGGCAAATTCGGGCGCGGGTTTGGACCGACGCTCCTGCGCGGGGCGTTCGTTGTTCTTTTTCTCCACGTCCGACATGAGTGCTGCGATCTTTTCAGGGTCGCGCGCCTTTGGCGGTTTGGCCTCGATCTGGGTGATGGGGATCTCGGAAGCTTCCAGGAGCGAGGATTTGAGCTCCCGGTAGGCGTCTGTGTCTTTGAACTCCGCCAGGCGTGTCTCCACCCGAGCCAGGGCGGCCTCGTGGAGCTCGCGCAGGACCGGGTCCTTGAGCAGTTCATCCATGATCGCTTTGCGCGCGGCGGAGTGGCGCAGGATGTTGGTGTCCTTGACCTCGTTGCGGTCCTGAAGCGCCCAGTAGTCGGAGTTGTATTTGTCTTTCTTGTTGTTCACGTTGCCGCGAAACTTGCGCAGCGCGTAGGCGTCGATGCCTTTGACCGCGTAGTGGTTCATTTGCGCCCATTGGTAGCCCACAGTGCGCCGGATGGAGCGCCAGCCACGAAACTTGAAATACTCCTCCATCGGCAGGCCCGATCCGTTGAGCCATTTGACGCCCTTGGGGTAGTCGGTTTTCAGGACCTTCGATTTCATCGTCGGGCGGTGGATGCCGAGCTTCCAGTAGTCGGGGTCGAATTTGAACAGCGTCTTAACCCCCCAGCCTTTGTTCCAGGTGGGCGGCGCGGCGTAGAGGTATTGTTCGGTGACGGGGTCGCGGGACCAGTCGGTGACGTGGCCCGAGCCAAAGATGCGCCAGGTGATGATAATGCCGTTGGCGTCGCCTGCGGCGTCGAGCATGCCGTCCAAGGTGCCGTCGCCGTAGTTGATGCACAGGAACTCATCGGCATCGAAGAGCAGCACCCAGTCTGCTGCACCCACGATGGGGTCTACCTGGGCGTGCTTAATCGCGGAGGGCTGGGGTTTGATCCCCTCGGCAATGACATTTTCGCGGTGGTAGCCGAACCCCAGCTCTTCGAGCCGTTGCAACATCTCCACCGTGCCGTCGGTGCAGTCGTTCGTGTAGACAAGGATCTTGGTGAAGCCCACGGCCAGATGGTGCGCGTACCATTCCAGCAGGTACGGCGCCTCGTCCTTCATCATGGAGACGGCGAGAAGCTCACCATGGTGGCTTTTGCGGGGTCGCAGGTCCATGCCCTTAGCGGAGCGCCTCCGCCGGGTTGATGCCCACCTGTTCACACATCCGCGCGGCGTAGGAGCCGGGCTCTGGCACGTTCTTTTCCCACCATGGCTTGGTGCCGTTGGTGTAGAGATGGACGGAGATCGTGCGGTCGGTGAAGTGCCCTTCGACGTTGCCGTGGGGGTCGTAGAAGATGTCGTTGAGCTGGAACGGCACGGGGTAGAGGCATTCGCGCGGGAGCGCCTGGTCGATGATGCCCGAGGTTTTGGCAAAATGGGTGAACGCCTGGGGGCCGAAGGCCGTCCGCTCTGTCGCGTAGATGCGGGCGGCGTGGGTCAGGTTGTCGTTTTGGCGGTCGTATTTCTTACGCTGGTTCTTGTTCCACCAGGGGGGGAAGTCCGGCAGGTTGTCGTAGTAGTCGAGCAGCTGGTCCATGACCTCGCACTCGCGGGGCAGCGCCACGACCCCGCAGTTTAGCGCGCCGATATAGCCGTGGACGCCAAAGATGTAGTCCTCGTCCCCGAAGGGTTTGTGACAGAAGGCATCGCAGTCGATCCAGACGGCGCCGGTGGCGCGGATCATCTTGTAGCGGAAGACATTCGACAGGAAGGAGGCGGAGGTTTTTTCGACCAGCGCCATGTCGATGTCCATGATCTCCGACGCGGGGCGGATTTCCACGCCCTCCGGCGCGTTTTTCACGTCGTCGGTGCAGTAGAGCGTCGTGGGATGGCCCTGGATCACGTGGCTCTTGAGGCAGAGCTGGTTGAGGTAGTGGAGCTTTTCCCCAATCCAAAGGGACGCGACGGGTCGCTTATCTGCCATGGTGCTGCACCTCTCCTCTTTCCCTTGGCGATATACCGCGTGTGGGGAGCTATCAAGAAACTTGGTTAAAATGGGCTTTATGCCGCCGGGGGGCGGTGCGCGGCACGTAGACATTGGGCACCTGCGCGCCTAGGCTTTCGAGGCCGCAGAGGCGGAGCAGTGAAGAACTTATGGTCAACGAGCCTCAGACACCCGTCGTCGATGCGTCCGTTTTGGGCGATGTGGACGCGTGGGATTTGCGGCGCGCGGGTGATTGGTACCGCTTTCACGCGCGGTTGCCGGGCGACCAGGGTGCGCGGATGTTCCGGCGCCGTGTGGCAGTGCCGCGGGACGCCAGCGCGCCGGATATCATCGCTGACCCTACCGGGGCTTTGTATGGCGTTCTGAGCCTCGGCGGGGCGCGGCGGGCGGGGACGAGCGACGAGGCGCTGCGCTTTCCCTATCACGTGGTGACCGCGGGGGATGAGTTTGGGCCTGCGGGCTCTGTGGGGACCGAGGCACCCGTGGCGACGGAGTTGATGCAGCGGGTGTGGGAACAGTCGCGGGACACGCTTTTGGCCGATGCGCTTGTGGCGCAGCGCTTTGCTGACTGGCGCGCGCTGCCGGTGATTTATGCGCGCGGCGAGGCCGATAGTTCCGCAACCATGGCGGAGTTCACTGAGGGCGCGGCGATGGCGCAGCTCGCGCAGACGGTGGCGAATTTTGTGGCCGCGGCGGGGTCGCTGGGGCTTCCGCCCAAAGTGCTGTGCGTCGGGCTCGATTTCGTGGCGGAGGATGTGTCCGGCGATGCGGAGGCGTGGCGGGCGGGCATGATCGCGGTCATGGACAACGTGACGGCGCTGTTTGCGCGCCATGGGCTCAGGAAGCCGCTTTTCACCACGCTTTTCGATGCAGGAAGCGGGACCCAGCCCGATGGGCCGGTGCTGCGCGCCCAGTGGGAGCTGGCGTGGAACTGCGGGGCTCATGACCTGCTGGTCACAGCGCCGGGATATATGTTTGCCCAAGACCGCTTTGGGCGTTTGACCGGGGATGCTCGCGCCCAGTTGGCGGAGATGGAGGCCTGCGCAGTGGAGGCCGCCAATGCCGACGCGGGCTGGGCCTGTCCTTTATTCCTGCTGGCAGAGGTGGAGGGCGACGGGAAAACCATCCGCTGCAAGGCGCAATGCACGGGGCCGTTGGTCGTCGACGGGGATGACCCGCTGGGGGCGGGCGCCGCGGCGGGGTTCCGGCTGGAGGGAACGCGCAATGGGGCGCGGGTCACGGGAGTCACGGTTGCCCGGGATGACCCCCAAGACCTGCTTTTGACCTGTGATAAACCGCCCAAGGGCCGCGCGGTCACGCTGCTGTATGCGCTTGGGCAGGATGGCGGGAACCGCGGGGCGGTGCGCGATGGCTGGGCGCGCGCGTCGCGCACGGGCGCCACGCTGCGGCGGTGGGCGCTGCCTGCGGCGCTGCCGGTGCATTGAGCCCATGAGTTTCACCCGCGACACCACGGCAAGCGACAATATCGTCGCCATCTGGGTCGATGATATGATCGACGTCTGGACCTGGCGCGATGCGTTTGGGCTGACGATCCAGACGCCGAACCTAGACCGGATGATGGGCAACGGGATCCGGTTCGCGAATGCTTATGCGACGGTGCCGCTCTGTGCGCCCTGCCGGGCGGAGCTTGCGACGGGGCTCTCGCCGTTTCGCACGGGGCTCGTGGACCTCAACCGCCTATGGCGCGCGGTGCATCCGCCCACCAAGGGCTGGCAGTATAATCTGCGCCGGGCGGGGTTTCGGACGTTTACAACGGGCAAGGTGGACGGGACGTACAAGACCATGCCGCCGGAGTTTCGCCGGGTGCTGTTCCACGAGGAACCCGAGGCAAAGGACCGCGGGCGGCGCACGGGCAAGATCGCCTATCTGCCTAAGGGGCCAGGGATATCTGCGGTGAACCACCCCGATGACGACGGGTCCCAAGACAACCGGTTTTACGACTGGGAGGTGGCGGAGCACGCGATCCGGTATCTCGACCGCGCAGACCCGAAGCGGCGGCATCTGATCCAGCTGGGCTTTAAGCATCCGCATTACAATCTGGAATGCCCCGACCGGTTCTATCAGATGTACGATCCCGCCGACATCGTCTGGCCCGAACATGCCGCGCCGGAGGATTACTTTGGCCCGCAGCCCGGCATGGCGATCTACGAGCGGGCGTATATCGCCAACGGCCCTTGGACGCCGGAAAAGGCGGGCGATCACGCCTGGCGGCAGGTGGTGCGGGCCTATTTCGCCGCGATCAGCCATGTGGATCACGAGATCGGTCGGTTTTTGGCGGCGCTGGAGGCCTCCGCGTTTGCCGACAACACAACGGTCGTGTTCCTGAGCGACAATGGCTTCAACCTCGGCACCCATGACAGTTTCCACAAGATGAGCCAGTGGGACAGCGCGGCCCATGTGCCGTTTGGCCTGTGGTCGAAGCGCATCGAGGAGAGCGGGCAGGCGCGGGTGGAGGAGATGCCGGTATCGCTCCACAATTACGCCAAGACGATGATGGACCTTGCCGGGCTGCCCTATCGGCCAGACTGGGTGTCGGGGCAGAGCCTTCTGCCGCTGATCGATGACAGTTTCGGGGCCTATGACCGGGGCAAGTCGCCCGTGACCTGCGTGTTTGGGACGCTCTCCGTGAGGCCCTCGACGGAGGCGCTAAGCCAGTACCGCTATTTCCGCTACCCCAACGGGGAGGAGCATATCTACGACCTGCGCGCGGACCCTGGCGAGACAGAGAACTTGGCCGAAACCGGACCGTTGGAGGCTCTGCGGGGTGAGCTGGTGCGCAACGCGCTAGAGCTCGGGCTCGATCTGCGGGGGCACGAGAACCCGGCGGACGGGGTCAATGCGATGATGTCTTTGGATGGCAGCGTCGTGATGGCTGGCGGGTCCGGCGACAACGACTACTGGGCTTATGGTGCCGATGCGGAGCGCATCCGTGAGGAGGCTGACGGGGGCACCGACACGTTGTGGTACATGGCCGGGCCCGATGACTACACGCTCCACGCGCCCGCCCATGTCGAAAACATCCGTGTGGCCACGGTGGTGGCGCGGCAGGAGGAGGATGTAAGCCAGTCCAAGGAAATCCGCATCGTGGCCCACCCGGACACGCCCATCAACTTCGAGACGTCGGAGCGGGTGACGGTGAACATCACGGGCTCCCGCGGGGATGACGTGATGGTGGGGCCGAAGTTCGGGGGCTGCACGTTTTACGGCGGCGCGGGCGATGACACGCTGGTGGCGAAGTCGGGCCGCGGGCGGGATGTGCACCGGTTTTACGGCGGGGCGGGGAATGACACGCTGATCGGCGGCGGCGGCAATGACCACCTCGATGGCGGGCCGGGCAATGACGTCATCCGTGGCGGCGAGGGCCGGAATACGCTGATCGGCGGCACGGGGAACGACCAGATCTTTGACGGGCCAGGACGATCCGAGATCCACACCGGGCCGGGGCGCAACCGTGTGGTCAGCGAGGGCGGTGATGACCAGATCTATGTGGGCGCGGGCCATAACGTGATCACGCCGGGGCCCGGCGCGGTGACGTTCCACCTGACCTATGGCGGCGTGACGGAGATCACGGCCTGGGCGCCGGGCTACCAGCTCGACCTATCAGACTGGCCCGCGGCGCCCGAGGTCACGGCGTGGGAGGAGGACGAGCTCATCCTGTCGCTGGGCGTCAGCCACGTGGTGCTGCGCGGCGCGGTGGGGGCGCTGGAGCTCGGCGACATCATCGCCTCATGAGGATCCTCGCCGTTACGACGATGCGCGATGAGGGGCCATTCATCCTCGATTGGGTGGCGTATCACCGCAGCATCGGTGTCACGGATTTCCTGATCTTTTCCAATGATTGCACCGATGGGACGGAAGCCTTGCTCGACGCGCTGGATGCCGCAGCGGTGGGCGTGACTCACATCCCGCAGGACGTGGCGGAGGGCACGAGCCCGCAGTGGCAAGCCCTGCGTGCGGCCTGGCACCACCCGCTGCGCAAGGCCTGCGATTGGGCGGTGGTGTGCGACGTGGATGAATACATCGTGCACCATGGGGCGGCGTCGCTCCCCGATCTGATCGCGGCGCTGCCTGCGGGCACAGATGCCATTGCGATGCCCTGGCGGCTTTTCGGCAATAACGGTGTCCTGCGGTTCGAGGATCGCCCGGTGATCGAGCAATTCACCGCGAGCGCCGAGGCGGGGATGGAATACCCGGTGCAGGCGACATTCCCAAAGTCGCTTTTTCGGCTCAAAGGGCCGTTCAACCAGTTCGGCGTGCACCGGCCCAAGCAGAAATCAGCGCCGGGCGCGCCGGTGCCGCGGTGGGTGGATGGCGCAGGTGCGCCGCTGCCAGACCTCTTCGCCGCGACGCAATCGCGCCTGGCGCTCTTTGGGCTGTCCACAGGGCGCAGCCTGGTGGAATGCCACCACTACTCCCTTCGATCCGCAGAAAGCTTTATCGTCAAGCGCGCGCGGGGGCTGCCCAACCGCAGCGCCAAATCCATCGACCTGGGCTACTGGGTGGAGCGGAATTTCAACACCGTGGACAACCGCGCGGCGCTGCGGTTTGCGGATGGCATGGGCGCGGAGCGCGCGGCGCTCGACGCCCGGGCGCCGGCGCTTGCGGCCTGTCACGCGGACTGCGTTGCGCGCCACCGGGCCGCGTTCGATGCTGCCATGGGGGAGGAGCGCGAGCTGAGGCTGCTCATGCAGATTTCCATGGCTGGGGCGAGCCAGGTCCTGCCGGACGCGGAGGCGCGGCGGTTGCTGACGCTGTTTTACGCTCTGAAACAGTAGGTTACGACGCGCGCTGCTTTGGCGTGGCTTTTGCGGGTGCGTCCCAGCTGAGGCGCGTGGTGTTGGGGATGTCGGCGATCTGCGCCACGTGCCGCGCGTAGCGGTCTTGCAGGGTCTCTTGCTCCTTAGAGGAAAAGATCCTGAGGCTCCCTGCCCCGCTATCGGGGTCGGTCTCCCGCAGGTGTTTCATCTTTTTGAGCGCCGTGGTCGTGCCGAGTTCGGAGGCAAGCGCGATGAAGCGGTCATAGGTGCTTTGGGTCATGGAGGGGCGCACGACATCCCCCCGCTTTGTCTTGGGCGCCCGGGCGAGCTTGCGCCCGCCGATGGCGGTGAGCACGGGGCGCCAGTCGTCTTTGGCGTCCTCGTAGGTCCAATAGACGATCTCGCTTTTTGGGAATGTCTCTGCCACCTTGCGCAGGACGTTTGCCCAGTTGGGGTATTTTCCGAGGACGGTTTCGGTAAAGGCCCCGGCGCTCACATAGTTTTCCGGCAGCACGTCGAGCAGGAACTGGCCGTAGACGGCCGAAAAGAACGCGCTGTAGTCACGGACAGAGATAAAGATGCGGCGCGGCGGGCGGGGCAAAAACTCCGCCAGGACGCCCAGGAACGCCTGTTTGCGGCTGTAGAGCATCCCGCCGCGCACGATGTGGCCGCAATGGCCCAGCATGTTTTCATCCGACAGCACCACGCGGCGCGCGCCGCTTCCGCGCAGGGACAGGATGTAGCTGTCGATGATCGTCTGCAGCTCTTGGTCGGTGTATTTCGTGTTCCAGTCCTGGCCCAGCCGTTGATAGGCCTTGAGCTGGCAGGGCACGGTCACGAACTTGCGGGTTTTGCGGTGGTGCGGGATCTTGATCCCATTCGACAAAAGCGCGGCCTGGTTGCCCTGGAACACCTGTTGGAGCCAGCTTGTCCCGGTTTTGTGGGCACCGATATGGAGATCGAGCTGCACGGTGGGGGCTGTTCCTTTGTCAACGCGGTCAGGCCGGACCCTAGCGGGGATGGGCAGACTTGCGAAGGGGCCTTTAGGTGACGCGGCCCGCCTTGGCGTAGGCGGGGTTGTCCCAGAGCTGGCCATCCATCACCTCGGCCAGGATATCGACGGCGCCGCTGACGTCCTCGGGCCCGATATAGAGCGGGGTAAAGCCAAAGCGCATGATGTCGGGGGCGCGGAAATCGCCGATGACGCCGCGCGCGATGAGCGCCTGCATGGCCGCGTAACCGTGGTCGAAGTGGAACGACACCTGGCTGCCGCGCTGGGCGGCGGCGCGGGGGCTCGCGAGGCGGAGCGCGGGGACGCGCGCCTCCACCTCCGCGATGAACTGTTCGCAGAGCGCGATGGAGGCGGCGCGGAGCGCGTGCATGTCCACGTCCTCCCACAGGTCGAGGGCTGCGTCGAGCGCGGCCACTTGCAGCACGGGCGGCGTGCCCACGCGGAAGCGTTCGATGCCGGGCCCAGGGCGGTAGCCCGGTTCGAACGCAAAGGGCGCGTCGTGGCCCAGCCACCCTGCCAGCGCCGGAAAGACCTGGGTGGAGATATCCTCGCGTACATAGATGAACGCGGGCGCGCCGGGTCCGGCGTTAAGGTATTTGTAGGTGCAGCCCACTGCGAATTCCGCCCCCGAAGCCGCGAGGTCGAGCGGCATGGCCCCCGCGGAGTGCGCCAGGTCCCAGATCATGACCGCGCCCGCTGCCTGCGCCTGCGCGGTGATGGCGGCCATGTCGTGCATGCGGCCTGTGCGGTAGTCCACATGGGTGAGCATAACGGCGGCGGTGTCGTCGTCGATGGCTGTGCACACGGCCTCAGGGTCCACAATGCGCAGCTCGTGACCCTGGCCCAGCTGCTCGATCAGGCCTTGGGCCATATAAAGGTCGGTGGGGAAGTTCCCGCTATCGGACACGATCACGCGCCGGTCGGGCCGCAGCGACAACGCCGCGGACAGCGCCTGATGTACCTTGATCGAGAGCGTATCGCCCAGCACGCAGGTCCCCTGGGGCGCGCCGATCAGCTGCCCCACGCGGTCGCCCACGGTGGAGGGTTGGCCCATCCAGTCGTCCACGTTCCAGCCGCGGATGAGGTGGGTGGCCCATTCCTCCTCCACGGTGCGGCGCACGCGCTCGGAGACGCCTTTGGGCAACGGTCCGAGCGAGTTCCCGTCGAGGTAGATGACGCCGTCAGGCAGGGTGAAGGCGTGTTTCATGGGCAGGGGCTGTGTCATGGGGCGTGAGGTAGCGCAGCGAGGCGCGGGGCGCCAGTCAAGGTGCCCGTCAGAAAGCCGGTTAGGGAGCCAGGATAGCACGCATCAGGGGGCTCTTTGCGTCTTCTAGCCCGTCGAGCACATCGAAATGGTGGCGATTTGGCTCGACACTGAGGGTCGCGTAGGGCGCCCAGGCGGCAGCCATGGCGCGGGCCTGGCGCAAGAACTCCGGCCGTTCGTTGGCGCCGACCCACACCGTGGTGGGAACGTCGCGGACGGGCGCGTGGAGGAGCGGGCTTTCCCGCTCCGCTTCGGCGGCGGAGAGGCGCAGCGTGGGATTCATGCGGGTCTGTCGCAGCGGGCGCAGGTCGTAGACCCCGCTAATGCAGGTGACGCGGGCCAGGCGATCAAGGCGTGCGGCGGGCAGTCCCCCATCTGCGCACATCAGCCGCGCGCACAGCTGCCCCCCCGCGGAATGCCCGGCGAGGTGGAGGGGGCCTGGGATAATGTCGGCGGCGTGTTCCACAGCCTGGGCGATTTCCCCAGCGATCTCCGCGAGGGAGGCATCAGGGGCGAGCGTGTAGCTGGGCAGGCAAGCGGCGTAACCCTGGGCCACGGCGCCCCGGGCGAGGTGGCTCCAATCGTCTTTGCAGGTGGCCATCCAGTAGCCGCCATGAACAAAGACAAAGAGCCCGCGTGGGGCCGTGTCGGGGTAAAAGAGGTCGAGCTCGTTGCGCGGGCGCGGGCCGTAGTGTTGCGTCTGCCAGCGGCCCGCCTGGGCGCGAAAGTTCGCGGCGCGGGCGGCCCAATCGGCCGGAAAGCGGTCGCTGCCCGGGATATGGGCCATGTTCGCAAAGACGTCGTCCCAATCGGGCGCCGCGCTCATGGCTTGGGCGGTTGGGACGCATAGCCGTCCTTTTGCGCGGCATACATCGCAGCATAGAGCCCCTCATTGGCCACAAGCGCCTCATGGGTGCCGTGTTCGGCGACGCGCCCCGCCTCCATCACGATGATCTGGTCGGCATCTGTGACCGACGACAACCGGTGCGCCACGATGATCGTGGTGCGCCCAGCGCTGAGCCGCGCGAGGGCGCGTTTGACGCGATCCTCGGTCTGTTGGTCGAGCGCCGATGTGGCCTCGTCCAACAAAAGGATCGGCGCATCACGGAGGAACGCGCGCGCGATCCCGATGCGCTGGCGCTGCCCGCCAGACAGCTGCGAGCCCCGGGCGCCGAGCGGCGCATCCCCGCGGGCGCGCATGAGCTCGGCGATCTCGGCGGCTTCGGCGGCGGCCCAGACCTCCGCCTCGGTGGCGTCGGGTTTGACGTAACGGATATTGTCCATGAGCGAGGCGTTAAAGACCACGATGTCCTGGGCTACGACCGAAAACGCACCGCGCAGCGCGTCAACCTTGATGTCGTTTATCGATGTGCCGCCAATGGTGATCGCCCCGCTTTCGAGCGCGTAGAGCCGCGACAGCAGGCTCAGCACCGTGGTCTTTCCCGACCCGGTGGAGCCGACGAGCGCGGTCACGGACCCGCCTGCGAGCCCGAGGGAGAGATCCTCGAACAGCGGTTTGTCGGGGCTGTAGGCAAAGCGCACCTGGTCGAAAACGATGTCGCCTGCGGTGTCAAACGTCGCCACCGCGGCTGGGGCATCGGTGATTGTGGCGCGCTCGCGAAACAGGTCGCGGACCGAATCGAGCACGATCAGGTTGGCCTGGAATCGCGTGACGAATTGCGAAAACCGCCGCAGGGGGTCGAAAATCAGCACCATGCCCAGGAGGAAGGTGATGATCGCGGCCCCGTCCATGTCGTAATCGGGGTGGAGCACCATGAACCCGCCGCCACCGATGACGATGACGTAGACAAGCGCAGAGACGATATCGAGCGCGGGCAGCGACAGGGCCTGGGTGGCGTGGAGTTTGACCGTAACCCGTTTGACGGCCTCCGACGAGGCCATGAGGCGCGCTTCTTCTTGCGCTTGCTGGCCCGAGATTTGGACAGTGCGCATGGCGCTCGTCGTTTCCTCAAGGTTGTTGAGGTAGCCGGCAAAGGCATCCTCCGCCGCCGCTTGGCGCTTTTTGACTTGGTGCGACAGGACGCGGATCACCAGAGTGATGATGGGCGGGACGATGACGGCTGCGAGCGACAGGAGCGGGGATTTGATCACGAGATAACCCGCGACCACGATGATCGTGGCGATGTCGCGGACTGCATTCACGGTCTGCTGGCCCACAAACATGCCCAGCGCTTCGGTCTGGTTGTAGACCTTGTGGATGATGTCGGCGCCCGCCGTTCTGTCGAAGAACGCGAGATCGAGATGCAGGATATGACGCAATAGGTCCTTGCGCAGGTCCATGACCGCGTCCGAGGCGAGCCAGACGCCCAAGCGTTGGGTGGCGTAGCTGGCGATGCCGCGGAACGCAAAGAGCGAAAAGACCGCGAGACAGACCAGGGCCAGATCGCCCACAGCGCCACTGTCAAAGATCACCCGCAGCCCGTTTTCGGTGATCGACAGGAACTGCTGGTAGACAAAGGCCTGGGCCAGAATGAGCGCGAAGACCACGAAAAGCCATTTTAGGCGCGGGCGGAAATAGTCGGCCCAAAACCAGCGCAGGTTGTCTTTGTCCACTGGGCGCAGGAACTGGCGGTCCCGCTCGGGCGCGGTGTCATGTGTGTCGGGCGTCGTCATGGCGTGTTCCATGCCCGAAATGGGCGGGGATGTGTAGGGTTCAAGGCCGCGCGTTCTGTTTGGCCTCGGCGTGATTTTCTTGGCTGGGCCCGCCCGCCTCCCTTCTGCGCCAGCGTGCGCTGGCTTGAACCAAAGGGGGCGCGGCTGCGCCGCGTTTCGCCTGCGGCGACCCTCCCGGGGGGAAGTATTTGGGGACGAAAGAAAGAGGGGGTGTTTCTCGGGTCGGTGGGCGGGCGCCTTTGACGCGTTAAGCGGCAAACAGTGGCGCCCGGCGGCCGATTAGTCGTCCCATTGGATGTCGTATTCTTTGACGACGGCTTGGATCTGGTCGGGGGTGAGGGCGCGGGCATCATAGCCGCGCATGAGGATGGCCAGGCGGGCGGCGTCTTCGAGTTCTTCGATGGCGTTGCAGGCGGCGGTGACGGTTTTGCCGCTCACCACGGGGCCGTGGTTGGCGAGCATAACGGCGGCGCGTTTGCCTGCGAGCCCGCGCACGGCGTCGCCCATGGCCGGGTCCCCTGGGACGAAGAAGGGGAGGAGTTTCACCTTGCCCAATTGCATGATCGCGTAGGGGGTGAGTGGCGGCAGAAAGTTGTCCTCGTCCACCTCGGGCATGAGCGACCAGGCCACGGAGTGGTGGGCGTGCAGATGCACCACCGCCCCCGCCTGGCTGCGGGTGTCGTAGAACGCCGTGTGGAGCGGCATTTCCTTTGTCGGTTTGTCCCCGGAAACGAACCGCCCCTGCGCGTCAAATCGCGACAGGCGTGCGGGGTCGAGGCGGCCAAAGCTGGTTCCCGTGGGGGAGACGAGCATCCCGCCGTCTTCCGTGCGCGCGGAGATGTTTCCCGTGGAGCCGTGGGTCAGCCCGCGCTCAAAGAGCGAGCGCGCCAGTTCACACATCTGGTCACGCAGGGCGGTGTCGCTCATGTCTCGTCACCGGGCAGTTTCAGTCCCGCCTCGCCAGCGTAGACGCGTGCGACGGCGGCGTCGTCGGTTGTGCCCAGCCCCATTTCAACGGCCTTTTGGTAGCGCGCGAGCGCGGTTTGGGTGATGGGCGCGTTGAATCCTGCGGCTTCGGCGATGGCGAGCACGATGCCTAAGTCTTTGGGCCATATGTTGATTTGGGAGTGCGGGGTGTAATCGCCCTCCACAATATGCGGGCCGCGGTTTTCGAGCATCCAGCTGGAGCCGGCGCAGTTGGGGATCACCTCCATGAAGGTTTCGGGCGTGATGCCCTGGCTGATGCCAAAGGTCATCGCCTCCGCCATGGTGGCGATATGGACCCCGGCGAGGAGCTGGTTGACGGCCTTCATCGCCGAGCCTGCACCCGGCGTATCGCCGATGCGAAAGACGGTTTCTGACATCGCGTCGAGCGCGGGCCGCGCGGCGGCAAAGGCGTCCTCGGACCCGGAGGCCATGATAGACAATTGGCCCGCCGCGGCCTTGATCGAGCCGCCAGAGATCGGGGCGTCGAGGTAGTGGATGCCGTAGCCGCTGGCCTTTGCAGCCATGTCGCGGGCGAAGTCGGGCGGGACGGTGGCGCAGGCCAGGACGACCGCGCCAGGTTTCATCCGCGGCAGGAGGTCGTCGAGCACGGACTGCGTTTGGGCGGCGTTCAGCACCACGATGGCGGCGGCGTCGAGCGTGGGGGCGGCGTCGGCGAGCGACCCTTTGGCCCCGCCTTCGGCCACGAAGCGGTCCATGGCCTCTGGACGGGTGTCAAAGCCATGGGTGGTGAGCCCGGCGCGCAGGCAGGACTGCGCCATGCCGGAGCCCATTGAGCCTAGTCCGATGACGGCGATGCAGTGGGCCATGCGATCTATCCCCCTGTCAAATCACAGCTTTTTCGAGGAAGGGCCGGTTTTCCACCAGCCGCCCGATCGCGAAGGGCGACATGTCGAGGCTGCGGTATTCGCCGTGTATCAGCCACTCCGCCGTGGCGCGGCCCATGGCGGCGCTTTGCTGGAGGCCGTGGCCGGAGAAGCCATTGAGAAACGTGAGGTTTTCGACCTCCGGGTGGCAGCCCATGACGGCGTTCTGGTCGAAGGCGTTATAGGCGTAGTGACCCGCCCATTCGGTCACGAGCTTGATCCGTTCAAATGCCGGGATGCGGGTCGCGATGGCGGGCCAGGCTTTGTCCATCCAGATGTTGTGGTCCATGTGGAAATCGCTTGGGTCCACCGCCGGGTCATGGTCGGGCGTGGCCCCGGCAAGGTAGGTCGTGGGCCCGTCCTGGCGCACGTGGACCCCGGACGGGTCGATGGTGAGCGGCAGGTCGCGGTCGAGCGGGTCCTCGGCGCTGAAAATCCAGGTGAAGCGTTTGCGCGGCTCCACCGGCAGCGCGATGCCTGCCATCTGCGCGATGGTGGCGGCGCGGGGGCCTGCGGCGTTCAGCACCTGGCCGCAGGCTATGGTGTCGCCGCTGGCGAGTTCGATGTTTGTCACGTTTTGTACGTCTTTTCGGAGGCCCGAAACTCGGTTTATACAATAGTCCACGCCGCGTTCGCGGGCGAGGCGGCGGTACCATTCGAACACCGTGCCGCCGTCCCAGTAGCCTTCGTCTTTGGTATTGATCGAGCCGACCGCGATGCCGTCGAGATTGTAGAACGGGTAGCGGGCGGCGATTTCGTCTGGGCTGAGGATCTCGGTTTCGGCGCCGAGGGACCGTTGCAGGGCTGCCAGTTCCCGCAGGGTGCCTGCGAACTCTGGGTCATCGGCGAGGTACATGTAGCCGTAGCTTTGGAAGTGGATGTCGGGGACGCGGTCGTCGCCCATCTCCTCCTGGATGTTGCGCACGAAGTGGGCGGCGAACTGGCTGATGCGGATGTTGAGTTCGTTGGAGAACTGCTGGCGCATACAGCTGTTGGTGTGGGCCGTGGAGCAGTTGGCGTAGGTCGGGTCCATTTCGACGACGAGGACCGTGCCGTCAAAGCCCAGTTTGCGGAGCCAAAACGCGGTGGACGATCCCATCATCGCGCCGCCGATGATGACGATGTCGTAGCTTGTCCGCTTTGGCGTGTGCCACGTGCTCATGCGTCATCCTCCCCCAGGCCATACACATTCCGCGCAGCATCGGCGGAGATGTAGCCCCCGGCAAGGTCCTTTCTCACAGCGTCGCGGTCGCGGGCTTTCGGGTCGCCGTAGCCCGCGCCGCCGGGGAAGCCCATTTGGACGATGGTGCCTTCGGGGACGTGCTGGCGGCCTTTGCCCTGCATCTCGGTCCCGTCATCGCGGCGGATGAAGGTTGCGCCGCCGTCTGCGCCGCCTTTGCGGCCCCGGGCGGGGTGGTGGACGCGGTCGAGCATGGCGGAGATGTCGAATTCGTGGCCTTTCCGCGCGCCCACATCCATGAACTGGCCGAGCCCGCCGCGGCGTGTGCCTGCGCCGCCTGAGTCGGGGCGCAGTTCCTTGCGCCAGATGATGACGGGACCCACCTGTTCGGTGGCCTCCACCGGCATGGTCATAACGCCGGACGGAAACGCGGTAGCGTTCATCCCGTCGAGCGTGGGCCGCGCGCCAGAGCCGCCGGAGTTGAAGGTGAGGACTTCGGCGCGGCGGCCTTCTGGCCCGGTTGGTTTCAGCGACAGTTGGAAGTTGCAGAGGCACCCGGCGCCTTCCACCGGGACCGTGTCGGGCAGAAGTTTGTCGAGCGCGTCATAGACTGTGTCGGGGACCATATGGCCGATCACGTGGCGGAGCGCCACGGGGGCGGGGAAGACCGCGTTGACGATGGTGCCTTCGGGCGCTGTGACTTCAAAGGGTGCGAGCGAGGCGGCGTTGTTGGGGATTTCCGGCGCGATGGCACATTTGAGGGCGTAGCAGGCGTAGGCCTTCGTGTAGACGAGCGGGACATTGATCCCCTTGCGGTCCACGCCGCTCGTGCCAGTCCAGTCGGCGGTGATGCGGTCGGTTTCGATACTAAGCGCGACGTGGAGGTCGATGGGGGCGGAATATCCGTCTATGCGCATATGGCCCTTGGCCTGGCCCGGCGTCAGGGCGTTGATGGCCTTGAGCGTGGCGTCCCGGCTGTTGGTCAGGATGAAGTCGGAGACGCCGGTGAGGTCGCTCAGACCGAACTCCGCCATCATTTCCAACAGTCTTGCGTGGCCGATATCGTTGCAGGTGGCGAGCGCGTAGATGTCGCCGACGAGCTGGTCGGGCTCGCGGACATTGGCGCGGATGAGGGCCATGAGGGTGGCGTCGACTTCGCCCGCGCGCATGAGTGGCATGATGGGAAGGTAGAGGCCCTCTTCATGCACGTCGTTGGCATCCGCGCCGAAGCCCCGCCCGCCGATATCGGTGACATGGGCGGTGCAGGCGAAGAAGCCGATGAGGGTTTTGTGGTGGAAGGAGGGGGTGACGATGGTGATGTCGTGCTTGTGGCCCGTCCCCTCCCACGGGTCGTTGGTGATGTAGACGTCGCCGGGGGCCATCTCGGGGATACGGCGGATGAAGTGGCCCACGGCGTCGGCCATGGCGTTAACGTGGCCCGGGGTGCCGGTGACGGCCTGGGCGAGCATGTCGCCTGCCGCGTTGTAGACGCCTGCGGAGAGGTCGCCGGCCTCCCGGACGGAGGTGGAGAAGGCGGTGCGGACGAGCGCCTGGGCCTGTTCTTCGACGATGGAAATCAGGCGGTTCCACATGACCTGGTAGGCGACGGTGGAGACCTCGGTGGCTTGGGCCTCGCCTGTGGCCTCGACCATGAGTGTGCCGTCAGGGGCCGTACGGACGGCGCGACTGGTGGGGACGACGATTGTGGTTTCGTCTTCTGTGACGAGGGCGGGGCCTTGGAGCGTTGTGAGTGTGCCGCGGTCGATGACGCGGGCCTCGGTGGTTGTGCCCAATGCGGGGTCGAAGAGTTGGCGGGTGGGAAGCCCTATGGTCGCGGTGGCGTGTGCGGTGGCTGCGCTTTCGATGCGCGGGGGCGCCTCCTGCCGCGTGCTGGCCGTCACGGACCAGACGGTGATTTCAGCGACCATGCCCGCGACTGTGCGTTTGAAGAGCTTTTCGTATTCTGCTTCGAACAGGCTGAGCAGCGTGTCTGCATCGGGCTTTGCGGCCTGGTCGGCGGTGAGGGTCACGGGTATTTCCCAGCCCTGGCCGCGGTAGCGCATGTAGACGCGGTGGGCGGTTTCGACGTCTGCCTGAGCGTCGCAGGAGCGGACGAAGGCGGTGGCTTCTTCCTCCATCTCTTGGAACAAGTCTGTGACGCGGGCGGGGTCGAAGCCTGCGATGGGCATGAAGACGGTGCGGTTGGCCTCGAACGAGAACGGCGCGCGGAGGAAGCCGATGGCGCTGCCCACGCCTGCGCCCTGTGGCACGAGGCACTTCGCGATGCCCAGCTTCTCGCAAAGCCGTGCGGCGTGGAGGGGGGCCGCGCCGCCAAAGGCGATCATGGTGTAGGTGCTCAGGTCCTCGCCATTTTCGACGGCGTGGACGCGGGCGGCGTTGGCCATGTTTTCATCGACGACCTCGGCGAGGCCGAAGGCGGCTTCCTGGGCGTCCATGTCGAGCGGGGTGCCGAGCGTATCGGTGAGCGCCGCCTTGGAGGCCGCGGGGTCGAGCGGGATGGTGCCGCCTGCGAAGTTGGCGGGGTCGAGCTTGCCTAGCGTCAGGTCGGCGTCGGTTACCGCGGGGCGGGTGCCGCCGCGTCCGTAGCAGGCGGGGCCGGGCTCGGAGCCCGCGCTTTCGGGTCCTACGCGGATCTGGTTCATGGCGTCCACCCAGGCGAGCGACCCGCCGCCTGCGCCGATCTCCACCATGTCGATAACGGGGATGGAGATCGGCATGCCGGAGCCCTTTTTGAACCGGTAGCTGCGGGCCACTTCGAACACGCGGGCGGTTTTGGGGGTTTGGTCCTTGATGAGGCAGATCTTGGCGGTGGTGCCGCCCATGTCGAAACTGAGCACGCGGTCTAGGTCGTGGCGCGCCGCGATGTCGGCGGCAAAGACGGCTCCACCTGCCGGGCCGCTTTCGACGAGGCGGACGGGGAAGTCTGCGGCGCTTTCGAGGCTCATGATCCCGCCACCGGAATGCATGAGGAAGATGGGACAGTCGGCCCCCTCCCCCGCCAGCCGGTCGCGCAGGCGCAGGAGGTAGGATTTCATGAGCGGCTGGATATAGGCGTTGGCGATGGTGGTGTTGAACCGCTCGTATTCGCGCATCTGGGGGGAGACGTCGGAGGAGAGCGAGATCATCGCATCCGGCATCCGCGCGGCAAGGACATCGCGCACCGCGCGCTCATGGGTAGGGTTTGCATAGGCGTGGAGGAAGCCCACGGCGATGGCCTCGTAGCCTCCCTGCGCGACTTCATCGGCGAGCGATTCTACCGCCGCCACGTCGAGCGGGGTCAGTACACCGCCATCTGCGTCGATGCGTTCGGGGAGCGTGAAACGGCGTTCGCGGGGGATGAGCGGTTCGGGCAGGGTCATGTTGAGGTCGTATTGCTCAAACCGGCTCTCGGTGCGCATTTCGATCACGTCGCGGAAGCCCTGGGTCGTCACAAACGCCATATGCGCGCCGCGGCGTTCGATCAGCGCGTTGGTGGCGAGCGTTGTGCCGTGGATGATCTGGTCGATCTGGCCGGGCTCCACACCAGCGAGCGCACAGACACGCGCCATGCCCTCGACAATCGCATCCTCGGGCGCGGCGTAGGTCGTCAGCACCTTGGTGGAGCGCATGCCAAACGGGCCCTCGATCACCACATCGGTGAATGTCCCGCCGATATCGACGCCGAGCCTGATCCTGTCTGCCATGGTGTGCTCCCCTTCCGGCGCGACCGTACAGGCCCGCGGGCGCGGCGCAAGGGAGCGAGTGCTTGCAATCTCAACAATCGGATTTAGCGTGGCCGGACCACTCAAAGGGCCGCACCATGACTGATTTCCTGCTCCTCGCCTTCACGTTCCTGATCGCGGGGGTCATTGCCGTGCCGATTGCCACGCGGTTGGGGCTGGGGTCGGTGTTGGGATACCTCATTGCGGGGATCGCGATTGCGCCTTTGCTGGCGGCGCTGGGGGTCGATGTGATTTCGATCCAGCACTTCGCGGAGTTCGGCGTTGTGATGATGTTGTTTCTTGTTGGGTTGGAGCTTGAACCCAAGCGCCTGTGGGAAATGCGCGCGCAGCTCATTGGGTTGGGCGGCGGTCAGGTGGTGCTCACCACGGCGGCGGTGATGGGGGCGGGGATGCTGCTGGGACTTGCGTGGAATTACGCCCTGGCGGTGGGGCTGATCTTTGCGTTGTCGTCGACGGCCATCGTGCTCCAGACCTTACAGGAAAAGGGACTGATGAAGAGCGACGGGGGCGAGTCGTCGTTTTCGGTGCTTTTGACCCAGGATATCGCGGTGATTCCGATGCTCGCGCTCTTGCCTTTGCTGGCGGTGCCGGAGCTTATGGACCTGGCTGCCAATGGCGCACACGGCGCGGATCATGGTGGGGATCACGGGGGCGGGCACGGTGACAGCCATGGAGACGACCACGGGGATGATCATGGTGGCGATCATGGGGACGACCACGGAAGCGGGATGAGCCTGGTCGATGGGCTCAATGGATGGCAGACGGCGCTGGTATCCATTGGGGCGATTGCGGCGGTGATCCTGGGCGGGAAC
Source organism: Pseudomonadota bacterium (assembly GCA_039815465.1). Lineage (GTDB taxonomy): Bacteria > Pseudomonadota > Alphaproteobacteria > Rhodobacterales > Rhodobacteraceae > Shimia_B. Next base: position 100,537 of record JBCBZG010000008.1, read on the forward strand.
TTTCTGACGCGGCCGCTGTTCCGGTTTATCTCCCAAGCGGGTCTGCGGGAGCTGTTTACGGCCACGGCGCTGATGATGGTCGTGGGGATCGCGCTGCTCATGGGGCTTGTGGGGCTGTCGGCGGCGCTGGGGACGTTCCTGGCGGGCGTCGTCCTGGCCAATAGCGAGTATCGCCACGAGCTCGAATCCGACATCGACCCGTTCCGAGGTCTGCTGCTCGGGCTGTTCTTTATGACCGTCGGCGCGAGCATCGATTTCGCGCTGCTCTTTGGCAGCTTTGCGACGTTCATCGGGCTGACGGTCGCGATGATGGCGATCAAGGGCCTGGTGCTCTTTGCGCTGGCGGTGATCTTTAAGCTCAAAGGGGCCGATAAGTGGCTCCTGACCCTGTCTCTGGCGCAGGCGGGGGAGTTTGGGTTTGTGCTGCTGAGCTTTACCACCGCCGGCGCAATCCTGCCGCAGGCGCTGGCGGATCAGCTGCTGCTGGTCGTGGCGCTATCGATGCTGCTGACGCCGCTGCTCTTTATCCTTTATGAGCAGGTGATCGCGCCGCGCTATGTTGAGGATCAGGCGCGGGACGCCGATGAGATCGAGGAACCGGGGGAGATTTTGATCTGTGGCCGGGGCCGCGTGGGCGGGATCGTGGAACGGATTGTGTCGGCGGCGGGCTATAAGACGACCGTTGTCGATTACTCCGCCCGGCAAATTGAGAACCTGCGCGCCTTTGGGATCAAGACCTACTACGGGGATGCCACGCGGCCTGACCTGCTCCATGCGGCGGGGATCGACCGGGCCAAGATCATTGTGGTCGCGGTGGATGAGCATGAATCGGTCATGACCATCGTCAAGCATGTGGTCGAAAATCACCCCCATGTGCACATCATCGCCCGCGCGGTGAACCGGCACGACGTCTACGAGCTTTGGTCCGTGGGCTGCCGTGACATCATTCGGGAGACCTATGACAGCTCGCTGCGCATGGGCCGGTCGGCGTTCGAGGCGCTGGGTTATTCGCGCGAGGTCGCCGACGAGATGGTGGAGGCGTTTCAGGATATGGACCGCGAGGCTATGATCGAGGTGGCGGGCGTCTATGACATAAACATCCCCGCCGTCGAAAACGACGCCTATGTCGCCAAGGTCCGCGAGCTGTTGGAAACGCGGGGCACCGCGCTGAGCGATCGCATGACAGAAATCCGCGCCAAAGCACGCGCCAAAGATGCGTAGGCAAGAATTCTTGCATTCGTGTGCAAAGCGGCGCATCCTACCCGCATCCGCGAAAGGAAACGCCAATGAGTCTTGATATGACCGTGGCCGATATGGAGGCGCGGATCGTCCGGTACGGCGATCTGAAGCCCTGTAAGACGGCCTTTATCGATGCACACACGCCTGGGTCCGACCAGAAGGAAAACTTTACCGTCATCGGCGGTGGGGTCTCTGAAAGCCCGGACCAGCATGTCCATATTCGCGAGACGCCAGGGTTCAACATCGGCGCAGCGGGGCAACCGCCGAAGTGCCGCAACTCTCTCCATTCCCACCGCACGGCGGAGGTGTTTTTCGTCCTGAAGGGCCGCTGGCGGTTCTTTTGGGGACGTTGGGGCACGGCGGGTGAGGTTGTGCTGGAAGAGGGCGATATCTTTAACATCCCCACGGGCATTTTCCGCGGGTTCGAGAATATCGGCACGGATTACGGGATGATCATGGCGATCCTGGGCGGCGATGATGCCGGGGGCGGTGTGCTTTGGGCGCCGCAGGTGATCGAGGATGCTGCCGATCACGGGCTGGTGCTGGGCGACAATGGCAAGCTCTATGACAGCAAGAAGGGAGAGGCGCTGCCCGACGGTGTGGGCCCCATGCCGCTTTTGTCCGACGAGGTGCTGGAGCGGATGCCGGAGCCTACGACAGCCGATGTCGTTCCGTACTACGTGGCGCGGTATCTGGACCTGATGGCGTTGTCGGACCGTCAGCCCGCCAAGGTGATCGGCGCGGAGGCCAAGCTGCGCGACAAGCCGGGGTTCGAGGTTGAGCTCCTCAGCCGCAACTCGATTTCGGCGGACATGTACACGACCGACCGGCACGAGATCCTTATGCCCATGCGCGGGCACTGGCGGTTGAGCTGGGACGGCGGCACGACGGTGCTCAACCCTGGCGACACGATGGCCGTGCCCCCCGGCGTCGCCCGGAGCCTTGCACCGTCGATGACGGGTGAGGTGAGCCTGTATCGTGTGCGCAATACGGACGACCCAGCGGGGCCGACGCTGCCGCTCTAAGCGACCTGGGCGGAGCGGCTCCGGCGGGCCGCTCTCGTCCTAGCCAACCCCGACGCCCTTACGCCCGCCATAGGCCCCGCTGCACGATCCGGCGCAAAGTGCCGAGGGTGGAGCGGAGCTTTTCCTTTGCAGGGAGCGCGCGCCAGGGGGTGAAGAGGTCCAGATCGCGAAACTGCGTGACGGGCATTCCCATCACGCGATGCGCGAGGCGGCGGCCCCAGGTGGCGCCTTTTTTGCGCAAAAGCCCCTCTTGCGATTTTTCCAGCTTCCAGGGCTCGGCGGGCGTAGCGGTCAGGTAGCCTTCGGCGATGGCGCCTTCCACGATCTCGCGGCCCAGCTTGGTGCGGGTCACGATGAGCGAAAAGCCGGGGTTTTCGCCATCGGGCGCCTCGTACCACGGGTCCCCGCAGGAGATATCGGCAAGCTCCCCCGCGCCATCGGGCCAGAGCATCGTGGACCAGGGGCGGAAGCTTTGCAGGTAGGCCCAGGCGTCGTGGTAGATGAGGTGTTCGACCTCTGCCGCGGCGCCGGTGCGGGTGGCAAAGTAACCCGGCCACCCGTAGCCGCGGTAGCGCAGGCTTTTGAGCCCCGTTTCTGGCACCTCGTATTTGCCCATGAGGCTGCGGGTGGCTTTGGTGGGGGGCGTTTCGGCGCAGAAAAACGACAGCGTGACGCCGATTTTTTCCGCCAGCGCGGGGCGGGCCTCCATGGCGTTGCGGGTGCCTGCGATTTCGACGGGTTTGCCGATGACGACGCAGGGAGCGGGGGCGGCTTCGACCAGGGCGAGGCCTTCGCAGACCGCGGCAGGGGAGTAGCGGGAGCCGAGCGTTTCCATAAGGTCGGCGCGGGTGCGGGACAGGCGGGTGCTGTTGCGGATCGGGTCTGCGGGGTTCTGCCCAGTGTGGAGCGTGCCGTGGTGGCCGAGCTTTTCCATACAGTAAGCTGCGAGAGCCGTGAGCGCGCCGCCGGAGGAGCCTTTGAACCGCAGGTCCGGGTCGCTGGCGTAGCCTTCGTAGATGCCTGTGATGGCGCCCCAGTCGGTCTCCACGCGTTTGTCGACGGCGGGGGTGTAATCTGCGCGGCGCTTGAGCGCGCCGTAATCCGCGCGGCGCGTGGGGCAGAGCGCGAGCACCTCTTTGGCTGCCTCGGCTGTGATGGTGGGGGCGATCTTGGGGCGGACGCCGATGTGGTCGATATCGACCATGTGCACGGCGTCCGGCCCCGCGACATAGGCGCAGGTCCCGCAGCCGAGGCAGAGCCGGTGATCGGAGAGGCGTGCGATGTCGCGGTCTTTGCTCATGGTGTCTGCCCTTCTTTGTGGGGGAGCTATGCCGGAACTGTGGTGGCGATCAAGGGTGGAGGCGGGACGACTTCATGGCGAATACCTCGCAATAGATGGAAGTGCAGAGGGTAGCTCCCATCCGCGGGTGGGGGCCATGCCCCCGCCCGGGGGGGCGGGCGGGGGCTGCCCGGTGGTTCCCACCGGGCGGGCGCTTATCTCTGATCCAGCAGCTCCCGATAGATCGCCGTAATTGCCTCGGCCTCGTGCACGAGCTTGTGCTGGGTCACGACCTTGTGGCGGGAGGCGTCTGCCATGCGTTGGCGCAATGCGGCGTCGGCCATCAGCTTGCCCGTGGCCTCCGTAATCGCGTCCACGTCCTCGCGGTCCACGAGGAAGCCGGTTTCGCCCGGCGCCACGAGGTCTTCGAACGCGCCGACCCGGGTGGCGACGACGGGCACGCCGCAGGACATGGCTTCGAGCGGGGTCAAGCCGAAGCCTTCCCACCGTTGTGGGGCCACGTAGATGTCGGACGCTTGGAACCAGGGTGCGATGGAAAACCCTTTGTCCTCGGGCAGGATGCGCAGGCGCTCGCCCAGGCCCGCTGCGGCGATTTTGGCTTTGATCGCGTCGACAAAGGCTTGGTGTTGGGGCGTGATGCCGCCCATGATGATGCCCTGGGCGCCCGGGTGATCGGGCAAAAGGCGGATCATCGCCTCTGCAAAGAGGTCCGTCCCCTTTTGGTCGCGGATGCGTCCAAAGCAGCCCACGATGAGCGCGTCGGGGTCGAGGCCCAGCTTGACCCGCAGGGCGGCGCGGTCGGCGGCGGGCGCGAATTCGTCGGTGTCCACGCCGTGCAGCACCACGGTCGCGGGACGCTCCAGATAGGACGCGGCCTTGCCGGAGGCGGCGATGACGGCGTCCATTTTGCGGATGAGCCAGCGGGAATAGCCCGACCGCCTGCGCTGCGCGGCGGAGGTGAAGACGAACTTGAACCGCTTTCTCAGCACCCATTTTAGCAAGAGACCCACCAGCATCTCGATATTGCGGCGGGAATGCCAGATGCGCGCGCCCGATGGGCCCGAGCGCGGCAGGGTGATCAGCCGCGACAGCGGAAACTGTGGCACCTCGGGCGGGAGCACGGGGCCTGTGGTGGCGATCTTAATCTGGTTGGCCTGCACCGGCACCAGGCGGATCACGGTGGAGGTCACGCCGGAATAGCGGCGCTTTAGGTTCGGTGCGATCACGTCGAGCTGGCTGGGGTCCACTTGCATGGGCCCCTCATACGCAAGCCGCGGGCGGAGAGCTACGGGGTATCGGCCCCATAGGCGGCGATTAGCGCGGCCCAGTCGGCGTCGGTCCAGTGGGTCGCCCCGGCCTGCGCGGCCTGCTTGCGCAGCGACCGCAGGAGCCGGTCCAGGTTTGACTGCTGCCAGGGGCCCGGCGGGCGGCGGCGGCATTTGTCAAAGTCGATGATCCAGGGCGCGCCCTCGGCATCCACCAGGATGTTGCGGCAGTTGAGGTCGGTGTGGTCCACGCCTGCGTCGTGCATCTGCCGGATCGCGGCGCCGATGCGGGCCCAGGTGGCTGTCCCGAGCGGGCGGGATTGGAGCAGGCTGTCCACGGGCTCCGCCCCCGGGATACGCAGGGTGATGAGCGCGGCCGTGTAGCTGAGCGTGCCGCGCGTCACCTGTGCGGCGACGGGGCGCGGGACGGGCAGGCCCTGGCCACGCATCCAGTGGAGCAGCGCGAGCTCTTGCATGGCGCGGCTGCGGTCCAGCCCCGTCCACACGTAGCGGTTTTGGACCACGCGCCCGATAAGCCCCCCGCGCTGAAAGCGGCGGAGCACCATCGGCTGGCCGCCGTGGTCAAAGAACTGCGCCTGGTTGCGCCCGGCGGAGCTGCCTGTGGTGCGGCCCTGGGCGGCCAGCCAGGCGGGGTCAAAGACGCCGGGCTCAAAAGGGTCGAGCAGGCGCGCATCGTAGCGGATCGTTGTCGCGCCTTGCCTGCGCTCCTGCATCGCGTCCATGCGCCTGGCCTTACCCGTGTCGTTCGCACTGCCGCGACGGTATGCGGCGGCGCCTGGTGGCACAAGCGGGGCGCGGCGATAACGGTCGCTTTGGCCCCAAAGCTGGGATACCGCTTTGGCATGCGGGAAACGAGGGGCGTGGGCTGGCATTAATGAGGACGAGGCGATCTCCGCTCTTGCTGCGCGTCTGGCTTGGGGCGACCTGGCTCTTGGCGGGCCTTTATGCCGGGCTCGCGCGCCGCGCGCACCTGCGCATGGGCGCGCCCCGCGAACGCTTTGCGGAGCGGTTGGGTCAGCCTTCCGCGCGGGCGGCGGGGCCTGTGGTGTGGATCCACGGTGCAAGCTTGGGTGAGGTCGCGCAGATTGGCCCGGTGGTGGAGGCGCTGCGCGCGCGGCAGACGGCGAGCGTCCTGGTGACCACGGCCACGCAGGCTGGGGCCGATTGGGTGGCCCGGCGGCTGCCTGGGGTGATCCACCAGTTTGCGCCGCTCGACACGCCGCGCGCGGTGGCGGGGTTCCTGAGCGCGTGGGACATCACGGCGGCTGTGTTTGTGGAGGGCGATTTATGGCCCCGCATGGGCTGCGCGTTGCAGGCGCGCGGGGTGCCGCGAGTGTTGCTGAACGCGCGGGCCTCCCGGACGCGGGCGCGGTTGGCGGGCGTCTATGGCGCGCTCTTGCACGACTTCACCGCGGTGACCTGCCGGTCAGAGGACGTGGCCGAAGGGCTGCGCGACCTGGGTCTGCCCCCCACGCGGGTGCAGGTGCTGCCAGATTTGCGCATCGCGTCGGCTAAGCTGCCGGTGGATGACGCGGCGCGGGCCGAGATTGCGGGGTGGGTTGGGCCGCGGCCGCTTTGGCTCGCAGCCTCCACCCATCCAGGCGATGAGGCGGCGGTGATCGCGGCGCAGCGTGGTGTGACGGAGGCCCATCCGGGGGCTCTCCTGATCTTGGCGCCGCGCCACCCGCCGCGGGCGGACGCGTTGGAGCAGATGGCCGCGGAGGCGGGACTGCGTGTCGCGCGGCGCAGCCAGGGCGCACCGGTCGAGGATGGCACGCAGGTCTATTTGGCCGATACCCTGGGTGAGATGGGGACATTCTTTGCGCTGGCGCCACTGGCCTTTGTCGGCGGCTCCTTCGGGGGGGATGGCGGGCACAACCCCTATGAGCCCGCGCAGTTTGGGACGGCGATCCTGGCGGGGGCGCGGGTCGCCAACTTCGCCGATGCCTATGCGCGTCTGGCCCAGGACGGCGCGGCGGAGCTCTTGGACGACCCGGACAGGCTCGGCCTGCGCGTTGCGGCGCTGCTCGGCTCGGGGGAGCTTGCGGCCATGGGGCAAGCCGCGGAGAGGTTCATGGAGCGGCAAGCCGGGGGCGTGGAGGCCACGGTCGCCTTGATCGAGGCGGCGATGGGCGAGAGCCGTCGCTAGGCGTTGAGGTGGTCCCACACGCGGGAGATCACGACGGACCCCTCGCCCACTGCGCTGGCCACCCGTTTGACGGAGCCTGCGCGCACGTCCCCCACGGCAAAAATCCCGGGCTGCGACGTCGCATAGGCCGAGTTCGTGCCAGCGTCGGGGCCTGTTTTGACAAAGCCCTTGTCGTCGAGCGCGACGAGGCCCGAGAGCCACGCGGTGTTCGGCGCCGCGCCCACCATGATGAAGGTGCCGCAGGTGTCGATGGTGCGCTCTTCCCCCGTGGCTTTATCGCAGACGGTGATGGCTTTGAGCGTGCCGTCGCCATGCACGGCAGTCATTTCGGTTTGGTAGTGGATGGTGATTGCGGGGTCGGCTTCGAGCCGCGTCGACAGGTAGTCCGACATCGACGCCGCGAGCGAGGTGCCGCGGACAAGGACGTGCACGTGGCGGGCGGAGCGGCTCAGGTACATTGCGGCCTGCCCTGCGGAGTTGCCGCCGCCGATGACGACGGCATCGGTGTCCCGGCAGTAGCGCGCCTCCACCTCTGTGGCGGCGTAGTAGATGCCCGCGCCCTCGAACGCTTCAAGCCCTTGGACGGGCAAGCGGCGGTACTGGACGCCCGTGGCCACCACGAGCGCGCGGGCGCACACGACCATGCCGTCGCCCAGCGTGACGTCGAACATGTCGCCGTGTTTCTCCACCGCGACGGCCCGGCGGGGGACGGCGAAGCGGGTGCCGAATTTCATCGCTTGGATCTCACCGCGCCAGACGAGGTCGGCGCCGGAGATGCCCGTGGGAAAGCCCATGTAGTTTTCGATCCGGCTCGATGTGCCGGCCTGGCCGCCGATGGTGGCGTCTTCGAGCACGAGCGCGCTCATCCCCTCTGATCCTGCGTAGACCCCTGCGGCGGTGCCAGCGGGGCCTGCGCCCACGATCAGGACATCGCATTCCTCGTGATCCTCGAGCGCGAGGTCGAGGCCAAAAAGCTGCGCGACCTTGCGGGGGGTGGGGTCGTCGATCACGCGGTCTTTGCCGTAGATGACGGCGGGGGTTTGGGGGCTGAAGTGGCAGGTGTCGGACAGGTGCACCGCCTCGCCCGAGCCGAGCTCGATCAGGCGAAACGGGATGCGGTTGCGGCCTGCGAAGGCCGCAATCTGGCGGATATTGCGGTCGATATCGGCGCCAATAAGGAGCAGCGCCGCGTCGTCGCCTTCGATCTGGCGGCGTCTTCGGCCCGCGAGCACGGTGATGACTTTGTCCGACAGCTCCGGGATTTGGCCCATGAGGGTGAGCATCGCGGGGCGTGGGATGTGCAGGATTTTGGACGGCTGCACCGTTCGCGCCCCGATCATAGAGGTCCCGCCAAACAGAAAGCTGACCTCGCCAAAGAACTGGGTGGGGCCGAGCGTGGCGCCGCCATAGCGTTGGCCCGTGACGGGGTGCACGGCCTCCACCTCCCCCTCCTCGACATAGAGGAATTCGGTGATGGGTTCGCCCAGATGGGCGATAACCTCCCCCGCGGGGTGGCGGCGGTGTTCGCCGATGGCGCGCATCCGCTCCAGGTGGTCGGGGGCGATGGGGGTCCGTTGGTAGGTCGTCAGGTCGATGGCGAGCGTTTCCATGGGGTCCCTTTCGCGGGGTTAGCTGGAGCTGTCAAAAAGCCCGGTGAGCGCGCGGCGCACGGCGGCCGTCACGCTCGGGCGTTTTTCCGCGTGGAAGGCCATGGGGCGGCAGACCTCGATGGCGGCCACGCCCACGCGGGCGGTGAGGGCGCCGTTCACGAGACCTTCGCCGAAGCGTTTGGACACTTTGGCCAGGATCGATCCCCCCGCGACCGACCCGAGCAGGTCATCGCCCACCGCGACCGCGCCCGTTGCCACGAGGTGGCCAATCACGGCGCGCGTGAGCCGCCAAGCGCCCAGCGTGCCGGAGCGCCCGCCGTAGAGTTCGGCGATGCGGCGGATCATGCGCAGGTTGGCCGTGAGCGCCGCGATCACATCGGCCAGCGCGATGGGCACCAGTGCCGTCACGGTGGCCACCTGGCGCGCGGCGCTTTCGACCTCCCTTAGGGCGGCGGCGTCGATGGGGGCGAGCAGTTCACGCTCAGCCAGGCCCAAAAGCGTGGCGGCGTCCAGGATCTCCTCCTCCCGCTCCTTCAGGCGGGTTTGGCCCCAGTCGAGCTCCTTCCTGGCGGCGTAGAGGCGCGACAGGGACCGCACCGCTTTGCGCGCGGCCTTGAGGTCATCGGCGGCGCGGGCGCTTTCGGCGTCGGCTTTGAGCCGGTCGATGCGGCCAAGGCGGGAAAAGGCGGATATTTCTTTGACCGCAATCGCGAGCGCCACCAGCACAAAGGCGGCCAGGAGCCCCGTGGCCGCGTAGCCCAAGATCGGGTTGGCGAGCACCAGCGCGGTGACGGTGTTCCAGGTCGCGAGCGACACAAAGAAGCCCAGCACCGCAAAGAGCAGCCCCCAGAACCAGCGCGCGAGCCGCGAGCGGGGCCGCGCGGTGAGCGCCACGACGCTTTGCATAGCCGCGCCGCGGGGGATGTCCTCGGGCACCGGGGGGGCCGCTGCCGGGGTCGGGGGGGCGTCGGCGTCGTCGAGTTCGACGAGAACAGGTCCTTTGTCGGTCATCTGAGCCGGTCTCCCATCAGGTATTCCGCGGCGGCATCGAGCCTTATGTGCGGCGGGCCGTCCCCTGGCGCGATGTCTTGGACGGGGGGGCGGAATTTCTGCACTTCGACGGCGCCAAAGGGCCAATCGTCGGCGCCTTCGCGGGCGGGCGACAGGATGCGCGCGGGGTCGTGGGGCAGCTCGCCCGGGTAGAACGCGGCGCGTTTGCCGCTGTCGGTCAGGCCTTGCACGGCGCTCAGCGTGGTGCCGTTGTGGTCGATCTGGGTTTCCGTGGTGGTGCGGAGCGCGGCGATGGCCATGGCGCGGGTTTCGGCCCCGGCGAACCGTGCGCGGTCGCGCGCCTCCCGCGTGAGCGCCTCCATGATCGCGGTGAGGCGGGCGTGCTGTTCGTGGTGCAGGTGGTCGGCTTTGGTGGCCGCAAACAGGATCTTATCCACCCGGCGGCCCATGAAAAGCTGGCTCAGGAACGCGCTGCGGCCCGGGCTAAAGGCACCCAGCGTGTCAGCCATGGTCTGGCGCAGCGCCTCCACCGCCTGCGGTCCGTCATGGATCGCGCCCAGCACGTCGAGCAGCACGATCTGGCGGTCGAGCCGGGCGAAGTGATCGCGGAAGAACGGCTTTACGACCTTGGACTTATAGGCCTCAAAGCGGCGCTCCATTTCACGCACGAGGCTCTTGCGGGTGGGCTCGCCCCGCATGGGGGCGAAGGTGAGCACGGGGGAGCCGTCGAGGTCCCCGGGCAGGAGGAACCGGCCTGGCGTGCAGTCGGCAAACCCAGCCGCGCGGGCGGCGTGCAGGTAGTCCGTGAAGGACTTCGCCAGTTTCTGTGCGTCCGGCTCGGAATAGGGCGCGTCAGGCGGCACGGTTGCGAGGGTGCTCAGGTAGCTCGCGGCCATCTCCCGCCGCTCGATGCGGGAAAGCACTTGGGCCGACCACTCCCCATAGGTTTTGTCGAGGAGCCCGAGGTCCAGCAGCCATTCGCCTGGGTAGTCCACGATATCGAGGTGGATCGTGCGCGGCCCCGAAAGCCCGCTGAACAGGCCCGAGGGCTGGACCGTGAGCGACAGGCGCAGCTCGCTCACCGCGCGGGTGCCGTCGGGCCAGTGCGGCGTGGTGCCTGTGAGCGCGCCCAGATGCGCCTCGTAGTCAAAGCGCGGGATCGTGTCGTCGGGCTGCGGCTGGAGATACGCGTTCTGGATCGCCCCAGTGGAGGCCGCCACCAGCCCCGGCATCCGCCCACGGTCGAGCAGGTTGGCCACGAGCGAGGTGATAAAGACGGTCTTGCCCGCGCGGCTCAGCCCGGTGACGCCCAGCCGGATTGTTGGGGTGGTGAAAAGCGAGCCCACGCCATCGGCCACGCCCCCGATGGTGCGTGTGACGCCGTCTGTGAATGTCTCTAGTACCACCGGGTGCCCCGTTCTGCTGCGTTGGCAAGATAGGCACCAGTGGTGTGATCCACCAGTGGGGGCGGTGATTTCTGCGCAGTTGCCGTGCGCGCGCGGGCACGGTAGGGCCGCGCCATGCCTCGCTACGCTTTGAAAGTTGAATATGACGGCACCCCCTTTGCCGGGTGGCAACGCCAGGCGGACCAGCCGTCCGTTCAGGGCGCGGTGGAGACCGCGCTGGCGCGGCTCGAGGATGGCGTGCCCTCCATCGCGGCGGCGGGGCGCACGGATGCGGGTGTGCATGCGACGGGCCAGGTGGCGCAGTGCGATATGGCGCGGGATTGGCACCCGTTCCGCCTGTCAGAGGCGCTGAATTATCATCTGAAGCCACATCCGGTGGCGATCACGGCCTCTGCTGTCGCGCCCGACGGCTGGCACGCGCGGTTTTCGGCGGTAGAGCGGGAGTATCTGTTTCGCCTCGTCGCCCGCCGCGCGCCGGTGACGTTGGATAAGGGCCGGGTGTGGCACGTGGCGCGGAGCTTGGAGCTTGCCCCCATGCAGGCGGCGGCGGCGTATCTGGTGGGACGCCATGATTTCACGACCTTCCGCGCGTCGATCTGCCAAGCCGCGTCGCCGGTCAAGACCGTGGATGCCATCGAGATCACCGAGCACCCCTATCCCGGCGGGCAAGAGTTCCGCTTTCGCATCCGCGCGCGGAGCTTTTTGCACAATCAGGTGCGCAGCTTCGTGGGCACGCTCGAACGCGTGGGCGCAGGCGCCTGGGCGCCCGAGCGGGTGCGCGACGCGCTGGAGGCGCAGGACCGCAGCCAATGCGGGCCAGTCTGCCCACCATCGGGCCTATCGCTGGAGCGTGTGACCTATCCGGTTGATCCCTTCGCGCCCCTTTAGACCCACCGGGCCAGGCCAGTCCGACCCCACCGGACGGCGCGATGGCGCGACACGCTGCCGGTTTAATCGGTGTCATTCGCCCCGGCTCCCGCTCCCGCGCGGGAGGCCGCCGTGGCTGGGACGTAGGTGCGATGCGCGAGCGTATTTAAGCGGTCGTAGAGCTGTTGCGGCATGAGCATTCGCTGTGGGCGTGAGACAGCGGGCTGCGGCGCGCCCAACGTCAGGTGCGTGTCGGGTCCATCAACTGTCGCCACAGCATGAATGCCGCGGCCCAGTCGCTCCATGTCCAGATACGGTGCGAGGAGCGCGGGATAATCCACCCCGCGCATTACGACCCGCCCTGCCCCCGCCCCAAGAGCGTCCACCGCGGGAGGGAGAGCAGAAAGGGCTTTGGCGCTTTCTGCGCTGGTGGGGTCGCAGGGCCCTGGCCAGCCCGCCTCTAGCGCGTCCGCCAAGGCCGTCAGCGCCGCCTCATCCCCGAACATCGACACCGCGCGGGACCAGTCTTCCGCATGGCCCAGCGGCAGCCCCGCCCCACGCGCGGCCCGCAGCAAAAGTGCGCGAAGCTCGGATCGGGACAGGTCTAAGGCGTGTGCGTCTACAGACTGGGGAGCCATTCCCCTTCCCTCCCGATCTCATCAAAGAGCGGCAGACCCTGGCCGAGCGTCACGCGGGTCCAAAGCTTTGATTTCGGGTCAAAGCGCGTCGCTCCGAAGAAGCTGAGCTTAGCCCGCAAGAGGTGGATCGGCGCGGCATAGCTACCGATCAGGTTCGCACGGACCTCCGCATAGGGGTGGCGCGGCAGGGCCTGGGCCCGGCGCGCGGCGGCGCGATGCTCGGGATGTTGCGCAAGGAACTGCCAGAGCGGCGTGGCGCGACCCGGCAGGGCAACGTGGAGCGCTTGAAACTGCCGCGCACTGTCGAGCGGGGTCTCGCGGTCGGCGCCAGGTTCGCTCGCGCGCGCACCCAGGCGCGGTTCGAGCTTTTCTTCGGACACGTACCAAAACTGGCCCTGCTCCGCCGCGTCATCAAAATCGATGGCGAGCGCCCAGGCGCCATGGGTTTCGAGCAGCTCCCGCAGGTCCGCGCAGGTCATGGTGGGGTCAAGCTGCGGCTCAAAGGGGGTGGCCTGACACTCCACCAAGTCGTCGACTAGCGCGCCAAAGGGTTCCATCAGCCAGGCCAGCGCAAGCTCTTGCAGCGCAAGCGACCCAGCCTCCGCCCTGGCATAAAGCGTGGCGGGCGATGGCATAGCCGCGGCGGTGAGGTCTAGGGTGAACGCGGCCCAGTCTCGGCGCAGCGCCTCGATATCGGCCATCGTGTCCGCATCATCCACAGCCCAGCTGGCGAGGTAGCGTTGGGCCTGGGCGGCAAGCGCAATGAGCGCCTCCCCAGTCTCCGCCCCGACCTCCTCCACCGCCAGCACGCGGGCGAGCGCGGTTTCTTTGACCGAGAACCACGCGTCGAGCAGCAGGGGGTGGGACACGAGGAAAGGCGCCATGCCGAGCCCGGTGGCATTCCCGATCCCCAACGCGCGCTTGAGGTCGCGATGGAGCGGGGCGCCGCCCAAATGCTCCACCAGGTCGTGGGTGAAGCCGCGGATGAGCCAGACGGTCAACATCTCCGCCGCGAAGGGCCCGCTGAGGCCTGGGCGGTCGGCATAAGCGGCTCGGTCCGAAAGCCCGAACTTGCCGTTTCCGTAAACGGCCGTCGTGCGCATCAGGTAGCCGCAGCGCGCAATCGTAGCGCGGTCGGGTTGGCGCCCGGCGCGGAGCGCGCCGACGACTTCGGCAAACAAACGGACGGATTTGTTGGCGCGGCTCAGCACGAGCTCCCTAGGCCCAAGCCGTCCGGCCTCCTGATGGGGGACCTGCGCGGCAAGGCGCGCGATGTCGGCGGCCTCCGGCACCCCGTCAAAGAGCACAAACGCCGCGTCCCAGGCGGTGGCGATGACCCGGTCGCTGCGCGCCTCGGGTGCGAGATCTTGGGAAAATGCGATGAGGGAATAGGCGTGGTCGCCCAGGGTCACGGTGTAGACCGCGTGGCCGTGGCCTGCGGCGTCTATCGCCCATTCGGGGCGGGTGAAGCAGGCTCCAAGGCGCGCAAGATCGCGGGCGAGGACGCGCAGAAATGACAACCGTGTGGGCTGCATGACGCCCAGCCGCTCCAGCGTCATAACGCTTTCGGCGGGCCTGAGGGCGGGAAACTGTGCGGCGCCGTCCATCATGCTGGCTCGAAGCTCTCTGAGAAAAATCTGTACCAGTTGCCGCCCAGGATTGCGTCAGTGTCGGCCGCGTCAAAGCCCCGCGCGCGCAGGCCCTCGGCGAGGCCGGGAAACTGGCTGTTGGACTGAAAGAACTTGGGCGGCTCCGGGAACTGAACCGCGCCGCCGCCGGTCTTGCGCCAGCGGCCATCGCGCATCCAGGCCAGCGCGCTGTCCGGCTGCCCCTGACATAGGTCCGACCCAATGCCGAGCGCGGCTGTGCCCACCTGGTCCGCCACCCGCGCGATCATGGCGGTGAGCGCCTCCAGCGTGCAGTCCGACCCACCCGCCAGGTGCAAGGGATAGAGCGAAAACCCCAACATCCCGCCCCGCGCGGCCAGGGCGGCGATGGTGTCGGCGCGCACATTGCGTGGCACGTCGTGCCAGTCGGCGGGGTTGGCGTGGGTGATCGCAATGGGCCGGGCGGAGGCGTCGATCGCCTCCCGCCGGGACCGGTCGCCGGAGTGGCTCATATCGATGACGAGACCCACGCGGTTCATCTCTGTCACCACCTCGCGGCCCATATTGGTGAGACCGGTGTCCTCCGCCTCGTAGCAGCCGGAACAGAGCAGCGACTGGTTGTTATAGCTCAGCTGCATAAAGCGCAGGCCGAGCTGGTGGAGGATTTCGACGAGCCCGATGTCGTCCTCGATCGGCGCGGGGTTTTGCGCGCCGAAAAAGATCGCGGTGCGGCCTGTGGCGCGGGCGTGGTCGATATCGGCGGCTGACGTGCCGCGCAGGATCAGGTCGCCATGGTCCTGGAACTGGCGGTTCCACGCGGCGAGCGCGCCCACCGTGTCGCGGAACCCTTCGTGGTAGGACACGGTGATATGCACGGCGTCGACGCCGCCCGCACGCATCTCCTCGAATACTGCTCGGGAGGGGGCCACGAACTGGAGCGCATCAATGCGCGGGACGGGGTGGGCAACGCGGGTCATGGCGCGGAGCCTGACCCGCGGGCGGTCCCCGTTGCAAGGGAAAACGCGTGCGCGCGCGACCGAAGGTCAGAACACGCCGCCCGCATGCCCGAACGCGACGGCACCACGCCACGCGGGCACCTTAGGATCAGGCCCCATCAATCCTACCCCTCAGCAACAGATACTGCCTGAGATCACACACTTGCATTTCGCATGCAGCAGTATGGCTACTGGCAAAGGATGTGAGTGGCTGAGATCGTGCAGGTCGTCTTGCCGTCGCGCCGGAGGCGCGCCCTCATATAATCGGCACGTCTCTGGCATGACGAGTTCGCCGGATATGCCCGCAGCCATCGTCGCAGGTCTTTGAAATAGACGCACCGTCGAGCGGCTAGGCACTGCCACGCAGTGTCCCGAGAGGGAATTTCCGCAGACCTGCTCCTTGTCTGCGGGCAAATCTGGCGACCTGAGGGGGTAGGATGAACGGGTCCTGACCCTAGGCTAAATCCACCGCCCCCAGGGCTGCCACAAGGTCAGATCGCATGCCGAAACCGCGAAACGGTGGCGCCTTCCCCCCCTTTCTTATGTCCAAAAATACTTTGGGGAGCGCGAGGGGCTAGCCCCTCGCTCCCGCCAGATGCACTGCAGCCAGCCGTCGGGGACCCTAGTCCGCCTTGGTAAATATCCCCTGCAAGGCGTTCAGCAGCGCCCAGCCGTGGTCCCAGGCTGGCGTGCCGTCTCGCAGGCAAGCCCAGAGGCTCGTCCCCGGCCAGGCGCGGCGGCGGGAGGCGATTGTGAGCGTGGCGCCCGTCGCCTCCATCAGTGGGACATTGGCGATGCCCAGCGCGCGGCCTTCGTCGATCAGTACCTGGGCGTCGGAGGTGTTCATATCGGTGAGGCTCACAGGGTCTTCGTCTTGCAAAAGCAGCCCCCAGGCCGCCCGCTCCGCCGGGGATGTCGCGAGAAGGGGCAGGCCTGCGAGGCTGCGCGCCTCCAAATTCAGGCCGTGGGGCCAGTTGGGCCCGGCCACGGCGGCCCATTCATCGGCAAACAGGAACACGCTTTCGGCGTCTTTGCCCGCGCGTTGCGCCTGAAAGGTGACCGCGGCGTGGGCGGCGCGCGTGGCGTAGGTCAGCGGGTCGATGCGTTCGGCTTGGATCCCGTCGATCAGCGTCCGCAGCGCCGTGCCCGTGGCGCCGGGCGGCACAGCGACGCTGAGCGCCGTTTCGGTGGCGCGGATGGATCGGAGCCCGCGGGCCAGCGCGGACATATGCGTTTCAATCGCTTGGGCCGCGTTTTGCCCAGCAGGCGTGAGGCCGCCCGTTTGGCGGTCCACCAGCTGTGCGCCCAGCGCGGCCTCAAGCGCTTTGATCCGTTTGGACACAGCGGGCTGACCCACGCCCAGGGCACGCGCGGCGCCGGAAAAGCTACCCTCCTGATGGACGGCGGTGAGCGCGTCCAGTTGAGCGGAGGGTGGCAAGCTGGGCGCGGCCACAGCCGCCGCTTGCGCCTGACCCGCGACCGGCGCGCCTGCAACGATTGTGTGTGGTTGGACGGGCCCAAAGACCCGATCATCCATGATCTTGAGAGACACTTGGCCCATAAACTACCTCCGACCCGGCCCAGACTGGGGGACTCGGAGGTGTTATTTCGGATTTGCCTTAATGGTCCCTAAAGACCCAAGCGGTTTGTCAGAGGATTTTAATCCCTGCGGCCTCGGCGTCTTTGAGGAACGTCGCCAGGCCCTTATCCGTCAGCGGGTGGGAGGCGAGTTTCTGGATCACCTCTGGCGGTGCGGTGATGACATCAGCGCCGATAAGCGCGCTTTCCTGCACATGGGCCACCGAGCGGATGGAGGCGGCGAGGATCTCTGTCTCGAACCCGAAATTGTCATAGATCGTGCGGATGTCCTGGATCAGCTCCATCCCGTCGACGGAGATATCATCGAGCCGCCCAATGAAGGGGGAGATAAAGCTCGCCCCCGCCTTGGCTGCGAGAAGCGCCTGGTTGGCGGAAAAGCAGAGCGTGACGTTGACCATCTTACCCTCGCCCGTGAGCGTTTTACACGCTTTGAGCCCGTCCCATGTGAGCGGCAGCTTAACGGCGATATTGGGCGCGATTTCGGCCAGCTTGCGGCCCTCAGCGATCATGTCGTCGGCCTGGGTTGCCACGACTTCGGCGCTCACGGGGCCATCGACGAGGTCACAGATTTCTTTGGTCACCTCGAGGATATCGCGGCCCGACTTTTTGATCAGCGACGGGTTGGTCGTGACGCCGTCCACCATGCCGGTGTCGTTGAGTTCGCGGATGGCGTCGATGTCTGCGGTGTCGACGAAGAACTTCATGGGGTCTCTCCTCTGGAGGGTGGCGCAATGCGTATTCGCGGGCCGCGCTCTTGGCCCCGCGCTGTGCATCGTTTACCCCAAGGGGGTGATGGCTAAAACCCCCAGCGTCCTGATTTTGATACCGCTAACATCGTTTTGCCGCGAGAGGCTGCGATGATGGGGGATATGGGCGGGTTTTATGACGAGGGCGCGCTGGTGGCGGTGCTGACCACGCAGCCCTTGGGCAAGCCGCTCGATTACAAAGCGCCGGAGGGGGGCTGCTGGGACGGCGCCTTTGTGGAGGTGCCGCTGGGCCCCCGCAAGGTGATGGGCGTGGTCTGGGGGCCGGGTGCGGGCGATTATGACTACGCCAAGATCCGGTCCGTGATCCGCGTGCTCGATGCCGTGCCCATGTCGTCGGAGATGCGGGAGTTCGTGGCGCGGGCGGCGGATTACACGCTCACGCCCCTGCCTGCGATGCTCAGGCTCGCGACGCGGGCGCCGGGGCTCGGCGATCCCCCGTCCATGCGGCATGTCTACCGACTGGGCGACACCGCGCCCGACCGCATGACCGACGCGCGGGCGCGCGTGCTGGGCGTGTTGCGGGACTATGGTGGGCTGGCCTTTACGCTGGGCGAGCTCGCCGAATCCGCTGGTGTGACGTCGTCGGTGGTCAAAGGCCTCGTAAAGCTCGGCGCCGTGATCGAACAGGAAAGCCCGCGCGACCTGCCCTACCCGCCCATGGATGCCGAGCGCGCGGGAAAGCCGCTCTCCGCCGATCAGGCCGCAGCGGCGGAGGCGCTGCGCGCAGGCATCGGGTCAGGCGCCTATGGGACGACGCTGCTCAAGGGTGTGACCGGGTCCGGGAAAACGGAAGTTTATCTGGAGGCCGTGGCCGCCTGTGTGCGCCAGGGGCGACAGGCGCTGGTGCTCCTGCCCGAGATTGCGCTGACGGCGGAGTTCCTGACGCGGGTCGAGGAGCGCTTTGGCGCGCGCCCGGCGGAGTGGCATTCCGGCGTCACGCTCACCGAGCGCCGCCGCGCCTGGAAGATGGTGAGCGAGGGCAATGCGCAAATGATCGTGGGCGCGCGGTCGGCGCTGTTTCTGCCGTTCCGGCGGCTGGGGCTCATCGTCGTCGATGAGGAGCATGACACGTCTTACAAGCAAGAGGACGGGGTGCTCTATTCCGCGCGGGATATGGCGGTGCTGCGCGCCTCGATCCTCGGGGCGCAGGTGGTGCTGGCCTCCGCAACGCCGTCGCTGGAAAGCTGGGCCAATGCGCAAGCCGGGAAGTACCGGCGGCTGACGCTCACATCGCGGTTCGGGGTGGCGGAGCTACCGCAGATGTCGGCCATCGACATGCGAGCGGAAAAGCTGCCGGGGGGAAGTTGGATCTCCCCCACTTTGCGGCGCGCGGTGGAGGCGCGGATGGCGGAGGGGGAGCAGAGCTTGCTGTTCATCAACCGGCGGGGCTATGCGCCCACGACGGTGTGCCGGGCCTGTGGGCATCAGATCGGCTGCGATCACTGCGACGCGCGGATGGTCGAGCACCGCTTCATGAAGCGGCTCATGTGCCACCAATGCGGGGAGACGAAGCCAATGCCGACGGTGTGCCCCGCTTGCGCGGCAGAGGACCGTTTGGCGCCCGTGGGCCCGGGGGTGGAGCGGTTAGCGGAGGAGGCGACGGCGCTCTTCCCCGACGCCCGGATCGCGGTGCTGTCGTCGGACCTCTATGGCTCCGCGCGGGCGCTCAAAGAGCAGATCGAAGGCATCGCGGCAGGCGGGGCCGATATCATCATCGGCACGCAGTTGGTGGCCAAGGGGCATAACTTTCCCTTGCTCACCTTGGTGGGTGTGATCGATGCGGATTTGGGCCTGCAAGGGTCGGATCTGCGCGCGGCGGAGCGGACATTTCAGGTGATGCGCCAGGTGGCCGGGCGCGCGGGGAGGAAGGACCGCCCGGGGGTCGCAATGCTGCAAACCCACCAGCCCGAGCACCCGGTGATCACCGCGATCCTGGGGGGCGATGAGGAGGCGTTTTGGGCCGCAGAAGCTGCCGAGCGGGAAGCCGCGGGCGTGCCACCCTTTGGCCGGATGGCTGGGATCGTGCTGAGCAGCCCCAACGTGCAAGAGGTGTTCGACGTGGCCGCAGACATGGCCCGCAACGCCGCGCCGCTCGCCCAGATCGGAGCGGAGCTCTACGGCCCCGCCCCCGCCCCTATCGCGCGCATCCGAGGTCGCCACCGGGTGCGGATGCTGATCAAAGCGCGGAAATCGGCCCCGATCCAGCACGCGATTGCGGCCTGGGTGGCGCAGTTCAAACTGCCGAGCACGTTGCGGCTTAGCGTCGATATCGATCCGCAGAGTTTCTACTGACAGGGCGAAGGCAGCGCCTTTTGCAGACGACGGACCCACCCGCCTCCCTTCTGCGCCTTTCAGGCTTGAACCTGAGGGGGCGCGGCTTCGCCGCGTTTCGCCTGCGGGGACCCTCCCCCCTATCGCGGTTACTGGACCACTGCCGGGCAGTTGGGGGACGTATATTGGGGCGAAAGACGGGGTCATTGGAGGTCGGGGGCCTTTCGGGATCCCTGGTTTCTTCTGCGTGATGGGCCGGTGCATGGCAGTTTTCTGGTGTCTGGCGCCCACGGTGCAGATACTTCCCCGGCGTAGAAACGTGGACCGCGAAACCGGCCGCTCCGCGGTCTGGCGGAGGCTCATCGCTGCACGCGTCATACGGGCGGCCCCGCGCAGCGGCCACCGCCGCGCATGGAAGAGTTTTCGAAAACTCTTGGCCCTTCGTAGGGGATGAGTAGTTTGGGTGCGCGTCGTCGGTTTGGCGAAATTTGATTGTTTTCGGCAATCAGCTTTGGAAAAAGCTCATTATTTCAGAGCGTCTGAGAAGCTGTTTTGGGTGCATGCAGGTGGGTTGGGGCCTTGCGATCTGTTTCCCGGCCGAGCGTAGCCTTTGTTTTCTCCCTAGATCCAGTTTTTTAGCTGAGGTGCATTATGCGACCTCTGAATGCTCTGCTGGCTGCCGTTGCGGTGGCTGGCTTATTCCTTGCGGGCTGTGTGCGCGCATCAACCGTTTCGGTCATTCGAGTGACCCCGAACGCTGCTGATAGCAGTACGCTGCAGGTCACGGAAATCATCGCGACGACTGCTGTGAGTGGTTTAGATGCCGCTCTTGCACGTGCCGGGGCGACGGTGATGTCCAGCCCACCACTTGGGGCTAGCCTCAATGCGTAATTCACGGACGACGTTGGCACGTCGCTGTTTATCGTCGCGATTGATGCGCGACGGTCGGGGTGGCGGATGCGACCCATGAGCTTGATGGCCCGGCTGCTGTGCCGCTGCCGCCTGCGCTCGCGCTCCTCGGGGCTGGGCTCTTTGGTCTGCATCGCCGGGCGCGGGCGATGCCCGTCTAGTAGGAGTGTTCCGCGTAGATGCTGGACATGTCCCCGCCCCAGTCACCGTCATAGGCGGTGAGCAGTTCGTCTGCGGGGGACTGGCCTGACTCAATGCTTTCTGTGAGGGCATTGAGGAAGTGCGTCTCGTCGGGGACGAGCCCGCCTGCGCCGGGGCGGGCGCGGGATTTCAGGCCTTGGTGTGCGATGGCCACGGCTTCGCGGGCGAGGTCGTGCATTTTGATGCCGTTTACCTGCGCCGCGAGGCCGTCGACGGAGGCGGCAACGCGGAGCGCCTCCCGCGTTTCGGTATCGAAACCTTTGCAGAGGTCCCAGGCGGCGTCGAGCGCGCCTTGGTCATAGGTCAGGCCGACCCAGAAGGCGGGAAGCGCGCAGAGCCTGCGCCAAGGGCCGCCATCGGCGCCGCGCATTTCGATGAACTTCTTCAGCCGTGCCTCGGGGAAGGCTGTCGTGAGGTGGTCGGCCCAGTCGCTGAGGGTGGGCGTCTCGCCCGGTAGCGCGGGGAGTTCACTTTTCAGGAAGTCGCGGAAGCTTTGGCCCAGCGCGTCGATATAGGCGCCGTCGCGGTAGACGAAGTACATCGGCACATCGAGCGCGTAGTCGACCCAGCGTTCGAACCCGAAGCCGTCCTCGAAGACAAAGGGCAGCATGCCGGTGCGGGAGGCGTCGAGGTCGCGCCAGATGCGGCTCCGCCAGGATTTGTGGCCGTTCTTTGCGCCCTCCCAGAAGGGGGAGTTGGAGAAGAGCGCGGTGGCCACCGGTTGCAGGGCTAGGGCCACGCGCATTTTCTGCACCATGTCGGCCTCGGACCCGAAGTCGAGGTTGACCTGCACTGTACAGGTGCGCCGCATCATCCAGGTACCCGTGGTGCCGACCTTGCCCATGTAGCTGTCCATGAGCTTATAGCGGCCCTTGGGCATCATAGGCATTTGGTCGTGGGTCCAGTCGGGGGCGGCGCCGAGGCCGATGAAGCCTGCGCCGATTTTCTCGGCCACAGTGCGGACCTCGGCCAGATGGGTGTTCACCTCGTCACAAGTTTCGTGGATCGTTTCGAGCGGGGCGCCGGAGAGTTCCAGCTGCCCGCCAGGTTCGAGGCTGATATTGGCGCCGCCTTTGACGAGGCCGATGATATTGCCGCCCTCTGACATGGGCTCCCAGCCGAAGCCGTCACGTAGCCCCTCCAGCATGGCGCGGATGGAGCGGGGGCCGTCATAGGGGAGCGGTAGGTGCGTGTCGGTGCAGTAGCCGAATTTCTCGTGCTCGGTGCCGATGCGCCAGTCGTCCTTGGGCTTGCACCCGGCCTCCAGGTAGGCGGCGAGGTCGTCCATGCTTTCGATGGGGCCACCGCCCGATTGTGGGATAGACATGCGCGCTCCGATCCTCTGGGTTGCGGTGCTTGGGTGACCCTAGGGGCCGGTGAAGTCAATGGAGCGCGCGCTTGTCGCTTTGCCAGATCAGGTAGGCGTCGGGGCCTGCGGTGGCCGCGCTCGCTTTGCGCGCGGCTTGGGCGGCTTGGTCGTAGTTGAGGCCGGGCAAGGAAACTAAGGCCTCAAACAGCGCTTCGGCCCCTGCGGCGTCGCCGGGGATGCGCAGCGTTTCACCTGTCGCAGTTGTGAAGACCCACACAATTCCTGTGCGGGAGGTATGGACCTCGATCCGGGTCAGGGCGTCGATGGCGATGGCTGAGCCGCCGGTTCCGGTCATGTAGGCGATCTGGCGTTCGGTGACCTCGACCATGCCCACGCCGCCCTCCCCTGCGGGGAATCGCACGCGGCGGTAGCCCAGCCAAAGCGCGACGAGCCCGCCCGCGCCAAGGAGCGCGCCGATAAAGGGTTGGTAGGTGTGGCCGTTGATCACCCAGTGGCTGCCGAGTGCGAGGAGGGCGACGCCAATCAGCACCTCCCTCAGGTCGCTGATGGCTTTCTGGGCCTCGGGGCGGATCATGACCAGTCTCCTAACTGCATCTGCCAGAGCGTCATGGCCGCCACGGCGGCGGTGTCGGCGCGCAGGATGCGGGGGCCGAGGGTCACGGTGTGGCCGAGTGCCGCGAGCCGGGAGCGTTCGGCGTCAGAAAAGCCGCCCTCCGGGCCGATGACGATGGCCCAGGGCCCTGGTGTGGGGGGAAGCGTGCCGGACGTCGCGGCCTCATCACAAAACATCAGGTGGCGGTCTTTGGGCCAGTCGGCGAGCACAGCGCTCAGTTTCTGGAGCGGCGCAACCTCGGGCACATAGGTGCCGCCGCATTGTTCGGCGGCGCCTACGGCGTGGGCTTGAAGCCGGTCGATGCGCAGCCGTTCGGCATTCGTGAATTCCGTCTGCACCGGCAGGATGCGGGCCGCGCCGAGCTCTGCGGCTTTTTCGACGATGAAATCGGTGCGTTCTTTCTTGATGGGCGCGAAGAGCAGCCAGAGGTCGGGGGGCATCTGCAAGGGGGCGGTTTGCGCCTCCACTCGCAATGTGCCGCCGCGTTTGTTGGCCTCCTCAACACGCGCGCGCCACTCGCCGTCGCGCCCATTGAACAGCCGCAGCTCGTCGCCCGGGCGCAGGCGCATGACGTTAAAGAGCCGGTTCGCGTGGTCGCGGCTGAGCGGAACCGTTTGCCCCGGCCCGAGCGGTTGATCTACATGGAGCCGAGTAACATGGGCCATGGGAGCCTATCTATGGACACCAACACCGAAGGCCAAGTGGCCGATGCCGCCCAAGGCAACTGGGTGGACCTTTATGCGCCTGCCTGGACGCGGCCCTACCTGCGGCTGTCGCGGGCGGACCGGTTGAAACCTGTTTGGCTGCTGTTCCTGCCCTGCGCCTGGGGCGTGCTGCTGGCGGCGCTGGCGACGGGGCCAAAGATGTGGGACCTGTGGATCATCGGCGGCTGCGCCATCGGGTCGATCCTGATGCGCGGGGCCGGGTGCACATGGAACGACATCCAGGACCGCCACTATGACGCCCAGGTGGCGCGGACAAAGTCGCGCCCGCTGCCCGCCGGGCAGGTGAGCGTCACCGGCGCGGTGATTTGGATGTGTTTGCAGGCGTTGGTGTCGCTCGCGATCCTGCTCAGCTACTCGAACGCGACGATTATGGTGGGGCTCGCCTCGCTCGTGTTCGTGGCGATCTACCCGTTCGCGAAGCGGTTCACGTGGTGGCCGCAGGTTTTTCTAGGGCTCGCGTTCAACTGGGGCGCATTGCTCGCCTGGACCGCGCATTCGGGGAGTTTGGGGTGGCCTGCCATTGTGCTTTATGTGGCGGGTATCTTTTGGACGCTGTTTTACGACACGATTTATGCGCATCAGGACACCGAGGATGATGCGCTCATCGGTGTGAAATCCACCGCGCGGCTCTTTGGCGATGACACCCCGAAATGGCTTTTCCGCTTTCTGGTGGCGACTGTGCTGCTGATGACGGTCGCGATTGTTTTGGCCATGGGCGATGCGAGCATCCTGGCGCTCGTGATCGCGCTGGGTGGGCCCTGGGCGCTGGGCTGGCATTTGACGTGGCAGCTCAGGCGGCTTGATACCTCGGACGCAGACCTGTGCATGCGGCTTTTCCGGTCAAATCGGGACGCGGGCCTCCTGCCTGTGCTCTTTTTCGCCGCCGCGCTGCTTGCTTGATTGATCCCCCCCGCCGCCGCGCTTAGGAGAGAGCGGGGAGGAATTCATGCGTCTGTCGACACTTGCGACTTTTGGGCTCGTCTTTGGCGGCGCGGCTGCGGGGGCGTATCTCGCCGCCGGGGCGGCTGTGGGCGCGCTTGAAAGCAACAGCCGCGAGGGCGTGGCGTTCGAGCTACGCGTGGCGGGCCATGACTGGGCGCAGATCCAAGCCGACGGGCTCCAAGTGGTGCTGTCGGGTGTCGCCCCGACCGAGGCCGAGCGGTTTCGCGCCATCGCGGTGGCGGGGCGCGTGGTCGATACGGCGCGCGTGATCGACAATATCAGCGTCGAAGAGGCCGCCGTCATCGCCGCCCCGACCTTTACCGTGGAGATGCTGCGCAATGACGCTGGGATATCGCTCATCGGGCTTATCCCCGCGGCCACGGACCGCGCCGCGATGCTGGCGCGGCTGGCACGCGACGCGGGCGATCAGGACATCGCCGATTTTCTGGAGGCTGCCGAGTACGATGCGCCAGACGGCTGGGACGAGGCCCTGAGTTTTGGGATGCAGGCGCTGGGGGATTTGCCACGCTCCAAAGTGTCGGTGTCGGCAGAGCGGGTCGATATCATTGCCGCCGCGGAATCCGCGGGCGATGGCGACCGGATCAAGTCCGCGCTCTCGCGTCAGGCGCCGGACGGGGTCCGGGTCGCGGTGGAAATCACCGCGCCGCGCCCGGTCATCACGCCCTTTACCCTGCGCTTTTTGATCGACGAAGACGGCGCGAGCTTCGACGTCTGCTCCGCCGCCAGTGAGGCGGGGATCGCTCGTATCCTGACCGCAGCCACGGATGCCGGGTTCGAAGGCAAGGCCGAATGCCGGCTCGGCCTCGGCTCCCCCAGTGATGGATGGGCGGAGGCTGCCGCGGCCAGCATCGCGGCGGTTGAGGCGATCGGGCAGGCGACGGTGACGCTCTCTGACCTCGATGTGTCCTTGGTCGCGGCTTTGGGCACCGACCCCCAGGCCTTTGCGACCGCGCAGGCCAACCTTTTGGCGGCCCTGCCTGAGGAATTTGCGTTAAGCGCCGTCTTGCCCGCGCCCGAAGCCACGGTGGAAGAGGGCGCGCCGGAATTTGTGGCCACCCGCAGCCCCGAGGGCCAGGTGCAAATGCGCGGCCATGTGGGTGATGCACTGGCGCTGGCGGCGGTTGATACGTTTGCGCAGTCGCGGTTTGGGGCGGACCAGGCCGTCTTGGCCCCGCGCGATCACGCGGGCCTCCCCGCGGGGTGGCAGTTGCGGACGCTTGCCGGGCTCGCGGCCTTGGCAGAGCTCAACCACGGGTCAGTGACGGTGGAGGCCGCGTCGCTTGAGGTGCGCGGCGTGACCGGCGACCGCAATTCCAGCACGCGCATAGCAGAAATTTTGCAGAGCGAGCTCGGTGAGGGCCAAGCGTTTACGCTGAACGTGCGCTACGACGAACTGCTCGATCCGCTGGCCAGCATTCCAACACCTGAGGAGTGTTTGGCAGATATCCTCGCGGTCACGGATGCGCAGAAGCTCACATTCGAGCCTGGCTCTGGCGATCTGGACGGGGACAGTCTGCGCGCTGTGACGGCCATTGCCGATATCCTAAAGGAGTGCCCCGAGTTTGATCTGACGATCGAGGGGCATACCGACAGCCAAGGGCGCGAGTCGATGAACCTGGCGCTGAGCCAGGAGCGGGCGGAGGCCGTGCTTGAGGCGCTCCGCGGGGAGCGTGTGAGCTGGCTGACGATTGTGCCCAAGGGCTTTGGCGAGGCCAATCCCATCGCCGATAACGGGACCGAGGACGGGCGCGAAGCCAACCGGCGCATCGCCTTTACCATGGCAGCGGACGCCGACGCCCCGGTCGAAGACGACGCGTCGGCAGCAGAAGACGGCGCGGCCGAGACCGCAGAGGAGGAGCCGAGTGAATAGAGGCGAATTGATCCTGGCCACGGCGATCATCCTGTTTTTGGCCTTTGCGCTGGGCTGGTTCATGAACTGGCTCATCAACCGGTTTACGCGCGTGTCGAAGTCGGATGTGGGGGAGCTCGACCGGATGGCGCAGCAGCTGCATGAGGCCGAAGAGGCGCGCGATCAGGCGGTGACCTATCTGCACCAGCGCGAGGCGGAGATTTCGAACCAGCTGACCCAGACCGAAGCCGAACTCCGCGCCGCCATGGAGGGCCTGCGCGATGCCCGCCATGAGGCCGAAGAGCTTCGCGATTATATCGAGCGCCAAAATAGCTGAGGTCGCACGCGCGATCAGCGGGGGCCCCGCCCGCCTCCCTTCTGCGCCAGCTTACGCTGGCTTGAACATAAAGGGGGCGCGCTGCGCGCGTTCAGACGCTCTGGCCACAGCAACCTACGCCATAAGAGATATGGGTTGGGAACGCGCAAGACACGTCTTTCTTATGTCCGAAAATACTTCCCCCGGAGGGTCCTCGGCCCGAAGAAGCGCTGGGCTTTGGGTGTTTAGAATAGTTCTAAACTCTTGACTCTGCGCGGTGGCACCCGCATCTCTACTACCAACCATATGCCGTGAGAGACGCCCATGTTCATCCAGACCGAAGCGACGCCGAACCCTGCCACGTTGAAGTTCCTGCCAGGGCAGTCGGTGCTTGATGCCGGGACGGCAGATTTTCCATCGGTTGAGGCCGCAGAAGCATCTCCGTTGGCGGCGCGGATTTTCCGTGTGGCGGGGGTGACGAACGTGTTCCTCGGCTACGATTTCGCGTCTGTGACCAAGGCGGACAGTGCGGAGTGGGATGATATCAAGCCAGCCGTTCTGGGCGCGGTGATGGAGCATTACCAGTCCGGTGATCCCGTGATGGGTGCCGAGGCGCAGGCGAGTTCCGGCCATGCAGACCATGACGGCGAGGACGCGGTCGTGGTGGGTCAGATCAAGGAACTGCTCGACACCCGTGTGCGACCTGCCGTGGCGCAGGATGGTGGTGACATCACGTTCTACGGCTTTGATGACGGGATCGTTTACCTGCACATGCAGGGGGCCTGCGCGGGCTGCCCATCCTCGACCCTGACGCTGAAGATGGGGATCGAGAACCTGCTGCGGCACTACATCCCTGAAGTAAGCGAGGTGCGCCCGGTCGCCGTCTAAGCGGCGCGGGCGGGTGCCAACCCTGCATCCAAATGACGTGGTTCGTGAGGCTGAGCCGGAAGGCTCTGCGCCGGTCACCTTGGGCTTTGACTGCTCAGGGCCGTGGGTCGCGGTCGCCCTGCTGAGCGGTGGCGAAGTCACAACCGACATCGTAGAGATGGCGCGCGGGCAGGGCGAGGCGCTGATGCCGATGCTTGAGGAGCTGCTGACTGCGCATGGCCTTGGATACGGAGACATTCAGCGAATTGCGGTGGGCACTGGGCCGGGGAATTTTACCGGATTGCGGCTAGCCACCTCGGCGGCGCGCGGGCTGTCGCTTGGGCTTCAGGTTCCGGCGCTAGGCATCGGGGCCCTCGACGCACTTGCGGAGGCCGGGGCGGAAAATGTCGCGATGCCCGCGCCGAGGGAGCAGAGCTATCGGATCGTCGAGGGGCAGATTTCACTAGAACCGCGCCCTTCAGATTCCCCTGACCTGACCAAGTTGATGTCAGGGATTGTGACACTCGGCGCGCGGGCCAGTCTGCCTGCGCCGCGCCCTGCGCCCATTTACCTGCGTCCTGCCGATGCTGCCCCGCCGCGGGACGCGCCTCCTGTCCTGATCGACTGACGCCCATGGATGCGGCCACGCTCCACGCGCTGCACACAAGTGCCTTTGGCCATCTCCGCGCCCATGGCTGGGGGGAGGCGGATTTCGCGCGGGCGCTTGAGGACGAAAAGTATGTCGTTGTCATGCAGCCGGACGGCTATGCCCTGGCGCTTTGTGTTCTCGACGAGGCGGAGCTTCTGCTGATCGCGGCGCTGCCTGGGGCGCGGCGCAAGGGTGTGGGCACAGCCCTGCTGGCCGCCCTGGAATCGCGTCTCGCCGCGAGGGGGGGCACGCGCCTGACGCTTGAGGTGATGGAGGCGAATTCCGCTGCCACGGAATTCTACCGCGCGCGCGGGTTTCGAGAGGTTGGTTTGAGACCGCAGTATTACGGGCGCGGACCCGGCCATGGGGCGCGGCTCTTCGAAAAGCCGCTGAAAAGCTGACCATATCCCGGCCCTTGCCCGCTTATGACGCTAGAATCCGGTTGACGGGCCGCGTGCGGTCCGTTGAACTCTCTGCCAGATCAACAGATCGTCCCGCGCATGCTGCCGCAGCGCGATATCCAACATGGGGAAACACATGACCAAACTCACAAAACTGCTCGGTGCGACTGCCGCGCTGGCCATTTCTGCATCCGCAGTGGCCGCAGAGCCCGCGATCATCTTTGACCTCGGCGGCAAGTTCGACAAGTCGTTCAACGAGGCGGCATTCAATGGCGCGACGCGCTGGGCCGAGGAAACCGGCGGGTCCTTCCGCGAGGTTGAGCTTCAGAACGAAGCGCAGCGGGAACAGGCGCTGCGCCGCTTTGCCGAAGCAGGCTCCAACCCGATCGTGATGGCGGGCTTTGCCTTTGGCGGCGCGCTGGGTGAAGTCGCACCGGATTACCCGGATACGTCCTTTGTCATCATCGACATGGTCGTGGGTGAGCCCAACGTGCGTTCCGTTGTGTTCAACGAGCACGAGGGGTCCTACCTCGTCGGCATGATGGCCGCGATGGCGTCTGAGACTGACACGGTGGGCTTCATCGGTGGCATGGACATCCCGCTCATCCGTCGCTTTGCCTGTGGCTACGCGCAGGGCGTTAAAGCTGTGAACGCGGACGCGACGGTGATCGCGAACATGACCGGCACGACGCCTGCAGCATGGAACGACCCGGTGAAGGGCTCCGAGCTGACGAACGCTCAGATCAGCCAAGGCGCTGACGTAGTTTTCGCAGCAGCGGGCGGCACCGGTGTTGGTGTGCTTCAGACCGCCGCCGACCAGGACATCCTGTCTATCGGTGTGGACAGCAACCAGAACTACCTGCACCCGGGTGAGGTCCTGACCTCCATGCTCAAGCGCGTCGACAACGCTGTGTTCACCGCGTTCTCCGACGGTCCGGGTCTTGAGACGGGGTTCCAGGTTCAGGGGCTCAACAACGACGGTGTGGGCTACGCCATGGACGAGTTCAACGCAGAGCTTGTGAGCGCGGATATGGTCGCAGCTGTCGAGGCGGCGAAAGCCTCCATCGTTGCGGGTGATACGATGGTTCATGACTACATGAGCGACGAGACCTGCCCAGCGCTGGACTTCTAAGCGGGTAACGCCTTTTGGGCCGCTCCGCCCGGGCGGGGCGGCCCGCATTTGAGATGGGGGATTGCGCGTGTCTGCGTTCACGACATTTTTCGATGCTTGGGGGGAGGCGGACGCCGACACCCGCGCAGCGATGCTAGGCAGCGTCACGAGCGACACGACCACCTATTCTGACCCCCGCAGCGGGGGCGATTTGACAGGGTCCGCAGCGATTGCGGACTATGTCCGACAGTTTTCGGCCAATGCGCCAGGCTGGACAGCCACGGTAGAAAACGCGTCAGAGGTGAACGGCTATCACCGGCTGCGCGTGGCCTTTGGCGGCGCAGGCCCGGACGGCACCCAAATGGTGCAGCATGGCACGTATTTCGGAACACTCGCAGGCGGCACGATTACGCTTTTGGCGGGCTTTGTGGGGGCTAAGGCGTAGATGACTGCACCCGCGATTGAACTCAAAGGCATTTCAAAGGCATTCGGCCCGGTTCAGGCCAACAAAGATATCTCGCTGTCCGTCCAGCCCGGCACGATCCACGGGATCATCGGCGAAAATGGCGCGGGCAAATCCACGCTGATGTCGATCCTCTACGGTTTCTACAAGGCCGACGCGGGGGAGATTTTCATTCGCGGAAACAAGACGCAGATCCCTGACAGCCAGGCCGCGATTGCCGCGGGCATCGGCATGGTGTTTCAGCATTTCAAACTGGTTGAGAACTTCACGGTCCTCGAAAACATCATTCTGGGGGCCGAGGATGGCGCGCTGCTAACGCCGTCGCTCGCCAAGGCGCGGCGCCTGCTCAAAGAGCTCGCCGATGATTACGGGCTCAACGTCGACCCCGATGCTTTGGTGGAAACGCTCTCCGTCGGCTACCAGCAGCGCATCGAGATCCTCAAAGCGCTCTACCGGCAGGCCGATATCCTGATCCTGGACGAGCCCACCGGGGTGCTCACCCCGGCAGAGGCTGACCAACTGTTCCGCATCCTTGGGCGCCTGCGGGAAGAGGGCAAAACCATCATCCTGATCACCCACAAGCTGCGCGAGATCATGGAAATCACCGACACGGTGAGCGTGATGCGCCGCGGGCAGATGACGGCGACCGTCAAAACGGCAGAAACATCACCCACTGAGCTCGCAGAACTTATGGTGGGCCGCAAGGTGCTGCTGCGCGTCGACAAAACCCCCGCCGAGCCCGGCGCGCCGGTGCTTGAGGTCGAAAACCTGCGCGTGACCGACAAAAAGGGCGTCGAGCGGGTTAAAGGCATCAATTTTGAGGTGCGTGCGGGCGAAATCCTGGGCATCGCGGGGGTGGCGGGCAACGGCCAATCTGAGCTGCTCGAAGTGCTCGGCGGCTATCAGGAGGGTCAGGGCACGATCCGCGTCAACGGCACCGATATCGACCTGACGGGGCGCCATTCCGACGGGCAATCGCGGCGGCTGCGCGGGATTTCCCACGTGCCGGAGGATCGCCAGCGCGAGGGTCTGATCATGGACTTCATGGCCTGGGAAAACACCGCCTTCGGTTACCACAAGGACGCGGCCTATACCTCCGGCCTGCTGACCAACAACATTGGCATCCGCCAGGACACCGCGGAGAAGATGGAGCGCTTTGACGTGCGCCCGCCGAACCCGAAACTGGCGGCCAAGAACTTCTCCGGCGGGAACCAACAAAAGATTGTGCTTGCGCGCGAAATTGAGCGGAACCCAGACCTGCTGCTCATCGGCCAGCCCACGCGCGGCGTCGATATCGGCGCCATCGAGTTCATCCACCAACAGATCGTGGCCCTGCGGGATCAGGGGAAAGCGATCCTGCTCGTCAGCGTGGAACTCGACGAAATCCTCAGCCTGTCAGACCGCATCGCGGTTATGTTCGACGGCCACATCATGGGCGAGCGCCTGCCCTCTGAGACAAATGAACAGGAACTCGGCCTGCTCATGGCCGGTGTCGAACCGGGCAAGGAGGGCACCGCCGCATGATCCTTCCTTTGGCCAAAAATACCTCCGCCGGAGGCACCCGCCCGTGCCACCGGCGCACCCGTTTCAGTGAGAGTGCCCATGGATAAAATGCCCCGCTGGGCCGACGTGCTGCTCGTCCCTGTCATCTCGCTGCTGCTCGCGGCGATCCTGTCGGCCATCGTGATCCTGGCCATCGGGGAAAACCCGCTGGAGGCGCTGGGATATATGGTCGAGGGCGCGCTGGGCTCGTCTTACGGCTGGGGCTACACGCTCTATTACGCCACGAACTTCACCTTTACCGGCCTCGCGGTGGCCATCGCGTTCCACGCCTCGCTCTTCAATATCGGGGGCGAGGGTCAGGCGACGCTGGGCGGCCTCGGTGTGGCACTCGTATGCTTGGCACTCCCCTGGCCCCATTGGGCGCTGGCGCTGCCCGTGGCGATCATCGGCGGGGCGCTCTTTGGCGCGGCCTGGGCGTTTATCCCAGCCTACCTGCAGGCCAAACGCGGCAGCCACATCGTGATCACCACGATCATGTTCAACTACATCGCCTTCGCGCTGATCATCTACCTTTTGAACAACGGGTTGAAACCCATCGGGCAGATGGAAAGCTCCTCGGCCCGCTTCCCGGAGGGAGCGAACCTGCCGACCCTGCACGAGATGCTGGCCGTCATTGGCATCCCGTTCTCTAAGGCGCCGCCGGTCAACATCTCCCTCTTCCTGGCGCTTCTGGCAGCCTGGGGCGTTTGGGTCCTGCTCTGGCGCACGCCGCTCGGGTTCGAAATCCGCGCCTTTGGCAAGTCGGAGCCTGCGGGCAAATATGCGGGCATCTCCCCCACCAAAATCATCCTCATCACCATGGTCATCTCCGGCGGGCTGGCCGGGCTCATGGCCATCAACACCGTGATGGGGGAAGCGGAGCGGCTCGTGAACAACTCCGTCCAGAACGCAGGCTTCATCGGGATCGCTGTGGCGCTGATGGGGCGCTCGCATCCGCTGGGGATCCTGCTTGCGGCGCTCCTCTTCGGCTTCCTTGTCCAGGGCGGGGCAGAGCTCGCATTTTGGACCTCGATCCCGACGGAGCTCATCATCGTCATCCAAGCGCTTGTGATCCTCTTTACCGGCGCGCTCGACAACATGGTGCGGATGCCGGTGGAGGCGTTTTTCGTCCGCCGTGATCGCGCGCGGAAGGCTCGCGCCACTGGGGCACCTGCGGAATGATCGACTATCTCCCAGGCATCCTCGCCGCTTATGCGATCCTCGTGGTGGCCGCGACGTCGCCGGGGCCGTCTGTCGCGCTTTTGCTCGGCGTGGGCGCCGCGCAAGGGCGTAGCGCGGCCATGGCCACAACCGCGGGCATCGCGGGGGGATCGGTTCTCTTGAACATTCTCACGCTTTTGGGCGTCGGGCTTTTGCTAGAACAGGCTGCCTGGGGGTTCACGACGTTGCGCATCCTTGGGGCGGGCTATCTCGCCTGGTTGGCCTACAAAGCGTTCAAATCCGCATCCGCGCCCGGCGATCTGACGCCTGCCAAGGTCGCGCCGCGATCCATCGCCAAGAACTTTGCGACCGGTTTTGCGCTGCAAGCCACCAATCCCAAGGCCATCGTGTTTTGGATCGCCATTCACGCGGTGTCTGGCATCAGCACGGCCCCCTGGGCTGTCATTGCGGCCTTTTTCGTCGGGGCCTACGTCATTTCATTCCTGTGCCACGGGGCTTGGGGCATGGTGTTTTCATCGGGCGCCTTTCGCGCGGGTTATGCCCGGGCGCGGCGTTGGGTGGACGCGGCGCTTGGCACGTTCCTCGCCTTCATGGCCTTCCGCCTCGCTACGGAGCGATAGATGGACTACGCAACACTCCTTCAGGTTCTCGACTCCACGGTCCGTCTGGCCACGCCGCTGCTATTGGCCTGCCTTGCGGGGCTCTATTCAGAGCGTGCGGGGATCTTTGACATCGGGCTCGAGGGTAAGATGCTGGCCGCGGCGTTCCTGTCGGCGGCCATTGCTTTTGTCACCGGGTCCGTCTGGCTGGGGCTTTTGGCAGGGATCGCGGCATCGATGCTGTTGTCGCTGATCCACGGGCTTGCCTCCATCACGTTCCGGGGGAATCAGCTGATTTCGGGCGTCGCGATTAACTTTCTGGCCTCGGGCCTGACGGTGCTGATCGCGCAGGCTTGGTTCGCCCAAGGCGGGCGGACGCCGTCGCTGTCGGGCGCGGGGCGCTTTACGCCCTGGGAATGGCCCTTTGCGGAGGCGATCATCCCCGTCCCCGTGGTGGGCCCGCTCTATGCAGAGCTGATTTCGGGCCACACGGCCATCGTCTACCTCGCGCTGCTGTTGGTGCCGCTGTCGTGGTACGTCCTGTTTCGCACGCGGTTTGGTCTGCGCTTGCGGGCGGTGGGTGAAAACCCTGCCGCGGTGGACACTGCGGGCGTCAGCGTCGTCGGGCTGCGTTTTGCCGCCGTCGCCATCTGCGGGGTGCTCTGCGGCGTGGCGGGCGCGTATCTCGCCACCTCGCTGCAAGCCGGCTTTGTGAAGGAGATGACGGCGGGCCGCGGCTACATCGCCCTGGCGGCGCTGATCTTTGCCAAGTGGCGGCCCTGGTACGCGCTTTATGCCTGCCTGCTCTTCGGGTTCTTGCAGGCCATCGCGCTGCGCTTCCAAAACCTCGACCTCGGTCTATTTACCGTCCCGGTGGAGTTCATGGACGCCCTGCCCTACATCCTAACCGTTGTGATCCTCGCAGGATTTGTCGGCAAGGCCATCCCGCCGCGCGCAGGCGGGGAGCCCTATGTCAAGGAACGCTGAGCGCGCATAAAATTCGCATCAATCGATCCGATTTGTCGCATCTGCGGGGGTTTGCCGCAGGGGCCGCATTTTGTAAGCGCGGCGTATAGCGCACGCGCAACCTGAAAGCAGCCCATGCAAATTTATCTGCCTATCGCCGAGGTTTCGGTGAACGCCTTCTTGCTCCTAGGGCTTGGAGGCATCGTTGGCGTGCTGTCTGGCATGTTCGGTGTCGGCGGCGGGTTCCTGATGACGCCACTTTTGTTCTTTATCGGCATCCCACCCGCAGTCGCCGTCGCGACGGAGGCGAACCAGATCGTAGCCTCCTCCTTTTCCGGCGTTTTGGCGCATCTCAGGCGCAAGAGCGTCGATTTGCGCATGGGCACGGTGCTGCTGATCGGCGGGCTGGTCGGAGCCGCGCTGGGTGTGGTGATCTTTAACTACCTGAAATCCCTGGGCCAGGTCGATCTGCTGGTCAAGCTTTGCTACGTCGTGTTCCTGGGCGTTGTGGGCTCGCTGATGTTTGTGGAAAGCCTCAACGCGATCCGCAAGTCGCGCCAGCCGCAGGCGCGGCCCACACGGCGCAAGCATACGGCCATCCACGCACTGCCGTTCAAGATGCGCTTCCGGGTCTCCGGCCTCTATATCTCCGTCATCCCGCCGCTTCTCGTTGGGCTCGTTGTGGGCATTCTGGCCGCAATCATGGGCGTCGGCGGCGGGTTCATCATGGTGCCTGCGATGATCTACCTGCTGGGGATGCCGACAAAGGTCGTGGTGGGCACGTCGCTTTTTCAGATCATCTTTGTGACTGGGTTCACGACGCTGCTGCACGCCACGACGAACTTTACGGTGGATGTGGTGCTCGCGGTTCTGCTGCTCGTGGGCGGGGTGATTGGCGCGCAGATCGGCACCGTCATCGGTGCGCGGCTCAAGGCCGAACAGCTGCGCGTTCTGCTCGCGGCGATGGTGCTTTTGGTCTGCGGCAAGCTCGCGTTTGATCTGCTGGTAATGCCTACGGAGCTCTATTCCATCGGGGAGGCGGGACATTGAGGTGGCTCGCGCTCATCGCGCTGATCGCTGCGCCCCTCGCGTCACCCGTGGCCGCGCAGGAGGAGATCGTCGCCGACCTCAGCCAGAACGAGGTCGCGATTACGACGACCTTCACCGGTTCCGAGATATTGATCTTTGGCGCGGTGAAACGCGGGGCCGAGGTCGATGAGACCTATCCGCTGCATGCGCTGATCACCGTGGCCGCGCCATCGGCCCCGGTCGTGGTGCGCAAGAAGGACCGCGTCGCTGGGATCTGGGTGAACACGGAAGAGGTGCATATCGACTCCGCCCCCGCCTTTTACGCCATCGAAACCAGCGCCGCCTTCGCGGACACCATCAGCGACACCGAAGATCTGCGCTACAGGATCTCCACCGACCGCGCGATCCGCGTTGTGGGCGCGGCCGAGGAATCAGACCACCCCGAGGACTTTCAGGAGGCGCTGACGCGCATCCGCCAAACCCAAGGCGCCTACGTGGTCGATGAGGGCGGTGTGACCGTGACGGACGAGGTGCTGATCCGCAGCTCCGTCGGGTTGCCCGCCAACCTGGTCGAAGGCGATTATGAGGTTCGCATCTTTCTGACGCGCAACCGCGAGGTCGTGAGCACCTTTGAGACCTCCATCGCCGTCAACAAGGTCGGGCTTGAACGGTTTTTGTTTTCCTTGTCGCGAGAACGCCCGCTGATCTACGGGCTGATGGCCATCGCCATTGCCATCGCCGCGGGCTGGCTCGCCTCCGCCGCGTTCCGCGTCCTACGACCCTGAGCGGAGGCAAAATCCTTTCAAAGGATTTTGGCAAAACTCTTTGAAAGAGTTTTGCTACCCGCGGCCGATATAGGGCATTTTGGTTGCCATGACGGTCATGAACTGGACGTTCGCCTCTGGCGGTAGCTCCGCCATGTGCAGCACCGCCCGTGCGGCATCGTCTACGTCCATCGACGGCAGTTTGGGCAGGCCCTGTGCGGCCCGCTTGGCATCCAGGTTGTCCACCAGCGCCGTGCGCGCGTTGCCGATGTCGATCTGACCGCAGGCGATGTTGTAGTCGCGCCCGTCGAGCGACAGCGTTTTCGTGAGCCCCGTGATGGCGTGTTTGGTGCTCGTATACGCCACCGATCCTTCCCGCGGGGAATGGGCGGAGATCGAGCCGTTGTTGATGATCCGCCCGCCCTGGGGCGCCTGCGCGCGCATTTGCCGAAAGGCCGCGCGTGCCGCCAGGAACATCCCGTGCAGGTTCACATCCACGACCTGGCGCCAATCGGCATAGTCGATCTCGTCAATCGGCGCCTGGGGCCCGAACATCCCGGCATTGTTAAAAAGCACGTCGAGCCGCCCCGTATCGGCCACGAGTTGGGCTACGGCGGCCTCCACCGCGGCTTCATCAGTGACATCTGCGGGCAGCACGGTGGCAGCGCGGCCTTGCGCCAGCGCGGTGAGCTTTGCCGCGTTTCGCGCCAGGAGGCCCACATGCCAGCCAGCGTTCCAGAACGCCTGCCCGGTGGCGGCGCCGATGCCTTGGCTTGCGCCTGTGATCAGGATGGTTTTCACGCGATGTCTCCTTCAGTCAGCGTCA
>JBCBZG010000045.1:0-7773 GCA_039815465.1 Pseudomonadota bacterium
AAATACGACAAGCGACGCTACAAACGACGCAACAGGATCGAGATCATGTTCGCAAGGCTCAAAGACTGGAGACGCGTCGCAACACGATACGACCGATGCCCAAAGGTCTTCCTCTCTGCAATCGCCTTGGCAGCACTCGTCTTCTATTGGCTATGTGTCCTGACCCTAGCACCTTCTGTAGGTCCGGGCGGTGGTGGTTGTAGTGCCGCTCCAAAACCTTGGTGCTTGTTCCCGTGAGCTGTGAAACAGTTTCGAGCGGGATACCGGCGCGCACCATCCTGTAATCGACGTTTGCTTGAGGACGTGTGGCGTGACGCCAGATCGCCCGCTTCCTCTGCAACCGCAGCAAGTGACCTTTTGATATCTTTGACAGGCTCGCCCTGAAATGTGATCACACGGCGTAGTCCTTCCGCAGAGTAGCTGTCGTCGTCTGTCGGAGGTCTGTTGAATATCAACCAGTTCATAAGCTGATAATTGTCCGCGATTGATATACGCGGTCGGCGCTTGTAGCCGCGCGCTTCGCTGAAATCAATGTAAGCTCCCTTTGCAGCCTCGCTGAGCGTGGTCGTCGAAGCATCCCTTAAGGCTTCGCCATCGGCGTCGGGGATAAAGATTTGATCCCATGTCAGTAACAGGACAGCTTCTTTGCGTGCCGCCGTTGCTAAGCTCAAACAGCTGAATCCTTCGAAGTGTGATCTATTGCGAGCACGATATTTCACCTTGCCATCCGCATCACGGATACTCTCGCCGCCGCAGGCCGCGAGCATTCGCTTCACTTCGTCTCTCGTTAGCCATCGCTCGCGCGGGCGTCCGCTACTCGCGGTTATTCTGAAGCGGGCAGGGGAGAGGATATGATTTCTGGCATGCGCATCGTTGAGGGCCGCCCGCAGCATCCTAAGCGCTTTTTGTATGGTGGACTCAGCAATGGTCCCGGTTGAGCGCCCAGCATTGGCGTGGTTCTCCCAGCGGCGGTCGCCACGGCGACTGGCTGCGTAGCCATCGACTACATCCTGCGTAACTTGATCTGCTCGGATATTGCCCAGGCGGCGCTTCAAGGTGTGGAACGCGGCGCGGTTTGGATCGTGATTTCCATCCTTCTTCAGCTCACGCAGCCGGGCGAGGTGTTGATCACACACCCAAGCGACTGTCGGCTGAGGCGGCACTTGCGGCAAACGAGCGTCGGCTTCGATTTGAGCCAGCATCGCAAGCGCCGCTTGGCGGTCCGTCGTGTCAGTAGCTTGCGGCGTGCGCGTCCGCCCAGGCAGCTTCGAAAACCCCGTCTTTGCGCTGGCGGATTCGGAAGCTTTCAAGCTTCAGCGTCATTTTCGCGGCCTCCACGAAACATTGTGTCGTGCAAGTTGCACGACATTAGATGATGGCCTCGACCGTCTTGTTCAAGTCGAAGCCGCTAATGCGCTGTTTTGTTTGGTAAAATTGGAGCGGGCGATGAGATTCGAACTCACGACCCTTACCTTGGCAAGGTAATGCTCTACCCCTGAGCTACGCCCGCGTCCATTGGGTGAGGCGTGAGATAGCTAGAAGCCCGGCGGGTCGCAAGGGGGAAATCCACCGCAAAGTGCAAAACTTTGACGTTTTGACCGCCCATGGGCGATGGGGTATGGATCATGGGGTACACGTCACGAGTTATAGGGGCCTTATGCCCGAACCGGCATCAGCATCGCTCGGGGGCGCCTCATCGGCAGCCTCCTTCGGACCCGTCATTTTTTTCGGGCTGACGGCGTTTGCGCTGATCAATCATGAGGAGGTCATCCCAGACCTGCCTAATCCGATTGACACCGTGAGCCCGGAGCTCGCGGTCGAACTCGCGGCGCCAGATATCACGTTTCCAGATGCCCCGACCTTGCCGCCCGCAGTGGCGGCCGGCGCGCCTTTGCCGTTCTTTCAGAACGCGACAGAGCCGGTGGTCGTGGCCAGCACCGGAGGGGCTGAGCCGCGCCGACCCACGGGACCCTCTCGCGCGCGCTTTGGTGGGGCAGGGGCCGCGGGGACGCCCTATCGCGGGCCGTTGCCGCCTGCGGCGGGGCTTGCCGCCGGGCCAGCGGGGACGCCGCTCCGCTTTGTGCCAGACCTGGAACACGCGACGGTCAACGCGTTCTTTGTAAACGCCCGGCAGGGGCCGGGGCTCTTTTACGACAGCCTCGCGCAGTACATGCCGGGTCAAAGGGTCATTGTGACTGACCGCGCCGCGGATTGGGCGCGTATCAATGTGATCGAGGCGGATGGAACCACGCTCGTGGCGTGGATGTATGACGCCTACCTCACGCCCGACGGAACCGCGCAGGCGCTCGCGGGCCCTTAGCGGAACTCGATGAGGTCCCAGCGGTTGCCCCACGGGTCGCGAAAGACGGCAACAGTGCCATAGGGCTCGTGCCGCGGCGCTTCGTCAAACACGATTCCCGCTGCAAGCATCCGGGCGTGATCCGCCGCGAAGTCTGTGGACTCGAGAAAAAGCCAGACGCGCCCGCCGCCCTGAGTGCCGATGTGATGGGTCTGGTCGCCCACGGCGCGCGCTAGGATGAACGCCGCGCCGCCGCCGGGTGGACACACGCGCACCCAGCGCTTGCCGCCGTCAAGATCGATGTCCTGCTCGAGCGAAAATCCCATGGGCCCGGTGAACCACGCTATGGCGCTGTCATAGTCAGGCACAAGGATCGAAACCGCGTGAAGCCGCGTCATGGAGAGCTCCTTTTGAGCCGCAGTGCCGATTTCTTTCAAAGAAATCGGACCGAAATCTTTCTAAGATTTCGGCACCTGGCGGTGGCGTATCAGCTCAATTCAACGAGCAAGTCCTTGGCATCGATCTGGGCGCCGGGCGTCACGTGAACGGCGGCGATGGTGCCATCGCGGTCGGCGTGGATGCCGGTTTCCATCTTCATGGCCTCGATGGTCAAAAGTAAATCGCCTTCTTTCACCTCCGTGCCGGCTTGGGCGGCGACAGAGGCCACAACGCCCGGCATCGGCGCGCCGATATGGCCGGCATTGGCCGGGTCGGCTTTGGGTCGGGAGACCTTTGTCGCTTGGACGGCTCGGTCGGGCACGCGGATCACGCGCGGGGCGCCGTTGAGTTCGAAAAACACCTTTGCTTCGCCGTCTTCATTCGTCTCAGCGATGGCTTGCAGGCGGATTTCCAGCGTTTTACCCGGGTCGATTTCTGCCGTGATCTCCTCCCCCGGTTTCATCCCGTAAAAGAAGGTCTTGGTGGGCAGCGCCCGCACGGGCCCGTAGGTCCGGTGGCGGCCCATATAGTCGAGGAAGACCTTCGGATACATCAGATAGCCATTGAGGTCCTCGTCATCGACGGGCTTGCCCTCAAGCTGCTCAGACACATCCGTGCGCATCGCCTCGAGATCCACCGGCGGCAACTCAGACCCCGGCCGCTTCGTCGATGGTTTTTCGCCTTTCAGCGCCTTTTTCTGGATCTTTTTGGGCCACCCACCCGGGGGCTGCCCCAGATTGCCGCGCATCATCTCCACCACGGAGTCCGGGAAAGCGAGGTCCATCTCCCCCTCCACATCCGCGCGGGTCAGGTTTTGGCTGACCATCATCAGCGCCATGTCGCCCACGACCTTGGACGATGGCGTCACTTTCACAATGTCGCCGAACATCTGGTTCACGTCGGCATAGGTTTGGGCAACCTCGTGCCAGCGCTCTTCTAGCCCGAGGGACCGCGCCTGCGCCTTGAGGTTCGTGAACTGCCCGCCGGGCATCTCGTGCAAATAGACCTCGGAGGCCGGAGCCTGCAGCCCGCTTTCAAAGGCTGCATAATGCCCGCGAACAGTTTCAAAGTAGTTGGAGATATCGCGGATCGCGCCAATCGACAGCCCGGTGTCCCGCGCATCGCCCTGCAGCGCCTCCACAATCGTGCCCAGCGTCGCCTGCGAGGTGTTCCCCGACAGGCTGTCCATGGCCGCATCCACCGCGTCCACACCAGCCTCTGACGCGGCAAGGATCGTCGCTGACGCAATGCCCGCCGTGTCATGGGTGTGGAAATGGATGGGCAGCCCTACCTCTTCCTTCAGCGCTTTGATCAGAACGCGCGCCGCGGCGGGCTTCAAAAGCCCCGCCATGTCTTT
This sequence comes from Pseudomonadota bacterium, assembly GCA_039815465.1. GTDB lineage: Bacteria > Pseudomonadota > Alphaproteobacteria > Rhodobacterales > Rhodobacteraceae > Shimia_B. The sequence continues at coordinate 4,095 of JBCBZG010000045.1, forward strand.
CAGACCCAGCACATGGGCGCCCGCGGCCTCCAGCTCCTTGGCCATGGCGACGTAGTATTTCACGTCATATTTGGACCGCTCGGGGTTCAGAATATCGCCCGTGTAGCAGACCGTGCCCTCGCAGACCTTGCCGTTCTCAACCACCGCATCCATCGCCACGCGCATGTTCTCAACCCAGTTGAGGCTGTCGAACACGCGGAAGACGTCGATGCCCGTCTCCGCCGCCTGTTTGACGAAAAACTGCACGACGTTGTCGGGATAGTTGGTGTAACCCACCCCGTTGGCCCCGCGCAGCAGCATCTGTGTCATGATGTTGGGCACCGCCGCGCGGATGTCGCGCAGCCGCTGCCAGGGGCATTCTTGCAAGAACCGGTAGGCCACATCGAAGGTCGCGCCGCCCCAGCACTCCAGGCTGAAGAGCTGCGGAAGGTTGGCGGCATAGCTCGGCGCGACGCGGATCATATCGATCGACCGCATCCGTGTGGCGAGCAGCGACTGGTGCCCGTCCCGCATGGTCGTGTCGGTGATAAGGAGCTGCTTTTGCTCGCGCATCCAGTCCGCGACGGCCTGGGGGCCTTTCTCCTCCAGAATGGTCCGCGTCCCGGGGGCCGGATCGGCCAGCGCTTTAGGCGCGCGCGGGTCTTTGACGTCTGCGCGCGGCGTGGGGCGGTCCACCGTCTCCGGATGCCCGTTCACGGTGATATCGGCGATATAGGTCAGCACCTTCGTGCCCCGGTCGCGGCGCTTTTTGAACTGGAACAGCTCGGGCGTCTCGTCGATGAACTTCGTGTGGTATTCGTAGTTCAAGAATGTCGGGTGCTTAAGCAAGTTCTCCACGAACGCGATGTTCGTGCTGACACCTCTGATCCGAAACTCCCGCAGCGCCCGGTCCATCCGCGCAATCGCGGCCTCTGGTGTGGGCGCCCAGGCTGTGACTTTCTCCAAAAGCGAGTCGTAGTAACGCGTAATGACCGCGCCCGAATAGGCCGTCCCGCCATCCAAACGGATGCCCATCCCCGTGGCGCCCCGATAGGCCGTGATGCGCCCATAGTCGGGAATGAAGTTGTTCGACGGGTCTTCGGTCGTCACCCGGCACTGGATCGCATGACCATCGAGCTTCACGTCGTACTGCGACGCAACACCCGTCGCCTCGATCAGGCTCTTGCCCTCGGCGATCTTGATCTGCGCCTGGACGATGTCGATGCCCGTGACCTCTTCGGTCACTGTGTGCTCCACCTGCACGCGGGGGTTCACCTCGATGAAGTAGAATTGGCCCGTGGCCATATCCATCAGGAACTCGACCGTGCCCGCGCATTCGTAATTCACATGCTCGCAGATCTTCTTGCCGAGCGCGCAAATCTCCTCCCGCTGGGCAGGGGAAAGGTACGGGGCAGGGGCCCGCTCCACCACCTTCTGGTTGCGCCGCTGGACCGAGCAGTCACGCTCATAAAGGTGATACATTGCCCCATGCGTGTCGCCCAGAACCTGAACCTCCACATGGCGGGCCTTCAGGATCATTTTCTCTAGATAGCCCTCGCCGTTGCCGAATGCGGCCTCGGCCTCACGGCGGCCCTCCAGCACCTTCTCCTCCAGCTCATCCTCGGACTGGATGGGACGCATCCCGCGCCCGCCGCCGCCCCAGGAGGCTTTGAGCATCAGTGGATAACCGATCTCCGCGGCCTCAGCCTTGATGGCCGCCATGTCATCACCCAAAACTTCCGTCGCCGGGATGACAGGTACGCCCGCCTCAATCGCCACCCGCCGGGCGGAGGCCTTGTCACCCAACGCGCGCATGGTCTCAGCCTTGGGCCCGATAAAGGTGATGCCGTTTTCTGTGCAGGCGTCGACGAACTCCGGGTTTTCGGACAAAAGCCCATACCCCGGGTGGATCGCATCGGCGCCGCAGGCCTTCGCAACGCGGATGATCTCATCAATGGCCAGATAGGCCTGAACCGGTCCCAAGCCCTCACCGATCTTATAGGCCTCATCGGCCTTAAATCGGTGGAGCCCCAGCTTGTCCTCTTCAGCATAGACAGCGACTGTCTTTTTGCCGAGCTCGTTGGCCGCGCGCATCACGCGGATTGCGATTTCACCACGGTTGGCGATGAGGATTTTCTGGAACTCGGCCATAGGCGCACTGTCTCCCTTTTGTTGCACTGCGGCATAAGCTGTTTTTGCTGCGCCCGCAATCGGTGGTAGTCGGTAGGCCCAAGCACGATGTCCTCCGCCAGCGCCGAAATCTTCAAAAGATTTCGGTCCGAATTCTTTCAAAGAATTCGGCGCCCAGCGGGTCAGGCACGCCCCAGACATCCAAGCGCGGCGTCTTTCACGACACTTGACAGATGCCGATCCGCCCAAGATCAACGGTTTATGGCCGTAACGCTCAAAGAAGTGGCAGAACTCGCAGGCGTCTCGCGCTCGGCTGTGTCGCGCACCTACACCCAAGGCGCCTCCGTGTCCGACGCCACCCGCGCCAAGGTTGTCGCCGCGGCCGCCCAGCTGGGCTATAGCCCCAATGTCCTGGCCTCCTCGCTCACCACCGGGCGCACAAAGCTCATCGGGCTCGTGTCAGATAACTTCCGCAACCCCATCTTCTTACGCGTCTTTGATATGTTCACGCGCGGGCTCCAAGACCGTGGGCTCCGCCCGCTTTTGGTGAACCTGTCAGAGGAAACGCAGCCCGAACGCTCCGTCATGCTGCTCCAGCAGTATTCGGTCGATGCCGTCATCGTGGCGTCGTCTACGCTGCCTGCGAGCTTTGCGCATGCGTTCCAAGACGCCGGCATCCCCGTTGTCCATTCCTTTGGCCGCCATGTCGACGCGCCGCGCGTCCACATCGTTGGCATCGACAACATCGCCGCAGGCCGGCTCGCCGCGCGCACGCTTTTGGAACATGGCTACAAGCAAATCGCCATGATGGCCGGTCCGCAAAGCGCCACCTCCACCCAGGACCGCGTGGCGGGCTTTCTGGAGGTGATGAACCGCGTGCCCGAACGCCTCGCCGGTGTCAGCTACGCGGAGGCCTATAGCTTCGACGCAGGGCGCCGCGAAATGGCGCGGCTTCTGGCACGCGACAACGGCTCCCCCCGCGCCGGGGCCTATTTCTGCGGCGACGACGTCCTGTCCATCGGGGCGCTCTCAGCCGCGCAAAGTGCGGGTGTGCGCGTGCCAGACGACCTCGGCCTGCTCGGGCTCAACGATATGGAGATGGCCGCCTGGGAAAACATCGATCTTACAACCATCAAAAACCCCGTCGACGATATCGTCGCACGCTCCATCGATCTGGTAGTGGACATGCTGGGAGACAAAGCCCGCCCGCCCGCAGCCCACCTGTTTGCCTGCGCTTTGGTCGAACGCAACACGCTCCGCCGTCCGGTCACCCATAGTCGCGCTTGACCGCGATAACGCGATGACATGCTCAAAATCCTAGGTACGGGTGGCGTAACCGGCTACAGTCTAAGCGGTCTACAGAAATACATCTGGGGTAACTGAGGAGTTGCTCCGATTTTTAGGTCTTGGCTTGTTGATGTTCATGGATCACAGCAGTGAGGTGCCCCTAGATTTGTAGACGCTTTGCTTGGTATTTTTGGCAGCAAAGGACGATGCAAATGTCAGGGCAAATTCGTTACTCAGATGAGTTCAAGATCGACGCGGTGGCGCAGGTCACGGAGCGTGGATA
>JBCBZG010000049.1:0-4821 GCA_039815465.1 Pseudomonadota bacterium
ACTGGCGCCATGACTGATCCATTCACGCTTCAACGTCGCGCGCCCCAGGGCGGCACGGCCCCGCTGACCGCATGGGGGTTTCGCAATGAAACCGACCCGCTGACCGATGTGCTGCTCGGCTCGCCTGCGCATCTTTTCCACCGTGCGACGTCATCGCTGTCGCGCAAACATCTGCGAGAGGCACCCTGCAACATCCAGGTGGCCCAGGCCCAACATGCGGAGCTCGTGTCGGCCTATGACCATTTTGGCGTGACGACCCACATGCTGCCGGCGGAGCCTGAGCTGACGATGCAGGTCTATTCGCGCGATAGCTCTGTCATGACGCCCTATGGCGCGATCATCACGGCGATGAGCCAGTGGTGGCGGCGGGGGGAGAATTACGCGGCCATCCGCATGTATGAGAGCCTGGGCATCCCGATCTACGACATGGTCACGGCGGGCACGTTCGAGGGCGGCGATTTCAACGTGATCGAGGAGGGCTGTGTCCTTATCGGTTGCGGCGGGGCCCGCACGCAGGAGGAAGGCGCGCGCCAGGTCGCGGCCTGGTTCGAGGCGGAGGGCTGGGAGGTCCGGCTGGCCTTTATCGACGAATACTACGTGCATATCGACCTGATGGTCGTGCCCATCGCCGAGCGGCTGACCGCCGTCTGTACCGCCTGCACGGACCCCGCGATTGTGGACTGGCTGAAAGGCAAGGGGCACGAAATCATCGACGTGCCGTTTCAGGACACCATGGCGCTTGGGTGCAATATGATGTCACTAGGCCGGGACCGGGTGATCGCGCCTGCGTCCTCCGCGTTTCTCATCGACCAACTCCGCGCGCGCGGGTTTGAGGTTGCGGCGGTTGAGACCGCCGAGATTTCGAAGACCGGCGGTGGCATCCACTGCATGGCGCAGGCGTTACGGCGGGCGGCTTAGGGTTTGGGAATAGAGTTTACATAGCCGCAAGTTGCTCGCCCGACGGCACCGTCGGGCCGCGCCGTTCCGCCCCCACGGGGCGGCGCGAACGCCACCCCTCGGAACGGCGCTTTAGCTCAAAGATGGCCGGCCATTTTAACCGAACAGCCGTGGTTGTTCTTAAGAGTGCCCGTATTGCAGCACGCGCTACTCCATCGACTTCCGAAGCCGCCCCACAAGCCACCACACCGCGAACACGGTGAGCGGTGTCGCCACGCCAAAGAGCAAATAGCTCGACACGCCAAGCGGCGCGACGGCGGGGCTGAGCGCGTAGACCACCAGGTTCACAGCGTAGTAGCTGATGGCAACGACGGAGAGCCCCTCCACCGTTTTTTGCAGCCTCAGTTGCAGGTCCGCGCGCTTGTTCATGCTCTCCAGCAGCGCCTGGTTCTGCGCCTGGCGTTCCACATCCACGCTCGTGCGCAGCAGATCGCTGGCCCGCAGCGCGCGTTTCGACATGGCCTGCATCCGCTGTTCCGTCGCCTGCACCGTGCGCATGGCGGGATCAAAGCGGCGCATCATGAACTCGCGGAAGGTCTGGCGGCCGTTGAACCGCTCCTCCCGCAGGACGTTGATGCGTTGTTCGACGATGGCGTCATAGGCGCGGGTGGCGGAGAAGCGGTAATAGGCCTTGGCGCTCATATTCTCGATCTCGGAGGAGAGCTTGAGCAGGTCGCGCAGCGTCCCCTCGGACCCCGTTGTCCCGCCGGACATGGCGTCGATAAGCGTGAGCAGCGCGCTGTCGATCTCATCGAGGCGCTTGGACAGCGACTGCGCGCGGGCGAGGCCGAGCATCGACATGGCCTTATAGGTCTCAATCTCACAGAGCCGTTGCGCCACGCGCCCGATGCGGCGCTGGCCCGTTTCGGGGCGCGAAAAGATAGCAAAGCGCATGTGGCCCGCCGGGTCGATCCGGAAATCGGAGGCGACTGTGGCCGTGCCATCGACGACGCGGCTCACGGCGAGGCTTTCGGACTCGAACCAGTGTTCGAGCTTTTCGGTTTGGACCTTTGGGTCGACCTCCTCCTCGATATGGAGCAGCGCGGAGGTCAGGCGCACGCCCGGCGCATCGTCGAGCCAGTCTGCCGGGAACGCCTCGAACCCTGCGGGGTCAAAGGGCCGGGTGCCGATTCCGTCGGCCACGGCAGTGTAGGTCACGAATTCCGTATGGCTTTCCCATTTGAGCGTGTAGCGCCCCACCTTGCCGAAGTAATGCGTGGCGCCCGGCGACGGGTGATCAGCCCCGAACCGATCCAGTAGCGCGATCAGGTGCTGGCGATCCGCGTCGCGGTCGCGGCTTGAGGCGTTCGCCTCCTGCTTGATCGCCAGAAAAGCACCCGTCGACGGCGCGGTGAGCGACAGAAACGGGCGGGCGTGGATCTCATTGGCCAGCCGGTAGCGCAGCGGGTGATCTTGGATGGGGGTCATGGGGGCCGTTCCTTGTTCCCCTTGGACATAGCGGTGTACGCCCAATAAAACAGGAGGAAAAGCAACTGATTTCGAGCAATTAGACCCCAAAGTTGGTGTGCAAATGCATGCCGTGCGCGATGGTCAGGATCCCAGGAACGCCTGCATGGCCTCGATGACGGCATCGGGGGCATCCACCGGTGAAATGTGGTTCCCGGGCACAATCCGGAGCGTGCCATTTGACAACGTCTCGGACGCGCTGCGCAGATCAGAAACGGCATACATCGGATCATGCTCCCCCGCGATGACGAGCGCGGGCACCGTCAGATTGGCCAAGAGCGGTCGAAGCGGTTTGCTCTCAAGAAGCACAGCTCGCACTGCGGCAGACAGGCCGCGCGGATCGGCGGATCGCAGCATCCCGTGAAATGCACGGGCGTAGTCCGGATGGCGGTTGAGCTTGGGGTCCTGAAAGAAGCTTCTTGCAACGCCGTTTCGAAACAGCGCCGCCTTGGGCATCCAGCGTGCGCCTGCGCAGATGAAACGCGTGGCGAGACCCGCGCGCCCCGCGCCGAGGTCCATGGGCGTATTCATCAGCACGGCCGCGTCTACCCTGTCCGGGGCAAGTACGGCGGCCTGTGCCGCGGCGATCCCGCCCCAAGAGGTGCCACCCAACACCGCCGTTTCAAGCCCTAAGGCATCCATTATTTCGATCATCGCCGCGCCACAAGCCGCCATCGTCAACGGCTGGGTCGGCGCGCCAGAACGGCCATGCCCCGGCCCGTCCACTCGGACTACCCGAAAGCCGGAGAGCCCTGGCATGATCGGATCAAAGACGTGGTGGTCGGTGAAGATCGACGGCCAAAGGAGGATCGGGCGTCCTTCCCCGACCTCCGTCACAAAGAGCCGGCCCGCAGATGTATTGATCTCGTATTCGGAGGCTTGGGGCGCGAGTGTCATAGTAGATCCTTAATGTTAGTATCTCTAACATATCTGCGGACCGCCCAAATGTAAATACCTCTAACTTTCATCCGCCACGGGACAAACGCAAAAAAGGCGAGCCTTGCGGCCCGCCTTTAAAGTCTTGTTGTATCTTGATGCCTAGTCGATGAGCGGCAGGAGCTTGTCGAAGCTCGCTTTCGCGTCGCCGTAGAACATCCGCGTGTTGTCCTTAAAGAACAGCGGGTTTTCGATGCCCGAATACCCGGTGCCCTGGCCGCGCTTGGACACGAAGACCTGCTTGGCTTTCCAGCATTCGAGGACCGGCATCCCTGCGATGGGGGAGTTCGGGTCGTCCTGTGCCGCGGGGTTCACGATGTCGTTCGACCCGATCACGATGGCCACGTCCGTGTCCGGGAAGTCATCGTTGATCTCGTCCATCTCCAGCACGATGTCGTAGGGTACCTTGGCCTCTGCGAGGAGCACGTTCATGTGGCCCGGCAGGCGCCCTGCGACCGGGTGGATCGCGAAGCGCACGTTCTTGCCCTTGGCGCGCAGCTTGCGGGTGAGCTCTGCCACCGTTTGCTGGGCCTGGGCGACGGCCATGCCGTAGCCAGGGATGATGACGATGCTGTCGGCGTCGTTGAGGGACGCTGCGACACCATCGGCGTCGATGGCGACCTGCTCGCCTTCCACGGCCATCTGTTCGCCCGTTGCCCCGCCGAACCCGCCGAGGATCACGCTCACAAACGCCCGGTTCATGGCCTTACACATGATGTAGCTGAGGATCGCACCGGAGGAGCCCACGAGCGCGCCGACGACGATGAGGAGGTCGTTGCCCAGCGAGAAACCAATCGCCGCTGCCGCCCAGCCTGAGTAGGAGTTCAGCATGGAGACCACGACCGGCATGTCCGCGCCACCGATGCCCATGATCAGGTGATACCCGATAAAGAGCGCAGCGATGGTGAGCAGAACGAGCGTCCACGAGCCCGAGCCGCTGAGGTAGGCAATCATGAGCAGGACGGACAGACCCGCCGCCGCCGCGTTGAGCATGTGCCCACCTGGCAGTTGCTTGGCGGATGTGTCGACTTTGCCTGCGAGCTTGCCATAGGCGATGACAGACCCGGTGAAGGTCACAGCACCGATCCAGACACCGAGCACAAGCTCGACCCGCAGGATGCCGATTTCGACAGACGTCTTCTTTGCCACGAGCTGGGCAAAGGTACCTTCGACAGTCTCGCCAGCAGCCTTGGCCGCTTCCACACCCAGGATGGTGAGGTCCGCGTTAAAGCCCACAAAAACAGCCGCCAGCCCCACGAGGGAGTGCATGATGGCCACAAGTTCGGGCATTTGCGTCATCTGGACCCGCGTGGCGAGCTGGTAGCCCACCCCGGCGCCCAGCGCGATCAGCACGAGTGAGACGACCCAGTTGCCGGAGCCCGGCCCCATGAGCGTTGCCAGCACGGCAATCGCCATGCCCGCGATGCCGTACCACACGGCGCGCTTGGCGCTTTCCTGCCC
>JBCBZG010000020.1:0-86151 GCA_039815465.1 Pseudomonadota bacterium
ATGGTGGCTGCAAGCAGCGTGTTTTCCTTGGCCAGGTCGCTGGCGCGCAGGGCCTGGGACGCGAGCCCCGTCAGGCGGTCCACCAGACGCAGGTCGTCGCGGCGAAAGGCGGTGGGCGGCGGGCGAAAGGTCAAAAGCGCCAGGTTGGGTGAGGCGGGCATGACGATCAGGCTTTGAAAACCGTCCACCTCCACCCCGCCGCCCCAGGCCCCGAGAAGCGCGAGGTTTGAGATATTGCGCGCGCGGCCAAAGGGGTCAAAGGGCGGCGCGATACGCTGGCCGAGCAGCGCGGGGTCGTCGCTAGCGGTGATGGTGGCGCCCTGTGGCTCCTGGTCTGCATCGCTTGCCGTGACGAGTAGCGTCAGCGTGGCCCCGAGTTTCTGCTGGAGGGACACAAAGATGGACGCCAGCGCCGCGCCCGCGTTTGGGGCAGTTGTATAGGCCTCCAAACAGTCGAGCAGGGTTTGCGTGTCGGCCAGGGTGCGCGCCTCCCGGTCGCGCATCATCTGGAGTTCGAGCAGCGCCTCGCGCAGACGTTCGCCTTCGGCCATGGTCCCTCGGAGTTGTTTTGGGCAGCTTAGGGGGATGGGGGGTGAATGCCAGCGTTTTGGGTTGAGTGCTTCGCCCGGCGGCAACGCCGGGCGACCCCCGTCCGCCTAAGCCAATGGGTCTATCTTCCTGGCACGCGGACCACTGTAACGCTGCCCCAAGTGGTGGCGCCAAAACCAGCGGCTCGACCGTCTTCAGTTCTGATGCTTACGCTGCCATCTAGGATGGTCACCTCACTAACATCCTTAAAGTTCTCTTCATCTGCTTTGTGCTCACTTTCATTCACTCGAGTAACTCGAACGTCATAGCCCATCACGGCACTCCTTTTTCCTGGACCGTAGGCAAGTGTGAACCGCGTCAAAGAAATTCAAGCACTAGTGCGCAATCTTTCCGACGATGGGCTTTCCAGTTTCGGCTGCATGTGCGCTTCTACTCCTTCGCGAAGGCGATGCACGAGATCATGAGGTTGCCGTGGCGGTTGCCGACATTGAGCAGATTGCCCTGCTCGCCAAAGGTGAACGCCCCGAGGAAGGGCGCGTGGCCTAGGGCATCGTTCACGCCGTCGACGACGTCGCCGATGCGGTCCTGGACGGATAGCATGCAGCCACCGCAGTAGATCATCAGCGCGCCCGCGACGTTGCTTTGCGGCATACGCCCTGTTTCGCAGGCCAGCTTTGCGACGCGGCCTGCGCGTTCGATCAGGCTTTCCTGGGTGCCGTTCATCAGCGTGAGCGTCTCGCCCTCAGCGACCGTCGCAAAGAGGTCCATGGACCCGTCGCCATGGGCCACCGCCGGGTGCGCGAGCAGGTAGAACGGCACGTCACCCACCTGGCTGTTTTCGCGCCCGAGCGGCCACATGGTGCTGTCTGACAGGATGGCTTCCGTACCCGTGGGGTCGGCCACGGCGCTGACGTCGCCGCCGGTCCAATCGGCATAGAGCTCCATCGCGGGGCGCCCGTCGAGCTCCAAAATCTTGCGGCCTTGCGCCTTGGTGACTTTGGCCGTGGCGGGCTTTGGCGAGTAGCCGCTTTGGTACGCCAAGGACACGGGCGTGGAGGGAAAGAGCACGGAGACGATGACCCCCTCGGTCAGGGACCCGGTGGCGTCGAACACGAACCAGTCGCCGCTGACAGAATTGTCCGCCGCGCTGCCGCCGATGATCGGAATGTCGGCGCCGATGATGTCTTCGACCCCTTTGAGCACGTCCTCCTCCGCGCCTGGAGTGGCGGCCAGCCACACAAGCGCGGGCTGTTCGCCCAGGCGGTCGGCCCGCGCGAGCGCCTTTTGCGTGGCCGCCGCGGCGGCCTGGCGGGGGCCATCGGAAAAGGCGCTGGTGGCCGTGCCATAGGCGCCGTCGGGGTCCGTGATCGCAAAGACTGCGGCGCCTGTGGTTTGACCCTGCTGGCTCATGGCCCCTAAGCACGACGTCGCGCCATGGAGCGCCCCGTACATCGCGCCGTGCCCGCTGAGCTGGGTCAACGTATCGGGCCCGCCCGCGCAGTTGCCGTGAATAGACACGAAGTCAACGGCGGCGAGGTCAATCTTGGCGAGGGCCGCAGCAAAGCTGTCGCCGTGTTCAACTGTGATATCCATGGGAACCCCTCTCCTCCGCGGGTGTGAGCTTTAGATATGGTGGCCGGGGGCATGCCGCTATTTCAACAAAGCACAGCGGACCTATACAAAAGGTGAGCGTGGGTGGCTTTTGAGCGTAAACGGCCGGGCGGCGGCACTGCAGCGGGGGTTGAAAGCTTTGGGGCACGCACAAATGCGCCGCCCAACGCCGCCTCTCGACGCTCTTTCCACTTGAACGGACCGGGCGCGGGAGCTAAACGCTCGGGCGGTCCGCCTCAATAGCTCAGCTGGTAGAGCAGGTCCTTCGTAAGGACAAGGTCGGGGGTTCGAGTCCCTCTTGAGGCACCATTACCCCCCGCCAGAACCGCGACCTTAGAACAAAACGCTGCCTGCATGCGCGATGCGGTGTTGCTGCGTCTGTTTCGGTCGCAACCGGCGCCGTGGAGCGCCTGCACGGCCCATAGGTACCAAGGCGCACGTCACACGAATGGTGGTGCTCGATCGATGGCCGTGGGGCGTATATCCGGGTTAGTTCGCCCGCGGCGCCTCAGAGCCGGGTTCGAGGATCTCCGCTTCTACAACCTCCACAGCGGGGAGGTCTGGCGTTGGGTCTTCTTCAGGCGGGGCGGAGAGGAGGGGGAGCATGGCGCCCGTGGTGCCGCCGTCGGACATGCCGGTGGCTGGGCGTTTCCAGCTGAGGCTGTCGATGGCGCCGCATTCGTCGCAGGCCGCGTCCCATTCCGCCTGGATGTTGCCGCAGACGTCGCAGACCCATTGCGGGTCCCGGGGCGCGGAGAGGGCGCGGGTGAGCAGCCCGCGGACGGTGCTGTCTGGAGCGCCTTCACCCTTTTCGATGGCCGCGAGGATCGTCAGCGCGCGGACGGTGGGGTCTTTGTCCACGAGGTCGCCCAGGGCGCGGCGCGCGGCGGGGAAATCTTCGGCGGCGATGTAAAGCTCTGCCATGACCATTTTGGTTTCTGGGTCGCTCGCCTGGGCGCGGGTCAGCGCCTTGAAGCGTTTGATGCGCGCCTCGTTTGATTCGCCCTCCTCAATCGCGGCGAAGGCGGCGGCGAGTTCTGGGTGCGGCTGTTTGGTCCAGGCGGATTTGAGCACTTTCGTGGCGAGTTTCGGCTTGCCCTGCTCCACATGGGCGCGGGCGGCCATGGTGGCGGCGGGGATCAGCTCCGGCGAGAGGCGGTTGGCCTCGATCGACAGCTTTTGCGCGTCCTCTAGCTTGCCGTCACGGCGCAGCGCGCGGGCCTCGCTGAGTGCCATGACAGCGTCGCGGCGTTTGTGGATGTCGCGGGGTAGCGCGCCGTGCTTGAGCTTGGCGTTGAGCGTTTGGCGCGCGCCAGCCCAGTCCTCTTCCCCCGCTTGGAGTTTGAGCAGGGTGTCTTGCGTGTCGACATGTTTCGGCTTCAGCGCAAAGGCCTTTTCGGCCAGTTTCAACGCCGTTTCCGTGTCGCCGTCGGCGAGCTTTTGTTTCAGCAGGCCGTGGACGCCGACAAAGCGGGTTTTGTCGTTTTGCAGGAGCTCTTTGTAGACCTCCCCCGCTTTTTTGGTGTCGCCGGTCATTTCTGCCGCTTGGGCGGTGACGAGGCCGGTGAGCTCGGGACGGTCGAGCTTGCGGTCGGCCTTGGCGGCTTTGGCGAGAGCCAGTTTGCCGTCGCCGGAGGCCAGCGCCATGAGCGCCTCTGACAGCGCATCAAAGCCGCTGCGTTCGCGGTTGCGGTCAAAGTAGCGCGAGATCGCGGTTTCATCGCCATTGATCCAGCGCAGCACGGCCACGAGCAGCCCGGCGAGTTTAAAGATCAACCATTGCGCGATGATGAGCGCGGCAAAGGCCATGACCAGCGGCAAGGGTTGGAGCGTGAATTCGAACGCCTCGTTCATGGCGGTGGCCGGAACTTGGACGGTCATGCCGCCGTCGAGTTCGAGCAGCGCACCCGCGCCCAGCGCCACACCGGCGACGATGGCCACAAAGATCAGGACTTTTGCAAGAGACCAAAGCATATCGGGGCGTCCTTAATTCGAAACTTGAGATTGGGTGAGCGCGTCTGCGGCGGCGTAGACATCCACGCGCGTTTGGGCCTGGGAGACCCAGGGGGCAAGGATCGCGCTGCCGCTGGGAGGGAGCGTTGCGGCCTCGGCCAGGGCGTCTTGCAGTCGCCCGTCGCGCACGGCGGCCTCAACCCGAGAGAGGACCGCGTCGGGGGCGTCGCCCTCCTGCGGTTCTAGGCTGCGGACGCCGAACTGGTTGCGGAAAAAGTTGCCGAGCGTGTTTTCACCGCCCGCGTTTTCGGAGCGCATGGCCGCGAGCGCGGCGCGGGCGACCTCCGGAAAGCTGGATTGCAGGTCGAGCATGGTGGGCACGCCGGTGGCGGCGGTGTCCGACAGGACCGCGGGGATCTCCGCGCCGGAGACGTCGGCAAATTCTGCGAGCGTCGCGTCAAAGCTTTCACCGGCGTCGATGGCCGCGAGCACGCGGGTGAGCGCGGCGCGGTTGGCGGCGGCCTGTGCGGCTGCGAGCGCGTTTTGTTCGAGCAGCGTACTTTCATTGCGCGCCGCCTCGATCTGGCTGGCGGCCTCTGCCGACACGGCTGCGATTTCGGCGCGAAGGGCGTCGATCTGGGCGTCAACTTCGGCGCTGTTGGCCGCGGCAGGCGCGCCGGGGTCGCCTGCGGGGCGCGCTTCGAGCGCGGCGAGGCGGGTTTCGATGTCAGCCAGCTGGGTGCTCAGCGTGTCCGCGCGGGATGTGAGCGTGTCGAGCGCGGATGACAGTGGGTCGAGGGCAGAGGTATTGGCCTTGTTGGCCAGGGCCGAAGACAGCTCCGCATCCTTTTCGGCGAGTGCGTCGGTGACGGTGCTGTCAGTGCCGATGGGCCAGCCGTCGGGGACGGCCTGGGCGACGCCAAAACCCAGCGCTGCTGCCAGGACGCCGCCGAGCAGCGGTGTGAAGCCCGAGCTTTTTTGCTGAGGTGCGGGGGTCGGCTCTGGCTCTGGCTCTGGCTCTGGCTCTGGCTCTGGCTCTGGCTCTGGCTCTGGCTCTGGCTCTGAGCTGTCGTCGTCTTCGGCCGCGGCTTCAAGCTCCGCCATTTCGGTCTCGGTCTCGGTCTCGGTCTCGGTCTCGGTCTCGGTCTCGGTCTCGGTCTCGGTCTCGGTCTCGGTCTCGGTCTCGGTCTCGGTCTCGGTCTCGGTCTCGGTCTCGGTCTCGGTCTCGGTCTCGGAAAGATCCGACTCGTCTGTGTCTGCCGCGTCAACGGGCTTTTTGGGGGCGGGCTCCACTGCGTCGGCTGCGTTTGCGGCGTCGTCTACAATATCTTCGAACTCAGCATCTTCGACGGTGGACTCAGTGTCTTTGCTGCCTTTGGACCCGTGTTGGTTAGCCACAAGTTACCCCTATTCCTGGGTCGGAGAGACGCCCCCAACGCAGCAAGCTTAGCTTTGCAGGCGCGGCATCTCAACCCAGGGTTTGACGACCGGCAAGCGATAGATTGCCTCAAGCACCGCGTCCTCGGTCGGGGCTTGGGCGACAGTAGCGGCCCGGGGTGCGTCGGCGGGCCAGGCGGCGGCCACGGCGGGGCTGATCGCAACGGGGTGGACAAACGCGGACGCCGCCGCAAGCGGTGCGGCGATCCGGGCGCTGCGGGGCGAAAAGAGCGGCAGGACGACCGGGCGGCTGCCGGACAGGAGGGCTGTGGCGGCAGCGGTGAAATCTTGTTTTTCTTGTTTGTAAACAATGACTTCTACGCATTCTAACCCCTGCGCCGTTAGGGTTGCGCAGATGTCGCCCGTGGTGTCAGCGCCGCGCAGGTAGAGATATGGCGCCCGTCCCGGGTCCCAGGTCAGGAGCGTGGTTAGCTCCCGCGCGGTACCGCCTGCGGACACGGCCGTATAGCCCGCTGCGCGCGCGGTCTGCGCGGTTTTGTCCCCTACGCATAGGCAGTGCCTCTTTTTTGGGATGCCGAGCGTCTCCAAACATCGCGCGGCGGCGGGGGAGGTGAGAATCACCGTCGCGAAACTGTCCATCTGAATTGACACTGGGAGCGTCTTGACAGCCATGAGCGGGGACAGGACGGTTTCGAGCCCGGTGTGGTCGCGCAATCGGGCGGCAAAGCGGCTGCCATCAGGCTCGGGCCGCGTGATGAGACAGGTCGGGGCGGCTTGTGTCATATCGGGTGCGATTGTAAGCGCGAAGCTTCAGGGGAACAATGCCGTGACGCTTATCCTAGGGATCGAAAGCAGCTGCGATGACACCTCCGCGGCGGTGGTGCGCATGGGCCCGCGGGCTCAGGTGCTGTCGAATGTGGTCTTTGGGCAGTCGACGCTGCACGCGGCGTTTGGCGGGGTCGTGCCGGAGATTGCCGCGCGCGCCCATGCCGAAAAGCTCGACCACGCGGTGGAGGCGGCGTTGGATCAAGCCGAGGTCGCGCTGCGCGGTGTCGACGGGATCGCGGTGACCGCGGGTCCGGGCCTGATCGGCGGGGTGATGGCCGGGGTCATGGCCGCCAAGGGGCTGTCGGCGGCGACGGGGCTGCCGCTGATCGGGGTCAACCATCTGGCCGGGCATGCGCTGACGCCTGTGTTGACCGATGGGTTGCGGTTTCCGTTCTTGATGCTGCTCGTGTCCGGTGGTCATTGCCAGTTCCTGGTGGTGCGCGGAGCCGATGATTTTACGCGGTTGGGTGGCACCATCGATGATGCCCCGGGGGAGGCTTATGACAAGGTCGCGCGCCTGCTCGGGCTGCCGCAGCCTGGCGGCCCAGCGGTGGAGCGGGAGGCCGCGGGCGGTGATGCGGCGCGCTTTGCCTTACCGCGGCCCTTGCTGCGCGACGGGACCTGCAATCTATCGTTTTCGGGGCTCAAAACCGCTGTTCTACGCGCGCGGGATGCGGCAATGGCCGCGGAGGGCGGTTTGCGGCGCCAGACACGCGCGGATCTGTGCGCTTCGTTTCAGGCGGCGGTGTGTGATGTATTGGCGGCGAAGACGGCGCTGGCGCTCGACCTTTATGCGAAGGAGACGCCTGCTGCCCCAGCCATCGCGGTGGCGGGGGGTGTGGCGGCCAATGCGGCGATCCGGGGTGCGCTGGCCGACTTGGCGGCGGCGCGCGGGGTGGCGTTTTCGGCGCCGCCGCTGGCGCTGTGTACGGATAATGCGGCGATGATTGCCCATGCGGGCGGACTTTTGTGGCGCGAGAACCCGGGGACCGCCGATGCGCCGGTCGTTGCGCGCCCGCGGTGGCCGCTCGACAGCAGCCAGGCGGCGCTGATCGGGTCGGGCAAGAAGGGGGCCAAGGCGTGATCGCGGTTTTGGGCGCGGGCGCCTTTGGCGCGGCCTTGGCGCTTGCGGTGGGCAGCGACGTGCGGCTTTGGGGGCGCGGGTTGGCGCCCGGTGCGCGGCAGTCGACGCGGTTGCCGGGGGCAGCCTTTCCGGATCGCGTAACAGTGGTGGCCACGCGTGAGGACGCGCTCAAAGGGGCCGAGATCGTGCTGCTGGCCGTGCCCATGGCTGCGCTGCGGGACGTGGCGGCGGAACTCGACTTTGGCGCGCGTACGGTGATTGCGTGTTGCAAAGGGATCGACCCAGACACGTTGGCGGGGCCGTCGCGGGTGCTTTTGGATGCCGGGATCGCGGCGCCGGGTGTGCTCACGGGCCCGAGCTTTGCGGCAGACATTGCGCGCGGGCTGCCCACGGCGCTGACGCTCGCGCTGGCGGATGCTGGGGCGGCGCGGGCCGCTCAGGCGGCGCTGTCGAGCTCGACGTTGCGCATCTATACCTCCCCCGATGTGCGCGGGGCGGAGCTGGGTGGCGCGCTAAAGAACGTGCTCGCCATTGGCGCGGGCGCCGTGGTCGGGGCCGGGCTGGGCCAAAGCGCGCAGGCGGCGCTTTTGACGCGGGGCTTTGCAGAAATCAGGGAGCTTGCGGCGGCGGAGGCTGATCCGGCGACGCTGGTTGGCCTGTCGGGTCTGGGCGATCTGATGCTCACGGCGTTTTCGGATCAAAGCCGGAATTTCCGCTACGGTGTCGCGCTCGGCGCGGGCGAGGACCTGCCCACCGGGCTCACCGTCGAAGGCGTGGCCACGGCGCGCGCGGTGGCGCGCATTGCGCGGGACCGGGGGCTCGATCTGCCTGTGCTTTCGGCCACAGAAGCTCTAATCTCGGGCACGCTCACCCCGCGTGCAGCTGTTGAGGCGCTGATGTCGCGCCCGCTTAAGGAGGAATAATGCTCGTAGCTCTCACCGCCCGCGACAAGGCTGGCGCTTTGAACGTTCGGATGGACACCCGGCCCGATCACGTGGCGTATCTGAAATCGTCGGAGGCTGTGGTCATGGCTGGCCCGCTGCTGGATGCCGAAGGAGCCATGTGCGGGTCGCTCATCATCCTCGACGTGGCTGACATGGCGGAGGCGGAGGCCTGGGCGGCTGCGGACCCGTATGCCAAGGCGGGGCTCTTTGCGTCTGTGTCGCTCGATGCGTGGAACAAGGTGATCGGGTGATGGCCTACTGGCTGTTCAAGTCGGAGCCATCCACCTGGTCCTGGGACCAGCAAGTGGCCAAGGGCGACGCGGGCGAGGAATGGGACGGCGTGCGCAACTACCAGGCGCGCAACTTTATGCGGGAGATGGCCGTGGGCGATCTGGGCTTTTTCTACCATTCGCAAAAGGAAAAGTCGGTTGTGGGCATCGTGGAGGTGATCGCAGAAAGCCACCCCGACAGCACCACCGATGACGACCGCTGGGACTGTGTGGATATCAAGGCTGTGCGCCCGCTTGCGCCGGTCACGCTCGACCAGATCAAGGCGGACCCGCGGTTGGGCGATATGGTGCTGGTCAAGAACTCCCGCCTTTCCGTTCAGCCGGTGACCCTCGCGGAGTGGGAGATCATCTGCGCTATGGCCGGCACGGCTGACGGGGCAGGCGGGGGCGAGGGTTGATCGAAACGGCGTTCCGACCGATGGTCAAAGAAAACGGCCAACGGGAGAGGGACCCATGGAAATCATCAATATCATCGTAGCCGCGCTGGGCGGCTTTATCTTTGGGGCCGTGTGGTACACGATTTTTGCCAAACCTTGGATGGCGACATCAGGGGTGGCGGTCGTGGATGGCAAGCCCGCCAATCAGGCCAACCCTGCCCCCTACATCATCGGTATCCTCGCCACGATCCTCGTCGCGGGGATGATGCGCCACATCTTTGCGGGCGCGGGCGTCGAAGGGGTCGGGCGCAGCTTGCTCTATGGGGCGGGGCTTGGTGCGTTTATCTCCGCCCCCTGGCTGTGCACGAATTACGGGTTTGCGGGCAAATCGCCGACGCTGATGTTCATCGATGCGGGCTACGCCATTGGTGGGTCCGCGACGATTGGGCTGATCCTGGCACTGTTTTAAACGAAAGACGGGTGTCTAAACGAAAGACGGGGGCCGCGCCGTGCGACCCCCGTCTCTCACCCATCTCGGCCTTGCCTATGGGGGCCCGGTTGGGCGCGCCCGTGGCAAAGAAGCGGGTGTGGTTTAGCGCAGGGCTGTGGGCGGGGGCAAAGGAAATGCCGCCGCGATTTACGTGAAATATGGTGCAGGTTTGAGCGACCCTGTCGCAGGGTGCGAAGCCTGGACCGAGCCTGGGTTAGCCGTAGACGGCCTCTTTCCCGAAATGTTTGGTCAGCATGTAATAGATGACGGCGCGGTACTTGTTGCGCTCGGAGCGGCCATAGGTGTCGATGACCTGGTTGATCGCGTCCATAAGCTCCGGCCCGTCTGGGAGACCGAGCTTTTTCATGAGGAAGTTGGTTTTCACCGTCTCAAGCTCACCTTCCTGGGTGGCGGCCACGGTGGAGGCGTCGGCGTTGTAGATCGCAGGGCCGCAGCCGATGGTGACCTTTGTCAAAAGGTCCATGTCGGGCGTCATCCCGCATTTGTTGGTCAGATCATCCGCGTATTTCGCGATAAGTTCGTCGCGCTTTCCCATAATGTGCTCCCTTGTCCCTATGCTGTTCTTGGGGGTGTGGATACCCAGGCGCACCCTGGCAAACCAGGACGCGTGAGACAATGAAAAAGGCGGGCGCGGTTTCCCCGTAAGACGTGACGGAAGGGCTGTGATTACGGGACAATCACTTCGATCAGGCGCGGGCCCGGGGTGGTATGCCGGTCCTCGAGCGCGGCTGTAAGCTCTGCCGTGGTTTCGACGCGGATGGCGGGGACGCCATGGCCCTGGGCCAGGGCGCACCAGTCGAGTGTGGGGTTTTCAAGGTCGAACATCCGCTGGGCGTTGCGGCCTGCGGCGGCGAACCCCATGGCCATGAGCTCAAAGTGCAGGATCCGGTAGGAGCGGTTGGCAAAGATCACCACCGTCACGTCGAGCGCCTCGCGCGTCATCGTCCAAAGCGATTGGATCGTGTACATGGCCGAGCCGTCGCCGATCATGGCCACCACATGGCGGTCCGGGCAGCCGATGGCCGCGCCCACGGCGTTGGGCATCGCCCCGCCGATGGCGCCACCCACCGTTGTGAGCAGGTCAAAGGGCCGCGCGGTGAGGCTATGGTCGGGGAAGGTCAGGCCCGATGTCACGGCCTCATTCACCACCACGGCCCGGTCCGGCAGCCAGCGCGCGATCACGGCGCAGGCGCTATCGGCGGTGAGCGCCCCGTCCGCGGGCGCATCGGGCAAGGCCAGCGGGCGCGTGGGGTAGTCAGTGTTGGTCGCACCGAGGCGGTCTGCCAGCGCGTCAAGCGTATAGGTCACGTCCATATCCGCGCGGCAGAGCTCCGTTATCTGGCAGCCGGGCGCAGAGGGGACAGAGGGTTGGCCGGGATAGGCAAAGAAGTTCACCGGCGGGGTGGTGCCGATGCAGATGAGATGCGTGATGTCTTTGAGCACCTCTTGCGCGAGTTCGCCGCGATAGGGGAGCTGTTCGACCATGGGCGTCCCTGCCCCGCGCGCGATGCGCCCGAGAAAGAGCGGCGCGGTGATGCGAGCGCCCGAGGCCGCCGCGATCTGACCCACGCGAGGCAAAAGCGGGTCATGGGCCGCGGGCCCGCCCACAAAGAGCGCGGCACCTGGTGCTTTCAGCGCCGCGGCGGCAGCATCAAGTGCGGCGTCGTCAGGGCGGTGGAGCGGGGCGGGCTGCGCACGTTCTGCCGCGCCGCCATCGCCCCAGGCCGTGTCTGCGGGCAGGATTAGGGTCGATATCTGCCCGTTGCCCGACCGCGCCGCTGCAATAGCCGCTGCCCCGTCGCGGGCGACGTCCTGGGAGGTGGCAGAGGCGCGGGTCCAGTGGCTGACGGCCTGGCTTACGCCTATCGTGTCGCCCTTGAGCGGGCTGTCGTAGACGTTGTGATAAGTTGCGTGGTCGCCCATGACGTTAACGACGCCTGAGCCTGCCTTTTTCGCGTTGTGCAGGTTTGCGTAGGCATTCCCGAAGCCCGGCGCGAGGTGCAGCATCGTCGCCGCGACCTTGCCGGTCATGCGGTAATACCCGTCCGCGGCGCCCGATGTCCCGCCCTCGAACAAACACAGGACGCAGCGCATGTCCGGGTGGCCATCGAGCGCGGCGACAAAGTGCATCTCTGAGGTGCCGGGGTTGGCGAAACAGAGGTCGAGGTCGTTGGCCAAGAACGTCTCGACCAGGCTTTCAGCTCCGTTCATTGTCGCGCGCTTTCATTGTGATTTGCGGCACCGTGCCATGGGTGCGGTGCCACGCCAAGAACGATCTTGGCACCTGCCTGATCGTGCTATGTCGTGGGCTTCAAGCAGGGAGGTGACGCGCAACCAATGACTTGGAGAGCTTTGGCGTATGCGCCAGTGGTTGTCCCACAGGCGCTATGGGTGGCGGCCCGCGCGGCTCGGCTTCCAGAAGCTGCGGGCCCGCGGCAGGGCGTGACGGGACAGGGTCCGGGCGCGCGCGTGTTGGTCTTGGGCGATAGCTCCGCCGCTGGGGTGGGGGTCCGCACGCAGGATCAGGCCCTGGGCGGACGGCTCGCGGCGGAAATGGCGGTGCGGCGGCGCGTAGACTGGACCGTTCTGGCCAAGTCAGGCGGCACGGTGCGGAGCACGACAGCGCTGCTTGAAACTCTGGGCGAGGCGCAATTTGATGGGGTGGTGGTAGCGCTGGGCGTCAACGACGCCAAGAACAGAGTGAGCCTGAGGGCCTGGCGCGACGGGTACGTGGCGTTGCTGGATCGTTTGGCGGTTGGCTTTGGCGCGCGGGTCATCTGCGTTTCGGGCTTGCCGCCTGTCCGGCAGTTTCCGCTGCTACCGGCACCGCTTAACGCGGTGCTCGGCGAGCGGGCGGAGCGGTTTGACCAGGACTTGCGGGCGATCGCCGAAGCGCGCCGCGATACCCACTACCTGCCGCTCACCTTTACCATGGATACGGCGCAGATGGCCGAGGACGGCTTTCACCCCGGGCCCCAGGTCTACGCGGAATGGGCGCGGCGCGTGGCGGCTGTGTTCGAGCGCGCGGGGCTCTGACCCCCAAACGAAAAAAGCCCCGGCGTAGGGCCGGGGCTTTTTCATTGGATGTCACACCGATTAGTAGCGGTAGTGTTCCGGCTTGAACGGGCCTTCGACCTTTACGCCGATGTAGTCGGCCTGGTTTTTGTCGAGCTCGGTCAGTTTCACGCCGATGCGATCGAGGTGCAAGCGCGCCACTTTCTCATCGAGGTGCTTGGGCAGGATGTAGACGTCGTTTTTGTATTCGGCGCCGTTGTTCCAAAGCTCCATCTGCGCGAGCACCTGGTTGGTGAAGGACGCGGACATCACGAAGGACGGGTGGCCCGTCGCGTTGCCGAGGTTCAGCAGGCGACCTTCGGACAAGAGGATCAGACGATTGCCATTCGGCATCTCGATCATGTCCACCTGCTCTTTGATGTTCGTCCACTTGTGGTTCTTGAGAGCCGCGACTTGGATCTCGTTGTCGAAGTGGCCGATGTTGCCGACGATGGCCATGTCCTTCATCGCGCGCATGTGCTCGATGCGGATCACGTCTTTGTTGCCGGTGGTGGTGACAAAGATGTCGGCGGTTTCAACGACGTCTTCGAGCGTGGTGACCTGGAAGCCGTCCATGGCTGCCTGAAGCGCGCAGATGGGGTCGACTTCGGTGACGATCACGCGGGCGCCTGCACCTGCGAGCGATGCTGCGGAGCCTTTGCCCACATCGCCGTAGCCCATCACGACGGCGGTCTTACCGGCCATCATGGTGTCGGTGGCGCGGCGGATGCCGTCGACGAGCGATTCTTTACAGCCGTACTTGTTGTCGAACTTCGACTTGGTGACCGAATCGTTCACGTTGATCGCGGGGAAGGGCAGCTGGCCGTCGCGCACGAGTTGATACAGGCGGTTCACGCCGGTCGTTGTTTCCTCGGACACGCCTTTGATCTGGTCTCGGATCTTGGTGAACCAGCCGGGGGAGGCCGCCATACGCTTTGCGATCTGCGCCTTGATCACTTCCTCTTCTTCAGAGGTTGGAACGGGAATGATGTCCTCGCCCGCTTCGGCGCGTGCGCCCAGCAGAACGTAGAGCGTCGCGTCGCCGCCATCGTCGAGGATCATGTTCGGGCCGTCTTCGAACATGAAGGATTTGTCGAGGTAATCCCAATGCTCTTCGAGCGTTTGGCCCTTAATTGCAAATACCGGAATGCCTGCAGCGGCGATGGCCGACGCGGCGTGGTCCTGGGTGGAGAAGATGTTGCAGGACGCCCAGCGCACATCTGCGCCGAGTGCTGTCAGCGTCTCGATCAGGACCGCCGTTTGGATGGTCATGTGCAGCGAGCCAACGATGCGTGCGCCTGCGAGCGGCTTGCTGTCGCCGTACTCTTCGCGCACGGACATCAGGCCCGGCATTTCGGTTTCTGCGATATCCAGTTCCTTACGGCCAAACGCCGCGAGGTCGATGTCTTTCACGATAAAGTCTTTTGCCATGGGAAGCCTCCTATCCCGATTTTGGGGTCCGGTATCAAAGGCCGTGGCGGGACGCAACGCGGCGTTGCAGCAAATCTGATCAAGATGCGTTTTCGTTGGCGCTCGAACGGGGGGCGCTGAAACAATGGGCAGGTGGGTGTGGTTTGCGTTGCGGGCCCTCTTGGGGCAGCTAAAGGTCGCGGAAGGAGGGCCCAGCATGGCGCAACAGGTAAGAGCGTGGCAGCGGATGTTGTCGGGGCGGCGGCTAGATCTGCTGGACCCCACGCCGGTGGATATCGAGATCGAAGATATTGCCCACGGTTTGGCCTTTGTGGCCCGGTGGAACGGGCAGACGCTGGGCGACTACCCCTATTCCGTGGCGGAACACGCGCTGTTGGTGGAAGAGCTTTACCGGCGGCTGAGCCCAAAGGAGGAACCGCGCTGGCAGCTGGCGGCACTGCTCCATGACGCGCCGGAATATGTGATTGGCGACATGATTTCGCCGGTGAAGGCGGCGGTGGGGCCGGGCTATGGCGCGCTTGATGACCGGCTGACGGCGGCGATCCACATCCGCTTTGGCCTGCCCGCCGTTTTACCGGTTGCGATTAAGAAACGGATCAAGCGGGCCGATAAGATCAGCGCTTATTTGGAGGCCACGCAGCTCGCAGGGTTCAGTGCGAGCGAAGCCGCGAAGTTTTTTGGCAAGCCCCCGGTCGAGGTGGTGGACGGGTTGGCCTTGGCCCTGCGGCCCCCGGTGGAGGTGCGGCGCAGCTTTGTGGCCCGACATGAGGCATTGCTGGCGCTGTGCTAGGTTAATTGTCTGGTATCACTGGGTAAATCATCGGCGATATAGGTCTCGATGATCTCTTCGAACGTCGTTTCTGCCCGGAACCCGAGGGCGAGCGCACGGTCGGGGGCGAAGCGTTCGGGCCAGCCGCTGACGATGGCCATCACGGCTTCGTCTATTTCGGGCTTGATGCGTTTGACGGCGTCGTTGCCAGCGACGGCGCGCAGGGCCTCGATCTGTTCGGCGACGGTTACGGACACACCTGGCAGGTTCAGCGCCGTGCGTCCGCCCAGCGCAGCCTGGTCGATGCCCGCGGCGTGGCGCAGAAAGCGCGCGGCGGAGCGTGGCGAGGCGTGGGAATGGCGCACGGTGTCGGGCACGGGCAGACGCGCGTCTTCGCCATTCAACGGCTCGCGGATTATTCCGGAAAAGAATGACGAGGCGGCCATGTTGGGGCGGCCGGGCCGGACGCAAATGGTGGGGAGCCTGAGGCTCATTCCATCAAGGAACCCTTTGCGCGTGAAGTCTTGGAGGATCACTTCGCAAGCGGCCTTTTGCGCGCCGTAGCTTGTTTGGGGCGAGGTCAGAAAATCGTCGGGGATCGCGGCGGGGTACGGGCCGCCGAACACGGCGATGGAAGAGGTAAAGATGACGCGCGGCCAGTACGTCCCGCCACTGGCGAGGTGTTCGGCGCGAAGTGCTTGTAGGAATTGCCACATGGGCCAGAGATTGGTGTCCCAGCCTTTGTCGAAATTCGCCTCGGCCTCCCCCGAGACGACGGAGGCGAGCTGGTAGATCACGTCATAGCGGGCCGCGGCCAGTGCCTGCGCCTCTGCCGGTTGGGTGAAGTCGCCCACGCGCTGGTCTGCGCCGGGCTTTGGGAACGCCAGGTCGTGGAGCGACAGTTCAACGGTTTGCGTACCGGGGAGGCCGTCGGCAGCAAGGCAATGGGCGAGCTTTTGGCCCACCATGCCCCCGCCGCCGATAATCAAGACGCGCGTCACGATGTGGTCCCTCCGCTCAGCGCGGGGATCGTTTCGCCAGGATGCGTTGGAGCGTGCGGCGGTGCATATTCAGCCGCCGGGCGGTTTCGCTCACATTGCGGTCGCAGAGCTCGTAGACCCGTTGGATGTGTTCCCAGCGCACGCGGTCCGCGCTCATGGGGTTTTCGGGCGGCGGTGGCAGCTCATCCCCGGTCGCGAGAAGCGCGTTGGTGATGTCGGCGGCGTCTGCGGGTTTTGACAGGTAGTCGGTGGCACCGATCTTTACCGCGGCGACCGCTGTGGCGATGGCGCCATAGCCGGTCAGGACCACCACGCGGCTATCGGGGCGCCGTTCGCGCAGCGCCTCCACGACGTCGAGCCCGTTGCCATCCTCAAGGCGCAGGTCGATGACGGCGTAGGCGGGGGGCCGTGCTGTGGCAATGGCCCGGCCAGCCGCGACGGATGTCGCTTGTTCCACAGAAAAGCCGCGCTTTTCCATGGCCTTTCCCAGGCGTTTCAAAAAGGGTTCGTCGTCGTCCACCAGTAGGAGCGACACATCAGGGCCGATATCGGCCAAAGCGGTCTCGGGCATCCGCATCTCTTTCGCTAGCTCGTTTATACTTCAAAAGCATAGGCTTTCGGGTAGAGATGCGTCAAACGCTCACTGCGTCAACCACGCAACCCACCTGCTCGGCCATGGCTTCGGGTGTGAGGTCGCGGCGGAAGAAGGTGACGAAGCCTTCGCCCGGGGTCATGAGGTAGGTGAGGGTGGAGTGATCCATGAGGTAGAAATCCTCCTCATCGGTGTCCACTTTGCGGTAGAACACGCGGTAGGCGTCGGCGGCGGCTTTGACCTGTGCTTCCGTCCCAGATAGGCCCGTGAGGCGCGGGTGGAAGTAATCCGTGAACTCGGCCAGGTATTCGGGCGTGTCGCGCAGCGGGTCGATGGACACAAAGAGCGCGTCGATGCCTTTGTCCTGTTCGTCCAAGATCTCCATAGCGAGCGCCATCCGGTCGGTGTCCATGGGGCACACATCGGGGCAGAAGGTGTAGCCAAAGTAGACCAGCGTCGGGCCGGTTATGACGTCGTCCTGCGTTACTGTTTCCCCCGTCTCGCTGACGAGTGTGAACGGCCCGCCGATATCGCCTCCGGCCACCGAGGACCCGATACATTGCGCAAGCACGTTCGAGGGTGCCATGATCTGCGTGGCCAGAAAAATCCCCCCCACGGCAGCGCCTGCCGTTGCTGACGCCAATGCTGCGATTTTCCAGCTCATTTCACGCTCCTTGCCGCTATCATCCTGCTATGTAACGGAGTGGGGGACCCTTTGGATGAGCCCGAGTGTCACATCTGCTTGAGGACAGCGATGACCGAGACCGCACAGCACGCGCCGCCCCCGATGCGATCTGACCCGGGCCCCGGGCTCGAAGGGGAGCTCGCCCGGCCGGAGGCGCGCGCGAACTGGATCCGGCTGCGGACGCTCGTTGTGCTGCGGTGGGTGGCCATCGTGGGACAGCTCGCGGCCCTGACGATTGCGCAGCGGCTTTATAACCTGCAGCTCGAAATTGTGCTGTGTTACATGGCCATTGGCGTGTCGGTCTTTGCCAATCTGATTTCGGTGTGGATTTACCCAGAAAACAAGCGCCTGAGCGAGCCGGAGACGTTTCTGTTCCTGCTCTTTGACCTCATGCAGCTCGGGTTTCTTTTGGCGTTGACGGGGGGGCTGAATAACCCCTTTGCGCTGCTTGTCCTGGCGCCGGTGACCATTTCGGCCACGGTGTTGTCGATGACGCCAACGGTGATTTTGGGGCTCGTGGCCGTGGGTTTGATCACGTCGACGGGGCTTTACCATGTGCCGCTGCGGACAGCGGATGGGTTTGTGCTGCAGACGCCGAACCTCTTTGCCATCGGGTTTTGGGCGGCGATCCTTGTGGGGACCGTGTTTATCGCCATCTACGCCCGCCGCGTGACGGAGGAGATGCACGCGATGTCGCGCGCGCTGTTGGCCACGCAGATGGCGTTGGCGCGCGAGCAGAAGCTGACCGATCTGGGCGGGGTGGTGGCGGCGGCGGCCCATGAGCTGGGCACGCCGCTTGCGACGATAAAGCTCGTGTCGAGCGAGCTGATGGACGAGCTGCCGGCGGGCGATCTCAAAGACGATGCGGAGCTGATCCGGTCCCAGGCCGACCGCTGCCGCGACATCCTGCGGTCCATGGGGCGGGCTGGGAAAGACGACCTGCACCTGCGCTTCGCCCCGTTTGAGACCGTCGTGCGCGAGGCGGCGGAGCCTCATATGCACCGTGGTAAGACGATCACAGTCACGCTGGCGCCGCAGCAAGGCGCCCCGCTGGAACAGCCCCAGCTGCGCCGTCATCCGGAGGTCATCCATGGCCTGCGCAATCTGGTTCAGAACGCGGTGGATTTTGCCGACAGCGCCGTGGGCATCGAGCTGAGTTGGAGCGACCGGGATATTAGTATCGAGATCTCCGACGACGGGGCGGGGTTTTCGGCGCAGGTCATCGGGCGGCTGGGCGACCCGTTCACCCGTGCCAAGCGTAGATCATCGAGCGAACGGCGCCCGGGCTATGACGGGATGGGGCTGGGACTTTTCATCGCTAAGACGCTGCTGGAACGCACGCGCGCGCAGTTGCGATTCTATAACGGCCCGTCGGATGGGTCTGGCGCGCGGGTGCGGGTGACGTGGAATCGGGCCGACATCACCAAGCCGGGCGGCGATGACAGCGCGACCCTGGGCCCGAACGTGCCGATTACGGCGCTAAAAAGTTAACGCCTCCCCGGGGGTGTGCACGGAATCTTAAGTCTCATTAACCGCGGGTTAACCATCGTCAGGCACCCTGATCATCGAAATTGGATGATTGAGTTGCTGCTGTGTTTGAATTTTCCTTACCTGCTGCTCTGGGCCTGATTGGGCTCGTCCTGGCCGCGAGCACGCTGATCCTTGCCACCTGGGCGCGCTATGCCCCGACGGTGGACGAGGGCGACAGCGAGGATGCGCCGACAGAGCGTCTGATTTACCTCTTCGACGGCGAGGTGCTGACCGATTGCACGCCCAACGCCCGAGCGGCCATGGCCCAGTTTGGTGGCGGTGGCAGCGATCTGGGCCGTGTGCTTCACGGGTTGCGGGGCCGCTTTGCGGAGCTCCCGGAGAGCAACGACACGGCCGGTCGCGGCTTTGCGGGCCCGTTTCGCGCCAAAGATGCCCAAGACGACGGCATCGTGCGGTTTCAGGCCTGGGACGGCTACACCCGCATCACCGTCGATCAGAGCCAGCGGACCCGCGCGCTTCAACAGATCGCGGCCCAGGGCCCGAGTGATGAGTTGGCGACGCTGCGTTCTGCCGCAGATCATGCGCCGATTTTGATGTGGCAGGTCAATGACCAGGGCGCGGTGTCCTGGGCGAATGAGGCCTATTTGGCGGAACTCCGGCGCGAGGGCGTGCCAGGTGCGGACCATTGGCCGCCCCCCGCGCTTTTTCCCGACATGACCTCCCAATTCTTGCTGCCCGCCCAGCTGACGGCGGTGGATCGGCGGCAGAGCGGTGCGCGGAGTTTCGATATCACCGGCTTTTCGCGCGACGGGTTCCAGCATTTCTTTGCGAGCTCCGCCGATGATATCGTGAAGGCCGAACGCGCGCGGCGGAACTTTGTGCAGACCCTGACAAAAACCTTTTCGCACCTGTCGACCGGGCTCGCGATTTTTGATCAGGAGCGCAAGCTCGTCCTCTTTAACCCGGCTCTGATGGATCTCTTGTCGCTTAAGGCGACGTTTCTGAGCCGACAGCCCAGCCTCGAATCGTTCCTGGACCAGCTACGCGACGACCGAATGCTGGCGGAGCCGAAGAACTACAAAGCTTGGCGGCGCCAGTTGGTGGAGCTGGAGGCGCAGGCGGTGAGCGGGTCCTATTGCGAATCGTGGTCGCTGCCTGGGGGTGTGACCTACCGCGTCACGGGCCGCCCCCACCCCGATGGCGCCATTGCGTTTCTGTTCGAAGACATCAGCTCCGATGTGTCTCTAACACAGCGGTTCCACTCTGAAATTGAGCTTGGTCATGCGGCGCTGGATGTGATGGAGGAAGGGGTGGCTGTGGTATCGTCGGACGGGGTCGTGACCTTTACGAATGCCGGGTTCCGCAAGCTTTGGCACACGGATATCGACGAAAGCATCATGCCTACGCGGCTCACGGACGCTGTGGCGCTGTGGCGGGAACAGGGCGGGGACCCGGACGTCTGGGCAGAGCTTGAGCAGTCCGTTTATCACCGCAACAGCAGCGCGCCATGGACCGGGGATGTTATGCTGAGCGACGGGCGGCGGTTGCGGTGTCGGACGGTGGCGCTCGGCAACGGGGCGACGCTGATCGGCTGTAAGGAGCTTGGGGCCCGCGGCACCGGCGCCCGCCCGCACCTGGTGTCGAGCGAGCCGACCCAACCCGCGCCCTTTGGGCCGCCCTCCCAAGACAAGGTGGCGAGCTAGGCCACGTGCGCCGCGCCGGGCGATGACCGCTTGTGCGCAGGGCCCGAGGCTGGATAGTGTTTTGCCATGGACGCACCCACCTCTGCCGCGCCGACCACGGTGATCGCAGTCAATTCCCCCGACGACACCGCTACGCTGGCCGCCCGCGTGGCGCGTGGGCTGACGCCCGGCGCGTGTCTTTTGCTGGAAGGGCCGATTGGAGCGGGAAAGACGACCTTTGCCCGGGCGCTGATCCAAACCTTGTTGGAGGTGCCGGAGGACGTGCCATCGCCCACATTTACGCTCGTGCAGACCTATGAGACAGCGCGGTTCGACGTCTGGCATTGCGATCTCTACCGGCT
Organism: Pseudomonadota bacterium; assembly: GCA_039815465.1. Classification (GTDB taxonomy): domain Bacteria; phylum Pseudomonadota; class Alphaproteobacteria; order Rhodobacterales; family Rhodobacteraceae; genus Shimia_B. Next base: position 20,613 of record JBCBZG010000020.1, read on the forward strand.
CACCTCCGCAGATGAGTTGACCGAGATTGGGCTGGAGGAGGCGTTTGAACACGCCGTGACCCTGATCGAATGGCCCGACCGTTTGGGCGACATGCGACCCGAACACGCCATAACCCTGCATTTTGAGCCTGCGGACGCGGCGGATGCGCGGGTGTTGACGGTTACAGGCCACGCACCCTGGGTCGCACACCTATGAGCGATGCCCGCTTGGACCAGGCCGCGGCGTTTCTGGCACGCGCCGGCCACAGTGGGGCAGCGTTGGCACCCCTAGCCGGGGACGCGTCGCGGCGGCGTTACTTTCGAGTGACGGGCGCGGTGCTGATGGACGCCCCGCCGGAGCTGGGGGAGGATGTTCGTCCCTTCATCCGCATTGCCGAATGGCTGCGCAATCAGGGCCTAAGCGCGCCTGTGATCTACGCGGAGGACCCAGATCAGGGTTTTCTGTTGATCGAGGATTTGGGCGACGCCGTTTTCGCGCGCGTGGTGGCCCGCGCGCCGGGGCAGGAAGCACCGCTTTACCGCGCGGCGGTCGATGTGCTCGCGCATCTAACGGCTGTGGAGCCCCCTGCCCTGCCGCATTACGACGCTGTAGCCATGGCCCCTTTGGCAGGGCTTGCAGGCACGTGGTACGCGGGGGATCCAAGCCTCGCGGCTGCGTTGGAGCGTGCTGCGCGAGACGCACTGGCCGCATTAGACACGGATCATCCCGTCATCGTGTTGCGGGACTATCACGCCGAAAACCTGCTTTGGTTGCCGGACCGCGACGGGTTGCAACGGGTGGGGCTTTTGGATTTTCAGGACGCAGGGCTGGGGCACCCGGCCTATGACCTGGTGTCATTGATCCATGACGCGCGGCGGGATGTGGATGCGGCGCTGGGATCGGCTCTCACCCAGCACTTTGCGACCGCCACAGGCACCCCGCTCGCGGACATGGCGCGGGCCGTGGCCACGCTGGGCGCCCAGCGCAACCTGCGCATCTTGGGCGTCTTTGCGCGGCTGAGCCTGCATTTCGGCAAGCCGCATTACGTTGACTTCATCCCGCGCGTATGGGCGCATCTGATGGGGGAGCTCGCGACGCCTGGGCTCGAACCCTTGCGGGAGGTCGCGGCAGCGCTGCCTCTGCCCACTGACGCGCACCTAAAGGACCTAAAAGACAGATGCGGGACGATCCCAACGCTTTGATGATCTTTGCCGCCGGGTTCGGGACGCGCATGGCGCCGCTCACCGATACGGTGCCAAAGCCGCTGATCCCGGTGGCGGGCAAGGCGCTTCTGGATCACGCGCTCGACCCGGCGCAGGCGCTTGGGCTCGGACCGGTGGCCGTGAACGCGCACTACCGTGCCGATCAGATCGTGGCGGCGTTGTCAGGCACGGATGTGACCGTCCTCCGGGAGGAGCCGGAGGTTTTGGACACGGGCGGTGGGCTCAAAGCCGCGCTGGCGGTTCTAACGGGGGACGCGGTGATGACCATGAATGCAGACGCGGTGTGGAATGGGCCGAACCCGTATGCTGTGCTGCGCGCAGCCTGGGACCCGGAGGCGATGGATGCGCTGCTGCTCTGCGTGCCGATGGCGCGGGCCTGGGGCCGGGCGGATGCGGGCGATTTCACCGTGAGGGATGGCGGCAGGCCAGTGCGCGGGCCCGGATGGGTCTATTGTGGCGCTCAGATCATCAAAAGCGCGGTGATAGGGGCTGTACCGGATCGCGTTTTTGGCTTGAATAGGGTCTGGGACGAACTGATGGATCAAGATCGGCTGCGCGTCGCAGACTACCCTGGTCAATGGTGCGATGTGGGCCGCCCAAGCTCCATCCCCTTGGCGGAGGAGATGCTGCGTGTTTGACCCGACCCCTGCCCCCCGTGTCTACTACGTGCCGCCCGGCGTGGACTTTCCGCGCGCCGTGGTGCGGGGCATGGCAGCGCGGCTAGACGGCCGCTCACCGCTGGCCTGGGCGGACACGCAGGTGCTTGGCAATGCTGGACGGATGCTGACCCGGTTGAGGGAGGTGTTTGCCCAAGGGCCCACCCGTCTGTTGCCGCGCTTGTCGTTAGTTACGGATATCGCGGCCTTGCCTGGCGCCAATTTCGAGCCAACCCCGCCGGAACAGAGCCTGCGGCGTCAACTGGATCTTGAACAACTGATCCGCAAGGCGCCCGGCCTGTCGGCGCCTGACGCAGCCTTTGACGTGGCGCGGTCACTCATGGGGCTGCTCGATGAGATGGGCGGCGAGGGTGTGGGTTTTGACGCGCTCGCGCGCCTGTCGGTCGAAGGACAAAGCGCCCATTGGGAGCGTGCGCTGGCCTTTGTTCGGATCGCAGCGGAGTATGAGGCGCAGAACCCAGAGGCCACGCAGCGCGCGCGGGTTGAGGCGTTGGTGGCGCAATGGGCGTTGGAGCCACCTCAAACACCGATCCTGGTGGCGGGCTCCACCGCGTCACGTGGGACCACGCGGCTTTTGATGCGCGCCATCGCGCAGCTGCCGCAGGGGGCGCTGATCTTGCCCGGGTTCGACCCGAACCTGCCGCAAGATGTCTGGGCAGCGCTCATGGACAGACCCGGGCAGGAGGATCACCCGCAACAACGTTATGCGTCGCTGGTGGGCAGTCTCGGGCTCGATCCTTGCGCGTTAGAGCCGTGGGACCCCACCGCGTTGGCGCAACCTGAACGGGGCGCCTTGATTAGCCTCGCGCTACGACCTGCGCCGGTGACGGATCACTGGCTGCGCGACGGACCAAAGCTTGCCGATCTCGGCGCGGCCACTGCGGCACTGACGCTGGTGGAAGCGCAGGACCAAAGGGCGGAGGCCGACGCGATCGCCCTACGCCTGCGGGCGGCCGCGGTAGCGGGGGAGCGTGCGGCGCTCATCACGCCCGACCGCACGCTGACGCGGCGTGTGGCGGCGGCGCTCGACCGGTGGGGGCTCGCTGCCGACGATTCCGCCGGTGTGCCGCTGTCGCTGACGGCACCTGGGCGGCTTTTGGGCCAGATTGCGCGGTTGGGCGCGCAGGGCGTGGCGGCGGGGCCTTTGATTGCGATCCTGAAACATCCGCTTGTGGCCACAGGGGCGGAGCGCGGGACGCATTTGCTCGTGACCCGCGCGTTGGAGCTGAGGCTGCGCCGCAAGGGGCCACCCTTTCCCACCGCCGACGATGTCCTGAACTGGGCCGCGGAGGACGATGCGCGCAAAGCCTGGGGCGCGTGGCTTGCGCCAGCGCTAGCGCCGTCAGATGCCGCGACCTTGGCGGAGCATATCGCCTGGCTGCGTGCCACGGCTGAGACGCTGTGCGCCGGGCCCGACGGAGCTGGAACCGGGGCGCTTTGGGAGGAGGCACCGGGGCGCGCAGCGCTTCAAACGCTGGAGGATATGGCCGAGGCCGCGCTACCGACGGACGTCATGCGTGCGGGGGCCTTTGCAATTCTGCTGGGTCAGACCCTATCGCGTGAAACAGTGACAATCCAAAGCGCAGCGCATCCACTGTTGAACATCTGGGGGACGCTAGAGGCCCGCGCGCAAGGGGCGGAGGTTGTGATCCTGGGCGGGCTCAATGACGGTGTCTGGCCACCCGCGCCCAGTCCCGACCCTTGGATGAACCGCGCTATGCGTGCGCAGGCGGGGCTTTTATCGCCGGAACGGCAGATTGGGCTGTCGGCCCATGACTTCGAACAGGCCGCCAACGCGGCGGAGGTTTGGTTCACCCGCGCCACCAAATCCGACGATGCAGAGACTGTTCCGTCGCGGTGGCTCAACCGCTTGACGACGCTGTTGGATGGCCTTTCGGGCAAGGATAGAGACGGAAAGCAGGCACTGGCAGCGATGCGGGCGCGAGGTCAGGCGTGGCTCGATCAGGCGGGACGGCTTGATGTTGCGCCGCGCGGTGCCCCTGCCCCGCGCCCGTCCCCCGTGCCGCCGAGAGCTGTGCGGCCCAAGGCGTTGTCTGTGACAGAGATTAAGACGCTGATCCGCGACCCCTATGCGATCTATGCCAAGCACGTTCTGCGCCTGCGGGAGCTTGACCCGCTAGACCAGACGCCGGATGCCCGGCTGCGGGGGACCGTGATCCATAAGATCATGGAGGAGATCCTGGCAGCGCCCTTTCCCCAGGACGAAAGCGCGGCGCTTGCCCATATCGAACGGAGCGCGGAACGGGTTCTGGCGCGCGTTGTGCCCTGGCCCGCCGCCCGCGCGCTTTGGAAGGCGCGGTTGATGCGTGTGGCGCCATGGTTTGTCCGCGGCGAGTTGCGCCGAGGTGCCGAGGCTCAGATCGCACAGTTGGAGGCACGGGGGGCCGTCACGCTCGACACGGTGACGTTTACGCTCAGGGGTACGGCGGATCGGATCGACCTCGATGAGGCGGGCCATGCGCGTATTTATGATTACAAAACCGGTGCCCCACCGTCAGAGGGTGAGCAGCGATACTTTGACAAACAGCTCCACCTTGAGGCTGCCATGATGGAGCGGGGCGGGTTTGAAGCGTTAGGCCCGAACCCGGTGGCGCGCGCGACTTATATCGGACTCGGCTCCACGCCGAAGGAGGCTGATATCAGACTCGACACCGGCGCAACCTGGTCTGAGTTTACCGCGTTGATCGCTCATATGTTGTCGGAGACTCACGGGTTCACTGCGCGGCGGGCAATGCAAAAGGATGGCGATGCGGGGCCCTATGACCTTCTTTCACGCTACGGGGAATGGGGGCCGTCGGACGCGCCGGTTCAGGTGGTATTGTGACGGTGAACGACGCCACCCGCGCACAGCGCCGGGCTGCTGCCCCGGATCGGTCGACGTGGCTCGTGGCCAATGCGGGATCGGGCAAGACGCGGGTGCTGACCCAACGGGTGGCACGGCTGCTTTTGGCTGGGGTCGAGCCGCAACGCATCTTGTGTTTGACCTACACCAAGGCCGCGGCGAGCGAGATGCAGAACCGGCTTTTTGCCCAGCTGGGCGAGTGGGCCATGCTCAGCCACGGCAACTTGGCGGAGCGTCTCGCGGAGCTGGGCGAGCCGGGCCCATTCCCAGATGATGTGCTGTCGGCGGCGCGCACGCTCTTTGCCCGCGCGATCGAAACGCCGGGGGGGCTAAAGATCCAGACCATCCATGCGTTCTGCGCTGGGGTTCTGCGCCGTTTTCCGGTGGAGGCCGGCGTGAGCCCCGATTTCAGGGAGATGGACGACCGTCTGTCGACACTGATGATGGTGGAGGTGCTCGAAGAGCTCGCGCAGGCCGGGGATCCTGGCTTTCACGCGTTGATTGAGCAGAGCGGGTCAGACGCGCTCACGGACCTTGCGGCGGCGGTCATTCGCAACAAGGCGAAGTTTCAGGAGCTGCGCACTCAAGATGACGTTTGGGCGGCGTTGGGCCTCGCCCCCGGTGACGATGTGGCGGCTTTGGCGCAGGAATGCCTGGGACCGGGGGCAGCAAGCCTAATCGACACGGTTGCGCGGCTGTTGGCGGGATCGTCTGCCAATGATCAGCGCGCGGCGGCTGCATTAAAAGACATCTCGCTTGAGCCGCCGTCTGCCGCGAGTTTGGCCGCGTTAGAGCAAGTTTTGGTCTATGATCGTAAAGGCAAGACACCGCTCACGGCTAAGCATAAGACATTCCCGACCAAAGGCGGGCGGGAGCTGCTCGGGGATCACCTGGCCTCTTTGACGGCCCTTATGGACCGGATGGAGGCCGCGGTACCCCGCCGCCAAGCGCTCGCTACCGCGGAGCGGAGTTGGGCGTTGCATCAGTTCGCGACGGCCTTTTTGGCGTCTTATGGCGCGCTAAAGGCGCAGGGCGGGTGGCTCGACTTTGACGATTTGATCGAACGGACGCGCGCGCTCCTGAGCATTTCCACTATGGCGGGGTGGGTGCTTTATAAGCTTGACGGCGGGGTGGATCACATTCTGGTCGATGAGGCGCAGGATACGAGCCCCGCGCAGTGGGACGTTGTGCGCCTGTTGGCGGAGGAATTTTTGGCCGGGTCCGGGTCGCGATCAGACACGAACCGCACGGTGTTTGTCGTGGGCGACAAGAAACAGTCGATCTATTCGTTCCAAGGCGCGGACCCGCGTGTTTTTGACAAGATGCGTGACTATTTCAGCGGAATGCTGTCTGCGGCCGATGATCCGCTGCAAGATGCGTCGCTCGAATTTTCGTTCCGCTCCTCCCCCGTGATCCTGGAACTTGTGGATCAGGTCTTTGCCGATAGTGACCACCGCGGGCTCGGGCAGGATAGCCATCACCGGGCGTTCAATTCTGCGCTGCCTGGACGGGTCGATGTGCTCGACCCATGGGAGCCGGAGACGCCGGAAAAGAGCGAGTGGTATGAGGCCGTTGACCGGATCGGCGACACCGATCACCGGCGTCTGTTGGCACAAGACGTGGCGCAGCGGATCGCAGGCATCCTCGCGGGGGAGCAGGTGCCACAGGTCGTGGACGGCGCAGTCAAGTGGCGCCGGGCGGAACCGCGCGATATCCTGATCCTTGTCCAGCGCCGGTCGGAGATTTTTGACGAGATCATTCGTGCCTGCAAGGCGGCGGGCATCCCGATGGCGGGCGCGGATCAGTTGAACGTGGCGCAAGAGCTCGCCGTGCGGGATATCACGGCGCTTTTGGCGTTTCTGGCCACGCCGGAGGATGATCTGTCGCTGGCGGCGTTTCTCAAAAGCCCGATGATGGGGTGGGACGAACGCGCTCTCTTTGAGCTCGCTTACCACCGGACGCAGGCCTATCTGTGGCCCGCGCTGCGCGATCGGGCGGCGGATTTCCCGGATACCGTGGCGTTCTTGCAGGACATGCTCGGCAAGGCGGATTTCCTGCGGCCCTTTGAGCTGATCGAACGGGCGCTGACCTGGCACGGGGGCCGCCGAAAGATCCGCGCGCGGCTGGGTGTGGAGGCAGAAGATGCCATCGACGCGCTCTTGTCCCAAGCGTTGAGTTACGAGCAGTCTGAGCCGCCGAGCCTGACCGGGTTTCTGACGTGGTTGGGTGCGCAAGAGGTCAAGCTCAAGCGCGCCATCGACGGCAGTGCCAATGTCGTGCGCGTGATGACGGTGCATGGCGCCAAAGGGCTGGAATCGCCCATCGTCATCATGCCCGACACCGCCCCTCGCAACGCGCCACGATCCGCCGACATCGCGGATCTGGACGGGCTGGCCATTTGGCGCCCGCCTGTGCGCGACCAACCCCAGGCCGTCCATGACGGTCGCTTGGCGGAGGCTGAGCTGCGCGATGAAGAACGGCAAAGGTTGCTTTACGTGGCGCTGACGCGGGCCGAAAGCTGGCTGATCGTCGGCGCAGCAGGCAAAATGGACCGCAAGGGCGACAGCTGGTTTGATCAGATCAAGGCGGCACAGGGTCGATTTGCACCGTCAGACATTCGGGGTGGCCAACGGATCGAGCCCATGGGTTGGGCCGCGCCAGATGCAAGCGGGGTGGTGCATGCGCCATTGGCCGAAGCACCGCTCGACCTGCCGCCGGTTCCAGCGCCTCGCCCACAGATGAAACCGCTCAGCCCGAGCGATCTCGGCGGGGCGAAAGTCATGCCGGGCACCCCCGATGACCCGGAGGCGCTGGCACAGGGCACCGCGCTCCACCTGCTTTTGGAAGTGCTGCCCGTCCTGCCAGAGGCACACTGGGCCGCACGGGCGGAGGCGGATCTGGGCGCGCTTGGTTTGTCGCTCTTGCCCCTGGCGCGCGCGTTGATCACGGCGCCTGATCTCGCGGAGGTTTTCGGCCCTGCCAGTCGGGCGGAGGTGCCGTTTACCGCGGAGGTCGCCGGAACGCGGCTGGCGGGGTCCATCGACCGGCTGATCGTGACGGACACACGTGTTTTGATTGTGGATTTCAAATCGAACGCGTTGGAGCCTGGTGACGCGACAGAGGTCCCGCTGGGTCTCCTGCGGCAGATGGGGGCCTATGCTGCGGCGATGGGTCAGGTCTTTCCCGACCATCAGATCGATGTCGCGATTTTGTGGACGGGGTCGGGACGCTTGATGCCCCTGCCGCACAGCGCCGTGATTGAGGCGTTGCAAAGCGGCCTGAGCGCTTGACGCCCTGCTACGGCGTTCTTAGGTTCGCCACTCAACATTTAGGGCTGAGGAGATCTCCCATGGCAACCGTTGCCGCAACCGACGCGACCTTTGACGCCGAGGTACGCCAATCCGACACCCCCGTCGTCGTCGATTTTTGGGCTGAATGGTGCGGCCCGTGCAAGCAGATCGGGCCCGCGCTTGAAGAGCTGTCAGAAGAGATGGCCGGCAAGGTGAAAGTGGTAAAGGTCGACGTTGACTCGAACCCCAACACGGCCGCCCAGCTCGGCGTGCGCGGCATTCCGGCGCTTTTCGTCTTTAAGGACGGGGAGGTCGTGTCGAACCGCGCGGGCGCAGCACCCAAGGCCGCGCTGCAAGGCTGGATCGAAGACAGCATTTAAGTGCCGTTCGATATCTTGGTCAGAGGGCGTCCCGCTGGGCGCCCTTTGTCGTTAAAGCGCCCAGCCACCGCGGCGCAGCGCTGAAAGGATCTGCGCCTCCGCCTCGGGGCGGCCCGCATTGATGCTTTGCTGCTGCCAGAACCACGTGAGGTAGGCGTCGTAGTCTGGCCTGTGATCGGGCAGGGCCGCAAAGGCGCCCGCGACACCGAGTTCAGTGACATTCAGGGCGATGTGGTGAAAATCGATCTTGGCAAATAGGATCGCAGGTTTCCTAAAGAAGTAGCCGTTGAAGGCCACGCTGGAGTTTTGCGTCACCACCGCATGTGCCTGCGCCAACATCTCCACGGTGCCGCGCGGGGCGATGGTGAGGGTCGAGTGACGTGTCGCGAGGCGGTCGAGCGCGGCGATCTCGGGCTGCGTGTAGCTTTCCCCCGGGTGGAGCGTCGCGATGACGGGCCGCGTCGGCATTTGGGTGAGGGTGGCTTTCAGCATCTCAAGCGGGCTCATCGTCTGAAAGCTGCGCGCCGTTGTGAGCCGACCTTGCAGCGGCACGAGGATGTGGGAGCCAGGGGAGGTTTCGACCCCCGGGAAGAGCCTTCCCCGCCAGCGCATTGCGAAGTCTTGGGCCATGTTCGGGCCGATTTTCATCGGATCGAACTGCGCGCGGGCACTGTGCCAGTCCCAGCGCTTACCGGTGGATTCAATGGCCCAAAATGGAGGGTGATAGACCTTGCGCATGGTGAGCGCCCGGGAATGAAACGGTTGCTCCATGTGAAACATCGCGTAGCCTGGAAGATCAGCCGAGGCGAGCAACCGATCCTCCCGCCCGCCGTCAAAGGCGATGGTGTAGCCCAACGGCTCCACCGCCGTTCGGATGCGATTGATGAAGTTAAAGCGACCCGCCTGGGCCTGCCGTCTGACCTGGGGATACAGGTAGAAAGTGATGGTCTTTGACCGGTCCATACATTCCTCTGCCACGGCTCCCTTGCCCCGCCAAGTCACCATGGCCATATAGGCGCCCATGAGTGAAACAGACTTTCCCGGCTGGCACGGGACAACGATCATCGGCGTGCGCAAAGGCGGACAGGTGGTCATCGCAGGCGATGGCCAAGTGAGCCTTGGCCAAACCGTGATCAAGGGCACGGCGCGGAAGGTGCGCCGATTGAGCCCGGCGGGCACGGAGATCATCGCGGGCTTTGCGGGCTCGACGGCTGATGCCTTTACCCTGTTGGAGCGGCTTGAGGCAAAGCTGGAAAGCACACCGGGACAGCTGGCGCGAGCCGCGGTGGAGCTTGCGAAAGACTGGCGCACGGACAAATACCTGCAAAAGCTCGAGGCTATGCTGATCGTGTCGGATGGGCGGGACCTCTTTGTCATCACGGGGGCGGGCGATGTGCTTGAACCTGAACATGATGTGACGGCCATCGGGTCGGGCGGGAACTATGCCCTGGCCGCGGGGCGGGCAATGATGGATGGCGACCTTGATGCCGAAACCATCGCGCGACGTGCGATGGCTATCGCAGCCGACATCTGCGTCTATACGAACGGCAACCTCACTGTTGAAACGATTGGGACGTAGCCGAATTTTTCAGAAAATTCGGTCCGAAGTCTTTGAAAGACTTCGGCGCCCGGAAGGAACCCTATGACTGACCTGACCCCCCGTGAGATTGTCTCCGAACTCGACCGGTTCATCATTGGCCAACAAGACGCGAAGCGCGCCGTGGCGGTGGCCTTGCGTAACCGCTGGCGGCGCAAACAGCTCGATGCGGAGATGCAGGCGGAGATCTACCCCAAGAACATCCTCATGATCGGACCCACGGGCGTCGGGAAAACCGAAATCAGTCGCAGGCTGGCTAAGCTCGCCAAGGCGCCATTCCTCAAGGTTGAAGCCACGAAGTTCACGGAGGTGGGTTACGTCGGTCGCGATGTCGAACAGATCATCCGTGATCTGGTCGAAGCGGCCATCACCATGACGCGGGAGGCGATGCGCGACGACGTCAAGGCCCGCGCCCATGCCGCCGCAGAGGATCGTGTGATCGAGGCCATCGCAGGCGAAGGGGCCCGAGAGCAGACGCGCGACATGTTCCGGCGCAAGCTAAAGTCCGGCGAGCTCGACAACCAAAAGATCACGCTCGAACTTGCTGACACCTCAAATCCTATGGGATTTGAGATCCCCGGTCAGCCTGGGGGCGGTCAGATGATGAATCTGGGGGAACTCTTTGGCAAAGCCATGCAGCGCACAGTGCGCAAGGAGATGACCGTCGCAGAAAGCTACGAGATCCTCATTGGGGAGGAAGCAGACAAGCTGCTCGACGACGAAACGGTGCGTGTGGCCGCCATCGAAGCGGTGGAGCAGAATGGGATCGTCTTTCTCGACGAAATCGACAAGGTCGCCGCCAAGACCGAAGGTCGAGGCGGGGAGGTCAGCCGCGAGGGCGTGCAGCGGGACTTGCTGCCGCTTATCGAGGGCACGACCGTGTCCACCAAGCATGGGCCGGTCAAGACGGACCACATCCTGTTTATTGCGTCGGGCGCGTTTCACGTTGCCAAGCCATCGGACCTTTTACCCGAACTTCAAGGGCGCTTGCCCATCCGAGTGGAGCTACGCGCCCTGACCGAGGCTGACTTTGTGCGCATCCTGACGGAGACGGATAATGCTCTCACCCGGCAGTATTCGGCTCTGATGGGGACCGAAGAGGTGACTGTGACCTTTACCGATGCAGGCATTGCCGCGCTCGCCAAGGTCGCCGCGGACGTCAATGAACATGTCGAAAACATCGGCGCGCGCAGGCTCTACACCGTAATGGAGCGTGTGTTCGAAGAGCTGAGCTTTGCGGCCCCGGACCGGTCGGGCACCGAGATCACGGTCGATGAAGCCTTTGTCGCTGACAATCTTGGCGAGCTCACGCGCAGCATGGATGTCAGCCGCTACATGCTCTGACGCTTTCCATGGCCTGCGCGTTCGCCTAAGCGCGGGGTATGATCCGCTTTATCCGTGAAAACCTAGCCTTTTTGGCCGCGGGGTTCCTGCTGACGTTTTCGTCGTCTTGGGGGCAGAGCTATTTTATCGCGCTCTTCGCGGGGCAGATCATGGCGGAGGTTGGTTTGACGGACGCGCAGTGGGGGCTTGTTTACATGGCCGCCACGATGACCTCGGCACTTGCTATGATCTGGGCGGGGACGCTGACGGATGTCTTTCGCGTGCGGGCTTTGCTGTTGATTGTGCTGCCCGGGTTGGCGTTGGCGTGCTTGGGGATGGCTGCGAATGACGGGGTCATGGGGCTCTTGATCGTGATCTTTATGCTGCGCTTTTTTGGGCAGGGCATGACGAGCCAGATCGCCATCGTGGCTATGGCCCGCTGGTTTTCAGCTTCGCGGGGGAAGGCGCTGTCGATCGCCTCCATGGGGTTTTCTTTGGGCAACGCGGTGTTACCGTTTGTTTTTGTGTCCCTCTTGGCAGTGATCACGTGGCGGCAAAGCTGGGTTTTGGCGGCTGTGCTGTGCCTTGTGGCCGTTCCGGTTTTGCACTGGTTGCTCAAACAGGAGCGCACGCCGCAGTCCGTCGCGCAGGAAAGTGTGTCCGTGGGCATGGGCGGGCGTCACTGGACGCGCGTGGATATGCTGCGGCACCCGCTGTTTTGGGTGGCGCTGCCCATGCTGTTAGCTCCGCCGGCGTGGGGAACAGCGCTCTTTTTCCAGCAGGTTCATTTTGTGGGGGTGAAAGGGTGGGAGCTGAGCGCCTACACAGCGCTTTTCCCCATTTTTATCGCTGTCCTGATCGCGACGACCTTTGCCTCCGGCGCGGTGATTGATCGGCGCGGGTCGACGGTGATGATGTTTGCTTGGCCGATCCCTTGGGCGATTGGGTTTGCGATTATGGCTGCGGCGCCGAGCTTGGCCTGGGCTCTGGTGGGACTTGTTGCCTGCGGCGTGGGGCAGGGCATCCAGTCGAATGCGCCGACCTCATTCTTCTCCGAGTATTTCGGAACCCGGCACCTGGGCGCGATCAAGGCGGCGGCGACGGCGATTATGGTTCTAGGGTCCGCGTTGGGTCCGGGGATCACAGGGATGCTTATCACTGCTGGGGTGGGGATCGAGACGCAGTTTGCCTGGATTAGTGTCTATTTTGTCGGGGCCGGGGCGATTTTGGCGACAGGGCTTTGGCGGTACCAGCGCGCGCTACCGGCGGCGGCGTAGATAGACGTAAAGCGCGCCGTCGCCGCCGTGGCGAATATTGGCGGGTGTGGTTTCAAGGATCAGCGGCGCAACCGGGTTTTGACTGAGCCAAACGGGCACTTGCCGCCGCAAAATCCCCCGTTGGTAGGGTAGCGGGCCGGTTGGGCCTGGCCCTGTGCCCTTACCCGTGATCACCAGCACGAGCCGCCGGCCTTTGGTGTGACTGCGGAGGATGAAGTGGATGAGCTCGGAATGAGCCTGATCCACCGTCATACCATGCAGGTCGATCCGCGCCTCGGGATCGAGCTTGCCCCGTGATAGGCGGCGGTAGGCCTTTGCGTCCATTTTTGGCGCCGCAGGCCCCGCGCTTGGCGGGATGCGCGTGGCGGTCGGCGCTTTGGAGCCGATGCTGAATTCGGGGATGCGTGCAGCGGGAGCGTCGGCCTGGCTGGCAGGTGGCTCAGACGTTGTGGTCAGCGGCAGTTTTACGTCGAGGTCCAGCTGGGGAGGCTTGCGACCCGGAAAGATGGGCACAGTAGTGCGCGCAACTTGATCCCACAGGGCCTTTTCATCGTCGCGCAGGGTGCGTTTTTTCATACGCCCCCCGCTTATCCGTTAGGCCGACATTGCTGCCGCGCGCTTAGGCTTCGGTCGCGACGAGTGTCCAGTTTGGATCACCTGCACCCATGCTGCGTGCGAAGGTCCAAACATCCTTGGTCTTTTTGATCGGGCTCGATTCTTCTTCCATGATGTTGCCATCACGGTCGCGGACGCTCGATGATAGCTCGCCTACGAAGCGCATGGTGATTTCGGCTTCGTTTGTATCCGAGTCAAATGCCGCGTCTTCGACGGCGACTTCGCGCAGGCCAATAAATTCAGCCTCGATAGAGATCCCAGCGTCGCGGCGTGCCTCGATCCCGGCGGAGAAGGCCTCGTAGATGTCGGCGTCGATGAAGTCGCGGATGTCGGACAGATCGCCCTGTTCGTAGGCCATCAAGATCATCTCGTAGGCTTGCCCGGCGCCTTGGATGAAGTCGCTGACGCTAAAGTCGCCCTCGATCCGCTTCATCGCGCTAAGCGCGTCGGCGGCATCGCTGCCCTCTTCGACGTGGTCGATGATGTCCCGGTCAGGGCCGCCTTCGATCACCTCGAAATCGCGCGCGGGCTGGGTGCGGCTGCCTGCGCTATCAGGGCGGCTGACATCCTGTTCGAACCCGTCGCGGGACCCGAGCACCGAGCGGAGGCGCAAGATCAAAAAGACAGCGATCCCGGCAAGGACAAGCAGCTGGATCAGTGGTGAATTCATGTCGGACCTCTGGGGCGCTTTTGGGGACGTAGCAAAACGTGCGTCAGCGCCTTATGTAGGGGTGGCACCCCTTTAAGTCCACCGCAGGACCCAGCGAAATCCTGCGCGTGCGGAGAGAAATGACAATGTGGCTCTTACTTGCCTTTATCTTGATCCCCCTGATTGAAATCGGGCTCTTTATCCAAGTTGGCGGCTGGATCGGGCTTTGGCCGACCTTAGCGATCGTGCTGCTGACGGCTGTATTGGGCACGATGCTTGTTCGGTCCCAAGGGGTGCGCGCCATGGCAGAGCTGCGCGGTTCGTTTCAAGAACTGCGCGATCCGCTGACGCCGCTGGCCCATGGCGCGATGATCCTCGTCTCTGCTGCGCTACTGTTGACGCCAGGGTTTTTCACGGACGCTGTGGGTTTTGCGCTGCTGGTGCCCGGGGTCCGGGTGCTTGTGCTGAAGGCCATTCTGGCGCGGGTGAATGTGCAGCGCTTTGAAATGGGCACGGGTCCTGGTGCCCGGCCGCGCCCGCGCGACGACATCATCGAAGGTGAGTTTACGGAGACGCCAAAACCAGGCCCAAAACCAGGCGAAGCCGGTGCCTCTGACTGGACGCGCCATTGAAGCCTTGCTACGCACGCTTCGATAGACATCAGAGGAATTTCCATGGCCGATAACGATACCGTGCCCGAAGCCGCACCAACCGCACCTGCAGAGGCCCCACAGCAACCGAAACTGAACATGCGTGTGGTCGCGCAATATGTTCGCGACCTGTCGTTCGAGAACGTCCTGGCCCAAAAGGGCGCGAGCGCTGATGGACAGCCGGATGTGTCGGTTCAGGTCAGCCTCGACGCGCGCAAGCGTGGTGGTGACAACCAGTACGAGGTCATCACAAAACTCACCGTGAATTCCAAAGCCAAAGAGAGCGGCGATGCGCTGTTCGTGCTAGAGCTGGACTATGCGGGCATCTTTGTCGTGGAAGGCGTGCCGCAGGAGCAGCTGCACCCGTTCCTGTTGATCGAATGCCCGCGGATGTTATTCCCATTCATTCGCCGTGTTGTCAGCGATGTCACCCGTGACGGCGGCTTCCCACCGCTTAACCTGGAGAATATCGACTTTGTGGGTCTCTACCGTACCGAGCTTCAGCGTCGGGCAGAGGCACAGAAAGAAGAAGCTGGAAAGCCAAACTAGGCTTTGTGCCAGAGCGCTTTGTCGCCCAGCGCGGCGACGAAGCGCTGATGCGCCTCCTGCTCCGCCTCAGACAGGCGGGTGGGCAGGGGCGTAGGTCGGGCGGAAGGTTTCCAGGCGCTTTCTGCCGCGCCGCCGGCGCCCGACCCGCTTGACGCGAGGACGAGGTCAGGTTGGCGCCCGCCGATCAGCTCCAAATACACTTCTGCCAGAATTTCACTGTCGAGCAATGCGCCGTGGAGCGTACGGGCGGAGTTGTCGATGTTGAACCGTCGGCAGAGCGCATCTAGCGATGCGGGCGAACCAGGGAAGCGTTTACGCGCAATGGCTAAGGTATCGATGGCTTGATCATTGGGGAGCGCCGGACGGTTGAGCCAGCCAAGCTCCGCATTGATGAACTTCATGTCGAACGCCGCGTTGTGGATGACGAGCTTTGCGTCCGCGATGAAGGTGACGAAATCCGCTACGATGTCGGCAAAGACCGGTTTATCGCGCAGGAAATCATCGCCTAAGCCATGCACCTCGAACGCTTCGGCGGCCATGGCGCGCTCCGGGTTGATGTACTGGTGATAGGTGCGGCCTGTGGGGACGTGGTTCCACAGCTCAACCGCGCCGATCTCCACGATCCGGTCGCCTTGGAACGGGTCTAGGCCCGTGGTTTCCGTGTCGAGCACAATCTCACGCATGGGTGGATCCTTTGAGCAAGTCGGCGAGGATGCGTTTCACGTCGGCAGTGGCGGTGTTCATCGTGGTGGAGTCGATGATGTAATCCGCGCGTGCGCGTTTTTCGGCATCCGACATTTGTTTGGCGGTGATCATCTTAAGCGTTTCTTCTGTCATACCGGGGCGGGCGAGGACACGGTCGCGCTGGACCTCGGGAAAGGTGGAGACGACAGCCACGGCGGTGAGCGCCGCTTGTGCATTTGTTTCGTAAAGGAGCGGGATTTCAAAGACTAGACAGGGATCGGAGTGTTGCGCGATGAACGCCGCACGGTCTGCGGCTACGAGCGGGTGGATGGCTGTTTCGATGTCCTTGAGCAGGGTGGGTTCCTCGGCGATCAGGTCGCGAAGGGCGGATCGATCCACACCCGCGTCGGTCACAGCTGTCGGCGCTAGGACGCGTATGCGATCCGTGCCCGGCGCGGCGGGGCCGTATAGGCGGTGCACACACGCATCTGCGTCCCAGACCGGACAGCCCTCTGCCTGGAACAGACGCGCGGCGGTGCTTTTGCCCATGCCGATGGAGCCAGTGAGGCCGAGGAGCACGGTCATGACAAGACAGCCATGCGCGTCTTATCGTTGACCTCGGGTCGGATGCCAAACCAACGCTCGAACCCCGGAACGGCTTGATGCAACAGCATGCCTAAGCCATCGACGGTGACGCAACCTGCCTCCCGCGCGGTATCGAGAAGTTTGGTTTGCAGCGGGACATAAACCAAATCGCAGACGACATCGCCCCGTGCGAGCCCATCGAGCGGCACGCGAAGTTCTGCCTGGCCGATCATGCCCAAGGCCGTGGTGTTGATAATGGTGGTCGCGTCCTCGATAGCGTCGCCCGCTTCCACCCAGTCGACGATTGTGACCTTTTTCCCAAAATCCTCTCGCAGGGTTTCCGCCTTGGATCTGGTACGATTTGTTAGCAGCACTTCGGGACAACCGGTTTCGATCAAACTGGCCACAACAGCGCGGGCCGCACCGCCGGCACCGAGCACAGCGGCAGGCCCGGCTGTGGGCTGCCAGCCCGGCGCCCCGGCGCGTAGGTTGGCGATAAAACCGTAGCCATCGGTATTGTCGGCATGGATCAACCCATCGCGGCGAAAGATCAGGGTGTTGGCTGCACCTGCCATAATGGCACGGTCCGTACACTTGTCCGCGATTTTGAGCGCGGCGAGTTTATGGGGTAGCGTTACATTGAGTCCCACAAACCCGGCTTTCGGCAGAGCTCGGACGACGGTTTCAAAATCTGCTTGAGCGACATGAAGCGGCACGTAATGCCCAGCAACGCCGTAGGTGGAGAGCCAGTGCCGAAAAAGGATCGGAGATTTCGAGTGCCCGATTGGGTCACCCACAACACCAGCTAAGGGTATGGAGCTGGCCATGGGAACCTCCTTCTTCGGGTCATCAAACGCACGTGCTGGCGCGTTGCGCGCAAGCTCCGCGGGAGTTTATTTTCTAGAGCGTCAGATACAATAGCGATCCATGGATGTGCGTAACCTTGTAGACAACCAGGTCTGTGATCTGCGGAGAGCGTGGGAGAGAGTTGTCGGTTGGCCGCTATTCTGCGCCTTGGGGAGAACCGTGGGGGATTGCGTGGAGTTTGGTTGGCACTTTTACCGGTGTGGACAGGGATAAGTTCGGATGTGGATAGTTTGGATCTAGATGGGGTTTTGCCCGGAGGCTTGGCTGAATCTCTGAAATTATACATCTATTTCAGTTAGTTATATTGTCTTCCCGTAGCACGATGTTGTGCCCAATGTGCACAAATCACTGGATAAATGCCTTATCCTCAGAAATGTCTGGTCCATCATAATCATCAATCTTTTCTTTACCTTTATATATAGGGTAAGGACCTACAGCCTTGGAACATTGACTCACTGTGATGTTCGAGGTAGCCACGCGTTGCTTCGTCCGAAGCGTGACCAACTCCCGAACACGATATATTTGCGTCAGGACTTTCCATGACATCAGAACGCCTCAACTTGGCTGATCTTAAAGCCCGTAGTCCAAAAGACCTTTTGGCTATGGCTGAAGAGCTGGAGATCGAGAACGCATCGACGATGCGGAAGGGCGACATGATGTTCGCCATTCTCAAGGAGCGCGCTGAGGACGGGTGGGAAATTTCCGGCGATGGCGTGCTAGAGGTTTTGCAGGACGGGTTCGGATTTTTGCGAAGCCCGGAGGCGAACTACCTTCCCGGTCCGGACGACATTTATGTCTCCCCCGATATGATCCGTCAGTTTTCGCTGCGGACGGGAGATACGATTGAGGGCGTGATTAAGGCCCCGGGGGAGAATGAGCGGTACTTTGGCATGACCAAGGTGACGCGCATCAACTTTGAGGACCCGGAGCGCGCGCGGCACAAGATCAACTTTGACAACCTGACGCCGCTTTATCCCGACGAGCGCCTGACGATGGAGCTGGAAGACCCGACGACCAAAGATCGGTCAGCGCGGATCATCGACCTCGTTGCGCCGATTGGTAAAGGGCAGCGGTCGCTGATCGTGGCGCCGCCGCGGACAGGTAAGACGGTCCTGTTGCAGAATATCGCGACGTCGATCGAAAAGAACCATCCAGAGTGCTATTTGATTGTGCTGCTCATCGATGAACGGCCGGAAGAAGTCACGGATATGCAACGCTCCGTTCAGGGGGAGGTGATTTCATCGACCTTTGACGAACCTGCGACGCGGCACGTTGCCGTGTCGGAGATGGTGATTGAGAAAGCGAAGCGCCTGGTTGAGCACAAGCGGGACGTTGTCATCCTGCTCGATTCCATCACGCGTTTGGGTCGTGCGTTCAACACGGTGGTGCCGTCCTCGGGCAAGGTTCTGACCGGCGGTGTGGATGCGAACGCCCTGCAGCGGCCTAAGCGGTTCTTTGGTGCCGCGCGGAATATTGAAGAGGGTGGGTCGCTGACGATCATTGCGACGGCGCTGATCGATACGGGCAGCCGGATGGACGAGGTGATCTTTGAAGAATTCAAAGGCACCGGTAACTCTGAAATCGTGCTGGACCGTAAGGTGGCAGACAAGCGTGTCTTCCCCGCGATGGACATTCTCAAATCCGGGACGCGGAAAGAGGATCTGTTGGTCGATAAGGTGGACCTGCAGAAGACGTATGTCCTGCGCCGTATCCTGAACCCGATGGGGACGACGGATGCGATTGAGTTCCTGATTTCAAAGCTCAAACAGACGAAGACAAATTCCGACTTTTTCGATTCCATGAATACCTAGACTTATGGGCACGGCTATGGCGGACACGATATTTGCCTTGGCAAGCGGGTCCGGCCGCGCCGGTGTTGCCGTGATCCGCGTGTCGGGCCCAGCGTCTCTGGACGCATTGCGGGCCTTGTTGGCGGGTGGATCCGTCCCACGGTACCGTGAGGCTGCCTTGCGGGGGTTGTATGACGGCGATGGACAGCTTGTGGATGAATCGCTCGTTCTGGCGTTTGAGGAGGGTAAGAGTTTTACAGGCGAAGTGTCTGTGGAGCTGCAGTGCCACGGAAGTCCAGCTGTTGTGGCGAAACTCATGGATCTTTTGGCCGCGCTACCTGACGTGCGTATCGCAGAATCGGGAGAGTTCACGCGGCGGGCGCTTTACAACGGGCGTCTCGATTTGACGCAGGTTGAGGCGCTAGGGGAGTTGATCTCGGCAGAGAGTGAAGCACAGCGGAAGTTGGCGATGTCGCTTTATTCTGGTGGGTTGTCAGAGAAACTGATGGCAGTACGAGAGCATCTACTCACTGGGGTGGCATTGTTGGAAGCGACCATCGATTTCTCGGATGAGGAACTGCCGGATGGGTTGTTGGAGCAAGTCGCGTCGGAGCTCGAGCTGGCGGAGAAGGAAGTTAAGGGCCTTTTGAAGGGTGCGTCGTCGGCGCAACGGGTGGCTCAGGGTTTTGAGGTGGCATTGGTCGGTCGGCCTAATGTCGGAAAGTCGTCTTTGCTAAATTGGATCGTTGGGGATGACGCTGCGATTGTGACCCCAGTCGCGGGCACGACGCGGGATGCGTTGGAGTGTAGGGTGCTGTTGGGGGACCAGCTTGTGACATTTGTCGATACCGCCGGGTTGCGCGACAGCGAGGATGCGATTGAGAAAGAGGGCATGCGCCGAGCTGTTGAACGGGGCAAGCGTGCGGATGTGTGTTTGGTTCTGAATGATGGCACCGGGATGCCAGACGGTCTGGATGCAGATTTAGACTTCGTTGAGGTGCAGTCTAAGACGGACTTGCGGCCGGGTATTGTCGGTATTTCTGTTGTTGACGGGACTGGTGTTTCCGAGCTGTTAGCATCGGTAACGGACCGGTTGAATGCTCGTGCGCGTGGGGCGTCCTTGGTTGCGTCGAAGCGTCAGGAAGAGGGTTTGCGAGGGTGCGCGGAAGCGCTTGAGCGAGGGCTAATGGGGCTGAGGAATGGTTTAGCGACGGAGTTGGTTGCTGAAGACGTTCGTGAGGGTATTCGGGCTGTTGAACAAACGCTTGGAAAGATTGGGGTGGAGGACGTGTTGGGTAAGGTGTTCTCGTCGTTCTGCATCGGGAAGTAGGAGTGTTTCACGTGAAACATTGGGACTTTGATATCGTGGTTATTGGCGGTGGTCATGCGGGATGTGAAGCCGCAGCAGTCGCGGCCCGCATGGGAGCGCGAACGGCGCTCCTGACGCTCGATGCTGACAAGATTGGCGTGATGTCTTGTAACCCGGCGATCGGAGGCTTGGGTAAAGGGCATCTCGTGCGTGAAATTGATGCGCTCGACGGGATAATGGGGCGATGCGCGGATGCGGCTGGGATTCAATTCCGATTGCTAAACCGACGGAAAGGGCCCGCTGTCCAAGGCCCCCGTGCACAGTCAGACCGCGCCCTTTACCGAGCGGCAGTTCAGGCGGAACTCAACGCGTTGCCCAACCTGAAAATCGTGGAGGGAGAAGCTGCGGACTTGATCACCGAGGTTAATCAGGTTTGTGGCGTTGTGCTTGCTGACGGATCCCATGTGCGTTGTGGTCACGTTATTCTGACGACTGGCACATTCCTACGCGGGGTGATCCATATCGGAGACAAAAGCTATGCGGGTGGGCGTATGGGCGAAGCCGCGGCGAGCCGTTTAGCGCATCGCCTTGATGACATGGCGCTCCCGCTGGGTCGGCTTAAGACCGGTACACCCCCCCGCTTAGATGGGAAGACGATAGATTGGTCCGTGTGTGATCAGCAACCGGGTGATGCCGATCCGGAGTTCTTTTCCTTTCTCACAACGGAAGCAAAAGTGCGCCAAGTGAGCTGTGGGATCACGCATACAAATCCAAAGACACACGAGATCATAGAAAGAAATCTCAAACGCTCGGCAATGTATGGGGGCCATATCGAAGGCGTTGGGCCACGATACTGCCCATCAATTGAAGATAAGGTTGTCCGCTTCGCTGAGAAATCGTCACATCAGATCTTCTTGGAACCGGAAGGCTTAGATACAAGTACGGTCTATCCAAACGGGATATCCACCTCGTTGCGGATTGAAGTTCAGGAAGTGTATGTCGCGTCGATTAGAGGACTCGAGGCGGCGAAGATTTTGCAGCCTGGCTACGCGATCGAATATGACTATGTCGATCCTCGTTCACTCGATAGTGCTCTGCAGCTTAGTGGAATCTCTGGGCTTTCGTTGGCTGGACAGATCAATGGAACAACCGGCTATGAAGAAGCGGCCGCCCAGGGGCTTGTCGCCGGTATCAATGGGGCGCTGGCTGTGCAGGGAAAAGAGTTGATCACTTTTTCGAGGCGATCGTCGTATATCGGGGTCATGATCGATGACCTGACGACCCGTGGTGTCACTGAGCCCTACCGAATGTTTACCTCTCGCGCTGAATTTCGCTTGTCGTTACGGGCTGATAATGCCGACCAACGTCTAACGGAGTTCGGGCGTGATTTCGGATGTGTTGGAAACGACCGATGGTCGAAGTTTCAAGAAAAGGCGACTGAGCTAAAGGCTGCTCGGAACGCTTTGTCGAACATTTCTGCTACGCCTAAGGAGGCTCGTCACGCTGGTATCGAGGTCAAGGAAGACGGTGCGCGACGGGACGGGCATGCGCTGCTCGCTTTTCCAGGTGTGTCATTAACCTCGCTAATGCCGCTTAATGCTTCCCTCGGTGAGATTTCTGACAGCATTGCTTTGCAAGTGGAGCGTGATGCAATGTATCGGAGTTACATTGACCGGCAAATGAACGAAGCTCATCGGCTAGAGCGTGACAGCAATACAGTTATTCCAGCAGGCTTTGAGTATGGTCAAATCAGCGGGCTTTCAAAGGAGTTGCAAGGAAAGCTGGCTAGAGTCAGACCGGAGAACTTAGCGCAAGCTGGGAGAATTGATGGTATGACCCCAGCAGCGCTGGTGCTCATTCTCGCCCACCTCAACAAAGCGGCCAAGCGAGCGATCTGATGGATTCCCAACAGATTGAGAACAGTGTTTCACGTGAAACATTGGCATCGCTTCGGATGTACGAGCAGCTTCTTGCAAAGTGGACCAAGCGAGTCAGTCTTATCAGCAAGCGCGATCAAAGCGACATTTGGAACCGCCATATCTTAGATTCTCTTCAAGTATGGCCACATCTCCAACACGCACTCACCGTCGTTGATTTCGGTTCCGGTGGCGGGCTCCCTGGCCTCGTCATCGCAATCTGCCAGAAGCACGAAAATCGATCCGGCCACACAACCCTCATCGAATCCGACCAACGTAAATGCGCCTTCCTTCGTCTGGTTTCCGTCGAGCTCGAGCTTCCGACAACAATCGTAACAGATCGGTTAGAGGCCGCATCCATTCAGCCATCAGAAATTGCCACAGCACGCGCGCTTGCATCGACGTCGGACCTCCTAGCCCACGCCGTTCGTCACACATCGCCCCCCCACACTGCATTTTTCCACAAGGGCAGACTCGCCGATGACGAACTAAAAGCCGCGGCAAAGGATTGGAGCTTCTCAGTCACCGCCCATCCAAGTAAGACATCAGCAGATGGTGTCATCCTCCAATTCACGGATATCCGGGCAAGGTGAGCGTACGTGGACAAACAGCTAAAGACGATAGCGATTTCTAACCAGAAAGGTGGCGTCGGGAAAACGACCACGACGATCAATCTTGGCGCTGCACTCGCCGGCGCAGACAAAACTGTCCTCATAATCGACCTTGATCCACAGGGCAACGCTTCGACAGGTCTCGGAATCCCGCCAGAAGATCGGAAGATCACCGCCTACGACGTCCTAGTCGACGGCCATGATATCCTCGAGGCAATCTGGGAAACCGACGTCGCCAACGTGCATATCGTCCCGAGCACGGTTGACCTCAGTTCCGCTGACATCGAACTGATGTCTAACGAACGACGCTCTTTCCTCCTATCGCGCGCGATCCAGGACATTCGCGACGCCGACTATTACGACTACGTGCTCATCGACTGCCCGCCGTCGCTCAACCTCTTGACGATCAACGCCATGGTCGCTGCAGACACCGTCCTGGTGCCCCTCCAAAGTGAATTCTTTGCGCTCGAAGGGCTGTCGCAACTCATGCTTACCATTCGCGAAATCCGAAGTACCGCCAACAAACGGCTCCGCATTGAGGGCATCGTGCTCACCATGTTTGATCGTCGCAACAACTTGTCACAACAGGTGGAGGCCGATGCGCGCGAAAATCTTGGTGATCTCGTGTTCCAAACAATGATCCCGCGGAATGTGCGCGTCAGCGAGGCGCCATCCTTTGCGATGCCCGTGCTGCAATACGATCCGTCCTCCACCGGGGCCAAGGCGTACAAAGCCTTAGCCATTGAAATCATAAATAAAAACACTCTCAAAGGGGGCGCAGCTCATGGCTCAGGATAAACGACGCGGGCTCGGACGGGGTTTGTCGGCACTCATGGCCGATGTGGAGCAGTCGGAAACACAAACTGCGCCCGCACCAGCGCCGGTCGACACCCTGGTCCCCATCGAGACAGTGCACCCAAACCCCGATCAGCCTCGCCACACGTTTGTGGAGGAAGACCTCAACGATCTCGCAAATTCCATCGCCGAAAAGGGGATCATTCAGCCCCTCGTCGTCCGCGCCCATCCCGCAAAGCCTGGTGAGTACGAAATCGTCGCGGGTGAGCGACGTTGGCGGGCAGCCCAGCGAGCCCAACTCCATTCGCTACCAGTGGTCGTGCGGGACTTCTCTGACACGGAAGTACTCGAAGTTGCGATCATCGAAAACATCCAGCGCGCTGATCTGAACCCGGTGGAAGAGGCTCTTGGGTTCGAACAGCTCATGTCCCGCTTTGACCGCACGCAAGAACAGCTCGCCTCAGCTTTAGGCAAAAGCCGCCCCTATATCGCGAACGCTCTACGTTTGTTGTCCCTGCCGCAAGACGTCCGCACGCTGTTGCAAGATGGCAAGCTGACCGCCGGACACGCCCGTGCATTGATCACTTCTGCCGACCCATCTCGACTGGCGACGCTGGTCGTATCGAAAGGCCTTTCCGTTCGGGAGACGGAGAAGCTCGCCAAGAAAGGCCCTGAAAAGCCAAAGTCCCCGACCGCTGCCAAGCCGGAGAAAGATGCGGATACTCGCGCACTCGAAGGCGATCTGTCCGCCACACTCGGGATGCGTGTCTCGCTGGTTCATGCGCCGGGCAATGACGGTGGAACGCTTTCGATCCGCTACAAAGACCTCGAACAGCTCGATGACCTCTGTCGTCTGCTCGGTGGTTAAACCAGCAACTCGGTGATGATAGAATTCAGCAATGGCCGCCCCGCGGGCGTTGTTTGAAGCCGGTCACGTTGATCTTCTAACAGCCCAAGCTCTGTCAGTCGCGCGACTTTGTCTCCAGGCGCCTCCCAGCCAAGATGTTCAAGCTGCGCCATGGGAATACCATCCCGCAGACGCAGACCCATCAGAACCGCCTCTTCGATCACCTCGTCACGGCTCAACGTGTCTCGCACAGTTTCGCCGCTACCCAGCCGGTCCACACGTTCGAGCCACGCCTCTGGCGCAAGCGCCGTTTCTGTAGCGACCCGTTCTGCTCCCACACTCAATCGTCCATGGGCCCCAGGTCCGATCCCCGCCCAATCCCCGCCGGTCCAATAGATCAGGTTGTGTCGCGATTCTGCCCCTGGCACCGCATGGTTCGACGTCTCGTAACTCGGCATCCCGGCAGCCTCGCAAATCTCTTGCGTCGCGTCCCACATGTCGACTGCGACATCCTCTTGCGGCAGCCCTTTCAATGATCCCGCGCGATGGCGTTTCGCAAAAACCGTCCCAGGCTCAATCGTCAGCTGATAAAGCGAGAGGTGATCGAGCCCCAGGCCAACAGCCCGCTCCAGCTCCGCACGCCAATCGTCCAGGCTTTGGTCTTGCCGGGCGTAGATCAAGTCGATGCTTACTCGGTCGAACTGTTCCCGGGCCACATCGAGCGCCACCAAGGCTTCTTCTGCTGAGTGCACGCGCCCAAGCTTGCGCAGGTCGATATCGTTGAACGCCTGCACTCCAATCGATACGCGGTTCACGCCCGCTGCCTGAAACCCGCGAAACTTATCCGCCTCGATGGAGGTGGGGTTGGCCTCCAGCGTGATCTCCACATCGTTGCTTGTCCGCCAAAGCGTCGTCGCGTCGTCGATCAGCGCGCCAACAAGGGCGGGGGGCATCAAGCTAGGGGTGCCGCCACCAAAGAATATGGTGTCGAGCACAGCATCTGGCACCTCCAACGCGACGCGACTCAGCTCCTGACGCAGGGCAGCGCTCCAACGGTCATGGTCAATCCCACCTCGGACGTGGGAGTTAAAGTCGCAATAGGGGCACTTCGCGGCGCAAAAGGGCCAATGCACATAGAGCCCGAACCGCCCCTGCACGCACTAGCCTCCTAGCGCGCCAGCGACGAACTTTTGAAACGCGTTTGCACGGTGGCTGATCGGTGCTTTTTCAGCATATGGCATCTCGCCAAAGGTTCGGGTGTGGCCGTCTGGGACGAACATCGGATCAAAGCCAAACCCCTGATCCCCGCGCATGGGCCAGGTCAGGTGGCCGGGCACAGCGCCGGCGAAAACCTCGTCATGGCCGTCCGGCCAAGCAAGGCACAGAGTGCAATGAAACTGCGCGCGCCAAGGCTCAGGCGCCCCAGCCGCTGTCAGTTCCCGCCAGACCCGCGTCATCGCCATCACGAAGTCCCGGCCAGAGCCTGTTTCAGCCCAATCCGCCGTGTAGACCCCCGGCGCGCCGCCCAAAGCCTCCACCGATAACCCGCTGTCATCGGACAATGCGGGTAGACCTGTCGCGTCGCTGGCAAAGCGCGCTTTCAGCCGCGCATTGCCTTCAAACGTCGTCTCCGTCTCTTCTGGTTCTTCGAGGCCAAGCGACCCAGCCAACACAACCTCAATACCGTGAGGCGTCAGCAAATCTGCGATCTCCCGCAGTTTGCCAGCGTTGTGGCTCGCCAGCACAATCCGCCGTTCGACCAGCTTGCGCATCTTAGGCAACCGCCGCCCGCTGAGCCTCGACCAAGCGGTTCGTACCTTGCGTCGCCAGGTCGAGCAGGTCATCCATCTGTGCCCGCGTGAACGTCGCGCCCTCGGCGGACATCTGCACCTCCACCAGCTTGCCGGATCCAGTGATCACAAAGTTTCCGTCGACACCGGCCTCGCTATCCTCAGGATAGTCGAGGTCGAGCACCGGCTGCCCCGCGTAAATCCCGCAGCTCACTGCGGCCACAGGGTCAAGCAGAGGATCGGAAATCACGTCGCCTACCTTCATCAGCTTGTCGACGGCCAGCTTCAACGCAACCCATGCCCCGGTGATGGATGCGCACCGCGTCCCGCCATCGGCCTGCAATACGTCGCAATCGATGCTGATTTGCCGTTCGCCCAGTGCCACCCGGTCCACCCCGGCCCGCAAGGCGCGTCCGATGAGCCGCTGAATTTCCTGCGTCCGGCCGGATTGGCCATTCTTGGCCTCCCGCCGCATCCGCGTGTGCGTCGCGCGCGGGAGCATTCCGTATTCCGCCGTGACCCAGCCTAGCCCGGTGTTCTTTAGAAACGGTGGCACACGCTCCTCCACAGACGCGGTGCAGAGCACATGGGTATCGCCCATCTTGATCAAACAGCTGCCTTCGGCGTGCTTGGCAAAGCCGGGCACGATTTCCACAGTCCTCAGTTCATTCGTCGCGCGCCCCGATGGTCTCATGGGTTTGATCCTTCTTTTCCTAGCGCGTCTAAACCGCCCCAGCGGCTGAATGGCAACCGGCATTGCCCATATAGGCTCAAGTGGTTAAATCGCTATGCTGCATCACACGTAGTCCCATGACCGAAAACGCAAACCTTTTCGAAACCATGAACGACCGCACGCGGGAGGTCTTTCGCCGCGTGGTGGAGGGGTATTTGGACAATGGGGAGCCCGTCGGTTCTCGCACGCTCACCCGTCACCTCAACGAACAGGTCAGCGCCGCGACGATTCGCAATGTGATGCAGGACCTCGAATTTATGGGGCTCTTAGAAAGCCCCCATATCTCCGCCGGGCGGATTCCGACGGAACTCGGGCTCAGGCTCTTCGTCGATGGCGTGGTGGAGCTGAGCCAGCTTGGCCATGAGGATAAGGACAAGCTCGACGCGACTCTGGGCGAGGGGGCAACCGATGTATCCGGGATCCTCGACCGGATCGGCGGCGCGCTGTCCGGCATGACCCAGGGTGCGAGCCTTGTTCTGTCGCCAAAGCACGAGGCGCCAATCAAGCATATTGAATTCGTTTCTCTCGCGCCGGACCGTGCGCTGGTCGTGCTGGTCTTTGCCGATGGCGAAGTAGAGAACCGCGTATTTTCTCCACCCATGGGCCAAACGCCGTCCTCCATGCGGGAGGCTGCGAATTTCCTCAACGCCATGGCCCAAGGCCGCACGCTAACCGAACTGCGCAGTGTCATGGCCACCGAGATCACAAAGCGCCGGCAAGAGATCGATTCGCTTGCCACCGCGCTTGTCGAAAAAGGTCTCGCTGTGTGGGAGCAATCCGGCCATCCGCAGGAGCGGCTCATCGTTCGCGGACGCTCGAACCTGCTGACCACCGGCGATGAAGAGGACCTGAGCCGCATCAAAACGCTTTTCGATGACCTGGAGCGAAAGCAAGATATCACAGAGTTCCTGGAGCTCGCAGAAGACGGGCAGGGGGTCCGCATTTTTATCGGCTCAGAGAACAAACTATTCTCACTTTCGGGTTCCTCTTTGGTGGTCTCTCCATATATGAACGCTGACCGAAAGGTGATCGGTGCCATCGGCGTGATTGGCCCGACACGGCTCAATTACGGGCGCATCGTGCCCATTGTGAATTACACTGCAGAGCTCGTCGGACGCGCGCTCTCGGACCGTGGATGAGGAAAGAATGTCAAAGAAAGACAGCCTGGACGATTTTCTCGACGACGTAGATGACGCCGCTGCCGAAGAATACGCAGACGACATCGCAGAGATTTCAGATGAGGCGGCAGAGCTCGATTCGTTGCGCGCGGAACGTGATGCGCTGCAGGACAAGTTCATGCGGGCCTTGGCCGATGCCGAAAACGCGCGGAAGCGGTCTGAGCGAGATCGGAAAGAGGCGGAAAATTATGGCGGCTCCAAGCTCGCCCGCGATCTTCTGCCGGTTTACGACAACATGAAACGCGCGCTTGAGGCGTCGAAGGAAAAGGACGGCGAAGCTGACGCCGCTCTGATGGAAGGCGTCGAGCTCACCATGCGGGAGCTTGTGAACACGTTCAAAAAGCATGGGATCGAGCCTATTTCACCTGAAGTCGGCGATAAATTCGACCCACAGCTGCACCAAGCCATGTTCGAAGCCCCAGTGCCCGGCACAAAAACGGGCGAGATCATCCAGGTCGCCGCAGAAGGGTTCATGCTTTACGACCGCTTGTTGCGCCCCGCGCAGGTTGGCGTCTCGTCGATGCCTGCCAGCTAGTCTTTCAGTAGCGCCTTTAGCTCGTAGATCAGATCTAGTGCATCCCGGGCCGTCAGGTCGTCGGGGTGCACTTGGGACAGCCTGCTCTCAACCTCCGAGGTTTCGGGTGCTGGCTGTGCCACCGCCGCGGATGAAAACAGCGGCAGATCATCGACCAGCTGCGCCCGCGTTCCGCCGCCTTCCCGCTCCCCCTGTTCAAGCGCGTCGAGTACCACCTTGGCCCGTTCGATCACCGATGCCGGAAGTCCCGCAAGCTTGGCGACTTGCACCCCGTAGCTGCGATCTGCCACGCCCCGCCGCACTTCATGGAGGAAGATCACATCGCCGCGATGTTCTTTGACGGCGACGGTGGCGTTTTCCACGTGATCGAGCGTCTTAGAAAGCGCAGTCATCTCGTGATAATGGGTGGCGAAGAGGCCGCGGCATTTGTTCACTTCGTGCAGATGTTCCAAAGCCGCCCAGGCGATGGACAGCCCGTCATAGGTCGAGGTGCCGCGCCCGATCTCATCCAAAATCACCAAGGCCCGATCATCCGCTTGATTAAGAATCGCCGCCGTTTCCACCATCTCCACCATAAAGGTCGAACGCCCCCGCGCCAGATCGTCGGAGGCGCCGACGCGGCTGAACACCTGGCTGACAATCCCGATCCGCGCCGCGCGCGCAGGGACATAGCTTCCCATCTGCGCCAGCATTGTGATCAACGCATTCTGACGCAGAAAGGTCGACTTCCCCGCCATGTTCGGCCCAGTCACGAGCCAAAGCCGCCCGTCATTCAGAGCACAATCATTGGCGATGAACTCCGCCCCGTCTGCGCGCAGGGCGGCCTCTACCACCGGGTGGCGACCGCCTTCGATGGCGAATTCTGCCCCATCCGTCAGGGTCGGGCGTACCCAATTCGCGGCTGACGCCAAATCAGCCAGGCCAGCTGCAACATCAAGCGCGGCAATCGCGTCGGAAAGCGCGCAAAGCGTCTCTGATGCGCCCAAAATATCGTCTCGAACCTGCGCAAAGATGCCCAGTTCAATGGTCAGCGCTTCCTGGCCAGCGCTTAGGATCTTTGTCTCTAGCTCTGACAGCTCCACCGTTGTGAATCGCACCGCGTTTGCCGTGGTCTGTCGGTGGATAAACAGGCTCGACATCGCCTCAGACAGCATCTTTTCGCTGTGCGTCGCCGGTGTCTCCACAAAGTAGCCCAGCACATTGTTGTGCTTGATCTTTAGCGAGCTCACGCCCGCGGCATCTGCATAGGTCGCTTGCATCCCCGCGATCACGCTACGCCCGTCATCGCGCAGCGCGCGCAATTCGTCGAGCGCATCGTCATAACCGGTCGCCACAAACCCACCGCCGCGTGCCAGTAATGGGGGTTCCGCCACAAGCGCGTTCTCCAACGCCTCACCCAGAGCCGCTGCGCCGCGGAGCGGTTCCGCAAACGGCTCCAACGCCGGCACCTCATCAACCAAGCCTGCGATCCGCGCCCCGGCCCGTGCTGCACGGGCGATGGCCATCAGATCCCGCGGCCCGCCACGATCGAGCGACAGCCGCGACAAAGCGCGCTCCAGATCCGGGCAATCCCTGAGTGCCACGCGCATATCCTCGCGGAGCATCGGTGCGTCGAGGCAGGCCTGTACCTCGTCCAGCCGCTTGGCGATCACCGCGCCATCCCGCGATGGGCTCGACAGCCGCTGTTCCAGCATTCGCGCACCCGGAGCGGTACAGGTCCGGTCAATCGTCGCCAAAAGCGACCCTGCCTTGCCCCCAGACATCGCGCGGGTCAGTTCGAGACTGCGCCGAGTGGCCGCGTCGATTTCCACATGCCTAGCGGGCCGCTCCCGCTGTGGGGGGCGCAGCATCGGCAGCTTGCCCTTTTGCGTGAGTTCCAAGTAGCTGAGCAGCGCTCCCAACGCGCCTGCTTCTGCGCGGCTGAAATCGGCGAACACATCTAGGGTCGCCACGCCGTAGACCCGGGCGCAAATCTCCCCCGCTTGGGCACTATCAAAGCTCGCACGCGTGACCTCGGTTGCCGAGGCACCGCCGTCGCCCACAATCGGCTCTAATTCGGCAAAACTCGCCTCACTCAGCAGAACTTCAGAGGGCATAAGCCGTGCCAATTCAGGCCCCAGTTTGACCCGCGGGCAGGGTGCCACACGCAGCTCACCCGTGGACATATCCACCCAGGCCAGCGCGCCGTCGTCCCGCACCAGGCCATAGGCGGCGAGGTAGTTGTTGCGCCGGGCATCGAGTAGCGCATCCTCGATCAGTGTCCCCGGCGTCACCAGCCGCACAACCCCGCGCTTCACGACCGCCTTGTACCCGCGTTTCTTCGCTTCCTCCGGGCTTTCCAGCTGCTCACCCACCGCCACACGGAACCCTTTGCGGATGAGCGTCAGCAGATACCCTTCTGCGGCGTGGACAGGCACACCGCACATCGCGATATCCTCGCCCAGGTGCTTGCCACGCTTCGTCAGGGCGATGTCCAACGCTGCCGCCGCCGCCACCGCGTCATCAAAGAAAAGCTCGTAAAAATCGCCCATCCGGTAGAACAAGAGAGCATCGGGATACTCCGCCTTAATCTCCAGATATTGCGCCATCATCGGCGTCACGGTGTTAGCACTGCCCATAGCCGCGACCGTATCCAAGCGCACGCCGGGCGAAAAGGGGCGCGCATCGTTGAATGCACGTCAAACCCCCGATAATGAAGTCCGACGAGAGGGAGGCCCGCATGTCCAAAACCAAAGTCACCGTTGAGGACGCGCTTGCGTTTCATATGGAGCCCACCCCGGGCAAGTTCGAGATTCAGGCGACCGTACCCATGGCCACCCAGCGTGACTTGTCCCTAGCCTATTCGCCCGGCGTCGCGCATCCTTGTCTCGCCATCGCGGAGAACCCCGAGACTGCGTATGACTACACCAACAAGGGCAATCTTGTGGCTGTCATCTCCAACGGGACGGCGGTGCTGGGTTTGGGCAATCTGGGCGCGTTAGGCTCGAAACCGGTGATGGAGGGGAAGAGCGTCCTCTTTAAACGCTTTGCCGATGTGAACTCTATCGACCTTGAGCTCGATACCGAGGATGTGGATGCCTTCGTCAACGCTGTGCGCCTCCTCGGGCCCTCCTTCGGCGGGATCAATCTGGAGGATATCAAAGCTCCAGAGTGCTTCATCATCGAACAGACGCTGAAGGAGCAGATGGATATCCCCGTCTTCCACGACGACCAGCACGGCACTGCCGTGATCTGCGCGGCGGGCCTCATCAACGCGCTGCACCTGTCGGGAAAGAAGATTGAGGACGTCAAAATCGTGCTCAACGGCGCAGGGGCCGCGGGCATCGCCTGTATCGAGCTGCTGAAAGCCATGGGCGCACGGCACGAAAACTGCATCTGCTGCGACACGAAGGGCGTGATTTACCAGGGACGGACCGAGGGGATGAACCAGTGGAAATCTGGTCATGCCGTTAAAACCGACCTGCGCACGCTGAAACAAGCGATGGAGGGGGCGGATGTTTTCCTCGGGGTATCGGTCAAGGGCGCGGTGACGCAAGCGATGGTCGAGTCCATGGCGCCTGATCCGGTGATCTTTGCCATGGCAAACCCGGACCCCGAAATCACGCCCGAAGAAGCGCAGGCGATCCGGTCTGATGCCATCGTCGCAACAGGCCGCAGCGACTACCCGAACCAGGTCAACAACGTGCTTGGATTCCCGTACCTGTTCCGAGGGGCGCTCGACATTCACGCCCGCGCAATCAATGACGAGATGAAGATCGCCTGCGCCCAAGCGCTCGCCGGTCTTGCGCGCGAAGATGTTCCGGATGAGGTTGGCATGGCCTACGGTCGCGAGCTCAGCTTTGGCCGCGACTACATCATCCCCACGCCGTTTGATCCGAGACTAATCCACCGTATTCCGCCCGCTGTGGCTCGCGCGGGCATGGACA
Source organism: Pseudomonadota bacterium (assembly GCA_039815465.1). Classification (GTDB taxonomy): domain Bacteria; phylum Pseudomonadota; class Alphaproteobacteria; order Rhodobacterales; family Rhodobacteraceae; genus Shimia_B. The sequence continues at coordinate 53,252 of JBCBZG010000020.1, forward strand.
CGGGCGTTGCGCGCAGGCCCATCGTGGATATGGAAGCCTACGAACTGAACCTGAAAACCCGGATGGACCCGACCGCCTCCATCCTCTCAGGCATCAACGACCGGGCCCGCGCTGCGCAGGCGCGTATGATCTTTGCGGAGGGTGACGATCCCCGCGTGCTCCGGGCGGCGGTGCAATATCAGCGCCAGGGGCTCGGTCAGGCCGTTGTCATTGGCCGGGATTTTGAGGTCAAAACGGCGCTCGAAGCGCTCGGCCTCGGCGATGCCATGAGCGATATCGAGGTGATGAACGCCGCCAAGACCGAGCATTTGGACACGTATAAGGCGTTTCTTTACGACCGGCTCCAGCGCAAAGGCTTTGACGCGCAGGATATCCACCGGCTCGCCGCTCGCGACCGCCATGTGTTTGCCGCGCTTATGGCTGCGCACGGGCATGGCGACGGGGTCGTGACCGGGGCCACCCGCAAGAGCGCCCATATCTTGGAGCTGATCAACCACGTCTTTGACGCGCAACCGTCCCAAGGGGCCGTGGGTGTCACTGCGGTGCTGAACCGAGGGCGTATCGTGCTGATGGCCGACACGCTCGTCCACGAATGGCCCGATGAAAACGACCTTGCCGATATCGCCGAACGCGGGGCAGGGGTGGCGCGGGCGCTGGGCCTCGACCCGCGGGTGGCGTTTGTGAGCTTTTCGACCTTTGGCTACCCGGTCTCGGAGCGTGCCGAAAAGATGCATCAGGCGCCAAAAGTGCTCGAAGAGCGCGGGGTGGATTTCGAGTACGAGGGTGAGATGACCGTCGACGTAGCGCTGAACGAGCAGGCCATGGCGCAATACCCGTTCTCCCGCCTGTCGGGTCCAGCCAACGTGCTTGTTGTCCCTGCTCGCCACTCCGCATCCATCTCCGTGAAACTGATGCAAGAGATGGCAGGTGCGACCGTGATCGGGCCGATCCTGACGGGCATCGACAAGCCCATTCAGCTCTGTTCGACCGTGTCCACGGCCAATGACATTCTCAACATGGCCGTCATTGCGGCGTGCAATATCCGGTGAAGTCGTGACTGTTTTCTGCGTCGGATCCATCAACGCGGACCATTTTTACGAGGTCCCCCACATCCCCGCCCCGGGGGAGACGCTGTCAGGCTCGAACCACCGCGTTGGGCTTGGTGGGAAAGGCGCGAACCAATCCGTGGCCGCCGCTCAGGCAGGGTCGCGGGTGGTCCATATCGGGGCCATCGGCGCCGATGGGGCCTGGACGGTGGAGCGGCTGCGGGGCCTCGGGGTCGACACGACCCATATCGCCACCGTGAATGAACCCACCGCCCACGCGATCATCAATGTGGCCGCCGACGGCGAGAATGCCATCGTCATCTATTCCGGGGCCAATCTTTGCCAGACGCAACAGGCGATTAAAGGCGGATTGGGCTCTGCCCAAGCAGGTGATATCCTCATCCTCCAGAACGAAGCGAATATGCAGGTGGAGGCGGCTGCGCGCGCTCGCGCCGCGGGCCTCACTGTCGTGTATTCCGCAGCGCCGTTCGACGAGGCCGCGGTGCGGGCCGTTCTTCCCTACACCGATATTCTCGTGGTCAATGATTTGGAGGCCACGCAGCTAGAGACTGCGTTCGGCGTTCCCGCAGAAGATCTGCCTGTCAAAGGTCTCGTTATCACGCGCGGCGCCAATGGCGCGGACTATTTGGCCGAGGGCACAACACTCCACGTCGACGCTGTGCCTGTTATGCCCGTAGATACCACAGGGGCGGGTGACACATTTCTCGGGTACTTCGTGGCGGGTCTGGATCAGGGTCTAACGCACCACAACGCACTCGAACTTGCGGCGAAAGCGGCAGCGCTGAAAGTAACACGGCCCGGAACAGCGGATGCCATCCCGAGCCGTGCGGAGGTTGAAACATTCAACTCTTAACTCGCGAACGGTGCTGCTGACCCCCACAGCGCACGCACCTTCGCATCCCGGCCGCATCCCTCGCGGTAGCGCTTGTAGGCTTCGGCCTTGGACCGGGGCCCAAAGCGCGTCAGGATGATCTGGGTCTGCTTGTAGTAATCCTGGTGATACGCATCTGCCGGATAAAACGGCGTAGCATCCAGGATCGGCGTCACCACGGTCCGGCCAAGCGCGGATTGCGCATCGGCCTTTGCCCGCTCAGCGGCGGCCCGCTCGGTGCCGTTCTCGACAAAGAGAGCTGTGCGATAGCTTTCGCCACGATCGCAGAACTGCCCACCCGCATCCGTAGGATCGACGGAGCGGAAAAACGCATTGAGCAGTGTGTCGAGCGACACAACATCCGCGTCATAGGTGATTTGGACGGCCTCGTAGTGACCTGTGCCGCCGCGCACGACTTGCTTGTATGTTGGGTTCGCGACTGTCCCGCCGGAGAACCCGCTGACCGCTTCGATCACGCCGTCAACGCTCTCAAAATCCTTTTCCACGCACCAAAAGCAGCCGCCTGCCACGGTGATTGTTTGCACGTCGCGCGCCTGAGCTTGTGTGCACTGAAGCACGAATGCCGCCGCGATGGCCAAGGCGGCCAGGAAGGGGCGGGGTTGGTGAATATCGAACATGAGGTCGCCTCCGTTAACTGTTGCGCCGGTTGTGACGCGCCCGCCGTTCAAACCCAACTCACGGGGACGGGAGGTCACGGCCTAGTTACTCCTTGAAATCGACGGCGCGGCCCGGCAGCCTTTGCCACATGGACCAGATGACCACCCACCAGGCCGAAGACGACGCGCGCAACGAGACGATCAAGATTTACGTCGACGGCGCGCTTGTGCCCCGGGAAGACGCGAAAATCAGTGTCTATGACAGCGGTTTCATGCTCGGCGATGGGGTGTGGGAGGGGCTGAGGCTCTATAACGGGCGCTGGGCGTTTGTAGACGAACACCTGGATCGCCTGTTCGAAGCAGCCAGAGCGATCGACCTTGAATTGCCGCTGGATCGTGCCGGAATGTTACAAGCGTTGGAGGATACCAGGGCCGCCAATGAGATGGAAACAGACGCCCACGCCCGGCTGATCGTGACCCGGGGCGTCAAAATCCGCCCGTTTCAGCACCCGTCACTGTCCCGCTCCGGACCGACCATGGTGATCATCATGGAGCATTCGCGCCCGAAATTACCGCGGCCGATCCGGCTCGCTACCGTTCCACATGCGCGTGGTCTGCCCATGACGCAGGACCCAAAGCTGAATTCCCATTCGAAGCTGAACTGCATCCTCGCCTGTATCGCCGCTGAAAAGGCGGGCGCCGATGAGGCGCTGATGCTCGATGCCCATGGCTTCGTGAACACCACCAACGCCTGCAACTTTTTCATCGTCCGCAAGGGCGCGGTTTGGACCTCCACCGGGGATTACTGCATGAATGGGATCACCCGGCAAAAGGTGATCGACCTGTGCCGGGCCGACGGGATCCCGGTCCACGAGCGCAACTATTCCCTGGTGGATACATACGGCGCAGACGAGGCATTCCTAACTGGAACATTCGGCGCGCAGACCCCAGTGAGCGAAATCGACGGTCGCCCCATCGGCTCAGGAGAGATGGGTCCCGTCACGACCCGGATCCGCGGTCTTTACCAAGACCTCATCGCGCGGGAATGCCCCCTTTGAGACTGGCTGTGAGGCGCCCGTGAGAATCGCCATGTGGTCCGGCCCCCGCAACCTGTCGACCGCGATGATGTACGCGTTTGGCAATCGCGGCGACATGACAGCGGTCGATGAGCCGTTTTACGGCGCCTATCTGGCCCAAACGGGAATCAACCACCCGCTGGCGCAGGAGACGATGGCCGCTTTGGACTGCGACCCGGAGAGCGTGGCGCAGAATTTGGCCCTCTACCCCACGCCTCACCAATATGAGAAACACATGGTGCACCATATGCGCCCCGGCTTCCCGCTGGACTGGATGGATGAGGTGCAGAATGTCTTCCTCCTCCGCCACCCGGCGCGTGTGCTGGCGAGCTATCTGCAGAAACGGGAGGCACCTACGGCAGAAGACCTCGGCTTTACGCAGATGCGCCGCCTCTTTGACCGGGCCAGCCGCGGCGCGATCCCTGCAGTGATCGATAGCGAGGATGTCCTTAGGAACCCCCGTACAGCGCTAAGTGCGCTGTGTTCGGCCCTGTGCCTGCCTTTTGATGATGCGATGCTGTCATGGCCCACAGGTCCCAAACACTTTGACGGCCCCTGGGCGCCACACTGGTATGGTGCCGTGCACCGATCTACGGGGTTCGCGTCCGCGCCCGGAGACGTGCCCGGTGTTCCACCCGGCTATACCGACATGATCGATGTAGCGATGGCGGATTACACCTGGATGCGCCAGCACAGGGTCTGACGCGTGCCTACTCAGTTAAGACTTTGTGCGATCTGACTTCCGCAGCCGAGCCTCCTTCGAGCACTGACCACACCGGCACCAAAGCCCACTATTCCTCGCGAGCGCGACGCGATACACGGGATTTATGGTCGACATCGTTGGATACATCCGCTTTTCCCATCCTGCCCGCAGCGATGTTCGCATTCACCGGCAGCAGGAGGGGCCCGCGCTGCTCAAGGCCATTTGGGACCCTCAAACGCTCGATGTGCGGTTTGCGTGTTTTGAGCAGTTCACGCTGCCGTCGATCCAGTCGCAAACCGACAAGGACTTTCGCATCTGCGTGGCCGCAAGCCCGCGCATGCCTGGCGCGTATCTCGACCGGTTGCGCGCCTGTACGGCCCATATTCCTCAGATTGATCTTTTTATTGAGGACGCGGAGCCGGATCAGAAGGTCCACGATCTTTTTGATGCGTGGTTCGCGGGCCAATCGCCGAAAGCCCCGGGTAGCACGCTGCATTTCCGCCTCGACGATGATGATGCACTGTCCCAGCATATGATCGCGCACATGCGAAAATCCGCCGCCCATATGCAAGTGGGGGAGGTCTTTTCCGCGCCCAATGGCATCTTGGCGGGGTGCCTAGACGGCGCCCCGAGCATCACACCCCATTCGCAATTCTTCCTTGGGATCGGGCTTGGGTTTCTCCGCGACAATGCTGATCCAGAAGTGTCGCCCTATCGCGGTCCGCCCCATGTGCACCTATCCTGGCATGTCCCCGCCCGCCTGTCGCCGCTCTATCCCGCTTGGATTCGGACCACGCACCGGGCGAGCGATACTCAGCCGATGAATGACAAACGGCTGCGGGCCGCGGAGCGCGTGGGGGCCAAGCTGCCCAAGCGACACAATACCGCCAAACGGATTGAAAAGTCCTTTCCCTTCCTCACCTACGACACGCTCGCCGCCGCGATGATCGAGCTGTCATAGCAGTCGAAGGCGAGCCGGACCGCCGCCTTAACAACGTCGCTATCGCGGTGAAGGTCAGGAGTCCCGTCGCAGGAACTGGCACCGGAGCGATCTCCAACTGGGCGATGTCGATGCGGATACCGTCATTTGCCGTGCCGCCGATGGGAATGCGAAGCGCCACCGTGAACGCGCCGTCTTGAAGGTCCATAAGCTGGGTCGCGGTCAGGGTGAACACATCCTCGGCAAAGAACACCTCCGCATCGGCGTTTCCAAGCCCAGGCACGAGGCTGAGCGAGTGTGCCGTCAGCGCCCCATCAAAGAGGACTTCAGCCGTGTCAAACCCGGTTCCAGGGAGGTCGACATCTGCGTGAACAATCCGCACCCGCGCGGCCTGCGCGACCACAGGTGCGAACGTAAACAGGTAGGAAAACGTTGCTGGGCTCACCGCCGTCAGCGTCTCATCCGTGAGCGCTTCGATCGTTGTAACAAAGCTCGGGCTGATGACGCTCGACCCAGTCGTCAGATTCGCGATGCCGTCCCCGTCAACATCGTTGAAGTCATCGCGGTCGCCCACTTGGGCAACGATAGAAAATGTTGCCGCGGTGGCGGGTGCGGCAAATGCAGCCAAAAGAACGGTGAGACTCAGTGCGATAGCTTTCATCATACGAGTACTAACACGGCTTAGCTCCAAGGCACTCTTCCGATGACAACCATTGAGCCGCGCCGTTCCGCCCTGACGAGGCAGCGCAGAACTACCCCTTGGATCGGCACTCTAGCTCATGGCTCTGCTAAGTTATTGAATTTGAGTCTCTTTCTGATCAAGCTCAAATCACTGATTTTATTCATTGAATCTAAAGGAAACTGCATTGATAATAACAAACAGGGCGGTCGCCCCTGCAAGAGAAGACCGCCCTGAAACTACTTACCCGATTTGGGCTTTGGTTTTTTCACGGTCTCGACGACATGAGTTTTACTCTTGCGTCGGGCCGTGGCGACCGAAGTGAAGCGACCTGTGATCGCGCTTCGACCGACCTTGTAGGTGGACTTTCTAGCCATGCTATCACCTCCTTTCCCGGACTGTGTCCGCGCCGTATCAGACACAGGTTGGGTAAGGTGATGGTCCACCTACCAAATATGGTAGATGGATTCGGGCGACAGAGTCTAGAACAAAGCGTGAACTTTACTTCAAACGCCGATCGCGTGCCGCCAACAGCTTCAAACGCAGCGCGTTCAACTGGATGAACCCCTTCGCGTCTTCCTGGTTATACGCGCCGGCGTCTTCCTCGAACGTCACGTGCGCCTCGGAATAGAGCGAGTGGTCCGACCACCGTGCCACGGTGTTCGCGGAGCCCTTGTAGAGCTTGAGCCGCACTGTACCGGACACATGCTCCTGGCTCTTGTCGATTAGGGCTTGCAACATTTCCCGCTCCGGCGAGAACCAGAAGCCGTTATAGATCAGCTCCGCATAGCGCGGCATGATCGAATCCTTGAGGTGGCCCGCGCCGCTATCCAGCGTGATCTGCTCGATCCCGCGATGGGCCTCCAGCAGGATCGTGCCGCCGGGGGTCTCGTAGATGCCGCGGGACTTCATCCCGACGAAGCGATTTTCCACGAGGTCGAGCCGCCCCACACCATGCTTGCCACCCAGCTCATTAAGCTTGGTCAGGATCGTGGCGGGGCTCATGGCCTCCCCGTTGATGGCCACGGCATCGCCGCGCTCGAACGTGATCTCCACCATTTCTGCCGTATCCGGCGCGTCCTCGGGCGCAACGGTGCGCTGGTAGACGTAATCAGGCGCCGCAACGCCGGGATCCTCCAGCACCTTCCCCTCGGACGAGGTGTGCAGAAGGTTCGCATCGACGGAAAACGGGGCCTCGCCCCGCTTGTCTTTGGCGATGGGGATCTGATTGAGCTCCGCAAATTCCAGCAGTTTCGTGCGGGACGACAGATCCCACTCCCGCCAGGGTGCAATCACCTTGATGTCGGGGTTCAGCGCATAGGCTGCGAGCTCGAACCGGACCTGATCGTTGCCCTTTCCGGTGGCCCCGTGGCTCACCGCATCGGCACCCTCTGCCGCCGCAATCTCCACCAGCCGTTTCGAAATAAGCGGCCGCGCGATGGACGTCCCCAGCAGGTAGAGCCCTTCATAGAGCGCATTGGCCCGGAACATGGGGAAGACGAAGTCGCGCACGAACTCTTCACGCAGGTCCTCGATATAGACCGCGGAGGCGCCCATCAGCTCCGCCTTGGCGCGCGCCGGCTCAAGCTCCTCGCCTTGGCCCAGATCGGCGGTGAACGTCACCACCTCGCATCGGTACTCCGTCTGCAGCCACTTCAAGATGATCGACGTATCGAGGCCACCAGAATAGGCCAGCACGACTTTCTTAGGTGCAGACATGGAATACTCCCGGTATTGAGGTGCAAGGTTTACCCGGGGCGCGGTTATCTAATTTTCCAACCGCTCACAAGTTACCGTAGCAGGGTCCGCACACGCCCAATGAATTTAACGAGGCTGCTATGTCATTTAAGATCGCAAACCACGCCATTCGCATGGTCATCAACAATCTGGAGGACGTGCTAAAGCTCACGCTCGTCCCCTACATCCTGATCTCGATCATCGGTGTCGGGCTGAGCGTGGCATTTACGGGCACGTTTAACTGGGCGGGTAATGGCTGGGCCGTCAGCCTCAACGACCCCGAGGCCCTAAATGGGGAGACCCTATCCCCCGGCGCAATCTTTGGATTTGTGCTCTATATGATCATCTATCTGCCACTTGTGGCCTGGCTCGCCATCGGCTGGCACCGCTTTGTCCTGGCGGAGGAATATCCCAACGGATTCATGCCGCCCTGGCAAAGGGGAAGAACACTGCCCTACGTGATCCGATTCGTCATGGTGTTCTTGGCCTTTTTCTTTGCCTCCGTTGTCGCCGGGATCGTGATCATCCTGCTGTCGACCCTGGCACTGCCACTCGGGGTCGTGGCGGGCGTCATCGCCTTTCCGATGCTGTTTTTGTTCTACACCCGGATTTCGATCGTACTGCCCGCGATTTCGATTGATCGCGGTGACTTCAACATCGGCGCGGCACTGCGCGCCACGAAGCCGCACAACTGGACCATCTTTGGCGCGATGCTCGTTTTCCTGCTCTATATCATCGCCTTGATGATCGTGGCGGCCCTGCTGTCAGCAATTATGCCCTTCCTGACGAGCTCGTTCGAGATCATCATTGAATGGCTGTTTCTCGTCATTGGCATTAGCTTCTTGACGACCCTCTACGGGATCACCGTCGAAGGACGGACCCTGGGCTAGCCGCATTCGAGGAGGCTCATCATGGCTTGGAAGATGTTCACACACGCGCTCCGGATGCTGTTGGCCAATCTGGGGAGCGCCGCACGCATCAGCGTCGTGCCACTTGTCGTTGTCTACGGCAGCCTCGCGCTGTTCACGTTCGGCGTTTTTTCGTTTGGTGAAGCAGGAGCTGACTACGGCGCTATGCCTGCCGCTTTCGGCTTCGCGTTTGTGTTCGCATTCGTCACCATGCTGGCTTTCGGCTTCGTGCTGGCATGGATCGCAGTGAGCTGGCACCGGTTCATCCTGTTAGAAGAATACCCAACCGGTTGGTTCCCCAAATACCGCGGGTCAGAAACTTGGAGCTATATCGGTAGGTTCATCATCCTTGGTTTCGTGCTCGGTCTGATCTGGATGGTCCCGGGCGCAATCCTGATGGGTACGGTGATGTCAACACTAGCGCGGACAGGGCCCACAGTGGGGGTGTTCGTTACACTTGGTGCGATGATGGTCGTGGTGGCGCCAGTGATGACGTGGCTCATGCTCCGCTTCAGCGCCATTCTGCCCGCGGCCGCATTGGGCAAGCCATTGGGCATCGGTGAAAGCTGGTCTCAAACGGCGCCCCATAGCGGTCTGATCTTTCGGTACGGCTTGTTCTACATCCTTTTTGGAATCCTCGTTCAGCTAGCCGCCACTTTGCTGCTCTTGATCCCGGTCGTGGGGCAGCTTCTAGGGCTATTCATTTCTTGGTTCACAATGCTCCTCGGTCTAAGCATCGTGACGACCGTTTACGGTGTCGCAGTCGAAGGGCGCGAGCCTACCTGACGCTTGCACTGGCGAGGCCCGTAAGGCAGGGAAGCCGCCATGACAGATTTCGCATCCCAAGTGCGCGGCGCGGCCGCCAGAATGAGAGAACTTTTTGAAGCCACCCCACTTCAAAAGAACGATCACTTGAGCGCGAAGTATGGGGCCGAGATTTGGCTCAAGCGCGAGGATTTGAGCCCCGTGCGCAGCTACAAGTTGCGGGGCGCGTTCAATGCGATGACGAAAGCGGTGGCGGCGAACCCCGATCAGTCGCTCTTTGTTTGTGCGAGTGCGGGAAATCATGCCCAGGGCGTGGCCTATAATTGCCAGAACCTCAAGAAAAAGGGCGTGATCTTCATGCCTATAACCACCCCCGCGCAAAAGGTCGAAAAGACCCGCATGTTCGGGAAGGAGTGGGTGGAGGTGCGCCTGATCGGCGACTATTTCGATGACTGCCTGCGTGCGGCGCAAGCGTTCTGCGCCGAACAGGGCGGGCACTTCCTGTCGCCCTTTGACGATCACGACGTGATCGAAGGGCAGGCGTCGGTGACGCTCGAACTGCTCGACCAACTGGGCCAGGAGCCGGACATCATCGTGTTGCCTGTTGGCGGCGGTGGATTGTCGGCGGGGGCGCGTAAGCTTGTTGATGCGCTGGGCCTCAAGACCAAGCTGGTCTTCGTGGAGCCTGTGGGCGGTCCCAGCCTGACCGCCGCGCTGGCCGCCGGCCACCCGGCAGAGATTGACGGCCAAGTGGACACATTCGTCGACGGCGCGGCCGTGGCCAAGATCGGAGAACGCACATTTGCGGCCTTGGGCACGACCCCAGCCAGTGACGTGATCCTCGCGCCCGAGGATCGCATCTGCACCACGATCCTAGAGATGCTCAATATCGAAGGCATCGTGCTGGAACCCGCGGGAGCGCTCGCCATCGACGCACTCAAAGACATCGCGGACGACATTGTGGGCAAGACCGTGGTCTGCATCGCATCCGGCGGGAATTTTGACTTTGAGCGCCTACCCGAGGTCAAGGAACGCGCGCAGAAATACGCAGGCGTAAAGAAATACTTCATCCTACGCCTGCCTCAGCGCCCCGGCGCCCTGCGCGACTTCCTCGGTATGCTGGGGCCCGACGACGACGTGGCGCGGTTTGAATACCTCAAGAAATCGGCCCGCAACTTTGGCTCGATCCTGATCGGGATCGAAACCAGCGATCCGGCCAATTTCGACACGCTTTTCGCGGCCATGGATGCGGGCGGCTTTGCGTTCGAGGATATAACAGACAATGAGACAGTCGCGAATTTCGTGATCTAGGGTGTCCCCGTGGCTGGCATAAGCGCCCAGCGCCAGAGCAGAACCGGTCGCTTTGGGTGTCTAAGTGATAAGAAACGCTCATCTCTTGAGCACCACTTTTTGCCCTAACTTCACCTCCTGTTAACAGCTCTTGGTCCAGTTTGCCCGGCAGTGGAGATGGGTGTCCTGTGGCGAGCGAAACATCAAAATATCGACCAGCGGGCTTCGCAAAACCCGCGGAGCTGCGGGCGTTGCTCGTTGGGCAGCCCGGCGACGCTGCGGGCAAGCTTGCGGCGTTGTTTCAGCCTCACGGCGTGACCACGCGCCTGGCGCGGACGGCGCAAGACGCCCTGGCGATGGCGCAAAGCTACGCGCCCGATCTGATCCTTGTTCACTGGCAAGCCCTAGATGTGTTGGGCCCCAAGTTCCTGCGCATGCTGCTTGATGAAAAGCTGCCGCACACGCCCTTTGTGCTCGCCAACGCGGCCCCTTTTGATTTGACCCAAACCGACCAGACGGACGCATTGAAAGCCGGCGCCGACCACACGCTGCCCGGGCGGCTATCTGTCGAAACCGTCGACGCAGCCGTCGCGCTCGTGCGCCGCCACCGCCACCGCACTGCGGAGGGGGAGGAAAAGCTGCGCCGCGTGGTGGCCAAGCTCAGCGATTTGCAGGAACGATTCGATTCCATCGACAATGACTTGATGGAGGCACGCAAGCTCCAGCAAAGTCTGATGCGCGACCGCCACCTTGACCTTGGCGCCACGCAGATGTCGTTCATCCTGCGTTCCAGCGGTCACGTGGGCGGTGATCTGGTGGGGCATTACCCGATCAACGCCGATCACACCGGTTTTTTTGCCATTGATGTCTCGGGGCACGGGGTGTCGTCGGCGCTGATGACTGCGCGGCTCGCCGGATATCTATCCGCGACGAACCCGCGCCAAAACCTTGCGATCTGCAGCGATGGCGATGGCTGGGCGCCGCGCTCCCCGGCGGAGGCTGTGATCGACCTCAACGAGTTGGTGATGGAGGATCTGGAAACCGATCACTACTTCACCATGCTCCTGGGCTACTTGACCCCGGCCACGGGGCGCGTCGTGCTGGCCCAGGCGGGCCACCCGCACCCGGTTTGGCAGCGCGCCGACGGTTCGGTCGACTATATCCAGGTGGGTGGGCTTCCCGTTGGCCTGATCCCTGGCGCCGATTACGAAAACACCGAACTGTCGCTCAGCCCTGGTGACCGGCTGGTCCTGCTGTCGGACGGCTTTACCGAGGCGACGCTGCCCGATGGCACGTTTCTGGGCGAACAAGGCCTGGCGCAGCTTCTATCTGCTTCGCGCGATCAAACCGGGACGGCGCTGCTCGAAACATTGGTCTGGGACCTGCACAAGCAAATCGGCGAGCGCGATTTCGAGGATGACCTCAGCGGCGTCGCGATCGAATTTCAGCCGAGTCCAAAGACCTGACGCACAAAGTGCCGGTCGCCATCAACGGCGAGCCGCTCTGCGGCGACCGCCGCTGGCATCCAGACGGCGGTATGCCCGTCCTCAAGTGGCGGACCCAAGCGCCGCGCCGGACGCGCAAGGTAGATGGTGCACAGCTTTTCGGCCCAAAGGTCGTATTCGGGCATGTATGTGAACCGCCGAAACGCCCCCACCCGGCGCGGGCGGGTGATGGACCAGCCGGTTTCTTCGACACATTCGCGCATCAACGCACGCACGGGCTGTTCGCCCGCATCGACCCCGCCGCCGGGCAACTGGTATTCTGGCCAAGGGCGCAACTGATGGGTCACAAGCATGTCTGAGCCCTGCGCCAGGATCGCATAGGCCCCAGGGCGAAGCTTGTATCTGCGCCCAGGCTCGGGCGGGCGTCCAAATCTACGCATAGCGGCCTCCCGCTTGGCACTCAGCTTGTCGTCCCTATATGGGCGCGGTATCCCAATTGGAATGGGAAAGCCGCGACTGGCGCGGTCCCTCCCGGAAAGGCTAACCATGACCCTGAGCTCCCGCATCGCCTGGGACGACACCGTATTGCCGTTCCAGCTCGACCGATCCGACATCCGTGGCCGCGTCGCGCGGCTCGACGGGACGCTGGACCGCGTCCTGGCGCAGCACGACTACCCGCCCGTGATCGAAGCTTTGGTGGCGGAAATGGCACTGCTCACCGCGCTCATCGGGCAAACGATGAAGCTGCGCTGGAAGCTGTCGCTTCAAGTGCGCGGCGACGGCCCTGCGCGGCTGATCGCGACCGACTACTACGCGCCCACAGACGACGAGGAGCCCGCGCGCATCCGCGCCTATGCGAGCTTTGACGACGCGCGCCTTGTGCCGGACGGCGACCCCTTTGCTCAGATCGGCAAGGGCTACTTTGCCGTGCTCATCGACCAGGGCGAGGGGACGACACCTTATCAGGGTATCACTCCCATCGCCGGCGGGTCGCTCACAGCCTGCGCACAGACCTATTTCGCGCAGTCCGAGCAGCTGCCAACGCGGTTCGCGCTGACCCATGGCCGCTCTCAGGAGCCGGGCCAGCCCGAATCGTGGCGCGCTGGCGGCGTGATGCTTCAGCACATGCCCAAAGCATCGCCCTTTGCGTCCAGTGACGCCTCGGGCGAGCAGGGTCTGCTGGAAGCGGGCGATATCCTCGACGGTGAGGAGGAGGAGAACTGGTCCCGCGCCAATATCCTCCTCGACACGGTAGAAGAGCTGGAGCTTGTGGGCCCCTCGGTGCAACCGACCGAGCTGCTCACGCGGCTGTTCCATGAGGAGGCGCCGCGCGTCTACGACGCCCAGCCGGTGCAGTTCGGCTGCACCTGTTCGGAGGATCGCGTGCGCCAAAGCCTGTCGATCTACTCGGCCAAGGACATCGCAACGATGACTTTGGACGACGGCTCCGTGACCGCAGATTGCCAATTCTGTGGCGCGCATTACCGGCTCGATGCGGCCTCTGTCGGTTTCGAAGCGGCTGACAGCAGTGAGTGAGACCCTGATCCAAGATGTGCGGCGCGCGCTGGAAACAGCCGCGCCGCCATCGTCGGATTTTGACCTGAACCCAGACGTTAAGCTGCCCCCCGGGCGCAGACTGCGTCCCGCTGCGGTGCTGCTGTTGATCACACCGGGGGCGGAGGTCGTGCTGACCAAACGTTCGCCGCAGCTAAAGCACCACCCAGGCCAAATCGCGTTCCCCGGTGGCAAACAAGACGACACTGACGCGGACCTGCTGGCCTGCGCGCTCCGCGAAGCGCAGGAGGAAATCGGGCTCGATCCCGCACGGGTAGAGCCGATTGGCACTCTTCCCAGCCATGAAACCGTTACCGGGTTTCAAGTCAGCCCCGAGGTTGCCCTGCTCACCCGCGAGCAACCCTTTACCCCCTCCGAGGGTGAAGTGGCAGAAGTCTTCCGCGTGCCGCTGTCCCACGTGCTAGAGCCGGAAAACTTCCTGATCCAAGGCCGGATATGGCAAGGCGCCGTGCGGCATTATTACGTGGTGCCCTTTGGCCCCTACTACATCTGGGGCGCCACCGCGCGGATGCTGCGGGGCCTGGCCGACCGGGTAGCGCAGTGACGGTTGTCACAGGAGATTGGCTCCGGTCAGAGCCCGCCCAGGCTGTCTGCGTGATGTTAACCGCGGCAGGGCACCAAGCGTGGTTCGTTGGCGGCTGCGTGCGCAACGCGTTGCTTGGTTCCCCCGTCAGCGACCTTGACATCACAACCGACGCCCGGCCCGATCGCGTCCGCGCCTTGGCCAAGGCTGCAGGCTTTCGCGCCATTCCGACGGGGATTGACCATGGTACCATCACCGTCGTCGCAGACGGCCACGCGTTCGAAATCACCACCTTCCGCAAAGACGTCGAAACTGACGGCCGCCATGCCGTCGTAGCCTTTGCCGATACGCTGGAGGAGGACGCCGCCCGCCGCGATTTCACCGTCAACGCGCTTTATGCCGACCCAACAGGGGCGGTGCGCGACCCTGTTGGGGGTCTCCCCGACCTGGACCAGCGGCGCTTCCGCTTTATTGGTGCACCTCACGACCGCATTCGCGAAGACTATCTGCGCATCCTGCGCTTCTTCCGCTTTTTCGCGTGGTACGGTGCAGAGCTCGACGCCGATGGCCTTGCCGCCTGCGCGGAACTGGCCGATGGCATCACGACGCTTTCCGCCGAACGCGTCACTACGGAACTGCTCAAGCTTCTTTCCGCGCCCGACCCGCTCCGCGCAGTGGCTGCAATGGAACAGTCCGGCGTCCTTGCCCAAGTCCTCCCGGGCGCAAGTGCCCGTATGCTTGGGCCCTATCTCCACCTCGACCCAATCTCCGAGATCGACCCAATCGCGCGGCTATCGAGCCTGAACGGCGATGCAAGCTCACTGCGCCTCAGCCGCGCCCAAAGCCGCGCGTTAAACGATTACCAAACTGCCATGAGCAGCGCCGACACCCCCGGCGTGCTGGGCTACCGCTTGGGTCACGACACCGGCGCGCGTGCCCTTGCGCTGCAAGCCGCGGCGTTGGAACAACCTTACCCAGAACAGGCTCTAACTCAGCTCAAACGTGGGGCGGACGCCACATTCCCCATCCGCGCTGCTGACCTGCCAAAGACCTTTACCGGCCCCGCCATTGGTCAGGCCCTAAAGCGGCTCGAACGTGCCTGGATCGACGCGAATTTCGAGCCGACCAAGGCGGAGCTTTTGGCCCAACTATGATCGCCCCGCTCTACATATTTGTCTTCCTCGGCCTCTTCTCCCCCGGGCCGAACGTCATCCTGCTCACGGCCTCTGGCGCGCGCTTCGGATTCCGCCGCTCGATCCCGCATGTGCTGGGCGTCGCCATCGGCGTGGGCATCACGGCGGGCCTCACTGGGTTCGGTGTTGGCGCGCTCCTCACCGCCTTTCCCGCGATCCGCATCGTGCTCCAGCTCATCGCTGCCAGCTGGATCCTCTACATGGCGTGGAAACTCTGGATGGCCCAAGCCAGCGCGAGCACCGACACAAGAGACCGCCCCTTCACCTTCATCGAGGCTGTCCTGTTCCAGTGGGTGAACCCAAAGGTCTGGGCGATCGCCGTCGCCGCCACGGCCTATACCGAAGGGGCCGATGCGCTCACCTCCGCCTGGCTACTCGCCACCGCGTTCTCAGGCATCAACCTCTGCGTTTGCCTGTTCTGGAGCTTCGCGGGATCGCTCCTTTCCTACCTCCTCAAAACCCCCACCGCCTTTCGTGTGTTTATGCGCACAATGGCGTTGCTACTCGGATTCTCCGCGGTGATGGTTTTCCTGTAGCGCGATTGGGCCTATGTATGGCCTCAACCCCAGAGGTCCCCCCGTGTTTCGCTTCTTTGAAAGCCTCGTCGATCCCTATGCGCCCTATGAGGCGGAGGATCGCCCGCCAACCCGTATTTGGCCCTTCCTCCGCAGCTATTTGCGCGGGTTCGAGAAGCTGTTTGCCATCACCGCGCTCCTGTCGGTCGTGGTGGCGGGGATCGAGCTTTGGCTGATTTTTTACATGGGCTACCTGATCGACAAACTCGCCGAGGCGGGGCCGGAGGCGTTTTGGGGCCTGCACGGGCTCGAAATGCTTGCTGTGGCGGTGCTTATCTTGATCTTCCGCCCGCTGGTGCAGGCGGCCGACGCGGCGCTCCTGAATAACTCCATAATGCCCAATGTCGGCACCGTCGTGCGCTGGCGCGCGCATCGCCATGTGTTGCGCCAATCCGTCGGTTGGTTCGAAAATGACTTCGCGGGTCGCATTGCCAACCGGATCATGCAGACCCCGCCCGCTGTGGGCGAAGCGACGTTCCAGATATTCGACGCCATCGCCTACTCGCTTGCGTACTTCGTGGGGGCGGTCCTTATCATGTCCACCGCCGACCCGCGGTTGATGCTGCCGCTGCTCGTCTGGATCTTTCTCTACGGCTGGCTCATGCGCTGGGCGATCACGCGGATCAGCCCCGCCTCGCAACGCGCCTCCGACGCGCGCAGCGCCATCACCGGCCGCGTCGTGGACAGCTATACCAATATCCACTCCGTCAAAATGTTCGCCCACCACGAGCGGGAGGAAGAGTACGCGAAGGAGGCCATCGAACACGCCCGCCAGACCTTCATGGTGGAGATGCGGATTTACACGTGGCTCGACCTGTTCCTGACGGCGCTCAACGGCCTCCTGATCGTGAGCGTCGTGGGTTGGGGCATGTGGCTATGGACCTCCGGCGGTGCCACTTTGGGCGTCGTCGCGGCGGCGAGCGCGCTTGTGCTGCGGCTCAACGCCATGACCGGCTGGATCATGTGGGCGCTTACATCTTTCTTCCAAAACATCGGCGTCATCCGTGAAGGGATGGAGACGATTGCCCAACCCATCGACCTGCTGGATGCGCCCGGTGCGAAGGATCTGGAGCTGACCGAAGGCCGCATCGAGCTAGACAACCTGAGCCACCACTATGGCCGCGATAAGGGCGGGTTAGACTCGGTTTCGCTCACGATAGAACCGGGGCAAAAGATCGGCCTCGTGGGCCGCTCCGGCGCAGGTAAATCGACGCTGGTGAAGCTGCTGCTGCGGTTCTACGAGGCGGAGTCCGGCCAGATCAGGATCGACGGGCAGGACATCGCACATGTCACGCAATCGAGCCTGCGCTGCCAGATCGGCATGGTTCAGCAGGATTCAGCCCTGCTCCACCGCTCCGTCCGCGACAACATCCTCTACGGCGATCCGTCCGCGTCGGAGGATGCCATGCGCCGCGCCGCCGCCCAAGCCGCCGCCGATGATTTCATCCCCGACCTTGAGGACCCTGAGGGCCGCACAGGCTACGACGCTCATGTGGGCGAGCGTGGCGTCAAGTTATCCGGCGGCCAGCGCCAGCGCATCGCGCTCGCCCGCGTGATCTTGAAGAACGCACCAATCCTCGTGCTCGACGAAGCGACATCCGCACTCGACTCCGAGGTCGAAGCGGCGATCCAGGAAACGCTCACGGGCATGATGGACGGCAAGACCGTCATCGCCATCGCCCACCGCCTGTCCACCATCGCGCAGATGGACCGCATCCTCGTCATCGACGACGGTAAGATCGTGGAGGACGGCACCCATGACACACTCCTTGCGCAGGGCGGGCTCTATGCCGGGTTCTGGGCGCGCCAGTCCGGCGGGTTCATCCTGACCAATCCGGACGCGGAGGAGGCCGCAGAATGACCAAATTTATAGATTACCTCGCCAATCGCATCGCTCCTTTTGCCCCCGCAGACGGCCCGCCACCTCAGACCCTGATTGCCTTCATGCGCTGGTGTCTGCGCGGGTCATGGCCTATGTTCTGGATCGCCTTTGCGGCCTCCGCCCTCGCTGGCGGGTTGGAGGTCGTGTCGGCCATCGTGCTGGGCGCCGTGGTAGACTCCACGACAACGGACCCGGAGACTTGGTTCGACACGAACACACTGCTTTTTGTCGGGTTCCTGGGCTTCTTTATCCTTGTACGCCCGTTGGTGTTTGGCACGTCTGCGGCGCTCAACGCGATCATGGTGCAGCCCAATGTCAACATCCTGGTGCAGTCCCGCTTGCACCGCTGGGTCATGGGCCACGCGACGCAGTTTTTTGACGACGATTTCGCCGGGCGCATCGCGCAAAAACAGATGCAGACGGCGCGCGCCGTCACTGATGTGCTTTCGGAACTTATCAACGTCGTGGCCTTTGCCGCGGCCAGCGTGATCGGCTCTATTGTACTGCTTTTGACCATCGACTGGCGCGTGGCGCTGATCCTGATCGTGTGGTTCGGCGGCTACCTCAGGCTTATCGCTTGGTTCATGCCCCGCATCCGCGCCCGGGCAAAGGACCGTGCCGCCAAGCGCGCGAACGTATCGGGCCAGATCGTGGACACAGTGGGCAATATCAAGACGGTCAAACTCTTCGCCAACTCCCAATACGAGGACCGCGAGGCACTGGGCGCCATGGCCAGTTTCCGCGGCGCTGTGATCGAATTTGGCAAGATTAGTGCCCTTTTCCGGCTCTGCCTCATGTCGGTTGCAGGTGTCCTGCCTGTCTTGCTCATCGGGTCTGCGGTCCTCCTCTGGACGAATGGCGCGGCCACCGCGGGTGACATCGCGGCCTCCGGCGTCATCTCTATCCGGCTTGCGCAGATGACCGGCTGGGTCAGCTTCGCGCTCATGGCGCTTTATGCCAATGTCGGCGAAATCGAGGACGGTATTCGCACCCTCACACCACCCCACACCGTGACCGACAAACCAAACGCGCCGGAGTTCGAGCCGCGCGCAGGCCAGATCGACTTTGACGACCTGCACTTCACCTATGACGGTGGCCCGGGCGGGGTAAAGGGTCTGTCGCTCACTGTGGCACCGGGCGAAAAAGTGGGCGTCGTGGGCGCGTCAGGGGCCGGGAAATCGACCCTCGTGTCGCTCTTGCTCCGCCTCTACGACACCGAAAAGGGCCAGGTTCGGGTCGATGGCCAAGATGTCAGCGCCGTCACGCAGGAAAGCCTGCGCCGCCAGATTGCCATGGTCACGCAGGACACGGCTATGTTCAATCGCTCCGCCCGGGACAACATCCTTTACGGCCGCCCCAACGCGACGGAGGACGACGTATTTGAGGCCTCCAAAAAGGCCAGCGCCCACGATTTCATCCAGGACCTGCGCGACGCCAAGGACCGCACAGGATACGACGCGCATCTAGGCGAACGAGGCGTGAAGCTGTCCGGCGGGCAACGCCAACGCATCGCGCTCGCCCGCGCAATCCTGAAAGACGCACCAATCCTGATCCTAGACGAAGCGACCTCCGCCCTTGATTCGGAAGTCGAGGCGGAAATCCAGGACGCGCTCGACCAAGTGATGGAGGGCAAAACCGTGCTCGCCATCGCGCACCGTCTCTCCACGCTGGCAAACATGGACCGGATCGTCGTTATGGACGCCGGGCAGATCGTGGAACAAGGCACCCATCGCGAACTCCTTAGCCTGAACGGGCTATACGCACGCTATTGGAATAGGCAGTCCGGCGGGTTCTTGGGCTATGACCAAGCTGCGGAGTAGCGGCGGGAGTTGACCCCGGCGGGCCACGCGCACAAGTGAGGCGCAGCGCAAACGAGAGGGCGACAGGTGCAACAGTCCATCCAAACCTGGATCGAACGGCCCGTGGTGGCGAATGTCATCATGGGCGTCATCATCTTTAACGCCATCCTACTGGGGTTGGAGACGTCGCAGACCGTCATGGCCGTCGCCGGGCCGCTTATCATCGCGCTCGACCGGGTCTGCCTTGGCATCTTTGTGGCAGAGCTCGTGCTCAAACTCATCGCCTATCGCGGACGCTTTTTCCGCAATGGCTGGAACGTCTTTGACTTTGTGGTGGTCGTCATCGCGCTCCTGCCGTCGTCAGGCGGGCTGAGCGTGCTCCGCGCGCTGCGTATCCTGCGGGTGCTGCGGCTGATCTCCGTCGCGCCCCAGCTCCGCCGCGTGGTTGAGGGTTTCGTGTCTGCGCTTCCTGGCATGGGGTCGGTGTTCCTGCTCATGGGCATGATGTTTTACATCGGGGCCGTTATGGCGACCAAGCTCTTTGGCGCAGGCTGCCCCGCCTGCACGCCGGAACAGGCCGCGCAGTTCAACGAATGGTTCGGCACGCTGGGGCGGTCGCTCTACTCGCTCTTTCAGATCATGACGCTGGAAAGCTGGTCCATGGGCATCGTGCGCCCGGTGTTGGAGGTTTACCCGCTCGCTTGGGCCTTCTTTATCCCCTTCATCATGGTGACGACATTCGCTGTGGTGAACTTGCTCGTGGGTCTCATCGTGAACTCCATGCAAGACGCCCACTCTGCAGAGGCCAATGAGGTCACCGATGCCTACCGGGACGAGGTGCTCAAGCGGTTGAAGTCGATCGAGGAGCGGTTGGACAAGCGCTAGCTGCCCCCATAGCGATCAGTGAGGGGCCTGCCCCTCGATGTCCTTGCGCTCGAACCAATGGCGCATCAATGGCGACCCCGAAGTATTTTCGGAGAAAAGAAACGCGCCTTCCCTTTCTTTCGTCTCCAAATACTTTCGCCGAAGGCATTTCAAAGGCTGAAGGACGAGATAGGCCGCCCAAGCTCACAGTTTCTTGAACTATCCCAAGCCGCGCGCATGGCATACACTGTCGAAAAAAGACCAGAGGCAGAGCATGCGCCCCCTTATCTTCACCCTCCTCTTTGGTGCGGTTCTCGCGCTGAGCGGTTGCACCACGCCCAAGCCCCCGGCCTATGACGGCCCGGAGGTCACGCGCATCATGGTCTTCAAAGAGTGGCGCAAGATGGCGCTGATGCACAATGACGAGGTCCTGCGCATCTACGATTTCGAACTCGGCTTCGCGCCCGAAGGCGATAAATTCGTCGAAGGCGACGGCAAAACGCCGGAGGGCGTCTACCTCATCGACCGCAAAAACCCGAACTCTCAGTTCCACCTGTCGCTCGGCATCTCCTACCCCAATGCCCGCGACCGGGCGGAGGCCGAAGCCTTGGGCCAATCGCCTGGCGGCGACATCTTTATCCACGGCACCCCGCGCCGCTTTGTCGGGGAAGAGGACTGGACCTGGGGCTGTCTCGCCGTCACGAATGAGGAGATGGAAGAGATCTTTGCCATGGTCGAAGTCGGCACCCCGATCCAGATCGAACCCTGACCGTTGCCTCGCACACCAATGCCCGCCTGGCCACAGCATGTGGCTCCCGTGAGGCGTTTCAGCTTAACGGAAAACCGCTCTGTTTGACGAGTATAGGCTCTAACCCGCCTCAATCGCCGCCGTGATTGCGGCAGGATCAAACGACTCGACCAGCGGTTCCGCAATTGGGAGCCCCTCGCCCGGCGCGCCCACAACCATTGTCCACCAGATCTTGCCCAGCTCCTCCTGGAACCACGCAAAGCCCAGATCACGGGCCCGCGGGTCCATGATCACGCCACGCGTGTCGGGGTTTTCAAGCCACGCGGCGAGCGTCTCAAGCTCTGATTCAAAGGTCTCCGAGATCGTCTCTCCGATCAGCGTGCCTTGGTACCCCACGCGCCGCACCCGATCGATGGGCGACGATCCGTCCGACCCGAAATGCCAGGGCCTGTTCTGAATCGCCATGTCCCGCGCATGGGTGGCTGCGGCGGCGTTGAGGGCGGCGTTCAGTTGCATCGCCTGGAGCCCTTGGGACACCCGAAGTGCGTTCACACCGTCGAGCATCCGAAACTGCACCTCGCCTATCTGCTCCGGCGTTAGACGGTAAAGCCGCCGCAGCGGCTGACCGTCGGGGCCCAGCGGCAGGTCCGGCTCGCCCCCATTGCCCGTCGCGCAAGCGGCCAAAAGCGCGGGCAGACCCAACACGAAATACCTGCGATTGATCATGAAACGCCTGCGCCTCCTGCCCTTTTGGGCTGTTCTACGGCTCAACTGCGGCTAATCAAACCCACATTCGCGAGACCGTCGCTCATAACGCGCGTTTGAATTGCGACTGCGTCTTTCCCGCACTATCGATCAGGAAAACGCAGAAAACGAGGCACACCATGACGAAAAAGACCTTCGCACGCCGCGGGTTCATCGCGGGCTCCGCCGCGCTCCTGGCGGCCCCGGCTCTCGGCCAAACCGCAATCCCCGGTGATACGACCGAGTTCGAGCGCGAGCTCAGCTCATCGCTGCGGCGCAATATTTCCAGCTTCCGCACGCTCCAGTGGGAGCCCTATTTCGATGACACAAAGGGCGGCGCGATCCTGGTCGACATCAACAGCCGCGCGCTGCACTACTGGTCCGAGGATCAGTCGATCTACAAGCTCTACCCCACGTCCGTACCCCTGACGGAGGACCTGACCCGCCGCGGCCGCACCCGTGTGACGCGCAAGGTCGAAGGCCCATCCTGGGCGCCCACGCCCGCGATGAAGATCCGCAATCCCGAATGGCCCGACTTCGTGGGCCCCGGTCCCGATAACCCGTTGGGAACTCACGCGCTTTACCTGAGCTGGACCTATTACCGCATCCACGGCACCCACGACACACGCAAAATCGGACGCCGCTCGTCCAATGGCTGCATCGGGCTCTACAACGAGCACATCGAAGAGCTTTACGGCCTCGTCGATAATGGCGCCCAAGTGTTGCTAATTTGACGACAATTTGCCGACGCTGAGCCCCGTTACGCTACGAGGTGTTTGCATTTGGCTAAGTTTTTCGTTTTACGGGAAGCCACGAGGTAGTCTAAATTGCGCGCGGGCACCCTCAACACACGCTTGCGCTCTGAATACTGGAGGAAAGTATGAAAAAACTCGTTCTCGCCGCAGCCCTGACAGGTATCGCGTCGTTCGCAACCGCAGGCGGCATGTCCGAGCCTGTGATGGAAGCAGAACCAGTGATGGAAGAAATGACCGAAATGATGAACGAAGCAGGTTCGTCCAACGGTCTGATCATCCCGCTGATCATTCTGGCACTCATCGCTGCCGCAGCCTAAACGCCGCGCATCATAGTTAGAAAGGGCGGTCCCGAAGGGGGCCGCCCTTTTCTATTTGGTGGGTATACCCGCCAGGAGAACGCCAATCTGACCGATAGTGAGGCACGCGCCTGACAGCAAAGTCAGGCCGCATCGCCGCCAACCGTGCGGCGCATAACTTTGAAACTCAGGAAGTTAGGACCGGCCGGTGGGCTTACAGAACCGCCCCTAGAGCCATCCCTTCACATTCTCATTGATCAGATGGCACAGCGCCTCGATATGGGCGTCATCGTCGTTGAGGCAGGGAATGTATGTGAACTCTTCACCGCCCGCCTCTTCAAAGCTTTCGCAGATCTCTTCGTTGATCTCTTCGAGCGTCTCAATGCAGTCCGCCGAGAACGCAGGCGCGATCACAGCGATCCGCTTCTTGCCCGCCTCAGCTAACCGGGCCACCTCCTCGACCGTGTAGGGCTTTAGCCACTCTTCAGGTCCAAAGCGGCTTTGGAAGGTCGTCACAATTTCCGTATCTGCCCAGCCGAGCCGCTCTTTTAGCAGGCGCGTCGTTTTCTGACACTGGCAGTGGTACGGATCGCCCTCTAACAAGTACCGTTTGGGCACCCCGTGGTAAGAACAGACCAAGATGTCAGGCCGCGTTTCCAGCTTGGCATAGGCCCGCTCCACCGACTGTGCCAAGGCGTCGATGTATTTGGGCTGCTCATAATAGGGCTCCACCACGCGCGCGATGGGCTGCCACTTTTCCTCCATCAGAACCCGGAAAAACTGGTCGCAGGCCGTGGCCGACGTCGCGCCCGCGTAATGCGGGTAAAGCGGGAAAAAGAGGATCTTCTGACACCCGGCTTCCACCATTTCGCGGAGCTTGGATTTCGTGGACGGGTTGCCGTAGCGCATGCAGAAATCAACGTGGACCTCTGCCCCGTGCTCCAGCTCCATGGCGTGCTTGATCTTAGCCGTCTGCGCCTTGGTGATCGTCATCAGCGGGCTTTCACCCGCCTCTTCGTTCCAGATGCTCTTATAAGCCTCACCAGATGAAAACGGCCGCTTGGATAGGATAACGAGCTGCAAGAGCGGCTGCCAAATCCACGGGCTGTAATCAATCACGCGGCGGTCGCTTAGGAATTCACCCAGGTACCGGCGCATGGACCAGTAGTCGTAATTGTCCGGTGTCCCGAGATTGGCAAGCAAGATACCGACCTTGGCCGGCTTCACCGGCGGGTGATCCGCTGGCGCGTGAACCGGGCACTTGGCAGCGCTGTCTTGAGCTTTGGCGTCAAACATGGGTCTGGGTCCACTCCCTGGTGTGGGCCACGACATAACCGTCGCGTCGAGGTCGTCAATCCGCCGCTCCTGCGGCCAGACCACGCGGGTATCAGACGCGCGCACCTTAGCCGACCGCGCAGCGCAGCGAAAGCGCTCAGATCGAAACCTTTTCTTAACGTTTGCACCGCCATTGAGAGGTTAAGGTTAACAAAACATGGAGGACCGCCCGTGGTCGCCGCTCTGTCGCTGATCTACCCGTCGCAATGCGTTTCCTGCGGGGAATTTGTGGAGGATGATGGCGGCCTTTGCGCGTCTTGTTGGCGGGACACGCCTTTTGTCACCGGGCTCAGCTGTGGGTCCTGCGGGACCCCTGTCTTGGGTGATACTGCTGACGGGGACGCGACGTGTGACGAATGCTTGGCAAACCTGCGCCCGTGGTCGCGCGGGCGCGCGGCGTTGGGTTATGCGGGGCAGGGGCGTAGGCTGGTCATGGCGCTCAAGCATAACGGGCGCGAGGATCTGGTGCCCGTGGCCGCGCAGTGGATGGCACGGGCAGGCGCGGATCTGATCGGTCCGGAGACGTTGCTCGTGCCCGTACCGATCCACTGGCTGCGCCTGCTCAAACGCCGCTACAACCAAGCCGCGCTGCTTGCCCTCGCGCTCGGCCGGGCGACCGGTGCAGCGGTGGACGTGGAGGCTCTGACCCGCCCCGTCAGTACCCGCAGCCTCGACCGCCTGGGGCGGGAGGCGCGCTACAGTATTCTCGCAAATGCGATCCGCCCCAATCCGCGCCGCAACGCGATGGAAGGCCGCCCGGTGGTGATCATCGACGACGTCATGGCCAGCGGAGCAACCCTCACCGCTGCCGCCCAAGCCGCCCTGGCAGGCGGCGCCACCCAAGTCGACATCCTCACCCTCGCCCGCGCCGCCCGCCACCGCGACGCCCCACCCTCTCCGCGGGGCGAAAATTTTTAGAAAAACTCTTCCATGCGCGGCGGTGGCGCGCTGCGCGCGCTTTCAACTGCGATCGATGGGATGTCTGGGGGCGCAGAGGGTTATGGGGGCAAACTGCCAGCAGTTGCTGTTGTGTGGGGAGGCGTCGGTTAAGCCTTAGGCGACGAGTAACTCCGGGCATTTGGTATCCAGATTTCGATACAACGCGCCGTAGCAAATTTCTTGTTCCATTGGGGCAAGGACATAGCGCCTAAGCCACTCCTCAATGACCGCTGCGCTTTCCTAGCAAAGACCCTGCAACGCGCAGCGCCACCGCCGCGCATGGAAAAGTTTTCCAAAAACTTTTGGCCCCGGCGGAGAACGAGGTACTTCGCGTCCCGCAGCCGGTAGACCTCCTACCCTGGTCTGGTACACAGATTAAAAGCACCGTGAGGCAGGCCTATGACGCACTCAAAACCCGTTGTTCTGTGTATCCTGGACGGCTGGGGTGACCGGGCTGAAACGCAGGCCAATGCGCCCGCGCTGGCCAAGACCCCCACATTCGACAAGCTCCGCGCCTCGTGCCCATCGGCTCATCTCGTCACTCATGGCCCGGATGCAGGGCTGCCCACGGGGCAGATGGGCAACTCCGAGGTCGGGCACACCAATATTGGCGCAGGCCGGGTCGTGGCCATGGATCTGGGCCAGATCGACCTCGCCATTGAGGATCAGAGCTTTTTCGCCAACCCAGCCATCGCCGCCTTCGGCGAGGCGCTGTTGGAAACCGGGGGCACGGCGCATCTGATAGGTGTCGTCTCGGACGGCGGGGTCCACGGACACCTGAACCACATCCTCGCTGCAGCACAGCTCTTGACCGATATGGGCTGCCCCGTTGCGGTCCACGCCATCACCGATGGTCGCGATGTGGGTCCGAAGACCGCGGACCGCTATATCGACGCGCTCCAAGCCGATCTTCCCGACGGTGCCCGCATCGTCACCGTGATTGGCCGCTACTACGCCATGGACCGCGACACCCGGTGGGAGCGGGTGAGCCAGGCCTTTGCCACCATGGCCAGCGGGGCCGGGGAAACCGCCACGACGGCGGCAAACGCCGTGGCGCAATCCTATGAGCTGGGCACAACAGATGAGTTTATCCTCCCCACCGCGATCGCTGGGTTCGAGGGGATGGCAGATGGCGATGGCCTCTTTTGCCTCAACTTCCGCGCTGACCGCGCTCGGGAAGTTTTAGCAGCACTCTGCGATCCCGAGTTCGAGGCCTTCGAAACGGGGCCCCGCCCGCTGCTGGCTGCGCAACTCGGCATGGTCGAGTATTCCGATGCCCATAGCGAATACCTTGCCACCGCCTTCCCCAAGCGAGTGATCGCCAACACCTTGGGCGAATGGGTGTCCAAGCAGGGCCGCTCCCAGTTCCGCCTCGCCGAGACGGAGAAATACCCCCACGTCACCTTTTTCCTCAATGGCGGGGTGGAGGTGCCCTACGCGGGCGAGGACAGGTTCATGCCGCCCTCCCCCAAGGTTGCCACCTACGATCTCGCGCCGGAGATGTCGGCAGACGCCGTGACAGAGCGGTTCGTGGCCGCCATCGAGGCGGGCTATGACCTGATCGTCACCAACTATGCGAACCCCGACATGGTGGGCCATACCGGCGATCTCGACGCTGCGATCCAGGCTTGTGAGGCCGTCGACCGGGGTCTAGCGCAGGTCGTGGCGGCGCTAGAGGCGGAGGGCGGGGCCATGATCGTCACTGCCGATCACGGAAACTGCGAACTGATGGCGGACCCGGAGACCGGTGGGCCTCACACGGCCCATACGCTCAATCCTGTTCCTGTGATCCTCTTTGGCGGGCCGGAGGGCGCGACCCTGCGCGACGGCGGGCGCCTTGCTGATCTGGCGCCTACGGTGCTCGCGCTCATGGGCCTGCCCATCCCGCCAGAGATGACGGGCGAGAGCCTGATCGCAGGCTAACGATGAGCCGCGCTATATTCCTGGCAGCGCTCATGGCGCTGGCGCCGCCCCAGCTCAGCGCCGATGTCACCGCCGAGGCGCGGCAGGCCATCGCCCAGCTTGAAACCGCCACTATCGCGCTCGAAGCGGCCGGGTCGGGTCGAGACCGCGTCGCCGCCCTGACCGAGACGATCAGCGCCTTTGAGACTGGCCTTGCCGCGATGCGCAGTGGTTTACGGACCGTCTCCGCGCAGGAGGCTGCGCTGGCTGGGCGCTTGGGCGCGACGGAGGATGAAGTGGCAGGCCTCCTCGGTGTGCTCCAGCACCTAGGCAGGCGCGACACACCTCAGATCCTGCTCCATCCCGAGGGACCCACGGGCGCGGCCCGGGCGGCCATGGTGCTGGCGGAGGTTACACCCGCGCTTCAGGGGGAAATTGACGTCCTGCGGCGCGATCTGGAGGACGTCAGCACCCTGCGGATCCTGCAACAAGACGCCGCTGAAAAGCTTCGGGCGGGGCTGACCGGGCTCCAAGACGCTCGCGCAGCGCTCGCGCTGGCCATCGCGGACCGGGGACCCCTACCCAAACGGTTCACCGCAGACCCAGTGCAGCTCGCCGTGCTGATCGGCGCGTCTGAGACGCTGACAGGCTTTGCTGACGGGCTCGGCAGTTTGACGGGCGACGTGGCCCCGGTCGAAGTCCGAGCAGCAGACCTTCAGGGTACCCTGCCGCTGCCGGTCTTTGGCACAGTGCTGCGCCGGTTCCAGGAGCCAGACGCGGCAGGCATCGAACGGCCGGGACTGATCCTTGCAACCCGCCCTTCGGCGCTGGTGACGGCGCCCACGGATGCCACGGTCCGCTTTACCGGCGACTTACTCGACTACGGAAACGTGATCATCCTTGAGCCCGCAAGGGGGCTGCTCCTAGTGCTCGCGGGCCTCCAGGCGGTCTATGTAGACACAGGCGACGTCGTCCAGACGCGTGCGCCGCTCGGCCTCATGGGCGCGGCGCAAGATTCCGCTTCAACCGGGCGTTCAGAAGCGCTCTATATTGAAGTTCGATACGAAGGCAGCAATGTGAACCCCGAGGGGTGGTTCGCCATGGAGAGGAAGTGAATATGCGGAGTTTCATCCTTGCAGCGGGGATCGGCGTTTTCGCAGGCGCCGTGACGACGACGCAGCTCGCCGGGCCGCTCCTGGCGCAGCAGGCCAGCGAGCAGGAAAGCGTGTATGAGCAGCTCGATCTCTTTGGCGACATCTTTCAGCGCATCCGTGCGCAATATGTCGAAGAAGTCGATTCGAAGGAGCTGATCGAGGCCGCGATTGACGGGATGCTGACCTCGCTTGATCCACATTCGTCGTATCTGTCGCCCGATGACGCCGCTGACATGCGCGTACAGACCCGAGGGGAGTTTGGCGGGCTCGGGATCGAGGTCACGCAGGAGGACGGGCTCGTAAAGGTCGTGGCGCCCATGGATGGCACTCCCGCCGACCTGGCCGGCGTCGAGGCGGGCGATTTCATCAGCCACGTAGATGGCGAAGGGCTGCTTGGCCTGACGCTCGACGAGGCGGTGGAACTGATGCGGGGTCCAGTTGGGTCAGAGATCATCATCACAATCCTGCGGGAGGGCGAGACGGAGCCGTTTGACGTCTCCATCATCCGCGACACGATCAAGCTGACCGCGGTGCGCACCCGGACCGAAGGGGACGCCGTGGTGCTGCGGGTCTCGACCTTCAATGACCAGACATACCCCAATCTGCGCGACGGCCTGGCCGAACAGATCGCCGAAGCGGGCGGAAAGGACAACGTGTCAGGCGTTGTCATCGACCTGCGCAACAACCCGGGCGGGCTGCTCACCGCGGCGGTCCAGGTGTCGGATGCGTTCCTGACCAAAGGCGAAATTGTCAGCACGCGTGGTCGGGAGGAGGCGAATGCCGACCGGTTCCAGGCGAACCCGGATGATCTGGCCGATGGGCTGCCCATCGTCGTGCTGATCAATGGCGGTTCGGCATCCGCATCAGAGATCGTCGCAGGCGCGCTCCAAGACCATAAGCGCGCGATCATCGTGGGTGAAAAGAGCTTTGGCAAAGGGTCGGTGCAGTCGATCATGCCGCTGCGCGGCGCCGGCGCGATGCGCCTTACGACGGCGCGGTACTACACGCCATCGGGCCGCTCTATCCAATCGCTGGGTATCTCCCCCGACATCATCGTCGAACAACCCCGCCGCGTAGAAGCTGAGGAGGAGGACGGGGATAACCGCGTCCGCCGCTCCGAGGCGACGCTGCGCGGGTCGCTCGACAATGATAGCCTGAGCGAGGATGAAATTCGCCTGATCGAAGAAGAGCGCGCCATCGCCGAAGCCACTGCCGAGCTACGGCAAGAAGACTATCAACTGGCCTACGCCATCGACATCCTCAAAGGCCTCAACGCTCTACAGCAATAGCAAATGACCCCACCGCCGCGCCTTTTGCTGGCGGTGGGCCCGCCCACCTCCCTTCTGCGCCAGCGTGCGCTGGCTTGAACTTTCGGTGGCGCGCTGCGCGCGTTTGGCTGTCTGTTTTGGCAGACGCTTCGATGCGAGTAATGCCGCAGATTAAGTATTTGAGGACGAAAGAAAGAGGTGTGGTCTTTCTTATGTCTGAAAATACTTCGGGGAGCCCGAGGGGCTGGCCCCTCGGACCGCTTTAGCACCGACCTTTCCCCGCGCGCAGCGCGCCACCGAAGGCGCAAGCGATAGCGCGGCGGGGAGGCGGGCGGGTGCTCCGCCGGCAGGCTGCGCGGGGTGTGGAGTTTGGGCGCGAGATCGGGCATATGGCGCCCATGACACCTGCCGATATAGAAAAACTGCCCTATCGAAAGAACGTAGGCATCATGCTCCTCAACCAGCAGGGGCGTGTTTTCGTTGGTGCACGGCGCGACCGTCCAAATCCGGGCAATCCAGCTTGGCAGATGCCGCAAGGGGGCGTGGACATGGGGGAGGACCCCAAGGCCGCGGCACTGCGGGAGCTGGAAGAAGAGACCGGCGTGACCGCGAATTTGGTGGAGATTCTGGCCGAGACTGAGGGTTGGATGGCCTATGACCTCCCTCATGATCTGGTGCCCAAGCTCTGGGGCGGCAAGTGGCGCGGGCAGGAACAAAAGTACTACCTGATGCGCTTCCTTGGCGATGACAGCCAGATCGACATCACAGCTCATGATCACGAATTCAGCGCGTGGCGGTGGTCACCGGTGGAGGACTTGGTGCCAAACATCGTGCCGTTCAAGCGTGACATCTATGCCCGCGTGGTTGAGGCCTTTGCGTCCGCCCGCGCGGCAGGCTAAAGCCCGCGCCATGGCAAAACTCGACACGCGCGCAATCGGCCTCGATGCAGGGCTGAAGTTTATGACCTGGCTCACCGGGGCTGAGAACCTGCATTACGGCTACTGGCCGGGGCTGCCGGTAAGCGCAGGCAATTTTGGCGCTGCGCAAGAGGCCTATACCGCCAAGCTTTTTGAGCAGTTGCCCGAGGGAAAGCTGCGTATCCTCGACATCGGCGGCGGCGCGGGTGTAACCGCTGGTAAGTTGCTCGCCCTGGGCCACGAGGTGGAGATTATCGTGCCGTCCCCGCTTCTGGCGGAGCGGTGCAGGGTGAATGCGCCGGGAGCGCAGGTCCATGAGATGGGGTTCGAGGATTATGCCGGATCCGGGGATTTTGACCTTTGTCTCTTTTCTGAGAGTTTCCAGTACATCCCGCTTGAGCGCGGGTTGCCGCGGTGTTTGGACCTGTTGAAGCCGGACGGCCAAGTGCTCATCGCTGACTGTTTTCGCAGTGACGCACCGGTGGCGGACCGGTCCGTGGCCCGTGTCGGTGGTGGACACGCGCTTACGCGGTTTCGGCAAATGCTCACCGAGCTGCCTGTCGCCGTGGCCTTCGAAGAAGAAATCACAGAGGCTGTGGCGCCGTCTGTCGATATTGAGCAAGAGCTCTTTAATGTCGTTGGCTTTGCAGCGACCCGCGTGACGCAGGAGCTGGCGGGAAAGCAACCGTGGCGTCACCGGATCCTGACCCGCTTGTGGCGGACCTTTACAACTCCACGGACGCGGGCACGCTTGGACATGCGGCTGAACCAGCGGACGCGGACGTCTGAGGCGTTTGTCACCTATAACCACTACATGATCTTCCGCCTGACGCGGGTTTAGGGTCGGGATCGCCGCTTCGGGCGCTTGATTAAAAGAGCGAGGCGAGGTCGGCCATGTGTGGACCCTACCTCGAAGGTAGCCGAGTTCACGTGCCATGACGCGTTTTCGAGAGGTGTCGCGGGTCTGTGCATCACATCCCTGCGCTCTAGCGGAACGAGACAAACAGTCACTGGTCTTACATTTCTTCTCCATTTAGCTCCTAAGATCTGGCGAACCGATCTGAGCGCGTCCAAACCGACGCATGCGGCCTGATGGTGCACTCTTTGGCCGAGAGCGGTCCCGCCCGCCTCCCTTCTGCGCCAGCCAAGGCTGGCTTGAACCTTCGGTGGCGCGCTGCGCGCGATTTGCCGTCGGCGACCTTCCAGGGAACGATTATTTGGAAAGTTGATTGGGGCAGGTTCCGGGTGCGCCGGGGTGTTCCGTGCTGTCTTTTCTGGAACCTACCCCAGGCGCTATTCTGGGCCGCCCGCGCAGCGGGCCACCGCCGCGCATGGAAAAGTTTTCACAAAACTTTTGCGCCCCCGCAGAAGCGCAAAAAAACCCCGGCGTGATCATCACGCCGGGGCTCAAGTTTAGAGCTAGAGGGAGGAGGTACTAGCCCTTTGAGAAGTCCGGATAGGCTTCCATCCCGAGTTCGGCTTTGTCGAGCCCGATGAGCTCAGCCTCTTCGGAGACGCGGATGCCGACGATCATCTTGAGGATGACCCAGACGATCAGGGACAGGATGAAGGTTGCGCCACAGATCGCGATGACCCCGAGGAGCTGCGTGCCGATGGACGCCTCACCGTAGAAGATCACGGCGACGGTGCCCCAGATGCCGGCAAAGCCGTGGACTGGGATCGCGCCGACAACATCGTCGATCTTGATCTTGTCGAGGAATGGCACCGTGAACACCACGATCACGCCACCCACGGCACCGATCCAGAGCGCACCGAAAAGCGTCGGAGCGAGCGGTTCAGCCGTGATGGACACGAGGCCCGCGAGAGCGCCGTTGAGCACCATCGTAAGGTCCGCTTTGCCGTAGAGCACCTGGGTCAGGATCAGGGCTGCGACTGCGCCAGAGGCTGCTGCCATGTTGGTGTTGGAGAAGATCCGCGACACGTCAGCGATATCACCGGCAGAGCCCATTGCAAGCTGCGAGCCGCCGTTGAAGCCGAACCAGCCGAGCCAAAGGATGAACATGCCGAGCGTTGCCAGGGCCAGGTTCGAGCCGGGCATTGGGTTCACTTTGCCGTCCTTGTATTTGCCCAGACGCGGGCCAAGCACGATGGCACCGGCCAGCGCTGCGGAGGCACCACATGCGTGCACAACGGTCGAGCCTGCGAAGTCGGAGAAGCCTGCCTCAGACAGCCAGCCGCCGCCCCACTGCCAGGATGCCGTCAGCGGGTAGATGAACCCGGTCAGGATCGCGGAGAAGATCAGGAAAGGCCACAGTTTGATGCGCTCTGCCAGTGCACCGGACACGATGGACGCGGTGGCGGCACAGAACATC